>JACTMJ010000026.1 GCA_014584705.1 Acidobacteriota bacterium | reverse complement strand
CTCGCGGGTGCGTTTTGCGCCCATCCGAACGCGGTTGGCAGGAGGCTGGCGGCCAAGGCCCCAACCGCGCAGATGTACTTCATATCCGTCCTCATTCGTTGCCTCACCCTTCTCCCTCGCTTCAAGAATCTCCCTCGCTTCGATAGACACACCGCCGCGAGAGGCCTATTTCGCTACCGGCTCCCAGTAGCAAACCGCTCCCATCGGGGAGTACGTGGTCCGCTTCACCCAGCCATCCACCACCGTGCCATCCGGCGATTTCTCGCCGGGCTGGCAGGCGCGTTCCCTACCCCCGGTCTCTTTGCCGGGGCCGGGCTTGGTGGGCGCGGGGGGTGGTGCGACGGGCGTTGGCGCCTTGGCTACCGTCTCCTTGGCGGCCTTTTTCGGGGCGCTCTTGCCCTGAGATTTCAATTGTTCGGCCGTCTTCTCAATTTCCTTGCCGTCCCACAAAAAGGTGATCTTCTCCTTGGAAACGCTCACGAGCTTGAACTCACCGATGCTGTCCCCGGCTTTGTACGATCCCTGTTTGCCGCCTTCATTCTCGCTGAGCATGGCGATGGGCCCGTCCCCGAAATTGATGACGCCGTAAAGCACGGGCAGTGGCGGCATCTGTTTGGGTTCGGGCTCCGGCTTCTTTTCCTCGACCACGTTCGGATTGCGGTCCTGCGCGAACATCATGCGGGTGGCGACTTCCACGTAGGCGGAGGGCGGTTCCGCCGGTGGAACCGGGACCACCTTCACGTCAGCGGCCTGGTTTGCTTTGGCACGCGGCTGAAATGTTTTCTGCTCGCGCGCGGCAGCTTGCAGGTGGTTGGCACGCATCTGCCAGACAACAAACCCGCAGGCAATGAGCAGGACAAGATTCAGGATGCGCAGTCTGGTTTTCATCGGATCATTCCTCCGGTGGGTTCCGGCACCAGTTCCCGCGGCGTGAGCGCGGAAACACTGACGCGGACATTCAGAATTTTCTTTTGACGGTTGGCAATAGAGACCGCAATGCTTCGCGTCGCCACGGCGTCTTCCATCGCGCGGATATCGGCAAGCACATTCACGAGCTGCTCAATGGCGCAGGGAAAGGCCACCGTCACCGCAACTTCACCATAGTCTTCGCCGGCGCTGCCAATGGGGGCCATGTCCACCTGGCCGGCCTGAAGAGGGGGAGCCTGGCGTTCGAGCACGGCCCGCACTTTGGCAAGAAGGGCGGCCTGCGCCTGCTGTGGCGTCTCCGCCCGCAATAGCGCTTTTTCACGTTCCTCCACGACCTTGGCAAGCTGCTCCCGCACTTCTTTCTTCGCGGGGTTGAGCGCGGCACGCTCCCTCAGGCTCACGAGGCGCTTTTCGAGGACGGGGATGGAAAGATTGACGGCCGGTGCACTGGCGACCGACGCGCCGCGCTCGTTCCATAAGCGCCAACCCAATACAACGGCGATGCCCACGCCGAGCAGCAGCAGAGCGCGCCGGTCTCTCGCGGAGATTGTCATTTCGCCGCCTCCCGCCGGATGCGCAGCCGGAAGATCTCCCGGTTCTCCACGCGCTGCAGAGGCATGGCGAACTCCGTCTTCTCGAAAAGCGGGCTGGCATCAATGATGCCGATCAAATCTCCCGCGCGCGCGGCTTCACCGGCCAGAGAAATTTCCGTTCGCGACAGATCGAGCTGCGTAACCCAAGTATCATCGGGCAGCAGACGGGTGAGAGCGAGAAGTGCCTCGAGATCGGCCGAGGTACGGGAACGAAACGCGTTCAAGAAATCCAGCCGGGTGAGGAAGCGCTCCCCTTCCTGATCGAGGCGTTGCCCGGCGGCCACCTGGCGTTCGAGCAACTGGACTTCCGCCATCAGGCGAGCGGCGTACTGGCGCTCTTCCCAAGCCTTGTAACCGTACATGCCGGCCACAAGGAGGGCCAGGATCACTGCAAGAACCAGCGTCGGCAGGAACATCGTCCAATTGCCGCCTTTACGCAATTCCGCGGGGAGAAGATTCGCCGCCGGTGCGGGGAAGGTGGCAGCCGCTCCCAGAGCGGTGGCGTAGAGCAGTGGATGTTTGGCCGCAAATTCCGCCTGTTCCACCGTGGCCGCGGCGGGCAGCAGTTCCGCAACCTCACGGATGGCACCCTGGTCATCCAGACGCAGTTCGGAAGCAGCATGCGTCAACGCGGAAGACGGCTCCGCATAGAGCAGCGCATCGTAGACGGGGCGCGAAGTGCTTTCTCCGTAAATCTCGACGGCATCCTCTGATTCGATGGCGGTGACGAAGCCGGAACCCGGCGTCCGCAAGCAACGAATACCCCGGTAGAGCGCGTCCGCGCTGAATGTAAATCCGGCGAGTTTGACACCCGCTTCCTCAAAGAAGGCAATCCAGCGATCGACCAGATCTTCGCGAGCGATGCCGACCAGCACCTGGGGCGATTTGCCGACACGGACGAAGCCGTATCGTACGCCCTGGTCTACATAAGGGTGCAAGGATTCCAACTGAAGGGAGATCGCGGAATCGAGATCCTTCGCGGGGACGCCGGGCAGGCTCAGGGTGCGAACGATCATATCCTCGCGAGGCAGCAGGACCCAGGCAGGCAGGTGAGGAATTCCATTCGCGCGCAGGAAGCGAGCGTATTCCGCGCCGATCTCCGACGCGCCGCGCTCCTTGATGCCGGTGAAGCGCTGGAAGCCCAGGATGGTGACGCTGGACGGGCGCACGCGCAGGAGAAGGATGTCGATGCTCTCCTGCCCGACGGCGATGGCAACGCCGGCACCGCTGGCGGCAAGGCGCTTCCACCAAGGGGACGGATGCAACCCGGCCGAACTGGCGGCGGTCGCGGCGTTTGACTGGTCCGGGGAGTGACCGTTTCCCGAAACAGGAGCGGTGCTTATTGTTTCCATGCCCTGTCGTACCAGCGTAGCGTAGTGAATGGGCGGTCAACGGTGCGTTCGTTGAGGTCGACCACGGCCGCGATGCCGCGGCGCGTTGCGGAGAGGCTGCCATCCTGCTCAAGCAGGCGGGCGGTGGCGCGGAGCGTGAAAATGGAGCGGCCCCCAATCTGGAGGCGCTGCACCCCTTCGAACCCGCCAAGGCCAAGCTCCGAAATCTCATTTTCCATCAGGAACGGCCGCTGGTTGCGGCGCGCATCGATCATGGCCACGGCCTGAGGGGGAAGACCCACCGCGGCCAGAACCGGAGGCTCCGCCCAATTGATATCCACGGAATCACTGCGTCCATAGACGGTGAGGCAATCCCGGACACCGGGGCGCCAGACGAGCGAATCGCCCGAGCCCGGCACATAGGTACCGTAAAATAGCTCGGGCGTCATCCCTTTCACAAGGAGCAGTTCTTCCACATTTTCCAGAGACGCATGGCGCGCGGGAAAAGACGGAGTGAGCGAGAGGTAGTAGCGATCAAAGGGGGTGAGAGCAGCGCCTGGGGGCTTGCGCCAGTCATCCACGGCGGCCGACAGTTCGGCCGCATCGGGCGGTGCCAGGCCGAGCGCGAGAAAGAGCCGCAAGAGGTCGTTGACGTCGACCCGGTTCACATTCAGCTTGGCGGATTCCGGGATGACATCCACGCTGACTACGCCCGAAGGCAGGCGAAATTCGAGGGTCCGCATGCCGCGCAGGTAATAGACCGGGGGGCGACCGGGCTGATTGGCGGCGGCACCCCACTGGATGTAGAGCGCTGCCCGGTCAATCGCGCCTTTGGCAAGGTAGTATGCACGGACGGCTTCAGCGTTGGTGGTGGAGCGCTCCACCTCCGAGCGCACCGTGGCGGCGATGGCAAGGGCAATCACGGAAAGAGCGGCCACCAGCCAAACGACGGCCAGCAGCGCGCCCCCTCGCGAGGGACGGCAGGGCCGACAGGAACGCGTATTGTGCCGCGGGCTAATCACCATATCGTTTCCCCGGAAGGCGGTCCACGCGCAGAGGAACTACGAGGGTGGCCGGCTGCACACCGGAGTTTTCGCCCGGCAGCGGGACCATCTCGACCGCGATGGCCTCCGGCAGTTCCTTGAAGATCCATTGATCGACCCATCGCGGGGCTTCCGGCGGGGCCAGGTATTGCAGGAAACGGAAGCGCGCACCGAGCAGCCGATCGGCCAGAATAAACGAATCCGGGCGGGGCTGGATGGGTGCGAAGCGGGGAACCAGTGCGTGGGTTACGGGGTCCGGCATCAGTCCAAAACAGGTCTGTCCGGCGCTTGCGGGGCCGGAGTAGAGGAACTCATTGACGATCAGCCGCACGCCCGGAGGGTTGCGCTTAGGATCTCCGGGCACGACGGTGAACTCCAGAATGCGAGGGTAGCCGCGAGCGCCTTCGGTGAGGGAGTAAGTGGAGACGAAGCGCATTTGCTGGGGCTCTCCCTGAAAGAACGGCATCGCCTGCGGTGCCACGGGATTCTCCAGAATGCAGGCGGCGGAAACCGGCGTCAGGTTCAGTAGCTGCTGCTCGAGAATCTCCTGGGTGCGCTCGATGCGCCGGTTGAGCGCGAGGCGGTCATTGGAACGCTCCATCGCCCGAAGACCGATCCCCAGCGAATAGGCGATGCCCACCATGAGCATCCCCACAAGAGTGACGGCGATCAGCACCTCAATGAGCGTCATGCCGCGCTCGCCTTGGGGTGCGCGGGACCCGTTCCGGCTAGCCACGCGGATACCGTTCCAAGTCCGCGCTGTTCAGGACGCGCCGTGCACGGTAGGTTTCCAGCTCCACCGTACGGCGCTTGCCGTCGCTGATCCACCAGACTTCGAGCACGAGGCGATCCAGAACGGCATCACCCATTCCTGCCATGTTGCCTTCGAAGGGATATACCACCGCGCTCCAACCAGCTTCCAAGCCGCCGCTCTCCGCCGGAGAGAAGCGGCCGGCCAGGGTTTGGCCCAAGGGCATGGGCGCGGCGAGGAGATCTTCCATCTTCCGCCGGGAGAGAGAGGAAATCTGATCATGCTCCGTGAGGCGCGCGGCATTGCCGAGAGAGGTGGAGATTGCGGACAGCAACCCCACCACGGCAATGGCCATGATCAAGGTAGCAACCAGCGCTTCAAGGAGCGTGAAACCGGCTTCGCGATCGCGCGGACCAGGCGACGCCGGGGCTTCAATGCGGTCTCCGCGAAATGTTCGGATCGGCGGATTCATGGCGTGACGCGGGCGGGCGCATCCTCAATCACGGGAGCGGCGGCAATGGGATTCAAACGGATGATTTTGCCCGCTCCGCGTTCATTGCGCAATTCAATGGCGATGGCGGGGAATGCCCCACCCGGATAGAGCAAAAAGTCGCGCGCACGCGGGGGTGTCGCGGGCGGTGCTGGCATTCCCGGCAACAGTGGCGCGATGGCCGCGATCTCTACGCCTTGCGGCAATTCCATTTCGTCCTCGCCTTCGCCCCGGATGCTCCGGAAGCGGAGCTTGCGTTTCGCCGGATCCACTTCGAGGAGCACCGCCACCTGGCCGCGCTCCACCTGATTGCACGCGGCGTTGAGCAACTGCGCTACCGAGGTAGACGCGCTTCGGAGACGAATAGACGGGAGCCCGGCCTGGAAAGCGGGCACGGTGATGCCGACCATCAGGCCGATGATCACCACCACCACGAGCATCTCAACCAGCGTGACCCCCGCCTGGGCGGAGAAAGCCCTTGGGAGCGCGGACATCGGTTGAGGCGCATTGGTGGCGTTGATGGAACGCTGGCTCATGGCTCAATCGGCTGTCGATACCGGCTTCGCGGGGTAGCCGCGGTCAGTTCGATTTCCAACTGACGATATCGGCATTGAGGTCTTCACCGCCCGGCTGGCCATCCGCCCCGTAGGAGAGGATGTCCGGCTCATTGCCGCGCTGGCCGGGGAAGCGATAGTCGTACGGGTTGCCCCAGGGGTCCGACACAAGCACTTCCTGCAGATACGGGCCGCTCCAGTTCTTCACTCCCGAGGGTGCGGTTTCGAGTGCCTTCAGCCCCTGCTCCGTGGTGGGGAAGACCCCGGTATCGAGCTTGTACATCGTGAGGGCCGTCTTGAGGCCGGCGATGTCGGCTTTCGCCTTGGTGACCCGGGCCTTATCCCCCTGGTTCAGCAGTTGCGGTGCCACAAGCGTCGCAAACAGGGCGATGATCGTCATCACAACCAGCATTTCGATGAGCGTAATACCGGCTTGCCGCCGTCGGCGGCGATGGGAGTTCTGGTGCGTCATAGTGCCACCTCG
Organism: Acidobacteriota bacterium; assembly: GCA_014584705.1. Classification (GTDB taxonomy): domain Bacteria; phylum Acidobacteriota; class Terriglobia; order Bryobacterales; family Bryobacteraceae; genus JACTMJ01. Next base: position 158,966 of record JACTMJ010000026.1, on the reverse strand, counting down.
TTGATGCTGGTGATTCCAAGCAGCATCGTCAGGATCAACGCTCCGACGATGATACCCATGATCAGGATAACAAGCGGCTCGAAGAGCGCCGTAAAGCGCTTGATAGCCGCTTTGGTTTCGGTTTCGTAAATTTCGGCCATGCGCAGGAACATGGCGTCGAGCGAACCCGTCTCCTCCCCCACGAGCAGGAGGTGACCGGCGAGCGCGGGAAACTGGTTGGTGCGGCGCAGCGGGGCGGCGATGCCCTCCCCGCGCTTCACCCCTTGCGCCACGGCGTCTAGCGAAGACGACATCATCCGGTTGCTCACGATGTTGCGGGCGATCAGGATGGACTGCACCAAGGGCACGCTGTTGGCAACCAGCGTCGCCATGGACCGCGCAAAGCGCGCGGTTTCCGCCTTGCGGAGCGCGTCGCCCAGGACGGGGATGCGGAGCTGAAAGCCATCCCACCACATGCGGCCCTCCGGCGTTCTTACATAATACTGATGCGCCACGATGCCGATGGCAACCAGGATCAGCAGCGGCACGGTGTACGCCTGAAAGAACTGGGAAATCTGAATCATGAGCTGCGTGGGCGCGGGCACCTGAATGCGGGCATCCGCGAAGACCTTGGCGAAGCGGGGCACCACGAAGTTCATCAGCACAAAGATGGAGGCAATGCCCACGAGACATAGCAGGACGGGATAGACCATCGACGAGACGATGTAGCTGCGCAACTCGTCCCGGCTCTCCTCGAATTTCGCCAGGCGCTCAAAGATGTGCGCAAGTGAGCCACTGGCCTCCCCGGCGCGCACCATGTTCACGTACAACTCAGAGAAATGCTTGGGGTGAGTCGCCAGGGCGTCGGCGAGGGAACGGCCGCCCTTAACGAGGCGCAGCAGATCGTTCACGAGGAAGCGAAACTGGCTGTTCTCCGTGAGTTCGCTGGTGATGGCGATAGCCCGGTCAAGCGGGACGCCCGCGTTCAGGAGCGTGGACAGTTCCTGCGTAAAGAACAGAACGTCCTTGCGGCCGGGGGCGCCCCACTGCGGGAGCGACAACTCCGCGCGCTGTTTCTTCCCGGCGCCCACGTAGACCGGGGTCAGGCCCTGCCGCATGAGTTCCCGCGCAATCTCCCGCTCGGAATCCCCGTGGAGAATGCCGGAACGTACGCGCCCGTCGCCCGCAACCGCTCTGAAATGGAAAGTCGCCATCGTGCGCCGCTACAAATCCTGGGTAACGCGGATGATCTCCTCCGCGGAGGTCATTCCGGTCTCCACCTTGAACCAGCCGTCTTCGCGCAGGGTCCGCATGCCCAACTCCCGCGCCGCTGTCGCCAATTGCACGGCGTTGGCGTTCTGCATGATGAGTTCGCGCAAACGGTCGTTCAATTCCATCAACTCAAAAATGCCCATGCGCCCGCTGTAGCCGAGGCCGAAACAATGCTGGCAACCCGCGCCCTTGAAATGGGGAATGAGCCTGCCGTCATCGGTGCGAATCGTACCCTCTTCCCGCTTGCAGTGCTTGCAGAGCACGCGCACCAGGCGTTGCGCGAGCACGGCGACGATCGTGGAACTCATCAGGTAATTCTCCACGCCCATGTCGTGCAGGCGCGTGATGGCGCTGGGCGCGTCGTTGGTGTGCAACGTGGAGTAGACAAAGTGCCCGGTGAGCGCCGCGCGGATGGCGATGTCGGCCGTTTCGCGATCGCGGATCTCGCCCACCATGATGACGTCGGGGTCCTGCCGGACGATGTGTCGAAGCCCGGTGGCGAAATCGAGGCCAATCTGCGGATTGACGAAGATCTGATTGATCCCGTCCATCTGATACTCGACGGGATCTTCGATGGTAATGATCTTCTTATCCGGCTGGTTAATCCGTTTGAGCGCCGAATAGAGCGTGGTGGACTTGCCGCTTCCGGTGGGGCCGGTGACGAGAAAGATGCCGTGCGGAAGCGAGGTGAAATGGTGCATCCGCCCGAGCATCCGATCGTCGAAACCCAGACGCTGCAAGTCATAGAAATCACCGGCGGAACGATCGAGCAGGCGCATCACGACGCTCTCGCCGTAGAGGGTGGGAAGGGTGGAAACGCGGAGGTCCACTTCCCGGCCCATCACCTTGATCTTGATGCGGCCATCCTGTGGCAGCCGCCGTTCCGCAATGTTCAAACGGGCCATGAGCTTGAGGCGGGAGATGATGGCGGCTTTCAGCTCTTTCGGCGGAGAATCCTGGTTGTAGAGCACGCCATCCACGCGGTAGCGGACGCGGAACTCCTTCTCGAACGGTTCGATATGGATGTCACTGGCGCGCTTCTCCACGGCCTGGGCGATCATCGTATTCACGAGACGGATGACCGGCGCTTCGGACGCCATGTCACGGAGCTGTTCGAGATCGGCCAGCGCCTCGGCGTCCTCGCCCTCGAACGCACCCACCCCCGCGCGAGGGTGGGAATCCGCGTAATGGCGCTCCACCGCTTCGAGAATCTCCGCTTCCGCCGCGAGCACGGGCCTCGTCCGCAAACCGGTAAAGCGATGCACGGCGGCGATGGTCTCAAAATCGAGCGGGTCCGCCATCGCGAGCAGCAGAACGGAATCTTCCACCGCGTACGGAATGGCGCGCGCCTGCCGCAGAAAACGCGCATTGAGACCTTCGAGTTCAGGTGCGCCGGGCGGCTCACTCTGGAGGTTCACCAGATCCAGCCCCAACTGCTCGGCCAGGGTAGCCAGCACGTCCTTCGACGAAACGAAGCCAAGATCCACCAGAATCCGGCCGATCTTGTCGCCGCGCTCCTTCTGAATCTCGAGAGCCTTCTCAAGGTCTTCGAGGGAGATCAGCCCTTTGGCGATGAGGCGCTCGCCCAGGCGTTGCGGACGCGGGGCTGCATCGGACTGGGTGGGACCTGCGTCGGCTGGTAGCGCTCTCGTACTCATGTGCTGCGTGGTGTGGACGATGCTTAGTATAGAGTGATCTTCGCGATGGGTGCGACCCGGGCCGCATCGTTCGCGTCGCCGGTGGTTTGCAGCTTGCGAAGCGCACCCACGTTCGCGCGAACCACCATCTGCGCCGGCAGACCCTTCAGGTTCTCATAGGGGAAATAGAAAAGCGTTGCGCCCATCACAATTTCTTCGCTTGCCGGGACGTCGGCGTGGGCCTTGGCCATCTCGGGCAGCAACGTCAACAGCAGTTGCCGCAGCACGGGCACCCGCCCCAGTTTCGCGGCATGAATTTTCTCCACCTCACCGGGCGGCATCCGAGTGAAAAAGGGAGAGATTCCCACCGCCGGGGAGAGGCTGACTTCGATCGAGAAGAGCAGCCCCGTGCCGGCGAGATAGACGCCGCGGGTGGCGCCGATGACTTCCATCGGGCTCTCCGTGTTGTAGCGCTCGATGCGCCCGTCGATCGCGCGTTCCGACCGGCGCACGGCACTGAAATCGAGACGCGGTGATTCCGCCGGGGTCTCCGCAAGCAGCAACCCGCTTAGCAACGCGAGGGACGCCAGAGCGCGGAAAAAGCCTCGCAGGCCCAAGGCCATCATTGCCGCTCACCCATGAAGGCAACGTTCGCCACCATCTGGCGGCCGTACTTCTTCTGGATGAACGCGACCGCTTCGCGCATCTGGTACATCTCGTTATCGTGTTCCCGCTCCAGCCTCTGTTCGGCCGCATTCACCAGACGCTTCGTCTCCTGTTCATGCTCCTGCCGGAGTTCCGCCTTCACTCTGGTAATGGCGGCCGCAAGGCGTTGCTCCACGGCGGCGTCGATGCGGGCGTTCACGGCCTCGGCGTCGAGTTCCGGGGATACCGCGACCGCGGGAGCTTTCGCCACCACCTCGTTCGTAGCCGGCCCGCTGGCGAACGGGCGCGCCATCCATCCGTGAGCCAGCACCGCCAAGGCGAGCGCCAGTGCACCGGCAAAACCCCATCCTGGCGAACCGAAGGCCAACATGCGCCTCCACCAGGAAGCTTCCGCCGATGAGGGAGCGCCCACCAGCACCGTACGACGCGGCGGATCTTCGTCCTCCAGGCTCAGCAAAGCCTCGCGCAGTTCGAGCAGGCGGTTCAGTTCGTCCTGGCGCTCCGGGTGTTCATTGATTGCCTGCAGTTCGGAATCCGGCGTCCGGGCGAGTTCGTCGCCGAACACCAAATCCCGCAGGTCGCGTTCGTTCTTATCCATGGCTCGCTCCATGTCTGCATTGGGCCTGCATCGTTCCCGCGCAGACGCCTAATCGGTCTGGCGCTTCTCCAAGCGGGGCTCCAGCGTCTGCTTCAGCAGCTCGAGCCCCGTGTAGAGCCTTGACTTGATCGTGGAGACCGGGGTACCCAGAATCTCGCCGATCTCCTCAAACTTGAAGCCTTGATACACCTTCAGCACGACCGCTTCACGCTGTTCGGGGCTCAGCCGGGCGAGGGCCGTCTCGACTGCCAGAGACACCTCGACCGGCGCCATACGGCGGCTCCATTCAGGGCCGTCGCCATGGCCGTTCCATTCCTCTTCCGGCCGCGACTTGCGGACGAGAGAGTAGGCCTCGTTATGCGCGATGCGAAACAACCAATACGAAAAGCGATCCGCATCCTGGAGGCTCCGAATCTTCTGGTACGCCTTCAGGAACACTTCCTGGCTGACATCCATGGCATCCTCGCGGTCGCCCAAAATGCGCAGCAGGTAGTTGAAGATCCGCTTTTCCCATCGCTCGATGAGCCGGTTGAACGGCTCCACGTCGCCTCGCTGCGCAGCGAGGACAAGGTCTTTGTCTTCGGCCACGCGTGGGATCAAACTATCGGCTCCATCGGATAAGACGGCCCGGCAGGCCAAAAAGACGAGCGGGCTTTTCTAGAGTCTAACGCCAAAACAAATTCGGGCGAAATGAAGGGAAGCAACGGGCGGCGGGCGGACTAATAATCCCGCATCACGACAAAATCCGGCAGGGCCTGCAAGGCGCGCTGCGCGGCGGATTCGGGGAACTGGCCGATCAGGATGCTGGCCTTGGCGGCGTATTCGGCGGCGGCCTGGCGGGCAAACTCGATACCGCTGTGGTTGCGGACGATCTCGAGCACGCGCGCAAAAGGCACGGTATTGTAACTGCGCTCGGCAAGCACACGTTCGACATCGGCGCGTTCGGCCGGCGTCGCCTGCTCGACGGCATAAAGGAGCGGAAGCGTGAGTTTGCCCTCGCGCAGGTCGCTGCCGACCGGCTTCCCGAGAGTCTCTTCCGTGGACGTGAAATCGAGGATATCGTCCACTAGCTGAAAAGCCATGCCGAGGTTCCAGGCAAACTTGCCGAGGCGGGTTTCCTCTTCTTCCGTGGCGTTGCCGGCGCAGGCGCCGAGGCGGGCGCAGGCGGAGAAGAGGCTGGCGGTCTTGCGATCCACCAGTTCGAGATACTCGGCTCTATCCACGACCCGGCCGAGCAGCCGCGCCTGCAGGAGTTCCCCTTCCACCATGCGCTGCGTGATGCTGATGAGCAGATCGAGCAGGTGGAAGTTTCGCATTTCGAGCGCAACTCGGAATGCCTGCATATAGAGCCAGTCACCGGAGAGCACGCTCGTTTGGTTGCCCCAAAGCGCGTTCGTGGAAGCCCTGCCGCGGCGCGTCTCCGCTTCGTCGATCACGTCATCATGGATCAGGGTAGCCGTGTGGATCAACTCAACCACGGCCGCGAGGCGCACGCTCCACTGCAAGTCCCGGTTGGCGAAGAGCTTGGACGTGAGCAGCACGAGCGTGGGGCGCAGGCGCTTCCCGCCGCTCGATTGCAGGTGCTCGGCAATCAGCGTCACGGCTGATTCTGAAGCCACGGACTCCGCGCGGAACTGCTCCTCCACCCGGTGAAGGTCGCCGGCAATCAGTTCGAAGACTTCCCTAGCCGATAACGTGCGGCTAAGATCACTGCTCATGCTCATGAAGCGAATTCCTAGTTTACTGATTCGCCAACTTTCGGGCAAAGACCACTTTCTGGAAGTTTTCGGATGTCGCTCTCCGCACGGCTTCCAGGGGAAGACCTTTCACCTCCGCCAGCTTCCGGGCGGTGTGAACGAGGAATGCAGGTTCGTTTCTTTTCCCCCGGAACGGGACGGGAGCGAGATAGGGCGCATCCGTCTCTAAAAGTAATTGATTCAATGGAGTGGCCGCTACAGCAACCCTCAGTTCCTCCGCCCTGGGGAAGGTGAGCACGCCACCGATGCCGAGACAAAAGCCGAGCGACAGCGCCTCCTCCGCCTCGGCCAAACCACCGGAAAAGCAATGGAAAATGCCGCCATTGCCGACGCCGGCCCAGACTTCGCGCAGGCAATCGACGGTCTCCCGCCATGCTTCCCTGGTATGAATTGCGATGGGCATGCCCAGTTCCGCCGCAATCTCCAACTGTCTGCGGAAAGCGCCGCGCTGCACCTCGCGCGGAGAGTGGTCGTAGTGAAAATCGAGCCCCATCTCGCCGAGAATCAGCACTTTCGGGTGGGCGGCAAGATCGCGCATGGCGGCCCAGGTCTCCTCGGAAGCCCGCGAGGCGTCATGCGGATGCACCCCGACGCTCGCATAGACGGGCTCGTACGCTTCCGCCATGCGAATGCCCGCCTCCAGATCCGGCGGACCGTCCCCGGTGCCGATGGAAACCAGCATGGAGATGCCCGCTTCAAGCGCCCGCTCGACAACGGCGTCACGTTCCGCTTCAAACTGCCCATCATCCAAATGGCAATGGGTTTCGATAAATCCGGCGGCAAGCGCCGGATCCGGATTGGGCTTCGCGCTCACTTCAACCGGGCCCCAACGGGCACCTCTTCGAGGAATCCCGCGAGCACGGGCTTGCCGCCCTCGAGCGATGCCGCCAGCACCATGCCGTTCGATTCAATGCCGCGCAGCTTGCGAGGCGCGAGGTTCGCCGCCACCAGCACCTTCCGGCCAACCAGTTCTTCGGGCTTATAGTGCAGTGCCAACCCGGCCAGAATCGTTCGAGCTTCCGCTTCGCCAAGATCAATCTTCAGATGGAGCAGCTTATCCGCTTTCGGAACGGGTTCGGCCTGGAGGATGCGGCCCACGCGGATATCCACTTTCGCGAAATCGTCGATGGATATTTCCGCTTCGAGCGGGGCCACATTGGCCGTCGGGGCCGGTTCCGGATCTTTGCCCACCATGCGGGCCTGTTCCACGGAGATTTGCTGTTCGAGTTCACGCATGCGCGGAATCACCTCTTCGGCTTTGAGCCGGGGGAAGAGCGGCGCCTCCGGAAGAGCCTCCACCTTGCCGCCCTTGGGCAACTGGCCCCAGGCGAGCGCATCCCATTGGAGCGCTTCCGCCTTGCCCTCGCCACCCAGAATTTCCCAGAGCTTCTGGGCGGAGGCGGGAAGCACGGGGGAGGCGAGCACGGTTACCACGCGCAGAGCCTCTGCGGCCGTATAGAGCGTTTCTTCCAAAGCCGCCCGGCCCGCCGGATCTTCCGACTTCGCCAGGATCCAGGGCTTCTTTTCGACGATGAATTTGTCGACGCGGGAGATCAGCCCCCAGATGGCCTCCAGGGCTTTCGAAAATTCGAAATTTTCGTAGTGAACGCGGGCGGTCTCGATGACTTCCCCGGCGGCGGCCGCGACCCCGGCGTCTCCGTTCCCGGCGGGTGCCGGAACCCGCCCACCGAAATACTGGTGGAGCATGGCCACGGTGCGGCTGGCGAGATTCCCCAGCCCGTTGGCAAGATCCGCGTTGAAACGCTGCACGAGCGCGTCGTAGCTGAAGCCGCCGTCGTGGCCGAACGGAATTTCTCGGAGCAGAAAGTAGCGCAAGCCTTCAATGCCCATTACGCGGTGAATGGGTTCGGCGCGAACGATGTTGCCGCGCGACTTGCTCATCTTGTCGTTCTCAAAGAGCAGCCAGCCGTGCGCGAAGATCTGCTTCGGCAGGGGCCAGCCGGCCGCCATGAGAAAAGCGGGCCAGTAGACGGCATGAAAGCGCAGGATCTCTTTACCGATCAGGTGCAGGTCCGCCGGCCAGCGGTCTTCCCCGGCAACGGCCGTGTAATAGCTGCTGAGCGCGTCGAACCAGACGTAGAACACCTGCCCGTCGCCGGTGGGCAGCGGGATGCCCCAGGAAATGGAGCCCCGGCTGATGGAGAGATCTTCCAGGCCGCCGCGCACAAAGCTCAGCACCTCATTGCGGCGGAAATCGGGCCGGACGAACTCGGGCTGGGATTCGTAGAGTTCAAGGAGGCGATCCTGGAACGCGGAGAGGCGAAAGAAGTAGTTCTCCTCGGTCACCTCTTCGAGAGGCTGGCCGTTCACCGGGGAAACGTCGCCCGGCTTGGCGCCCTGGACGAAGGTCTCTTCGCCGACGTCGTACATGCCGGTGTAGCTCTCTTTGTAGATGTAGCCGTTCTCCTGGCAGCGGCGGAAGAGCTCCTGGACGGTTTCCACGTGGCGCGGGTCGGTCGTGCGAATGAAGCGGTCGCCGGGGTTGGTTTCCGGATCGAGCAAGCCGAGCATCTTCCATTGACGCCGGAACTCGTTCGAAATGATGGTGGCGAATTCCGCCGGCGTCTTGCCGGTCTTCTTCGCGGCCCGCTCAATCTTCAGCCCATGCTCGTCGGTTCCGGTGGTCAGCACGGCATCGTAGCCGCGCATGCGCTTATAGCGCCGGATGGTGTCCGCCGCCAGCGTCGTATAGGTGTGCCCGATATGCGGGGCCGCGTTGACGTAATAAATCGGCGTCGTGAGGTAGTATTTCATCGTCGTAATCTGATCGCGTGCCGGGGAGCGGCGCTACTCGCGCCCGGCCAAAAAAATCGCGCTTGCTTCCGCCAAAACGACTTTCAGAGGCACGCCCGCGTGCACGGCAACCTGCCGGCAATCCTCGTACTCCGGCGAAAAGGTGCCGCCACCGGCCACTTTCACGCGGACGGTGCCGAAGCGGGTTTCCACTTCTTCCCAATGGCGCTGCTGCACGAGGCGATCCGCCTCATAGGCACGGACGCCGAACGTGGTGGTTTCGGTGAAGATCACCCGCGAGAGGCGCGTCCAATCTTCCGGGCGGCACAGCACGGTCAATTTTACGCCGGGCCGGTTCTTCTTCATGAAGACGGCCTGCATCGTGACGTCAAGCGCACCCTCCGCGAAAAGGCGTTCCATCGCGTGCCCCACCACCTGCGGCGAGGTGTCGTCCAGGTTCGCTTCCACCACGCGGACGCGGATCGCTTCGGGAATCTGGCCATCCTCTCCGATGAGAATGCGGAGCACATTGGCCATCTCCGGAAACTCTTTCGTGCCGGAACCATGCCCGGTGGCTTCGACCGTCATGGCGGGCATGCGCCCGAACTCACTCGCGAGCGTGGCAACGACGGCCGCCCCTGTGGGCGTACAAAGTTCGGTCGCGGGACCCGCCGAATAGACGGGGATTCCCTTCAGCAAGAGGGCGGTGGCCGGGGTGGGAACGGGCATGACGCCGTGGTCCGCCGTCACGGTTCCGGAGCCCACGTTGATCGCGGAGCAACCGATGCGCTCGACGCCCAGCAAATGGAAGCCGAGGCACGCGCCGACAATATCGGCGATGGAATCGATCGCGCCCACTTCGTGAAAATGGACCTTCTCTTTCGGCACGCCATGGACGGCCGCCTCCGCCTCCGCCAGTTTCTCAAATACGGCCAGGGCGTTCGATTGCACCGGAGCCGGCAGCTCCGCGCCTTCGATCATCTTGACGATTTGCGGGAGGTGGCGATGGGATTTCGAATCCGTTCCGTCCACGTGAAACTTCGTGGCGGCGATTCCCTTGCGCTTCACCGGCTCCAGGCGGTAGGCCGCGCCCGTATCGAGCGAAAGCAATCCGGCAAGCAATTCCTCGGCATTTGCGCCGGCATCCACCAGCGCACCTACCAGCATGTCTCCGCTTACGCCGGAGAAGGCATCCAAATAACAAACTCTCATGTAGTTCCCCGCCCAACACCGAACGGCAAGGGCATCTCTTCAATTGTCGCAAGAGATGGTGACGGTTCGGGAATTGCCGGGTTTCGCTCCGCGTCAGCCTCTTTCTTGCGGGCCGGACTTTTCCTTGCGGACGGTGCTATCGGCTGGAATCCACCAGATCTGGGAGAATCTCCGCCGCATTCCCGCTCAGATGCAGATCCACCGAATCGCTGATGGGAGTCCGGTTCGTGTTGATCTCCACCGTGCGCGCGCCGTTACGCATTCCGATGGTGATAAGGCCCGAGGCTGGATAGACTACCGCCGAAGTGCCCACGATCAGCACGAGTTCCGCACGCTTCACAGCCGCTTCCGCCTGCTCCCAGACAGCGAAAGGCAGCGCTTCTCCAAACCAGACTACGGCTGGCCGCAATACGGCTTCGGGATGGCACGAGCAGCGCGGAGGCAGAGGCGTCAACGGCACTTCCCGGTTCACGCGCCGCTCTCCGCACAGCATGCACACGGTTTCCCAGATATCACCATGCAGCTTCAGCGGGCGGCTGCTGCCCGCGAGCGTGTGCAATCCGTCCACGTTCTGTGTAATCAGGGTGAAATCGTCCGATGCTTTCTCCATCTCCACCAAGGCACGGTGACCCGCGTTGGGTTCGACGGCCGCGATCAACTCGCGCCGCCAGTTGTACCACTCCCAGACGAGTTTCGGATCTTGCGCGAACGCCTGCGGGGAGGCTAACTCCTCAGCGCGATACTTGCGCCACATTCCTCCCGGGCCGCGAAAAACCGGCACTCCGCTTTCCGCGGAGATTCCGGCTCCGGTGATGACGGCGACGCTTTCGGCTTCCCGAAGCCAGCGCCGTGCAAGAACAATGCTCACTCTTCCATCGTAGCGGTCCGCGATGGCCCGGTTCAGGGCAGGCCCCGGAATCCGAGCGCGTTTATTGAGATCCAGCCGTCCGAAAGCGCTCCGGCGGGGCTATACTCGGAGATTGACGCAAGACGCGCATGCAGATGCGATGACGAATTTTGAATGCGCAATAGTGTAATCATGTACACTATAATTGCTCTCTAGAAACGCCTCGAGGACGGTCCGCAAATATGGTTGACGAAAAAGAAAAAGCCCGGGTCCTGGCACTCGCGCTCGGCCAGATCGAAAAGCAGTTCGGCAAGGGTTCGATTCTTCGCCTGGGTTCGCGGGAATCCATCCTTCCGATCGGCACCATCCCCTCTGGCTCCATCTCGCTCGATTGGGCTCTGGGGATCGGCGGATTCCCCAGAGGGCGCATTATTGAGATTTACGGCCCTGAGTCCTCCGGAAAAACCACGATCGCGCTGCATGCTATTGCCAGCGCGCAAAAGTTGGGGGGAATGGCGGCGTTCATCGATGTGGAGCATGCGCTCGACCCGACGTACGCGCAGGCTCTTGGCGTGGATGTCGATAACCTGCTGGTCTCTCAGCCGGACTATGGAGAGCAGGCGCTCGAGATCGCCAATACGCTGATCGCCTCGAATTCGATCGACGTGCTGGTGGTGGACTCCGTGGCCGCACTGGTTCCGAAATCCGAGCTTGAGGGCGAGATGGGCGATTCCAGCATGGGCGTGCAGGCGCGGCTCATGTCGCAGGCGCTGCGGAAGCTCACGGGCATCGTTTCGAAATCGAACTGCTGCCTGATTTTCATCAACCAGATCCGCGAGAAGATCGGCGTCATGTTCGGCAACCCGGAGACGACGACGGGCGGGCGCGCGCTGAAGTTTTATTCGAGCGTGCGCGTCGATATCCGCCGCATCGCCGCCATTAAGGACGGGGAGAACGTGGTGGGCAACCGCACGAAGGCCAAGGTGGTGAAGAACAAAGTCGCACCCCCCTTCCGCGAGGCGGAGTTCGACATCATGTATGGTGAGGGCGTTTCGCGCGAGGGCGACATTCTGGACCTCGGCGTGAAGCACGAACTGGTGGAGAAGAGCGGCTCCTGGTATAGCTTCCAGGCGGAGCGCATCGGGCAGGGACGCGAGAACGCTAAACAGTTCCTCCGCGACCACCCGGATCTCACTTCTACTCTCGATGCGGAATTGCGGAAGTTGCTCGGCATGACAAAACCTCTCACGGCCGAAAACGGCGACGCGGAGGACGCGGCACCGAAATCCTCCAAAGCGAGGGCCTGAGGACCCCGAAAACGTGGGCAAATTCGGGAAGCACTTTGCTTCCCGGGTGCTCTTGCGCCCGCGTTTTTCGGGCCTTTGACGGCCGGCAGGAATGCCGGACAGCCTTGAGAAGCCGGAAAATCGGGCCTTTCGCCGGAAAAATTCACTCAAACCCCTGAAAAATGGCCCTTAGGGCGCAATTCTCTCTTTACAAGCCGCCAACAGTTTCTTATTCTTGAATCGGCAGTCTCGGAGAAACCATTCCGTAGTGTATTTGTTTCGGGGTGGCTACTCTGCTCGAAAAACTGTCGTCTGGAAGGTTTGGGAGTAATCGCGATTCGAAGGAGCCCATCGTCATGGCAGAAGTGAAGAAAATGACCCAGAGCGATCTGGTGAAGGAACTTGCCGCGGCCCTGGAAGTGACCAGCAAGCAGGCAAAGGCCTTTGTGGAAAAGTACGCGGAGATCGCCATCCGCGAAGCAAAGAAGAACGGCGTCTTTGTTGCGCCAGGTCTGGGACGGCTGGTTAAGGTGGAGCGCAAGGCGCGTACGGGTCGCAACCCCGCGACCGGCGAATCCATCAAGATCGCGGCCAAGAAAGTGGTGAAGTTCCGCGTGGCCAAGGCCGCCCAGGACGCCATTGTCCCGCCGAAGCCCAAGAAGGCGAAATAGCCGGTCGGCTTCGCCAGGATGCAACTCCGGTTGCTTGTCTTGGCGCATCTACCAATACGAAAGCCCCGCGGTCGTTTCGCGGGGCTTTCTATTGAAACTCGTTGGATCAGGCACAGGCGCCGCTTTCGCGGCATGGCATCGTTTGCCTACTTATTTTCCTGCTCTGCTTCCTTTTTCTTGTTCTCGTCCTTGACGGCCGTCTTGAAATTGCGAATTCCTTCGCCCAAGCCCTTGGCAATCTCTGGAATCTTCTTGCCCCCAAAGAGCAGCACGGCGATTCCGAGAATAATCAACAGTTCCCAAATGCCAATCTGGCGCATTCGGCCTCCTTGCAGTTCACCTTCATTGTATGGACGGGTTAAATCAGGCGTCAACCATCCGACACCCGCCCCCCATACTCCTCTTTGATCTGGCGGCCTTGCGCCGCCTTCCCCTCAAGTACGGTGTACGTGCTGGTGGCAAAGGCCACAAGCTTTCCGTCGCTATCGGTAATCCGGCATTCCATGAAACCGAGGGTTCGGCCGCGCTGCAGCACTTCTCCCCGGGCGCGCACCGTTTTCTCAAACACCGGACGCAGATAGTTGATCTTCTGCTCCACGGTGGAGAAACTCTGACCCGGTTCGATGGTGGTGCCAAAGGCCAGCCCCATCGCGGAATCCGCAATCACCGACAACACGCCGCCGTGGATGGTGCCGGCGATATTTTGATGCAGTTCCTTTGGGACGAGTTCCACGGTCACGACGCCGGGTTCCGCCGCCACAATATGGAAACCGAGGTGCTCCGCCAGCGGCATCGGGAATGCCCGTCCCGCGATGGCGTCTCGCAAGAGATCCAGCATCTGCCCGTTAAATTTCGCTTCCATGGCCAAACCCACGCCGCGGGCGCTAACGGATCTCCGAAAACGGCAGGCCAGTGTACGTGGCGTTCGTGATGCTGGAAACGACTTCGCCATCGCTCCAGCCCGGGGTCCGCTTCAGCTTGTCCCATTCCGGGCTGGTGGCGAACTTGCGCCAGGCTTCCACGCGCGCGGCAGGGTTCGGAAAAGCCACCATGTAGGTGAGATTGGGCATGCGGTCGCCGATCAGAGCCTGTCCGAAGAACACCGGTTGCAATCCGTACTTGCGAAAGAGCACGATCTCTCCGCCGCCCTCGAACATCTCGATCTTCGCGGCCAGGCTCACGGGGTCGTCCGATTCGTAGGTACGTAGTTCGAAGTAGAGCGGCGCATCCGCCTTGGGGATCTCCACCTTGGGCGTCATGGAAAACGCGCGCAGGAGAGAGGATTCCACCCGCTCATAGACCGGCCCCTTCCCGTACACCTCCTTGCGGGCAGCCTGAAAGGCTCGGTCCGCACCGAGCTTCTCCCGCACATCGATTAAGGCGTTGCCGGAGCTGTAACTGAGCACGCACAGCACGTGCGGCTTATCGGGGCCGACGTCGTTGTTGAAGAAGCCCGCCGCTTCCACGCCCGCCCGCTTCAGGGCCGGAGCGTAGTGGTTCTCGATGAACTTCAAGTACGCGGCGCGCTTGTTTTCGCGATTGTTGCGAAACAGAATCTTACGGACCTCGATCAGAGAACGCGCGGCGGCGTTCGCGCCGGATTGGGCGGAGAGTGGCATGCCTGCCAGTGTAGCTCCGGCGACGCCTCCCGAACGAAGAAGATTGCGGCGGTTCATGATGCATCTGACTCTATCGCACCTGCATCCAGCCTCGCGCGGCGTGCAAAGAGCGATAGAATCTCACCAGACAATCAAAGGCTTCGCTCCACTCCCGTGCGGCGCGATTGGTAACAATCGGCGACGGCTTACCGTCGATCCTAGTGTCGAAATAAGGAAACGAATTATGCTTTCGAATTATCTCCCGGCTTCCCTGGCCCGCCGTACCGGCATGCTGGCCGCCACCCTCGCTCTGCTCGGCCTTGCGGCCTTCGCGCAAGTGAACGTGACCCATAAAGGGGACGTGATTGCCATCACTATCGACGGCAAGCCCTATTCCGAGCTGTACATGGCGGGGCCGAAGACGTACCTGCACCCGCTTCGTTCGGCATCGGGCAAGATCGTGAGCCGCATGTATCCGATGGCGAAGCGCGAGGGCGAGATCACGGATCACCCCCACCACCGCGGCCTCTGGTACGGACACGGTGACGTCAACGGCTACGATTTCTGGTCAAGCGATCCGCTGAACAAGGACCCGAAGGGCAAGGCGGGCGTTGAGAAACTGCTCAAGGTTCTGGGCACGAAGAGCGGGAAGAACGCGGGCTCGTTGAAAGTGCTGCTGGCCTGGAACGACCCGCACGGGAAGACGCTGGTGGAGGAGACCCGAGAGATGGTGTTCCGCAAGGAAGGCCAATCCATCGTCATCGATACGGACCTCCACTTGAAGGCGATGACGGATGTGAAGTTCGGCGATACCAAGGAGGGCACGTTCGCGATGCGGACGGCACCCGAGTTTGAGCTGCCAGGAAACAAGCGGGCCCCGGCCTTCCCGGTCCGCTCGGGCCGGATGGTCAACTCGGAGGGCGTCCAGGGCAAGGACGTCTGGGGGAAGCGCGCCCGCTGGGTGGATTACAGCGCGACGGTGGACGGCGAGAAGCTGGGGATTGCGATGTTCGACAACCCGGCCAATCCGCGCTACCCGACGTACTGGCACGCACGCGATTACGGCCTGTTCGGGATCAACCCGTTCGGCGTCCACGACTTCCTGCACGACAAGACCAAGGACGGTTCGATGACGCTGAAGCCGGGAGAGACGACGCGCTTCCGCTACCGCATTGTGATTCACCCTGGCGATGAAAAGGACGCGAACGTCCAGGCTCTGTTTGACGCCTACGCACGGGGCAAGTAGGAACGGGCGTTCCCGGCACGGGCTGCGGCGGGCTGCCTCGGCCGGGCGGGTTGCGGCGGAGCGGCGGAGTTTGGGGAATGGCGGCGCTATCAAGACGAACGTTTTTTCAAGCCGGTCTGGCACCCGCGTTTCTTGCCGGAGCCCAGACGGCGAAGCGCAGGCCGAACCTGCTTTTTCTGATCGCCGACGACCATGCGGGCTATGCCATGGGCTGCGACGGAGACCGGCACGCGCTTACGCCCAATCTGGACCGGCTTGCGAACGAAGGAATCCGATTTTCCAACGCGTATTGCAACTGCCCGGTCTGCACGCCGTCCCGCCAAAGCCTGCTGACCGGGCAGATGCCGAGCGCGGCGGGAGTTACGCGCCTGCCTACGCCGCTCGCGCTGGGCAAGCCCACTTTCTCCGAGCAATTGCGGAAGGCGGGCTTCCACACGGGCGTGATCGGGAAGATGCATTTGCATCGCGAGCCCCGGCCCGGGCTGTTTGGCTTCGATATGATGCTCACCGAGGACGCCCTTGAGCGCCAATGGCGCAAGGAGGTGCCGGCCCGGCCTGTGCCGGAAGGCGTGCGCACCAGGAAGATGCCGTGGCTGCCGCTGAAGGATCCCGCGCGGCTGTGGCTGAACGCGGATTGCCTGCCCTATCCGCGCCGCGAGGAAGAGATGGAATCCACCTACGCCGCGCACCTTGCCGGCGAGTTTCTGGAGGCGAACACCCAGCGGCCCTTCGCCTTGTGGGTGAGCTTCACGGAACCGCATTCTCCCTTCGATTTCCCGCTCGAAGACCGGGGAAGATTCCATCCCAAGGACTTCCACCCGCCGAAGCCTGGCCCGGAGGATGCCTGGCAGATCCCGCTCTGCTTCAAGGATCTCAGCGTCCAAGATAAGCAAGGCATCAGCGCGGCTTACTACTCCTCCGTCCACTACCTCGACCGGAATATCGGCCGGGTGCTCGGACGGCTGCGCGCGCTAGGCCTCGAGGAGAACACGCTAGTGGTGTACGTGGGCGATAACGGATATTGCCTCGGGGAACACGGACGCATCGAAAAACACTGCGGCTTTGAGCCGGCGCTGCGCGTGCCTTTGCTCATGCGGTTGCGCGGCCGGTCGGAGCCCGCGGTGGTCACGGACCTTGTGGAGATGCTGGACATCGCTCCAACCATCCTCGATATGCTGGACGCCCCGCCGCTCGCGGTGCAGCACGGCCAGAGCCTGCGCCCCTATCTCGATGGCCGCAAGCATCCCACCGCGAGACGGCACATCGTGAGCGAGTATCCCGAGAATGAAGAAGTGTACGTACGCACGGAACGCTGGAAACTGATCCATGGAAGCGGACGCCGGGCGCGCCGGGACGGCCTCGAAACCGCGAATCCCACGCCCGGCCGCTACGTTCTGCTGTACGACGAGCAAGCGGACCCCGGCGAGATGCACAATCTCGCGGCCCGGCATCCCGAGGTGGTGAGAAAACTGCAACAGGCGGCGCTGGCGCGATTCCGCGCAACGCATCCGGACGCCGCGAATGAGCCCGCCGGCGCACCGCTCGAAGACGCACTCGAGTTCTATCTTCCGCCGCGAGACCCGGAACGCAAGGCGTGACGCACGGAAAAGGTTCTTGACAGAACAGGTGTTGGCTTTCAGAATGGTCATACCGGTCAGACCACCGTTTCACGCGAGGCATTCCGATTGAGCAGCCGAATCGACATCCTGAAACTGGGGGAGGCGGAGGTTCCGGGTCCCGAAGTCTACTGGATGAGCCATTGGGACCGTTGGGAGTCGCTCGATTTTCTGATGGTGGTGCTGCGCGGAAGTTGGGGGACGGCGATCGTGAACACGGGACCGCCCCTCGATCTGGAGCCGCTGAACGCGGCTTGGCGCTCCTTTGCGGGGGAGCGCTGCCAGATGCGAAGGGCTCCGGAAGAGGAGCCCGTGGCGGCGCTGGCCACGCTTGGCATCCTCCCGGAGGATGTGAACGCGATTCTGCTTACACCGCTGCAAGCGTACACGACAGCCAACATCCCGCTCTTCCCGAACGCCGAGATCTACTGCTCGCGGAGGGGATGGATCGAGGAGATTGTGGCGCGAAAGGCGAAGCTGCACGTCCCGCGCGAGTTTTGCGTCCCGGACAATGTGCTTCACTATCTGCTCTTCGACGCACGGGATCGCCTGCATTTGCTCGAGGACGAGGCGCGCATCGCGGATGGACTGAGCGCCTGGTGGGCAGGCGCGCACCACCGAAGCTCCATGGTGTATGAGGCCGAGACCGAATCGGGGCGAGTGCTGATTGGCGATTGCGCGTTCAAGTACGGCAACCTCGATGGACCTCCGCTGGGGATTGCCGAAAGCCTGGAAGAAGCCGAGCGCGCCTATAGCCGGATTCGCGCAAGTGGCGGCACGTTTCTCCCTCTCTACGACCCGGATGTGTTTCGACAGCACCCGGGAGGCAGGGTGGTATGACTAGGCCGAGCAGAAGCCGGAACCATACCGCGAACTCCACGGCCTCTTCGCTCGGCGGCAACCTCGGCGGCAAGCCCTGTGCGCCGCGGGAGGACCGGCGATGAGCTACGAATCCAACACGGCCCGATACAAAGCTCGTGTGACGCCCGTGCCCGGACGGCTGGCGGGCAGGAACGCGCTGATCACGGGTGCGGCACGTGGCATCGGGCATGCGATCGCCGAGCGTTTTCTGCGCGAGGGGGCGGCAGTTGCCATCACGGATATCGACGGGGCAGCGGCCGAAGCCGCCGCATCGGAACTCGCGAGCGTTGGCGCGGCCTCCGCCTGGAGAATGGATGTCTCCCGCCGCGACGAAGTCGAACGGGTAATGGGAGAAGCCGCCGCGCGGATGGGCGGCATCGACATTCTGGTGAACAACGCCGGAGTGATCGTCTTCGGAAGCCTGATGGAATGCGAGATCGGGGATTGGGAGCGTATGATGGCGGTGGACCTGACCGGGGCGTTTCACTGCACGCAGGCCGCCGCACGGTTGATGCTGGAGCAGCGCCGGGGGGGACGCTTGATTCACGTCGGCTCCACCGCTTCACTGCTGCCCACGGCACAGCAGGCGGCGTATTGCATCGCCAAGAGCGGGCTGCGCATGCTGAGCAAGGTGGCGGCCATGGAGTTTGTGAAGCACGGCATTACTTCGAATCTGCTTTGTCCGGAAGGCGCGGTTACCGATATCAACCGCGAACTCCTGAGCGATCCGGAAGCGATGCGGAAGCTGGAAGCAATGATCCCCGCCGGGCGGATGGGGACTGTTGAAGAGATTGCCGCCCTCGCCGCATTTGTCGCGTCGAGCGAGGCCGATTACATCACCGGCGCGGAGTTGGTTCACGATGGAGGAGCGGCAAGCAGCGCCCTGTGGTGGAGGTAAACCGATGCGTATCGTCCGGGTTACAACGCGCAACATCCGCTTCGACAAGCCGCCCGCCACCTTGAATCGTCACCTGGTTACCATCACCTCGCAGTTTGAGGACTGCCGCGAGAAAGCGTCCGGATGGTTCGGCGACGTCGTGTTCACCCTGGTGGAGGTGGAGAGCAGCGACGGGCAGGTTGGGCGCGGCACGGCAGGCGGATTTCAGGGAGCCTCAAAAACGCTGATCGACCACTACTACGCGGACCTGGTGCTTGGGGAGGATCCGCGAAGGCATGAATATTTGTGGCAGCGCATGCACCGGACGACCCTCCGGTTTGGCCGCTCAGGAAACAGCATGGCGGCGATCGCGGCAATCGACATCGCCTGCTGGGATCTGCACGGAAAAGCTCTGGGTGTGCCGACGTACGAACTGATCGGAGGTGCCGCCCGCTGCACGGCCCCCAGCTACGTGAGCCGCCTCTACGCGCTCGACGATCTCAGCGAACTATCGAAGGAAGCACGGCAATGGAAGGACGCCGGGTTTGGTTCAATGAAGCAGCGCTTCGGCTTCGGCCCGCCGGACGGTATCGCGGGCATGAAGAAGAACGTAGAACTGGTGAGAACTGTCCGGGAGGCGGTGGGCGATGAGATTCAGCTATCCTGCGACGCCTACATGGGTTGGGACGTGGGCTACGCAATTGAAATGGCCCACCTTCTTCGCGACTACGGCGTCTCCTGGATCGAGGAACCATTGCCCGTCCACGACATTGCCGGGTATGCGGAGCTAAAGCTTCGCTGCCCGTGGCAAAGGTGGAGCACGGGAGAGCACCTCTATTCGAAGTGGGAGTTTCAGGAATTGATCTCCCGCCGGGCGGCGGACATTCTGCAGCCGGATGCGAACCGGTGCGGCGGCATCACCGAAATGCGAAAGATCTGCGCCATGGCGGAGACGGCGGGGTTGCCGGTGATTCCGCATTCCAACGAAGCCCACAATCTTGCCGTGGTGTTCAGCCAGGCTCCGCACGTGTGCCCCATGGTGGAGTATTTTCCTCCCGTGGAACCGGACACGGGCAATGAACTGTTCTGGAAGGTGTTCCGCGGGAACCCCAAAGCGGAGAACGGCTCGCTTCCCTTGCCACTCAAGCCCGGCCTGGGTCTGGAACTGTGTGAACAGACCGTGGCGAGACTTCAAATCGGCGGAACGGGAGATCACGGGCTGCCCGCTGCCGCCAGATCGAACGGGTATACCTCATGATCGTACTTCTCCTGCTGCTCTTCACCGGCCTGGCGCTGGGCCAGGAGCCCCTCACGGAAACGAAGGTGCTTCGGGACCTTCGCATCGAAATGCGCGACGGCGTGAAGCTGGCAGCGGATGTTTACCTGCCCGGCGGCGGCGCAGAACGCCGGCCGACGCTCGTCGCAAGGACTCCTTATAACCGAGCTGGATTGCGGCGGGACGCGGAATGGTTTGCCCAGCAGGGCTATGCCTTCGTGGCGGTGGACGTAAGAGGGCGGTTCGCCTCCGAGGGGCCGTTCTATCCATTCGTCAATGAAGGGCCGGACGGCTACGACGTGATCGAATGGGCGGCGCGGCAGAAATGGTCGAATGGCAAGGTGGGCACCTACGGCGCATCGTATCTGGCGTGGGACCAGTACCGCGCGGCGCTTGAGAATCCGCCACACCTGGTGGCCATGTTTGCCAATGTGGGCGGCGCCGATTTCTACCAGGAGTTCGGCTACCCCGGCGGCACGCTCAACCTTGGCTGGGGAATCTGGATCGCGAGATCCGCGGAAACGAGCCCGCCCGCGCAATCGCTTCCGGAACAGAAGGCGGTGCTTTCGCGTATTCTGGAGAACCCCGGGGAGTGGCTCCGCCAGCATCCGCGGGATCGCGCCAAGGTGTTCGACCCCTTCCCCACGCACCGGCGCATCTACGACGATTTTCTAGCGCACCCGACGTTCGACGCTTACTGGCATGACCCGGCCTTCCACGTTCCGGCTACCTGGGGGCGGATGAAGGATGTGCCGACGCTCTTCGTGAGCGGCTGGTACGACTATTTCTCCGCCGGCGTCTTGCGCAACTTCGAGAATCTGAGCGCCAAACAGCAGAGCCCGCACCGCCTGGTGATGGGACCCTGGTGGCATGCGGTGGGGCCGCGCGAGTGTGGCGACGGAGACTTCGGGGCCGGGGCCCAGGTGGACATGCGAGCGCTCTCCCTGGAGTGGTTCAACCACTGGCTGAAAGGGGAGCCGCTTACGACGCTGGCGAAGGATCGCGTACGCTACTTCCGGATGGGGGGCGGCAGCGAAGGGCGCACCGAGAAAGGGCAGCGCGAGCATGGCGGCAGTTGGGAGACCGCATCCACCTGGCCCCCGCCCGCAATCGGTCGCTCGCTTTACCTCGAGGACGGCGGCCTCTTGAGTGGCGCACCCACGAAGACCGGCTCACGGACCTACGTCTTTGATCCCGAACGCCCCGTGCCTACGATCGGAGGGCGCTTCGGAATTGGCGCATGGACGCCCAATTGCTTCCAGAATCAGGTTTGCCGCGCGGGCGTGCTGGGTTGCGAGAACGAAGATCCGCTGGCAAACCGCCCGGACGTGCTGAGTTTCTCATCCGAACCGCTGGAGGAAGCCGTGGAGACGACCGGCGCGGCCAAGGCGACGCTGTGGGTCTCGAGCGACTCGCCGGATACGGATTTCACGGTGAAGCTGATCGACGTCGCGCCGGACGGCTATGCCGCGATCATCGCCGACGGGCAGATCCGGCTTCGCTACCGCGATGGCTTTGCGCGGGAGAATCTCAACACGCCCGGGGAGATCGTGCGGGTGGAGATCCCGCTGTACTCGTCGAGCAATCTCTTCGCGAAGGACCATCGGATCCGCGTGGATATCAGCAGCAGCAACTGGCCGCAGTTCGAATCGAATTCGAATACGGGAGAAGCCGCGAACGATTGGACCAGGCGGCGGAAGGCGCGGAACTCCGTGTATCTCGGCCCCGAACGGCCTTCCAAAGTGCAATTGCCCGTGGTTCCCGTGCGATGAAGATCCTCTCCCTGCTGCTTGCCCTCGCGCTGCCGTTGGCGGCGGAGTTCCACTCGCACTCCGTGGAAACGCGGTTCGTGCGCATGCGGGATGGGGTAGCGCTGGCGACGGACGTGTACCGGCCGGCCGTGGATGGCAAGCCCGCCAAGGGCACCTTCCCGGTTCTCGTGACGCGATCGCCCTACAACAAGGCAGGGGAACGGGCCAGGGGCGAGTTCTTCGCACGCCAGGGGTATGTCTTCGTCGCCCAGGATTGCCGGGGTTTCTTCGCTTCCGGGGGCCGATTCGAGCCCATGGTGCATGAAGGGAGAGACGGCTACGACACCATCGAATGGGCCGCCGCGCAGCCGTGGTCCAACGGCAAGGTGGGCACGCTCGGCGCGTCTTATCTGGCGCTCGTGCAGTATGCCGCGCTGATTGAACGGCCGCCGCATCTGATGGCTGTGTACGCGGCCGTGGGGCCTACCAACTATTGGGCGCAGGGCGCCTGGAGAGGCGGCGCGCCAAGCGGCGGGTGGCCTGTCTGGATCCTCAACGCAGCCGTGCCGCGCCAATCGGACCCGGCGCAAAAGAAAGCGCTGGAAGCGTTGGTGCTCGACCCCCGCGAATGGATGCGCCAAGCTCCGCAACAGCGCATGAGTACCTTTCGCGGACTGGAAGACTACGGCAAGGCCTACCGGCAACAGTATTTCCACTCCCGCTTCGACGCATTCTGGCGCGAACCCGGATTCTGGCCGGAAGGCTACGTGAAGCTCATGAAGGATGTGCCAACACTGCTGGTGAGCGGATGGTACGATCCGTTCGCGGAGGCGACATCGAACTTGTTTCGCGCGCTGCTCGATTCGCACTCGTCACAAACACGGGCCATCCTGGGGCCATGGCCTCACGCTTACGGGAAGCGGGATTGCGGCGAGGCCACGTTCCCGGAGGCCGGCCAACTCGAGGAAAGAGCGCTGCAACTGGGCTGGTTCGACGAATGGCTGAAGGGCAAGGCCTCCGCGGGCGGGGCGGCGCTGCGCTATTTCGTGATGGGCGGCGGCGCCGGTAAGGACGGGGAGCGGTTCCACCCTGGGGGAGAATGGCGGGATGCCAGTTCGTGGCCGCCGCCGGGCGCGGGAAAACGCACGTTCTATCTCACCGACGATGGTGCGCTCTCCGGGGAAGCTCCCTCGAAGAGCGGCAGTCTTTCGTATCGCTTTGACCCGCACGACCCCACTCCGGTGCGCGGCGGGTGCTATCGCAACGGCTGCATCGTAAATCTCGATCAGGGCTCCGTAAGGGCGGATACAATCCATTTCGCGAGCGGGCCGTTCACCCAGGATTTCGTTCTGGCCGGGGATATTCAGCTTGAATTGACGGTATCCACATCGGCGAGGGATGCGGATTTCGTCGCCCGGCTGGCGGACGTCTGGCCGGATGGCTACGCGATGCCGGTTGCGGAGGGGTTGGTTCGCCTGAGCCGGCGCGCCCCGGATGGACGCCGGGAACGCGTGGAACCGGGACGCTCGTACCGCATCTCCATTCCGCTCGGCCCCACCGCGCTGCGAGTGCCGAAGGGTCATCGCCTGCGTGTGGATATTGCCTCCGGCGCCTTCCCCGCCACGGAGATCAATCGAGGCAAGGGGGAGCCGGAGTGGGACGCCTCCAGTGACCGCGCCGCGCTTCAGACCGTGCTCACCGGGGGTTCCGCGGGCTCGCGGCTGATTGTCACGGTGCTTCCGGACGCAAAATAACCAGCCGCACCGGACCTTCTAGGCCGTTCGGAACGAGGGTGGGCACGCGGTCCAGTTCCGTTTGATATTTCAGGCCCCAACTGCCTTTCGGATAGACGGTATCTCCCTGGGATTGCCAGCCGGCATCGGAGTTCGCCACGCGGACGCGAATGCGGTTCGTTCCGGGTTTCACCAAGCCGGTGACGTCGAAGCGGAAGGGGCGCCAGGCGCGCTGTCCGGCGGGTTTTCCGTTTACCCATACCTCGGCGGCGAGCCCCACTTCCCCGAGATCCAGCAGGAGCCGCTCTCCGGGCTGAAGCGCCGGGGCCTGGATATCCCGTTCGTAGATTGCGGTGCCCGAGTAATGGGCCAGCGCCGTATCCGTCCAGCGAAAGAGGGGCTGCATGGAAGGGCGGGTTCGGAATCGGATGGGCTCGTCCGGGGCGTCCGCCGCGTCGACGAGGAACTCGATTCGTTTCGCACCCGACGGCACGGGAATCCAATCGCCCGGCCGCGCGGACCGGAGTTGCTTGCCATCCGCGTATACCCGTGGGTTCGACGCGAAGCGGGGCATGGCGAAGGCGGAGACGGAAGGCGGCACGTCCACGCGCAGCCGTGCCAGTTTGGCTTGCGCCGGGGCGGGCAACTCCGGCTGCCGCGCCCACACCAGATCGCGCAGCGTATTGCCATCCGGGGCGGTAAGCCGGAAAAGGAAAGCCGTCGGCACCATGAGGCTCGGCTCGATCTTCAAGAGAATCCGGTTCCAGCCCCGCCGCAATTTCGCCGGACGCCGCTCCGCCCAGATATCGCGCATGAGCAGCCACTTTGGATGCCGGTGCTCCTCCATCACCTTCTCGCCGTTCACCCACACTTTCATTCCATCGGCGAACGCGGCGAGCGTCCGGACATCCCGCTCTTCTGGCGAATGGACATAGGCGGACGCATAGAAAACGCCAAGCTCCTGCCCGCGCGGCACACGGAGCAGATCCCGAAGCGTCACCGAATAGGTTGGGGAATCGCACCACCGCCACTGAAGATTCCCATGCGCCCCAGCGTAGACCCGCGCTGGTTCAAACTCGCTTTCCGGCGGATAGGGCCGGTAGAAGCCGTGATGATCCTCGTACGGAAACGGCCCGATGAGCCACCACGAACGCGCGGAGAGGCGCTCCGGGGAGAGCCAGAGAGCGCTGCCATCTTCCGAATAGGCGTAGGGGACCCGAACCTCGCTCTCTGGCTGAAAGCGCCATCCCGTGGAGGGCACCGGGATGCTCTTCTTTTCGGCGAGTTCCGGAGCCTTTTCGGCGGAGGATGTTTCCGCCTGCACC
Source organism: Acidobacteriota bacterium (assembly GCA_014584705.1). GTDB lineage: Bacteria > Acidobacteriota > Terriglobia > Bryobacterales > Bryobacteraceae > JACTMJ01. The sequence goes on along the minus strand of JACTMJ010000026.1, from coordinate 134,004 downwards.
AGATAGCATCCCTGCCACGGCTCGAAGCTCAGATCAAGAACACTGTCCGACGCCACGAGCTGACGGCGGCCACCGGTCTCCGGGTCCCAGCGTTCGAAGGCCGCGCGGACCGGCATCCGCAGCCGGATCTTCCGCGGCTCGGCGGAATCGTTCACGATCCAATACCACTCCAGGCCCTCCGCGCGACGGTGAGACCAGCGGATGGCGGGGGATTCGCCTTCGACAATCGAAGGCAGGCGGGGCAGCGACCGGACAACCTCGTCCATCACGGGAGCAAGGTCCGCGCGGATCTCCTCGGGCACGACGGTTGGATTCATGTAGTCCAGGCGGTCCATGAACATGGCTCGTACGGGAAGCTCAAAATGCCGAATGCCGGCGACCTGCCGCAGCGAGGGCGGGAGCGTTCCGGTGGCAATGACCTTGCCCCCCGCCAATGCGAATTCCCGGATTCGCGCGGCCGCGCCTTCGTCGATGTCCGTGAGCGGAGGCAGAAGCAGCACGGAGAACTCCTGGCCGGCCAACCGAAGCGCCTTGCCCGCAACCGAAGCCTGTTTCACATAGTGCCGGTCAAGCACATGGGTTTCGAGCCGTCTCTTTTCGAGTTCGAGGAGCAGCGCGGTGTACAGGTTCTGCGTCTGGTCCATGGAGTTGGCCCAGACCAGATCGCGATGCGGTTTGTTGGTGAAGAGGATCTCCGCATTGGCGAAGGCGGTTTCCAGGGGGTAGTAGACCGCAACGCGGCTGACGCGTCGGCCGCTCGCATTCATAAAGAGCGCGCGCCGGGCGTAATCCGCATAGTTGCGGAACCAGGGCCATAACGGTTGGCCACGGAACCATTGCGGCGGCCAGGTTGTTTTCTCCGCGTCATAGAGAAAATAGGGACAGAGCTTGTTGGCTCCCCACAGCAGGATTGTGTTTGTGCCGTAGCGCGCTTTCTCCAAACTGAAGTACGTAGAGTGGCCTTGCAGCCCCTGGTTCTCCACCCAGAGCGGAGTTCCTTCGAGATCGGCGACGGAAGCCGGCTCGCGGAAATCCATCGGCGAGCGTCCGCGCTCCAGCAGGGCGTCCATCATGACGAAACTGGAATTGCGCCAGTGCTGATACATATCGCCGGCACCGTTGGCCTGGATGTAGATTTGTTCCTCGTAGATCGAAGTTCCATGCTTCAGGCCACGGCGCAGACACCACTCGTTCACCTGACGGGAAAAGGACTCCGCGTAGAGGGCCGAGATCACATCGAGGTAGTCGATGCGAAACCCGCGGCCGGCAACCGTATCGGAGGATTGCCGCGTCAGCAGCGGCAGGCGGCTTCGGGCATCATAGCCCTTGCGTGATGCAAACTCCTTCCAGAGCGCGGGCGTCCAGGCAATCTGCGTTCCGTAGGCGCCTTCGTGGTCCGCGACGGTCAGCTTCAGGGTCTTTCCAAAATGGCGGGCGAAGCGCCGCTCCATTTCGCCATAGAAGAGGTCGATATACAGAGCTACGGCATCCGGGTTCAGGAGATCCACCCGCGTGTTATGACCGGCCACGGCGGGTTCCGTCCAATAGAGGGTTAGCAGCCATCGGCCTTCGGGTGCAGTCCACTGGCGGTGTTGCGCGGGCTCCAGCAGACGCAAGGAATCCACTTCCAGCGCGTCCCCTTCAGACAGCCTGCCAGCCACCGCGAGTTCCACCGTATCCTCGGGCCGGGCGGCCCAAGTCTGCCCGGCTTCGATCACAAACTCTTTGTGAGCGAGACGCCGCATCCGGTACTGCGGCGCTTTTTGGAGCACGACGCTGAGCTCGGGCTGGGCGGACCCAAAGTCCCACAGATGTCCCGACGGCCAATTGTAGTCGTCCAACAGATTGAGCGTGAAGCCCAGTTCCTCCGCGGTGTCGAGCGCCGCTCCGACTTGGTGCCAGAACTCCTCCGAGAGGTATCGCGGAGACATGCCGTCCCAGGGCAGGACGGTCGCCTCGAAAACGCCCTGCTCCATCATCGCCTGCAACTGCCGGCGGCTTTCCTCCGGGGTGATCGTGCCGTTCCAAAACCAGTAAGGGGCGATCGAGTATTGCCGGGCGGGATCCTGAAACTGGCGGTAAAGTGCGGCGGCCGGGTCCTGCGCCAGACCCGGCCGGCTCGCCGCCAGAAGAGCGGAAGCGATCCACGACCTCCTAGAAATCAAACCGAAGCCCCAACTGCACGCGTCGGGCATCGCGCGTGCTAGTGATGCTGCCATAGTTCCCCGCTCCTAACGATGTGCTTACACCAAAGTAATTCACCGCGTTGAGGAAATTGTAGAACTCGGCACTGAGGCGGAAGCGGGATTGCTCCGAAACCGGGAACGCCTTGGTTACCGACGCATCCCAGATCACCATGGACGGCCCACGAATCACGCCGGTACCGGAGTTTCCATAGTGGCCAAGGGCCGGTGCCACGAATGCTTTTGTGTTGAACCACTGGCTCAGAGTCTTCGGCCCCTTGACGGAGACACCGGTGGCATCCGGTCTGGTTGCAAGGCCGCGCGTCGAGGTGGAGAGCCCCGGCGTAAGCGCGAGTCCGGATTGCGCGGTGACGAACCCGCTTAGCTCCCAGTTTCCGGCGAGTTGCCCCAGCAGATCACGACGCCCTTTCAGAAACGGGATGGCGTAGATGTAGTTGGCGCTGAAGACGTGCGTGCGGTCAAAATCAACAGGTCCGCGGTCGGCGGCCCAGTTAAGGGGATTCTGCACGCGCATGTCCCGCCGGGTCTGCGATTCTCCTACCGTCTTGCCGTACGTGTAGACCGCCTGCAAGGCGAGACCGGAGTTGAATCTCCGCTGCACGCTGGTCTGCAGCGAGTGGTAAGTGGAGTTGAGGCCGGAGTTGAACTCCGTGATGCCACCGTAACCGATGAACGGCCGGATCGAGTTCAGATTCACGGTGTTTGTGTTGATGCGGGTGTCGAAATCAAGTCCGGCGGGGCGGCCCGCAAAGTCGGGAGCGTTGCGGTCAATCCATACTTCCCAGTTGGTGCCCCTGGTTCCCACATACCCGACGGAGGCCAGGAATTCCCCCGGCAGTTCCGTCTGTACCGTAGCGCTCCAACTGTGAACCATGGGGCGTTTGAAATCCGGATTGAAGCTATTCACGGCCACGGGCCGCGGTGCCACTGGAATGCCGCCACTCGGATCGTCCAGGCTCACATTGTTCAGATCTACCCGAACATTGAAGGGCGGGTTCAGCACCATGCTGCTTTGATTGGTTCCGCTGGCCAGGTAAGAGATTCCGTAGCCGCCCCGAAAGGCAAGCTTGCCGGTGCCTGTGGGGTCCCAGGCAAAACCGAAGCGCGGGCCGAACGCATGGAAAGGTTCGGCAAAGCCGCGCGGCACACCCTGCCCGGCAATGACGATGCCGTTCAGCGGATCGTAATTGGCGCCAGGAACCAGCACGCCGTTCGAAGCGATCGACGGCGCTTTCGACGGATCAAATCGGCCTGGATCGAAGGAACTCATCCTGTCGCCATCCACCGTCTGCAGGGGCATCCGGTAGAACCGAAGCCCGAGATTCAGGGTAAGCCCGCGGCTCACGCGCCAATCGTCCTGGATGTAGGCTTCGGTCTGGGTGAAGCGGTAATCGCGGATGTAGCGGTCCCGGCTTTGCCCGTAGGTTCGCGCGAAGCCTTGCAGAAAATCCGCCACCGGGTGGCCGCTGAAACTGCCGTCGAACGAGTACGAACCCATGGTCTGGTTGAACACCGCCTGATTCTTCCGGTATTGCCACAGGGAGATGCCCGCCTGGAAGGTGTGGCTGCCGCGGACGTAGCTGAAATTGTCCGCCCACGTGCTGTTGTTATCCGTCGCGGGCTTCAGCGGAAGCTGTGAAGTTCCGATGCCGCCCCAGCCCTGGCTGAACCTGATGTTTGGAATCAGGTTCAGGTCGTTCGCACCGGAAAAGAAGTCGCGAATCGTCAATCCCGAAGGACGGACCGGGCTGGCGACATCGCTGCCTTCCAGCAGCAGATTTACGTCGTAACGCTTGAACGAATAGCTGAACTCATTCGTCATGCGCGGCGAGATTACCGTACTGACACGCGCCGTTCCTGTGAGCCCTCCGGAAGATTCAACCTGTCTCAGTGTGGGAAAAGGCGTAGCGTTGAAGAGCGGCACGCTGGGCTCGACGATCTCCACATGGTCGTTCGCGATGCGGAAACTGGCGCGCCACCGTTCGGAGAAATTGTGGTCAATCTTAACCGTATCCGTGCGCGGATCGAGCCTCCTCACGCCGTTGTTGATGTAGTTCCGGAAGGCCTCGTTCCCGTAGTTTGGCAGTGGAAAGTATGTCTGCAAGAGCAGCGACGCGTTGGAATTGATGAGGCTGGAGGGAATCCGGTTGTTCGCAAAGGGAGTCTTCGTGATCGGATCCCGAATCGCCGCTCCCGTGCGTGTGCCGTCGGCGGAGAAGTCTCCCCCGCGCATTGCTTCGGTGGGCGTCGCCGTGAGATTCACTTGCGCATTGCGACGCAAGCGCCAGTCTTCACTCCAGAAGAAGAAGGTCTTGGAGCGTTCCCGGCTATAACCCGGAAGCACGACCGGACCGCCAACGGTGAAGCCGAACTGATTCTGGCGAAGCGGCGGCCGCGTGGGGGAAAAGAAGTTCCGGGCGTCGAGCTTGTCGTTGCGAAAATATTCGTAGGTGCTAAAGTGGAGATCCCGCGTTCCGCTGCGGGTGACTGCGTTAATCACCGCCCCTCCCGTGCTGCCATAGCGGGCGCTGTAATTGGCGGTCTGCACTTGCACCTCTTCGATACTGTCCAGTACGGGGATGTGCGGATTCGCTTCGCCGTTGCCCACGTTCATGTTGTAGGCCCCGTCCACGAACCATCCTGACGATTTGTTGTTCACGCCATTGATGGAGACCACCGAACCGGGCGCGCTCAGGCCCGCGCCCGAAAGCTCGTCGGTTCCCGAATGGTAGACCGCGCCGGGCACAAGCATCGCCAACCGGGAGTAGTTCCTTCCGTTGAGAACGGCGGTATCCACCTGCGCCCTGGTGATGGTGGTGCTGACCGTGCCGGATGTGGTTTCCACACGTGCGCGGCTGGCCTCCACGGTTACGGTCTCCTGCACCTGGCCAAGCTGCAGGGTTCCGTCCACGCGCACGCGCGCCGTGGCGTCCAGCTTCACGCCTTTCACGGTGAAGGCCCGGAACCCACCGCTGGTGATCTCGAGGTCGTAGGTTCCCACCGGAAGGTTCTGGGCCAGATAATAGCCGGTCTCATTGGTACTGAAGTCTCCGGCAATCTGTGTGGCTTGGTTGACAATTCTCACCTTGGCCCCCGGCACCGCCGCCTGGCTCGCATCCGACACGGTTCCTTCAATGGAGCCCGTCGTCTGAGAAGAGAGCATGGCGGCGGCTACGAGCAGCAATGCAAGTGCAGCGAGTGATCGAACGAATCCCCGGATTTTCATGGCTTTTCTTCTTTTCCGTTCCGTGGCGGGCGCGGCGTCCCAGGGCCGCCCCCGCCGGCAACCTAGGCTTTGTCCCCGAAAAAGGTCTCATACCCTCTTTCCAGGTGGCATTTCATTTCGCGAACCGCGAGATCTTTATCTCCGCGGCGGATGGCATCGTAAATCGCGCGGTGCGCTTTCAGGGTTTCTTCCGGATCAAACAGGTGCATGCGATCTTCAAGATCTTCCCAAAGCAGCGCGGAAATGGGCTCGAAGATCATGCGGAAGACGCTGTTCCCACAGGCGTTGAGAATGGCCATGTGGAAATGGTGGTCGCATTCGGCGAGCACTCTTGCATCGTCCGTATGGCTGGCCATTTTCTGGAGAATCGCATCTAGAGTCTCGAGGTCGCGGGCGGTAGCGCGCTCGGCGGTTAGGCCAACGGTGTGCGCTTCCACCACCTGCCGCATCTCGTACAACTCCCGCCGAGAGGCGTTGTTGAGCCGCAGCGCGAAGCGCATCGGGCTCTCAAGGAGGTTCTGCGTGGACAGATCCGGATTGATAAAGTTCCCCACGCCGACCCTGGAAACCACAATGCCCATCGATTCCAGCGATTTCACGGCCTGGCGGACCGAGGAGCGGCTCACGCCCAGCATCCGCACCAGTTGCCGCTCCGGCGGGAGCTTCTCTCCGACGGCAAGCTCCTTGTTGTGGATCATCTCCTGGATCCGGTGCACGAGTGCGGCCGTCAAGGTTCCGTTTTCGTACTCCAATGGCTGTTTGATTGGCATGTGGTCTGACCGGTAGGACCATCTTGTAACTGGAAACGATCCGTGTCAAGGCATATTTGGTGAAATGCGCGGCGCGGGGAGGGTTGATGCCGTCACGGCCAAGGGGCGGGGAGGGCGTTCAATGGCCGGAAAGCGCGAATGCGGGGGCAGCGCGGCCCGATCTTCCGTTAGCCTTCCGTTAGCGCAGCGAGGTGGCTTCGCGCCGCTAGCGAGGCTTGCGCTGGTCGTGAAAGAAGGTGTTGAGTTCCGCGAATGGCGCGTTCTCTTTGAACCCGGCGAAGCTCCCTTCCCCGGCGATGGCGCGCGCCGCGCGAAGAAAGCCGCCCCATGCCGCGCGGCAGAGGGAGGACCCGGTGCTGATGCGGCGAACGCCCCAATCGGCCGCCATTGCCACGGTGATGCCCCAATCTGCCACGATGAGAAGGTTCACCGGCTTGGGATGCATTTCCCTGACGATCGTCCGGATCTCCTCCGGGTCTTTGGGTCCCGGCGCGTAGAGCACGTCGGCTCCCGCTTCGGCATAGGCGGTGAGGCGTCGCAAGGATTCCGAGAGAGGCTGCGGATGCCCGACGAGGTAACACTCGGCCCTCGCCGTGAGCAGGACGCCCGTGCCGCTGGCGTCAATCGCTTGTCTCGCGGCTCGGATGCGCTCCACGGAAAGGTTGAGATCAAAAAGGGGAGAATCGGCGTCTCCGGTATTGTCCTCAATGGAGAGGCCCGCGACACCGGTTTCCACGCAAAGGCGCACGTTCTCCATGAGCGGCTCCGGTTCCACCGCATAGCCGGATTCGAAGTCCGCGTTGACGGGCAGGTCCGTTGCCGTGACGATGTCGGCGATGTGCGCGAGAACCCGGTCCCGGGAGACGGCCCATTCGGCGTCGGGGAGGCCCAGGGAAAAAGCGAGGCCGGAACTCGTGGTGGCAAGCGCGGGAAAGCCGAGAGCCCGCAGCCACATGGCGGAACCCACATCCCAGGGATTCGGAATCACAAAGCAGCCGCTCTCATGGAGCGCGCGGAACGCCTTGCGGCGGGTGGCGAAGGAAACAACCGGCATCTCGCCAAGGAGAATAGCACGGCCACCGCCCAGGCGATACCGTCCGAGCGGCGTGTGTCGGTCGCAAGTGAATTGTCCAGGCGGAAGAGCTACTGAATGGCCAGCAGCTTCCGCGTCTCCAGAGCCAGTTTGTCGAGAGCGGCCGCAAGTTGCTCCGGGGAGGCTGGCCGGGCCGGGGCCATCGCGGCCAGCGGCGTTGCGTAGAACTTGTCCCGATGTACCTGAGATAGGGTTGAAAACTCCGCTGGGCGTTTCCAGGCGCTGCGATCACCTGCCTCCATCCGGCGAAGGACGTACTCCCAGTAAGAGTGCAGCTCAGCCGGATAGAGATGCCGGACCATCTCGTAGTGATGGCTGCGGCAATAGTTGTTCTCCGCATTCGACTTGAGCGTTTGCTCCGTATGCGGATTCACTACGGGCTGGATTCCATTGAGCGGCTGCGCCAGGGCGAGGCGGCCGATCGAAGCCTGCATCGAGAACTCCGGCGCACCCTCCAGCAGATCGGCCAGGGAAGCCAGCAGCGTTTCGGATATACCCGCAAGCTGCCGGACCTTTTGATCGTGCCCCACGCCCGCACGGGTGCGCCAGGCTTCCATCTCCAGCGAACTCTTCAGCAGCGAGAGAAGCAGAGCCCGGTTGGCGAGAGTGCGCGCGATGTCGATGGCATCTCTGCGCCACATTTCGTTGCCATGAGCCTCGGCGGCCATCCGGCTGAGTTTCTCGATGGCAGCTGGGGCATTGGCAAGGAGCGGACGGATGCGTTCATACTCGGACTTCAGTTGCGCGAGGCGCTCCGGCGTGAGGTCAATGAACGCGGGATTGGTGAGCGTGCGGAATTGCGGGTCCCCGAATGTGATTGCGCCCGGCCCGTTTTGGACCCAGTGTGACGCCTCCGACGCGGGCAGAAAGTCGTTCCAGATTGAGAGCATGCGAGGCCGCATGGCTTCGGGATAGCGAGACGCAACGTAGCGCGCAACGGCGTCGTCGGGCGCGGGAGTCGCCGGATTCCAGGAGTTCGCAGCGAGATACTCCAGCATGAAGGTATCGTTGTGCGAGATCTCGCTCCAGACCACGAGGCCCCGGCACTTCTCGTCCGCGGCGGCTTCCGTGATGCGAGGAGCCAGATCCTGGTAATCCTCGTGCATGTCGCTATTCCAGGCGAAGCCATGGAAGACGCCGAAGATCCACGGGAAGCGCCCGAGCACACCCCAATCCTTGTATGTCTTGCGGCCTCTCACCTCCGCCGTGTAGTCAAGAAGAATGGTGCGCGCGGGGTCGAATTCCGGGAGGAGCTTCGCCACGTCGCCGTTCTTCCACCATCCGTAGAGATCCCAACTGGCGATGAGCAAGGGCACGTCCGGATACTCCTCGCGAATCTTCTGCTGCGTGCGGCGGTAGACGTACAGTTTCCGCTGGAGATTGTCTTCATCCGAAGCGCCGAAAGTTCTCTCCGCCATGCCAATGGTATGGAAGAGGCGGGGAGCGCGGCGGCTGTACTCCGCGATGTGGGTCTTGGTGAGATGCCAGTAGAGATCCCAGGTTTCCTGCTTTTCGATATCCCAGATGGCGTGCGTGGGGAGCTGATATCCGGTCTTCTGATCGGTGATCAGAGGGAAATCGGGCCGGCTGCGATAGAGGGCGGACGGTGTGTGGGAATACCAGTGCGTCATGGTGCCGGTATCCTCCGGGTGTAGCAGGCCGCGATCGGCCGCGTAGGCAAGCACTGCGCGCCGAAGTTCGCCCCGGTACTTGAGCGGCCAGAAAGAGGTCCGGTCATTGTAGCTTCGATCCACGCCATCAGGATCCTTCGCATTTTCCGGAGGGTAAGGAACCTCACCGGGGAAAGCGCGCTGGAACAGGTCGTCGATGCCGGTGCGCAGCATGAAGAGATTGAAACGCTTCTTCAGCATCCAATCGATCTCGCGCTTCCAATCCTCCAGATCCCAGTGCTCAGCCTGAAAGCGATGCAGGCCGCGATGGGCGAAGTAGCGGAGGCCGCGATACTCAAAACGGGGTTTCTCGGTGACGTCCAGCCCGGTCAGATCGATCGACAGCCGATGGGGAATGCGGTCACCATCCCAGAAGTATTCCGCGCCGGCGCGGCGGTGGAAGAAGTCATAGACCGCATAGAGGGTGGAACGGCCCGAACCTCCAGCGACCACCAGCACCGTGCGATTTTCGTCCTTGATGGAGAGCAGACGATAGCCGTCGCCCCCGTATTCGATCCCGAGCGCACGCGCTTTGCCTTGCTGGATGAGTTGGTGAACCAGAGGATTCACGGCGTCCGACCCGATGAAGACGAGGTCCCCCGGAGGCGGGCTGGCGCGGAAGGGCTGGATGTATTCGACCACCGCGGGGCGCGTTCCCGTGACCTGCTCCCAGAGCGAGGCAAAGGTCTCGCCCGCGATCGCGTACGCCTTCTCCGCTCGGAGCGGCGTCACCACGGTCACGGCACGAGGCTGCCCCGCGGCCCAGACGGCGAGCGTCGCGGCCAGCAGAAGCACGCGAAGCGGCAGGATGCGCTTCCTCATCGGGGCTACCTCCTGGCGCTGCTTCGCAGCGTGTTTTCGAGCTTTGGCAACGAGGTGATGGACAGTTGGCGGATGGGGTTCAGGAAGCCGCCGTCATAGGGAATTGCGTCGATCTTGAAGCCAGGCTCCGTCCAGGCGACCACGCCGGCTTCCCCCACGGTGGGCAGCGTCACATCCAGCGAATCCCAGGTGGTTTGCATCATGCCCATGATGCCGAGCTTCTTCGAGGTCTCGACCATCTGGACCGCGTTCTTTCTCACCTTCCAAGGGCATGCCACTACGGGAAAACCCTTCTCCTCGAAATACTGCATGACGGGCCACTCCTGGGTGGCGCTGTAGTTCCAGGCGGCCATGATCACGTTCTTCGGAAGCTGCTCCAGAACGAGGTGGCTATTGAAGGGCGGGATACTGTTGGCCGGGGAGAGCCGCCCCAGGGTGGGGTGATCCCGTTGGATGAACATGTCGTGCCACATGAAGACCTGGATATTGCGCTCGCTGAAATAGCCGACGATCTTCTTCAGGTGGGCCGCCAGGGTCTCGCGCGGGTTCTCGCCCCGGCAGCGATTGCTTTCCATCAAGCCGCGATGGCCCCAGGCTTCGTCCAGGCCGAGGTGAAAGTACCTGGGATTCTCAAACAACTCCAGGAGTTCGCCATAGCGGTCAAACAGGTGCGGATAGATATCCGGATTGGTGAGGCAGAAGGACCAGCCGTCTTCCTCATAGAGCGGCTTGAACTGTGGGAAGCGGTCAAGGACCACATGCTGGGCCGAATTGCCTCGCATGCCGCTCGCGTGTCCCCAGGAGTTCAGCATCGGGATCATCTCCATCTGGAGGGCTTTCCCCAGATGGATGAGGGGCCGGATCTGGTCCGGCGTGTAGGTGTGCTCGTAGGCCGTTTCCGGATGCTTGACGGACTTGAGCGAGGCCCAGGGCTCGATGACGATGGCGTTGTACTTGTAGCGCGCGGCCAGCAGAATGGCCTGGCGCACTCCTTCGAGTTCGGTGTTCGGGAAGATGCAGATGTGCAGGCTGCGGAAGCCAAGTTGCGGGTAATCCACCATCCTTGCTCCGGCGATCTCCGTGCGGCCGGCCGCCTTCGTCGTCATTTGCAGCAAGGTCATGCCGCCGTAGAGCAGCCCTCGCGGGGTTTCCGCCACAATCACGACGCGGTTGGCATCGGTCTCAAGAAGATACTTCTCGTCTCCCGGCGCGGCCCGATACTGGGACGCCTGAGCACTTGCATCCAGGAGGGCCTTCCCGCGCGGGCTGGCGGAAAGTGCGAGCACCACCTCCATCGCGCCCTTGGCATTCCTCGCCGTTGGAATAGCATGCAGGCGTGTGAACTCCTGCGCGATCACGCGACCGATCTGTTGCTCTTCCGGAGAGGCGGCGCTGATGGCGATTCCGCGCCCCACAGTGACGGCGGCGGGCAGCCATTCCACCTGCCGGGGCGGAGGCGTAATCAGAGGCGTGCTCGCGGATACCGGTGCCGCGAGAAACAGGATGAAGATAAGCGCGGAGAGGATGAGGACTCGTTTCATCGGTGACTTCCCTTCTTCTGGCGGCGGAGGCGAGGGTCCTGCCCGCCCTGCGTTTGATTTATCGTACGTAAATTCTCTTGACCGAAGATTCGCAATTCGCGAATGATCAACTCATGGAATTGCGGGAGATTCGAAGCTTCGTCGTCCTGAGCGACCTGCGCAATATCACGCGCGCGGCCGAGGCGCTTCACTTGAGCCCCGCCGCCGTCCACAAGCAAATTAAGATGCTGGAACAGGAACTCGGCGCGAGACTCTATGAGAAAGCGGGACGAAAACTGCGGCTGACGCAAGCCGGAGAGACGCTGCTCCCCTATGCGCGCAACCTGCTGGCCCAGTACCGGGAAACGATGGCGGCATTCGAGGAGTGGAAGGAGATGAAGCGCGGCGTGCTTCGGCTGGGCAGCGGAGCGGGAATCAGCATCATCGTTCTTCCGAGGCTGTTGAGCACTTTCCGGGCGGGTTATCCGGAAATCGAAGTAACGGTGGATACGGGAAGTACGGCGAGCCTGGTTCACGCGCTCGACGAAGCGGCGCTCGACGCCGCGATGTTTGTCGCGTCGGATGCGATGGACGCGCTGGGACCGAATATCGTGGCCTCCTGGCCCTACCGGATCGTCGCCGTGGCATCCCGCGATTTCGGCGGCAGAGAGGGTGTACGCAACGACCCGGGCGGCCAGCCATTCGTGCTGTTCAAGGAAGGGTCGCAGATCGAACGCGCCATTGACGCGTATTTCCTGCGCTTGGGCATTCGCCCGCGTGTGGTGATGCGCTTCGATCATGCCGAGGCCATTAAATCGATGGTCCGCATCGGAGTGGGTATTGGCATGCTGCCCCAGTGGTCCGTCAGCGCGGAACTGGCGTCCGGCGAACTGGTGGAAGTGAAGATCGGCGACGCCGCTCCGCTGACATCGAGGATCGTGCTGGCGGTGCGGCGGGCCGGCATCCTGCCGCCCGCCGTGCAGGGTTTGGTCGAGATCGCCCGCCAAAGCAAGGACCTGCTCGACCGGGATTGAACGGCGCGCCACGTCACAGCCTCTTGTGCCGTTCGAAAACAGCCACCGGGTCTTCTCCACGCGCGAACTCCACACGGGCTAGGTCCTCAATGCCCTTCACGCGCTCACACTCCTCCAGAACCGCGAGGGTGAGCTCCCTGGGAATGACGATGACGCCATCGTAATCGCCGAAGATGAAATCGCCGGGGTTTACCTGGACAGCGACGGTGAGCTCCCCGCTGATGAGTACGGGTACCTGGTAATCCAAGAGCGCCCAACGCCCGAAGGCCTCCACCGGATTCCGTGCTCTTGAGAAAACAGGGAAGTCCATCGCGAGCAGGTGCGTGGTATCCCGAACGGCGCCATCGACGAGCGCGCCGACGGCGCCGTGAGCATGTGCGCTGCTGGCGCTGAGTTCCCCGTAAAGAGCCACGGGGAACGGGGTGCCGCGGTCCCGAACCTCAATGCAGGGATAGCGCATCTGGCGAATCATCTCGAGCCGCTTGTAGCGCTTGCTCTCGTCCCGCACGCAGCTCATGGTTCCTTTCACCGTAAAGGCCGGGCCGGCAAGCCGGGAGCCCGGTTCGAGCGGCGTGATCTCGTGCGAGATCACCTGATGAGGCCGCTCGAAATGCTCCAGCACGTCGTAAATCAAACCGCCGTACAACTGCCTGAATCGTTCGCAGACTTGCTCCACGTCCACTTCGTGGGCTGTCAAGTAATCGATGTGCGTAGACAAGGTACTCCTCTTCCTTCTATCGAACCGTTATGCGTCGCCGGTTTATCCGTCCGTTTAGAACTCCAGCCGGAGCCCGAAGCGGAACTGCCGCTGGCCTCCGGCGCTGAGCACTTTCATGAAGTTCGCGCTCGAGGCATCGGCGTTCGGCCTCCCGAACTGCGGCGTATTGGTCAGGTTGAACGACTCCGCGCGGAACTCGCCAAGAAAGCGTTCCGTGATCCGGAATCGTCGATAAATACTGGCATCGATACCAACCACTCCGGGCGCACGCAAGAGATTGCGCCCGCTGGTTCCGAAACGAACGTCCGTGACGGTCTTGAAAGCAGTGGGGTCAAAGTAGTGCCCCCCCGGGCCAACCTGATTGAGCTTCTCGACGGTGGATTTCACCTGGTCCGCCGTCTGCGAGTTCGAGACGGCGTTGAGCGAGGTACCGGGAGCGGAAACGGTAAACGGCCTGCCCTTGAAGGCATAGAAGATTCCGTTCGCCTGCCAGCCGCCGAGCACGGCGGAGGCCAGCCCTTCCGTCAGGAACGGCTTGCCTTTCCCAAAGGGCAGTTCGTAGGCAAAGCCCATCTGGAGATTGTGGGGGATGTCGAAGCCGGAGCGGGCGTAGTTGCGCCCGATTACCGGCGCCCAGTTCCAGAGAAGGCCGCCCCAGCCGTCGTCGTCCTGCATGTCCATGGCTTTTGACCAGGTGTAAGCGCCCTTCAGCATGAGGCCGCCGCGGAAGGAGCGATTCAGCGTCGTCTGAAGTGAGTGATAGTTGCCGTCCGCCCAGCCGTTCATGAAGAGCGTGGAAGCGGTTCGGCCGTACTTCTGGTTGAAGGGCTGCCCGGCGCGCCCGGTTCCCGGGGGTGCATTGTTGGCCTCCCAATCAACGAAGCTCTTCACGGTTTTGGTTGCCACATAGCCCGCGCTCGCCACGAAGCCGCCGGGCAGTTCGCGCTCCAGGATGAGGTTCCAGGATTGGATGTAGCCCCGGTCCACGCGGCGTTCGCCGTCCGGCCGCCAGAGGGAGCGGATGCTGAAACGCGTGGGCAGTTGATAGGACCCGGCCGTCGGATCTTCTCCGGTGAAGAGCGGGATGCCCTGGTCAAGCGTGGCGAAGTACGAGTAACTGTTGGGAGACGTAAACGAAGCGTCGATCGTCATCGGATAACTGCCGCGGAACGGGCGGCTGAGCACCATGGGGTTGTAGGTGAGGCCGTAACCGGCGCGGATGACGGTCTTCGAAGTGATCCGGTGCGTGATGCCGAGGCGGGGCGCAAAGAGCTTCTTGCTGGTGGCGATCCCGAGATCGGTGGGGTTGCCGCCGAGCCCGCCGCGGTATTGGATATTCGTCGCCGGATCATAGAATTCGATGCCGGTGTGGGCGCGCGAAAGCAAGGGGAACAGTTCATAGCGCAAGCCAGCGACAAGCGTCGTGCGGGAGGTGACCTGCCAGCGGTCCCGCACGTAGAAGCCCATCTGCCATTCCCTCGTGTTCATGCTCTCCCACTGCACGCTCTTCGAAGCGGCAGTCTGCAGACCCAGCAGGAAGGTGGCGTAGCTATTGAACTGGTTCGTGGCCGAACCGCCATTGAGAGCGGTGGGGCCGGCGCCAAAAGTGAGGCCGCCACGCGGCCCGCGGCCGAGTTCCGGTTGCCAGTGGTTCAGATAGTGGCGCACGCCGTCAAACCCGAAGCGGATATCGTGCTTGCCGCGCAACCAGCCGACGTTGGTGGTGAGGTTGTAGTTCTGATCGCGCTGGAATGCGGGGTTCCAACTGTCGGTATCCCCGAGCGAGGTGTAGCCGCCGATGGCAATGATGGGCATGCCGCTCTGCCGGATGTCCGGGCCGTTGGTCCCGGGGATTCCCCAGGTCTCGAGACCGATGTTCTTGCCGTAGTTTGGCGGCGTCACATCGATCAGGTTGCGCGTGAACCCGATGACGCCATCGACCACCACGGTGGAACTCGCCACCCAGGTATGCCCGACGGAGGCAAGCTGGGCACGGTTATAGCCGGTACCGGAGCCGGTGTCGCAAAGGCCGGACCCTCCGGCGGAGCCAAGCGAGGGGTTGCAGTGGCCAATGCCGCGCATGAAGCTATACTTCGCCCAGAGGCTGTGGCTTGCCGTCCGGTTCCAGTTGGTCTTGATGTCGAACTGATCGCGGTCCAGTTTCTGATTGTCGGAATTGTAGAAGTTCGCGGCCACTCCGCCTTGCGTGGGCGTGGGGACCAGACTCACGATCTTCTGGGCAATCGCGCTCTGACGCGCCTTGGGGATGATATTTCCCGCGAAGAGTTGACGCCCTTTTCCGTCCGCGGACCCCGTGGCCGGATCATAGATCTTCGTGTTGTAGGCGCTGAAATTGCCCTCGCGCTGGTCGGCGGTGGGTACGGTGAAGAGGCCGTAGCGGTTGACGCGCTCGCGCGTCGATTCCCAGTCTCCGAAGAAGAAGAGCTTGTCCCGCTTGATGGGTCCGCCGAGCGTGAAGCCGTCAATGTTTCGAATGCTCTTGGGTTTGTTCGGTGAACGAGTTTCAAAGAAGCCCCAGGCCCGCAGGTGCTGGTTGTCGTGATAGCCGAACAGCGAACCATGCAGATCGTTGGTTCCCGATTTCGTGACTACCGTAACCGCTGCGCCGCCGGCCAGGCCCTGCTCTGCGTCAAAATTGTTGGTCGTGATGTTTACGGTCTCAATGGTCTCCGAGGGCGCCACATACGCCACGTGATGAGGGAGCCACGTGGAAATGTTCACCGCGCCGTCAAGCTTGGTGACGTTGTTGTTGCGGTTGGTGCCGTTGACGTTCGTGGTCAGCGCGCGCCCGGGGCGCGTGATGGCCGCGTTCTGGAATGCGGCGGGCGTGGCGCCGGGCACCAGATTGATGAGGCTCTGATAATTCCGGTAGCCGCCAATGGGAAGGTTGTTGACCGTGCTGGCGCTGATCTCGCTGCTGACATCGGCCTTCTCCGTCTGCAGGGCCATCGCACTGCCTTCAACGGTGATCTCCTGCGTCACTTCGCCGACTTCCAGGCGGAAGTCTTCTCTGCGAATGCTGTTTACCGCCACCTGGATGGAGGTCCGCTTGACGGTCTTGAAGCCGGTCAGCTTCACGTCGATCGTGTAGTCGCCACCCTGCAAGTTTGGCGCGTTGTATGAGCCGTCCGCCTGGGAGAGGACCGTTCGGACTTGTCCGGTAGCGGCATTGGATACCGTCACTTCCGCGCCCGCGACAGCCGCCCCGCTTGCGTCGGAGATCGATCCGACGAGGGTGCCGTAGAGCACCTGTGCCGCGCTTCCCGGCGTGAAAAACGTCATCAGCGCCGCCAATGAAGCACTCAGCGCGACGCGGGAAAGGAATGAAGAGTGGATTTTCATGTACCTGGCCCCCTAAAGCCGTGCTCTGATCTTGTTCCAGAATTTTTCTGAAGAGAAGCGAATTGTCTTCAATGATCATTCACTCCTGGTGAATAAATGAGGCTGGTGATCTTTTACGCACAGTGAATGATCCTTTGCGTATTTCAACTTTTCTGAGATGACGAAGGCTAGTATGATCCAGAGGAATGCGGCATCTCGAAACGTCAGCCCCGCAAGGTGCGGCAAGCGCCGGACAGTGGACGCCGTGGCTGCTTTTGGCGATGTTCTGGCTGGTCTATTTTCTGAACCATGCGGATCGCCAGATCGTCTTTTCGGTCTTCCCCCTGTTGAAGACGGAGCTTAGCCTGACCAACACGCAATTAGGGCTGCTGGGTTCGTCGTTCCAGTGGGTGTACGCATGCCTGGTTCCGGTGGCGGGATTCCTGGGCGATTTCGTATCGCGAAAACGAATCATCGTGAGCGCGCTGCTGCTGTGGAGCTTGACCACCGTCTCTTCCGGTCTGGTGACGGGCTTCGCGTTGCTGCTGGCGCTCCGTGCGCTGACGGGGGCTGGGGAGGCGTTCTACTATCCGTCCGCGACCTCGATCATCGCCGACTACCATGGGGAGAAAACGCGCGCCCTCGCGATGTCAATACATCAGACGAGCCTCTATTTCGGCGTGGTGGTCTCCGGCACGTTCGCGGGCTATCTCGGCCAACAGTTCGGCTGGCGTAGCGCATTCCTGGTGTTTGGCGTCGCCGGTCTGGCGGCGGCCGCGATGCTGCTGCGCTTTCTGCATGAACCGCGAAGGGGCGAGGCGGATACGAGCGGCGCGCATGCCGGGGCGCGGGACGGCCAGCCGCAATCCGCCGACGTCCCATTGCCAAGCCTTGGCGCGCGGCTGAAGACGCTCTGCCGCACGCCTTCCGTGCTGGCACTGGCGGGGTCGTTTTGCGGGATGAGCTTCGCGAGCGTTGCGGTGGTGACCTGGATGCCGGCGTATATCTTCGGCCTGGGCGGATTCTCTCTGGCGGAGGCGGGCTTTCACGCTACCTTTTATCACCAGTTGGGCGCATTCATCGGCGTGCTGGCCGGCGGGTGGGTGGCGGACCGCTTCGCGGTGCGTTCGTCTCTCAGCCGTCCGTGGGTGCAGGCCGCCGGGCTGCTGCTGTCGGTCCCCTTTCTGTACTGGATCGGCTCCGCGACTTCGACGGTTGCGCTGTTCCTGGCGCTGGGCGTGTTTGGCGTCTTTCGGGGCATATACGATTCGAACTTGTTTGCCTCCCTTTTTGAGGTGGTGCCGCCGGAGACGCGGGCGACCGCTACGGGGCTGATGCTCTCGCTGGGCTTCCTGGTGGGCGGCACGTCGCCCGTCGTGGTCGGGAACCTGAGCCAGAACTGGGGACTGGGCCCGTCGCTCGGCGCGACCTCTATCTTCTATCTGGCGGCCGGCGTGCTTATGCTGGCCAATATCGCTTTCTGGTTCCGGACCGATTCGTCGCGGATGAAGGCCACGCTCGCAAGGTAGTTTCGCATGAAGATTGTTGATATTCGCACTCATACCGCCGCTGTGCTGACGGAAGCTCCGCTGCGGCATTCGACCGGCGTCCATCCCGGCTATTTCATCCGCACCATCATCGAACTCGTCACGGACGAGGGCATCACGGGGCTGGGCGAGGTGGGAGGCGGCGACCAATCCGGGATGTTCCAGAAGCTCAAGCCGCGGCTGATCGGCGAGGATCCGTTTCATCTGGAACGGATCAAGCAGAAGACGCTGCGGCAGATCTACTACATCTCGAATCCGCGCATCTACGCCGCCATTGAAGTGGCTTGCCTCGACATCCAGGGAAAGGCGATGAACCGCGCGCTCTGCGACATGATCGGTGGGAAACTCCGCGACGCCGTCCCGTTCAACGCCTCCCTGAGTTACCGCTATCCGGACGAGAACGGCGGCGCGGGCGAGACCACTCCGGAGGAACTCGTCGAGTATGCCCGGCGCGCGGTGGCGGAATGCGGTTTTGAATCCGGCAAGTTGAAGGCCGGCGTGCTGCCGCCGGACCACGACATCAAGGTGCTCTATGCCCTTCGGGATGCCCTCGGCCCCGCATTCGGCCTGCGGGTGGACCCGAACGGATTCTGGTCTCGCGGCACGGCGATCCGGGTGGCGAAGGAACTCGAAGCGTGCAACCTCGAATATCTCGAGGACCCCACCTGGGGCAACGAAGGGATGGCGCGGGTGCGGGAGCGAACGTCGATCCCGCTGGCCACGAACATGTGCGTGGCACGGTTCGACGACTTCGCGGCCGGGATTGCGATGCGCTCCGTGGACATCGTGCTCGGCGATATCTATTACTGGGAAGGCATCACCGGCCTCAAGGCGCTCTCCGCGATGTGCGACACCTTCCGTCTTGGCCTCGGCATGCATAGCGGGAGCGAATTCGGGGTCACCATGGCGGCGATGGTGCATGCCGCTTCCACCCTGCCCAACCTCACCTATAGCGTGGATACGCTGTATCATCACATGCTCGACGACGTCATCGTGGGAGGCAAACTGCCGTTCGTGAACGGATGCGTGCGCGTGCCCGAAGGGCCGGGCCTGGGAGTGGAACTGGATCCGGATCGCCTCGCTCGCGCGAAGGAACTGTTCCAGCAGCGCGGCGACTACTATGCGAGGTTCCACGAGGACACGCGGCGGCCCGACTGGTTCCCGATCAATCCGGGTTGGTAAGGGCCTGGGCGGCTGCGGTGGGATGGTTAGTCCGGAGCCGTTGGGTTCGAGATGGGGAAACTATGACACGCACATTGGATGGCCAGGTAGCGGTGGTAACGGGCGCGTCGCGGGGAATCGGCCGGGCGATCGCGCTGGCGCTGGCAGGTGAAGGCGCGCGCGTGGTGGTGAACTACGTCCACAACCAGGAGGCCGCCGAGGAAACCGCGGCCGCGATTCGGGAGGCGGGCGGAGAAGTGCGTACCGTGCAGGGCGACGTCTCGGACCGGGCCGCGCATGCGCGGATTCTGGACGAAGCGATCAGCGGATTCGGGCGGCTCGACATTCTCGTGAACAACGCGGGCATGTCGAAACGACAGCCGTTTCTGGAGGTCGATGCCGCGGCGTTCGACTATACGCTGGGAGTCAACTTCACGGGACCCTTCTTTCTGACGCAAGCGGCCGGGCGCGTGATGGCCGCGCAGGGGCATGGCAAGATCATCAACATATCGAGCGTTCATGACGCCCAGCCGATGCGGCTGAACTCCGCCTACTGCGCCGCGAAAAGCGCCCTGGTGATGATGACCAAGTGCGCCGCGCTCGAACTGGCCGCTTCGGGCGTGCAGGTGAACTGCGTGTCGCCGGGGGCGATCCTTACCGACGAGAACCGGCCCCGGCTCGAAGACCCGGTGTATCTCGCGCAGGTGCTCGCGAAGATTCCCTCCGGCCGGGTGGGCGGCGTGGACGATATCACCGGGGCGGTGCTGCTGCTCGCCTCGCCCGCCTCCGCTTACATCACGGGCGCGGTGCTCTATGTGGACGGCGGTATGCTGCTTCACGGATAGGAGATTCATGGTATTCAACATCAAGCAACGGGGCAAGCTCACTTACTACTACCGGGGGGATGCGCCTGTTTTCTCTAATCTCGTCACGGAGCTTCAGTCCGACGGGGACTTGAAGATCTACTTTGCCGGCTTCACGGGCGGAACGTCCGCGACGCGGAACCTGGGCCTTTCCGAGGTGGTGACGATGGACCCGGAACGGGAGATCCCACTCGTGTTTCAAGCCTGGGAGGCGTGGCTGCGGGAGGCGGGCCTCTGCCAGTCCATCGAGGAACTGGATTTCATCGAGATGCATGCTTTTGGCTGCATGCCGAAGAGCCCGAACCCGCTGGTGGACCCGATCGGCTATGCAGCCGAGATCGCACGGTTGCGCAACGCCTACGCGAGCGCTTACTCCGGATACTTCCGCGACCGGCTTCCGGCGCATGGCGTGCCGGTGCGGTTCACCGTTCACCTCCTGGACGTGCCGGACCAGGCGGCTTCATACGAGTTCTATACAACGGCGCTGCTGCAGAAGAGCAGGACGGCGGGAGCGTGAACCATGCCGATCCGGTCTGTTCTGCTAGGCGAAAATACTCGCTTTGACTTCCGGACTTCGATCCGCGAGGGATCTTTGCGCGCCGCCATCCTGCCCGTCGCCGCGACCGAACAGCATAACGAGCATCTCGCGATGCACCATGACTCGCGCAGCACGGAACTGCTCACGGCCCGCGCCGCGCGGGCGCTGTTTCCGCGAGTGGTGGTCTGCCCGGTGGTAACGGTGGGGGTGTCCGGCCACTGGATGGATCATCCGGGCACTCTCTCGCTTTCCGCCGGGAACTTCAACGCCGTTGTGTTCGACATCCTTTCCAGCCTGCGTTCCGCGGGCCTAGCCAAGGTGCTGATCGTGAACGGACACGGTGGCAACCGCCGGCCTATTGAGGCGGCGCTCGGGGAGTGGCGCTCAGGACTCGGGATCCAGATTGAGTTCTGCTCTTACTGGGAGGCGTATTCGCCCGCGTTTATCCGGGCCAATACCGCGACGGGGGAAGTTCCGGGCCACGCGGCGGAGTTTGAGACCTCATTCGCTCTCGCCGAATTCCCCGAGAGCGTGCATCTCACGAGCGCGCCCTATCCCGAATCGGAACTGCGCATCACCGACCCTCCGCGAGCCATCGACGACCGGCGCTTTTTCGAAGGCGCGCGCCACGCTACCGCGGAGAAGGGCCGCCTCTACGTCGAGCACGCGGTTGCCTACCTGACGGAACGGCTTCGGCGATTGCTTGAAACCGATGCGTGACCCGCCGAAGCGACCCGTGAGCTGACCCCGATCCTTCGCGTAGCCCGTGGCCGATGCGACGGTCGCCCTCGAATTCTCTTGCTCCCCTGCGGTGCCGTCTTGTCAGGGGTATGAGAAATTATGCGCCTTGCAGTTGGCACGGGTTACTGCCGTAACCCGTTGCTCCCGCGTTACTTACGGTGGCTGATGGCCGCCTGGCATTGTCGGGTTTGTCCGGATGGATCATGACAAACCTGCTCTTCCTGGAAGGGGAAGTTTTCGGCGCACGTTGCGCGCTTATCCAGCTTTTCCGTTTTCAAGGAACAGGGGATGGCGGGCCATTCCCACGATGGATAGCCAGGTCCACCTGGGAACGCAGTTCTCCCGCCCGTTCGATTATCTGATTTGCGCTGTCCAAAGCGAACCGTACGCGAAGGCGAAGACGCTGCCGGTGTCGCTACGCGCTTCGGTTGGCGGGAGTTAGGGGCCGGTGAAATTCTTTCGGTTGCTGGTGATCGATCCTCGTAAGGTGGTGGTGATCACTCAATTGACGGCCGTGTTCAGGTCTCCTGACCAACGCGGAGACTGAAGAAGGCTGCCAGATCCCGCGCCCCGTGGACAACGCGAATCACTTCAATGGGTCTGGCTTCCCAGACATACGCAACCACGTATGTGTAGAAGTTCCAGAAGCGGTACTTCCGGCTCAAGAGTTCGTCGTGATAGTGGCCGATGCCGGGAGACTTCCCAAGGCCCTGAAGTCCCTCGTAAAACTCCGAGCGGAGACGCTCCGCAGTGTCGGGACTGTCTTCGGCGATGTCGAGGAGTATCTGTTTCAGGTCGCGTTTCGCCTCCGGTGTGAGGAGGAAAAGTCGGCTCACTGATGAACGGCCTTGCTGCGCCGGCGCTCTTCGATCATGTCGCGAAGCTCGTCGAACACCTCATCACCGTCGAGCAATTCGCCCCGCTCGGCCTGAGCGGCACCACGCTCAAGTTTCGCCTTCAAATGCTGGAAGGCTTCCTCGCGCTCGCGCTCCTGGCGTTCAAGCAGACGAAGGGCGTCGCGCACAACCTCACTCGCAGTCTGGTAGCGCCCGGACTTGACGCGGCTTTGGAGGAAGGCATCGAGTTCCGGTGTGAGAGAGACGTTGACGGTAGTGCGGTTGGTGGCCATACCCAAACGTAATCTGTGTAGCACATTGTGTCAAGCTGTGCCGAAGGGAATCCGGGGGCGGGCTGCGGGGCATTCTGAGTAGCGCTAATCAACAGACTCAATGCTTTCGTTTTGAAGGGTTTCCAATACCGATCGACATGCACTCACATCGCCCGGCCAGGAATATCTTCAATAGCATCCGGTAACCTGCGCGTACCCCCAGTGGTTCTTGAACGGGTGGAGGCGCTGGGACAACTGGGCTTCTGCATCGCGGGTGCAGTCGCGGACGCGAACCACTCGGGAACCTGATGGATGAACGCGAGGTGCGCGGAAGAGGGCTTCAACCGACGCTGGGCGAAAGGAGGCTAGGCGGTGCGGGCGTTCGGTTTTCGGCTAGGCTTTCGCGGTTCTGGTTTCCGTTGTTGCGTCGCCTTCAGTTCCGGGGCGAAGCCATTGCCGCTGTATGGCCGACCGGCACGGGCGGCTCTTTGCAGGTGCTCCGGGTCATTGGAGAGGCGGAAGTCAAGCGCAGGGATCTCGCCCCTCATCGACGGCGTGCTTGCGTCCGGCGTTCGCCGATTGGTGAGGGGTGTTCACCGGTTTGGCGTGGGCGCGGGAGACGCGGGGATCTACTTTGGATTTAGCGAAAGATTCCTTTCGCAATATCACTTCTGGAGATTGCAATGGATATGACCAATACGGAACCACTCGTTTCCTCGCGACATCGCTGCTGCCAGCGCGGAGTCCCATCCCTCTGGACCGGTTTCCTGATTCTGATCGCCGGCGTCGTGCTTCTTCTCTCCCAGATGGGTATCATTTCGATGAGCGAGATCTGGAGATTCTGGCCCGTGGCCCTGATCGTGGTTGGATTCGCGGGGATTTGGAAGTGGTGGAAGGAGAGTCGATGAACGGCAATTCCGGGTGGGAGGCTGGCCCGCGACGACGGAACGAAGCAGCCGGTTGCGGAGGTCCGAGAGCCACGGCGAGCCTGATCTTCGGGAGCGTCGCGATGCTGGCGGGCGCTCTGCTGTTGCTGGACCGTTTCGGCCTGGTTGAGTTTGACGCGATCTTCCGGTTTTGGCCGGTGGCGCTGCTGGTTCTCGGCGGGGGACTGCTGTTGCGCGGCGGGCGTTCCGGGATTGTGCCCGGGGTGATCCTTGGCGGGCTGGGGGCGCTTTTTCTGGCGCGAAGCCTTGGCTACTCCGATGTCCGTCCCTGGGATCTGTGGCCCGTACTTCTGATTGTTGTGGGGGCCACGATTCTTGCGAACAGCATTCGAACGAGGCGATCGTCCCCGGAACAGGACATGGCGCGCGAACAGGACGTGATCAACGATTGGGCGCTTTTCGGCGGTGTGAACAAGACGATCACCAGCCCGCATTTTCAGGGAGGAGAACTCTTCGCCGTGTTCGGCGGAATCGAAGTGAATCTGCGACGCTCCCGCATCAGCCAGCCCGCCACGGTGGTGGTGAACGCGAATGCCTTCTTCGGCGGGATAGTGCTCTTCGTGCCGGAGGACTGGAACGTCGTGAATGAGGGAGTTGCGATTCTGGGCGGGTTTGCCGATTCGCGCCGGTTTGTGGAAACCCGCGACGAGGCGGAGCACCGGGACGGCAAGACCCTCATCGTTCGCGGCATCGCGGCGCTAGGCGGAGTGGAAGTCAAGAACTAGCCGGGGACGAGCGTGCATCCATTCTTTAAGAACAAGGCGCAACTGCTGATCTACCTGGCTCTCTGGGTGCCGGTCAGCTCCGTGTTCGCGCTACTGCTGGTGAACGGAGTTCCTCCCTGGCCGCTTGAGGAAGCGCTTTGGTTTTCCGCTCTGATCGCGGTTGTGATGGCGTTCCTGTTTCTTTCCTTGTACAACGTCTGCCGCAGCTATCCCCTGGGCGAGACCGCGCCGGCCAGGCTGCTTCTCACCCAGTTGATTGCCGTTTCCGTGAGCGCGATGGTGTGGCTTTTCTTGACCTTTGTCGCCGCGGCGGCGGTTGACCGGTTCGCTGGCGTGCACTTCCACATGGAGACCATTCAGCGCGCACTGTTGCCTCTGCTGATCTTTGCGTACGTCGTCTTCGCGCTCGGTGTGGCGGTGGGGTATCTGCTCCTGGCGCTGGAGACGCAACGCAGCGCCGAACTGCAACAGCAACAGATGAAGATGCTGGCGTGGGAAGCGGAACTCCGCTCGCTGCGCTCCCAGATCAATCCCCATTTCCTGTTCAATAGCCTGAACTCGATCAGCGCGCTCACGACGCTCAACCCCGGACAGGCGCGGGAGATGTGTCTTCTGCTGGCGGATTTTTTTCGAAAGAATATCGACATCGGTCACCAGGATTCGACGACCCTCGGAGAGGAACTGGATCTCGTGTTCAACTACCTGCAAATCGAGATGGCCCGCTTCGGGAAGCGCCTCCAAGTGGATTCGGACGTTCCCGACAGCCTGCGGCACTTTTCGATCCAGCCGCTGCTGCTGCAACCGCTCGTCGAGAACGCCGTGAAACACGGAATCGCGGGACTGATCGAAGGGGGGACGATTTCCATCCGCGCGAAGCCGCTTGCGGACGGCGGGATTTCACTCTCCGTCGAGAATCCGTATGACCCGGACCAGCCGGTGCGACCGCGCCGCGGCACTGGGCTGGAGAATCTGCGGAGCAGGCTCGACTATCGTTACGGACCCGACGCCTGGCTGGAAGTGCAGCGCGAGGAGAACCGGTTTCGGGCGAAGATTCAGATTGCGTCGACAGCCGGTTCGCCGCTGGCACCGGTTCCGCCAACGTTCGCGAAGGAGAGCATGCCGCAATGAGCGTTTCCCCGCAACTTCGAACGCTGATTGTGGACGATGAGGAACTGGCGCGGGCACTGCTTCGCGAGCACTTGCTGCCTCATCGGGAGTTTCAAGTTACCGGGGAATGCGGGAACGGTTTCGATGCCGTCAAAGCAATCAACGAAACGAAGCCGGACCTGGTATTCCTCGATATTCAGATGCCGAAACTCGATGGCTTCGAAGTGCTTGAGCTACTCGATCACCAGCCCGCCATCGTATTCGTCACGGCGCATGATGAGTTTGCCCTGCGCGCGTTCGAAGTTCACGCGGTCGATTACCTTCTGAAACCATTCCGGCGGGAGCGTTTTGATGCGGCGGTGCTGCGCGTACTGGAGCGCATGCGGAATCCGCGGCGGGACTATCGGGAAGTAACGGAATCCGCCCGGCCGCCTGGCGCGTATACCGAGCGCATCGTCGTCCGCGATGGCGTGAAGTTGCATGTGGTTCCCATGGATCGGGTGGACTACTTCCGCGCGGAAGACGATTACATTGCCATCCACACCGCGGGCAAGGAGCTATTGAAGCAGCAGACGCTTTCCTCGCTGGAGAAGCGCCTGAATCCGAAGCAGTTCGTGCGTGTTCATCGGTCGGCCATTGTGAATATCCAGAGGATCGTTCGCATCGAGCCGTATTCCAAGGACAGCAAGATGGTGCTGCTTAGCACGGGCGCGCAAATCCCCGTCAGCAAGAGCGGCCTGGAGGCACTGGAGAAGGCTCTCGGGTAGTCGGCATCCGACCCGTTTGGAACGAGAGGGGGACTCTCCCGGATTCGGGGGCGGGATGTCCCTGAATCAGCGCCGATGACTTGCAACGCGCGAGTATATGCTCAACCTCTTCGCTGAATTGACGCCGTTCGCGTAGCGAAGTCACCAACATGAGCGCCACCCGCGGCGGCGGTCCGCGGCCAGGGGTGAGATTGCGATACGCCGTGCCACATCCGTGACTTACGAAGTGCATGGGCACCTTCCAGCCGCTGGGATCCAAAGAGCTCAAGCGGCCTGTCCGTCAATCCTGTCCGTCTCCCCCTGACAGATACCGAATCATGAATGTCTCTAAAGCCCTAAGCTCTCAAGTCTCACCTAGTCCACGCGCTCAAGTTCAAGTGCCTGAGACAACAGTGATACGCTGTCTTTCGGACATATCCACCGGAGAATACCCATGCCAATTTCCCGCCGCGCGACGTTGGGCTTGATAGCGGTGACACCCGCGGCTCTGCAACTGAGTTCCTGCGCCAGGAGCGAGACTCCCGCCGTTGCGCCGGACGCCACCGCCGAGGCGATGAAGCGCTTCGACGATCAGAAGTTCGGCCTCTTCATTCACTGGGGCCTCTACGCCATTCCCGCCGGAGTGTGGAAGGGCAAGTATGTACGCGGGATCGGAGAGTGGATCATGTTCCGCGAAAAGATTCCCGTGGCCGAATACGCGCAGCTCGCCAAGCAGTTCAACCCGGTGAAGTTCTCCGGTGAGGAATGGGCGCAACTGGCCGAGGACGCCGGGATGAAGTACATGGTGATTACTTCGAAGCATCACGATGGCTTCGCGATGTTCAAGTCCGAGGCGTCGAAATACAACATCGTGGACGCCACGCCTTACGGCAAGGACCCGATGAAGGACCTCTCCGCGGCCTGCCACAAGCGCGATATCGGCTTCGGCTTCTACTATTCGCAGGACCAGGACTGGCATGAAGCGGGCGGACGCGGCAACGATTGGGATTTCCCCAAGGAACGCGATGCGCAGCCCTACCTGGAGGGCAAGGTGTTCCCGCAGGTTCTGGAGATCCTCTCCAATTACGGCACTTTGGAACTGATCTGGTTCGACACGCCGGGCTTGCTCAGCGACCGGCAGGTGACCGAACTGCGGGACCTGGTGAAATCCAAGCAACCGGGGTGTCTGCTCAACAGCCGCATCGGCCACAACAAGGGCGACTACGTGCAGACGGGCGACAATGCCATCCCCATTCAGGTCTACACGCACGAAGGCAAGTGGGAAGTGCCCGCGACGCTCAACGATACCTGGGGCTACAAGGCCAACGATACGCACTGGAAGGATCCGCGAGATCTGATCGGCAAGCTCGCCGACATCGTCAGCAAGGGCGGCAACTACCTGCTGAATGTGGGGCCGACCGCCGAAGGGGTGATTCCGGAAGCCAGCCAGAACATTCTGCGCACGGTCGGCAAGTGGCTGAGCGTGAATGGCGAAGCGATCTATGGCACGGAGGCAAGCCCGCTCTGGTTCCCGGATATTACGTGGCGCGCGACGACGAAGCCAGGCAAGGTCTACCTGCACATCCTCAATTGGCCGGGCGAGAGCCTTCGCCTGGAAGGGCTGGAGAGCACGGTGAACAAGGCCTATTTCCTGGCGAACAAGGCGGAAGTGCCCGTGAAGAAAGACGGCACGGCGCTGGTATTCACGCTGCCGGCGGAACCGCTGGATATCAACAACACGGTGCTGGTGCTGGAGATCGCGGACGAGAAGCCGAAGGTGGCCGCGGGATACGGGGCACGGGAGTTACCGAACCGGTTGGACCTCTACGCCTGGATCGCCCGGCTGCGCGGCGAGGAAATCCGCTACGATTTCGCGTCGCGGAGCGCCACGAACTTCAGGAAGTTCGATCTCGAACGCAACGAGCTGTATTGGTACAACTACGGCGCGCTGAACGGCAACTACGCGGTGGAAGTGGAGTACGCGTGCGAGAATCCGGTGGCGGGCAGCGTGCTGCGTGTGGGCACCGGGCCGCTCAGCACTCCGTCGGAGAGCAAGGCGGTAGCCAAGGTCGAGGGCACGGGTGGCGAATTCGCGGTGAAGAAACTGGACGGCAGCATTGTGCTGGGCGAAGGCCACAACGTGATCAGCCTTGGGTTGCCGGAGGATGACAAATCCGCCGCCATGCGGGTGCGAAAGATCACGCTGACGAAGGTTTAGCGGCAAGGAGGCGCGCGGCCCGCCCGGGAGGCGAACCGCGCGCATCGGTTGGGTGTTGCATGCGGGGCGGCCTGGCGATCCGGCGTGGGGGAACGCGCGGAAACCCCAGTGGTTTCGCGGCGTTCCTCCCATTGCGGAAGCGACGCCAGGAATACGGGGAACCAAGGCTCCGCTTGGCAGACTCGCGGACTGCATCGAGCCGAGCGTTTCGAAGGCGCCGGCCGGCTAATCGACCTTCATCGGGCCGAAAGCGGGCAGGGCCATGCCGGCTTCGTCGACGACATTCGCGTAGTCGTAACGGCCCTTCACATAGTAGAGTTGCAGTTCCGCGTCGTTTAGCGCTCCCTGGAAATAGATGAGGAGGGCGTGCGGGTTTTCGGGGTCCGGCGTTGCCTTGAAGAACTCGGGCGCACGCTTGGCACCCGGCGATACGACCGTGAATCCCCACATCTTTCCGGCGCTGGTCAGCTTTCCGTTGACTGATGCGCATTCGAGCCGGATGATGCGGGGATCAATGCGGGTGGCTTTCACGGGCCGGGGGCCGCGCTCAATGCCGCGGCAGGCAGCGACCTCGGGAAAGAGATCATGGCACGCCAGTTTGGCAAAGCGCTTTCCGGTGACCTTCAGGCTTTGGGTTCCCACGTGGATGCCATCGTCAAGTTCCGCATCCACGGTCGGCACCATTCCGCTATGGGCAAGTTCGAGCTCGAGCTTGCGCTCCGCTTCCTGCACGGCATCCCAGGAATCGGGGGTCGTGCTGTTAATGTGCAAACCGATCTGCGCGTAATAGAAGGGGAGGTTCGGGGCGTTGAAATCCCGGCGCACGGCGGCGATGAAGTTCTTGAACTTCTCATAGTAGAGAGGTGCGTCCTCCTCCGTGGCGTCGCTTTCCCCCTGGTACCAGAGCACGCCCTTCACATTGCCTCCCGCCGCTTTTACCCGCCGGATCATCGAGCCGTAGAGGGAATCTCCGCCGAGATCGCGCTTTGCCGGATCCCATTGATCCATGCTGGTGCCGCCGTGGGCGACGGGGATCAGACCCACGGGCACACCGGTGAGGCGCACCATTTCCACCGCGAAGGGAAGGCCGAGACCCGCACCCTTCTTCCGAGCGCGAATCGCATCGTCAAGGCGGTCCGCCGGAAGGCGTTGCGGCTGGGTTTGATTGCGGCCCCGCGCCCAGTGGACGCGATCCAGCGCGTATGCCAGAAAATGCAGGGGCTCCTGCGCGACGAGCCAGGTGTCGGTCATATCGAAGCTGTGAACCAGCGTATGCGGGGGGACGACGTCCACGAGGTCGCCAACCCCCTCCATGTTGGATTGGCCGGCCAGCACCCAGAGGTCCCCGACCAGCAGACCGACGGCGCGGGCAACCTGGTCCGTGCCCTGAACGCGCAACTCCAACGAATAAGGTCCTCCCACCGGGACACCGGTTACCGCCCCTTGCCAGCGGCCGCCCGAGACTGTGCCGATGGAAGCCCAGCCGCGCTCTTCGCGGACTGGGTTTGTTCTCAAAATACGGGCTTCCACCCGCTTGCCCTCGGCCCCTTTCGCCTCTCCGGAAAGCGCCAGGTCCGCGGTATTCGCGCTATTGCGCTGAAAAACCTGAAAATCCGCGACGCCGCCGGTCAGCCGGAGTTGGGCGGATAGGGGAAGAAGAGCCAGCGTCAACAACGCTGTGTACCGAATGAAATTCTTTAGCGACATTCTGTGATTCACCACGATTGTGAAGTTGGATCCATACCGGATCGAAAGATTGTGCCCAGGCAAAGAGCGGCCACAAGTCCAGGCAGATTGCAGCGGCTTGCTCTGGCGGAGAGCTTCCAGATTACCGTAATCCGGAGACCCGCGGATGCCAGCCAAGCAAATTGGAGAGAAGGCAGCACGAACGCCGCGGCGCGGAATATCCGGAAAGCAGGATCGGGAACCGGGGGCAGGGAGTTCCGGCCTTAGGAACGCGATCCCTATACTGGAAACAGGAGACCGGATGGCTTGGCCGCGCGGCTTGCATGCTGCCTCTCTCGCCGTTGCGGACCGGACCCGACGGCGCCAGCGGCCGTTTTCTAACCAGGAAGAACCTTACTATGAATCAGAACCTAACCGAAGGACCGCCGGACTGGGACAGCCTTCCTCTCGCTGCGTTGACGGACCACATCGTCGAAACGCATCACGCATTCTGCCGCCGCGAGTTGCCACGCCTCGATGCGATGCTGAAAACGGCGGCGGACCAGCATGGAAGGCGCTACCCCGCGCTACGGCATATTTACGCGCTGTTTACCAAGATGAGCAGGGATCTCTACATGCACCTTCTCAAGGAAGAAGAAACGCTGTTTCCCTACATCTCCCAAGTGGAGGAGAACCTGCGACAGAATCTCCCCGTCGGCTGGCCGCGCTTTGGCACGGTAGAGAACCCCATTCGCCTGCTAGTGGAAGACCACGATCACACGGGCAACGAACTCAATGCAATCCGGAGGCTGAGCAACAATTTCACGCCGCCTTCCAGCGCGGCGGAATCGGACGGGAGCGCGGATCCGGATTTTGCTACCCTTTTTGACGCGCTGCAGGCGTTTGAGCGTGACATGCGCGAACATATCCACGCGGAGAACGATCTGCTCTTTCCGCGGGCGATTGCCCTGGAGGAAGCCGCATGCGGCGGGAAGAAACCGTCAGCCCCCTGATTCGACACGCATCCGGGTGCGCCGTTGGGCAGAGGCGATCATTCGCCAGGGCAACCCGCGATCAGAAGCTCAGCCGCAGACCCATCCGGAATTGACGGGAACCACCACGATCGCCGACGGATCCGCTGGTAATCAGGCCATCGCCGGTAATCACGCCGAGGAAGTTAGAGCGGTGGCTGCCCCTAAATACTTAATTGCCCCTCGATCCCCTCTGGGCCACACGCAGGGTTGACGTTCGCACTGACCTGCAAGCATAGTGGCTCAGGAAAGTTGAACTATTATGCAGACCGCCGAACGTTACCGCGAGCTCTTTGATGTCGTTCAACAGCAAGGCGGTTACTTCACGGCAAAACAGGCAGCCCGGCTTGGATATACGGCGAATAAGCGAACTACCCCGTAGATGCCGGGAACTGGGTTCGCGAGCACCGCGGCATTTTTCGGCTGGCGCTGTTCCCCCCTCCGGACCGGCCGGATCTGATCCTCTGGTGGTTATGGTCTCGCGGGCGAGATGACCGTCCCGCCGGTGCGTTCAGCCATCGGACCGCGCTCAGCCTGCAGGATCTGACCGACGTCAACCCAACAAAGATCGATCTCACGGTTCCGCCAACTTTTCGAAAGGGTTCCGCCATCCCGGCCGTTCTGCATCTTCACTACGCATCCGTAACGGATTCCGACCGGGACATCATCGCCGGTGTGCCCGTAACCATTCCTCTTCGCTCCATCGTCGATGTGTGGGCTGAAGGGACGGTTCCGAAAAGAGATCTTCGAACCGCATTCTCCGAAGCGAGGCGTCGCGGTATGATCACGAAGCGCCAAGTCGATCAGGCACGCAAGCACCCGGAATTCGCGGACATCGTAGCCGAGCTTGAAGGAAGCAAGTGAGGACCAGATCTCGCCAGTACAAGTCGGGCCCATCGCTCCGCACCGCGATCGAGGAGCGCCTCAAGAAGATCTCCCGCGACGAGGCCATCGATCTGCAACACCTGCGCCGCAATCCATTCCCCTGGCCGTGCTATCGCGCGACCACGTTTGCAGCGGCTCCAGGTTCGGTGGTGTTGATCACGAACCGCCCTTCGCCGGTGAGGCCGGGGGAGGAGATCTTTCCATGGCTGCCGACACCCCACCAGGCGGCGACGCTGGTGCCGGATACGCGGAAGCCGATCGTGCCGTCGCTACGCAGCATTTCGATTTCCGGTTCCGGTTCAGAGTCCCGGTAGGGCACAAGCACGGCGAGGAATTTGACTTCGTCGCCCGGCTGACCGGTGGATGCCTGAAGGTGCCACTGATTCGCGAATGAGGCCTTGCCCAGAATGTAGGCCGTGTTGGAGGCGGCCTCCGGCTGGATGGTGAACTGATTGCTTTGGCTGAACTGGAACGGGGAGGTTGCCACCAGCCGCACGGCCACGCGGACGTTGCCATCCTGAATTCGGATGGATCCGGTGCGGGGATCGGTCTCCATGCGGTTCAGGGCGTGCAGGAGCCAGCTGAACTTCGCGGGTCCGGCCGTCTTCACGTAGTCATGCACGACCAGGACGGGCCTCGTGCGGGAGGCGACAAACGCGAGGGTGCGCTCGAAGTTCTCCACCTTCGGTTCCATCGGCGGCAGCGGCTCCTTGAGAAGTTTGCGCCAGAGACGGGCGGTGCCTTCGGGCTGGGGCAGATTGTAGGCCTCCGCGGCCTGGCCGCGAACGAGCGTCACAATCCCCTGCCGCTCGTAGTTTTCGATCTTCCCCTCCGCCTCCCAGGTGTAGGCGGGCTGGCCGCGGCCGTTGACGAGAATCCCGTTGTGGGCGCGGGTCTGCCGCGTCCACAGGCTATCGTGCGGCGTTCCATAGGATGGGTAGTATCCGGAATCGATCGCCAGCGCACGGCCGTAGGCGTACAACTGGAAGGAGTTCTGGTCCGCGTGGGCATGGCTGAAGGAGCCGAAGCGGCCGGAGCGAAACATCGCCCAGACGTCGTTCTCCGCATCGCCCAGCGCCGAATGCATCGCTACCCAGCCGATGTCCTTCATGTGCCGGGAGCCATCGAGAGTTGACGGCGGCTCCGGTTGCAGCGCGGAGGCATCCGCCGCCTTCAGCGTTTCGTAGACATCCTCAATGAACCACTCCCGCCACTGCGTCTGGTTCTTCTCCCCCATCTCCGCCACTCCGTTGGCGTACCACTTGAGGACAGGATTCCCGTTCGCCTCCGCCAGCGTATCCGCGAGGATGCCGCCGGACTCATTGGGGCGGTGGTACGCGCTATCGCCGAAGCCGCCGCTCGGTGCATATGGGGGAACGAAGTAGAGCCCGAAATAGCCGGTGTTCTGGAAGAAGGGTTTCCGAAAGAGGTCGGTTCCGGTGGCCTGCCGCAAGGCAACGGCGAAGTTGGCATGGCTGTAAATGTAGAAGGACCAATAGCTCAGGCCCTGTGACCAGCCTCCGTCGTCGCCGCCAAAGCTGGGATAGGAAGTGAGTTCGGCGCGAAGGACGTAATCGAGCCACTGCTCGGCCTCCGGGATATCGCCGAGAAACGCGAGCCCGGCAGTGCCGAGAAAGGCGATGGCGCGGCCGGAATGATTGCCGAACGGATGCGAGAGGAAATCTTCCTTCACGAGGGTTCGCAAGACCTGATTGCCGCGCTCCGTCATGGAAGCGAGGACTTTCCGGCGCTCTTCGGGCGTGAGCGTGTCGCCGACCCAATCCCACGCGAGCGACATTCTCTCAAGCATCGGCATCGACGCTTCATCGTTCCCGATGATGCCGGCAGGAAGCGGAAGGCCGTGGCTGGTGATGCCCTTGGGATCCCACGAGGCGAGGTTCAGCAGCCAGCGGCGCGCTCCCTCGCGGTACTTTTCCTCTCCGGTGACGCGATAGGCCAGAGCGGTGCGGGCCACATGCGCGCTGCCTACTTTGCCGGGTGTGAAGGTACGCATCCAGTCCTCATCCGTGTCGCCAAGGATGGGCGGTTCCGGATAGGATTCTTCCTTGAGTGCGGCATCGGCCGACAGGCGCAGGCGATTCCAGGAGGGGACGTCTCCCTTCGCGACCGCCGCCCGCAAGCGCTCCAACCTCCCGCCGCCCAGATAGAGGCGTGGGCGCACACCCGCCAGGCGAGCTTTCAGTTTCCGCACGTCCGGCATCCGTAGTTCCAGCGCGGACGCCGGCAACGTGAAGGCGCGCGTCTTCGAGACACCCACGGCCGCGCCCTTCTCGTCGAGGTAAACGACTTGCCATTCGTACTCGCCGGGCGTGAGTGTTTCGAACGGCGGGTAGACGGTGGAGGCGAGCACCGGGGTGGAGATCCGCGCCGCGGAAGCGCCTCGTTCTCGGACCTCGAGGCGATAGCTCCTGGCTTTCTCATTCGGCGTCCAGCAGAAGCCTGGCGGGTTGACGTTCACGGTTTGCGCGTCCGCCGGATATGCGGCCAGATCCTTGGCAACGGGAGCGCGCTCGGTGACGGCGAGAGACTCCGTCCATCGCGGAGCGGCCGGGCCGCAACTGAACGAAATCAGCGCGGCCATCGCCACGCAGCAAAGAGAGAGCCGGTGCAGTGCCGTCATTCGCGACTCCCGTCTGATTGCTGCGGCTGAAGCAATTGCGCCATGTCCTTCACCGTCGATAGGCCATTGTGCGCCAAGGTCTCTGGTGTGACACCGAAGGCAGCGCTCACCTGCGTGAGCAGTGTTGCCGCCAGCAGGGAATCTCCGCCCAACTGAGCGAAATCGTCGTCGATGCCCACACGTTCGAGGCGGAGCACGGAGGCCCAGATTAGAGCGAGCTGCTCCTCCGTTGCATTGCGGGGGGCCAGATAGGGAGCGGCGGGCTTCAGAGGCTGGCCGGACTTGTCGAAGAGGCCGAGTTGTTCCGCGAGACCGATGCGCTGGAGTTTGCCCGTGGGGCCTTTGGGAATCTCATCCACCAGCAGGATGCGGCTGGGCACCTTGAACGAAGCCAGGCTGGCGGCGGCGAAATCTCTTAGCTCACACGGAGTGGCGGCAGCGCCGGGATGCAGTACAACCGCGGCGGCAACGTCCTGCCCCAGCGAGGTATGCGGCACCGCAAAA
The DNA here is from genome assembly GCA_014584705.1 of Acidobacteriota bacterium. GTDB lineage: Bacteria > Acidobacteriota > Terriglobia > Bryobacterales > Bryobacteraceae > JACTMJ01. Next base: position 99,178 of record JACTMJ010000026.1, on the reverse strand, counting down.
GCCACGGCCTGGGCCACCGCCGGATGCTCCAGCAGGCAATTGTCGATTTCCTTGGGGGCGATTTTCTCGCCGCCCCGGTTGATGATCTCCTTGATGCGGCCGGTGAGAAACAGATAGCTCTCGTCGTCAAGGTAGCCGCGGTCTCCGGTGCGGAACCACCCGTTCGTGAACGCCTGCGCGTTGGCGGAGGCGTTGCCATCGTAGCCGGCGGTGACGTTCGCGCCTCGAATCACCACCTCGCCTTCCCGGCCGGGGGGTAGCAAGGCTCCGGCATCATCCATTACCGCGACTTCAGGCCCGGCGGCCATGCCCACGGAGTTCGGTTTGCGCTGCCTGGGAGGCAAGGGGTTCGATGCCATCTGGTGCGCGGCTTCCGTCATTCCGTAGGCTTCCACCACGGGGACGCGGAAAGCTTCTTCGAGTTCCATCATCACCGCGGGCGGCAGCGCGGACGAGGAGGAACGAATCAGCCGCAGGGTGGAACTCGCGGGCGTGTGCCCCTCGGCCCGCGAAACGCCCAGCACGGCTTGATGAATGGTGGGAACGGCGGTATACCAAGTGGGCCGAAATTCCTCCAGCCAGCCGAAGAAGCGGCCGGCCTCAAAGCGCGGCACGGCCACGACGGACGCCCCCGCGCTCAACGAAGCCAGCAGGGCCGCTACAAGGCCGTGGATATGGAAGAGCGGCATCACGTTCAGGCAGCGATCCGACGGTTGCAACTGGAGCGTTGCGGCGACGTTATAGGCCGAGTTGCATAGATTCGCGTGGGTGAGCGGAACGAGCTTCGGGCGGGAGGTGGTGCCGGAGGTATGCAACACGAGCGTCTCGTCCGACGGAGTTGCGGATCTCAGCGCGGCGGGCTCCCCGGTTCGCAACTCCGCCATCTCGACGACGGGGATTCCGAGCGCACTCGCCGCTTCCCGGCACGCATGGTTCCCTTGCGGCGCGATGAGGACTTTCGCGTTGAGATCAGAGAGATAGAAATCGAATTCCTTGGCGAGATAAGCGGGGTTCAGCGGCGCGGCGGTTGCGAGGGCGGTCACGCCGAGGAACGCCAATGCCATTTGGGCGGCATCCGGCTGCACGATGGCCACGCGATCTCCGGACGCAAAGCCGCTGGCGGCGAGCGCGGCGGCGATGCCGCACGCTTCCCGATGGAGGTTCGCAAAGCGCAGCGGCGCGCGGTCCGGCGCCAACAGGGCCGGCGCATCCGGCGTGGCTTGCGCCCCCCGCGCCAGAATGCCGCTGGTAGTCAGAATTCGTTCTGTATCCATGTCAATACCCATCCACTCCGTGCTTTACGACCACGGCGGGGGAACCGGCCACCATCACGTTCGGCGGCGTCTCCCGTGTGACCACCGCCCCGGCGGCGACCACGGATCCCGCGCCAATGCGCATGGAATCAACGATCACCGATCCCATTCCGATGTAACAGCCAGATCCAATCGTACATGCACCGGCGATATTCGCACCCGGCCCCACCGTGATGCCGTCGCCCAACTGCGTATGGTGGCCGATGAGCGCGCCGCGGTTGACAAGCACGTGCGCGCCGATCTCGGTGTACGCGCTCACGACGGCTCCCGGCCAGACGACGGTGCCCGGCCCGGCGCTGCTTTTGCGGGAGAATCGCGCGGCCGGATGGATGAGCGTGGCGAAGCGGATGCCCGCCGCGGCCGCCTGTTCAATGAAGCCGCGGCGCGTGGTGCTGCCGAAGGCGCAGACGGCCCAATGGGTCTTCGCCATGGACGCAAGGTCGTCCACCCAATGGACGGGCAGGCCCTCCAGCGGCTCCCGGCAGCGCTCGGGATCCGTATTCTCGACGAATCCGGTGAGTTGGTACCCCTCGATTTCGGAAACGATGTCGGCGACCTCAAGCGCGAATCTCCGCGCGCCCAGAATCAAGAGCGGTTCGGACAAGGCTGCCTCCTTTCTTGTGGTGCTCCGCAAGGTACCGGAGAATGCGGTTGAGCGAACGCTCCATGGCGAACTCGGCGTGTGCCGCGCGGTAGCCTTCCTCGATGATCGCGGCGCGTGCCACAGGGTCCCCGAGATAGTGCAGGATCCGCTCGGCAAGTTCCTCGTGGCGGGCCATCACGAAGTGCCGACCCGGAATGTACGGCTTCGATTCGTAGATTGGCTCGGAAACCACGAGCGCCTTATTCGCCAAACCCAGCAGAATGCGGATGCCCGAATATTCCCCCTCCGTGCGCGAAAGATTCAGGAGGATTTTCGCGCGATTCAGGAGGATGGTGCGGGATTCGCCCCAATAGTCTGGGTTCTTCCAATCGCCGAGCGCTGTGACGGGGACCCCTTGGGCACGGAGTGACTGGAGGATGCGATTGCGCCGCGGAACGTCGAGTGACCCCAGAAAAAGAACGTCGATATCGCGCTCCAGGGCAAGATCGCGGCCGGCCTCCGGCAATAGCCCCACCGGAACGAAGTGCGACGGGATGCCGCGCTCGGCCAGGTATTCCTGGCGGCCCGGCGCGGAGACTACCAGTACATCGGGCACGCCATTGCGATGGAGGCGGCGAAGCGTGAACGCATTGGTGTAGACATCGGTTGCGCGCGCGTCCCGGAGCACGATCTTGGCAATCTCGCGCAGGTGCAGGCGGGGCTTCGGAATGCCCGAGGCTGTTGGGGGCGGCAGCGGTTCCATGTGCCAGATCACGACGAGCGGGCGTTCCCCGGCGGGCATACGGAGGAGGCGACGGCAGACTCTCGGGAAGAAGGCGGCATTGCCGTGAATCCAGAGCACGCCGTCCCGATCCGGCACGCTGGCCGCGACGTCGCCGCTCACGAGAAAGCGGCCGGGGGGCAGGGCCAGCGCCTTTTCCAGATACTGTGATACCGCCGCGCCCGCGGGCTCCCGGCGGCAGAACGTGAAGCTCCCGTTCACACGCCGGCCCCCATCGCCTCGGTTCGCGCGGGTGTTTCGAGAACGGTCCGCACGGCGTGGACGACGCGCGCGACATCGGACTCCCTGAGGGCCGGGGAGAGAGGAATACTCAGCGTTTGCCGCCCGATGCGCAAGGCTTCCGGAAAATCCTTCGGTTGCCAGCCGAAAGTCTGCCGGTAATAGGGCTGTTCGGCCGCGCTGCGGTAATGCACCGCGCTGCCGATCCGCAGATCGCGAAGCCGCTGCAGAAAGCCGTCGCGATCCGTGCCCGCCTCGCGAGGATCGACGAGGATGGGGAAGAGATGATAGGCGTGCCGGGTTCCGGGGAAAGGGGCCGCGGGAAGCGTCACGGGGAGTACGGCGAACGCTTCGCGGTAATGCAGCCAGATCCTTTGGCGATGCAGCCAGTTCGCCTCCACTCTGGCAAGCTGATGGATTCCGAGGGCGGCTTCCATATCGGTCATGTTGTATTTGAAGCCGGCCGCGACTACCTCGTAATGGGGCACCCCGTCGGAGCGATAGCGCTTCCAGGCGTCGAGCGTCATCCCCTGCGCGGAGAGAATGCGAACCGCCTCCCGATGCCGGGGTTGTTTCGCCAGCACCATCCCGCCCTCGCCGGTGGTGACGTTCTTCGTGGGGTAGAAACTGAAGCAGCCGAAATCGCCGATCGTGCCAGCCTTCCGCCCGTGGTACTCCGTCTCAATGGCATGCGCGCAGTCTTCGATCACGATCAAGCCATAACGAGCGGCCAGCTCGCAGAGCGGATCCATCTCGCAGGGGCGGCCCGCAAAATGCACGGGGATGATGGCGCGTGTGTTCGCCGTGATGCGTTCCGCGACACGAGCCGGGGAAAGATTCATGGAGACGGGGTCCACATCCGCGAGCACCGGCCGCGCCCCGGAGTGGATGATGGCGTTGATGGTGGCGCAATAGGTGAGTGGCGTGGTGATCACTTCATCGCCCGGCCCTACGCCCGCCGCTTGCAGGGCAAGCAGCAGCGCCGCTGAGCAGGAGTGGACGCTGACCGCTTCTTCCACGCCCTTATAGGCCGCAAAGTCTTTCTCAAAGCGGGTGACGCGCGGGCCGCGGCCAATCCAGCCGGAGCGCAGGCACTCCACGACCTCCGCGATTTCTTCCTCGCCTAGGGAAGGCTGCCCGAACACGAGAAAGGGTTCCTCAAGAGCGCCGCGATCCATCGCAATAGTTCTACCGCAGGGGGGCCAGCAGGCTCAAGAAAAATCGCCACCCGCCCCTGCGCTGAAGCGCGGCTTCGCTGCATTCGCGTCTCTCAACGAGTGTACTTTGGATGATGCCGCACGGCCTTGTGGATCGCTTTCCACTTCCGCTTGGATTCCGCGGCGGCGCGCTGGTCAACAGTGCGCTCATGGTATCGGGCTTCGGCCAGCAACTTCTGGTAGCTGGTCCAGCGGCCGGTATCGAGTTCCCCGGATTGAACGGCGGCGGCGACCGCACACCCCGGCTCGCCCGCGTGCGAGCAATTGCGAAAACGGCAACGCTCCGTGAGCACGGCAATACCGGCGAACACATCGTCCACGGCGTCCTGGCCCGCTCTCAAAGCCAGTTCGCGCAGGCCCGGTGTGTCGATCAGCGCGCCTCCGTCCGGCAGATCGACGAGCATCCTCCCTACGGTTGTGTGGCGCCCGCGCGAATCGGACTCCCGCACAGGCCGAGTATTTTGGCGGGTTTCGTCGGCTAGCGCGTTCATGATCGTCGATTTGCCCGCGCCCGAGGAACCGAGCAGTACCGCGGTGCGTCCCCGCACGGCCTCCCGAATGGGCGCTACGGATTCGCGCGCCGATATCGCAATCGCGTGATCCGCAATGGTGCGCACGTCGCGAAGGCGCGCCAGCCAGTCTCCGCGGAGATCCATCTTGTTCAATGCCACAAAGGCCTCGACGCCGCTATCCTTGGCCAGGACGAGATAGCGCTCCAGACGGCTGAGGTTGTAGTCCCCGTCGAGACCCATCACAATCACAATCAGGTCCACGTTCGCCGCAAGCACCTGCACTCCGCGACCGCCTGGCCGCTGACGCGAGACCGAGCTGACGCGGGGCTCTACTTGCTCGATCAGTGCCAAACTGGCATCGGCGCGACGGGTCCGGACCCAGTCACCTACGGCCGGCAACTCCGCGCTCCAGCGCAAAACGCCGGCAGGCTCCGCATCGCACTCAGAGCCATCTTCAAATCGGACGCAATACCGTTCCTGCGCTGCTTCGCACACGCGAGCGCGCACCAAAAGATCGGAAGAGAATTTCATCGCTTGTTCGCTCCACAAAGACACGTAGGGCGGGGGTGGGGAAGACGTCTTCGGGGCCGGCGCGTCTTGAGCGCCGGTTAGCGAACGATGGTCGGAGTCAAATTGCAGGATAGCACCGGGGCGAGAAGGTCAGTGACGCGGGCGCTTTGCCGCCAGCTCTTGAAAGCTCGCGCGGAATGAAACAACTCCCTGGGGAGACCCCATGCAGTCCATTCCCGAGACGGCGCGGGCGCCATGTGCGGAACGGCCCCGCGTTAATCTTTGGAGTGGGAGGGTTCAGAGAAAAATCGTTTGGCTCAGTTCGGCCCTGACATCATTCTCAACGGCGGGTTAGCAGATCCACCCGCTGGTTAGCGCTGTCCCGCCAGATCGCCCAGATTTCGAAAAGCTGCTAACCTGCCCTTCAGGATGAAACTGCCCGATGCCGAGCGCGCGATCGTCGACATTGTGAAACTGCGCGACTACTGTCTTGATCCGCATCATCCGCGCGGCAGGCACAAGGCTCGCGTGTTCGCGTCGGCTCTCGGTCTCACGCAGGCAGACGCGGAGATCCTGCGTGACGCCCTGCTTGCAGGCGCGAGAGAAGACAATGCGGTACGAGGCGATTCTGATAAGTACGGCGACCGCTACACGATCGATTTCGAGATGGAGCACGGTGGCCGGCACGCAACCATCCGCAGCGGCTGGATCGTCCCGCGGGATGAAGGGCAGCCCAGGTTGACCAGTTGTTTCGTACTATAGAAACGAGGCGGATGATGCGCGAATTGGAAATGCTATCAACGGTGGCGTTGCTCGAAGACGTCGCTGCCCCTCCGCTTCAACGGGGCCAGGTGGGCACGGTTGTGGAGCGCCTCGCTCCCGGCGTATACGAAGTCGAGTTCAGCGATGACGAGGGCCGGACGTATGCGTCTCGGGCGCTCCGGGCCGACCAGCTTCTGCAACTCCATCATCAACCGACCCATCGGGCGGCTTGATCACGCCGATCGTCAGGTTCCCGGTCTCCGCATCGAGACCACACTCCGCACCGCGCGGCGGACAGCCTCCGTCTGTTCCCTTGAGGTAAGGGGCCGGCGCCGCGACGCCCAGGCCGGGGCGGCGACGATGTCCCGTTTGGCGCCGCGATCCCGCAGTTCCTCCAAGAGCATGACGAAATACCGCGGGTTTCGCGACGGCCGGCCCAGCCGATGGATGACAACGCGTTCCACGCGACTGTACCGCACGACTTCGAGTAGGCTGTTTGGCGCTGGCCGGTCGAACGCGGTTCCAGAGCACCCGTCGCCGAATCGCTTCGCGACCAGCTCGAAATTCCTCGAGCGCGGAGACGGAATGTACGCGCGGCAAATCTCAGACTGCACCCGGCATGAAGAGAGGTCGCCATCGGATCCCACAGATTGGCGCGTGCAGATGGCGCAACGCACCGTCTCCCGCACCGGCGGCTCGGTTTCTCGCGGCAAGCTGCACGGTAAGAGAATCAATCGGCGGGCGCTAACCCAAGTTGGCCGACAGTCCGAGATGGTCGAGCTGAACGTCCCTGTTAACCAAGCGTGAAAGTTCGAGGTTTCCAGGCGAGCGAAACAAATAGATCTGGCATTGGAGAGAACGGCCCGGGAAAAGAACCGCGATAGAGAAAGGACAGGGGCACCCAGGCCGCGAATTCGGACACATCCGCGCAGGTCCAGAGGACGTTCGATTGTCGCAAGGATGTGGCGTTATTTGGGATATACAGCAAAAGGTGCGGACGCACGGGTTGCGCCGACGTTAACTGCTGGAGAGGAGAAACTCGTATGGACGGAGAATTGGCTCCGTGGGGCAAAATCCGGGTGGTCGCCTTGTTTTGCCTAATCCGAAGATGAGTTTTCTCGGGTTCTATCAACCCATCTTGGGCTTTGACGTTAGCCGCAGAAATCGACCCTCCGTAACCTCCACAAAACACGAGATCGGCAAAAAGGCCGCGAGATAAGGAAACTAAACGCCTTTCCTGGTTGACAGCGAGGGGACTGAGGGATGGCATTGCTTTCCATCCGCCACGCACGTGGCGAGATGACCGCGACGATGCAACTGTAACCTGTCTCCGTCGCCGGGCGACGAGGTCATCATGAGCATCGCCGTCCACGTTTTGCGCGCCATGCTCTCGCGGTACTCCCACGTGCGGATGGAAGCCAAGCGGCGCGCGCTCGACGAGATTGCTGCCCGCCAGAACGCGGCCGACGAGAAGCGCAAAAGCGAAGCTGAGCGCCAGCAGGGGACGGCAGTTTCTCTGCGCTTGGTCGTCTAATCGTATCCCTGCGACTCCAGTGATTCACGTCATGCTTCGGGGTCGGATCGAAATCTTCGAGAATGTCCGGACTGCACGCCATCCGCAGACGCGCAAAAATGGCGGTAGTGCGGGGTCTGCTGGAAGGCTTGCTGCACATTAGCTTCTGCCAAGTATTAGAATCAGGAGCTTGGAGAGCGCGGACATGCCGCTACAAATTCCTGATCGGTATCGAAGCTTTTTCGAAGCATCGCTCCAGCAATGGGCACCTGGATGCAAGTACGCGCTGATTAGATCTCTCGACAGCGGCAGATCTTCGGCGGTGGTCTACGTCATTGATATTGCCCACGCCGCCACGGGGAAGCCGGTCGATGTTTCGGGCCAGTATATTCTGAAGCTGCAGGAAAAGGAGAGTCTGTGGGACCCGCAGAGTGAGTATGATCGCCATAAAATCGCGTCCGAACGTAACGCCTCTTTCGCTGCCAATCACATACCTGGGTTGGTTAGGCACGCAGAAGATGCCGAGCACATAGGAATCCTGTACGAGATTGCTGGGTATAGCTTGGCGACGGTAGTTGCGGCAGACACCGTGCAGGCCGGGGCGATCCAACATTACGGCCGCGAGATCACCAACAAGCTTCTGACGGAGTTTAACTCGTCATACGAGGTGGAACTCGAAGTCTCGGCCCAATCCACCCTGGAGTCCTGGCTTGGCTATCGCCTCGATGCGAAGCAAGCTCCCACATTGCACGACTTCGTAGCTCAAGAACTGGGCGACCAGCCGGTGACGATCGTGTCAGGCCGGCTGATGGCGAATCCTCTTTGGCTCTGCACGTGCGACGCGGCAAGGAACTCTGCCGGCGTGCGATTTTCCGGTTTGATCCATGGAGATCTTCACCCCGGTAATATCATGGTGGACCGCCAAAGCATCGACGCAGGTTCCTTTTGGCTCATTGATTTCGCTCTCTCTCGGCAGGCGCCCCTATTCTACGACCACGCCTATCTGGAACTCGCCCTGCTATTGAATCATCTCGACGGACACGACAGAGAACGCATTATCGGCGTGCTGGATGCATTGGATGAACCGCCAGCGGCCGGGCGAGTTGCCATGGTCCCTGTTGCTGACAGTGGCTTGGTCGAGTGTGTGAGGTCAATAAGGGGGGGAGCAGATACTTGGCAGATTACTCATGAACAGCACAGACGTGATACATATGCTGGGCAGCAACTCCTAGCCCAGGTCGCGGCCGCGCTTAATTGGGCCAACAAGCCTCTGTCGCAGCCAAACCGTTCTCTCTCTCTGGCGTACGGTTGCTGGGCAGCCTCCAAATACCTGAGAACATTTGTACCTGACGTTTGGAGCCGGGTAATCGAGGACGCCGAGAATCGCGCCGGCAAAACAGTTCCAGCCCCTCTGATCGCCACAGGTGAGGCACCCTCCCTACCAACATCATGGTCAGTCTTTTGGGAACAGTGCGCGAGATTTGACGAAGGCGCCGCTGTCTATGTCCTAATTACTGGCACGCTGCACGCCAGTCCGGATCTTTCTGCGCTTGGACTTCTACCCTGGACGGCTGTGGTCGACTTTGATCCTTCTAGCGACGAACAAGGGCTTTTCTCCTTTGCGGCGCCTGAATTAGCGAAACTGCGTTCGGTGCACCAATACGGAAAGAGACCGCAACCATTGGATGCTGAACGGGGAACCGCGTGGCTAATGGCTGGCGGATGGCCGAGTCACCTCGAACCAATCCCCCAGTCCCTCTCCGAGTGGCGGCGCGGTTATATGCACGGTGTCCGTGACCTTTTTTCAGCTTTGAAAAGGGCGACGGCACCGCGTCCAATTCGGGTTGTGGTTCTCTCTGGCACCGGGCTCGACGCCGAACGGCTCACCCGCGTCCTTGAGATTGTCGACGAAGAACTACAGGATGCAGCGCAAATTCTTCTTCTAGGGGCTGAGGTCGCTGAAACGGGGTCGTTAGTCGCAACTCGTATTGATCTTGAACCGGCCCAGTTCGCCTCCTGCATTAGCGTCGTTTACGGCAAGCAAGCGGAGACCGTCGATCCCGAACTTCCTGGAGCATCCGGCCCTGTCAGAATCCCCATAGACCGGCTCCGGAATTGGGAAGAAGATCTTGATGTACTGCATTCGCGAATTCTCATCGATGCGGCCCGAGAGGCCGAGACTGATGAATTCTGGCGGGGCCATCCGCCGAGCTGGGCCGACCTACACAGCGGTGCCGACGTTCAGCGATTTATCCACACCGATCTCGTAAAGGCCCTTGAAGGGCTCTTGACTCAAAGTAAGAGCCGAACACTGGAACTCCACCACCTTCCAGGAGCTGGTGGAACGACGGCGGCGCTGCGCGCTGTGTTCTCTCTCCGGAACATTCATCCGACGGTCATTCTGCGTCGTTCCTCGCGGTTAACCGTCGACCGAATCGATCAGGTGTTTCAGCTCACTCAGAGGCCCGTCCTAGTACTTGCGGAATCTGCGGAGTTGTCTCCATCTGCCCGCGAGGACCTATACAGAGGGCTTGCGAGTCGAAATTCGCGCGCCGTTATTCTTTACGTGGTTCGTTCGACCGCCGCGGACCAAGACCGCGAATTCGCTCTCACCTACCCAATGGAAGAAGGTGAAGCAAAAGAATTCGGGAGAGTCTTTGCGGCCCGTACAAAAGACAACAGGAAAAAGCAGCAGTTTCTCCAGCTGGCGCGCGCAACCGAACCAAGGTACATCTGCCCCTTCTTCTTCGGACTCACGCTTCATGCTCAAAGTTTCACTACAGTCGATCGCTACGTCAGCGCGTACCTGGAGGGTGCGCCCTACGGCGTGCAGAAACTGTTGCGGTATATCGCGATGGTCACGCGCTTTTCTCAAGTCGGCATAGAGGAGGCCCTGCTGAGGCAGTTTGTTGGCCTGCGGGCGACATCGTCATCGACGGTGGAGGAACTCCTCGGGAATCAGGCAAGCCGGCTGATTCTGACTGTGGGCAAACATGTGCGAGCCCTGCATCCCCTTATCGCGGAGGAGATGTTGAAGGAGTTGCTGGGTGGCTCCGAGAACTGGCGCGACGGGCTAAAGGACCTGGCGTTGGATTTTATCAAGGAGTCCGTCGGGATTCTCGGCCCCGAATCCGAATATCTCGACAAACTATTCACTAGTCTGTTCATTCGGCGCGACGAGTGGCTGACGTTAGGCCTCCGCAGCAATTTTTCTGAACTGATCAGGGCCGTGCCAACGAAGACCGGCCAGCATCAGATCTTTCAGCTCCTTACTGACCTGTGCCCAAATCAGCCACATTTCTGGAACCACTTGGGCAGGCACCATATCTACGAGATGCAGCACGACTATGAAACGGCAGACACATATCTCAAGAGAGCAGTGGCACTGGCACCACTCGACTCCTTTCATCATCATTCGTTGGGTATGGTCCTGCGCTTCTGGGTGCGAGATCAACTCAGGGAAATGATACGGAACGCTGACACGACCGCGCCCATTGAGATGCTGCGGCAAGTCCGGGATCTCACTGCGCGGGCATCGGAGTGCTTCGCCCGGACCAGGGAATTGGGGCCGGAAGATGATCATGGTTACATTACGCACATGCAGATGATTCTCGAGGTGTCAGAACGATTGATTGCTGCGTCCGGCGCTAAGAGCATGCCAGAGTTGAAGGAGCAACGGGGAGAACTTGCCAGATGGATTAGATCCAATACTGTAATGGCGGAAGATCTTTTGGCCCGAGTGGCGCACATGAGGGCTGAGGGAAAGCCGTCGAGGTTTGAAATCCGCTGCGGGAACCGACTGATGAACATGTACGGGGACTTTCTCACGGCCATAAAGACCTGGGAGTCTCTTTTAACGCGCGAGGACACGGAGCACGGATCATTGCGGCGGGCCGTTGTTTCGGCATATTACTGCAAAGCTGGACGTCTCTGGAGCGGATTGGACCGAGATGAACTTACTCGCGTTAGCGAGCTGATGGATCAGAACCTATCTGAGGAACCAGCCAACGACCGAGACGTCCGCGTGTGGTTTCAAGCTTACAAGCGGCTTCCCGAGTTCTCGTATTTGCAGGCTCTAGATCGATTGGAAGCGTGGGCCGCAAGGTCGGACTCGCTTGAGGCTCACTACTACTGCTATGTACTTCACTTCCTGCTGTGGCGCGGTGGCATCTCGCGGGGCGAGGCGGACATCTCGATCCATCTAGACCGTTGCAAAGATTTGGCGACCGGCAGACGGGGACATTCTTACGAGTGGTTGGCAACTGAACCGCTATGGTGCCCTCTAATTGGGCATGGCGAGCTAGGCGGGTTCAATCGACGGAAGGGATTTTACAACGATCCATCAAAGTTGGCAGAGGTCACCGGAATAATTGAAGACATGAAAGGGCCGCAGGCCGGTGTAATACGGATTGGCGAAGTTACACGCGCGTTTTTTGTGCCTGGTACGGAATTTTGGGAGTCGCAGCACATCAATGCTGTGGTGCATTTCCATCTTGGATTCGCGTACGCTGGTCTACGGGCTTGGAAGGTGTCACTGGGTCGCGCGGACGTTACAGCCGGAGGTTCGAAAACGGAATCGCCTCAGCACGACTTCGCTGTGCAGGTGCCGGCACCGATTGAGGATGCCAACAAGAGGAGCAGTGGGGGCCCACCTCAGCGCGAGGAGATTGTTGCATTTATTAGCGATCTTCTGCGAGCCCCCGAATATAGGGACAGGCCATTGTACGTCTCGGTTCTCGGCAATAAGCTACTTGGCCGATTCCCAGGGCTGGAACTCGGCAAGAAACGCGGGCACATGAGCGCCGGAGAATTCGTTAACAACCTTGGAGCATTCGTCATATCGGGAAGCGGACTGTCGGCAACAGTCCGGCGGAGATCGGCGCCGTCGGTCGTCCTTCCTGGTGTGCCAAAACAACCTCCCGATGCCGCAGGAAAGACTTCCAGCCCAAACACCCCCAGCAGGGCGGATGTAGCGGCGTTCGTCCGCGAATGTGTCCTGGAGATGGAGCGGGAAGGCAGGCCGTTGTTCGTCAGCCAAGCCGGTTTTAGGCTAGGTCGCAAGTTCCCCGGAATCCCGATCCAAAGGCGATTCGGCTTTGAGCGCCTGAGTGAACTTCTTTCGACGCTGGAAGGCATCACGTTGCGCGGCGAAGGTGAGCGGACGACGGTGTATTTGAAGAAGGCAACTGGTCCGCGACCGTGACTGCGACGGCCAGACGGGGTTGGCATTCAGTCTCCGTCTGACACCTTCCAGTTGCTGGTCGCCAGGACCGGTTCGGTGAGGCTAGTCAGCCGTTTATGAAACGGCCTCCGAATGGTTGTGCTCGGCTGGCAACCAAGTTACGTAGGAGGCGCCTCGAAAAACAGTACTCCAATCACAGGCTCAAGCCAATGCCGGTCGGCGCTGGCACCGTACGAGTCCCACGTCTGGATCGCCGCCTTAATGCACGCGACCTCTGCGTCGGTGAACTCAAACTCCCTGGCCGGCAGTGAAAGCATTGGATTCCAGATCACGCGATCCTGGCCGGCGACGATCTCTAGCTTTAGTTCGAGCGCCTTCTCCTCCTCGGCGCCAAGCGCAATCCGATCCTGGATGTTCCAGATCGCGCGAATAGAACCCACGTCTGCCCGCTGCGCGCCAAGGAGCGCGTGCAAGTTCAGACGCTGGGTGTGGTCCAGCGTCAAGTTCATCGGTTCTGTCCTTTCGCATTACGGATTTGAGTACAGCAGGATGTATCCGGCCGTTACGCCTGCGGGGTTCTTTACCTTGAGGCATCCGGACCATCCGGACGGGTTGCTCGCGCCGACGATTTCCGCGAAGCGATACCCGTTGCCAGTGCCGCCCGCGATGATCAGTTCGCCGCCCGCCGTGACTTCGAGGAGCGTGTGGTCCGTGAGCGGGGAGCCAGGGCCGCGCACCTTGAGCGGCGACTCCGCGGTGTCCTTGCCGACGACCAGCAGCGGGCCGCAGGCGACTCCGGCCGCAACGGGACCAGCCTGATATCCCCACGTGCGCGCGTACGCCTTCTTGGGATCGGTGCCCTGCTGGAGGCACGCGCCCCATAGGTGGATGTCGCCCGTGGTCCAGTCATCGCCGTTGGTGGCGTATTGGCGGACGACGATCCAGAGACCGGTCTGGCCCGACGCCAGTATCCCGGTGATCTTGAATCGATGCCAGGAGGTCGTCAGCGTGACCTGTGTTGGGCCGGCGAGGTATGCCGCATAGGCGTTGTTGACGATCGCCACCGATACCTTGCGAGTGCCGGAGGCGACGCGGGCCCAGACGTAAAAGGTGTAGGTGCCGCCATCAGCGAGGCCCGCGATCTGCTGTTGGATCACCGGGGTATCGGTCACGGCGGTAATCACGTCTGCGGTCTGGTTACCATCGGGCGCGATGATGCTGTTCGAAGTCACAGAACACAATCCGCCGTTCTTGTCCCACGTGGCGACGCTGAAGTCTTCCGAGTACTTCGCCATGTTCTCGAACGCGCCGCCGACCGTCTGGTAGGGACTGCACTCGACGAAGGCTTGGTCTCCACCGACGTGCAGGGGACCGGTGAAGGTCTCGCCAGCCCTGTTCGCGGGCGTGTAGCCGAGTGCGCCGGTCACGTCTCCTGAAGAGAGTGCAGCGACGGTAACCGCCGCGCCCGCCGAGGCCTGGCGCAGGAAGCCGGGGCCTGTTGCGGAGAGATCCGCTCCAAAGCCACTCCGCGCGAGGGCCAATGAGCCGGAGACGATGTCAGTTGCGGCGTGGGTGTGGCTTCCGAGGGAGCTCACACCCGCAGCGAGCGATAGCCCCGAGCCGACACTCAACTCGGCGAGCGTGTCCGGAGACGGGGAGAAACGACCTCCGGCAAACGTCGCCGGCACACACGGCTGGCGGTTCAGGCGGGACTCGGCTCGAAACGGAGAGACGCGGAAGTGCCGAAAACACGGCCAGTTGCGGGGTTACGGACGGAGAGACACGTTAACGAACGGGCAGGAACGGGTGTGGGAAAAAGGAGTGGCTCCTCAGGTAGGACTCGAACCTACAACCCTTCGGTTAACAGCCGAATGCTCTACCATTGAGCTACTGAGGAACGTGGGTTTGCCGGCTGGCGGATTGGGAACCGCCGTCACTTGAGATTAGAGCAAATTTGGGCTTTTAGTGTCAACTGATGCTGACAGAACCGATGCGCTCTCGAATTGATCGAACAAAGGTTGGCGGACAGAGGTTCCGCGGTGCGGGAACCTCTGTCCTTCTTGAAAACCCTCGGCCGCATCCGGAGTCGCGCGTGGCGTCCGGCTCCGCGACAGTTCCTCTACTTCCCGAGGCTCACCGTGCGGGCGATGATCACGGCCGGGTTGCTGCGCAGTTGCTCCATCGCGGCTTCGCTGGCGACACCATCGGTTTCGACCACGGCGACAGCCTGCACGGGTTTGCCCGCGCTTGGCTCGCGTTCTTCCCGGCCCAGGGAGAAGTTGGCGATGTTGATCTTATTCGCGCCCAGCACATTGCCCACGTGGCCGATGACGCCGGGGACGTCGAGGTTGCGCATGTAGATGAGATCACCGGCGAGGGGGACCTCCACGGGAATGCCGTCCACGCGAAGCAGGCGGGGTTTATCCATTACGACGGTGCCGCCGACGCGGGTCCGGCCACCCGAGGTCTCAATCTCCAGATGAATGGCGTCGATGCGGCCTTGCCGGACGTGGTGCTGCTCGCTCACGCTGATGCCCCGGGCCGCCGCGATCTGCATGGCGTTCACCACGTTCACGCGCTCTCCGGAGCGGCGCAGCGCGCCCACGACGCCGGCATTGCGAATCAATTGCGTATTGTCCGCCACGCGGCCGTGGTAGGTGATCCGGATGGCCACCATATTGCCCTCGGCGATATGCGCGGCGAACTCGCCCAGGCGCTGCGCCAGCACCATGTAGGGCTCGACGGACTTGTATTCCGCGGGCGACAACTGCGGCATGTTCACCGCGTTGATGGCGACGCCGTCGCGGAGGTAGTCGCTGAGCTGCTGCGCGATGCGAACGCCGACGATTTCCTGCGCCTCTTCGGTCGATGCCGCAATGTGCGGCGTGGCGATGACGTTGGGGAACTTCAGGAAAGACTCTTCGCCGGTGGTGGGCTCTTTCTCGAAGACGTCGAGGGCGGCTCCGCCCACTTTGCCGCTCTCAAGTCCTTCGAGCAGCGCCGTATAGTCAATCAACTCGCCCCTGGCGCAGTTGACGATGCGCACGCCGGGCTTCATCTTCTGGATGGCGGCGGCGTTGATCATGCACCGCGTCTCGGGCGTAAGCGCCGTATGCAGGCTGATGAAATCGCTCTGGGCGAGAAGATCGTCGAGACTCACCAGCGTGACGTTCATCGCCGCCACGCTCTCCGGATTCACGAACGGATCATGAGCCAGAATCTTCATTTCAAAGGCATTGGCGCGCTGCACGACGCCGCGGCCGATGGTCCCAAGACCGATCAGGCCCAGCGTCTTCTCCCGCAGTTCATTCCCGATGAATTTCTTCTTCTCCCACTTGCCGCTTTTCGTGGACTCCGTGGCCTGGGGCACGAAGCGGGCCATCGCCAGCATGAGCGCAAGGGTATGCTCCGCGACGGAGATGGAGTTGCCGCCGGGGGTGTTCATGACAATCACGCCGGCTTCGGTTGCCGCGTTGAGGTCCACGTTGTCAACGCCCACGCCGGCACGCCCGATGGCCTTCAGCTTCGGCGCTTTCGCCAGCACCTCTTTGGTGACTTTCACCGCACTGCGGACGACCAGCGCATCCGCATCGGAAAGGTGGGCTTCATACTCCTTGGGGCTCGAAACGATGATGTTCCAGTCCGTGTTCTTCTCAAGAATCGCCAGTCCGGCGGGGGATAATGGCTCGGCAACGAGGATGTTCATAAGAGGCGGAATCCTATCGGTCCGGGCGGCTGAAATCGAGATTCGCCGCTTGCCTGAAGGGGAAGTGAACGAATGAACACCGCCGGAATCCCTTAGAATACCAAATGGGTATGGCACTCCTCGATCAGATTCAAAAGGACATGGTGGCCGCGATGAAGGCCAAAGAGCAGGTGCGGCTGGACGCGATCCGGATGATTAAGACCGCGCTCACGAAGGCCAGAGCCGATGCGAACAAGGTATTCGACGAGAAGGCCGAGTTGCAGGTGCTGAGCTCGCTGCTCAAGCAACGGCATGAAGCGGCGGAAATGTTCCGCCAGGGCGGACGCGAGGAATCGGCCCAACAGGAGGAGCAGGAAGCGCGCATCATCGAAGGCTACATGCCTTCCGCACCCACGGACGAAGAGATGGCAAGCGCGATCGAAGCGGCGGTGTCGGAAACCGGCGCGAGTTCCGTGAAAGATCTGGGCGCAATGATGAAGGCCGTTCAGGCCAAACTCGCCGGCAAGCGGGTCGACGGCAAATTGCTCAGCGAACGGGTGCGCTCGCGTCTGGGCGCATAGACGCGTCCGGGCCTCCAGCCGGCCTCTCGCGCCGTCGCATTCATAAACCTTCTCCCCCCGAAGAAGGCGCTTCCGCGGGACGAAACGCGCGATACAGCAAGGTGAAGGGCCACGCCAGAAAACCGGCAATCAGCCTGGGCATCGCCGCCATATCTTTTGCCAGGGATTGCGCATGCTCGCCCACCAGCAAGGCGTTGCGCTGCATGATGTACAGGTTGAATAGGCTGGAGACCACCGTGAAGGCGATAGAGACCATAACGCTGCGCTTGAGTTCCGGCGTGCCGCCCAGCCAGTGAACCAGCAACTCGAGACTATGCACCACGGTGGACAGGCCCACGCCCACCACCAGACCCGCCAGCCAGCGTGGCTGAGCATGCCGCATCGCCTGAATAAAAGCACCCCAGAAGCCGGATGTGGTGGCGCGAAACGCGAACTGCAGCAGCAGCGCCCACGATGCCGCCCGGAAGCCCGCCGTGACGTTGGTGGCAAAGAAAAGGATGCCCCGCATCAACGCGCTCGTGAGGGCGGATTTCCAGTTCCATTGGGTAACGAAATGGTGGCCCGGGTGACGAAGCATTTCACCGAACACAGCGCCTACTGACGGCTGGGGCGCGGCCGAGACCGCCTCGTTCGTCCGGTCACGTGTACCCTGTTTCGGCATGTCCCTCAGAAGAACTCTACAACACAACGGCTTCGAGTTTGGGATAGCAGCCGATACACTGAAATGAGGATGAGCACACCAACCGATACCCCTGCCTCTCTTCGCCCCGCGCGGGAACAAAGCGATGTCGCGATGCCTGAAGTCCCCTATACGCTCGATGGCGCCGCGATGCTGCATCAGATGCTCACCGTCCGCTGGGAGAAGTGGCATGCACTGTCACAGCCGGAACAGAAAGCGGTGATCTCGGAAGCAACCGCCGCCCTCGAAGCGATGGAGGCCACCGGATTCAGCGCCGTCTTTTCCCTGCTCGGGCACAAGGGAGATCTGATGCTGGTGCATTTTCGCAACAGCTTCGACGAACTGAACGCCGCGGAGATGCGTCTCAACGCGCTGCGCTTGCGCGACTACTTCGAGATCACGCACTCCTATCTTTCGGTAGTGGAGCTTGGCCTCTATGCGTCCACGACAAAGATGCACGCGGAATTCACGGAGAAGGGCTTTGCGCCGTATTCGCCCGAATGGAACGAGGGCGTTGAGGAAACATTGGAGCGCCAGCGGAAGGCCATGGAGCCCCGTCTTTGGCCGAAAGTACCTTCCAACCGCTACTGCTGCTTCTATCCAATGGACCGCTATCGCGGCGAAGCGAAGAACTGGTACACCGTGCCGCTCGCGGAGCGACAGCGCATGATGCACGACCATGGAATGATCGGCCGCCGCTACGGGGGAGTCGTGAAGCAGATCATCTCCGGCTCCATCGGTTTCGACAAGTGGGAGTGGGGCGTGGATCTGTTTGCCGACGACCCCATTGTGTTCAAGAAACTGATCTATGAAATGCGCTTCGACGAGGTAAGCGCCGTCTACGGATTGTTCGGCGAGTTCTTCGTCGGGCTGCGTTTTGCGAGCGCGCGGCTAGGCGAGTTCTTCGCGGGAGAGTCTCCCCGGTGGGAGGCTCCCGAACAGGCAGCCGATCCGCGGGAACGCTAGCCGGTCCGCGCAAAGCGCGTGGGGTATCCTGAGACTTCAAGCGGGCATTCGAATTTGACCGGTTTCACCGTATGCGTCACGCCATTTCCACCCACCTCTTCGTCAACCAACGGCTCAGCACCGCGCTGCTCGACAAGATTCTGAACGCGGGTGTGAATCTGGTGGAATTGTTCTGCGCGCGGCAGCACCTTGATTACCGCAACGACGATCAGGTTCGCGAGGTGGCGCTGTTCCTGAAAGATGTGCCGCTGACCGTTCACTCCATCCACATGCCGATGTTCAGCGACGATTGCTGGGGCAAGTCCGGGCCACGTTCGATCATCGACATCGCCAGCCCGTCCAGGGCGAATCGTATCGCCGCGGTGGATGAAGTGAAGCGAGCGCTCGATCTGGCGGATTCGATTCCTTTCACCTACGCCATCCAGCACATCGGCGTCGGCTTCGACGACGAATGGAGCATGCAAAAGGTGGATGCGGCCTTTGACTCCCTGGATGAACTGAAGAGTTTCGCGCGTCAACGCGGCGTGGAAGTGCTGGTGGAAAACATTCCCAACGCACTTTCAAGCGCGAAGAAGATCGTCGAGTTCTTTCACGCGACTCACCTGAATCTGGGTGTTTGTCTGGACGTCGGCCACGCCAATATGATGGAGGGCTTCGACGAGGCGTTCGATCTGCTCGAGGACCGGATCCGCTCTCTGCACGTCCACGACAACAACGGCACGGACGACAGGCACCTTTTCCCGATGGTTCACAGCGGGGGGACGGTGAATTGGGAGCGGACGATGAAACGCTTGCGAACCTTGCCGGAGAGCGTTCCGCTGCTGCTTGAGCTAAAGGAAGATCCCGCGATGAACGAACCGCTTGATCGGGTGAAGGAAGTATTCGAGAACCTGGAGAAGCAATCATGAGCGATTCCACCGCCGCTCCGCGTATTCGGATTGAGGACGCCGCGGCACACGCCGGCGAGACGGTTTCCATCGCCGGCTGGCTGTACAATTTGCGCAAGTCCGGCAAGATCGTTTTTCCAATCCTGCGCGATGGCAGCGGCATGATGCAGTGCGTGGGCGTGAAGGCGGAACTGCCCGAGGAAACCTTCGAGACGCTCAAGCATCTGACGCAGGAATCTTCGCTGGTGCTCACCGGAAAGATCCGCGCGGAAGAGCGCGCCATGGGCGGCTATGAAATGGATATTCAGTCCGTTGAAGTGCTGCAGCGCGTGCCGGAATCTCAGCCTTATCCGATTACGCCGAAAGAGCACGGCATCGAATTCCTGATGGATAACCGGCACCTCTGGCTGCGAAGCAAACGCCAGCATGCCATCCTCCGCGTGCGCCATGAGGTGGTCCGCGCCGTTCGCGATTTCTTTGACGACAACGGCTTCACCCTCGTGGATTGCCCCATCTTTACGCCCGCTTCCTGCGAGGGCACGACCACTCTGTTTGAAGTAGATTATTTTGAGGACGAGAAGGTCTACCTCACCCAGTCCGGACAGCTCTATAACGAAGCCACGGCGATGGCATTCGGCAAGACCTATTGCTTCGGCCCCACCTTCCGCGCGGAGAAGTCAAAGACGCGCCGCCACCTCACCGAGTTCTGGATGGTGGAGCCGGAGATGGCCTACGCCACCATTGAAGACGTGAAGCAGCTTGCCGAGCGCTTTGTCTGCAGCGTCGTGAGCCGCGTGCTGGATAAGAAACGTGAAGAACTGAAGGTGCTGGAGCGCGACACCGCAAAGCTCGAAGCCTGCGTGCCGCCCTTCCCTCGCATGAGTTACGACGAAGCCGTCAAGATCCTTCAGGCCAAGGGTAGCGAGATCGAATGGGGAAGCGATTTCGGAGGCACGGACGAGACCATTCTCACGGAGTCTCAAGACCGCCCGATCATGGTGGACCGTTTCCCCACCGCCATCAAGGCCTTCTACATGCAGCCGGATCCGGTACGCCCGGAAGTGGCGCTCGGCGTGGACGTGCTGGCGCCGGAAGGGTATGGCGAGATCATCGGCGGGGGCGAGCGCATTCACGATCTGGACCTGTTGATGTCGCGCCTGCGTGAGCACAATCTGCCGCAGGAACCGTTCGACTGGTACATGGACCTGCGCCGCTATGGCGCGGTTCCCCACGGAGGCTTCGGAATGGGCATCGAACGCTGCGTCGCCTGGATCTGCGGCCTCGAACACGTGCGCGAAACGATCGCGTTCCCGCGAATGCTGTATCGCACGAAACCCTGAAGCTTCTCTGCCTTCGGGCAGGTTCTCCGGCGGTCCCGGGCGTTTCAGACTGGCCCGAAGCAGGCGGCTCCGCGCCCGAAGGCGCACCGCGCCTTCCATGCCAAGCGCCCGATTGCGCGTTACAATAGAAGCACAGAGCCTCCAACCGGATCCTCGGCGCAAGCCGTCTTTCGGCGAATTCCAAATTCCTCGCCGTCCGCCAACACCCCGGCTTCGTGGTTTCAATCTGACATCAATCGCTTCGATTTTTCAGCATTCAGGCAAGCACCCAATCTATGTCCAACGGCAGTCCTACGCGTACCCCACTCCAGACTCGCAATCTCGCCATCGTCGCGCACGTCGACCACGGCAAGACAACCCTCGTCGACGCCATGCTCAAACAGAGCGGCCTATTCCGGGCCAATCAGGCGGTCGAAGAACGCATGATGGATTCGAACGCCCTCGAACGGGAACGCGGCATCACGATCCTCTCGAAGACCACCGGCATTCGCTACCACGAGTACAAGATCAACATCGTCGATACGCCGGGCCACAGTGATTTTGGCGGCGAAGTGGAACGCGCGCTGAAGATCGTCGATGGCGTGATTCTGCTGGTGGATTCGAGCGAAGGCCCGCTTCCGCAGACACGCTATGTGCTCTCCAAGGCGCTCGAAGCGCGCCTGCCGCAGATTGTCGTCGTCAACAAGATCGACCGCCCGGACGCGCGAATCGACGAGGTGCTCAACGAAATCTACGACCTGTTCATCGACCTTGGCGCCACGGAGGAGCAACTGGAGTTTCCCGTGATTTACGCCATCGGGCGGGATGGCGTTGCAAACCACGAACGCGACGGCGATTCGAAAGACCTACAGCCGCTCTTCGAGCAGATCATTCAAACCATTCCCGCGCCCACCGGAGACCCCGAGACAAACCTCCAGGTTCTGGTGGCGAATCTCGACTACAGCGACTACCTCGGCCGCATGGCCATCGGCCGCGTGTTTTCCGGAACACTGCGCCACGGAGACGAGGTCTCCATCGCTAAACTCGACGGCAGCTTCGAGAAAACGAAGATCACCAAGATGTATTCGTTCGAGGGGTTGAACCGCATCGACGAAACGCTTGGGCTCACGGGCGACGTCCTCGCCATCGCGGGCGTGGAAGGAATCCAGATCGGCGAAACGATCACTTCGGCGGAGAACCCGAAGCCGCTGCCGCCTATCCGGATCGATGAGCCGACAATCGCGATGACCTTCAGCGTCAACAATTCCCCCTTCGCCGGGCGCGAAGGTGTCCACGTCACTTCGCGCAAGCTCCGCGAGCGGCTCGACAAGGAATTGCTCACGAACGTTTCCATTCGCGTCGAGGACACGGGCAGCCCGGAGAGCTTCAAGGTGCTCGGGCGCGGGGAGTTGCAGCTTGCGATTCTTATCGAGTCAATGCGCCGGGAAGGCTACGAACTGCAGGCGGCAAAGCCGGAGATCGTCACGAAAGTGGAAGACGGCGTCCGCAAGGAACCCATCGAGCTATTGCTGATTGACCTTCCGGAAGTTTATGTGGGCGTGATCATTGAGAAGATGGGCCAGCGCAAGGGCAAGATGTCCAAGATGGTGAACAATGGCACCGGGCGCGCGCGAGTCGAGTTCCTGGTGCCGTCGCGCGGGCTGATCGGGCTGCGCAACGACGTGCTTACGGATACGCGCGGCACGGCAATCATGAACTCGCTGTTCCACGGCTGGATCGAGTGGCAGGGCGAGATTCCCATCCGGCCCACGGGCTCATTGATCTCAGACCGCGCCGGCAAAGCCACCGCCTATGCGATGTGGAATCTGCAGGAGCGCGGCGAGCTTTTCATTGAGCCGGGCACGGAGGTCTACGAGGGCATGATTGTAGGCGAGAACGCCCGGGATGCCGACCTCAACGTGAACATCATTAAAGAGAAAAAGCTCACGAATATGCGCGCCTCTTCCGCCGACGAAGCCATCCGGCTCGTGCCGCCGAAACTGCTCAACCTGGAGCAGGCCATCGAGTTCATCCGGGAGGACGAACTGGTGGAGATCACGCCGAAATCCATCCGCCTGCGCAAGAAAATCCTGAAAGCGAACCAGCGCTAACCGCCCCGGTCAAACCGGATATTTCCACTCGCCCCGGTAGGCTCTGGCCAGCAATTTGTTCGCCTCAGGGTCACCGGGGACAACCTCCTTCGCGCCGTCCCATTTCACGCCGCGGCCCAGCTTCAGCGAGAGGTTGCCGAGCAGCGAGATGACCGTGGCCTGATGGCCGTACTCGATATCGCAGACCGGCCGGCGTTTCGCTTCGATTGCGGTAAGGAAATCCGCCCACAGTTCCCGGATGTTCTGGCGATCCGGCAGGTTGAGCTGCGGCTCCATGTGGACCGTCTGCGCTTTCGGGTTCACGGGATAGAACGTAAATCCATCCTGCCAGCCAATATGCATCGTGCCTTCGGTGCCGTAGAAATACGCTCCGAGCGGGTGCTTCTCGGCTCCGTTTCCGGCAAAGCGCCGGTGCTCCCATTCGAGGATGAAGTCCGTGAACTGATACGTGGCCGTCTGGGCGTCCGGGGCGTTCATCATGGTCCGGTCAACGAAGCGCCCGCCCGCGGAATAGGCGCTCTTGGGCGTCTTCTCCTCGCTCCACCACAGCACCTGGTCAAACCAGTGAATGCCCCAATCGCCAATCACTCCGTTCGCATAGTCGAGATGCATGCGGAAGCCTTTGGGGTGAAGCGCCTTGTTGTAGGGGTTGAGCGGTGCCGGCCCGCACCACAGGTCCCAATCAAGCCCCACGGGTGGCTCGCTGTTCGGCGTCGGTTCTCCGCCGCGCCCGCCGGAATGGACAAAACAGCGCACCATGTGAATCTTGCCCGCCTTGCCCGACTGGAGGAACTTGATCGCTTCGATATTGTGCGGAGATACGCGCCGGTGTGTGCCAACCTGCACCACCCGGTTCGCCGCCCTGGCGGCATTGACCATGGCCCGGCCTTCCCGAATCGTGTGGCTGATGGGCTTCTCGACGTAGACATGCGCGCCCGCTTCCATCGCGGCGATGGCAACCAGCGGATGCCAATGGTCCGGCGTGGCGACGATGACGATTTCCGGCTTCTCCTTGGCGATCAATTCGCGGAAATCCTTGTAGCGGCGGGGGCTATCCGGCGTGAGCTGCCTCACCTTCGCGAGCGTGGCATCGAGCGCCTGATCGTCGACATCGCAAACCCCGACAATCCTGCTACGTTTCGCGGCCATCGCTTCACCCAGGATGTTGCCGCCCCACCAGCCCGCTCCAACCAGCGCGGTCGAATAGGTTTTGCCGGTTGGCGCGAGCGACAGTCCGGGGCTGGCAACGGCGGAGAGCGCCGCGGAGGAAGTGAGAAATTGGCGTCGGTTCATCGGCATGGGTGGCCTTTCTGAGCGCGGTACGTCCTTGTGCGCTACCGTATCATAGCCCCGGCCCTCGCGATCCGCCTGCCTTCGCAACTTCACGGCCCACACCATCCGTATCGCTCAAGAGGCCTGGTCGCTCGGACGTTCTCGCCCTTTCGCGAGGCCTGAAACGAAGTACCGCTGGGGGGCTATTTCAGACCGGAACCTCCGCAACACGTAACCTTTGGCGACCCAACGGACGTCTTCACACTTCAATCATGAACGTCTCACGCAGAACCTTCCTATCCGCCACTGCCGCCAGCGCCGCCTGGACCGCGAAGAGTTATTCCGCGGTGATTGGAGCCAATGACCGAATCCGTATGGGCGTAGTTGGCTGCGGTGGCATGGCTCAGGGCCACATGGAGCAGTTAGTGAAGATCAAAGACGCCGAGAACTTCGAGTTCACCGGCGTCTGCGATCTCTACGACAAGCGCAGGAATATCGCCAAGGACATCACGGGCGCGAAAACTTACCAGCGCCATCAGGATCTGCTGGCTTCCTCCGACGTTGACTACGTGCTGATCGCCACTCCCGAACATCGGCATTTCGATGTGGCGATGGACGCGATTCGGGCAGGCAAGCATGTTTACCTCGAAAAGCCCATGACCAAAACCAGCGCCGAGGGAATCAAACTCGTGGAGGCGCTGAAAACCGCCAATGTGAAGTTGCAGGTGGGGGTACAAGGCACATCCGACCAAAGCTACATTACAGCGCGCAAGTACGTCGAGGATGGCACGCTCGGCGACATCGTCATGGCGCAGATCGATTACTCGCGCAATTACTCAAATGAGGGGGATTTCTGGGCCTATACGATTGACGAAGACGCCAGGCCCGGCGTGAACATCGATTGGAAATCCTGGCTGGGCTCCGCGCCCCAGCGCCCCTACGACGCTGACCGCTTCTTCCGCTGGCGTCGTTACTGGGACTATTCGAGCGGAATCTCCAGCGATCTCTTCGTACACCGCGCCACCCGCATCATCAAAGCGTTGAACCTGGGTTTCCCGAAGTACGCGGTGGGGGTGGGCGGCACCTACCATTTCCGGGATAGCAAGGCCGAGATTCCCGACACCTTCAACATCATGCTGGATTATCCCAATGGCCCTACGGTGAGCCTGGTATCCTCCATGGCCAATGGCTCTCCGATTAGGCACATGATTCGGGGCAGCAAAGCGACGCTCACCTTTACGCGGGAGGGCTTCGACATTGAGCCGGAACGCCATCTGCGGGATTCGATGAAGCCCATCCACTATGACCGCGTGGGCGCGGAGAACACGAACCTCCACCACAAGAACCTCATGAACGCCATCCGTCGCGGGGAAGAGCTGAACTGCGATTCCGACCTGGGGCTGCGCGCCGTGGTCGCCTGCGAACTGGGGACGCTCAGCTTCCGCCAGCGCCGCTACATGCGCTGGGATCCCGCGAAGAAGAAACCGGTGGCAGGCTAAGCAAAGACCTTCAGGCCGGAATCAGGCAGGGATGACAGCAAGGCTCACCGGAGCTTCGCCCACCGGGATCATCGTGAACAGGGGCGCCGATTTGTTCCGGCGGCTTCGCACCGCGCTGAGCCGGATGACCGCCATATCGCCGGATGCCGCA
Source organism: Acidobacteriota bacterium (assembly GCA_014584705.1). Taxonomy (GTDB): domain Bacteria; phylum Acidobacteriota; class Terriglobia; order Bryobacterales; family Bryobacteraceae; genus JACTMJ01. The sequence continues at coordinate 73,415 of JACTMJ010000026.1, read as the reverse complement.
TTGAGCGCAAGCGCATACTGATTATCCGGCGTGATGGCGATGAAGGCCGGGGACGCACCGACCGGAACAATGGCCACCAGCTTCCCCGAATCGAGATCAAGAATCGTGATGTCGGACGATTCCCGGTTTGCCACGAGCAGATAAGGCGGGTTGGCACATGCAGCCATGGCTCCGGGGCTTTTTCCCGCCAGCACGGCCCGGTCCACTTCGGTTGTGTAAGGGTAGATCATCGCCACTCCGCCTGATTGACCGTCCGTGACAAAAAGCTGGCCGCCATCCGGCTTGAAGCAAAAATTGCGCGCCTCCATCGCGACCGGCAAGTCCACCAGCGCCCGGGCATCGGCCGCGCGCACGATGGAGATGGAACGGTCCGTATGATTCGCCGCCAGAACCTGCTTTCCGTCGGACCGGAAACGCACCAACCCAAACTGCTCCGAGCCACGCAGCACGATCGCATCCCCGGGGCCGGAGCTGTTGACGCCGGAATGGTTCACGAGAGCGATGCCTCCGCCCGCAAGCGTTGCCGCGAGCCGCGCTTCCCAGTTGGCGGCGTCAAAGGAAACCGGAGCTGCGGGCAGGGGAATCCGGGAATGCGGAGTGAATTGCCGCAACGGGACCTTCACGAGCGAGGGCGGCGTGGCGACCGAAACCCAGAGGGACGCCTCATTCGGATCAAATCGCGCCTCCGCCAGACTTTCCCCCACTCGCACCTGGCGGGTGTGGCGTTTGGCGGCCCAATCGTATTCAAAGATCACTCCCGCCGCCGCGCTTGCGGCATAGAGCAGCCGGGTTGATGGCGCGTATAGCAGTTGGGAAACCGGCGCCGCGAACTCAATCTTGCTCACGAGCGTGAAAGCGGCGAGGTCTACCAGCGCAACGAGAGGGCTGTTCGCTTTCACGATGGCCGCGAATCCGGCGAATGGCCGCGCCTTTCCGCGACAGCCGAGGAACGACACGGCGGCGGCGCCGGCGACGCTTAGCAAGTGGCGGCGGGCAATCATGGAAGCGGACGGGAGAGGCATGGTGTGATGGCCGCGTCACATCCGATGGAGGACGCTCCTCCCTCATTATCGCCGACGCTCAAGGCGGGCATACAGGTACAATAGGGAGGAGTCGGGGCGTGGCGCAGTCTGGTAGCGCACCTGCTTTGGGAGCAGGGGGTCGCGAGTTCAAATCCCGCCGCCCCGACCATTCCCGCCTGCAATGGAATCCCTCCGGAGGGTCAACTCTCGCGAAGCCCCAGTGGAAACGGCGAATGCCGGTTCAGACTGGATTGAGACCGCTATCGCGTGGAATTGGAATCCGGGACCGCGTTCCATCGGAATGCGAAGAACACGCTGCGCAGCCATGCGGCGAGAGCGGCTCCGCAGGCGACGCCCGTCGAATTCGCCAACATGTCGGCCAACTCGAAGCTGCGGCCGGGCACGTACTGTTGGGCAACTTCGAGACCAGCACCGTAGAGAGCCAGCAGAACGGCGGCTGTGTAAAGCCTTGTCTTCCCATTCCACAAGAATGGAATCGGCAAAGCCAGAATGAGATAGCTTCCGAAGTGCCACGCCTTGTCTGAGCCCGGCATCGCCCCCAGTTTGGCGGCGGGCAACAACGAGAAGTAAGCCGCAAGGACGATCTGCACTATCCATACAAGGGCGATCCATCGGCGGTGACGGTCCCAACCGGCGGCGGACAGGTCAAGAATGGATCTCATCGTATTCGATTCTAGCGGCAAGCCGGGTTGAAGATTGTGAACTTTCGTTCGAGGTTTGTTTCGGTGGAAGCACCGGCCGCCGAAGTGCGCCGCGCGTCCCCCAAAGCTCCGGAGCGCTTGTAACCCCTTTGCTACACTAGAGGTTACTTTAATGTCGTTGCAGGAACAATTGCCGGCGGATCAGTTTGTTCAGCGTTTTCGCGGCGAACTCATCCCGCTCACATCTAAAATTCAATGGTTTTCACTGGGCGCGCTTTCCGAAGAGGATATTGCGGCGAGTATCCGTGAGCCGCTCGCCAGCCTCCCCCCCACGCTGGCAAAACAGTTGCCGCAGTTGCACCTGTATCTGGTTCCTTTTCTTCGCAGTGCGGGGAGACAGGCCGACGTGATCGTGTTTGAGGCGCCCGATCCCAAAGACCGGGACGATTCCTTTCAGATCATGGGCCCGGATTCCGCGTCTCTGATTATCGCCACCGAAGACGTTTCTCCAAACGCGTATCACTACAACCTGTATAGCGCGGTGGCCAGCATCGCTTGGGAAGTGGCACCCGCCGACGTCCGCCAAAGCTGGGCAAAGTCGATCAAAGAGGAAATGAAGCGCGGCGTTCACGGGGAAATCGATGAGGTTTCCTGGCAGCGCAAGAACGAGGTATTGGCGAAACAAAGCCAGCCGATGCGAGACAGCAAGCTGCTTCGCGCGTACCTGCGGGCGTCCTATATCGATACGATGACGCTCTTTCTGCATGGAATTTGCTGCGATATTGACGTGGAACCGAGCCCGCGACAGATCCCGAGCATTGAGATCCGGCGGCGTCTCGAACTGCTTCGGAGCTTTTACCCGCTTGGGGAGGGCTATGCTCTGTTCCCCGAGGAACTCAGCGGCCGCAAAGCATTGCGCGATGAGCGTTTGCGGGGTACGCCGGGCGAATGGGGCGGCGTAGGAGCATCCGCCAAGGACACGGCCCGGGCGGAACTCCCCGACGAGCGGGAGAAGAATAAGGAGATTTAGGAGTTTTCGCGTCCTCCATAACGCCCTGAGCCGCGGAAATTCCGAGGACCTCCACACGCTGAGGCCGGACAGGAATCATGAATCAACCCATTCGTGTGGCTGTCGCCGGTGCGGGCAGCTTCGGCCAGAACCACCTTCGGGTGCTCAATGAGATTCCCGGCGTCACGCTGGCCGGGCTCTTCGATACGGATTCAAAGCGGGCCGCGGAAATGGGAACCCGGTTCGGCTGTCCCGTCTTTTCCAGCCTGGAGCAAGCCGCCCACGCCGCCGAAGCCGCGATCGTTGCGGTGCCCACCGTATTTCACGCCGAAGTGGCCGGGGCGCTGATGAAGCTGGGTTTGGACGTTCTGATCGAAAAGCCGATTGCGGCTTCGGTGGAGGAAGCCCGAAACCTCATCGATCTGGCCAGGCTCCACGGGCGCATCCTGCAGGTAGGGCATCTCGAGCGATACAACCCCGCGCTTCTGGCGTTGCGGGGCGAAATCACGCTCCCGCTGTTCTTTGAGATTCATCGGATGAGCCTGTTTACGCCCCGCAGCCTGGATATCGACGTCGTACTGGACCTGATGATCCATGATCTCGACATCGTGCTCTCCGCCGTAGGCGAACTGCCGGAAGAGATTCGGGCTTCCGGCATACAGATTCTCTCCGGAAAGGTCGATATCGCCAACGTGCGGCTCTCCTTTCCGGGCGGATGCGTTGCGAACCTAACCGCCAGCCGCGTCTCCACCGATAAAGTGCGCAAACTCAGGCTCTTTCAGCCTTACCAGTATTATTCGGTGGACTATACGCGGCGGGAAGGCGTGGTGTTTGAGGTGGACCGGCAAGATCGGCGTATCGGCTTCCGTCAACTCGACGTCCAACCGGGAGAGCCGCTGCGCTTGGAGCTGGAGGATTTCGTCGCCTGTGTGCGAGAGCGAAGGACGCCAATGGTGGACGGAGAAGCGGCCTGCCGCGCGCTGAAGGTGGCTCACGAAATCCTTGATAAAATTGAACAACACGGGCAATTGGTGGAACGAAGCGTGCTGGCGTATGAAGCCAGGTCGCCGCGTGAAGGCGCGGGGCGCAAGGAATCCGGCTTCGAGGCGAAACGGGAAGATTCGTTGTGAAACCCGGGACGCCGGGAACCTAATTCTCGATACAAGTTTCCTCATCGGGCGGCAATCGATCGCACACGTGCGTTCCCCGCGGGCAAACCAATGCTCTCTATCGGATTAGTCGAATCGTCGGCGCTGGCACACTTGCTGAAGGACGAAAGTCCGGAGTCGGTGGCACGCCGCCGATGGGGCCTCGCGCTCTCCGGCATCCTTCATGCGATTTTCGTGCCGCTGCTTGGGCTGGTGACCTTCCAGGCGACGTCCTATCGTCAGGCTCCCGAGATTGTGATGCCCAGGGTGGCGGTGACTCCCCTGGTGGCTCCGCGCCTTCGCCAGCTCACTCAGAAGGCTCCAAATACAGGCAACGTAAGCCCGGAAATCAACCTCGAAAGCTTGCTGCCCCGTCCGAAGATTGAGCAGGCTCCGGGTTCGCGTCCGCAGCCTCGTCAGATGGCCGCGCTTCCACCTGTGGGCGCCACGATGGGCAACAAGCCTTCCGAACTGATTGAAGCTCCGAAGATCGACGTTCCGCTCCATGCGGTGCCGCAGGCTCCCGCGCCATCGCTGGGGAGCCCGGCCGTTCCGCCTCCGGCGGAGACGCCCAAGGTGCCAGCACCGTCGAAGCCGGAGATCCGTTTTGAGAAACCGGGCACCATCACGGGGACTCCGAGCGGGCAATCGCGAATACCTGTTCCCAATGCGTCGGTCTCCGAGGCAATTCGGGTGGCGTCGCAAGGGCGCGGAGGCGGCGGCAACCAGGTGGTCGAAGACTTTTCGCAGCCCTCCCCTCTGGGCGGGGTTTCGTCGTCGCCCACTCGGTCCAGAGGTTCGGTGGAACTGCTCAGCGATCCAAACGGTATCGATTTCAAGCCGTACCTGATTCAGGTGCTGGCGGCGGTTAAGAGAAACTGGTTCGCGGTGATGCCCGAGAGCGCCCGGTTTGGGCGGCGGGGGCAGGTGCGCATTCAGTTCGCGATTAACCGGGATGGCGGAGTTCCCAAGCTGGTGATTGCCAACAGCTCCGGGTTTGAGGCTTTTGACCGGGCGGCGGTGGCGGGCGTGAGCGCATCCAACCCATTTCCTCCGCTGCCTCGGGAGTTCCAGGGCGGCCAGGTTCGGCTACAATTCACCTTTTCGTACAACGTCGAGAACTAGGGGGCCTTGCATGGAAGCCGTGAGTGCCGCATATTCCCTCCCGGTGGTGCAACCGATGCGCAGCTTCGGAGCGGCATCGCCGGGAGCGCCCGCTGCACCCCGGCACTCTGGCGGGAAGCGGATCGCGCCGCACGGCCATTTTCTCCCAGAACCCACGTCTCCTTGGTGGAGCCGAGCCTAATCCAATGAACACACTCGATAACAATCGGTTCTTTGTCGCGATCCTGCTTTATGGTGCTCTGGCAGCGTCCACCTTCTACACCCTGAATGGGAAGGTTCGCGTTGTCGTCCTGATCCTTCTTGGCGGACTCACGTTCAAGACCTGGCTCGCCCGAGAACGCGAGAAGCTCGATGCGAGTGAGGATTCGGAGCGGGCACGATCTTCGGAAGAACCTTAGAGGTTTGTTCGCGTAAGGCCCAACAGTTCCATTCGACCTAAGAGGAATGTCTGAGTTCCTCATTCCAAAATGAAACGTTTCTCTCGATTGGAACCCGGCAGGGTTCAAAACGGTACGGGAGCACGTTTGCCGGTACCAGACGATCTATCTGAAAGGTCAGGTTCTTTCCTTGATGCTAACAGGGGCATAACACCTCAAATTCAGCGATTTACCGGGAAGACCTTAGCTCCAATGAGTTCAATAATGGGTTTCCAGCTCCATTGGAATCGTATGGCTACCCAACTGCAATGCAGGGATGGTGAAGCAAAAAATAGTGCGAACTCCCGGCATTGGGCGCAAGCCGGTGTCGGGTGTCTCACGCACAGGAAAGTCTCGAAAATGGCAGTACATTGCATCGCTCCGGCCAGAGGAGAGGAAACGCCTATCCCCGTGCCGGTAAACAGAATCTCCTCCACCTCCCCCACCCTCGCACGGAGTGAATCTCAGGCGATCCGGGATCAGCGGATCCTGGAGAATCTCCACCTTGCGAGAATCATCGCGATTCGCATTTACGAGGGGCTTCCAATCCACCTGGAACTCGAAGAGCTGATCCAAGTGGGCACCCTTGGCTTGATCGACGCCGCCGCGCGTTTTGACGAGTCCAAGAACGTCTCGTTTCCCGGCTATGCCAAACACCGGATCCGGGGAGCGATCCTTGACAGCCTCCGTGACATGGACTGGGCTTCCCGCGACCAGCGCCGCCGATGCAAGCAGGTGGACACGGCCACCCGAAAACTCTCCGGCATCCTGCAGCGCACGCCTACCGACGCCGAGATCGCGCAAGAGATGGGTCTTGCGCTTGAGAAGTGGCAGCAGGTGGCGGGCAGCCTGCGAAACCACGGTCCGGTATCCGCGACGTCCCGGCCGCTGGGCCAGGACGATCTGCCGGAACCGGAGTTTCCCGCCGATGAATCCGACCACCCGGATGCGATCTGCAGACGGAATCAGATTGCGAAAGCACTCAAGGAAGCGATCCTTGCTTTGCCCATCCGTTATCAGACCGTCGTCAGCATGTATTACACCGATGAGATGACGATGAAAGAGATCGGCAGCGTGCTGGGCGTGAATGAGAGCCGGGTCTCGCAGATCCACAAATCGGCACTCCAAAAGATGGCGGTGGTGCTCGAAACGAACGGGATCTCCCCGGCGACGGTACTTTGAACCCGCTACGGCCCGTCGTCATTTTGAGGGACGCGGAGGGACGTTGCCGCCGTGCCACGGGTAACCCGCTACCGGCGTGTCGCCGGCTTGGCACTGCCAATCACGGCTCTCCATCGCGGTACCAGCCGGGGCGTCGGCGAACGCAGCCCTAGAACGGAATGGACGGTACTTCCCGGGTTGTCGGGAAACGAGGGTTCTCGACACGGGAAGTCTTGAACAGCTTCTCCATCCTCGCGACGATATCCGGGTGCGCGTACGCCAGATCCTTCGTTTCGCCAATATCGTCCTTGAGATGGAAGAGTTCCGTCTTGAACGCGGGGCCTTGCCGCACGAGCTTCCAATCTCCCTGGCGAACCGCCTGGTGGAAGCCGCGTTCATGGAACTCCCAGTAAAGGTGGTCCCTCGTGGGAGCACCGCTGCCCAGCAACACGGGTACGATGGAGACGCCATCGAGATCTCCGGGCGGTTTCGTTCGCGCGAGGTCCGCGGCGGTAGGTAGAAAGTCCCAGAACGCCCAGGGGAAATCGCTCACCGCGCCGGCCTTGATCTTTCCCGGCCAGCGGGCGATGGAGGGTACGCGAATGCCACCTTCATAAAGGTCGCGTTTGATACCGCGCAGCGGCCCATTGTCGTCGAAGAACTCAGGGTCATGGTGGCCTTCCTTGTGGGGGCCGTTGTCGCTCGTGAAGAAAACCAGCGTATTCTCATCGAGCCCGCGTTCCTTCAACTTCGCGAACATCCTGCCGATATCCGCGTCCATCCGGCTGATGATGGAGGCGAACGCCTTCTCGGCATCCGGCCAGTCTTCCTGGGCGTAGTCGCCGAAATCGGGAGAATCGATCCCGTTCTTATCGATCTGGCCCCGCTCATTGTCTGCATGCGGGGTCGTGTACGGTACGTAGAGAAAGAAAGGCTGGTTGGGCGATTGCTTCCCGAGAAACTCGATCGCTTTCTGTCCAAAGAGATCGTTGGTAAACACCTTCCGCCGGTTGAACCAGTTCTCCTTGAGGAACATCTCGACCTTGTTATCCCAGATATGCTCGGGAAACGAATTGTGGGCAAAATGCTGATTGAGATAGCCGTAGAACTCGTCGAATCCCCGGTCGTTGGGATGGCCGTCGGCGTCAAAGCCGCCGAGGCCCCATTTGCCAAACATGGCCGTTCGGTACCCTGCATGCTTCAGCACTTCCGCAACATTCTTCTCGCTCCGCTTCAGGGAGAGTTCGGGGAATGCGTTCCCCCGAACGGTCGCGTGACCGGTGTGTTTCCCGCTCATCAACGTGCAGCGGGAAGGCGCGCAGACCGTTGCGCCCGCGTATGCGCTGGTGAAACGCATCCCTTCCGCGGCCATCCGGTCAAGATTGGGCGTCTTGATTCGCTTCTGGCCGAAGCAGCCGAGGTTTCCGTAACCCATATCGTCGGCCATGATGAACACGATATTGGGCCGCGAGGCCTGTCCGAAGGTCGAGGGGGCAAGGGCAGCCGACGCGAACGTCGCGGAAAGAAACCGCCGCCGGGAAAGGGAAGAACATGCCATTGAGATATCCTGATTCGCAAATTGCGCCCGCACCGTCGACGGCAGGCTGCCGAAGGGTGATCGTATCGGCCGGAGCCAGCCGAGTCAAGCCGACCCGATATCGGCCGAAGGCATTCGATGTCCCGGCGGCTCCGGCTCCCTGGCATTGGCCCGTGCCATGTCAACGGTGGTTCGCGACTCTCGCAAGAATCGACGGTATGGACTCGAAGTGGCACTTTCGCGAACCGCTCTCGCACACGCGGCCAGCCGCGGCTGCAACCCGTCAAGCGAAGCAGGCACTCATTGCTATCCCAAGCGATACACTGGTGCAAAGCTCGTCGCCGGCACTCTTGCCTGAGGAATCCGTATGAAAGCATCCCGGAATCGATTATCCCCATGGGCGTGCGTTTGCCTCTCGGCCGCCGCCCTTCTGCTGGCGGCATGTGCTCCTTCCACCGGGGAGGGCAACGTTGCGGGGAACGGCGCGCCAGCGGAGGCGAAGACCGCCTGGGGCGCGACGATCCGCCTGCCCCAACCCTATCAAACGCCTTCCGCGGGAAACGGCCCCACGGTGATCGAGCGCCCCAACGACGCCCGGGTGCAATTGCCCGAACGCTTTCGCGCCGAAGTGGTGGCCGGGGGGTTCGAACAACCGCGAGCCTTCCTACTTGGGCCATCCAACGAGGTATTGCTAACCGATGCCGCACCGAAGGGAAGCGTCTACGTGTTCACCCTCGGAACCGACGGGAAGCTTTCGAAACCGGCGAAAATCCTGGACGGGCTCCGGACGCCCTATGGCATGGAGTATCGCGACGGCTACCTGTACGTGGCGGAAACCACTTCCGTGAAGCGATATAAGTACGACACCAAGGCGCGAACGGTTGCTCTGCCCGGCGAAGAAGTGATCGACCTGAGTTCGGTCGCGGGCGGCCACTGGACGCGGAATCTGCTGTTCAACAGAGACAAGACCAAACTCTACCTGGCCACTGGTTCGCGCTCCAACGTGGATGCCGGAGAGATTCGCCTGCGGGCTTCCATCACGCGCTACAACCCCGATGGCAGCGGCCAGGAGTATATTGCCGAAGGTACCCGAAATCCCATTGGCATGGAGTGGAATCCGGTCACCGGCGACCTCTGGGCCGCCGTCCAGGAGCGCGACGCGCTGGGGGACGACCTTGTGCCGGACTACCTTACCCACATTCAGCCGGGTGGCTTTTACGGGTGGCCGTACGCGTATATCGGTCCGCACGAGGACCCGCGACGAAAAGGGGAGCGGCCGGATCTTGTGGCGAAGACGATCGTGCCGGATGTGCCGGTGCAACCGCACGGAGCGGTGCTCGGCTTCACGTTCTACACCGGCAATTCGTTCCCTGCCGAATACCGAAACGGCATCTTCCTCGCGTATCACGGCTCCTGGAACCGTGCGAAGCGGGTGGGGTACTCTCTGGTGTTCATCCCCTTCGGCGGCGATGGAAAGCCAACCGGGCCGCCGCGTGACTTCCTCACCGGATTCCTGCTGGACCCGGATTCGAAAGACGTATGGGGGCGTCCGGTGGATGTGATGCAACTGCCGGACGGCAGCCTGCTCATGAGCGATGACGGCGGCAAGGTGATCTGGCGCATTTCCTACAACGCCAAATAGGGAAAGTAACCGCGATTGCCGCACCCGGCGAAGCACCTCCGCTTCCGCTTGGGGCGCTCTTATCGGGGGCGGTGCATTCAGCCCCCAAAGCTCCCGCGGAGCCCCAGTTCGTCCGCGGTTGCCCGCATGGCGTCGATGCAATTCTGGATGTGTTCGTCCAGGGGGATGCCAAACTCCTCCGCCCCTTTGCGGATATCGTCGCGGTTGACGTTTCGGGCGAAAGCCTTGTCTTTCATCTTCTTCCGGACGCTACCCACTTCCACCTCAAAGATGCTGCGGGTGGGCCGAACATAGGAAAGGGCAGTCAGGAACCCGGAGAGTTCGTCACACGCAAATAGTGCCTTTTCGAGGAGAGATTCCCTGGGAACTCCGCTGTACTCCGCATGCGAAAGGATCGCGCGACGGACTTCCTCGCTCACGCCGCGCTCCATGAGGATCGGCTCGCCCTTCATAGGGTGTTCTTCGAGCGTTGGGTGAATCTCCCAATCAAAATCATGCAGAAGCGCGGTCACGCGCCACAGTTCCTCGTCCACGCCGAACTTGCGGGCATAGAACGCCATGCAGGCTTCCACACCCAAGGCATGCTTCCGCAAGGCATCGCTTTGGACGAACTCGCAGAGAATCTGAAAGGCGTCATCGCGCTTCATATCCCGACCTCCCCACCCCTGAGAAGGGGCGAAGTTCCATGGTATATTGGGAGACGTCCCCGCGTTCTAAGACGCATCCGGTGAGGTCCACCAAATTTCTCGAAAACCTACCGCTCCTCGTTTCTCTCTGAATTTCCGGGATCTCCGCATCCGGTCGCGTTGTTGGGATTCGACGCATTGGAGCAGTGAAAGACGCCCTCTCCCATTCGGCTTTTCCCGTTCGGCTTTTCCCGTCCGGCCACCGGCGCTCTTGCTTCAACCTGCCGTCGACCGCGTAGACGACAGAACGCGATGGCTGCCGATTCCGGTGAAGCGCCTTGCGCGGAGCGGTGTGGATTGTCCGGATTATGTGAAATTTTTGGCTCTGGCTTTCGACGGGCTTGTTCTTGCTAAACCATTGATTCCGGGGAATATCTCTGGATATTTCTGGTTGTTGCTCTGTCCGGGTTTGTCCGGATTTCGCCTTCTCTTTTGTGCATCGGTTTTTTGCCGGGATCGGGAGCCCCGGAAGGGGCGAGGTTCCAACGGAATGGATCCCTTCGGTGGTTCGTGGCGGATTCGGTTGTCAAGGAACAGGGCCGGGAAAAGCGGCGACGGCAAGGGCGGGATACGGAGGCGCAGTTTGCCCGCCGATTGATTATCGGTTCTTGTGGGGCCAAAACGAACCACGGCGTGCCAAGCGGCGTGAAAGCGGCACCGTAAGCGGTTCCGGAACAAGTGGTTGGCGCGGAAAGGAGAATTTGCGGGTGCAGTGACAGCAGCCCCGCCGGGTGGGTAGCGGCGGCGGAGAAGCGATGCTCACCCAATAACCGTGCGGGTTCGGGCAAGGCAAGTCCAGAAGAGGCCCGTTGGAAAATAAACCAACATTTGCCTCAATTGTTCCATCAATCCGAAAGCGGATGATGGCTTGAAAATTGGCATTTCACATTGATCTTTTCTAATGATTCCCCTAGAGTACTAGGAATGACCCGCCCCCTTCGTATCGTTTCCGGCGTTCTCGTATTCGGCTTCCTTGCTTCCACGGCCACAGCGCTTCTCCTGGATTACGGAACGGCGTCCCCGTTTCCGAACCCGCTCTCCGTGAGCGCCGTTCCCGAGATTCCCGAACCGGCCTTTGACGAAACGCCCATTCGCGAGGAACTTCCGATCCTCCCGGGCGATACGGTGCAAACCATCCTTGGCCGGGCCGGACTCGCTCCGGAAGTTGAGGGGCCTCTCACCCAAGCGGTGATCGATGCCGTGGATGTTCGGAAGCTCCGCGCCGGCGATTCTTTTCTGCTGACACGCACGGCGCTGCGGCAACCGCGCAAACTCGAGTATCAGGTGGACAACGATCATGTGCTGCACGTGGACATTCCCGAGTGGCGCGAATCGGGCGATCCGCCAATTGCCACCGTCGAGACCATTCGCAGCACGGTGGCCACGGTGCCCATCTGCGCTACGCTCCAGAGTTCTCTTTTTGAGAGCATCGAATCCGCCGGTGAGAGCCCGGAGCTTGCCATGCGGATGGCGGAACTTTTCGCATGGGACCTCGACTTCTATACCGATCCACAGGACGGGGACACATTCTGCCTGATTGTGGAAAAGCGGACCTACGAGAACGGCCAGACACCCGGCTATGGAAAAATCCACGCCGCCACCTACAACAACAGCGGTACGATGCACGACGCTTTCCTTTTCCGGGATCAAGAGGGCAGGCCCGTCTACTATTCGAGTGACGGCAAGAGTACCCAGGCGGCGTTTCTGCGATCACCGCTGAAGTTCGCCGCCCGCATCAGTTCCGGCTTTTCGCGGAACAGATTGCATCCGGTGCTGAAGAGACGCCGCCCGCATCTTGGCATTGACTACGCGGCTCCCACGGGGACCCCGGTGCAGGCCATTGCCGCGGGCACGGTCACATTTTCCGGCCGTTCCGGCGGAGCGGGCAACCTCATCAAGCTCCAGCACGCGAATGGTTACGAATCGTACTATATGCATCTCTCGCGCCGGCAGGTGAAGGCAGGCCAGAAGATCCAACAGGGCGACCAGATCGGTCTTGTGGGAGCTACGGGGCTGGCAACGGGCCCACACCTCGATTTCCGCATTCGAAAGAATGGCAACTTTCTCAATTTCGAGAGCCTGGACCTTCCGCGCCAATCGTCTGTACCCCCGTCGATGATGACGGCATTCCGCGCCAAACGGGAGGAGATGCTGGCCCTCATTCGTCGATCTTCGGCGAAGAATGACGCCGTGGTGGCCGGGGCGGGCTCGCCAGCGACATTGCGCGCCGAAACTCAGAATTAGAATTTGGCAGTGCGCCGGCCGGGTGAAAATGGCGGTGAGCGGCACGCGGTTGCAGCCGGTCTCGCGGCAGGGCTCGTCGACCAGGCATAAACGGGAATCAGCGATTCCGCGGGAGAACTCGACCCAAGAGCAAGCGGGGAACTGCGCCGGAGTTCGATGCCGTTTTCTATCCTGGCACCGATGGGGCGGCAGAGGAAGTTCAGCGGGATTTGGGGAATGCCGCCTGCTTTTCACCGGCTGCGAACCTTGTTATTGTGAATGCCAATCCTGCTTGATCGGATCGCTTTCGTTCCGAAGGAATGTGCAGATGGACGATTTGGATACAAAGGCATTGGCATTGCTTTGCGAGAATGGCCGAATCAGCTGGGCGGAACTGGCTCAGCACCTTCAGCTCTCGGCCCCCGCCGCGGCCGAGAGGGTCCGCAAGCTGGAGGAACGCGGGATCATCCGCGGATATACCGCATTGCTCGACGCCGCCTCGTTCGGCTACGGGCTTGCCGCCTTCGTCGCGGTGACGCTGGGCAAGTGCAAGCACAGAAAAGCGTTCCTGCGTGCAATCAAGAAGCTCCCGGAAGTTCTCGAGTGCCATCGCACGACGGGCGAGGACGACTATCTCCTGAAGGTGCTTGTCCGGGACACGGCGCATCTGGACACTCTTGTCACAGATTCGCTGCGAACGATCGACGGCGTGCAGCGCACTAAGACGTCCGTGGTGCTCTCCACCATCAAGGAAACCGCGTTCAGCCATTTCCGCCGCGTGCCCGCGGCAGCCTCCACCGAATAGGCGTTCCGCCCGGCAAGGGCAGGCGCTCCCGATTTGGCCGGCCGTTCCTCCCCTCTATAGTGGGGCGGAGGAATTCTCATGAGTTCAGCAAGCATTCGTTCGCGGGCCGCGCGCGCGGGGCTCTTCGCGGGGCAGCGCCCGATTCACGAAATCACCAACAACTGCAATCACTTAGAAGCCGATTGCCCACGGAGCGTCGACCCGAGATTCGGACCGGGAGCGGTGATGCCCGAAGCGGCGCACCAGAAAAAAGCCGGCATTGCCGCAGATGCCGGCAACCGCCGGTCACAGGAGTTGCAAACAAATTCGTTTCGTCTGCTACCGAACCAGTACCTGCCGCAGCGCCACCGGAAGGATCTCATCGTGCTTCATTTCACGGCCGGCACCTCTTGTGAGAGCGCATACCGCACGTGGGCCGGAAATCCAGAACGCATCGCGACCGCGTTCGGCGTCGATCCAGACGGTTCCGTTGTCGAGTTTTTCCCGCCCGAGTGCTGGGCCTACCACTTGGGCGTGAAAGGAACGCATCGGCACGACCAGCGCTCGATCGGGATCGAGATCGCAAACGTGGGGCCGCTAAAGCTCGCGCCGGACAATCCCGCGCAATTGAACTGGTGGCCCGGAAATTGGGGCACTCGTTACTGTCGCGCGGAGGAACAGGAGCAGTATCTGCGGTGCCGCTACCGGGGAATCGATTTCTTCGCCACGATGCCCGCAATCCAGCAGCAAGCCGTGGGCACGCTGGTGGGCCGGCTTTGCGACGAGTTTTCGATTCCGAGAGTCGCCTCTTTGGCTGCCCGGCGCGGCGAATTCGATCCGCGAGCATTCGACAGCTATTCCGGCGTGGCTACGCACGCCAACTTCCGGCGGGACAAATGGGATGTCGGCCCGGCATTCCATTGGGATCACCTGGGTTTCTAACGGTGTTCCCGCGGCGGAGGAAGGGCAGCACTACCGGGCTACAGGTTCCGCTTCGGCAGGCTGCTCCCTCCCGGTTCGCGAAGGTTCTTGGAAAATCTCGGACTCGAAGACGCGCTGCCCGTTCTGGTCAAACATTTCCACCCGAATCCGGGATGGATCGATATCGAGCGTTGTGAAGCCGTACATCGTGCGGGCGAACAGGGTGCGGGGATCGGGGCGCAACTGCCGCAAGCGGCCGCCCCCTCCGCCGGAAACAATCAGATGCGTACCATCGACGGGCTTCAGATATTGCAGATCGTGGTCATGCCCCGCGACGTACAGGGCCACCCTTCCCCGGATGACGGGCAGCAACTCCCGCTCCATGGCGGAGACGTCGCCATGGTATCCGGCGGAATAGATCGGATGGTGCCCGTAGACGATCTTCCAGTGCGCGCTGCTTTCGCTCAGGACGCGATCGAGCCAGGCGTATTGTTCGGTTCGCGGATCGGTGGTATCGAGCGCCACAAAGTCGACCAGGGCGCTTCGCAGCGTATATTGCCGCGCGGGCAAATGCCAACTGTCGCTTGGAGACTTGTAGTCCAACTGCGATTGCACGTCGCCGTAGTAGTCGTGATTTCCCAGCGTCGGATAGAACGGAATTCCCAGTGAGCCATAGGGCTCTTCCCATCGCGTTTGCCACTTCCTGTCCGTGACGCTCGAAACACCGTGTTCGTAGAAGTTGTCCCCCACCGTGATCCCAAACGAGAACGGTTTGGACTTGTGCAGCGCCGCGATGGCTTTCGCGACGTCGCGCTGCCCCTTGCCGCCCGTTCCGAAGTCCCCAATCACAAGCACGCGCAATCCCTGCGTCGCCGGCTGGATCGTCACACTCTTCGGGTTAAACGGCAGCGTTCGGTTGGCCTGAGAGATCCGGCCAATGCAGCCGCTCAACCCCAGCAGCAGAAATGCCGTGAGGCAGACGGCCAGAAAAAGCCGAGCCGCCTTGGCGGCCAGCCGCGGAAGTCGTAAGCACTCGAAGAGTTTCGGCAGCATGTCGCGAATTCCTTTCTCCAAGTTTCACTCAAGACCGGATCGAAGTCGAATCGCGACCCTGTGGCCAGCCATAGGATTCAACCCACCGGCTTTCGCGTACTTTCGCTCTAGCCGAGTGCCAAAACTGGCGATACACTAAGGCAATTCTCCGTTGTTCTTCTCCCCCCCCAGGAGAGACCATGCAGCCAATCTGCCTTTTGTTGCCTGTCGGGTCCGACATTGCCGTCAGGCTTTGGTCCGTCGTGGAACTTGGAATTCAGCCGTCGCCGGTCGCCGAGCGCGCTCCGTCACGCGACAGTGCGGCTGGGGGGATGGTTGTCGCGCCGAGATCGACTTCAACCGGCGCACCGGATCATCTGCACACCCTTGCCTCGTTGTTTCGCGCGCATCTTCTGGGGTTTGTACCCTGCCGTGGCGGATTGTGGATGGACCGCCGCGAACTCGCGGACCTGCTTCGTTTGATCGAATGCGGGCTGTCCCGGCTCGAGTTGCGAAATCCCCAATCGGATAATGTGCCGCTAACCCTCGAATCCGTGTCCATGTTCCTATCGGGGATTCGCACGCAGATGGGGACCGCGCGCAAACCCGTTCAGCGGCAAACCGGGGTGCGCGTTCGCGCCGCTACCGCCGTGGGAAATTGAAGCGGATTGCGGCGATGGTTTAGAACCGAATCTAGATTCCGAGACTCGGCGCGGAAGCGGCAGCCGGCAACGAAACCATCGCCGAGGGCGAACGCATCCTATGATCGAATACTTGATTGGAGGATCTGTCTGTATGCACTTACGCACCGTGATCGTCGCCGGCGTTGGGACGGCCCTGTTTTGGCTCTGCTTGGCAGCACCCGCCCAATCCGTGGAGAGCACGACCAGCGGCACCCGAATTACGGCCTCGGGCGAGGCGACGGTATCCGTCAAACCGGATGAGGCGATGCTGAGTATCGGCGTCACTACTCAAGCGCCCACCTCGCAGGAGGCGGGAGCAAGGAACGCGCAGGAGACCGAGAGGCTTCTAGCGGCTCTCACCAAAGCCCTGGGCAAAGGCGGGGACTTTAAGACCAGCGGTTACTGGATCAATCCGCAATACGGCAGCTCCGGCAAGGACGGCGCGAACCGCATCACCAGCTATGTGGCGCGGAATAGCGTGGAAGTGAAGATCCAGGACCTCGCGATCGTCAGCAATGTGATTGATGCCGCCATTAAGGCCGGTTCAAACAACATCGGCTCGCTTCGCTTCACGCTCAAGGACGAACAAGCCACCAAGACCAAGGCGCTGATTGAAGCCACCAGCCAGGCCCGCGAGAAGGCAGCCGCGATGGCGAAGGCTTTAGGGCTCCGCGTCACTCGTGTCGTTTCGGTATCGGACAGCTCCACCCCGGTTGCCCGGCCTTATGCAATGGAAGCGCGGATGGCGATGGCCGATAGCGCGTCCGCCCATACGCCCGTCGAGGCTGGCACCATCGACGTCAACGCGAGCGTCACGGTGGTGGTGGAAGCGCGCTAGAACGCCGCCCGTGCCCGTCGCGAAGACGGGGAAGATCCTGCTTTCCGGAGCCAGGGAATTCGAGCCTCGAACCCTGGCTCCCCGCGCTTTCCAGACGAGCGGGCGGCCCGGATCCGCGGTCTCGATTCCCCGTATCCGAATGCACACGGGCAGCCCGCTCTTGATTAAAGACTTCCTCGTCCGAATCGACATGTATCATAGAGACAGAAGGAGGATTTTGATGTCGAACACGGATTGGATCGCGGCAAACGCCGGGTATGCACAGGAACTGCTTCACTCCGCCTGGAGCGGCGCATCCTCCGCGTGGCAGGCAAGCCCCAGGCAAGAGCGGATTCCGCTTCGTTCCGACCGAGACAGCGGGACGTTGCTGGCAGCGACGGCGATCGGGCTGGCAACCGGAATCATATCCGGGCTGGCCTCGACAAAGCGATTGCGGGGGCGAGGCGCGGTGATCGGCGGACTCATCGGCGGATGCATTGGGATCGCGGGAACGGCCGCTTGGGGCATGCGCACGGTGGCGGGACGCATGGCTAAGGGCGCCGCCCGGGGAGTGGAAGATCGGCGGAATCTGCACTGGCTGGAGCACAACCCTATCAACTACGCATAGGCGCGACGGGAACGCTTAGAATAGCCAGAAAGAATGAACAACCAGATTACCGTTGCCGCGGTCGCGGCCGCAGCGCAATCCGCGAGCATCGAAGAGAACCTGGCAATTCTGGACGACGCCGCCAGAAAGGCTGCCGCCGCGGGAGCGGAACTGGCGCTCTTTCCCGAATTGAGCGCCACCGGCTTCATCCCCAACCACCCGCCGCGGAACCATACCGAGTGGCTGCGGGATGTGCTCGGAAAGGCCTGGCAAACCGCGCAACCGCTGAATGGGACGGTGGTGCAGGGGCTGATTGCGATCTCCAAATCCGCCGGAATCTTTCTGGCGGCGGGAATTCTGGAGAACGCCGGGAACGTGCTTCACAATACGCATGTGCTGGTGGGAGAAGGAAAACTCTGGGGGTACTGGCGCAAGATGCACATCCCCGTTTTCGAGATGCCGGTCTATAACGGGGGAGATGCGGTGACGGTGGCGGAGACGCCGCTAGGCCGCATCGGGGCGAACGTTTGTTTCGACGTGTTTCTTCCAGAATCGACACGTCTCCTTGGCGTGCAGAATGCCGAGATCGTGTTGTTCCCGTTCGCGGCGGACCCGGACCCGCTCACACCCGAGGGGTGGTACGGTTGGGCGCGGGGACCACTGGAGGCGCGCTGCGCGGAGAACGCCGTCTTCGGGGTCGCGTGCAACTACCGCGGCGAGGTGGAATTTGCCGGCGTGAATCAACGCTTCGCTGGAGGGGCGGCGATCGTCGGCCCGGATGGATCCCGCCTTACATCGGTGGAGCGGGAGATGGTGGTACACACGCTGGAACGGCAATGGCTGCTGGAGGCGCGCTCGCGTTTCGAATACACGTTTCGTTTCCGCCGCCCCGAACTCTATACGACCCTCGCCCGCTAAACACGGGATCGAAGCGCTTGCGCGGGCCGCCCATGTGCCAGCGGGATGCGGGCTTATCCCGGAGAACACGCGGGCTTCGCGGCGCTGATACAATGGCACGCGAAGGTATCATGTTTCACTTTTTGCGTGTTTCCGCCCTTGTCGTTTCATTTTTTATTCCATGTCTTGCTCTGGACTTGAAGGATGCCGTGGTCCTGGTTCCCGCCGGGCTTTCAGGACCGGAGCAGAAAGCGATCGCCCTGCTGGAGGAGGAGGTGGCCGCACGCACACTCATCGAATGGCCGGTGGTTCGAGCGGTTCCCGCGGGCAAGCCCTGCATTGGCGTGGACCGGGCGAAGAGCGGCAACCTTCCGGCGGAGGGCTATTCGATTGCGGTTAGCGCATCCAGCGGCGCAGGCTGCGCGGTTCAGGTGACGGGCAACGATTCCAGGGGCATTCTCTTCGGCATCGGCCGCCTGCTGCGCGAGCTCGACATGCGGCGCAATGCCGTGACGATACGGGATGACTGGCGGCTTCGCAGTGCGCCCAGACTTCCGGTTCGCGGGCATCAGCTCGGCTTTCGCAACACGAACAACACGTACGATCTGTGGACGGTGGCGGACTACGAGCGCTACATCCACGACCTGGCGGTATTTGGCGCAAACACGATTGAGGTGACGGGCGACGGGGCCGAAGCCGACAATGGCCTGTATCCCGTGGCTCCGCCCCTTATGCATCAGCGGCTTTCCCGGCTGGCCCAGGAGTATGGGCTGGATTTCTCCGTCTGGCTGCCGGCGACGAAAAAATCATACGAAGATCCCGCGACGGCGGAACGCGAACTTCGCCACTGGGACGCCGTCTTTGCCGCGCTGCCGAAACTCGATGCGGTCTTTGTTCCGGGGGGCGACCCCGGCCATACCGAACCTCGCATCCTGATGCCCTTCCTTGCCAAGGCGACCGCAGTTCTCAAGAAGCACCACCCGCAAGCAGGGATGTGGGTATCGCCGCAGGGGATGGACGATGCGTGGCTCGAGCAGTTCTACACGGTGCTGCGGGGGAAGCCGCGGTGGCTGGCGGGGGTGGTTCACGGACCGTGGGTTCGCGCTTCGATGAAAGAATTCCGCGCCGCGGTTCCGCCGGAGATTCCGATTCGTCTCTATCCCGACATCACCCATACGCTCCGCTGCCAGTTTCCGCTGGTGAACTGGGACCCCGCATTCGCGATCACACACAGCCGCGAACCCATCAACCCGATGCCGCTGTGGGAATCAAAGCTGTTTCGCGACTACTACCCCGGGAGCATCGGCTTCGTGAGTTATTCGGACGGCGCGAACGACGACTTCAACAAGATGCTGTGGACCGTGCTGGCATGGAATCCGGAGACCGACCCGGTGGAGATCGCGCGCGAGTACGCCCGCTACTTCACGGGCGTGGAGACGATCGCCGACGGGCTGCTGGCACTGGAGCGCAACTGGACGGGTCCGCTGGCTTCGAATACCAACGTGGGGCAGACGCTGGAACAATTCGCGGCCATGGAACGGGCGGCCCCTATCCCGCTGAAGCGCAACTGGCGTTTTCAACAGTTGCTTTACCGCGCGTACTTCGACGCATATGTGCAGCGACGGTTGCAATATGAAACCGTCCTCGAAAGCGAGGCGCGCCGCCTGTTACGGATGGCGCCCCGCATGGGAAGCCTGGCCGCGATGGATGCCGCCGAGCGGGAATTGCTGAAGTCTGTCACCGAGCCAACGGCGACGGAACTGCGTTCCCGCGTATTTGAACTGGGGGAATCGCTGTTTCAAAGCCTTGGCGCGCAATTGAGCGTGCAGCGCCACGGGGGCGCGGGTTGGGAACGGGGCGTTACGCTCGATACGGTGGATAGCCCATTGAACGACCGGGTGTGGATGCTCTCCCGCTTCGCCGATGCTCGCAAGCTGGAAAAGGAAACAGACCGGCTTGCCTTGGTTCACGAGATTCTGCATTGGCGCGATCCTGGACCGGGAGGCTACTACGACGATCTGGGAAACCCTTCGCAACAGCCGCACCTGATTCCCGATGAGGAACCGGGGCAGCAGGGCTTCTGGGAAAGGAACGAGGGCCCGAGTTCGTGGCTTAGCCACGCGAATTCGTGGCGAGGCCGGCCGATTCGCCTCGAATACCGGGGCCTCGATCCGGCCGCGCGATACAAAGTCCGCGTCGTCTACGGCGGGGAGAATGCGGTGCCCGAGCAGGGAATCCGGCTGGTGGCAAACGACACCATCGTGATTCATCCGTATCGCAAGAAGCCGCTGCCCATTCAGCCGCTGGAATTCGATATTCCCGCGGAGGCTACCCACTCCGGCACGCTTCGCCTGAGCTGGGACCGGGAAGAGCCGCCAAGCGGCCGGCTGCGCGGGGCGCAGGTTTCCGAGGTGTGGCTCATCCGGAAATAGAGCGGCCGGACGGAAAGCCGCGAGAGGCGTACGCGGCCCTTTACGCTTCGGGAACGCAGCGCATCGAAACCGCGCGCCGACGGGAGATTGGAGAGCGCCCCTCCCGCCGGATATGATGAGCCCATGCGACGCGCAGGTATCTTCCTGTTCCCCGCCCTTGCGGCGATGGTGCTTCTGGCGGCGAGCCGCCCTCCCGACATCCCGTTCGAGCGCCATTCCCTCGATATCGGGGCGGCGGAGACGGCGGCGATCGCGGACGTCAACCGGGACGGCAAGCCCGACATCCTGAGCGGCGAGTATTGGTACGAAGCACCCGCCTGGAAGCGGCATCGGTACCGGGATCTGCACTTCCAGAACAACTACGTGGATGCATTCAGCGATCTGCCGATGGATGTGGACGGGGACGGCTGGGTGGATGTGATTACCGCCACCTGGTTCTCAAAGAAGGTCAGTTGGTACCGCAATCCGGGCGCGGCGGGCGGCACGTGGAAAGAATCGAACATTGTGGCGGGCCACAACACGGAATTCGCGTTTCTGGTTGATATGGACAACGACGGCAAGGCCAGCGAACTGCTGCCGCAATTCGGCAACCAGAACGCGCCTACCGCCTGGTTTGAAAACAAGGGCGGCACGTGGGTGCAACATCGGGTGAGCCCGAAGAACTTCGGCCACGGAATCGGCGCCGGAGATGTGAACGGGGACGGACGCTCGGATGTGCTGACCGCGAAGGGGTGGCTGGAGGCTCCGGCCGACCCCCGCTCCGGGAACTGGGTGGAGCACCCCGAGTGGAACTTCCCGGAACACCTCAGCTTCATGCATGTCCTGGACGTGAACGAAGACGGCAAGCCGGATATCGTCTTTGGCAACGCCCACGACTATGGGCTCTATTGGCTGGAGAAGAGGAGCGACGGCACGTGGACGAAGCGGGAGATTGACCGCGCGTGGAGCCAGGCGCACGAGGTGGTTCTTGTGGACCTGAACGGCGACGGCAAGAAAGATATTCTCACCGGCAAGCGCTTTCTGGCGCACGACCACGACCCCGGCGCACAGGATCCGAACGGCATTTTCTGGTATGAGCGAATGCCGGCTCCCGACGGAAAGGGCGTGGCGTGGGTGCGGCATGTGATCGATTTCGGCGGCCGGGCCGGCGGCGGGATGCAAATGCCGGTGGCGGATCTCGACGGCGACGGCGATATCGATTTTGTCGCGCCGGGCAAGGGCGGACTTTTTCTGTTCGAGAACCTCACGAAGACGCAGGGAGCAAGGCAATGAAGTTCGGCATCAATACGCTTCTGTGGACTGCCGCATTCGACCTGGAGCATCTGGATCTGGTGCCGCGCATCCGGGAGTGGGGTTTCGACGGGGTGGAAATCGCACGATTCGCGTTTGACGGATTCCCCGCCGGGAAGATACGCGCGGCGCTTGAACGGGAGGGGCTCGGCTGCACGTTCTGTTCGGCTCTCACGGGCGAGCTGAGCCTGATCTCGGAAGATGCATCCGTGCGGCGCGCGGCCCGCGAGTTTCTGGCGGACGGGATTCGCGTGGCGGCGGAGCTTGGGTCCGAAGTGTTCCTGGGGCCATTCTGTTCGCCGGTTGGAAAACACAGCGGACGGCGTCCGAACGAGGAAGAGTGGAAGCGGGCGGTGGACGGGTTCGGGGAGCTTGGGAAAGAACTGGACGCGTGCCAGATTCGGCTGGCCCACGAGCCGCTGAACCGCTTCGAGACGTATTTCACCACCACCGCGGCCGACGTGTTCCGCTTGTGCGAAGAGGCGGGGCATCCGAGGCTGGGAGTGCTCTTCGATACGTTTCACGCCAACATTGAAGAGAAGGATTCGGCATCGGCAATCCTGGCCTGCGGAAGCCGGCTCCATCACATCCACACGTGCGAGAGCGACCGGGGGATTCCGGGAACGGGTCAAGTGCATTGGCGGGAGATTCTGCCGGCGATTCAGCGCTCCGGCTACGACGGCTGGCTGGTGATCGAGAGTTTCGGTTCCCGCATCGAGGAGATTGCGGCGGCGGCGTGTATCTGGCGGGATGTGGCCCCGTCGGCGGACGCGATCGCACGCGAGGGTGTCGCGTTTCTTCGCGAACAACTGGCCGCCTGAGAGCCGGATATGCGCACGGATGCGATGGGTTGGCATACTGGCTTTATGGGTCAACGAGTACTGGTAACGATCTTGCTGCTGATTGGGCTTGCCCCTCTTCTGACGGGCGCGGAAGAGATGCTCGTGAGCGGAGCATGGCTTGAGAAGCGCCTGGGAAACGCGGAGGTCGTGATTCTTCATGTGGGTACGCCCGCCGACTATCAGGAAGGCCACATCCCTGGCGCTCGCCTGCTCCGCCTGGAGGACATCAGCGTAACGAGCGCGGATGGCCTGCGTACGGAATTGCCGCGGGTGGATGCCCTCGAGGCAGCGTTTGGCAAGCTGGGCGTGACGGAGGAGGCGACCGTGGTGGTGTACCACACCGGCAGGGCCGTGCAAACCGCCACGAGGGCATGGTTTACGCTCGACTATCTGGGACTGGGCGGCCGCGCCGCCCTGCTCGATGGCGGATTCGCACTATGGAAGAAGGAAGGCCGCGCGGTGTCGACAGAAGCCGCGCCTTCCGCGGCCGGACACTTCACGCCGCGCCCCGCACCCGTGAAAGTGGCAAGCGCGGAATGGATCCGCATGCGGCTGAAAGACCCGGGAGTGATGATTATCGACGCGCGCGCGCCCGAATACTTCAGCGGCGCGGACAAAGGGGCGATGATACGCGGCGGGCGGATTCCGGGCGCGATCAGCGCGACGTACAGCTTGTTTCTGGACGAGGATGGACGGCTGCAATCGCGGGAGGCGCTGAGAAAACTGCTGCACGCGGGGGAGCGCCAGCCGGAGCCCGTGCGGGTGACTTATTGCCACTCAGGAGTGCAGGCCACCGTGCCGTATTTCGCGGGCCGCTACCTGGGCCTCGAGATGCGACTCTATGATGCGTCGTTTCAGGACTGGAGCCGACGGAAGGAGTATCCGGTGACGTCGGGCGCGGACGAGAGCCGTTGAGTTGCCCCCTTCCCCGGCGGAGAACCGATCAAGACAATTCGATCGCCCGAAAGAATTTCGAACCGCATTCGAGACAGCGGTGGGGATAGTTCTTGCTTAGCTGCGTGATCGCGCGTTCGATCCAGTTCCTTCGGATGCGGCGGACGTGGACGCTCGAGCAACAGGGGCAACGCAATTGCGGCGTGTATGCCAATACGGGAGGCCGCGTGTTCGCAGCCAAGGCGCGTTGATTTAGCGGCGCATGGGTCATAACACAACTTCTCCACTCCCCCGCTCTTTGGGAGACAAATCGAAGGCGTCTGACACAAATGTAACAAGCGTGGTAACGCGGAGAAGGCCCGCGGAAGGGCATTTCCGCGGTTCGGAGCATTGCATTTATAAAGGAGGATATTCTCCCGCGGCGTTTTCGGGTCGAGGCTGCTCATCCCGATGAATTCATGTAGAACTCATACGGGAAGAGCCGTGAAGATACAATCATGCGCCGGAGAACGGAGAGAGGCTCTTGAGACTGGAATGGGCGAGCGGAGCCCCGGTCCGATAGGATATCCACGAGGAGTATGAGGCGGAATGCGAAGGATCGCGATTTGGTTGTTGCTAGGGTGCTGGGTGATGGCGGCGGCGGCGCAGGAGCGGCAGCGCCCCGGCCTGTTTTTTCGGGAGGACTGGGTGGAGTCTCCGCCCCAACTCCCGGTGACACAGAAGCATGTCGCAAATCCGTCGCTCGTGCTTTCGCTGCACGGCCCCGGCCGGGACGGCATCAAGAAGAGCAACCATGAGAGGCCCTACGACGATCCGTATTACATCTGGAACGGCGACGCGAAGGCAAACTGGGCGGTCAGTTTGCGGCACCGGGAATCGCAAGCGGATCTCTCTCACCAGGCGCGAATCGTCTGGCGGAGCAAGCAGCAGGGATTGCACTGGCTGCGGATCGTGCTGAAGCTTGCCGATGGCACCTGGCTGTTGAGCGAAGCCGCCGATGGCCCATCGAGCGATTGGCGAATCAAGGAGTTCGTGCTGGCCGATACGAGGTGGTTCCGGTTGAATATCGATGAGGTGATCGTGGGGCAGCCGGTGGCGAAACCGGACCTGAGCCGCGTGGACGAGATTGGGTTTACCGATCTGATGCGCGGAGGGAATACGCCCTCTTCGTCCCGGCTGGACTGGATCGAAGTCTATGGGTATCCGGTCGCGAGGACGGCCACCCCGTAGTTTTCGTTTCTTTGACGGGCGGATGGGCGGCGGAAGGTTGGCCCTTTCATTGGGGTACGATGTGTGTAGCGGGGAGGGCGGAGGAGCCTCATTCCCTCCGCGTCCTGGGTTGGCCAATTCGAGGCGAAAGTGAAAGTGCGCTTTCGCGCGCCAGCACATCCGACAGTGACCCGCACGAGGTGCTTTCGCTCTCCAATGCGATTTTTGACTTCACTCCCGTCTCTCGCCGGAATCATCCTGCTTGCCGCGCTGACGCTGCACGGCCAGAAGCCTGCGTTCGAATACAGCCTGGAAGCTTCGGTGCACGTGGGCGCATTTGAGGTCCGCAAGACAAGGAACCTCAATACGTCGCGGTGGCATGTGGAGATTCTGCGCGGGGGGAGCGTGCTTTTCCGCAGTTCGAATGGAGCGAAGACGGCGGACGACCTCCTGCTAGCCACATTTCCATTGCTGGGCGGGGAGAAGAAACAGATCGTCATTGAAGAGTACACCGGCGACGTCTTCTGCTGCACTTACAACTATGTGTTGAGCGCCGGCGATTCCCTGGACGTTCTCTATTCGAGCACTCAATACCCGGTAGGATTCGGGATGGTGCCGGAGGACCTCGACGGCGATGGAGTTTACGAACTTGCCACCACGCTGACGCGCTTCGATAACTTCCTGAACCTTCCGCACGACGCATCTCCCACGACGCGGGTAATCTTCCGTTATGACCCGAAGGTGGGCCGTTACGTCGTCGGCAACCGGGAGTTTGCGAGCGCCGTCCTCGAAGACGTGGAGAAGGAAAAGGAAACGGTGGAGGAATTGCGCGCCGAACGGAAGGCGGGTGTCAAGCCTAAAGGCGCCTGGCAGAGCCAATATACCGGCGCGGTGCTGAATGTGGCGCTCGCCTACATTTACGCCGGACGCCAGCAGGATGGATGGATCTATCTAGTGGGAAAGTATGACCTTGACGATCGCGAAGTTGTGATCGGAAATCTCCGTTATTACCTGATGCGCTGCCCGATCTTCCGCAGTATCTACAGCGATGTAAACCCGGTTCGCCGGACCGGCACGAGATCGAACGAGTAGCTTGCACCGATCGCGCATCGCCTGCACTGCCGGAGCTATCGAGGCCGTCCGATTCTCCTCCGAACACGCTACAGATTTGGGGCTGGAACGCCGATCCTCTGTTATGATGAGGTCACAATGAGCATGCTTTCACCGCGTCTGCAACTGAAAGTCGCTCAGAAGCAGATACTCACACCCAGCCTGGTCCAGATGGTGACGCTTCTCCAACTGAACAAGCTGGAGTTGCGCGAGATGATCAGCCAGGAGCTCTCCGAGAACCCGATTCTCGAGGAGGGGCTGGCTACGGAAGAAGACGAACTCACTTCGCAGGAGATCCAGGGCCTGCTCGAGAAGGAGCGGGTGGCGAACCCGGCGGACCAGAGCCTGCTCGATGCGCTTCACGGCGGCGGCGAGGCCGGGGAAGCGGAGGAATCGACGCGAACGGCGGCGGGCAGCGACGCAACGGACGCCCGCGCGGCGGGGGACGAGGCGGAATCACCGAAAGACGCGGACCCCTTCGAAGAGATCGATTTCGGCGAATTTTTCAACGATTACCTCGACCCAGGGTATCGGACTTCCGCTCCCGAACAATCCGAAGGCCCCACGTTTGAGACGTTCCTTTCCAATCCCGTCAACCTCGGGGACCACCTGCGAGCGCAACTGAGTGTCGAAGTACTGAACGAGGGCCTGAGAGCGGCCGCGGAAGCGGTGATCGGCAATCTCGACGACAACGGGTATCTCGGTTCCAGCGTCGAGGAACTTGCCGAGAGCGAAGCGATCCCGCTGGCGGTGATGGAAGAGGGGCTGCGGGTGGTGCAACTGCTCGACCCCTCCGGCGTAGCGGCGCGAAACTTGAGGGAATGCCTGCTTCTGCAGCTTGCGGATCTCGCCGAGGAAGACAGCCTTGCCTGGCGGATGGTGGAAGACCATATCGAACTGCTCGACGGCCGCCACTCGAAAGAGCTCTGCCGGGCATTGAGCGCGTCATCGGAAGAGATCGACGCCGCACTTGAACTGATCCGGACGCTGGACCCGATGCCGGGCGCGCGCTTTTGCTGCTCCGGAGCGCAGCCGGTGGAGCCCGAGATTTTCATCTTCAAGGATGGAGACCAGTGGGTGATCCAGACGCTGGACGAAGGGGTTCCGCAACTACGGCTGAATCGCAGCTACCGCTATCTGCTGGAGAGAAGCGATTCCACGGACAAGAATGTTCGTAACTATGTGAAGGAACGGTATGCGTCGGCTCTGCAATTGATCAAGAACATCGAGCAGCGCAAGCAGACCATTCTCAAGGTATGCCAATGCATCGTCGAGAGACAGGGGGAGTTTTTCGAGCTGGGGGCGGATTACCTGCGGCCGATGATGATCAAGGAGATTGCCGAGGAGATCGGGGTGCATCCCTCCACGGTGAGCCGCGCGGTGGCCAACAAGTATGCGCACACGCCCCAGGGAACGCTGGAACTCCGATTCTTCTTTACGGAAGCCGTGCAGGGCCGGGCGGGGAACACAACCTCACTGCTGGCAGTCAAACGGCTGGTGAAGCGCATCATTGACGAAGAGGATCCGGCGAGGCCCCTTACGGACGAACAGATCATGGAACGATTGCACGAGGAGGGGATCGAAGTCACCCGTCGCACCGTTGCCAAGTACCGCGAAGACCTCCGGATCCCGTCCACGCATCATCGACGGGTGCGCAAGTAATCCCGGCCCATTTTTTTGGAGGAATCATGAAAATTGCATACTCCGGCAAGACGGAGTTCCTCAACGCACCGCAGAAAAAGAAGCTGGACACCCGGCTCTCAAAGCTTGCGAAGTTTCTGGACATGAAGAAGGGGGAGCGCGAAGCGCATATCACCTTACGGGTGGAGAAGCGTACGCACCGCGCCGATCTCAGCGTGCTTTATAAGGGCGACGTGCTGGTGACTTCCGGCGACGGCGCGGATATGGCGACGGCGACGGGCACGGCCATTGACAAGCTGGAGCGTCAGTTAACAAAGTCCCGGGAGAAGAAGCACGACTCGAGGACCCGGGTTGCCGCTCGCGACGACAAGCGCGGCAGAGCGACTATTGCCGCGGACCGGATGACGCCCTCGTTCCAGGAGATGGAGAAGGAAGTGATCCAGCAGGTGCCGAACACTTCCGATGCGGTGGTGCACCGGGTGAGCGCGGCATCCAGACGGAAGCCGCTTACCGTGGACGAAGCGGTGCTGGCGATCAAGAAGAATCAGCGTTTCCTTGTCTTTCGGGATTCCGACACCAACGGCACCTCGATTCTGGTGCGCCGTGAGAACGGGGAGTTCGATCTGATTGAGACGAATCCGTAGCCGTACGGGTGAGCTTTTCCCGGTACGCCTTATTCTGATGAACTTTTGGAGGGCGGCGATCAGAACGGATTGCCGCCCTTTGTCGTGGGCTTCTCCGTTCGGGTTACGATTGGGGTTTCCATGCAATGAGCGAATCTGAAATCTCCGAGGCGCCCCTCCCGCAACTAGTGATCATCACGGGGCTGAGCGGTTCCGGCAAGGGCACGGTGCTGCGCAGCCTGGAGGATGCCGGCTACTACGCCGTGGACAATTTGCCGGTGGAATTGCTGGCCACCTTCAGCCAGTTGATCAAGGAGAACCCCGGCATCGAGAATGCCGCGATCGTCGTGGATATCCGGGAAGAGGCGGGCCTGGCTAAACTGCCGGATTTGTATCTTCAGCTCCGGAAGCAATTGCGAACCGCCCTTGTGTTTCTCGATGCGTCCACGGAAACGCTGCTGCGCCGGTACAGCGAAACGCGGCGGCCTCATCCGCTGGGCGAATTCTCGAAATTGGAAGACAGCATCGACGCCGAGCGCGTGCATCTGGCGCCGATCCGGGAACTGGCCGATACCGTTATCGACACTTCCAAGTTCAACGTCCACGAACTGCGCGATTACGTTCGGGCGCGTTTTGGCGACAACGCGGAGCAAACCCCATTGCGCATCGCGGTCACCAGTTTCGGATTCCGCCATGGCGTGCCGGAAACGAGCGATCTAGTGTTTGACGTTCGCTTTCTGCCGAACCCCAACTACATTCCGGAGTATCGGCACCTCACGGGTCTCGATCCGCAGGTGGCCGGCTATATTCGAAGTTTTCCCCAGACCGGGGAGTTTCTGAGCCGGATCGAGGATCTGCTGGTCTACCTGATTCCCCATTACATCCGCGAAGGAAAGAGTTACCTTACGGTCTCGTTCGGATGTACGGGAGGCCACCACCGCTCCGTGATGATGGCGGAGGAGATTGCGCAGCGTCTGCGCGAGAAGGGCTATAGCGCCAAGGCAAGCCACCGCGATACGAACAAGGCGGTGTGAACGCGCGAGAGACCGGGCGTCAATCTAACGGTGGCGCATCCGCCGCCCGGTCCACCTTCGTCGTTCCCCACATGGAAAGCGGCGAGACAAAGAAGACCTTGACCGAAAGAAACGCCGCCACGTTCATCACGAGGAAGGTTCGGCAGAGCGAGGCAACCCGCTTCAGAGGAAACGCGCGCGGCAGGGCCGGATCGAGCAGAGCCGCAGTGAAGAACGCAGCCTCGCCCGCGAGGATCGCCCACTTCCAGGGCGACTCGGGAAGGAACAGGCTGGCAACAACGGCGGTGAGCAAAGCCCACGGCAAGAGCAGCCTCCCCAGCTTGTGCGCGAAAAAATGCAGCCACATGCGATGGGGCAGCAGCAGGCGGGGGTAAATGCGATAGGTCTGCCACATGCCGCTGAGGGTTCGCATGCGCCGCTTCCAATCCGTACCGGATTGCGTGGCGTAATCGTAAGCGATCGCCTGAGGGTCAAAGACGATTCGAAGGCCCTGCAAGTACGCTCCCAGCGGAAGCACGGCGTCGTCGCCCAGGGTGTGCGGGGGAAGCGGGCGGCACAAGCCTCGGCGCATGGCATAGAGGCAGCCGGTCGTGTTGAAGAGGCTCCAGATGGCGGAATGCCGCGCCCGCACCCAGAGCTCGTAACGCCAGTAAAGATCCATATCCGCCTGCTCCCCTACCGCCCCGTCGGGTTTGAGGATCCGCAGTTCACCCGTGACGGCCCCAATCCGCGGATCGGCGAAGTTCGCGGCGAGGTGGCGCAATGCCAGTGGGTCGATTCGCTGACGCACATCGCAGAAGAAGATCAACTCGCCGACGGCACGGGCGAGGCCGGCATTCAACGCCGCGGCCTTTCCGCCGCGCGGTACGGTCACAAGATCCACGCCACGCGCTTTGAAGCTCCGTGCAATGGCCTCCGTCTCGTCGGTGGAGCCATCGGAGATGACAACGATCCGCAACCGGTCTTGCGGATAGTCGAGGGTGAGAAGATTCTCGATCTTGGCCTCGAGGAACTCCTCGCCATTGTGAACGGCCATCAGGACGGTAACGGACGGCGTATGCCCGGCATCCTTCCCGACTGCACACGACCGGTACGGAAAGAAGCGCAGCCAGAGCGGATACCCGGCCAGGAAATAGGCGGCCAGCGCCAGACTTCCCAGAAAAACGAGGACGCTCAGTTCCATGCGGCATCCTCCTTCGGGATCAAAATGCAACATGGATAACGCGGAGCCTCCGGCATCGCGCGGGCGGTTTCGAACGGATGGCTGATGCTACTTCTCATCTTCGAAGAGCTTCTCGTAGAGGTCCACGACGCGGTCCATCGAGTATTTCCGCACGATCTCGTCGCGGGCGGCGGCCGCCATTCGCAGGCGGGATTCCGGATCCGCCCGCAACTGGAGGAAGCAGCGGGCGATCGCGTCCGTGTCGCCCACCTTCACCGTAAACCCATGCACGCCGTCCGCCACCAATTGCCGGTTGGCGGGGATGTCACTGACCACGGCGGGCAAGCCGGTGGCCATCGCTTCCGAAAGCGCGCAGGAAAACCCTTCATTGGGAGAGACCAGTGCGAAGGCGTCGGAAGCCTGCAACCACAAGGGAACGGCGCTCGAATCCACGCGACCCGCGAAGGTGACGCTCGGCGGCAAACCGTCCACCTTCTGAACACGGGCTTCGAGTTCGGCACGTTGCTCCCCATCGCCCACGAAAACCAAGTGAAGCGGATGCTGCTTCGCCGCCTTTGTGAATCCGTCCAGAAGATCGAGCAAGCCCTTCTCCGGCGAAAGCCGCCCCGTATAAACGATCACAAAACGGTCTCCGGGCAAGCCAAGCCGCTCCCGGATGCCGGATTTCTCCCGCGGAGACACAGGCGCAAACGTCCCGACGTCCACCGGATTCGGCATGAACATGGTTTGGGAGCGCGGGATTCCGGCGCATTCCGCCTCTTCCACCATGCCATCGTTCAGCAGCATCACGGGCACACGCAGCCAGCGAAGAAATCGCAGTTCCCAGCGCCCCGCGCGGGAAGAGAGCAACGGGCGAATGGTGTTGCTGCCGCTGAACTTCATGAAGATGCGATAGCCCAGTAATCCCGCAACCGGCAACCCCAGGGCTAGGTGCAGGCCGGGCATCAGAAAATACACCGTGCGGAAGCGGCCTCGACGCCAGAGCAGGTTCCAGGCGACGCCGAGGGAAAACGCGAGCGCGGGAAGCGTTCCCCGGCTCCGCGACGTCAGGATTCGGACGGGGACGGCCGTCGGGTCAATCCACCCGCCGCGTCTGGGCATCGGCGCGCCACCCGCGCACAGCACGAGCGTACGATGGCCGCGGCGCATCAACCCCATTGCAACGCGTTGCACCTCAATTTCCGTGCCACCGAGAACGGGGGGATACGTGTGCGAGATCATCATCACCGCTTGCGGTTTCCGCATCGCGGCCGCTCGCACATCCCGTTCCGGTTCACTGAAGTTTGTCATCGCGATCTTGCCGGGTTCCATGGCTGGGCGCGGGCGCGGACAATCAGCCCGCCTTCCGCCCCCGCAGCCAATTCTCAAACACCACCGCATGCCAAAGCTGAGGGGACGTCTGTTGATTCTTGAGGGAGTATGCCACGGTTTGCGAGAGCGCTTTCCCGTCAAACCAGCCCGCTTTGGCCGCCTCGCTGGATTCGCCGAGTTCGCGCAGCGCGGAACTCCACCGGCCCAACAGCCAACGATCCGCCGGGATGGAGAAGCCCGACTTCTCGCGCCGCGCTACCGTGACACCCAGACGCCGCCGCGCAATTTCCCGCAAGACGGCTTTGAGTTGCCCGTCGTGAAAGCGCACGGAGTAAGGGAGGCGCGCCGCGAACTCCCAAACCGTGTGGTCCAGCAAGGGGGACCGCGCCTCCAGCGCGTGCCACATCGTCGCACCGTCCACCTTCACCATGAACTCGCTCAGAAAATGGTGGAGTTGGTGAAAATGAAGTACATCGTCCAGCAACTCGCGGCCGGATTCGAGCGAGTCGGGCACCTCTCTGTGAGCCAAGGCGCGGCCTTTCAGAAGGGGCCCGAAGATCCCGCGCTCTTCAAAATAGGGCAGGCCCAGGCGGACGCGGGCGTAAGCGCCGACACCACCGAATGCATAGCTGAGAAAGCTGTGCGCCCGCTTTGCAAAGGGGACAGAGCGCAACAAAGGCCGGGCCGCTTTCCACAGAGTTTCGGCGGATGCCGGCAGACGGTTCGCGAGGAGCTGCGCGCGCCAGCAGTTGAGGAAAAACGAATACCCAAGGAACACGTCGTCTCCGCCGTCCCCCGTCAGCAGTACGGTTGCATGATCTTTCACGGCTCGCGAAACACTGAGCACGCCCAGGGCGGAGGAGGAAGCGAACGGCTCGGAATAGGCGGCGCGGAGTTCGTCGAGCGGGCTCTCCTCGCTCTCCGCGATGGTGACGACCTCATTCGCGATGCCGAGCTTCTTCGCCGTCATCCGCGCCGCCGAGGTTTCGTCCTCCGGGTCTCCCGGCGTGCCGACGGTAAACGAGCGAATCGGTGCGCCCAACTCCGTCAGCGCCCAGCAGACTAATCCGGAATCCACGCCCCCGCTGAGAAGGACGCCGATCGGCACATCGGCGATCAGCCGAAGGCGCACGGATTCGAGCAGGAGCCTTTCGGTTTCTTCCACCGCCTCCTCGAAGGAGATGGCGGCGTCCTTCGCCGTTGGGAGTTCCCAGTAGTGGCTGGTCGAGGCCCTGCCATCGCGCCATTCGAGAATTTGGCCGGGAGCGAGCTTTCGAATCCCCTGGTAGACACAACTGGCATCGGTGACGAAACCGAACTCCAGGAACTCGAGGACGGCTTGCGGATCCAGTTCCCCGCCGAAGCCCCCGCAACGCAGCGCGCCAACCGTGGAGGCGAACGCGATCCGCCCATCGAACTCGGCGTAGGCCAAGGGCTTCACACCCAGCCGGTCTCTCACCAGGAACAATTCGCGGGAGCGATTGTCCCATATGCCGAATGCAAACATGCCCCGCAGGCGAGGCACCAGGCGATGAATGCCCCACTCCAGGTAGCCATTCACCAGGACTTCGGTATCGGTGTTTGAGTGAAACGCGCGCCCGCGGGCTTCGAGTTCCCGCCGCAGTTCCTGGAAGTTATAGATGCACCCGTTGAAGACGACGCCGACCTGGCCATCGGGGGAAAGCATTGGCTGACGGCCCGCCGCGCTCAGGTCAAGAATCGCCAGACGGCGATGCCCCAGCGTGGCGCTGTTCCATCCTTCGACACCTTCGCTATCGGGCCCCCGATACGCGATTGCGTGGAGCATCCGCCGCACGGGGGGAAGGGCGTCTATCGAGTCCTGACGGCCCACATATCCAGCGATTCCACACATAAGAGAGCGTATCCGGAAGGCATTCGAGGGCGGGAGTTCCACCCGCCGCCCGCGGAGCGCGGTGAATTTGCGTTTCCGACTCTAGCATCGCACTTCCCGCGCCGGAGCGTCGCCTCTCAGACAGGATCGGCACTCTTCGGGGTCAGGACCCGAGCCGGTGAGCCAACAGCGGTGCAGTTGGCGGGCAGGCTTCGCGTGACAACCGAACCAGCGCCCACGGTGGTATTCTCGCCGACATCCGCCATAACAATGGCCCCGGCGCCAATCCAGCAGCCGCTTCCGATATGCACGGTTTCAAAGACGCCCTGCGCGGACCCGCTCAGCGCGCCATCCTCCCCCCGCAGGTGCTGGCGCGCGCCGCTGAGGATTTGCACGCCGGAGGCGATCTGGCAGCCATCCCCGATGACGGCACGGCCAAGGATATTCCTGGAGCCGATGTAAACGCTGCGCCCCACACGCGCCTCCGGATGGGCGAAGTAGGAGCCAAACTCGATCCGGCTACGGTCGCCGAACTCCTTCAGCGTCCAGCGGTAATAGCCGGCGCGCAGGTAGTCCCCCGGCAACCCCGGGAGGAGGGCATGCGCCTGAGCGAAGAAACGATAGACACCGCGAATGCGCCCGAACCCAGAGAGCAGCGCGGCGGGAAGGGATAGGGCCATCGAGAGGCCCAGGAACAGCGTTTTTAGCAACGTTTTGTACACGGGCGTTACCTCCCTTCCGCGGCGAGTTCAGAAGCGCCATCGTCGCATGGCGACACCATGGAACGGTAAAGACCGCAGAGGGCGTTCACACGCGCCCGCGGCGTGTGCCGCTCCAGCACAAGAGACCGCGCCCGGCCGGCCAGGGCCTTCCCCAGGCTGGCGTCTTCCAACAGGATACGCGTGATGGCCGCGGCAAGCGCATCGGCGTCGCCCGGAGGAACCAGAAGCGCGCTTTCCTGGTGAGTGACGATCTCGGGAATCCCCCCCACCCTGGTTGCCACCGCCGGCACGCCCGCGGCCATTGCTTCCAGCAATGCGTTTGGCGAACCTTCCGTCAGGGACGACAGCACGGCGACCGTCGCAATCCCATAGAAGGGCTCCGCACTTGGCTGCTGTCCGGTGAGAGTGACAAATCCGCCCAGCCCCAGTTCCCGGATGGCGGCTTCGATGCGGATTCGTTCCGGACCGTCGCCAACGACAACCAGATGCATCTCCCGCCGGCCGAGCACGGAGCGGACGGCGCGCAGCAGACAGATATGATCCTTCTCCCGCGAGAGGCGGCCCACGATCAGCGCGACGGGCCGGCCTTCCGGGATATGCCATTTTTCGCGCAAACTTCGCGCCGATTCCTCCGTACGGGCGTCTTGCGCCCAGCCAGGGCGGATCGCGTTGTGGATGACGTGCATCCGGCGGCGGTCCACTCCCTTCGCCGCCAGTTCCTCGCGAAACGGATTGCTGACCGTAAGCACCATTCCGGCAGCGGGGAGACTGAAGCGATCGAGTTCGTTGTAGAGGCGCGTTTTCCAACTGGTGAAGGTGTAGCCATGGTGGAAGGCCACCCACGGCGCGAGGCGCGCGAGGCCCGCGAGGCGCGCGAGGAAATGGGACTTTACCGCGTGGGTTTGGATGACGTCCGGCTGAACGGACATGGCGGTCTCCCGCAGAGCGCTCACGACGCTCCAATCGAAGGCGCGCGATTCGGGGATCTTTCGGAGAGGAATGCCCTCCGCGCATACGCGGTCAAGAAACACATTCGAACCCGGGCCCCGGACGAAGGTGGCGATCACGGTGTCAATTCCTTCCGCACCCGACAGAGACGCGAACTCAATCAGGTTCTTGGCGGGACCGGTGACCGAGGTGGCTTCAATAATGGCGAGCAGACACAATCGCTTATTCATGGGCGCACCAGCCATCCCCGGTAGGTTTCCACCAACTGCTTCCCCAAGGATCGCCAGTCATAGCGGGCACGCACGGTGCGAAGTCCGCGCCCGATGAGTTGCGCGCGCAACTCCGCATACGAAGCTAATTGGACAAGATGCCGAACCCAGAGTTCGTGTGAGTCGCCACCAGCAGGCAAGTAATCCATGTCCGGTTGGATCGCCAGGCCCTCCGCGCCCAGCGGGGTAGAGACCACGGGTGAACCCGCCGCCATGGCTTCCAGAATCTTGAGGCGCGTGCCGCCCCCGGTCTTAAGGGGCACGACCGCGGCCAGCGCCCTCCGATAGTACGGCTTCACGGAATCGACCGTCCCCGTCACGGCCACGCCGGGCAACTCTCGCAAGGCGAGAACCGCGGGGGTGGGGCGGGCGCCCACAATCACAAACTCCAGGTGCGGCAACCGTTCACGCACTTTGGGCCAGATCTCCCTGGCGAACCAGACGGTGCCTTCCGCGTTGGGAAAGTAATCCATCGAGCCGACAAACACGATGCTCCGGGGCGCGGCTTCGCACACCGGCTCGTCCGGGGCGAAGGCATCGCAATCCACGCCGTTTTCAATCACGGCGATGCGGGCTTTGGGCGCAATCCGGGAGAGCATCTCGCGCTCCCGCTCACTGCACACGACATGCCCCAGCGCGTCTCCAAGGATTTCTCCTTCCATTCTCCGGAGCTTGCGCGCGGTGAGCGAGGCATAGATTCGCCGGGCTGGAGACCGGACCGTCTCCGCGTATCGAAACATCAGTTCCGATTCGATATTGTGCCAGTTGTATACGACCGGGGCCCGAACGCCTCGCGCCCGCAATGCCCGCTCGCAGCGCAACATGTGGATGCTCTCGAGCTGGATCAGATCGAAATCGAGTTCCCGCGCCATCCCCTCCGCGGCCTCCACCAGCGCGGGGGAAGTGTAATTCAGGATGGGAAGCGGCCACTTGCCAACCACGCCCCGGATCACCTGCGACGGCCGATAGGAGGGAGGCTTGGGGACGTAGCGGAAGTCACGGCAAAATTGCAGGTCGGCGCGCCTCGGCTCGCCCGCGCGTTCGTCCGCGAAGCCCGCGAGGAACAATTCCCCCCATTCGCCCACGGAGCGAGCCAGATATAGCTCGCGCAGCTTGGCGCCACTGGTGGCGGGGCTGCACTGGCGCGGAGACAGCATAAGAATGCGTGGCGAATCTGCGTTCATCGGCTTCCGGGGACCTGGCTGTTCCTCGATCCAGCGCCCTTCATCAGGATACGTTATCGCCTTCGGAACGCCGCACATCCTCTGTTTTGCCCGGTGGCCACGTTACAATAACGATGGTTATGAAAGCACGAGTACACGTTTACTTAAAACCCAGCGTCCTCGATCCTCAAGGCCAAACGATCACCACGGCCCTCAACGGATTCGGCTATCGTGCCATTCGGAACGTCCGCCAGGGGAAGTACTTTGACCTTGAGTTCGACGACTCCCTGGATGAAGGCACGGTTCGGGAGCAGTTGGCGAAGATCTCGCATGAAGTGCTGGCGAATCCGGTGATTGAAGAATATTCGGTGGAGCTTGTGGGCTAACGCAGCCGCCCGGACCGCTGCATAAAGCAGCGGCTATCTACACACTCCCGGGCTGTTCTCGAGATTTCTTTCGCTCGTCTGGCGAGGATGAAAACATGTGTGGCATCATCGGCTACCTCGGTGCGCGTTCGGCGGTTCCCGTCATCATTGAGGGACTCCGTAAGCTGGAGTACCGTGGCTACGATTCCGCCGGAATAGCCGTTATCGACGACTCGGGGAAGCTCGACGTGCGCCGGGCGCTGGGGAAGCTGCGCAACCTGGAGGATGCAATTCACGTGCATCCGCTAAGCGGACAAACCGGCATCGGGCACACTCGCTGGGCGACACACGGGAGGCCCTCCGAGGAGAACGCGCACCCGCACGTGGGGCCAGGAATGCGGGTGGCCGTCGTACACAACGGCATCATTGAGAACTACGTGGCGCTGCGGCAGCAGCTTGAAAGCGCCGGCCATACCTTCACCACGGAAGCCGACACGGAGGTGATTGCGCATCTCATTGAGGATTGCCTGGAAGACGATCTCACCGTCGCCGTGCGGAAGACGGTGCAGCGCCTTCAGGGGAGTTTTGCAATCTCAGCAATCTGCGTCGAAGAGCCGCGGAAGATTGTTGCGGCGCGCTATGGCCCGCCCGTGGTGGTGGGGCTCGGCCAGGATGAATATTTTCTGGCCAGCGACGTTACGCCGCTACTCTCCCACACGCGGGATATGTTCTTTCTGTCGGACGGGGATATGGCCGTGCTCACCAGGGACGGCGTCCGCCTAATGGATTTCTCCGGAAAGCCGATTAACCGCTCAATCACCCACGTACTCTGGGACCCGATCATGGCGGAGAAGGGCGGCTTCAAACATTTCATGTTGAAGGAAATCTACGAGCAGCCGCGGTCCGTTCGGGAAACCTTCTCCACGCGGATCGGCCAGGAATCCGGGAATGTTTATCTCAACGAGATGGAACTGGAGCCGGCCGAACTCGCCGCGATCAGGCAGATCAAGATCGCAGCGTGCGGGACGAGCTGGCACGCCGCGATTGCCGGCAAGTTCATGCTTGAGAAGCTCGCGCGTATTCCGACGGAGGTGGACTACGCCAGCGAGTTCCGCTATCGAGACCCGCTGATTCAGCCGGACACACTGGCGATTTTTGTTTCCCAATCCGGAGAGACCGCGGACACGCTGGCCGCGTTCCGCGAAGCGCGTGATAAGGGCGCCACCACACTGGCGATTTGCAACGTGCCCGGTTCCACGCTGGTGCGAGAGGCCAGCGGCGCGATGCTGACCCACGCCGGGCCGGAGATTGGCGTTGCCTCCACGAAGGCCTTCACGGCCCAGCTCACGGCGCTGTTCCTGTTCGCGCTGCGCCTTGCCCAGGTACGGCAGACGATCAGCGTCGCGGAGAGCTTGCGGCTGGTGCAGGAGCTGGTGCGGCTGCCGGCAAAGATCGAGGCGGCTCTCACGCTGGATGAGCAGGTGGACAGCATCGCGAAGCTGTTTTACCGGAGCGGAGACTTTCTCTTCCTCGGCCGGGGCGTTCACTATCCTATTGCTCTCGAAGGCGCACTTAAGCTGAAGGAGACTTCCTATATCCACGCCGAGGGCTATCCAGCCGGTGAAATGAAGCATGGCCCGAACGCTCTGATTGACGGGGAACTGCCCGTCCTGTTCCTGGCCACGAAGGACCCGAATTCTCCGGCAAGCTGCGTCGCTTACGAGAAGACGCTGAGCGCGATTCACGAGGTGAAGGCGCGCGACGGCATCGTTCTTGCCGTAGCCAATGACGGCGATGAAGACGTAAGCAAACTGTGCGCTCATACGCTCTTCGTGCAGGAAGCCGACGAACTGTTGCTGCCGATTCTCGAAGTGATCCCGCTTCAACTGCTGGCTTACCACGTCGCGCTGCGTCGCGGCTGCGACGTCGATCAGCCGCGCAACCTGGCCAAGAGCGTCACGGTCGAGTAGCGGATTCGCCGCTGAAGGAAGACTGCAATGAAGGTATTTGTCACCGGCGGGGCCGGGTTTATCGGGTCTCAGTTTGTTCGCGACTGGGTTCGGCTTAGTCCCGGCGATACACTCATCAACTTTGACAAGCTCACGTACGCGGGTAATCTTGCAAACCTCGCCGAGGTGGCGGCCGCGCCCAACTACCAGTTCGTTCGCGGTGACGTTTGCGATGCGGAGCAGGTGTATGGCGCCATGCCCGAGGGCTGCGACTACGTGGTTCATTTCGCGGCGGAATCGCACGTCGACCGCAGCATTCTCAGCGCCGCGGAGTTTGTCCGCACGAACGTTCTGGGTACGCAAGTGATGCTTGACGTGGCCAGAGCGCGCGGAGCCGGGCGATTTCTGCATATTTCCACGGACGAGGTTGGCGGCGATATCGAAGCTCCCCGGGAGTTCCGTGAAGGCGATCCGCTGGTGCCTTCCAGCCCTTACGCCGCCAGCAAGACGGCCGCGGAGCACATGGTGAATGCGGCGGCGCATACGTTTGGGATGGATACGATCGTCACGCGCACCAGCAACAACTACGGCCCTTACCAGTTCCCCGAGAAGCTGCTGCCGCTGGCGATCAGCAACATGGCGGCCGATAAACCGGTTCCCGTGTATGGCGATGGTCTTCAGGTGCGGGATTGGATTCACGTCGCGGACAATTGCGCGGCGCTGCGCCTTGTGCTGAAAGAGGGCCGGGCCGGCGAGACGTACCACATTGGCGGCGACAATCCGCTTCCGAATCTCGATGTCCTGCGCATGCTGCTGCGGATCCTCGGCAAGCCGGAGAGCCTGCTCACGCACGTTACTGACCGGCTGGGGCACGACCGGCGCTACGCCGTGGACTGCTCAAGGCTGAAGGAACAGCTTGGCTGGAAGCGGGAGATTCCGTTCGAAGAGGGCCTCCGCGAGACGGTTGCCTGGTATCAGCGGAACCCGGTGTGGGTAGAGCAGGCCAGGAGCGGGGAATATCTCCAGTTCTACGAGAAGCAATACGGAACCTCCGCATAGGCGGAGCGTATCTCTTTCCCGGAGCAGATTGCCCGCCGGAGCAGATGCCCGCTTGCGTGAGCGACAGCGCCGCGCATAAGATCGCGCTGTAGATTGACCCTGTAAATTCGCGCTGTATGTTCGCGTGAGGCGTCGCCCGTCCAAGCTCCTGGACCGGGACACCGGCGACGATCATGGCCGCGCTGGGAGACGCGGATGCAACCGACCGATTGGCTGGTATTGAGCGGGTACTTTTTCCTCATCGTCGCCATCGTCTGGCGGTCATCCCGCCATCAGGACACAACCGCGGACTACTTTCTCGCGGGACGCCACGTGAGCTGGTTCGCGGTGGGCTGCTCCCTGTTCGCTTCGAATATCGGTTCGGAACATATTGTGGGGCTGGCGGGCAGCGGCGCTCTTAACGGCATGGCGCAGGCGCACTGGGAACTGCACGCGTGGGTGATCCTCCTGCTGGCCTGGGTCTTCGTGCCGTTCTATTATCGGTCCGGCGTCTTCACGATGCCGGAGTTCCTGGAGTGCCGCTTCGATGCCCGGACGCGCTGGGTGCTCTCGGTGGTGAGTCTGGTCGCGTACGTGTTTACGAAAGTCTCCGTCACCGTCTACGCGGGCGCCATCGTCTTCCAAACCCTCTTGCCGGATGTCTTTGGATCTCCGGACAACGCCTTCTGGGTAGGCGCCGTCACGGCCGTTGTGATGACGGGGATCTACACGGTGATGGGCGGGCTTCGCGCCGTGGTCTACACCGAAGTCGCACAGACCTTCGTGCTTCTGCTTGGTTCCGTGCTGGTGACTTACTTCGGCCTCAGCCGGTTGGGCGGCTGGGGAGAGTTGGTTGCGATCGCCAAACCGCATGCCCAGCAGTTCGCGCTTTGGCAACCGAACAGCAATCCGAATTTTCCTTGGCTGGGGGTAATGATTGCTTCCCCCGTGGTTGGAATCTGGTACTGGTGTACGGATCAATACATCATTCAGCGGGTGCTCGCGGCGCGGGGCCTTTCCGACGCCCGCCGGGGAGCCATTTGGGGCAGTTTCCTGAAGCTGTGGCCCGTGATGATTTTTCTGGTGCCGGGCATGATCGGATTCGCGCTGCATGAGAAGGGCCTGCTTTCAATTCCGCTGAAGACGGATGGTTCCGGGGAGATCCTGGGCGATGCCGTATTCGCGACCATGGTCCAGACACTGCTGCCGGTGGGCCTTCGCGGGTTGGTGGTGGCCGGATTGTTATCCGCGCTCATGTCGTCCCTGGCCTCGCTCTTCAACTCCTGCGCCACGCTGTTCACGGTGGATATTTACGAAAAGCTGTGGCCCGGCCGCAGCGAAAGAACACTGGTTCGGGTGGGGCGGATCGCAACCACCGCGGTGGTGGGATGCGGCCTCGTGTGGATTCCGATCATGAAGAAGATATCCGAAGGGAACAGCGGCATTTACGACTACCTGCAGAATGTCCAGGGCTTCCTGGCGCCACCGATTACGGCGGTTTTTCTGCTGGGGCTGTTCTCCCGGCGGATCAATGCCGCGGGCGCGCTTTGGGGGCTGGTTGTCGGGTTCGTGCTGGGAATGGCGAAGCTCACCCTCCAGACCCTCGTCAAGAGCGGCGCGATCGGCCGGGACAGCGTGCTCTGGCCGATCGGCGACTTTAACGGGTATTACTTCTCGGGAGTGCTCTTTCTCTTCAGTGTGATCTTCGTGATCGCGGTTTCGCTGGCTACTCCGGTTCCACTGGAAGCAAAGGTGAGGAACCTCACTTTCGGTTCGGTTTCCTCTGAATGGAAGGCGGAGAACCGGGCCAGTTGGGGGCTCCCGGACGTTCTGGGATCCGGGGCCGTGCTGGCGCTGCTGCTGGGCGTCTACGCCTACTTCAGTTTTTGGCTGGACTAACGCCGCAGGTGGCCGCCGCCGAACACGCCGCGACATCCGCCGTCCTGTAAACAACGAACGATTGATTCGCATATAGCGGAGCCAGACCTTCAAGCGCCGAGGACGGGGGCACAACCAGGTAATCGATTCCCACCCGGGCAAAGTGAGCGGCCCGGCGCGGATTGAATTTTCCCTTCCCCGCATCGTTCCAACGCTCCCACCAAACCCGCGCGAATTCGATATCGAAGTTCACCTGCCCGCCACCCTTCCAATCCACATACAGGGCCCGGCGGGCCACGGAACGGAAGACTCCCGGTTCCGTACGCCGTTCAAAGCCGGGGAACAGGAAAACGCTGTCGCGCGCCGTGTTCGTTTCCGCCCAGGCGGCGAGTTCCATCACTTCGGGCG
Organism: Acidobacteriota bacterium; assembly: GCA_014584705.1. Classification (GTDB taxonomy): domain Bacteria; phylum Acidobacteriota; class Terriglobia; order Bryobacterales; family Bryobacteraceae; genus JACTMJ01. The sequence goes on along the minus strand of JACTMJ010000026.1, from coordinate 30,882 downwards.
TCCGTGCATCCTGTGCCATTACGTCGGCGTGAAACTGCAGGCGGTAAATCGCGAAGGGGGCTGCCATCAGCAGCACAAGAAGACCGGCCGCCACTTTCGGATTCCCTGGCTGAAGCCGGAGCAGCCCGGCGCCCGCCAGCGCCAGCGCCGGAACCCACAACCACTGCGATTCCATCGCCTGGCCGGCCGCAAGCCGTTGGGAGAGCAGGACAGTGCGATCCAGGAACACGATGGAATATCCCCCGAGCAGCCAGCATCCGCACTCCACCCATCTTCCCTTGCGAGAGGCGAGAACTCCGGCGGAGAACATCGCCACTACGCCGAGTGCGTACAAGGATGCCAGTGCACGGGCAGGCTGAGCCTGAGCGGCGATCATCAGGTGCAGCCGTTCCATCATCAGCCACGCGACAGGGATTGAGCAGAGCGCCACCACCGGAACCCCCCAGAGAAACCAGCGAAACCCTTCGTTGCTTTCGCCCCGGAGACGGAGATAGCTTAGGCCCGCAACGATGCCGAGCACGGCGTGCATCGCGATCAGAGAATGGGGCCACAAGCTCACCCAGTTGTAGCTCGCTCTCATCCGCTGGACGTTCCGCAGCCACTCCGGGACTATCTCGAACATGCCGCCCGAGCCTCCCTGCGCGGCAATACTGAACGCCAGCACCGCCGCGGCCATTCCCACGACAGGAAGCCAGTAGCGCGATCTTCGGAGAATGCCCCCTTCTTCGCGGGAGAAGAGCGTCCACCCGGACATGCAGAGCAGCATGGGATATACCACCACGGCCTGAAAGAGCATCGCCGTTCCCAAAGCCCACGCGGCAGCCCATTTCCGCCCGGACGCCACCAGGGCCACCGCGAGCAGGCCGAGCGCCAGGGAGTATCCCCGTGGCACCGGTTCCACTTCCATCACGCACACCGTGGGGCCGGCGATGAAGTAGATCACTTGCAGGCTCGCGGCCATCCAAAGCGCGAACAGGCTGCTTTGGCAGAGAACGAAGCCCAACAGATAGGCCGCCAGAAGCAGGACAGCGCGAAAAACCACCTGGTGGGCAACCATTACCTGTTCCATGGAGAGACCGGTGACCTCGCGCAGCGAGTTCACGATTTCGTCATAGAACGAGAGGCCGATATGGGGGTGCTGGGCCAGCAAGTCCTTACCCAGGAAATCCGGATGGAGGTTGTGCTCCAGCATCACTGTCCAGATTTGCGTGTCGGAAGTGAGGAAATGGCGGCCGGGGTAGATCAGAAAACCGGCAATCAGGATGGCCAGCAAACCGAAGAGAGCAGGGATGTGCGACCGTTGGCGAGATACCGTTGCTAGCGCGGCGCGGCCGTGTGGAGTCCCCATGCCAAGAGAATCTCCATCATAGGACACCCATATCGAACCCACAACCAAGCGGGAATGGCGGAATATCGCGGGCATTACCGCTCTCCGCTCTAAGGACGCTCTCTTCGTTGGATGGGGGATGTTCCCATCCGGGGCGTTTCATTTCAGGATTGGCTTCGGGGATGGTTCAAAGTGAATCGCTTGTTACTGAGACATTACTCTTATTAGAATGGTCCTGGTATTTGTAGATCTGTTACTATTTGACGTAAATTCAGTAAGTTAGGAATTCCTCTGACAGGATTATTGCGTCTAGCCGTACCACGAGGACTCAATGGCATAGGAGGTGCATGCGTTCTGCCTGGAATGACGAAAGAAGTTGACCTCGCCATCGTTAGTCATGAGATTCGAACACCGCTCAGCGCGATTCTTGGCATGCTGGAGTTGCTCGGCGCGACGAAGCTGGACCAGGAACAGAGACTCCTGTTGGATTCCGCCGCGGCAAGCGGCCGCATGCTCCAAGGCCTGCTTGCCGACATCCTTGACCTATCCCGACCCGGATCGAGCGACATACAACTGCATCCCTCCCCGTTTGACCCTTCCCAGCTCATCCGAGACGTGTGCACGCCGCTGGCGCGGGATGCCGCCGGGCGGGGGGTTGCTCTCGTACATCAGGTGACGCCGCGGGTCCCCAAAACACTTCGGGGAGACGCGCTTCGAATCCAGCAGGTGCTGATCAACCTCATTGCCAATGCGGTCAAGTTCACCGAGCAGGGCTTCGTCAAGCTGAACGTCGACGCCGAGGAGCGTTGCGGCCGCTACCTCCTGAGCATTGCCGTGGAAGATTCCGGCGTGGGAATCCCTTCCTGGCAATTGGACAGGATCTTTGAGCCATTTCATCAGGCAGATCCTGGGGGCGCGGCCGGGAGAGGGCAAGGCCAGAGAAACGGCGTCGCCCCAAACTGCGAGCGGGGCGTCGGATTGGGGCTGGCGATCACTCGCCGGCTGGTGCGCGCGATGCGGGGAGAGATTGAGGTCGAGAGCCAGCCCGGAATCGGCTCCACTTTCCGGGTAACCCTCCCGCTGGACGGCGCGGGCGAAGGCTCCACCGATATCCTCTCGCTTGGGAACCTGAGCGCGCACGTAGCTTCGCACCCGAGTTCCGGCATTCCCACGGGCTCGCCGCTCAAGAAGGAATGGCCGACCTCGGAGCCGCCGGCGGCGACGGAAGGAATCTTCCCCCTTCCCCGGCTCTCCGTGATTGTCGCCGACGACAGCCCCATCCATCGCTTGCTCTTGGAACGCCAACTCGAGCGGCTTGGTTGTGACGTAGTCCTTTGCGAAACAGGGCGGGAAGCCCTCGAAGAATGGATGCACCGGCGGCCCAACCTCTTGCTCAGCGATCTCTATATGCCGGGGTTGGGCGGATTGGACCTGGTGCGGGCAATTCGACGAACCGAAGACCTGGCCGGCGCGGGGACGGAAAGGCCACGCACGACCGCGATTCTGGTTAGCGCCACTTCCACTTCCTCGATCTCCGCGGAAGCGATCGCAGCCGGTTTTGACGGTCTGCTGGCAAAGCCGTACCGATTCCATGACCTCGTCCGGCTGGTAGCGAATATGCCGGATAACATGGCTATCGATCCCAGCCGGACCGCGGAGAGCCATTCCGGCGCAATGGTGGCGTAGGGGCGTTCCCCGTGGAATTGGCTGCCGCCGCGGCCCGCATCCATCCGGCGGATCGCCGCCGTCGGTCACACCGGCACTGTGGTATCGTGTGCGGTATCCGGTCTCCGAGGAGATCGGCATGGGAGGGGTATTGGTATGGCCGGTTTCGGACGACGCGATTTCCTGAAAACCGCGGCAGGGCTGGGCGCCGCGGTGGCAATGGGCACAACGGCGGCGGTTCCCGCCGCGGGTGCAGTGAAGCGGGCGGCAACCGATTGGGTGACGTTGGGTGACTCCGGCGTCAAGGTGACGCGGTTGGCGTTCGGCACGGGAACCTTTGGCGGCCGCGTGCAGCGGGAACTTGGGCAGCCGGCTTTCACGAAACTGGTCCGCCACGCCTACGACCGGGGCATTCGGTTTTTTGAATCCGCCGACGCGTACAACGAGATGCACGAGATGCTCGCCGAAGCTCTGCGAGGGATCCCCCGCGACAGCTACCGGCTGATGACCAAGATGCGCCTGGGAGAGAAGGAACCGGTCCCGGCCACACTGGACCGTTTCCGCAAGGAACTCAATACCGAGTATTTCGACATTACTCTATTGCACTGCGTTCGAACGCCGGACTGGGCAAAGACTTATGAGCCCTTCCGCGACCAGTTTTCCGAATTGAAAGCGAAGAAAGTGCTGCTGGCTCATGGCGCCTCCTGCCACGGCCTCATGCCGATTCGGCAGTTCCCCGGCAACAAATGGCTGGATGTGGCGCTCTGCCGGATCAACCACAACGGCACCCGGATGGATACGATCCCAAGCGAAGGCCCGGGACTCGGAAATGTGCCGGAGGTGACCGGGCATCTGGCGAAGATCCACGCGCAGGGCACCGGAGTGCTCGGCATGAAGCTGGTGGGCGAAGGCCAGTTTACAGATCCCGAAAACCGGCAAAAGGCCCTCAACTACGTCTTTGGACTTGGCTCCGTGGACGCAGTGACGATGGGTTTCAAATCCACGGCTGAGATTGACGAAGCCATAGAGCGCATGAACACGGCGCTGAATGCCTGACGCGACCGCTACTCGTCCAGACATGCGAAAAGGGCCGCTTCGAGCGCGCCCTTTTCCATTTCCGTGCTGATAAAGATCTCTTGCCGCGCGCCGCCGCTAAACGCAATCGCTTTCCATCCATTCATCGTCGGCACGGTTACCTTCAGGCGCAGTTTTCCGCGGGCGTCGCGAACGGGTTTGATTACACCCGGCACAATCATGCGAACGTCTTCCGGGAATTTCTCCAGCAGTTTCTCGAGCACCGGCCGCAAACCGTCGATGATGCTGTGCTCAATTTTGAGCTTTCCCCCCGCCGTTCGTAGCCGAAACGAAGCCATGCCGCGTGCGCCTCTCTACCAAGCTTAGCCCGCCCGCTCAGCCGGCGTTCTCAGAACCGCTTCCGGAAAAGGAAGTCGACGCCGAAGAGACCGTCTTCATCCCGGAGCGCCACCATGGACCAATCGGGATTGAAGTTCCACTCCAGCCGGACGATCTGCTGCTGCGCGTCGGCGAGATTGGTGATGAAGGTAACTGTGATATCGCGGTTGACCTGCTGCTCTACCGTGAGCCGCGCTTGCGGGTTGTTTTCCACGCCGGTCACTCTGGGGTCGATCTTGATGCGGCTCACACCAAACAGCTTCTGCAAGCGGCCGGCGATGGGCGCGGCCACGGCCTGCCCCACCAATGCGCTCGCGCCGATCTGCTGCCAGCTTTGCGCCGCTTCGTTCTGGGCCTCGGCCAGCGAAGGCGAGCCCGCGGGGGCACGCCCCACCGTGAGGAGCGCAATAATCTCGTTCAACTGGAGCGGAGGATCGGAGCGGTAATTGATATTGAGCTTATCGAGGGGTCCGGAAAAGGTGAGTGTGACGTCGATACTCCGGACGCGTGTCCGCAAGTCAAGATTGATTACGGGTTCCATCTTGAGCGGGTTCAAGAAGGAAATCTCACCCCGGTCAATGAAATAGCGGTTCCCGAAGAAGTTCACCTCGCCCTGGTTCACCGTAAGCGAACCCAGAAGAACCGGCGTGTACGGATTCCCGCGCAGGCGCAGGTTGGCTTCCCCGGCCAGATCCTGCGTCAGGCTGGAATCGAAGCGCACATCCGGCGCCGTTTGCACCTGGACGTCGAAACGCATATTCCGCAAAAAATCGTTCTGGTTCGCGGAGGGAGTCGCGACCGGCTTCGAAGTGCTGGTGAGGATGCTTCCCAGGTCGCTTCGCGGATTCAGGGCCACGCGCGTAATGATGACACTGCCGGAAAGGATACTCTGATTCCGGGACCCGGTCAGTTCCAACTCGGCGTCGGCGGAAGTGCTCACTCCCGGCGGATAGCGCACCCGCACGTCCTTCACCCGCGCCGAGAGGCGAAACGCCGGGATGCCCTCGCTGTAGCTGACGAAACCGTTCAGGGAAAGCGTACCGCCGCCCGATTCGCCGCGGATCTCCTCGATCGTGGCGCGGTCCCGGTAAAGGAAGACCCGGCCGTTGATCTTATCGAGGCCGTTCGGCACCCCGGCAAGATACAAGGAGGCATCGCTGAGATCGAGCAGCCCGTATATGTCGGGCGCCTTGAAAGTGCCCCGCACCGTGAGGTCAAGATCGGATTTTCCGCCCGCCTCGATCGAGGGTTCAAAGGCGTTGAAGACGTTGAAGTTGAGGCTGCCCTTCGCCTGCAAGTTCAGTTGCTGGCGAGGGCTTGAAGGAGTGATGCTGCCCGCCACGGTCAACTGAGTTCCCGTCCCTTCGAGCGCAACGTCTTGCGCGGTCAAACGGACGCCGTCCCAGGCCAGGCGGAGCGGCCGGGCGTTCCTCATCTCAAACGGCGCGCGTTTGACCAGGCCCTGACCCGCCGGGGCGGCGGTCGCCACGCGAAGGCGCGACACCGTCAACTCTCCCCGCATTTCTCCAGGTTTCCGGAGAAGCCCTTCGATGCTGATTGTGCTGGCGATGCTGGCTTCCAAGGGGAGGGACCGGCGGTCCATGCTGTCGGGCAGGAACGGCCGGATCGCGTCCAGGCTCAGATCCTGCAAATCCATGCGCGCCTTAGCCGGGTAGTCGCCGGTGAGGCCAACCGTGGCAGTTCCTTCAATGGCGCTGCTTGCCAGATTTCCGCGGAGGGCGACGGCCACCTCCCCTCCGCCGGACTTGGCGGAGAGCGACAACCGCCCCGCCGGCTTCCCTTCAAACTGGACCTCGGCCAATTCCAGTCCGCCATCGACCGCGCTCACAACGGGCGCGCCCTTGCGAACTTCGAAGCCCAGCGTAACCTCGCCGGCAATCTTCGCTTCCGCCGCGATCTTCCGCTCCCGGACCGCCGCCAGGTCGTTTAGTTTCCATCCCTTGAGAACCACGGAGACAATCCCGCCGCCATCCTCGTAGTCTCCCGCGGCGTGCCGATAGGTACCCTTTAGCTGCACCGCCGCATTCCCGCGACGCAAAGTGGATTCGCTCACCCGCAACTCGTTCCCGGAGTAGCCGGCAAGGACCTGGATGGTGTCGAACGGTTCTCCATGGATTGAGCCGTTCTTCAATACACCATGCAATGTTGCCTCCGGCGCATCGAGAGAACCGCGCACAGTAAGCTCCGCGCTCGGCTGGCCGCGGATCGGCAAGCCCTTCTGGTCGGCCTCACGGAGGATGCCATCGATTCCTTTCGCGCTAAGGCTCAGATTCGCGGAGAGCGGCCCGTTCTTGTCGGGTTTCCAATCGCGGAGAGGCAGCACGAACGATCCGCGGATTTCCGCGTCCTCTTTGCGGAGGACGAGGCTGCCGACGCTCACCCTGCTCTTACTCGCTTCAACCCGAGCGACGATATCCTCCACGGAACGTGCCTCGTAATGAATGAACCGCCCGGATACATCCCCCTCGAGTGCGGGGCTGCTCCAATCGCCGTGGAGCCTACCCTCAAAGCGAGCCATGCCATTCGCCCCCAACTGCACCGGAATCAAGGTCTCGGGCGATTCGGACACCAACGCCAGGGCGGGAAGAAAATCTTCGAAACGCGTGGTGCGGGCCGCCACTTCGATCGAATCGCGGATGTTTCCGGAGAGGGTGATGAGAGAGTTCGCGAGTTCAAGGTGCGATTCGCGAAGCAGAATCGATTGATCGCGCTGGCGGAAGGTGGCGTCCACCATCCCCGAAAGCGGATTCTCCCCTTCCGTAGCCGCAAGGGTCAATTTCGCCACCGCCACAAGATCGCGAAGGCCTCCCGCGGCCAGGGTTGCCGTTAGTTCCAGCGGGCCGGAGACGCGGGAATTGAACGCGAGCGGGCCCACTCCGCTGGCACGCGAAACCCGATCCAGAGAAAGATTTGCCGCCTGGGTCTTCACCACGAGATGCTTCCCCTCCCGCAACGAAGCCCGCCCACGCACCTCTCCGCCAAGTGCATTCAGCACCAGGCCGTTAAACACGAAGGAGTCCTGTTCTAAAGCCAGGCTCGTCCGCAGGGCGATATTGTCAACCCGTACCGCGCCGCTACGAACCGCGAGTCCGCCTGCATTTGCATCGCCGGAGAGCTCCCAAACTTTGTCGTGATATCGAAACTCTCCCGCGGTCTGTACGTTCCCGGCGGGTTCGATTGGCAGGCCGAATGCCCGGTGAAAATCCGACACGTGCAGATTTCCGGAGAACGGAATGGTGATCCGCGGGCTCTCAAAATTCTCGATCCTCGATGTGAACGAGACTTCGCTCTTCCCGTACGCAAGCGTACCCTCATCCAACTGAATCCCGCGGCGGTCGAGTATGACACCCGCGCGGAAGTCGAAGGGGACAGGCTGAATCTTGTCCGTGGAGAACTGCAGGCGCTGGGCCGCGATCAATCCCCGGTAGCGCTCCTCCGCCCGTTCAAAATTGAGTGTGAGTTCGAGGTTATCTCCGCGAACGTCCAGCGGCAGGGACTGTTCGGCAAACCGGGCGATCCCGTTGCGCACTTCAAAGTGCCCAATGGCCAGATCGACCAGGGTATCGGTGAACGGCTTGCCGCTGGAAGGCCCGGGCGGTTTGGGCAGATTCGTGCGCCCGTCCGGGTAGAGGTGAAGATGGATGGCCGGTTGATCCACGGCAACGCTATTCACTCTCACCTTCTTTTCCATGAACGAAAGCACGGTGGCATCGACGGAAATGCGGGCGGCCCGAAAGAGGGCCGCTTCCCTCGGCCCTTCGGTCCCATGCAGCGCGAAACCCTCCACGATGAAACGAAGCGAACGCAGGTTGTAGTCAAGCGACGCGATCTCCGCGCGGCCGCCGGTGGCCTTCGAGATTTGCTCTTCGACAAAGACGCGCGCCCGGCTCTTCGCCCAATCCGACGTAACCACGAAGTATGCGGTGATCAGCAGAAGAGCAACCAGCGCGGTGAAGGAGGCAAGGATCTTGCCCAGCCGCCGCCAGACCGTGGCATTCAGGAAGTTCATGGAATCACCTCCGGCTTGTAGCGAACGCCGGCGCGCGCCCGCGCATCCTCGAGCCAGCTATCCATGACTCCCTCCAACTGCTCGTCGGCAATCTCGTCTTCGAGCTTCTGTTTCACGTCTTCGTACGGCGGAGGCTCGCCGCCCTCCGGATCGAGCGGGTTGTACTTCGACTGATAGCGCTCCAGCACCGCGGAATCCGACACGCGCACGGCGGGACGGAACCGAAAATCGATGTACTTCGCGGTTGCCACCATCTTGTTCAGGAAATCCTTGAGCGCCCGTTCCGGCAATCCCGCATCCCGCGCGGCCTTGAGGAAGGCCTCCCGCGAACCCCAATTCGCCTGGCGGGATTGCTTCAGCGCGTCCTCCACCTCCTCATCCGTCGGAAGGGGGTATCCGTTCGCTCTCATATCCTGCATCACGAGGCGCTGCATCACCATCCGGTCCGCGGTTTCCCGCAGTTTCTCCTGGGTAAACTCGGGTTTCGCGCCATTGAGGAACGCGGCAATTCGCAATTGCTCGTAAATCTGCTGTTCGGTGATGACGTCCTGCCCGACGGTGATGGCGATGCGATCCAGGAGTTCGCCATGAACGCTCAGCGCGAAGAACAGCAGGCCGGCGAAGAGGAGGGATCGTGTTCGCATTAGAAGCTCTGCCCCAGCGAAAAATGGAACTGAAAATGCCCGAGCGATTGCCGTTCCCGGCGGGCGAGGAGTTCGGGAAGCGACAAGTCAATCAATTCCTCTCTGGTCCCGCGGAAGCCGACAAAGTCCGTCGGATTCAAGGCATAAGCGATATCGACACGAAACGGCCCGATGGGGGTCTGATAGCGGATTCCAAAGCCCACGGCATGCACCATGTAGTTGAAATCCTCGATGTTCTTCTGCTTCACCCTGAAGCTGAAATTGCTCAGGGAGCTATAGACGTTGCCGGCATCGTGGAAAAGGACGCCTCCCAGATTCTGCCCAATGAGCGGAAAGCGCAGTTCAACGCCATTCACAAACACCGTCTCTCCGCCGATGGGGAAACCGGTGACGAGGTCGCGAGGCCCAGCCTGATTCTCAGAGAATCCGCGATGCGATGCCGCGCCACCCGCAAAGAAGCGCTCCGGCAGCGGGATGTTGAAGCCGGTCTTATCGCGGAAACGGCTGCTGGTGGGTTCGAGCAGGCCGAACGTGGTGGTTCGGGCGAGAACCAGCTTCGAACTCAGGCGATGGTACGTCGAATTCCGGCCGAGGAACCGGCCAAAGTCCGAGCCTGAGAGCAGCACCTTCGAGGCCAAGCCAAAATCCAAGCTGGTGTAGATGCCGCGGGTGGAATCCGTGGGGTCGTCGCGCTTATCCTCGATCAGTGTTGCCGAAATGATCCCGACCTTAGCCGGCTGCGCCAATACCGGAATGAGGCTCGGCTGCACTTGCAGCGTACTCTCGTCGATCCCCGTTTGCCGCCACGCGACACGATAGAGGATATTGCGAGCGAGATTCAGTTTCTGGCCCAACTGCACGGAGCCTTCAAACCGGCGGGATGTGTACGTTCGCACATCCCGCGATTGGTCCCCCACCGCGGTGACCGCCAAGTTGAGATTTTCGTTGCTGCGGAACTGCGGCGCCAGATAGTTCACGAGCACTCTTTGCTGAATGCTGGATACGCGGGTACGAAAACTGAGGCTGTGCGCGATCCCCATCAGGTTCAGGCGGGTGAGTTCAAACTGGACCCGGGGGCTGAAATTGGCTTCTCCGCCCGCGGACCGCAGATTCTCCGAACTGCCGCCGATTCTCCCCAACTCCGCGCCAAAACCGAACGTGGCCGAGTATCGCTTGGATTCATCGAGCTGAAACAGCACATACTTAGATTTCTCTTCTCCGTTCGGGTTCTGCACCGCCATGGCGACATTGGCAAAAATGCCCAGATCGTAGAGGCGTCTCTGCGTTTCCACCATTGCGTTCTGAGAGAGCGGCTGGCCTTGAAACAGCTCGATGCGTTTGTAGACCAATTCCGGGTCAGTCACATTCAACCCGCTCACCAGAACTTCGCGCACGAAGGTCTGCTCGCCACGATTGACCTCATAGACGACGTTCACCAGATTCTCCGAATCCGTCGTAAGCACCTTGAAGTCGAACGAAGCGTTGGGGTAGCCAAGGTTGTAAAAATAGGCGAGGATGTTGTCGCGGTCCGCGGTGGCGTTCACGACGCTGAAAGGCTGGCTTTCGAGCGTGGTGAGCATCTTCCCGATGTCCTCGAGCTCCTCCGGCTTCACACCGTTGATTTTCAGGTTTCCGACGAAAACCTGTGCGCCCTCATTGATATGAAAGGTGAGGCCGATTTGATCTTCCTTGCCGCCGAAGTTGTTCTCAATCGTGTAGTCGACATCAATATCCCGGAACCCATTGGTGAGGTAGAGGCTTCGGATCGTGCTCTCGTCCTCGCGGAGATACCCTTCGCTCAATCGGCCTCTTCGGAACTGCAGAGAGGCGGGCAGCACGTAAAGCCGTTCGAGGATGTCCTTTGTTGAAAAGAACGAATTTCCCTCAATCCGAATATCCACGAGGCGTTTCCGGGGGCCGGGGTCGATGTGATACACGACTTCCTGCGTGCCGTCCGTCGCGGTCTCGCTATCGAAGGAAATGTCGGCGTTGAAGTAGCCGCGCGTCTCGAAGTACTCTTCCAGATTGTGTGAACCTTCCACGAGCAAGTCGCGGTCCACCGATTGTTCCTCGAAAATCGGGATCAACTCTCTGCGCTTCCCTCCGGAGAGCTTCGCGCCCTCCACAACGACCTTCACTTTCGAACCGGGTTGCACCTCCACGTGAGGATTCACGACGTTCTTATCCGGAGAGTAATTGATGTCCTGGAGCCGGACAGCCGCCTTCAAATAGTTCTGCTTCTGGAAATAGCGGCGGATATTGCTGATGCCCGCTTGCGTGCGGCTTTCCGTAACCCCTTTCCATCCGAAAAGCCCCCACCATCTTTCCCAGTTCGAGACGTTCACGAGCTTGTTTGCCTTGAGTTCCGCGTCGCTGACGAACACGGGCGTGTCGTATTTCGCACGCTCGCCGGTGCGCACATAAAACGTGATGTTCACCTGCTGGGTCTGATCAAAATATTCGTGGACGGGAAGCACTTCCGATCCGTAATAGCCGTTCTTATCGAGCACGGTTTCGATCGCTTCCACGGCGGCATCCTGCTGCCTCTGAGTGAACTCGCCCCCGAGCGTAAGTTTAGTCGCATTTCGCAGTTCGCCGGGGTTGGGCGGGGCCTCCACGCCCTCGACGTGCACATTGCCGATGAACCAGCGGTGTTCGGTCACGATGCGAAGCTGAACTCCCCCGCTATCGAGCGCCGCCGCTTCCACCTGAATCTGCTCGAATCTTCCGCTGCGGTAAAGCCGCTCAATGACGCCCTGCACCACTTCCGCGCTGAGCGGAGTGGATGGCGGAACGCCGATCAACTCGATCATATTGTCAACGGGCAACGGTTGCCTGCGGGGAACCAGAACAATCTCTTCCACGGGCTTTCCGTAAAAATCGGATGGCGCGCCGAAGACAAGCGATGAGACCACAATCAGAGCAATGGCCGTCAGCAGCACGCGCCTCGGGGAAGAGTACAAAGCCGGCCGGCTCCAGCGGTACGTGGCATCGGTCACTAAGAACGATGATAGTACGCCGTTGTTACGATGGGTCATATGGATACGGATGCGGCGGACCGCTATTCCAGGCAGGTGCGCTTTCACGAATGGGGCGAAGAGGGACAGCGCAAACTTGCCGCGGCAACGGTTGTGATTGCGGGCTGTGGCGCACTCGGAACCTTCCATGCGTCCGCGCTGGCCCGGGCCGGAATTGGCCACTTGCGCTTGATTGACCGCGACTATGTCGAATTGAGCAACCTTCAGCGCCAATGGCTGTATGACGAGGAGAGCGCACAACTGGTTTTGCCAAAAGCGGTTGCCGCGCAGCGAGAGATTGCACGTGTAAATCACGCCGTGGATGCGCACGCCGTGGTAGACGATCTGACCGCGAGGAACGCCGAGGAGTATCTAGCCGGCGCGGACCTCATTCTGGACGGCACCGATAATTTCGAAACCCGCTATCTGGTGAACGACTTCGCGGTGCGGGAATCCGTTCCCTGGATATACGGCGGGGCGGTGGGGAGCTACGGAATCTCCATGGCGATTCTGCCTGGCGTCACCGCGTGTTTCCGCTGCCTCTACCCCAGCCCTCCCCAAGGCGCCCAGCCCACCTGCGAGACCGACGGAGTGATCAACACGATTACCGCGACGGTAGCCGCCTGGCAGGTCTCTCTGGCGTATCGAATTCTGCTGGGCAGGACGGACGGCGAATCGGCGAGAATCACGCACTTCGACGTCTGGAGCGGAGAAACGCGTCAAATCCGGATGCCCGGCCCGGCAGCGGGCTGCCCCACGTGCGGCCAACGCGAGTTCCCGTTTCTCAACGGCCGCGGCCGGGCGCCGATCAGCCTCTGCGGCCGGAATGCCGTGCAGATTCACGAGCGCCAACGGCCGATCAATCTACGAGAGCTGCAATCGAGATTGGAGAAGATCGGCACGGTGCGCGCCAATGAATTCGCGCTGCGGCTTTCGCTGCCGAAGTACGAGATCACGGTCTTTCCGGACGGGCGCGCCATCATCAAGGGCACGCAGGATATCGGCGTTGCGCGAAGTCTTTATGCGCAGTATGTGGGTGCCTAGAGCGGGGGCGGGTCCGGCCGGCCTGGCGTTACACCTTGCGGGGACCCTTGCGCGGTTCGGCTTCCAGAAACCGGATGGCGTCTTCGGCGGCCGCACCGTCGTGAACCATCGCCATCAGCGCGGCGGTGACGCGTTCCGGTTCCTTCTGTTGAATGATATTCCGGCCAAATACCAGGCCGCGCGCCCCCAATTGCAGCAGTTCCTCCGTCTGTCGGAGCAGCTCGGGCAAGGCTTTTCGCGTGCCGCCACGAACCAGCAGCGGCTTGCCGCCCGACGCCTCGACGATCCTTCCAAACTCTCTCGCGGGATCGCACGCATCGGTCTTAATCACGTCCGCACCCAACTCCACCGCCTGCCGCACCAGGACGGTGATCGTTCGGCTGTAGCCGCTTGAGCGGTAGCCCGCTCCTTCAAGAGAGGGTTCCAGCACCAGCGGCTCCACCATGAGCGGCATCGCCATGCGTTCGCATTCGGCGCGGAGAACTCCAATGTTCCGGATACACTCCGCATGCAGCTCGGTTTCGCCGGGAATGAAGACCAGGTTCACGACGACAGCCGCCGCATCCAGAATGGACGCGTGCTCCACGGCGCGTTCGAGCAATACCGTGTATAGCGACTTCTGCGTGCTGGCGGCATACAGGTTCGTCGTGTCCACGCGCATCACGAGCGCGGGCTTGGCGGGGCCGGGAATACTCTGCAGAATACGGGCTGGCCCAGGAGCCAATTGCAGCGCATCCGGCTGCGCCTTGGCCACGGTCCCAATGGCTTTGGCGATATCCTCGATCCCGGTGAGGAACGCGGGCTCGTGAAAGATTCCGTGGTCCAAAGCCACATTGAGGCAGCGGCCATCCGCCGCGAAAAGCCGATGCATCCGAGCGTAGTTAGTCATTTCCGTCCCGCCGTTGCCGCGTGGCGCGCGAACACGCCCGTCTGCTCGATGATAACCGGAGGAGGGCTTCCCGGCCAATCCCGGAGTACCCGGATGCGCGACCGATGCCTTGGTCTAGAACCGGGGAAGCGTTCGCAGCATTGCGGAATAGTCGACGCCGCGCCCGGCAACGCTGTGGATGGGGCGCCAATTCCGGTCCATGGTTCCGATGTAACGGGCCGAGTGCTGGTCCGCTCCGAAAAGGATCACGGAATAGGCGCGATTCGGGTATTCGAGCACGCGGAAGACGACTTCCTTGGATCGGGTACTCCAGCGATCTCCCGCTGGCTCTCCCAGACGCCGGACAACGGCGGCGTAGTCGTCCTGGCCGCTCAGCGAGAGGTAGTCCTGGTCGTTCGTGCTCTGGAGCGCCCGTCCTTGAAACAGGGTGCCTCCGCGATACACCGCGACGGTGGAGAACACCGCCAATAGCGCCACCGCCAGCATCACGCCGATGAGTTTTGCCACGCTTCCTTCGTTCCGCGGGCCGCTCCCGAGTCTCTTGGCCGATGGAACGTCCGCGTGCTTCGCCGCTTCCTGGCCGGGACGGCCGAGAACGCCTGGCGGCATTTCAAAGACTTTTGTCCGGAACGGATGCACCGTACCCGCCCGGTACTCCAATTCCTTCGTCAGGCCGACGATCGGCATCGGCTGATCCACCGAGGAAATGGCGCCGAAATGACGCCGGGGAATCCAAACCTCGATGCCCTCTTTGTCGTTCGCAACCAGGATCTCCGCCCAGGTGGCCTGCAGAAACCGCCACTCGTTGTACTCGATGTTTCGAACGGGCGGGTAGAAGGCGAACGAACGTCCGCCGAGTTCCTGCTCCACTTGCGATAGGGGTTGCTCAGGCATCAGCTAGCACTATCTTAGGCTGAATGCGAGGACAAGTTCCGACGGAGTGGTTAACCCGCCACGGATGCCTGGCTTCGGCGAAGGTCTTCCATGCCGACGGTCACCAGGGTCTTATCCATATCTTCCCCGGTTTCAATCATGTACCGAACATGCGCGGCCGCCAACCGCATCACCCAGGCATCGGTGATCTTACGGCCTTCCGCCCGTGCGAATTCCTTCAGTGCCAAGTGCGGCAACGCCACCACTTTCTCCGTTTCTTCCTCTGAGCTGGAAAAATGGAACTTGCAGTCAATCGTATCGGCGTGGCGGATGGAAATGGCCACCTGATGCCAGAGGAATTTCACTTCCCAGGTAACTCCGAATGGATCGAGACAAGAGAAACTGCGCACGGAGGTGGACATACGATGCATCCTAGCACGGCCTATTCCGCCGCCGGAGACCGCGGCCGCGCGGGCGGCTACTCCGGGACTTACAAATGCGACTGAATCAGAGACAGGAACTCCGTCCGGGTCTCCCTGTTATTGCGGAACGAACCAAGCATGGTGCTGGTGACGGTGTCGCTGCACTGTTTCTCCACGCCGCGCATCATCATGCAGAAGTGCCGCGCTTTCGCCACCACCCCCACTCCCTGCGGCTGGATAGCTTCCATGATGGTCTGGGCGACTTCCTGTGTAAGCCGTTCCTGCACCTGCAACCGCTTGGAAAAAATGTCCACGATGCGCGGGATCTTGCTGAGCCCGATCACCTTGCCGTTGGGGATATAGGCGACGTGCATTCTGCCAAAAAACGGCAGCATGTGGTGTTCGCAAAGGCTGTAGAACTCAATATCCTTCACAATCACCATGTCGTCGTATTCCACCTCGAACAACGCGCCGTTGAGCACGCTGGCAACGTCGGCGCGGTAGCCCTTGGTGAGATCCCGCAGTGCTTTCGCCACCCGCGCCGGAGTCTTGAGGAGGCCGTCCCGTGTCGGATCCTCACCGATTTCCAGCAAGATTTGCTCCACATGGGAAGCCATCGGAGACTCGTGCTCCGTCTTTCCGATCGGGATCATCTTTGCCGCCGCGCCGGATTTTTGCATACTTGCTCCTTCTAAAATTGCCTTGGGAACTCGTTAGATGTCGAAAATGTTCTTCGGGGTCTCAAACAATCGGACGCCGGAAAGTGAAGGCATCCGTGCGGTGTGGCCGAACGGCGTGCCCGGCGCCGGCCATCGCCTCTCCAGTCTCTCGCGAATGTCCCTGGCTACGTTCTCCGTTGTCGGCACGCGCCCGTCGACGAAGGTATCGATATCGAGGTTCATATTCCTGCCCCTGTACACTCGGAGAACCTCATCCTCAATCAGAGAATCCAGATCTTTGCTCGCGACCATCCGCCCGGAGACCGCGTCCGCGCGGCCGGCTACGCTCACCTCAAGGATGTAGTTGTGCCCGTGGCCGTAGGGTTTGGCGCACCTTCCATAAATCTCCCGGTTTTCCCCTTCGGACAATGCGGGATTGTACAGCCGGTGCGAAGCGGAAAACCGGTAGCGGCGCGTGAGGATCATGATTCCTCCCCCGAATAATCCACAAACAGATCCTCCGTCTCATAAAGACGGACTCGCCATAGTCTCGCATGGGAGAAGTTCAATTTCGGCCAGAGCCGCCTCCAGATCTCCCTGGAAACATTCTCAACGGTCGGAACCACGTGATCGAACGGAGGAACCTCCATATTCAGGTAGCGGTGATCCATCGCTTCCAGCACTTCGCTCTCCAGGATCGTTTTCAATTCCTTGAGATCGAAAATCATCCCCGTCACGGGATCGGGTTCTCCTTCGAGCGTCACCTCAAGCACGTAGTTGTGCCCATGGCCGTGGGGATTCGCGCCATCTCCGTAGATGGCTTCATTCTCCTCCTGGCTCAGCGACGGAATCGCGCAAAGGTGAGAGGCTGAAAAATCGACTCGCCTGGTAATTCTCATCGCGGTTATGGATATGCCTCCCTAGCTCCCCTTGCTTGGATGCGCTCATGGCGAAACCAGATACACTGAATACGAATGTCCAAGTCCTCGAACCCGGCGATCGAGCTCTTTTTGATCGTGCTTATCGCATTGAGTACATTGACCTTGTCTTACGGAATCTACGACGCCGTTCGCGATAAGACCGTGAACGTGGGAGACCGCGCCCCCCGTTTTCAGGTTGCCACCACGAGCGGCGCGACGATCGGGGACTCCGGTTTCCCGGGCGAATTGCTCCTGGTGAACTTTTGGGCCACCTGGTGCCCGCCCTGCGTTCAGGAGATGCCCAGCCTCGAGCAGTTTCACCAGACTTACGGGAAGCGCGGCGTGGTGGTGCTTGGCGTCAACGTAGACCGCAACGAGCAGACGTACCGCCAGTTCATCCAGAGGAGCGGCATCACGTTTCCGAATACCTTCGACCCCGCCGCGGATATCGGCGCCCTGTTCGGCACGTATAAGTACCCGGAGACTTATCTGATCAATCGGGAAGGGAAGGTGCTGGAGAAGTTTGTCGGGCCCGAGGTCTGGACAAGCCCAGAAGTGGTGGCGCGAATAGAGCGGCACCTGCCGAAAGGATAGCGGCGAGGTATCGGCCAAAGCGGCCAACGCGCGGGAAGGGAGGATTCACATGGCGCTCGGCAACGCGCATTGTGTCGCGCTCAGGCGGATGGTGGGCGACGAAGCGGCGCTTACCGCGGAATCCGATCTTGGCCTCTACGAATACGATGGCGGAGTGGACCGCGCGCGGCCGGAGATCGTCCTCTTCCCCGCTTCCGCCGAACAGGTATCGGAAATTCTCGCCTATTGCACGCGCCACGAAATTCCCGTGGTAGCCCGCGGCGCGGGAACGGGCCTTAGCGGGGGGGCCATCCCGAGGGCCGGCGGAGTTGTTCTTTCCCTGGTTCGCATGAACCGGATTCTCGAGATGAATCTCGACGACGAATATCTGAAGGTGCAACCGGGGGTGGTGAACCTCGATCTCTCGATAGCCCTGGCACCCCATGGCTATTTCTATGCGCCGGACCCTTCCAGCCAGCGCGCCTGTACGGTGGGCGGGAACGTCGCCGAGAACGCCGGCGGACCGCACACCCTCGTCTACGGCGTTACCTCGAATCACGTGCTTGGTATCGAGTTCGTGACAGCCGACGGCGAGGTTCATGTTTCCGGCGGACCGGAAGGGGACTTGCCGGGCCTTGACATTCGCGGCCTGCTGATCGGCTCCGAAGGAACGCTGGCCGTGGTGACGGCGATCTGGGTGCGCATCATGCGCTCTCCGGAAGCGGTGGAGACCCTGCTGGCCGTCTACGACGATCCCGAGCAGGCCGGCCAATCCGTCTCCGACATCATCGGCCGGGGCGTGCTGCCCATCGCGATCGAGATGATGGACGGGGTCATGCTGCGGATGGTGGAGGAAGCCACGAATGCCGGATATCCGCTCGATGCGGCAGCCATACTCTTGGTAGAGTTGGCCGGCCCGGTGGAGGAGATCCGGGAACAATTGCCTCTGATCGAATCCATCTGCGCTTCCGCCGGTGCGCGGAGCATTCGGATCGCGGCGGACGCGGCGGAACGCGCTCTGCTGTGGAAAGGCCGCAAGAATGCGTTCGGAGCGATCGGCCGGGTGAGCCCCACCTACTATGTACAGGACGGCGTGGTTCCCCGTTCCCGTCTGCCGAAAGTGCTGGGCCTCATTCAGGAGATTGCCCGCAAGCATGACCTGACGATCAGCAATATCTTTCATGCCGGGGATGGAAACCTGCACCCGATTATTCTCTTCAACGCGCGCAAGCCCGGCGACCTCAAGAAGGCGGAACAGGCGGGAGAGGAGATCCTGGAAATCTGCGTTGCCGAAGGGGGCACGATTACCGGAGAGCACGGGGTTGGCATGGAGAAGAATGAGCTCTTCGGAAAACTTTACTCGCCCGTCCTTCAGGAGCACCTGCTTGGCCTGAAATGCAAACTTGATCCGGCGGGCATACTGAATCCCGGCAAGCTGCTACCGGCGGCGCAGACTCTCAGCCGATTCGAGAACCTTGTGGCTACCCAGTAGCATCTCGCCGAACCCGGATACGATGCGGAAGCATTCGATGACAACAGCTACATCCAGCAGACGGCAGCGGAACCAACGCCTTCGAGAGCAAGCGACGGCACCCGATCTCCCGGTGATCCGCCCAACCGAATACGCCCAACGCCGGGCCGCTCTCCGCGAGCGCGCCGGCAACGCCGTGATTGTGCTTGCCGGAAATACGGAGGGGGAACGCGGGGAGTCGCGATCCGGCTTCTTCCAGGATCCGAACTTCTCTTATTTCACGGGCTGGCTGCAACCTGGAGCAATGCTTTTGCTCTCGCCGGCAAGCTACCCCGATGCGAAGAGCGAAGTGTTGCTGCTTCCGGACAGCGAACCGGGGCGCGCGCTTTGGTGCGGCCCCGCCGCGGACGCGTCGCAGCCCGGTCTGGCGAAACGGCTCGGTATTGCCGGCGTCGCGCGCCGGTGCCAGCTCGAAGGCCTGCTTGCCGGGATGCTGGCGGAGTGCGAGCGCATCGCCTGCATCCCTGGATCGGAAGTGGAGGGGCATCTCCGGAGCGTCTTCCCTTTTCGGGAGATCCGGCCGCTCAGCGCCGAGATTGCCACGCTTCGTATGGCGAAGTCCCCGGCTGAAATTGCCCGCATTCGCGAGGCGGTGCGCATCACGGCGGAAGGACAGCTTCGCGGTTTGCGGCGCTTGCAAACTGCGTCGAACGAGTTCGAAGTTGTCGCCGACATCACCCACGAATTTCTCCGCCTCGGCGCGGAGCGCCATTCCTTTGCGCCCATCGTGGCTTCGGGCTCCAATGGCTGCGTGCTGCATTACTCGCGAAATCGCGCGCCGCTGCGGAGGGGCGATCTCGCCGTTCTTGACGTGGGCGCGGAGCGCTCGGGCTATGCCGGGGACCTTACCCGCACGGCGCCCGTGGGAGGGCGTTTTTCAAAGCGCCAGCGAGAGCTCTACGAGGCGGTGCTCGCGGTCCAGAAAGAAGTGATTCGCGCCGTCAAGCCGGGTGCGTTCCTCGGACGGCAGATTCCAGGCAGCCTGCATCAACTTGCCGCCAAGCGGCTGGACGAGATGGGCCTGGGGCCGAAGAAGCAGCCGCTCAGCCAGTTTTTCCCTCACGGAATTGGGCATCACCTCGGAATGGACGTGCATGATCCCAGTGACACGGCAGCGCCGCTGGAACCGGGCATGGTGATCACGATCGAACCCGGTGTTTACATTCCCGAAGAAGGGATTGGCATTCGGATTGAAGACGACATCCTCGTCACAGAGGGCGGGGCCGAAGTGCTGAGCGATTCCCTGCCGAAGGAGGCTGCGGATTTGGAGGCGTTGCTCTCATCGTGAAACCGCGACGGGAGCAAACCGCAGCGGGCGGCATCGAAGCGCGGCCTCGCCTTGCGCAGGCGGTGCTGCTGCTGGTGTCGGTTTTGCTGGCCTGGCTCGTGGCTGGCAGCGCGGCAGGCCATTTGACGGATAACAATATCGCCGACGCCCTGGTTCGCTGGACCGGCTCCGCCCACGCTGCGCGTGGCGCTTGCACGCTGATCGCAATCGACGAAGAGACGCTCAGCGGACATGGGGGTATGCGCGGTCTGCGAAGCATCCTCGCCGGCATCCTCGAAACCGTCGCGCCCCACCACCCCGCGGTAGTCGCCATCGATCTCACCCTCGCGGACGCCGGCGACCCCTCCGAAGACGATCGCCTCGCCCGTGCGATGGCCGCCTTGCCCGCGGTGGTGCTAGCCGCGGAGATCCGTTCGACCGGCGACACCTGGGAACTCCCGGCCCCCGTCTTCGCCAATGCTGTTTCCGCTATCGGGCACGTGCATGCGGCGCCGGATCCGATGGATTCCGTCTGCCGGGCCATCCCCCTCGAGAAGGCGGTCGATCGCCGCCGGTTCTGGGCGCTCAGCCTGGAAGCCTACCGGCTTTGGCGCGACGAACCGTACATCCTGGAGACGCCGGAGAGTCTGCTGGTGGGCGGTGTCGAGATTCCCGCCTCGCGGGCCAGCAGCAGACTCCTTCAGATTCGATATCTCCCGCCGGGCGGCCAGGCAAGTTCCGGCATCAACCGCATCTCCGGCACCCAGCTGCTTTCGAAGGCCGCCTCTTACCCGGTGCCCGAAAAGGCCGTTCTGTTCGTGGGGGTCACCGCGCCCTCCGCCGCGCGGGACCGCCTTATGACACCGTTTTCTTACGGGCGCACCATGCAGGGCGTCGAGATCCACGCCAATGCGTTTGACACGCTCGCAAGCCGCCGCTTCTATCACACCATCCCCAGTGCGATGGGCTTTCTGTTCAGCCTCGCCATTGCCGCATTGACCGGCGCGGCCTTTCTGTTTCGGCGAAGCCGGCATACCTATAGCTTCGCCGCAATTCCCCTTACCGCGTCATTCGCGGCCCCGCCGGTTGGGTATCTGAACGACTTCCTCATTCCCTCCACGCTGATCATCCTGAGTGCCCTCCTGCCTTTTCTCACACTAGCCGCCCATCGTTACTGGTTCGTCACTCGCAGGCTCCGGCTCGCCGAACGGGAAACCGAAAATTACCGCGACGCCATCCACTACGTTACCCACGAGATGCGCACCCCCCTCACGGCCATCCAGGGCTCCAGTGAACTGATTTCCAGGTATTCGCTCAGCGCGGACAAGCAGAAGCAGATTGCGGGAATGATCCACAACGAATCAAAGCGCCTTGGACGCCTGATTCAGGTCTTTCTCGACGTCGAGCGCCTTTCCGCCGGCCAGATGCAGCTCCGCGACGATGTGTTCGCGGCATCCAGCCTGGTAGCCACCTGCACGGAACGCGCACGGCCCCTCGCGCAGAATAAGCAGATTGCGCTTGAAGCGGAGACTCTTTGCAATGACGGCGATTTGCTTCGCGGAGATCGCGAGCTGCTGGAGCACGCCCTCTATAACCTGATTACGAATGCCATCAAGTACTCCGGCAGCGGCAGCACCGTTCGCATTCGCTGCGAACGTCGCGGCGGGGAGACGGCGCTCACCGTGACGGACGAGGGAATGGGCATGAACGAGGAAGAGCAGCGGGCCGTGTTTCGCAAGTTTTACCGGACGGCGGCGGCCGAGCGATCGAATGAGAAGGGTTCGGGTGTAGGCCTCGCTATCGTTGATCAGATCGTGAGCGCGCACAGCGGACGGGTAGCGCTCAAGAGCGAACCAAACGTGGGCTCCGAGTTCACGATCACGCTTCCCGCGGCGCAAGAGTCCGGGGCGGAAACGTGATTGAATGGTGAGAATGACCCGGATGCTGCTCGTTGAAGACGACGCGAGTGTGCGCGACACACTCACGACTTTTCTTGAGCTGGAGGGTTTCCAGGTGGTGGCGGCCGCCAGTTCGGAAGCGGCATTCCGCCTTCTGGCCTCGGAACCGTACCCGGTCGTTCTCTATATCCTTGAAGAAGCCAAGCGCCGCAACCCCGGCTGCATGGTAGTGCTGATGACGGGGCGGGGCAGCATGGAGACGGTGGTTGCCGCCACGCGCGGGGGCGCCTTCGATTACGTCGCGAAGCCTTTCGATCTCGACGAGATTCTCTCCGTGCTCCGCCGCGCCGTCGCCGCGCAGGACCCCGACGACGCCATTGCCGAAGAAGACGATCTCCCGGAGAGCGAGATGATCGGCTCGTCCGCCCCCATGGTGGAGGTCTATAAGACGCTCTCCCGGGTGGCGCCAACAGATTCCACGGTGCTTATCGAGGGCGAAACCGGTACGGGCAAGGAAGTGGTTGCGCGGCTGATCCACCGGAATAGCGCCAGGGCGGCGATGCCTTTCGAACCTGTGGATTGCGGGTCAGTGGCTAGCACTTTGCTCGAGAGCGAACTGTTTGGCGCACTCCGCGGCGCTTATACCGGCGCGGACCGGGATCGGATCGGCCTGCTGGAATCGGCGCACCGCGGTACCGTGTTTCTCGACGAGGTAGGAGATATCGATCCGGGCTTTCAACTGAAGCTGCTGCGCTTCCTGCAGGAACGCGAGATACGGCCGCTCGGTGCCAACAAGTCACGCAAGGTGGATGTACGCGTGATCGCGGCCAGCAATAAGAATCTGGACGGAATGGTAAGGGATGCAAGGTTTCGCGAGGACCTGTATTTCCGGCTTAACGTGGTACGGATCGAATTGCCCCCGTTGCGCGCCCGGCGGGGCGACGTGATGCTGCTGGCGCATTTCTTTCTGAACAAGTACAACACTCTCTACGGAACGGAAACGCGGTTTCATCCCTCGGCAGTGCCCGTGCTCGAATCGTTTTCCTGGCCGGGCAACGTCCGCCAGCTTCAACATCTTGTCGAGCGCCTTACCGTGCTCGCGGAGGACAAGCGGATCCGCGCGGAGGATGTGGATCGAGCGCTGCATCAGCCGACCGACGCCGCGCCGCCTTCAGAATCGCTTGCGGACAAGGAAATCGAACAAATTCAACGAGTTCTGCAGGCGACGGCCGGAAATAAGGCAAAAGCCGCCCGGATTCTGGGCATTGAGCGAAAGACGCTGTATCGCAAACTGTCAAAAATGTAGCTAGATTAAAAAATTTCGCCCGATTTTCTCTTTGTAAATCCCTTCCGATTTTGCTAGGCCGCCCAACGATTCGCCCTTACAATGAAGCCAGAGATAACAAAAAGTTATCGACGTCATCAGACGTGCAGTTTCAAGGGGGAGACTACGATGTTTGATACTTTGAACGACCAAATCCGGGCCGATGAAAAGGCCACTGTAACGAATCGGGAGCGCATGATTCGCTGGCTGATGGTGCTGCTGATTACGGCGCTACTGTTCCTTGGCTTTCACCTTCTACCGCACGTCGGCTGACTTGAAGGTTAGCTGAACGTGTTTCCGGGTCCGGGTGCGCGCTTCCTTCTCCATCCTGGCAAGGGTATCCGCCACCCGGATCACTGCGGGCGCATAGTGATCGTACGGGTTGTAGAGCGCCAGTTTCTGCTCGAAAGTTTTTCCGCGATAGAGTTCACTAGTACCGAGCCGCGCACCCACATAGTGGATCCCTTCCCGCACCGAAGCGAACGACGTATCCGCGTTATTCCATCCGAAGATGTTGTTGTTTTTGTAGGTCTTCCCGGCGCTCGATTCCAGAAAGGCGATGCTCGGCAGCAACCGCCAATCCAGCCCATGCCGGTCCGCCACAATCAGAAAGTCTTCCGCTAAATGAGCGATCGGGCTGTCTTTTTCTTTCAGAAACTCGGAAAGCGCCACCACGCGGGAATCCTGCTCATAGCGGGAATGCGGAATGTGCCCATCCGGCATGATCATGGATGGCATCGTCAAGACGGCACCAAGCACCACGGCACGAACGAGAACTCGCTGCAATTGGATCAAACTCAACTCCTCTTTTAACTGGCTCTCTCAACGAAAGCTCAGGAAGGTTCTCCACTTTCGCGGAGTCCATTCGGGATGGGTTTCAGGGCTGCCGGCATAACGTGGATTAACAGCGAATCTCTCTATAGGAGGATACACCAAAGCAGGCGCGGACTCACCATCGTATTCAATCCACTTGGGGCCGAATAAAGTAATTTTTACACTAATTGTGCTCGATTTGAGGGCTATAAAAACTTTATATAGCATCTGTAAGTTACAGATTCTACATATGTTATATGTCAGATTGATATGTTGTGTCAGTCATGTGTTATAGCTCGTGATGATTCAACATTAAATTTCAATTGCCCTAGGTAGATTATCAATAGGGACCGCTGGTACTTGCCCCGGACCTTCTGATACCCGCGTTCCCAACACACGCAAATCTCATTCACAATCAGTTGGATACCTGCCATAGTCAAACCGAAGGTCCGGCACGGGCTTATACGGGAAGATAAACCTTCCGGAAACAGTTCCGGTTCCACATTTCCGCTCCCGAAATCGATTGCCGCGGTTGAAGGCAGTTAGGCACCGTGGGCGCCACCGTATGCCCGGTATCCCGAGAATGACGGCAGCGCCCAGACGAAGGATGTGGGTTGGGGAACGGCCTAGGGAACGTCAATCAGTTGAGGTTCCGACGCCGCAAGAACCGCCCCGGAGTTGGAGCGATACTCGAGCACCATCCAATGCGAGCCCAGGCGCTTATCCAGGGTCAGCTGGCAAGGGGAAGTGTTTCCGCAATCCGTGACGGATACTTCGCCGGTTGGACTGGTGGTGCGTATGCGTGCGTTCACTGCATTCGGGACGCTCGAAAGGAGGAAGCCGATGCTCACGACGCGCCAGACCGGACTCGCGACGGGCCCCAACCGCGCCGCGGGCCACATATCCGAGCCGCCAACCCCGTATGCCTGACCGTAACTTTTTGCCAGAAGCGAATCCGAGAACGTGTAGTTCGAGTCCGTAAGCAGATCCGCCACTTTGCCATCGCCGGGAAACGGACTCGCAAATAGCGGAGCGCTAAACTGCGCACTGAACCAGCCGTCCGTCTGTGTTTTTTGGTCCGCGTTCCCCGATGCCAGGTATCGCCAGGCAAACGCGGCGTTATCCTCCACCATCGTGCTGCGCATCAACCCGATGGGTTCATTTCGATCACAGATGTTTGGGATCGACGCAACGGGCTGGCAGATCGCCCAGCCGGAGTGGTAGGGGGTGGAATACGATCCATACGGAACTGTTGTGGAGATGATGAAATCCAGCGTCTTGTCGGCCACCGCCCGATAGCGTGCGGCAACCGAGGAATCCTGCGATTCCACGGCATTCGCGGATTCGTACAGAGCCGTCGCCATGAGGCCCGCCATGTAGGTTTCCGAGCCGTCCATTGGGTTCCCCGACACCCGCGCACGGTAACCGTCCGTTCCGGTGTAGGGCCGGTCCAAGGTCATTGTCGTACCACTTGTTACCGTACACCAATACCACCCGGCTCCATCGGGCAGGTAGTAATCATTCTGGCTCCCGTCCGCATTCACTTTTCGATAGCCCTGCACCGCCATATCAAAAAAGGAGCCTTGATAGCGCGTCTGGATTCTGTAGGCGGAAATCGTATTGCCCGGCCATGGGAATCGGGCCGTTGCCGCCGTTGCGCTCTGCACACTCGCAATCTCGTTGTACTGCGAGTAGGGCTGGCCGTTGTACATGCCACGGATGAGGAGAACTTTTCCGGCTTGTCCGGTGAAATCGGTTCCCGTACCTGTGATTGCAGTGCCGCCGGTCGAGATTGCGATGCTCCCCGCCTCATAGAATCCGGTGCCGCAATAATCGGCCGGAATGTTCGCTCCGCTATAGAGATTCACGGTCGTGCTTCCATTGGCGACCGTAAAGACTCGTGATCGGTCACTGCCGAAGTCCGCGCCCTGATTGATCCAGTGCCCATCCGCGATTTGCCGGTTTTCATAAACGGAGATCGCGTCGATCAGGCGTTGGCGCTGGATCCCTCGTTGCGCGGCATCCGGGTCAAGTTGCGCATGCTCGGCCATGTACATCAGGCAGTAGGCGCTCTCCCGCACGTCCCGGATATCGGGAGTCTTATGCGGGCAATACTCGTTCGCACCGCTACCCAGCCGCACGCGCATGTACGGCCAGAATTGTGCCGAATACTGCGGGGCGGAGGTATCCACGGAATGCAGGAGCATGGAAGCGCCAAGGGACGCCGTTCGCCAAGCGCCATTCCACAGACCATCCTTCCACCAGGCCCCGGCCATCCAGCGCGCGGAATCTCGTGCTGTTTTCCATCCGCTTCGGTAGTAGAGCCGATAATTCGCAAGAGCAACATCATAATAGTTCGCCGTGCTGCTGGTGGAGAAGGACGAACTCCACACGCCCGGATTCCTCCGGGAATCGTCCCATACCCATGGCACGCCCGGAGAAGCGATATGGCTGGTGGCCCATGCGTCGGACATCGTTAGTTCCGTGTTGCTGACACACGCGCTGACGCCCCAGGTCGTGCTAAGCGAGGATTCGAGCACACGGACGTTCGCACCCGGAATCGGCGGCCCCGCAGTTCCGTTGCAGATGGCAAGGAAGTTCGTGCCAACACCATAGAGTTTTGTAGGGTTTCCGCTATCCGTGTAAACCGTACCAGTCACATCCGCGCGAATGGTGCTCATTCCAAGGGTGCTCCATTCCACGCCGGGCGCAGCCAGCGCACCCGGAAAAGTGCCGGAATCGATGCCGTCCCGAAGTGTAATCTCCGTATCGCTCTGGCAGCTATCTACGCGGCGGGAATGCCAGTTACCCAACGAAAGTTTGAAGTTGATGACCGGCAAGAGAGCCGAGGAGAGCGACGGACCCGGACGGCCTCCGCAGAAAATCAGCAGATTCGTTCCCACGCCATAGATTTTGGTACCGTCTCCCAAAGGGTTCGACGTATAAACCGTTCCGGTTCTTGGCACGCCGTAAAGTGGATTTAGCTCATACTCCGGCTGCCATCCATAGCCATCCGTGCGGTTGATCGCATATTTTTCCCAATTTGCTTGCGCCAAGGTTGCGTGGCGGTCATCGACCCATTCCCAATCACTCGCTCCCAGGACTTTGGCCGGCCCCAACAGCGCGTAGAGCCTCTCATCCGGGTAAATCACCACGCCGTTATCGTCGTAAGCAACGGCGCCGATTTCCCGGTCGCTAATCGTTTCTCGTCCCTCCTGGTCCCGCACACGCAACCGGAACTTGTAGGGTCCGAATACAAGCCCTGTGAGTGTTGGCGTGCAACTGTTGCGATTATCGAAAACGGCACTACTCGGGCCTTCTAACTGCTGCCAAAAACATGCGACCTGCGAGGAGACATCCGACATGGAATAGCTGGCGGTCCCATCCAGCTTGCTCGGATGCCCGGCTCGCAGTGGACGAAACGGCGCCCAGAATGGAGTACCTTCCGATTTCAACGATGAGACAATACTAACCGCCGGTGAGGCTATGTATGACATGGCGCCCACATTCAGGTTTCTGCCGTTCCCACTAATGTCATTGCCGTTGCCGTCGAACGTCCAGGCAGCCCAGGCACCTGCATTATCCGCCGTCGCGGGCGGCTTCGATCCCAGTGGAACCGGGGAAGTGAACACCCGCAGGAACGCTAGACTTGAATCTCCGTTTCCGAACAGCGCAGCACCCGTGTAGTTCCAGGTTTGCATGGAAGTGGTGTAGTCGGTCTTAACGGTGTAATTCCCCCCGTCCACATCCCATATCTCGCATTGGTGTATCGGCGATCCGCCGTTGTAAAGCCTCTGCAATCGAAAAACGAAGCTGGTTCTCGAGAACGGAACGACGCACTCGATGTTTCCGGTCTCCCGTTGAAAAGTAAAAAAGAGCCCTGTCGGCGGAACATAGTCTACCCGGAAACCTACGCCGGTGAGAACGACAAAGGACTTGGTCGCTGCCGGCGGATTCACATCGTGGAAGTACCCCTCAACGCGGATGTCAGAGGTGGCCGGGATATTATCGAGGCCGCTATCCACTTGCAGGTCCGTGCCCACCATCCGGAGTGATTGCCCGCCAATTGCGGAAAGCGTCAGCAGAACGACAAAACTGATTGCGGGAATGACCCCGCACGAGATTGACCGACCCGTGAATGATGATAAATGCATACTGCGTCCTCTCTTCGTTTCGGCCTAGTACAGCGATCGCCACAGAAAAGCGTCCGTATCGTCCTTCGCGCATACGGAAACGTCGTCTTTCTGGCCGGTGTCTCCGGCGATAATCCACAAGCGCCCACGCAGGGGTGCTTCACAGGCGGGCCGAGGGCTCGAAGGCATGCGATGAGGGGAAGGGGGGAGCAAGCGAAACACGGTTCCGTCGTACCACAACGGATACAAACGTCCCGAGGAGACGTCGTCAATTCCCGGATCTGAAATGCCATCAGGCAGCTTAATGGCCACTGCGCCCAAACCATTGATATTCAGTGTCGCGGGACCGCTCGCGTCCAGATCGGGTATCCAGTTGATCACCGAACCACGCTGATACGCGCCGAGAGTCGAACCAAGTTCGCAAGCAAACTGCTCGCCTATCGTTCCGCTGGATTCGCACAGCAGCAACTCCCCGGACTGGATCTCCGGTTTCAGCGCGACTGCACCCAAGTTCTCGTTCAAAATGCGGAATCGAACTCCATCGTACCAGATCGAATAGAGTTCGCCAGCCTTCACCGAACCGGGATGCGGGTCGGTCAATCCGTCGGCGAGCTTCACGCTTTTCGGCCCGACCAAATCGATATCTAGCGTGGTGGGTCCGCCGGCAGAGTCCATATCCGGACGCCATCGCAAAACCATTCCGGGGGTGTAGTTTGCAAGCTGCGGCGAGAGGGAGCAAGTGAACTCCGATCCGGATGCACCCGCCGATGCGCAATAGTGGGCGGAGCCTGACTGCTGGGACGCCGTTGTCTGGTAACCCGCCGGGACATTCACCGGAAACAACCGAAAGCCGGTTCCGTCGTACCAGAGTGGAAGCATGACTCCCGCGATGATTTGGTCCGCGGGCGGGTCGGCGTCCTCCATCATGGTGGTGACGGGCTTCGCGCCGAGCGAATCGATGTTTAGCGTCACCGGCCCTCCACTCGCCGGGGAATCCGGCACCCAGTAAACCACCATTCCCTCGTGATATTCGGTAAGCGTTGGCGACATCGCACAGGCGTATGCATTGGACGGTCCCTGAACGGATTCGCACCGTTGCTCCGCACCGGCTTGAAGCTGGGCTTTTGTCAGAACGATCGCCGTGTTTACCGAAGTTTGAACGTCGATCCCGGAGCCCGAATCGGTGATCGCATTCACAATTCCCCCACCGGCAACGAAGTTCGCTTTGCTTCTTGTCCCAACCAACGACCCATTGTTTTCGATCGTCACGTTGGCGGACCCCGCGCTTCCCTGCGGCGACCATTCCCCACTGGTGTGACAGACGTACAGGTTGTCCCCCGCCGGCGCGCCTGTTAGGAAGTACAACTCTCCCACACTGCACGTGACTGGCAATGTCGCACCGCTCCGAACCGGCTTCTCAAACGGCGGAGCCAAAAAATTCGTGCCTCTCGATTGCCTCTGAATATCAACCTTCGTCTGAGCGGGCGCGAGCAAAGCAGCCGCCAGAATGATGGCCCCAACAATTCTCTTCGTGTTCATGCAGTTCCCTCCCTTTCCCTGGATCCAGGCTCCGCCTCTCGGCCGCCAACGGCGTGTGCCGCCGTAACGGTTTGGGAGTGGCTGGACGCCTCACAACGCCTCATCCTAGGGAAGAGGACACGAGACAGCCTTTCACCGTTCTCGTAACTGATTGACTTTGCAGTGTATGTACTTCATAAATAGAACGTGACAAACCCAAATGACGGTGAACTTACGGGGACGATATTCTCCGACAGCGCCTATGCCAGCGAAGAGTCCGCACGTGCCGTAATGGAGAGTGCACGCTGGCCCCACGGAGTGTACTGCCCAAAATGCGGCTCACTGGAGAAGTGCTGGCCCATTCGACCGAGATCCGCCGAAAGTGGGCACGGGGCGCGGCCGGGCCTTTGGCGATGCTCTCTTTGCAGGCGTCAGTTCACGGTTACGGTTGGCACCGCACTTGAGGACTCGAAATTGCCGCTCCGCAGCGTGCTCCGCGGCCTTGCGCATTTGTGCAACCCTCCGCGGGAATCCGGCGTGCATGCTCTTCGGGAGGCTATGGGCACGAGCCATCGCACCGCGCTTGCCTTCGAGACACGAGTTCGGGAAATTTGGGAGGAGTCGGCGACGGACGGTGCAGGTGCTCGGGAATCCCTGAGTCGCGCTCGAAGGAAGCGATCGGCCTTCAAATGGCCATTGTCGCCCGTTTCTCTGCTTCGGCTGCTACTACACACGGCAAAGACGAAGCCGTTCTAGCAGTCGCGTTCAACCGGAGGCCAGGACCGTCCCGGAACATAGAACAGAAAGGGAAGGCTCGCCAAGACGGAGCGTGTTTCGAATTTTGTGTAAGTCCGATTCTCGGAGAGGATGAGAGGACGGATGAAAGTAACGAAGCTGGAAGCGGCGATCGACGAGTTGTTGA
>JACTMJ010000013.1 GCA_014584705.1 Acidobacteriota bacterium | reverse complement strand
GTGATCGCCGCCGTCAGCGTCGTCTTCCCGTGATCAATATGCCCGATCGTCCCAATGTTGACGTGCGGTTTGCTGCGGTCGAATTTCTCTTTTCCCATGGTAGTAGAGACTCTCCTTGAGCACTTTCGCCTCGCCGCGTTGCTTCGCTCTCACAAGCGCCCTCCGCGCGGGGCTGCGGGGATTTCCCGTTCTGGCCTAGCTGGCCACCTTGCCTCGAACCTTGCCGATGATTTCCTCGGCCACGCTTCTCGGTGCCTCTTCGTACTGTCCGAAGTGCATCGTGAAGCTGCCGCGGCCCTGCGTGCGCGACCTCAAATCGGTTGCGTACCCAAACATTTCAGAGAGAGGCACCATCGCTTTCACGATATGCGTGCCGCCATGAACCTCGGTGCCCTCAAGCCGTCCGCGGCGGGAGATCAAGTCTCCGTTCACCGCGCCCATATAGTCTTCCGGCACCACGACTTCCACTTTCATCACCGGTTCCAGCAGAACGGGCTTGGCCTTTCCGGCCACTTCCTTGATCGCCATGGAACCGGCAATCTTAAACGCCATTTCCGACGAGTCCACTTCATGGAACGATCCGTCGTAAATCGTCACGCGCAAGTCCGACATCGGGTACCCGGCCAGGATGCCGCCTTCGAGCGCTTCCTTCATGCCCGCTTCCGCCGGACCGATATATTCCTTCGGGACCGAGCCCCCGACAATGCCGTTCACGAACTCGAAGCCGGAGCCGGGTTCGAGCGGCTCCACGCGGATCTTGACGTGACCATACTGGCCGCGACCGCCGCTTTGGCGCACGAAGCGTCCCTCGCCGTCGGCACTGTTGCGGATAGTCTCGCGATAGGCCACCTGCGGCTTGCCGACATTCGCCTCCACGTTAAATTCCCGCTTCAGCCGGTCGACGATGATCTCCAGGTGAAGCTCGCCCATGCCGGCGAGAATCGTCTGGCCCGTTTCCTGATCGGTGTTCACGCGGAGGGTAGGATCTTCATTGGTGAGCTTGCCGATGGCGATGCCCAGTTTCTCCTGGTCGCTCTTCGTTTTCGGCTCAATCGCCAACTGAATAACGGGTTCCGGAAAATCGATCGCTTCGAGCAGGATGGGGAACTTCTCGGCGCAAATCGTATCGCCCGTGCCGACCTGCTTGAGGCCGACGCAGGCCGCGATATCGCCCGCCAGGACTTCAGCCACTTCCTCACGCTTGTTGGCGTGCATCTTCATGATGCGGCCAATGCGCTCCCGCTTCCCTTTCACGGCGTTATAGACCGTTTCTCCGGTGCGCACGCCGCCCGAGTAGACGCGGACGAACGCCAGCTGGCCCACGAACGGATCCGTCATGATCTTAAAGACCAGCCCGGCAAAGGGTTCATCGTCGTCCGAAAGGCGCTGCATCTCGATCGAGTGATCGTCGACGTCATAGCCCTTGACTGGCGGGACTTCGAGAGGAGAGGGCAGATATGCGGTGACCGCATCGAGCATCTTCTGGATGCCCTTGTTCTTGAAGGCCGTGCCACAGATAACCGGGAAGATCTGCCGATTGAGCGTTCCCAACCGGATACCGCGGACAATCTCTTCGTCGGTGAGAGCCTCGCCTTCGAGGTATTTCTCGGTAAGCGCGTCGTCGCACTCGGAGATCGCCTCGATCATCTTCTCACGATATTCCTGAGCCAGTTCCACCAGGTCGGCGGGAATCTCCTGGGTCTCGTACGCGGCGCCCATCGTCTCGTCGTTCCAGACGATCGCTTGCATGGTTACCAGATCGACCACGCCCTTGAATCGGTCTTCGGCGCCGATCGGAATCTGAATCGGAACAGGCTTCGCCTTGAGGCGGTCCACAATGGTCTGCACGGCGCGGAAGAAATCCGCCCCGATACGGTCCATCTTATTGATAAAGCACAACCGGGGAACGTGATACTTGTCCGCCTGACGCCATACGGTTTCGGATTGCGGCTGGACGCCGGCCACGGCATCGAAAACCGCCACCGCGCCATCCAGGACGCGGAGGCTGCGCTCCACCTCGGCTGTAAAATCCACGTGGCCGGGGGTATCGATGATGTTGATCGTGATATCTTTCCATGCGCAGGTGGTGGCGGCGGAGGTAATGGTGATGCCCCGCTCCTGCTCCTGCTCCATCCAGTCCATGGTGGCTGTGCCCTCATGAACTTCACCCAGCTTGTGGGTACGCCCGGTGTAGAAGAGAATGCGCTCCGTGGTGGTCGTTTTACCGGCATCGATGTGGGCCATGATGCCGATGTTGCGAATTTTCGATAAGGGTATTTGCCGCGACATTCTGGTGTGCTCAGTGATCCTTCCGTCCTACCAGCGGTAATGCGCGAATGCCTTGTTGGCTTCCGCCATGCGGTGGACGTCGTCTTTCTTCTTTACGGCGCCGCCACGCAGAGCGGCGGCATCCATGAGTTCGTTTGCGAGGCGCAGCATCATCGTCTTTTCGCTCCGCTTGCGGGCGTTTCCGATAATCCAGCGAATCGCCAGACTGGTGCGGCGGTTCTGCGGCACTTCGATGGGCACCTGATAGTTCGCGCCACCAACGCGCCGGCTCTTCACTTCGAGCAGCGGCTTGCAGTTCTCGACGGCCTTGCGGAAAATCTTCAGCGCTTCATCTCCGCCCTTCTCTTCCACGAAACTCATTGCATCGTAGAAAATGCGGCAGGACGTATTCTTCTTGCCGTCCCACATCATGGAGTTGATGAACTTCTCAACCAGGGTGGAGTTGTAGACCGGGTCAGCGGCCATTTCGCGTACTTCAGCTCTTCTTCTGCGTGCCATGGAAATTCCTCAACCTAGGACTTCGGCTTCTTCGCACCGTACTTGGAGCGGCTCTGCTTGCGATTGGCCACACCCGCGGTATCGAGCGTGCCGCGAATAATGTGGTAACGGACGCCGGGAAGATCCTTCACACGGCCGCCGCGGATCAGCACGATGGAATGCTCCTGCAAATTGTGGCCGATCCCCGGAATATAGGAAGTCACCTCGATCTGGTTGGTGAGACGGACACGTGCCACTTTCCGAAGCGCCGAGTTCGGCTTCTTCGGGGTTGTGGTGTAGACGCGGGTGCAGACTCCGCGACGCTGCGGGCAGCCCTGCAGCGCCGGGCTCTTCGTCTTGATTACGGGGGCCTTGCGGCCTTTGCGCACAAGTTGCTGAAACGTAGGCACGAGATCTCCTGAATAAACGACGGCGTTTTCCGAGGAAATTACCGGACGGACGCTTGCCGATCCCCGAGGGGATTCCTTCAAGCGCATTCCGCACACAAGATTGCAAGACCCGTCATCGGACGATTCCAATTGGGGCAGCTCGCTAAAATTCTGTTTGGATCGGTCTTTTGCGGGATGTTCGCGAGTAGCGACGTTCGCTGTCGCGCATCCGTTTGCCCTTGCCCAAGCCACGGCGTGAATCCGGGGAGCAGCGGGGCGAAGTTTCCGGCCGGGCCGACTGGCATCCCTTCCTTTGCATTCCAGGATTCGCCGATCGGGGGTAGCTCGGTGACTATCGAACAACCAAACCTTCCCAATTTAGCGTGCGTCACAGGCGTTGTCAAGGCGCATACGCAGATTGGGTACGCAAGGTGGAAGATTGCGGCTGTTCCGGTTCGAATTCCGGGCCGATTTTCTTCACCGGAGCGAATCGTTCCGTCGCGCGGGCCCCGTGCTGCCGGCTCCTTCGCAGGCGCGGGCGCGAAAGCGGTGGCCGTCCTATTGCCGTTCCAGCCGGAGCACCTGTACGCCATCTGGTTCCAGCCGCACGGGGAACCGGACCGCCCGCTCTTCCCGCTGGAGCGCCACGGGCCGCTCCGTGTTGAGGTCGGTTGCGGTATACGATCCCTGCTCCATCCGCAGGGACACCGTTGCAACCGCCGGTTCTTTCGTATGGTTGAAGACAAACACCAGACGCTCTCTGCCCGCGTCCAGAGTGCGGATTTCCAGCGCTCCACCCTGGACCGCTACCGTCGGCTCAACCCCGGCCCAGCGCAGTAAGCCGCCGTAGAACCGCTCGGCCGGCTCGCTTGGACCGGTAAAATACGCCGCGCTCAGATAGGAACCCAGCATCAGCGTCTTGCCCTTGCCGAACGAAGACATCACGGCCGCGGCCGATCCGTCGGCAAAGGTTGCAACCACGCGCGAGTTGGGCCCGAGCGGCTCCAGCGTCTCCTCGAACCAGCGCGCCGGCAGCGCATCGCCCGTTTTCATGCCCGGAATTTCCGTGCCGGACCAATAGAGGACCGTTCGCCCCTTTTCGCCGGTTTGAATGGCGATTTCCCTGCAGCCCATCACCTCCCAAAGACCTAGCCCTGGGATGCGGTCCGCCGCATAACCGCGTTCGTTGTTCCAGCCCAGCCGCGCCTCCGCCACGAGCGTCCCTCCGCCCTCGACGTAAGCCCGCAGCACAGCGGCCGACGCCTCCGGCAGCATGAGCGGATATGGGAACAGCACCAGCTTGTACTGCTTCAGTTTGTCCGTCGTCAGGTTGGCGAGGTGAACGTAGTCCAGCGGCACGTTGCGTGGGAACAGCGCCCGGTGCATCCCCAGCCACGAATCTCTTTCGATGCCCGCGACCTCCCCCTGCGGCCCTCCATAGACGGCCGCTCGCTGGCGTCCGCCCACGAAGTGCGACAGCGGGTTATACACAATCGCCACTTCCGCCCTGGGCGGTCTCGCGGCGAGGAAGAGCTTCTGGTTGCGATCCACCACCTTCGCAATCGCACCCGCTTCCTTCGCCCGTTCGGTAATCGTGCCATCCAACCGGTTTAGCCCGAAACCGCCGGATTCGTATCCCGAACTCATCGGATACCAGGCGTAGTAGTTGATCCCCTTCGCGCCGCGCGAGAGCGCCGACCACGTCCAGATCCGCAAATCCGCCGGCGTGACGGTTGGGCTCACGTTCAGAGCGATCGTCCCAAACCCGCCCTGCAACTCGCCGATATAGAAGCCCTTCCGGCCGCCGTCAAAACCGAAGCTCCGTGTGAAATCCAGCAGCGCCGCCCGCCACGGAACGTCGCGGTCAACGAACGCGGAATGCTTCGGGTAGAACGACGTGCCGTAGAAATCCACCTGCTTCGCCATCGTCCAGTCATCGGACTGCCCCTCCCAGTGATGCGGAGACGCGAACAGTCCCACTCCGGCCGCATGGCTGGTGACAATCGTGCGCGGAGCGACGCTCTTCACCGCCTCGTAACGGTCCCGCAGATCTTCGCCGAGTTTGTCGGCGATGAACGCCTTCCAGTCAATGTAATCGGTATAGGAGAGGATGGTGCTCAGCCGCCCCGGCTCCACCTGTTCCCAGCTTTCAAAGCGGCGGTACCAGGCTTCGTTCAGCGCGTCGAGCGTGCCGTATTTCTTCTTGAGCCAGCCGCGGAACCGCGCCTTGGTATGTGCGCAGAAGCAGAATTCCGGCCGGGTGATCCACGTGGGGTTGGCCCAGTTGATCACGTGCGGCTCACTCCATAGGTCCCAGCCCAGAAAGGCCTTGCTCCGTTTTGCGCGTTCGGCCAGCGCGGAATAAAACGCATTGTCAGCGGCGCGCACGCCCGCATGGTCCCGGCAGTAGCCCGGCGACGATTCCGGCTGGATCACCTCGCCACCCGCGGAGACGAACAACGAAT
The DNA here is from genome assembly GCA_014584705.1 of Acidobacteriota bacterium. Classification (GTDB taxonomy): domain Bacteria; phylum Acidobacteriota; class Terriglobia; order Bryobacterales; family Bryobacteraceae; genus JACTMJ01. The sequence continues at coordinate 164,375 of JACTMJ010000013.1, read as the reverse complement.
CCGGATACTTCTCGCCCACCCAACGCGGGGCCGAATCCATGTAGACCTGCAGGAAGAGCTTCAAGCCCTCTTCCTCGGCGAGTTCCAGCAGCACATCCAGCGTTTCGAAGTTATACCTCTTCTCTTCGGGTTCGCCGCTGGCCCAATCGATCCACGCCCGCAGCGTATTGAACCCCAGCGCTTTGATCTGCTTCACATCCTTGCGCCAGATCTCTTTCTTTTGCCGCGCACCGCGCTCCAGCATCGGCGCGCGCGCCTTTCCGCCTCCGTACCAGACGGCCATCGGCAGGTATTCTTCCGTCTGGCCGGGGAGGAGCGCCGCCACGGTCAGCAATGCCCAGCAAAGGATCGCATATCGTTTCATCGGAACTCCGGACGCGGAGCGAATCGGACGCCGGTTGTCCTCGTGCCAGGGGCGCCGGCGTCAGCCGCACCGCGATCTCCGCGTGGGCGGTTCACCCCTTGATGGGGAAAAGCGGCGAATCGGTCCGCATTTCGCCAAACAGCGTTTCCATGCGGCGGACGATCTCCGGATGGGCCGCGGCAAGGTCCTTGTCTTCATGAATATCGGCGCTCAGATCGTAAAGCTCGATCTTGCCCTTCAGCCCTTTTCGAATGGCCTTCCACTTCCCGTCGCGAATCGCCTGCTTGAATCCGCCTTCATAGAACTCCCAATAGAGCGGCGCGTGCGGAATCTCTCCCTTGCCCAGAAGCGGACGCAGCATGGAAACTCCGTCGAGTCCCTGGGGCGTCTTCGCCTTGGTCAGTTCGGCGAAGGTGGGCAAGAGATCCCAGAAGGCAAGCACCTGCTCGCTCGTCTTGCCCGCCGGGATCGTCCCCGGCATGCGGGCGATGAAGGGCACGCGGATGCCGCCCTCCGTCAGATCGCGCTTGATCCCCCGAAGCGGCCCGCTGCTCTTGAAGAACTCGGGATTGCGTCCGCCTTCCTTGTGGGGACCGTTGTCGCTCGTGAAGATCACGAGTGTATTTCGGTCCAGGCCTTTCGCCCGCAGGCGGTCCATGATCTGCCCCACCAGCATATCGAGGTGATACATCATGCCGGCGAAGCCCTGTTCGGGCGCGGGCCATGGCTTGTTTTCATACGGATGCCCGGCGGGCACTTCCATGCCATTGCCCGTGTCGCGCCGCTTCTCCCCGTTCGCATGGGGAAGCGTGTAGGGCAGATAGAGGAAGAACGGACGCGCCGCAGATTGTTTGTCGAGCCATTCGAGAGCGTTCTTCTGAATCCGGTCCGGCGCATAGTCCTTGGGCACCTTGTCGCCGTAGACGACATTCTCCCGGAGCATTTCCGCCACATCGTCCGACATCAGATAGCGCGGGTAATAGTTGTGCGCCTGCCCCTGGTTGAGGAAGCCGTACCATCGGTCAAAACCCTGCCGCGTGGCGTAGCCGGGCATGCCCACATTGCCGAGCCCCCACTTGCCGAAAATACCGGTGGCATACCCGGCCTCTCGGAGAACCTCGGCCATCGTGACGTCGGAATCTGGAATTCCCGGTTCTCCGCTCACGTTCCCGCGATAGCTGCAATGGCCCGTATGCCGCCCGGTCATCAACACGCAGCGCGAAGGGCTGCATACGGTGGACCCCGCGTAGGCCTGCGTAAAGCGAATACCCTCGGCCGCCAGCCGGTCAATGTTTGGCGTGGAAAATTTCGCCTGTCCGTAGCAGCTCAGGTCGCCGTAACCCAGGTCGTCGGCCATCATGAAGACGATATTCGGCCTGCCCCCGCCGCCTTGAGCCGAGGCCCGCGCAGCGGCGGCGCTCCACCCTCCCGCCGCCAGAAAACTCAGAAAATCCCGCCGTTGCATCTGAGAGCGCATCCTTTCCACCTCGTGAGGTCCGCGATAAACGCCTCTATGCTATCGCAGCGCGTAGCGGGACGCGGGCATCGGAGCACGTGCCGAAGCGTGCCTCCGGCTTGGATTTCCCGCAACGCCGGGCTTGTTGCGTTCGTCCGAGAAATCGAAGCCGTCTCGCGATGCTTCGCGCATGCGCCGCGCGGCTGGGGTTATCCTGGAAAGGATCGTTCAATCTGTGAGGAGATTCATGAGGGGATTACGCAGAGGAACCGTTTTGATGGGCCTGCTGGCGCTGGCCGCCCTGTTTGCCGTGGGCGCGGACGTGCCGCGAAAGGCGGGGGAGTTCGTGATCGAGCATCCGGGAGCGAAGCAGGAATTGCTCTCACAGAAACTCAAGGGAAAGAAAGTCACGATGCTGGCCTTCATTTCCACCACCTGTCCGCACTGCCAGACACTCGCCCAGATGCTTTCGAAGTTGGAGAAGGAATACGGCAAGCAGGGCTTCCAGGCCATTCTGGTGGCTTACGACGAGGGCGCCGTGGCCAACCTGCCGCGCTTTAAGGCCCTGTTCACCGATGGGGTCACACTGGGGACCTCGACGAGAGACCCTGTGCACAACTACCTCCAGATCTCGATGATCGGCCCCAGCTATGTGCCGAAGCTGCTGGTGATCGACAAGCTGGGAATGATCCGCGAACAATACAACGGCGGCGACGCCTATTTCGCGGGCGGGCAGGAAGAAGCAAACCTGCGGAAGTCAATTACGAAGTACCTGAAGTAACGCGAAGGCGCGATGCCTTCCATTCTCGGCTAGATAAAAAAGGACGCCCGGCGATGGGCGTCCTTTTTCATTTCTCTTCCGAGGGCAGGCACATCCGGGTGCGGGCTTAATAGCGGTCCTGCACCGGCCGGTGCAGGCCGGGGATCGGCACGGTGATCTCGCCCGCGAAAATCTTCGCCACGAAGGCGACGAATTCCTCGTGCAGATGCCCGTTATCCGCGATGAGGTGCGGGCTGTTGAAATCGAAAGGGCCGCCGCGCATGTCGGTGTATCGCCCGCCCGCCTCGCTCACCAGCAGGAGTCCCGCGGCCACGTCCCAGGGATGCAGACCAAACTCCCAGAAACCGTCGAGCCGGCCCGAGGCGACGTTCGCCAGATCAATGGCGGCCGAACCGCTGCGGCGAATCCCGTGCGCCTTCACCCCCAGTTGGTGGAAGAAGTAGACGTTCACATCCTCATGCCGCTTGCGGCTGGGAAAGCCGGTCGCAAGAAGACTGACACCAAGCGACGGCACATTCGAAACGCGAATGCGCCTGTTATTGAGGTAGGCCCCGGCCCCCTTCTCCGCGGAGAACATCTCATTGCGGACAGGGTCAAAGACCACACCCGCGATCAATTCGCCCGCATGCGCAAGCCCGATGGAGACGCAGAAAGCTGGGTAGCTATGAGCGAAGTTCGTGGTGCCGTCGAGCGGATCCACATACCAGCAGTATTCGCTGTGGCGATCGTGCAGCCCGCTTTCTTCGGCGATTACAGTGTGGGAAGGAAAGTGATTACGAAGCTGTTCGAGAACGAGCGCTTCGGCCGCCCGGTCCGCATCCGTCACCAGGTCCTGCTCACCTTTCACTTCAAAGTCGGGGCGTTTCTCAAGGTATTGAAGCAATACGCCGCCGGCTTCGCGAGCGATTTCCGTGGCGGTTTCGATGTAAGAAGGCATGTTGGGGGTTGACGATCTCCAAGAGGGCTGCGAAACGGGCTTCAAGGCTGATCTGGAAGCGCCTCTCCATAGTAGCCGCTTCGCGTTTGCACCAGCAAACCGGGGCGGGTGGTTCGGAGCACAAGCCGGTGATATCCATCTTTGGTAGGCGGCACGCCGCGCGGGTAGAACGCGATCAGGTATTGGGTTCGAAGATCGCGCAGAATTTCCGCAAAGACATCATCCAATTCCTTGCCCAGCGCGGCGGCATAGACTTTTCCGCCGGTCCGCATCGCGATGATCTGCAGCGCGTTCTCCCCGCCGATATTTCTGCCGGCATTTGCTTCAATGGGCACAACCAGGATGGGATACACCACGGTGTCCGCTTCCTGCAATCGTCTAATCGCGGAGCCGATATTCAGGCGGCTCGTGGTATCTCCCCCATCGGTCACCGCGATAACCACGTGCCGGCCGTCGCGGTCATAGATGGCGTCCGCGGCCAGAAAGAGCGCGTCATAAAGCGAGGTGCCGCCTTCCGGCGCCAGACGGCCGAGTCCGCGCTTGAGGCGGCGCAGATTGCGCGTGAACGGCTGTTGCAGCGTCACCTGGTCATTGAAAGTGTACAGGGCCGCGGAGTCCTGTTCATTGCCGCTGCCAATCAGGGCCTCAAGAAAGAACTCCACCGACCGCCGTTCTTCGCGCAGCTTGATGCCTGTGGTGAGGCTGGTATCCACCAGAATACTCACGGAGAGAGGTTGCTCCGTGCGGGTTTCGAAGAGCGCCACTTCCTGCGCGACCCCGCTATCCAGGATCTCGAATTCTTCCTTGGTGAGATCGCCGATGAGTGTGCCGTTCGCATCCTTGACCGTCGCCAGCAGCGGGACCAGACGAACGTCGGAGCGGAACGAAGGGACGCTCCCTCGCTCCTCCTTCGGCCCCGGCCGGGTAGGTTCGCCGGTGCTGCGAAACTGCGCGAAGAGTCCGGAGGCCAGCGCCAGCAACGCCAACGCGGCGACGGCAACGGAACGCGCGATGGAACGGGTGGCACACATACTTATTCGGATGCTTCCGTCTGAGCCGCGCGCGAACCCACCGGCTGGATCGCATCGTCCCAGGAGCCCTCCACCCAGATTTCCCCGTCCTCGAAGTATTCTTTCTTCCAAATGGGCACGGAGGACTTCAATCGGTTGATGCCTTCGAGGGCGGCATCAAAGGCGGGCTTGCGATGGGGCGATGCCACCACCACGGCCACGCTGGTTTCGCCAATCTCCATCCTCCCGATGCGGTGCACAATCGCCACGCGCCCTACGGCGTGTTTCGCGGCAAGATCGAGTCCAATTTCCGCCATGGTGCGAATGGCCAGCGGGACGTAGCACTCGTAATCGAGATAGCGCGTGCGGCGGCCGCCGGAGTGGTTGCGTACGACGCCTTCAAAATTGACGAACGCGCCATCCTCGGCCCGCAGAATCCGCCTGGCCAGCACGCCGCCGTCAATCGGCTGCCGGGTGATTCCGAAAAAATGGCCGTCGGGGGACTGGATGGTCTCGAGCCACTCCCCCTCGGGAAGATTCGAGTCGCCACTCCCTCCGCTCACCGGTGGCAGGAAGGCGATTTCGTCCCCGTCCTCCAAGGCTTCCGGCCTTTGCACAAAGGCGGCATTGCGAGCGAGCACGACGCTGTTTCTGAGAGCGGCCAGGCGCGGAAACTCCGCCGCCATCCCCTCGAAGAGGTCCTGGGTTCCGGTACCGGCGGGCACCGTTCGCAGCAGTTCCGCCGCGCCCGCGATCTCCTTCAGTTGCCCGAAAAGCAGCACCTTCACCGTTATCGCTTCGCTCATCCACACTCTCCCCTCACGGCCGTCGGCCATCCGTTTGGACGCAACTTTCTATCTTACGGACCTTTGCCGTTTCGAGGTGCTCCCTCCGCGCGCCATGAGGCTCATTGGGGAGACGGCGAGCGACGCATCCGGGTTCCCGGCGTTGCGAGGATGGCCCAACCGCCCGCGGAACGCCCGGTTCCCGGCCCTCAATGGCTGAATTTCACCATCCCTGGTGGTAGGCGGCCGAAGGTTCCGCGACAACATGAGGAACAAATCGCACTGTTTCCAACACGTTACGGAATTGGCGACTCTCCTGCATGGGTTGGAGGCAGAGGGGGAATGACCATGCGACCCAATTTTGTGAGAACTCTGATTATCGTCTTCACGCTCGGCCTGGCCGGGCTCCATGCAGCCGGCATTACCGTGACCGGCGCGGAGGATAAGAAACTTCTGAATCCGCTCGAAAAGGAGATTCGAAAGCAATTGATCATGCTGCCGTTCTACGGCGTGTTTGACTATATTGAGTTCGAAGTACAGGGCGACAAAGTCGTCTTGAAGGGCGACGTCAGCGGACCGACGCTCCAATCGAGCGCTGCGCGCATCGTGGAGCGTATCCCCGGCGTGAAATCCGTCGAGAACCAGATCCAGGTGCAGCCGGTGTCGTCCTTTGACAACCAGATCCGGCGCAGTATGGTTCGTGCCATCTACGGGGATAGCTCTCTCAACCGCTACTCCGCCGGAGCGAACCCGTGGATCCGCATCCTGGTAAGAAACGGCGACGTGACGCTGGAGGGGTACGTGGATCGCGAGACGGATAGGGACATCGCTACCATCCGTGCCCGCGGCGTACCGGGCGCGTTCACCATCACCAACAACCTGATAGTAAAAAAGAGCTAGCCGCCGCGGCGGTCAGACATCGCGGCCATGGTTCGATGCGGCCTCGCGGATTACACGGAGCACTCTGTCCTTCGCGGGGCCGCATCCAGTTCGAGCCCAACGTGTCGCCAATGGCTGCGCCAGCCGCTCTCGCACGAAAAAGAATCAAATGGCTGCGATGCTATGATCGCAAGCGATGTCTTCACACACCGTCTACTTGCGCCCGCGCTACGCCGAGACTGACCAGATGGGCGTCATCTACCACGCCAACTATCTGATCTGGATGGAGATGGGACGCACCGAGTGGTGCAAGGCGCGCGGCTTCAACTATAAGGACATGGAGAAAGAAGGCGTGCTGCTGGCCGTGGTGGAAGCCAATTGCCGATACCTCTTCCCCGCTCGCTACGACGACCATATTGCCGTCGTCACCACAATGCCGGAAGCCAGCCGGCGAATGGTGCGTTTCGAATACGAGATCCGGAACGCGGACACGGAAAAGGTGCTTTCCACCGGCTTCACGCGCCACATATTCTGTAACTCTTCCATGCAGCCGGCCAGCCTGCCGGAGCGCTATCACGCGCTCTTTGAGATCGCTCCCCGCGGGTGACCCGCTCCGGCGGGCGAAAGGCTTCCTCGCCGCCCGATTCGGAACGATAGAATGGCAGCCATGCCAACGCTTTCCCGCCGCACCCTGTTAGCCTCCATGCCTGCCGCCGCGCTCGGCGCGCAGACATCCGCGAACGCACCCACACCGGCCGGCGCCGGTGGGGATCAGTGGAAGCTGTGGTATGAACAACCGGCGCTCAACTGGAACGCAGCGCTCCCTCTGGGTAACGGGCGGCTGGGCGCGATGGTGTTCGGCGGCGTGCAGGAGGAAGTGCTCCAACTGAATGAGGACACGCTGTGGAGCGGCGCTCCGCGTGACCGCTCCAACCCGAAGGCGCACGAAGCGCTACCGGTGGTGCGCAAGCTGCTGTTTGAGGGCAAGTATTTCGAAGCGTACTCCGCGGCAAGAGCCATTCAGGGGCCGTTCACCGAATCCTACCTCTCGCTCGGCTATGCGCGCCTGAAGCAGGAGGGCATTCAGGGCTATACGGAGTACCGCCTCGAACTCGATCTGGATGAGGCGATGACGCGCTCCAGTTACCGCGTGGGCCGGGCACGCTATCGACGGGAGTGTTTTATTTCCGCGCCGGACCAGGTGCTGGTGCTCCGCGTGACAGCGGAGGGTGGAACCTGGAACGGCGTGCTCACCATGGATAGCCCGCTCCAGAGCCGCGTTGAACTTCCAGGTCCGGCCACGATCGCACTTCGCGGCCGCGCGCCTTCCCACGTGGACCCGCACTATCGGCCGGAACAGCCCGGGCCAGTCAGCTACTCCTACGGAGACCATCCCGGCATGCTCTTCGAGGCCCGCGCGCGGGTGCTCCACGAAGGCGGAGAGCTGTACCAGACGGGAAACGGAATCGCCCTCGCGGCGGCGCGCAGCCTCACGATTCTGCTTGCGGCCGGCACCGGCTTCCGCACGCCTTTCGAACAACCCGATAAGTCCGCCGAAGAGATTGGCGCGGCCTGCGAGCGCGCGCTCGAACTGGCCTCCCGCAAATCCTTCGACGAGTTGCGGGAAGCCCATCTGGCGGACTACCGGAACCTGTTCCGGCGCGTGCGAATCGACCTTGGCCGAAGCTCCGCGGCGGAGAAGCCCACGGACAAGCGCGTCATCGGCTATGGCAGTGAACCGGACCCCCACCTGGCGGCCCTCTACTTCCAGTTTGGCCGCTATCTTCTGATTTCGTCTTCCCGCCCCGGCACGCAAGCCGCGAACCTCCAGGGCATCTGGAACGACATGGTGCGCCCGCCGTGGAGTTCGAACTACACCACCAATATCAACGTCGAGATGAACTACTGGCCGGCCGAAGCCGCCAACCTGAGCGAATGTCATGAGCCGATGCTGCGCTTGGCGGAGGAGCTTGTGCCCAGCGGAAAGACAACCGCGAAGGGCTATTACGGACTGGATGGTTGGGTGTGCCACCACAACAGCGACCTTTGGCGGCTCACCAATCCGGTGGGCGATTTCGGTTGGGGCTCACCCATCTGGTCTCTTTGGCCCATGGGTGCGGCCTGGATCTGCGAGCACCTGTGGGAACACTGGCGCTTCACGGGAGACACTGCGTTCGCCGTGGACAAGGCATACCCCGTCATGCGGGAGGCGGCGCGATTCCTGCGCGGGTGGCTGGTGGAAGGCCCGGACGGTAAACTCACCACCGCGCCTTCCACTTCTCCGGAAAACGTCTTCCTCACCGCCGACGGCAAGCGCGCCGGAGTAGCGATTGGCGCGACGATGGACCTATTCCTGATCCGCAGTCTGTTTGAGCATGTGATCGAACTGGCCGCCTTGCCGGGCCAGCCCGGAGGAGCGCGGCCCAACCGGGACCTCGAGTTCATCGAAGACCTGCGGAAAGCGCTCGCGCGGCTGGCCCGGCCGGGCATCGGATCCAGAGGCCAATTGCTGGAATGGAGCGAAGAGTTCAAGGAAGCCGAGCCGGGCCATCGCCACTGCTCGCCGCTGATCGGCCTGCATCCCTGCGCGGTGGTTACCGAACAAGGCACGCCCGATCTCTACGCGGCTTCCCGAAAACTGCTGGAGCAACGGCTAGCGGCGGGCAGCGGGCACACCGGATGGAGCCGCGCGTGGATCATCAACTTCTGGGCACGGTTCCGGGAGGGCGCGAAGGTGGAAGAGAACCTGGACGCGCTGTTCGCAAAATCCACGCTCACGAACCTTTTCGACAATCACCCGCCCTTCCAGATCGACGGAAATTTCGGTGCAACCGCCGCGATCATTGAGGCCCTTGTGCAGAGCCACACGGACGCGATTGATCTGCTGCCGGCGCTGCCGCCCGCCTGGCGCGATGGAAGCGTGGACGGGCTCAAAGCACGCGGCAATATCCTCGTGGGTCTCGAATGGCGGGAAGGCAGGCTGACAACAGCCCGGATGACGAGCGCTCTGGGGCTGAACGCTCTGCTGCGCGCCCCTGCGAACTGCGTGCTCTCTTCCGTTGTGGTGCAGGGAGTCAACCAGCCGATCGCCGGACGCGACGCTGCCGGCAACTATCGGTTGCGGCTGGAAAAAGGGAAAGAGACCGTGCTCGGCTTCCGCGCCTCTTAGGCGTGCTCCTAGCGGGGGAAATGCGCGTTATCCGAGGCGCTTAGTTGCGTCCGCCACCGCCGCCACGGCCCGCGCTCGAAGCGCCCCGGCCCATGGACGCGCCGCCGGAAGAACTCGGCACGGATACAGCACCGGTGCTGCCGCCAGGGGATACGCTCCCGCGCGAAAAGCCGCCCGAGCTTGCCGCGCCCATGGATCGCCCGCTGTCAAAGCCTCCCCGGCCCATGGACGAAGCGCCACGGCTGAAATCGCCGAACCCGTCAGAACTCGCTCCAAATCCGCCCCGGCTGCTGGCGGCACCCGCCGAGCCTCCCCGGCGTCCACCCGAGGTAGCAGCCATGCCGTACGCGTAGTTGTAGTAGTAATCGTTCACGGCACCAGGGTTCAGATAGTAGTAGCCGAACGGGCTCAACAGCATCCGATTCATCGGCACGAAGGAGTACATCCCGAAATAGGGATTGTAGAGCCAGTAACCGGTCCCGCCCAGGCTGCTGTAGCCGAGGCTGGGATAGCGGCCAATCGCCATCCCGCGTGCGGACGAAAGGCTCGCCGTCTGGATCTGGCTGTCACGGGATTCGGCCCAGGCCAGCAAAGCGCTGGTTTCGTCCTCATCGAACTTGGCAACCTCCGCCTGGGGTTGAGAGAGGGCCAGCGTCCGGCCCTTCTTGACCTTGGTGAGGCCCGCTGCCCGCGCTACCGTCGCCTCGCCTTCATACACATAGAGCGAAGCGGGGGCAGAGTCAAAGCGATAGATGCCCCGCTTGCGGATCACCACCGCATCCTCATTCACGAGCACGGTCAGAGACATGTCGTCGCTAAACTCAGTTCCGGAAATCACCACGCTTCCGGCGAGGATCCGCACCTTCGCGTTGAGCAGATTGTCGGCTACCAGTTCCACCTTGGCGCCCTCGCCCACCCACATCAGCACACCCGGCGAGAGCATCACTTCCGCGCGGCCCTCCGCGGTGGCTTCGAGCGTTCCGCCCTCTGGAATCTGCGGAAAACGGGCGCGATCGAACACGAGAGGCTCGCCATTAAGCAGCACTTTGCCTTCAAAGTAGTTCACCATCCCGGACTTCGCGGAAACGGCGTCCTGCCCGAATGCGGAAGAAAGCACGCAAACCAGCGCTACGGCCAGCATTACCCAGAGACTTTTTCTTCCCATGCGCCACCTCGCTTTCGATACACGAACCCGATGATAGGACGGCTCCCGCGCGCTTCGCGTTCCCGAATCCGTCTACAGGACCAGAATGACAGGATTCGTCGAAAACGCAAGCGCCGGATAGCTCGGCGGCCGTTCCCTCGGCACCCGAATAGCCTCGGGAGTTTCCCTCTTAGAGCAGCAGTCCGTCTTCGTCGATCCCGGCGTGAAATACGGCGGTCTGGTGCCCCTGCTCGTGGAAAATGGCCTCCACCAGCTTGCAGACCTCAGCGTGATTGCTTTCATGAATCACGAGAATCGAAGGACCCGCGCCGCTGATCGCGCAGCCCAGCAACCCCTCCGCTCGAAGGGCCAGAATCGATTCGAGGCCGGGAATCAGCTTCGCGCGGTAACTTTGATGCAGCTTATCCATCAGCGCGGTGGGGAAAACGTCCCGGCGTCCCGTCGCAAGCGCGGCAATCAATAAGGCCGCCCGCTGGATATTGAAGATCGCATCCTCTTTCGAATAGTGCGAGGGCAGCACTTCGCGAGCCTTGGAAGTGGGAACTTCAAAATCCGGCACGACGATGCTCGCGCCGATCGTCTCGGGGAGGTTCAGGCGAATCGCCCGCGCGATTCCCTCATCGTCGATCGCACTGCAAACGATCCCGCCCAGCACGGCCGCCGCGACATTGTCCGGATGGCCTTCGATGCGGGCCGCCATGTCGAGGATACGATTGCGGTCCCAGTCGAGACCCAGCAGACGAACGGCGATGACCACCCCCGCTACGAGTGCGGCCGCGCTCGACCCGAGACCCTTGCCGATGGGGATGTCGTTGGTGATCTCCAGTTCCACCGCGGGTAACGTGCCGCCCAGTTCGGAAGCCACCTGCCGCGCCGTCTGCCAGATGAGGTTGTCTTCCGTGGTTGGGATACTCGCAGCGTCCTTTCCGGAGACGCGGATTTCGAGACGATCCGCCCGGCGGAAACGGCCGCTGAGATAGAGCTGCACGGCCATGCCCAGGGCGTCGAAACCGGGGCCAAGATTGGCGCTCGATGCGGGAACCCGAAAGGATACCCAATCGTTAAGGGAACCGGGAATCGACACCGATTCCCGGGGAGTCATGTTTGCTTCCATCCGTGGTCCGCGCCCGCCTACGCGAGCACCTGTTTCTCGCCGCTGCGGCAGGAGGCATAAATGCGTTCCACGAGTTCGAGGGCGGCATACCCGGCGGTCGCGGAGCACTTCGGCTCCCGGTTGGTCCGGATTGCGTCCGCGAAGTCCAGGAACTGGCGCTCAAACGGGGCAAGAGAAATCGCCATTGGGTCCGACGAACCGGAAGCGACATCCTGCGCCACGGGAGCGGGCTCTCCCTCATCGTCCTTGACGTCCCAGGCCGTCAGCCGGTCGCCCGTAATGATGGCGCTGCCCTTCGTCCCATGGAACTCGATGCGCTCGCTATAGCCCGGCCAGAAAGCGGTGGAAGATTGAATGACGCCCGTGGCGCCGTTCGCATACTTGAGGATGGCCGTAATCACATCCTCGCTCTCAATCTTGTGCAGGGCGTGCAATTGCCAGAAGCCCATCAATTCGGCCACCGGCCCGGCGATCCAGTGGAGCATATCCACCTGGTGGATAGCCTGATTGATCAGCGCTCCGCCACCCTCCACGGCCCAGCTTCCCTTAATGGGGCGCGAGTAGTATTCCGCGCTGCGATACCACTTCACGTATGCGTCCGCTTGCAGCAGCTTGCCCAAACGCCCGCCCGCGATCGCCTTGGCCAGAAACTGCATGGAATCGTCGAAGCGATGCTGGCTCACCACGCTCAGCTTTACGTTCGCGGCGTTGGCGGTCTCGATCATCTTCCGGGCTGTGGCCGTATCGATCGCCATCGGCTTCTGCACCTGGATGTGCTTGCCGTTCTTCGCGGCGATCTCGAGCGGCTGCAAACGAAAATCGGGAAACGTGCAAACGTCGATGTAATCCACCTTCGGGTGAGAGCAGACTGCCTCATAGCTGCCCACAAACTCGCAGCCATACTCGTCCGCGAACTTCTGGCCATAGACGGCGCTTACGTCCGTGCAGCACACAAGGTCGAACCCAATGCTCTTGTAAGCCTGAGCGTGCTTGTGCGAAATCGCACCGGTTCCAATCATTCCAACGCGCAAAGCAGTTCTCCTATCCGAGGTAAGCAGGATGTAATTTACGATGATACCGTAGGCGCCCGGCTACTGATTTTCCCTCCGGGACCCAGTCAGCTCCTGGTCCGCCTTCGTCGGGTCATAGCCCGGATTCTTCGCCGGCATCTTCGCGCCCACGCGCTCGCGCCACGCGATCAGTTTCGCATTCAGTTCCCGGGCTTTGGCGGCTTGTTCAAAGGCGAGATTCTTCTCCTCCCGGATGTCCGCCCGCAAATTGTAGAGTTCCAGCGCGCCGTTCTCGTAGTTCTCGATCAGCTTCCAATCCCCCTCGCGAATGCTTCCTCCCGGATATCCGCCCTGGTTCGAATAGTGCGGATAGTGCCAATAGAGCGCCCTGGGGGCGGTGCGTTTGGCATTGCGGACGAGGTCGTACAGAGAAACTCCGTCGATGCCGGGCGGTACGGACACCCCGGCATAAGCGGCGATGGTGGGCAGGATGTCGATGCCCGCCACGGGATCGTCTTCCACGCGCGCTTTCGCCCGAGGGTCAAACACGATCAGCGGCACGCGCACGCCGCCTTCGTAGAGGTGCCCCTTCCCCGCCCGCAGCGGCCGGTTGGACGTCACAGGCGTACGGCTCTTGCCCTCATAAAGCAGCCCCCCGTTGTCGGACGTAATGAAGATAACGGTGTCTTTCTCCAGGCCGAGCGTCGCGAGTTTCGCCCGCACGCGGCCCACCGTATCGTCCACGCTTTCCACCATCGCGGCGTACGTAGCGTTATGTTGATGGTCGAGGAGACTCCCCTTCGCGGCATACTTCTCGATCACGTCTCTTTCCGCCTGCAGCGGCGTATGAACAGCGAACTCCGAAAGATACAGAAAGAACGGCTTGCCACGGTTCTCCTCCAGGAACTTCTCCGCTTCCTGGCAGAGCCGCTCGGTAAGAAACTCGCCATCCGGAGGGTTCGCGATGCCCGGCAACTCCGCCTTATAGGGCGCGAAATAGCTGGGCGGTGATCCCCGGAACGTTCCCGCAACATTCACATCGAATCCCTGCTGCACGGGTCCGAAGCCCTCCCCGCCCAGATGCCACTTGCCGATGCTGGCGGTGGCGTAGCCGAGCGGCTTGAGCACTTCCGCGATCGTGGTCTCTTCGAGCGGAAGATGGTCGCTATCCTCCGGCATGATCACCGGCGAAAACGGGTGCTGCTTGCGCCCCGGAATCCAATCCGTGATGCCCAGGCGCGGAGGAACTTTCCCCGTCATCAGCGCGGCACGGCTGGGCGAGCAGACCGGGCAGGAAGCGTACGCGTTCGTGAAGCGCACCCCTTCGGCGGCGATCTTATCGAGGTGGGGCGTTTCGTATAACGTGCTCCCGTATGCCCCCAAATCGGCCCAGCCCCAATCGTCCACCAGCAGCAGGACGATGCTCGGGAGCCGTTCGCGAGGCTGCTTCGCCTGCGCCCTCCTTGCGGCCAGGCCAAGCGCCGGCAGGCCCAGCGCGCCTTGCAGAAACCGCCGGCGGGAGCGGGCGGCGGAAGAAGCTGCGTTGCTCATGGATTCTTGATGCTATGCAAGGCGTGCGGTGAGCGCAAGCGGGAGCGGACCGCGCGGCGGCATTCTCCATCCGATATCCTGTCGATGAGCCTGCCGCGAATCGCGGCCGCGGAAAGGATCACGATGGCGCGGAAGAATCCGGCTTCGGTTCCCTTGACGAGGAGGGCGGCCATGGGGGCGATCGCCGCGCCTTGGCTCTCCACGCGCGCGTTCTCACAGGCAAGTGCGGCCTCGCCGTTCGTTCAGTATCCCGGCGGCCGCGGCCTCGGGAGCGGCAAGCGCGTCGTGCTGATCTCGGGCGATGAAGAGTACCGCTCGGAAGAGGCTTTGCCCCAACTGGGCAGGATCCTCGCTCGCCATCACGGATTCTCCTGCACCGTGCTCTTCGCCATTGACCCGAAAGACGGCACCATCAACCCCGAAATCACCGTCAACATCCCCGGACTCGAAGCCCTGCGCGAGGCCGATCTGATGATCGTCGCCACGCGCTTCCGCAGCCTGCCCGACGCGCAGATGCGCGAGATCGACGACTACGTGCATTCCGGCCGACCTATTCTCGGGCTGCGCACCGCCACGCACGCCTTCAATTTTCCGGCGGATTCCGCAAGCGCCTACAAGCACTACAGTTGGAACCACAAGGGCGAATGGGCGGGCGGCTTTGGCAAGCAGGTGCTGGGCGAAACCTGGGTGGCGCACCACGGTCACCACGCCGTCCAGAGCACCAGGGGTCTCGCGGCCAAAGGCGCGGAACGCCTCCCCATGCTGCGCGGCTGCGAGGACATTTGGGGTCCGAGCGACGTTTACGTGGCCGCTCCCCCCGCGGACGCCACGCAACTCGTGATGGGGGAAGTCCTCACCGGCATGAAGCCCACTGACCCGCCTGTCACTGAGTACGAAGTTTCCAGGGGCGGAAAGAAAATCCTTACCCGGCCCAACGATCCCATGATGCCCGTCACCTGGATTCGCGAGTTCACCGCGCGCAACGGCAAGAAGGCGCGCGTATTCACCACCACCATGGGCGCGGCCACCGACCTCGAAAGCGAGGGCACGCGCCGGATGATCGTGAACGGTGCATTGTGGGCCACGGGTCTCGAGCGCCGGATCCCCCGGCGCACGAACGTGGCCTTGGTGGGGGATTACCGCCCCACGCCCTTCGGCTTCGGCAAGTACCGGCGCGGCTTGCGCCCCTCGGATTTCGCCTAAACACGACGCGGGTTCCGATTCCTCCGCTTACACCGTCGCCGGCACCACGTAAGGTTCCCGGTAATCGCGCGAATAGAGGGCGTTCGCATCGGCCGCATCCGTGAACATGCCGCTCGATTGCGAAATGTGGAGCGTCCGTCCGGTTCGGTAGCTGATATTCGCCAGATGGCAGAATGCGGCGGCGCGCGCGCCGATCGCAATGTCCGCATGCAGCTTGCGGTAGTCCCGCGACCGGATGGCGTCCAGGAAATTCTTCATGTGCGGTACGGTCGCGTCGTCGTCTCCCTCCGCGGCCTTTTCGTCCAGGATCTTTTCGTACTTTTCGCCGCTATTGGAATTCGGCGCGCCCGCCAGATCGAGCTTCGCGCCCTTGAGCGAACTCTGGTAGACCTGAAAGCCGTTGTGGACTACGGTCATCATGCCGAGGTCCCCGTAGAATATGTTCCCCACGAAACTGCGGTCCGCCATCGGCGCCAGCCCTTCCGGGGCCGTCGGCAAATTGCGCACGTCGAACGTCATCTGCGCGTCGCCGAATTCGAAGGCGGATTGCTGCGTGTTCGGCGTCTCCTGGTCGTCCTTCCAGACAAACTTGCCTCCGGTGGAAGACACGGAGACCGGCCAGCCGCCGCGGCCCAGGCCCCATAGGCAGATATCCATCTCATGCACGCCCTGGTTGCCGATATCGCCGTTGCCCGTATCCCAGAACCAGTGCCAGTTGTAGGCATACTTGTTCCGGCTGAACGGCTTCAACTGCGCGGGGCCAAGGAAGCGGTCCCAATCGATCCCGGCCGGCACGGGTTCGTCCGGCGTGTGCCCGATCGAGAATCGCCTGCGGAAGCAGAGTCCGCGCGCATGATAGATCTGCCCGATCACCCCCTCCCCGAGCAGTTTCATCGCGTGGATCTTATGCGTGATGGACCGGCTCTGCGACCCCACCTGCACCATGCGTTTATACTTCCGCGCCGCCGCCACCATCTGGACCGCCTCATAGAGGTTGTGGCTGGCGGGTTTCTCGACGTAAACATCCTTTCCCGCCTGGCACGCCCAGATCGTGGCCAGCGCGTGCCAATGGTTCGGCAGCGGCAGCGAGACGGCATCGATCTCCTTGGATTCGAAGAGCGTCCGCATGTCCTCGTACTCCGTCGGAGCATAGTTCTTCAGCTTCCGCACCAGCGCCACGGCACGCTCGCGCGCGGCCTGATTAACGTCGCAAACGGCCGCAATGCGGGAATCGGCGTCCAGCTTCGAGTAGTAATCGATGTGATCCGTGCCTCGCCCGCCCAGCCCGACAATCCCAAGCGCGATGCGATCGTTCGCGCCCAGAATCGGAAACTGCGAAGTAGCGATCGCGGCGCTGGCGGTCTTCACGAACGAACGGCGTGAAAATGAATGCATAGCTCCCCTCTCTCTGGCTCGCCCAGCCAACAATACGGCATCATCGCGGCAACGCCAACGGCGGAAATACCGGTGACGGCAATCCACATTCCGCAAGCTGAGCCCGTGACGGAACCAGCCTATTTCGAAGCCACCCCGGAGTCAACCGCCCCAAAGCAAACCAGACACCCCTCCACCACCCGCACCCAAAGCCCCGCCAGAAATCACATCGAAATCCCGGATGAAGAGCCAGCAGGAATCCAGGGACCACCTCACCCGGAACGCGTGCTATTCTAGACACTGACAAGCCACTGCCAGCACAACCGGGCGGGAGTAATTCAGTGGTAGAATGCCAGCTTCCCAAGCTGGACGTCGTGGGTTCGAGTCCCATCTCCCGCTCCATGTTTTCAATAACTTGGGAACGATCAGGTTTTCTCACTTACTCCGTTTACTCCGTTTTCTCAACTCGCCCTGTCGAATGCTCACGTTTCGCCCTCGACAGGGTCCGATCTGAAGGTCGTCTCTTGGGTTATTGGATCACCGAGGATTCGAGGCGGGTCACCGCATCGATCTTCTGGCGAAGGTCACTGATCGCGTAAACATCCAGGCTTACTCCGAGTCCATGTCCCCGCTGGTCGGCGGCGACTTTATCGTCGATCATCGCCACCCGCGAAAGCGAGGCGTTTGTTCGACGCAACACCTGGAATGTGGCCCACTCAAGTCCGATTTCCCGTAGCTTCGGTCCAATTTCCCGACGCCACAGGTTGTCACGGCTGACTGGGGTTGAATGGTTTTCAGAGGGAAAGACGAACGCCCGCGGATTCTTGTCTGCAAGGCTCGCTATCCAGTTCTTGAGTTCGGTTAGGGTTCCCGGCGACAACGCGACAACTCGGTCCGTTCGTCGCCCTCGCCGACCCTTCGGGGTGTCAAGGTTGCCCTTGTACACCCGCTCCTTGATGTGGACCGAATGGTCCTGGACGTTTTCAACTCGAATGGCAAGAATCTCGCCGGGACGCATCCCGTCGAACACAGCCATTCGAAAAATGATCCGCTCCCGCGGACCGAGTGCATTGAGCGCTTGGAGGATCTCTCCGCGCTCAAGTACGCGCCGTTCCCGTCCCTCCTGACATCTCGGCACGTACAGGCCAAGCGTTGGATTGAACTGGACGGCACCATCACCCAGCGCAGTCCGAAAGATTGCGCTCAAATGCCAACGAAGATGCGCCACGACACTGACGCTGAGAGTTTTCGCCTTCTTGTCGAGGAGTGCCTGCATCTCGTCCCGGGTGACTTCTGCGAGAAGCCGATGTCCGAGAGCCGGAAGCAGGTGATAGGTGATCAAGGGCTCAGAGGTCATCCGAGTCGATTCCTTCCACTTCCTCCGGCAGATCGGCAAGAAGACTTCCTCAAGGTATTGGTGAAAGGTGTAGGTTCGAGCAGTCTTCTTCCCCGCACCTTCGTTCAATGGTTCCAAGATCGAAGCCATGATGGCTTCCGCTTGGCCTTTGCTCATTTCGGAGCAATCGCCAAGCACCTTGGAACGGCGGCAATCACCCTCCCACCACTGGCCAACCCATACTTTGTGCCGGCCATGCTTGCGAGGGCGTACGCTTCCCTTCTGGAAACGTTTTCGACGCATTGGATTTCCTTTCCTACGTCCAATGCGTTCCATCCCGTGCTGGAAGCGATGCTAGCATTTCCGCTTGCTCTCCTCCAACCACGCATTCAGCCATTCACGACGCACCAGCTTTCGCCGACCGACGGACACATGATGCATTCGGGGTAGCCCACTAACCTCGCCACGCAGCACCTTCGCCGCGTGACTCTTCGAACAGCGGAGGGCTCTTGCCAGTTCGTCGATGGTCAAGACGTCGTTTGCGTCGTCAGTCAGTAGCATCGGGGCCTCACTAGCGATGGACAGATTCGAGCACGGGCAGTTCGAAGAGGCGCCCCCATGCGTGGAGTGAAAGGCTTTGCGCTTCTGGAATTGAGGTGTGCCCGGTCCACTCGGAACTGGACATGCCAACCAGGACAGAGGGAGATTCCCACGTGGAATGCATCAGCGTCCACGGTAGAAGCTGCTCGTAGCAGATTAGGACCGCAGTTCGGTGCTTTCCGATTTGGGCCGTTCCTGAGCAGGTCAAGCAAAGTCGAAATCCTTCGGTGCCGAATGGGTTCCACATCGCCAGTGGAACCGGAACACGTTGGATGTACCTCACTTCCTCACCGTTGGTTCCGAGCAGAACTGCCCCGTTGTGCTGCTTGCCTGAACCTGGGATGGGGAACGTTGTGCCTACGACTGCAAGTCTCCTCTCGTAAGCGAGTGAGCGACTTGCTGCGTAGGCGTAGAGCTTTGTGGCCTCGTTCCAGCGCTGAATTGTCGACTCCGGGAAAATCAGGACTTGGTCTGGCTTATCTGACAGTGCTTGCCGAATTACGTCGAGGTTTTTCGTTAGCTGAGTGAACTCGTCCGTCGCTTGCGGGTGCGGCAGGTTGACTGCGGTCCATCCTGGAGTTGGCATCGCCGGCATGTAGACGGCATTCGCGAGGAGGCTGGTGGCGGCGAGGACCGTCGCTGCAGAGATTCGGATCGGCGCAAGCAGAACCGATGGAATCAGCATCGTAATTGCGAGCCCGGTCCACTTCATACCTGGAAATAAGACACCTGCGGCCATGATCGGCGAGGCCCAACCCAGGAGACCCATAGGCGGAATAATCGATACGACGAAAGCGCATAGGGTGCGGATCGGCTTCCATCTCGAATCTGGTGTCCACAGAATGGTCCAGGTGCTCGTGAGCACAAAGATTGCGAGTGCGAAGACGATGACGGAAAGGGAATGGCTGCCGCTAAGCCATGGCCCAGCTTGGAGCACGGGGATCATCTCCCAGCTTGCTGCGGCGTAGTAGGCAGCGACGACGGCGAAGCATGCCGTACGAGTGGTTTGGAGATAAGCCAGTGCCGGGATGAGGATCACCGAGCTTAGGACCCACATCGGACCGCGCCAGGCGACCGCACCGATGGCTGCTGCGAAGGCTACGGATGAAGACGCTTGGATTCGTGCTGTCATTCGATCACCCACATTGGCATCAGCAATTCTTTGACTTGGCTGCGCCGGATCGGACCCATGTATCGCGAGTCGTAGCTTCCCCTGTATGTCGAAACGACCCACAGTTCGTTCGCCGCGAGCTCGTACGTCCCGAATGGCCACGGCTTGAGTTGCCTGCCGCCGCCATCGACTTGGAGGGCAGCGGATTGCGTGAATACCCTGCCATTCACTGCGATCCCTGATTCTGTCACCAGAACCGCGTCGCCGGGCTTCGCAACGATGGGCTTAACCAGTGGTGCTGCTCCATCGGGGCAAGCGATGCTCTTGGGCCGGTAGTTTCGGTCGCGGCTCTCGGTGGCGAAGGGTTCTGCAGGACAGAATTCGACCAACGCTGCGCTCGCATTCGAAGTCGCGAGATACAGACCGACCGGGAGGCTGGCAGTCACGTTCAACCGGACACCGAAGGCTCCTGCAGCAAGAACCGTGCCAGACACTCCACATAGGACGAGGAGCAGTGCCCGCAGGCGGCGATAGCTAGACCGGCCAAGTACCGTCGTCGTCATCGTCGTGCTCCGTGGGTTCGGGGTTCTGAATGGGATTCGGGTCCGAATCGGGGTTGTTGTCGTCGGGCGGAGTGTTGGCCGTTTTGGGTTTGGCGATTTGGTGAACCTTGCGGACAATGACTTCGTACACCGTCCGCTGGCTGCCGTCCTTGGGTGTGAACTGGCGAGTCTGCAGGGTACCTTCGATGAAGAGGTTGTCTCCTTTCTCGAAGCTTGCGGCGATCTCGGAGATGTCGCCATAGAACACAAGGCTGTGCCAGTTCGTATGTTGCTGTTCCTGCTTGTTGCGGTCCACAAAGCGGTAGCCTTCGGCCAGTCGGGCGTTCGCAACTTGCGTGCCGGATGGCAGTTGGCGAAGTTCGGGTTTGGCCGCAAGGTAGCCGGCCAGTTCGATTCGATTCTTCTGCATTTGATGGACCTCCTCAGTGGGGCTATGCGCCCGTGTCCTCTCGATCGATCTCTAGTTGTTCCAGGAATCCGGAGTTGTTCCGCGGTTCGGGTTCCGGCCTACTGATGACGTTTGGTGTGCGATCTGACGGACGTTGCGGGCGGACCCTGCCGTCCTCGATCGCGCGGAACTGGATCGGTGCGGCGATGGCGGCGCGGCGCCGGAACTCGGGATCGGTGAAGTACAGGATCTGGGTCCCGTAGATTGGCCGGCTGCCGCTCACGAAGATCAGCATGTCGCCCGGTGCGACGATGCGCTCCACGCCATCGGTAGATGTCTTCTTCGGCGGGCGAATGCGCATCACTTCATCGGGAGTCATCAGCGGGCGCTCGACGTGGTCTACGCTCGCGCTGATGTGGTTGGCGACGGGGGCAAGCCGGGAACCTGAGAAATTGAAGCTCGCCTTCTGTACTGTGGTGGTACCCGTCATCTTGGAGAGCAATTCCGCGGTGTCGTACTGGTTTGGGGCATACGCGACGCGGACTTGGCAGTTCGAGACGATGCTCTCGTTTGGGCCGTACTCGTCCACGATCTGCCGGATATCCTGCGTCACCAGGTACGCCTTCAGTCCGTAGCCGGCCATGTACGAGAGCGCGTCGGCGAAGATCTCCATGCGCTTCAGCGACGGGAACTCGTCGATCAGGAAGAGCAGCCGGTGCCGGTTGCGCTTCTGTGCCGCGCCTTCGAAATCCATCCTCTCCGTGAGGCGGTTCACGATCATCGTGAAGATCAGCCGCATCAGTGGCCGCGAGCGGATCTTGTCCGACGGCGGCACAACCAGGTAGAGCGAAAGCGGCGTCGCATGATTGACGAGATCGTTGATCGTGAAATCGCTCGCTGCGGTGTTCTTGGCCACCAGCGGATCGCTGTAGAGCGAAAGGGCCGTCTTGGCCGTCGAGAGGACGCCCGAGAAATCCTTGTCTTCCTTGTCGAGCATCTCACGGACCTTTTCCCGCACCACGGGGTGCGTTGCGGTTCGTTCGAAGTCGGGGGTACGCCATTCGAGTTCGTATAACGGGTCATGGGGATAGTTCTCCAGTTCGGCGAGCGTGTCGCGGAAGGTCTGGCCCGGTTTGGTGAATGCAGCGGCGAGGTCAGCGAGGCACGCCACCCGTCCCTCGGCTTCCGCTGCATAACACACGTGCAGGATCATCCCGGTGGTGATGGAGGCGGCGGCATCCTGCCAGTAACGTTCCTGGGGACTGTCCTCGCCGGTCCGCACAATCATGTCCGCCACGTTCTGCGCATCGGAGACGTCGCGGGGCGTCTTGATGCGTACCTCGGCGAGCGGGTTGAAGCGGGAACCGTTGCCGGATTCTACGGGAGAGAACTTGAAGCAGATGTGGCCAAGGGATGCACGAAAGCCGGCGGTCTTGGCCCAGTTCTCTCCCTTGATGTCGTACACGACGGCGGATTCTGCCCAACCGAGCAAGGTGGGAATCACAAGCCCAATGCCCTTGCCGCTCCGCGTTGGGGCAAAGGCGAGAACGTGTTCCGGACCGTCGTGCCGAAGGTAGCGAAGGCGCCGATGCCGGGTGTCGTGCCAGCCTCCCACATAGACCCCGTGTCCGGAATCGAGGAGTCCCGTAGCGCGGACTTCGGTGGCGCTTGCCCATCGCGCGGAGCCGTGCAAATCCTCGGTGTTCTTGCTGAGCTCGCGAATGCGGGGGAGCGATGATGCGAAGGCGAGTCCTACGGAAGCCGCTGAACCAGCGACGATGAGCAGTGCCCCCTTCAGAACGGCGGACCGGACTTCGGTATCGGGATGGGCACCGAGCCGCCACAGCCAGACTGCCCATTCGTACGGAGGGTAGATTGGATAGGTGCCAAGCACCAGAACCGGCCGGCCCAACCCAGGTTTGAAGCCAAGGTCAAAGGCAACGTACTGGGTCGCGAATGCGTTGACCATGCATAACAGGACCACGCCAAGGTTAAGGCTCCGCCAGCGGTAGCCACCAAGAAATCCGGGTGGCTTCGGAACCCGATAGAGTGCAACCGGTGCGTTCATCTTGCCAAGGCCTGCGCTCTCTGCCGCGCCTTATAGGGACGGACTTGCGCCACGTTGTTCGAATACGACACCAGGACGTTTGCGCCGGGGGCGACGCTCGAAGGAAGCAGGGTTTTGTCATGAATTGCGACTGACTTCGGGGAGATGCGCTGCACCAGGTGCTGGGCGGTCTCCGCGACGATCACTCCACGGTAGGTACCCGATTCGGTGTCGGCCAGATAGTGTTTAGCTTTGTCCCCGAAGACCCGCTTTGTAAGATCCTGGGCTGCGGCAAGAGACTCTTCCGCGAGTCGTTTCGGCCCAGCTTCCACCGGAAGTCGGGACTCAGTGGCAGTCTGCTTTTCGGTTACCGAAGCTGCCCCGGCAGCAGGCTCACGCGCGGCAACCAGTTCTGCGGTTTCGGTCCGCGTGGGCTCTTGCGGAGATCGGTCCTTGGGAAGTTCCTTGTCGAAAGCGATCAGGTAGTCGGCGGCGGCATGTGCGTCCTTGGCCGCCCGGAATATCTCGTTCTTGTCGTTCTTGAGGGTCTGGATCCACGAGGCGACGTAGGCGGCATGCTGTTCCGGATTGTGGGGAATGCCTTTCTCCGCGGCGAGGAAGACGCTGGCGAGTTCTGCTCGAAGCTCCTCCTTCGCGTAGTTGGTGTCGCCGAAGCGGTAGCTTTCGTTGAGGGTCTCGCGATTGAGCCGCGTTTGATGGCCGCTCCAATGGGATAGTTCATGGAGCGCCGTCCCGTAGTAGTCTGACGCGTTCTTGAATGCTTCCCGGGGCGGGAGATGGATCTTGTCGGAAGCCGGACTGTAGAACGCCCGGTCATCCTGATCGTGCGTAATGCGTGCCCCAGAGTTGACGAGAATCCGCTCCCCCGCCTGCACCGCTTCCCACTCCTGCGTTTTCTGTGGAGCGTACTCTGGGATTCCCTCGATTTGCTGCCCATTGAAGACGGTGTAGATCCGATGGAGCATCCGTGCTGGACCTTCGTCGCGTTCCGTCTCGCTGCCCGAGGAGCCAGCCGCATTCGGCTTCTCGCTGGATTCGCGATTCGGGTCACGCTCCGGAAACTGCCAGAACTCGATGTGGGTGCCCTTCTCGCCCTGCCGTACCTGCCACCCATGCTCCTGTGCTTGACGGTACGTCAGCCACCGAGGGTCCTCGAAACCCTTTCGTCCCGCGACCGCCATCAGATGGAGGGCATTCCCACCCCGGTAGACCTTGCCGGTGGTGGGATTAAGCGGAAGTTGCAGGACACCCGGCTCCCACGGCTTCTGCCAAGGAGCGGTGCCTTTCTCCAGCATGGCAACAATCTGATCGGTGACCTCCTGTCGAAAGTCGCGACGGGCTAGCTGCACAACGGTTGTCGCCTGGGAGGTTGAATCGGAAGCAGCGGTCGCCATCAGAACACCTCCTCTTCCTCAAAGCCCGGCTCGGATTCCTCGTCCTCGAAGCCGGAGCTTTGAAGCAGCTCGCCTCCCACCTCGTCGAGCATCTCATTCGGACTGGTGGGTTGCTCATTCCGTGCACTTTCGAAGTCAAACGCTTGAGTAACAGCTTGTATACTAGCTAGCTTGTCCATGCTGGCATTTTGCGCCACGAAACGCGGAGTGTCAAGTGCCTCGTAGTTTTGGGTCCGGTCTACTCACAGTCGTAGCTAGCATCAAGTCAAGTCTGGGGAGTTTTCGTGCGGTCGACCGATGATGGTGGCGAGTCGGTTTCTCGGAACCGTGGTTGACAGTTTGCTGGGGTGCAGTTGGACAAGCGGGCGAGATGCGGGCAGTATGGCTCTCTCCCGGATTGCCGAGTACTCGGGACGGTTCCGCGGGTGCACTGCCGCTCTCGGCATCACTTGCCGATCTGCGTGAACCATCTGCGTGATTGCGACAATGAAGCAATGAAAGTCCCGGCGGCCGGTACGGCTGTCTGAAGCGGAGGCTTGATGAAGTTCAGGGAGATTGCAAACCGGCTGACGGGCATTTCGACGCCGCTCGGCGGAGTATCATGGCAACCTACGGAACTTGAGGTTTCGGCGGCCCGGCGAGTAGTCACGTTTCTCGAGGATCGCCGTGTGCTCTACGCGCCGGATGAGTTGGAAGTTCCTTCACACTGCGTCAGCTCAATTCTAGACATCCGTCGATTTCTGACCGACGAGATTGGAAAGCTGGATTCAGGCTCCGAGTTCGTCGCCAGTTTGCGCGCGATGCGGATTGCCTGCCGCAAATTCTTGGATCTCGTCGGTGCAGATGAAGACGAGCGAATCGTTGTCTACGCGAATCATCGGGGCCACCGGGCTAGTTGGGCCTTTTACAGTGCTCTCGGCGAGCTACGCGGCACCTTTGGTGTCCATCTAGCGCGCATCGCAACTCGGTTCAAGCTTGATGTCGAGGACAAACTTGCCGTGATTTTGCCGGCGAAAGACGAGGAAGGTTCCGATGGACGAACGTGAGAAACAAATTGCGCATCTCTTCGCAGCGGAACTTCAGTTCCGGCTAGCTTGCGCTGTTCGATTGGCCGCGACGAATGACGCACAACCCCTCGATCTTCCCCAGAAGTGGATTCACGGGAATCACCAGGTGGAGTACGAAGAGATTGCATTGAGGCCAGATCAGGCGGCACGCCGCCGGAGGTCAATTTTGGCCAGAACAGGAGAGTATGTCTTCAGATATGTCGAAAGCGGCTTTGGAGGCGATGGTCGCCGATCGTGAACGCTTCTACTGGTATGATTCTAGGGCGAGCAGCGAGCAAGATAGGCTTCATGCAAGCCTGCACAATCAAGAGTATGAGAGCACGATAGCCATCTAGGGCCGAGCTCATGGCATATATCACTGACATCCTCAAGGGCACCATCCAGTCTCTTCCGGACCGGATCTCGCTTGACCGCTACGTCCAAGAGTCCGCATTCATCACGCGATACCTTTCCCGTGTCGTGAAAGACAAAGCCGTAGTTGTCTACCAAGTCCTCTTTCACCTCTCGTGGTTTGAGACCGGCAAAGGTGAGATCATTGTCCCGTGGGCTCGGGTTGGTTCGTTCATTCGATCCGAGCAAGGCAACATCATAGATCACACCACGGTCAAACGAAGGCTTCCAGACCTGTTTGAGCACAACTGCATAGCCGTCAACCGCCAACGCGGAAACGCGAATGAAATATCGGTACATCTGCCAAGTGACATCCCCGCATGCCGCGTACTCATGGATCAAGAGGAGCGAGAGGCACGGGCCGAACCCCTGACGAAAGACGAGCGGGACTACTACACAGACCCAGGCCGCAGATTGGTGGTTCTCGCGCGTGACGGTCACTCCTGCATTTACTGCACTACCGCCCTCACTGAAGAGAATTTCGTACTCGACCATCTCGTGCCCGTAGCGAAAGGTGGGACGAATCGGAAGCACAACATCGTCACTGCGTGTGACGACTGCAACCGACGACGCAGCGACTCCGACCCAGTGCAGTTTCTGCGTGAGAATTATCGCCAGCAACTCATTTCGCAGGGGGAGTTTCTCCGGCAGAAAGACTATGTTGAAGCTCTACTTGCAGAAAGCGCTTGCTGACGACGGTACACTGCGTAAGGCGCTTTGCGCCGCCGCGAATGCTAAGCAGTGAGCCCAAGAGGCGACGCGCCTGCCGTGCCGGGGTTCGTGGCAAACTTCGAGAGGTGGAAGCGATCCACTTGGGTCCAATGCTCCTTGGCCCTTCTCGGAAAGCACTCAATGCGCATCCTCTCCGCTCCGCGAAGGCACCAAGGCCGAGTGCGATTTGGCCGAGAGGCTGATGCGGATGCCTTGCCCTCTTGTCGGTCCCTGTCTCACAACAGGCCGGTACTTTCGTCTTCCGGACAACGGCTATCCGAGAATTTCGGAATCCACCTCCACTGACGTTAGCGGGATCTTGCGGGAAGCACTTGCGAGGAACGGGGTATCTTCGTCACTGATTGGGATCTCTCGCTTGGCCGTTGTTGTATTTGAGCTGATGCATAGGTCGCGCTCAGTGTGAGTGGTTCCACGTTCCCGAATCCGCGGGGACTTTCCTTGCGACCATTCGCTTCGATTACGTCGGCAATGGTTCGGAATCCGAGTTCCCGGGTGCAGAGGCTTTCTGCGTGACTGCGGAGAGCGTGGCGGATGTAGTCGCGGTTGAAGCGGATGGGGTGGCCGGCGGCGATTCCGCGGAGGGCGATGTGGACGTGGGGGTGGTCGGTGTTGTGGTGGGTGACGGCGACCCACTCGATGGGTGATCCTACGTCTGCTTCGACCTGGGCCATGAAATCTCGCGTGAGCTTGCGGAGGTCCAGGCGGTCTCCGAATTCCGGGGAGAGGATGATCTTGAAAAGTCTCGGGTCTCGGGCGGTTTGCCATTGGCCGAGTTGCTTGGAGACGTCGGCGCGGTCGGATGTGGCGGTGAAACCGCTTCCCTGGTTCGGTTCGATGGCGGTCGCGCTTTCGCGTTGGATGTAGCGTCCGTGGGCCCGCCATTGGCCTTTCCTTCGGTTGGGGGAGTACGTTAGGCGCACGGCGCAGCGTTGGCTGTGGGGATTGCGTTGTCGCCGGACGGTGGGACCGCCGTAACCTGTACCCTTCCGTTTCCGGCTGGATGTCATCCGCGCGACGTGGAGCAGGCCCTTGAATGCGCGGCTCCAGGCTTTCGCTTCGTCTGGCTGCCTACGCTGGCGCTGTGGCGGGCGCAGGCGGATGGTGGGCTCATCCTTCATCGGGTCCTTCGGCTCCCAGGCGGATGGCGTTCCTGGCGGTCATGTTCTTGGCGACGGACTGGATGAAGCGGCGGTAGCGGAGCCTGGCTTGCTTTCGGACGTCGTCGCGGGATCGGGTGTCCGGTTCCGGGATGCAGGAGAGGAAGAGCCGGACGAGGCCGTCGGTGATTGCGAAGTTCGCCTGGCCTGCGGTGTGGAGACTTCGGAGTTCCTTCATGGCCCGGTTGAGGCCGGCGGCGATCGTCTGTTCCGTCTTCTCCAATGCGCTTTCGCCGGTCTTCAGTTCGTTGGCGATGGCGGCGCGGACGAAGGAGTTGGCCGAGGTGAAGCCTCGTTGGCGGGCGGCTTCGCGAACCTGGCTGAGGAGTTCCGGCGGGAGCTTCACTTCCAGGCGCTGGTTTCGGGGCGTTTTCTGTCTTTCTTTGGTTGTCGGCATATGGCGTATCGAGTGCTAGCTTGTACCGTATGGCTAGGCTACTCGAAACAATCGTGATCCTCAAGAGAAATCGCACCCTGCACCGGCAATTCCTTTATGTTCCACTACACGATTGTTTTGGGAGCCATCTTGCTGGGGTGTGGCTGCAATGCGGCATGGGCGTCGGCTGGGCAGACGGATGGCGGACTGGTGGCGGAATGTCCGCGACTTTGGGCGGACGCCATGGGATTCTCTGCGAACGAGTGCAGTCTAGCTTGCATACAGGCTCCTTGCTGAGGAATACTTGGGAATCGTGGCGGAGCTTGCGGGACAAGGCGGGGTGGAGACACCGAACCTCGAAGCACTTCGTGCGCAGTCGCCGCGACGCAAGTTGACCTTGGTCCGACTGCTCTGGCCGAAGATCCGGGAGTGCCTAGACGCTGGGCATACGGTGCGCGAGATTCGGGAATCGCTCCGCAAGGATGGCATCGAGGTGAACTACAAGAACCTCTGCGCGTGCATCGCGGAGATGCGGGCGCGGGAGAAGACGGACTTTGCAACTGCCGAAGCCGCGGCGCCTGCGGTGCGGGAAAAGGCGCCCGTACCTCTCCCGGTGGGGAGGCCGGCGAGCGTGGGTGGCGAGCGGCGGGGTTCCGATCCGCTGGAGAACGTCCGCCGCCTCTCAGGGAACGGGCGACCGGGGTTTCAGTATCCGGGGACGCTTTCGGATGAGGAGTTGTTTGGGAAATGAGCGGCGGTGTCGCGATTCGTGCGGGGAACCGGGGGAGGCATTCGGGAATGAGCGAGAACAAAGGGACGACGGCGGTGCATCTGGTGCTGCAGGGAAAGGGCGGCGTGGGCAAGAGCTTGGTGGCGAGCATCCTGGCGCAGTACTTCGCCCATCGGCTTGGGCTGGTGACGCATTGCGTGGATACGGATCCGGTGAACCAGACCTTCACGCAGTACCGGGATTTGCAGGTGCAGCGCCTGGATCTGCTGGCGGAAGGGGCCATCGATTCACGGCTGTTCGATGGCCTGATGGAGCGGATGCTGACCGAGGACGGGGTTTTCGTGGTGGATAACGGATCCTCTACGTTCATCCCGGTTTGGAATTACATGCTGGAGAACGGCGTGCCGGCGGTGCTGGCGGAGAACGGGCGGCGGCTGTTCGTGCATTGCGTGGTGACGGGCGGCCAGGCGCTGACGGATACGCTGACCGGGTTCGCGAAGCTGGCGGAGACGAGTCCGGAGCGGAACATCGTGCTGTGGATGAACGAGTACTTCGGGCGGATTGAGCGGGATGGCCGGGTGCTGAGCGAACTGCCGGTCTACCAGCGGGCGGCTGCGAAGGTGTGGGGCTCGGTGGTGCTTCCTCGGCGGAACCGCGAGACCTTTGGGCGCGACCTGGAGGAACTGCTTCGGCAGAAGCGGACGTTTCGGGAAGCGCAAGAGGGCAGCGGTCTTCCGGTGATGGTGAAGCGGCGGCTGGGGATTGTGCGGGATGAGCTGTTCTTGCAGTTGGACCGGCTGCATCTTGCGTGATTGGTTGGGCCGGTGGGGTCTTGCGCTTTCGATGGTGCGCCGGGGCTTATCCCGGCGGGGCTGGATTGACGGATTGCGCGCTGACCATCGCGGCGAGCGTTTCAATGGCCAGCTTGTGGATCTGCGATACCCTTCCCTGGGTGACGCCGAGTTCCATGGCAATGGACTCGTGGGAGCGGTTGTGCAGCCGTGCTTCGATGACGGTGGCTTGCGGCTGCGGTAACTGGCGGGAGAGTCGCAAAACCTGGACGCGGAGGATGGAGTGATCGGCGACATCGCTCGGCGGGGTTGCCGGGTGATTGCGGCGCTCGGTGTTCGGGTCGTCGAGCGAGTAGAGGTGCTCGCGATCGGCTTCCTCCGTGCGGCGACGGTAGACGGCCAGCGGGATGCGCATCGCTTCGGCGGTTTCGGCCTCCTCGGGCTCGCGGCCGAGTTCGGCGCGGAGGCGTGCTTGGCACTCCTGCTGTTTGCGCGCGAAGCGACGGAGGGTGCGTGGCAGGGGATCCGGGCCGCGGAGGTGGTCGAGGATGGCTCCGCGGATGCGGCGGTCGGCCAGGGTTCCCAGTTGGGTGCCGCGGGCGGCGTCGTAGCGGTCCACGGCTTGGATGAGTCCGATGGTGCCGGCGGAGACGAGGTCTTCCAGCGCGACGGTGCGCGGGCATTGGCGGTGAGTCTCGCGGGCGATGAGGCGGACGAGTGGGAGATAGCTGAGGATGCGCTCTTCGCGCGCGGCGTTGAGGGAAACGGGATGAGTAGTGTTGGCCATGGTTGTGCCTCCTGTGGCGGAGGGAGATGCCCTTAGAAGGGCACCTCCTCTGCGGTGGCCGCGGCGGCGATGGCCGGGTCCGGGTTGGGGTTCGCCGCGCTGGAGGCGGGGCTGGGGGAGCCCGCCGTGGTGGCGGGCCGGTCCAGCTTGGTGATGGAGGTGACGCGGATTTCGGCAACAGTGCGGAGGGTGACGCCGTTGTCGCTGCCATTCTTCGGCTGCGGGGTGTACTCGCGGTGGCGGAGGTCGCCTTCCACCTGGACGTGGGCGCCCTTGGTGAGCGTGGCCGCGTAGTCGGCCAGGCGGCCCCAGACGATGCAACGGTGCCATTCGGTCTGGCTGTGGCGTTCGCCGGACTCGCGGTCCTTCCAGCTACGCTTGGTGGCGAGAGAAAGGACCACGAACGGGGTCTGCTGGGTGCGGGTGCTGCGCGATTCGGCGTCCTTGCCGAGGAATCCGATGAGAGTGACTCGATTCTGATACATGATGGGGTTCTCCGTTTCTGCTCCCGAAGTCTCTCGGGGCACCCAGAAGCGAGCGGAGCCGCTCCCAAGGACAAGGGCTGCTTTTTCGGGGGGACCGGCCCAGCGGCGCGCGCCGGGCGTGGGTGTGGGAGCGCCGCGGTCCGCAGGAGGGCTGGGGGAGCCGAAACCCGCAAGGGCCGTGCGGAACGAAGAGGAGTGCGGAAGCAGAAGCCCACCGGACGCCAGGGCGCGGCTAGGCCTTCAGGCAGATTTGTGGGCCGTCAAGCGAAGCGAGTGCCCGGGAGATGTAGGGGCGGGAATGGGGAGACGCGGATGGCCAGGATGGAGGCGGGAGTGGAGAGGCTTGGCGGGGGATGCAGCATGCGAGGCACCCGCGTTGCTGCAGCGTTCCCTATGGCGGCTGTGACCGCGATCCAGACGGAGCGGACCGGGATCATCGAGGGTCAGCCCGAGAAGCGGCGCGAGTGGGGGACGCCCCGGTTAATGTGGGACCGAAATCTGGCCGATACACGCACGTGGGCAATAGGGTGGCGGGGGCGTGCACCTGGGCACCCGCCAAAAGAGTTTACACGGCTGTCGGGAGCAGTGGCCGTATTCTGAAGACAGCGCCGGGCCGCGTCGACGATCCGGCGGGAGACTGGCATGCGATTGCGAAACTGGATCTGGGTATCGATGGCTGCCGGGCCACGGCTCACATGGTGGATGGCTCTTGCCTACTACGGTGCGCCCGTGCTTTTGATTGTCGCCTTACTGCTTACTGCCTTGATGCTCATTCCGAAACCCATCGCGACTGCGATTCTTCAACAGCTTCGCCTGGTTATCGGATGATGCTTCCGCGCTGAGGAAGGTCGGTTCGATGCGGCACCTTCCTGTGAAGCGCATCGAGCTTCGCCAAGCCCGTACGTAGCTGGGAAGCTCCGGTTTGGTCGTGGTTCTGCCAAAGTATCGCATGCGGTAGGTTCACGTGGTGTTCTTATGCTGAGGCGTGATTCCTTGGTGGAGCCAATCGCCTCCAGGAGTCTGAACCTCCATCCGGTCTCGGGTTGGTCGTTATCCCGGAAAACGAGGGGTCTGGAGTATTCAAGGCATCGTTCGAAGTTCACAGGCGACAGTATCGCGGGTTGATGGCCATGTTCTGCCAATCCCCGCCGTGACCGCAAACGAGATGGCAGGTTCCGCACATCTCGCGGCCTCTTGTGCCATCGGCAGGTCCAGAGTAGTGATGAGCTTCCGTCCGTCTGAATCGGCGTTTGCAGCAACTGCAAAATCCAGTCTTCACTATTCTCAATCGGACCCGCTTCGCACTATTCTGCGAGCACGTTCGCGTGTCATGGCCTACCTTTCCGCACGTGCCGCAACGCCGAGGCGCCGGACGGTCGTGCGCCCTCGCGACGAGGACGGCGAGGCCGACGACACCAGCCGTAAGCAAGAGCGGTATCCAGGAGAACTCGTGATGCACCGACGCGCATGGCGCGGACGGTGGAGTCCAGTACATGGGCGTATGGTATGGGAAGACGGAGTTCGTCTTGAAGCTGGCCATGAGTGTATTGTACTCCGATAATCCGAGCGCGGGCTCATAACCCCTATATTTAGCAGACGGCGTCCACAGAGGCACGACATATGGTATTATAGTGGTGAGAACTGAGGTTTCGCAATTTGCAGGGGGACGCGCAATTCTGCACCGAGCGAGGAGTAGGTTTGCAATGTGGGCTCACGTCACTCGACATTTCGAGCAGTTCCTGGGTGAATTGGAACTTACGTGCTCCGAGCGTAAGGATGCCGAGGGCAAGGCCGACCGTATCGCCCGGTCCCTGTTTGCGAAGTATTACCCCAACGAAGCCTTCGATGCTTGGAGCTACATTAAGGTCGGCTCCTACGGCAAGGACACCGCGACCCGCCCACGTACCGACCTTGACATGCTCTTCGTGCTCCCGGCGGGTGTGTACGGTCGGCTTGAGTCGCTCACGGGCAACAAACAATCTCAGCTCCTCCAGGAAGTGAGGCGCGCGCTTCTCCTCACGTTTCCGAACACGGATATCGGTGCTGACGGGCAGGCGGTCGTCGCGCCCTTCCAGACCTATAACGTCGATATTGTCCCTGCATTCCGCTTAATCAATGGAGAATTCGACGGTAAATATTTGATCGCTGACACGACCGACGGTGGACGCTGGCGGTTGTCCGATCCGGTCGCCGAGTACAACTGGCTGCGGCAGGTAGACGCGGCGTCTGCGGGCAAGGCGACGCATCTGATCAAGATGCTCAAGGCGTGGAAGCGCAAGTGCAACGTGGAGATCAAATCCGTCTGCCTGGAAGTCCTCGCGAACGTGTTCGTGACGCAATGGCAACATCGTCACGAGACGATTTTCTACTACGACTGGATGGTTCGCGATTTCTTCGCGTTCATGTTGTACTACGTGAACGGGTGGGCGAGGCCCGCCGGGATTGCGGAGCAGATACCGTTGAGGAATGGCTGGGAGAGCAAGTGCTGGACCGCTTACAACCGTGCGCTCAAGGCGTGCGACTATGAACGGGCGAACGATGGCTTCGCAGCGTCGTCCGAGTGGCAAGAGATCTTCGGATCCCAGTTCCACCTGGACTGGGTTCACAGCCTGCTGATGGCACGCGTCGGCGCGTGAACACCAAATGGCAGCAGCACCGGTCAGGAACAACCCGATATCGCCGTATGCGCTTGCGAAGGCGCTCGATGATTGCGCGAAGCGATGGTGGGGGGCGAGCCTCGGGGCAAAAAGCCTTGGCTTCATGACGGGCGCGCTGATCAGCGTGATGCCAAGTGAGCCGGTACCATTTATCGTCACGGCATGCACACTAATCGCGGAGCTCTGCGCGTACCGTTCGGACGCGATCAAGGGCAGCGCGGAGCAGTTTCGGCGCAAGCTCGACCTGCAGGACGGGTTCGGATGGCAGATACCCAGCGCCGACCACTCCGACCTCGTCGTGCGGTGCTCATCGTGGGTGAAGACGCGAGCGCGAACGTACCCGGTAAACGAGCCCTACTTCGCAGCAACTGACCCACCCGGCCCGGTGCGGGCGTTGAAGAACGTTTGCGAGTCGACGTGGTGGACGAAGCACCTTGCGCAGCGCATGGCGACTTATTGCTGGACCATCATGGTCGTCGGCCTCATCGGGTCGTTCATAGCGCTGATTGTGGCGTTGCAGGCAACGAATACCCATACGGTGCAGGTAAACGTCGCCAGGTTGGTGACGGCATTCCTTATGCTCTTCCTAAGCTTGGGTGTCATCAAACTAGCGCTCGGCTATAGCAGCTTGAGCAAGAACAGTGAGAGTAGCGAAAGGGCAGCGGATCGAGCGCTCCAAGCGGCAACGCCGGAGGAACTCGGCGCGTTCAAGGTGATTTACGACTACCATCTCAACCGGGCCGCCGGGCCGCTCATCCCGACGTGGATTTGGAGGATGCATCGGGACGAACTCAACCAGACGTGGAAGGACCACCGCGACGCGACGGAGGTGAGCGATGACGAATGATCTGTTCGAGAGCCTGCTCTTCGAGGAAGAGGGCACTACCATCGACTTCAAGAAAGAGCAGTACCGTTTCGTCAAGGCTTCTGATGAGGAGAAGTCCGAACTCCTCAAGGACATCCTGGGGTTCGCGAACGCCTGGCGACGAGCAAAAGCCTACATCCTAATCGGCGTCGCGGAAGTCCGCGGCGGGAAGAGCAACGTGATTGGCATCGACGCGTTGGACCAGTTGGATGATCATTCGCTACAGCAGTTCGTCAACAATCTCGTCAACACGCCCGTGCGCTTCCAGTACCGAGCATTCACTTACGATGGCAAGCACGTCGGCATATTCGTGATCGACGACGGCCAGCAACGTCCTATCCATCTAACGAAGAACTACGGCAAGCTGAAAAGGGAAGAGGTATACGTCCGATACGGTAGCTCGACAGAACCCAGGCCCGCCACACCGAGCGAGATCGCCCAAATGGGCAAGGACAAGCCACGGGACTGTGCTGAACTGCTCGTGGAGTTCGCGGAGGTTGACCGCGATGATGCCATCGGTACGCGTGTGCAGTTGCAATGCGAGTTCTGCAGCCTTCCCGAAGCAGAGGATATTCCGAAGCTACCCAACCCGTACGAAGGTCCCTTTGGGATCAGGACTGACTTCCTGAACCAGCACAACGCGAATTACTACTATGAGCTCGCCGAATACGAGTTCATGTCCCGACTGTGCAGGCCGGTTCGTCTGACCGTGAAGAACATCGGGGAGGCGGCGGCGAAGAGCGTACGTGTTGAACTCGTCGTTCCCATCGGGGTCGGGCTGCTGCTGAGCGAAGACCTGCCAGAGAAACCAGAGAAGGAAGAGATGCCAGGCGAGCGAGCCATACGCGGGATTGGTTCGGTACACCAGCGTCGCGATCCGGGCGAAGTGGACATTGGCAAAAATGACGATCGGTTTCGCATCGAGATCGACTGCAAGGACCTGCAACCAGGACGGCGGGTGTGGTCTGACACGTTCTATATCGGTGCGAGAGAGAGCGGACACTATTCGATAGAGGGTCACGTATTCGCAGACAACCTCCAGGGGCCCCAAGAATGCGAGTTGATCGTCACGGTGAAGGTAGAACACACCACGCTTACACCGAAAGATCTCTGCACCTGATGAGTGAAGGAGGTTAACCATTGGATCGGTATGGCATGACGAGCCCGCCAGAAGTCGGTGGGCAGCCGGGAGAGTATGAGGAGCGGTGGACGCAGTGGTACCTTGAGCAATCCTTCTTCCGTGATTTCGTGTATCGCAACCCGAAAGGAAAGAAGAAAGGGACGGAGCTCGCTGACGCATTGGTCCTGTTCAGTGACGTCGCGCTCCTGGTCCAAGTCAAGGCACAATGCGGCAACCATGATCCAATATCGTGGGCGACTGAGAAACTCTTGGACGCGCTGAAGCAACTGAAGACAACGCATCATCAACTCGGCGATGGAGGCATCACGAAGTTGGACCACGAGGTATACGGAACGGCTCCATTCGCGCCAGCGAAGTACCCGAATCACCTAGGCATCATCGTGCTTGCACAAGAGAACCCACAGCCGTTCGATGCGGCTACGGTCGTTCCCGAGATTCTGGCGGCAGGCTTTCCAGTCCACGTTTTCTCGCTGCGTGACTTCAACATGATCGCCGACCGATTCGATACTGCGGGAGACTTCATCACGTTCATTGAATTCCGCACGGACGTGATGCCACGGGAACAGTTCATAGTCCACGAGGAAGAAGAGAATATTCAACGCATCATCCCGCACCTGCGGGATGTGCTGATCCGGCATATGTCGCCCTCGACCTCCGAAGAGCTGGAGAAAACTGTTGCGGCGGTAAGCGCGACCGCGTCGGGTCGCATGCTTTCCTCGCCGGAGCGCCGGTTCGGCTTTGCCATTGATGACATCATCGCGCGAGCCCACGACGTCCAAGAACCCGTTGACCCAGGGCGTCGTCGCCAGAACATGGCGGTCGCCGAGTTGCTCGCGTGGCTTACTCGTGGGCGGCGGATTTCCCTGGGAAAGCGACTCGTCCAGCAAAGCCAGCGGGCTCAAGACGGAAGCCCTCACTACTTCGTGCATGTTCAGAGAGAACGGAGTGCTGCTTGCGTTTATCTCTCGACCTCAGAATCGCGCCCCGAGCGACTTGCGAGGTTGAAGTTCCTCGTCGCATACGCTCAAATGAAGCACGGCGTAGACCGCTGCCTTGGCGTGGCCACGGAGCCTGTTGGAGACGGAAGATCGTACGACTTTGCGCTCCGGGAGGGGCCATTACCGGAGGAACTTGTGGCGCAACTGATGAATCTCGATGACCCGTTCGGCACCGTCGGACCGCTGGACATGCCGAAATAAACCGGCCCATCGGGCGGCACTGATTGCGCAATTGGAGCACTCGAGCTGTCGACCGCCGTGACAGGACCACCGGAGTCAGAGGACTAACATGCGCTGGTAAGAAGTTGATGGTAGCATCAAACGCGATACTTGCTTGATAGCGCTATGGGCCAGCATTATGTGCCACGACGATACCTGCGCCGATTCCAATGTCCGAGGCGTGAGGGCCTTGTATGGCTCTATGACCGAAACGGAGGGCAAGCTCGACGAGCGGCCATCAGCAAGATCGCACAGGAAGCCGACTTCTACAGTGCCGAGATCGAAGCTGCCTTGAACCACCAGATCGAGATTCCGTCCAATCCCGCATTTGAAAAATTGTTGAACGGCCAGGACCTCGCCAGTGACGACCGCTTTCGCCTAGCGCTCTACGTCGCCACGATGATGAAACGCGTTCCCGCAAATCGGCTTCGCGGAACCATTATGGCCCCCAGTGCTATCGACTCAACCGTGGAGGAGATTCGTAGGGAACTGTACCAGTATGCCTCGGAACACCCTGTCGATATGAGCCTCTTGGACCGACGTCTGAAGGAGATTGAGTGCGTTCAATCAAAGCTTAGAGATACCTTGCCGCCTTCAGTCTTGGAGCAGATTCGCTCTCCTTGGCCATCGCCCGAAATGACAGAGATCATTTTTGAAATGTCATGGCGAGTCCTTGTGTCCCAAGGCCCGAGCTATTTCCTCACCTCAGACAATCCTGCATTCTTCTTCACAGCGTTTGGGTTGGGGAACCAAGAATCTGAGATTTCATTCCCCCTCTCCTCCACACACACTCTTCACGCCTCATGGTGGCCAAGTGCTAGCGAGATCGAGTTTCTGCCTGCGACACCTCCTATTGTTAAAGAGCTCAACCGCCGCCAAGCTCAATCCGCGACACGATTTCTTTTCTATTGTGAAGCCGCGACCTGGGTGCCGAAGCTGTTTCGCCACGTCCCAGAGTCCCTATCGCGGATTACCTGGTGACTTCTGCACGGAAACCTCCAGCGACATCGTACTTGCCGTCCAGGCGTAAGGGGCAACGCCAGCACCACTCCGCTGGTAGTGCATCTACCAAGGCTTTCAACCCGTTCTCCAGTTACGGGATGTTGCGTCGTCGGCGAGTTGGCCTGACATCGTCAGTCCGTTAGATCTCAGTTGGGCGGCATCGCCAAAAAACACGGAGGCAAAGTTCTACTTACCTACCCCGCGTCGTGAGAGTTCGATATTGCCAAAATCCCTCAATGTTCGACTGGAGTGCCCGCTCGATTGTTCTATCGATGTACTGCTGTTGCCGAGTATCACCGCCCTTCTTCGTCAGGTCGCGTGAACGAAGAGCCATACGTACGTCGAACTCTTTGACTCCGCGTGAAAGGGCGTAGACCGCGTACGCCAGATCAATCCGATTTTGGTCTCCCGAGTACTTTGGCATGGCCCGAAGGTCCTCAATAGTTTTGATCTTCTGGAGTAATGGTGCCCGATTCCGCATAGCCAACGATGAAGCAGAATGCTCTCGCCGAGACTGCGTCTGGAAGATCGAGAAACCTTCAGCATTTAGCATCTCGGCCTGGGCGTACACCCGGTCCGGCGCCGCCTCTACCAGCCGCACGAACGGATACAGCCCATCCTCCTGCCGGTACTTCTCCTTCCGGTTTGTAAACCCGGCGAGGCGGCCGAAGTGGCGCCAGTCGGCGGCTCCTTGGTCTCCTCCGAAGCGCTGGGCTAACAGTCTGGCGGCGAGGGTGGATTCGACTTTCGGGAGGACCTTTCCGTGGTTGAGCCAAGCTTGGAAGTTGCCGGGCGAGGTCTCGACGACGACGCAGGGCTCGAAGCCCTGCTGCTTCATTTGGTTGATGGATTCGGCGGTGAGGTCGTCCACCATGCTGAGGGGGTGCTCTCCTTTCGGGCGGATGTAGATGTTTCGGCCTTGGCTGTTCTGGTAGCGGAGCCAGCCGACGGAGCGGAGGAGGGTCTGCTTGTCCCAGGTGCGGGGCAGCATCTCGGGTTCCGGTTTCTCATCGCCAGGGCTGGCCGGCTTGAAGAGGCCGATTTCGAAGACTTCCACTCCCATGGCGTCCGCCTGCCACTTCACCGCGCGCCAGGTGGCTTTCCAGCCGTTTGATTTCGGCGCGTTCGCTTTTTCCATTGACATCGATTCGCCTTTCACGGTATAGCTAGCTTGTACCATCTACCTTGAGCACGTCAAGGTGTGGTGTAGGGGAGCAAGGCGGGGGAATGGCAGCCACCATGCACGTGATCGCGGGAAATGCGGACCAGCGGTTGCGGCTCGACGCGAAGTTGCGGCGGGAAATGGGGGAGACCGTTCTCTCCGCCTTGCGTGATCCGCGAACGGAGGACATTGTGCTGAATCCGGATTCGCGGATCTGGGTGAAGCGGCAGGGGGAACCGTTTGTGGCGGTGGGGACGATGCCGCCGGCACAGGCGCAGTCCGCGCTGGGGACGATTGCCTCGCAGCGGGGGACGGTGGTGCACCATGACCGGCCGTTTCTGGAAACGGAGTTCCCGATTGACGGGAGCCGGTTTGAGGGGATTGTGTCGCCGGTGACGCAGGAGCCGGTGTTTGCGATCCGGCTGCGGCCACGCAAGGTGTTCACGCTGGCCGATTACGAGGCGGCCGGGATTGTGACGTTACGGAGCGATGCGCGGAACCGGCTTTCGCGGCGGAGCACGTTTGCCGAGGATGTGCGGGGGATGGGCCACGCGGAGATTCTGCGGGAGGCGGTGCGGCGGCGGAAGAACGTGCTGATTGTGGGGTCTACGGGTTCCGGGAAGACGACGCTGGCGAATGCGGTGCTGGATGCGATTGCGGAACTGACGCCGCGGGACCGCGTGGTGCTGATTGAGGACACGATGGAGCTGCAATGCCGCGTGGAGAACCACGTGGGACTGCAGGCAGTGGGCGCGGTGACGATGCTCGATTGCCTGCGGGCGTGCATGCGGCTGAAACCGACACGGATTGTGGTGGGCGAGGTCCGCGGGGCTGAGGCGCACGTGATGCTGAAGGCCTGGAATACCGGGCACCCGGGCGGTGTGGCCACGGTGCACGCGAACGATGCGGTGAGCGGGCTGGTGCGGCTGGAGAGCCTGGTGGCCGAGGCCACGGCTGCGCCGCAACAGGCTCTGATCGCCGAGGCGGTGGACGTGGTGGTGTTCATCGATGAGGAGCCGAGTTTGGAGGCGGGCCGAAAGGTGCGCGAGGTGATGCTGGTGACCGGCTATGAGGGCGGGCACTACGTAGTGGAGTACGTTTGAGCGCTTGGAAACGGGAGGAAACAGTATGCGGGTACTGCGTGGATTGCGCCTGATTGGGACGTTGATGGTGGCGCTGATGGGATTGGCTGCGGTGGCGCTGGCGGGTACGGCTGGTGGTGGATTGCCGTGGGAGGCGCCGTTGAGCTTGGTGGCTCTGTCGCTGACGGGTCCGGTGGCCCTGTCGATTTCGCTGATCGCGCTGATGGTGGCGGGCGGGACGTTGGTGTTCGGCGGAGAGCTGAGCGAGTTCGCGCGGCGCTCCTGCGTGGCGGTGCTGGCAATTGCTTTTCTGGTGCTGGGCGCCGGGTTCATGACCAGCTTGTTCGGCGTGGCCGGGGCGTCGGTGCTGTAGGCGGGGTTTGTGAGGGGAGAACGGATGGAACGGCCACGCGAGATTGTGATTCATCAGAGCGCGAACCGTCCGCAACTGCTGCTGGGCGGGGACCGGGAACTGGTGCTGTTCGCGGCGCTGATGGCGGCGATGCTGGTGTTCGCACTGGTGACTTGGTGGGGCGTGATTGCCGGCGTGGCGCTGTGGTTCGCGAGCGTGGCCGTGCTCTCGCGAATGGGGAAGGCGGATCCGCTGCTGCGGCAGGTGTACTTGCGGCATGTGCGGTACCGGAGCTTCTATCCGGCGAAGGGGCGAGTGCATGGGCTGCCGGTGACGACGCCGCGGGGCTGGAGGTGAGGGCGGATGCAGGTGACGGAGCATCGGACGAGGGCGCAGGGGCTGGCGGATCTGCTGCTCTATGACTCGCTGGTGGATGACGGAGTGATGCTACTGCAGGATGGGGCGCTGATGGCGGCCTGGCGGTATCGGGGTCCGGATATGGCATCGGCGACGCATGGGGAGATGGCGGCGCTGAGCGCGCGGCTGAATGGGCTGCTGAAGCTGGGGAGCGGGTGGATGGTGCAGTGCGACGCGATTCGTTCGTTGGCCCCGCGGTATCCGGCGCGTGGGGCGTTTCCGGATGCGGTAACGGCGGTGATTGACGATGAGCGGCGGCAGCAGTTCCTGCGGGAAGGCATGCACTACGAGAGCGAGTACTTCCTTGCGCTGGCGTATCTGCCTCCGCTGGAGAACGAGGAGCGCGTGAAGGGGTTTCTGTTCGATGGGGGAGCGCGGGAGAAACCCGCGGCGCGGAAAGCGCTGGAGTATTTTCAGTCGCGCGTGGCGTCGTTCGAGGATGTGTTCGGCGCGCTGCTGCAAGCCGAGCGAATGCGGATGGTGCGTGGGGCGGCGGATGGAAGGCGGGAGAGTGACGGGGCGGAGGGTGCCGGGCTGGATCGTGATGGCGCGGGCGTGGTGACGGAGGAGCTGCTGCGGTATGTACATCGCTGCGTGACGATGCTGGACCATCCGGTGGCGCTGCCTGAGGTGCCGGCGTATCTGAGCGATGTGCTGGGGTCACAGGATCTGGTGGGTGGGGTGACGCCGAAGATCGGGAAGCATCATCTGCGGGTGGTGGCGATTGACGGGTTTCCGCGGCTGAGCCACCCGGGAATGCTGGCGGCGCTGGACTCGCTGGGCATTCAGTATCGGTGGCATACGCGGGCGATTCTGCTGGATCCCGAGGAGGCGCGGGCGATTCTCGATAAGACGCGGAGCAAGTGGCGCTCCAAGGTGCGCGGGTGGAAGGATCAACTTCTGCGCACGGAGACCGGCGCGGTGAACGCGTTCGCCGAGGAGATGGCGGTGGATGCCGAGGAAGCGATGAGCGTGGCGGCGTCCGGCGATGTGCAGTTCTGCCAGTACACGAGCGTGGTGCTGTGCCACGGCGCGAACGAGCAGAAGCTGGAGGAGGACGTCGCGCTGGTGGTGAAGACGGTGCGGAATCTGGGATTCCTGTGCCGGGTGGAGACGGTGAATGCGCTGGAGGCGTGGCGCGGGAGCCTGCCGGGGGACGGCTATCGGAATGCGCGGCGGGTGCTGCTGCATACGCTGAACCTGGCGGACATGCTGCCGATTACGGCGGTGTGGACGGGGGAGCGCCGGAATCCGTCGCCGCTGATGCCGCCGGCTAGTCCGCCGTTGCTCTTTGCGGCAACGACAGGAGCGACGCCGTTTCGACTGAATCTGCATGTTTCGGACTTGGGGCACACGCTGGTGGTTGGTCCACCGGGCGCGGGGAAATCGACGTTGCTGGCGACGATGGCGGCTCAGTGGTTTCGCTATCCGCGCGCGCAGGTGTTTGCGTTCGACAAAGGCTACTCACTGTTCACGCTTACTCGGGCGGCGGGTGGGGAGTTTTACGACATCGGGGGCGAGGCGAAGCGGTGGCAGTTTTGTCCGTTGCGGGAGATCGATGATCCCGCGGATGTGGCCTGGGCGGTGGAGTGGCTGGAGGGGCTTTGCGCCCTGCAGGACGTGAAGATCACTCCGCGGGAGCGCAACGCTCTCGCCGAGGGCGTGAGACTGTTGCAGGGATCGCCGACGCGGACGTTGACTGAGCTTTCCGCGAATGTACAGGACGCGGAACTGCGCGAGGCGCTGCAGTACTACACGCTGGCGGGCACAATGGGGCACCTGCTGGATGCGGACTCGGACATGCTGGGCGACGGGCGGTTCCTGACGTTTGAGACGGAGCATCTGATGGGGCTGGGCGACAAGGCTGTAGTGGCAGTGTTGCTCTACCTGTTCCGGCAGATTGAGAAACGGCTGGATGGCGCACCGACGCTGGTTCCTCTGGATGAGGCGTGGGTGTATCTGCGGCATCCATTATTTCGCGAGCGGGTGCGCGATTGGCTGAAGACACTGCGCAAGCGGAATGCCGCGGTGGTGCTGGCCACGCAGAACCTTTCCGATATCTTCCACAGCCCGATTCGCGATGTGGTGTTGGAGTCCTGCCCAACGAAGATTCTGCTGCCGAATGCGGAGGCGTCGAACCCGGCTTCGAGGGAGTTCTACGAGTCGCTCGGCTTAAATGAGCGCGAGATTGGCCTGGTACAGACGAGTATCCCGAAACGGCAGTATTACGTGGTCTCGCCGGTGGGCAAAAGGCTGATCTCGTCGGGACTGGGCGATGTGGCGCTGGCGTTTGTCGGCGTGAGCGGGCGCGAGGAACTGGCGCGAGTACAACAGTTCATGCTGCAGTACGGCGACGAGTGGCAGGCGGAGTGGATGCGTTCGCGCGGGCTGCGGGATTGGGCGGATTTCTACGAGATGGTGCGAGACGGGGTGGAGCAATGATTCGAGGATTGCGGACGTTTGGACGGCTGGTGCTGGTTACGGCGTTATGCGCGGTTTTGATTCCGAAACCGGTGGCACGCGGCGGGACGGTGGGCTACGCGACGGAGTGGACGCAGTTGTTGAATC
Source organism: Acidobacteriota bacterium (assembly GCA_014584705.1). Classification (GTDB taxonomy): domain Bacteria; phylum Acidobacteriota; class Terriglobia; order Bryobacterales; family Bryobacteraceae; genus JACTMJ01. The sequence continues at coordinate 121,139 of JACTMJ010000013.1, read as the reverse complement.
ACGCGCAACTCGTTGACGCCTACATCCGCCAAGGCGAGGAGCTGCGCCAGCAAATCCAGATGGTGCTGGATATGGCGAAGAACACGCTCGAGCTTCCCATGCAGGTGTTTGGGCCTGTGATGGACGATATCAACCAGCTGGCCGGGGTCGTGCAGGGTGGCCGGGCGCTGGCATACTCGATGGCCAATCTGGATGTGGAGTTTCGCAGCCGGTTCAAAGGTTGGGGCTATCGCGAGCGGGCGTGGTTTCGCGACTACAAGGAATGGGCAGATACGAGCCTGGATACGACGTTGGGGACGCTAAAGGCAGCGGGGATGCAGGGGGCGCAGCTGCGGGATGAGCAAGCGGTGCTCGACCAGCTTCGCGGAATGGCCCGGACCAGCCAGGGGCGGATGCGGGCGCTGCAGGTGAGCAACCAGATCATGGAGCAGCAGGTGCAGCAGTTGATGAAGCTGCGGCAGTTGATGCTGGCCGATTTGCAGAGCAAGCAGGCCTTCCAGGCGGCACAAATTCAGAAGGAAGCGGCACGCGAGGCAGGGACAGAGCGGTTCTTCCGATTCGGCGGACGCAGCGGGGACGGCCGCGGATTCGAGGCTGGGAAGTGATGAGATTGTCGACGGGTTGGCGTTTTCACGGCCTCAACTGGAGCCTATTCACGCGTCTTTGCATTATGTGCGCGTTGGCGCTGGTGGTGCTTGCCGATTCGGCATTTGCGCAGACCTCCCCCAGCGTGATGCTTGATCAGTTTCGTTCCGTACGGACGGCCTGGCTGAACACTGCTGCGGGCTATGCGAATCGGCTGTTCGGGATCTTGGCACTGATTGAGTTTGCATGGACCGGCGCAATCCTGGTGCTTGAGAAGACCGACCTGCAGGGATGGACGGCGGCGCTGATCCGCAAAATGATGTTCATCGGCGCGTTCTTCGCCCTACTGACGTTCGGCGCAGACTGGATCCCACGGATCATCGACAGTTTTCAGATCTACGGACAGCGGGCGTCTGGGCTCAATTCGCTTGCGCCATCGGACGTGCTGGCAATCGGATTGAACGTGGTGGGCAATCTGCTTTCTGCCGCCGCGGAATCCGGTTGGATGGCTAGCTTCGGCACGGCACTGGCGTTGGTGTTCGCGGCGCTGCTCTCATTTCTAGCTTTTCTCGGGATCACGGTACAACTGGTCGTCACCTTGGTAGAAAGCTACTTGGTGATTGGCGCTGGTTTCTTGTTTCTTGGCTTCGGTGGGTCGCGTTGGACGGCCCCGTATGTGGAGCGCTACATTGCATTCGCCGTCTCTACCGGCGTGAAGGTGATGGTGCTGTATCTGCTGTTGGGCGCCAGCCTCGCGCTTACTCGGAATTGGGCCGTTGCCGCGGAAGCGATTGCCGCGAGCGCGCAGCCCGCCATTGATGCACTGGACATCGCTGCGTCGGCAGTTCTTTTGCTGATGATCTGCTGGAACGTACCGAAGATGGCAGCGGGCATTCTCGGTGGCGCGCCTGCGCTTACGGGCGGGGATGCCGTGAGCACTGTGGGTGGTCTTGCCCAGGGGGCACTGGTCGCAAGCGCGGCCGTGGCCGGGGCGGTGGCGCTGGGCGCCAAGCTGGTGGCCGCTCGCGGCGCGGCGGTGTCGGTGAGCCAAGCCGCCGGGGCTGGGGCATCGGGAAGTGCAACAAATGGCATGGCCCCTTTCGGGGGCGGAGGCGGTGCGGCTGGCGGGGCGCCCAAAGGGGGTTCCGCAGGTTCTGCGCCCAGACGACCCGGCGGGGACAATCGCTCTGGAGGCGCGGGGAGTACTGGCGGTTCAGCGCCCGGCTTCACGGATGCATCAAGGAGTTCTCACGCCGAGGCTTCCCAGCCGCGGTCCGCTTCAGCGTCGCCTCCGATGCGAAGGGATCGGGGTATTTCCTCGGATGTATCGCCGGCTCGTAGCGGTGCTGGTGGGTCCTCTTCGGTGGCGGGCAGTGCTTCGGAACTCTCCGGTGTGTCGAAGGAACAGACGGATCTGGGTGCGGCCGGGGGCCGTGCAACGAGGATTGTGAGCGCGAGCAGCAACGCCGCGAAAAGCCTGGCGGTGGGGACTCAGTTGACGCGCGCCGCGCAAGGGGCGATTCCCCCGGATTACGCACCGCCGGCGATACCGCCGAACTTGCGAATGGAGGATGGTGAGTGACATCGCATGAAGCATTGGACCTTTCGACCACTGCTGAGCAGTGCAGGCCGGCGGTTCCAGCGGAGGGTGAGCGCCGGTCTTGTGTGCCGCCAAAGCCGGTGGAGAACCGTTACCTCGCGGCCCGTAGAGAGTGGGATGAGCGCTATGGCGATCTGATCACTCGGGCACGGAACTGGCGGATAGTGGCGTTTGGCGGCCTCGCTGTTTCGCTAGTCGCTACGGGAGGAATCGTTGCGATTTCCCTGCAGACGCGGATAGTCCCTTTTGTCGTTGCGGTGGACAGCCTGGGCCGACCGGTTGCTTCGGGATTTGCGGAGGCCGCACCGGTTGTGGATGGCCGATTGAAGCGCGCGGCCCTGATTCAGTGGGTTTCGGATCTGCGGACAGTGACCTCGGACGGGATCTCGCAGCGGAAAGCGATTGATCGGGTATACGCCATGATCGCGAGGGGCAGCGCCGCGCAGTTGGAGGTGAGCGAGTTCTATCGCAAGGAACCGCCGCAGAAGCGGGCACAAACCGCAATGTTGAGCGTGGACGTGAAGGCGATCTACGCGAGCAGTGAACAGACGTACGAGGTGGAGTGGGTTGAGACCACGCGCGGCCTGGGCGGCGATGTGCAAGAGGAACAGGCATGGAAGGGCTCGTTCACCATTGCAGTGAATCCGCCGACGGACGAGCAGTTGGCACGAGTGAACCCGCTGGGTGTGTACATAACTAATGCGAGTTGGTCAAAGGTTTTGTAGGAGGCAGAAGAGATGGGTGTGCTTGCGCTATCGAAATCAATATGTGCGCTGTCGTTGGGACTGGCAATCACGGTCACGACGGGAATTGGCCAGGGGAGGAAACCAGAACGCGACTCGGGAACGGTATCACCCTCTTCATCCAAGCCAATTCCCGTCGGCTATGCACCAGGTGTGCCATCGCCGGTGGAGTATCCATTCGGATCGCTTATTGACGAGTTGCGGAGGGACCCGGTGCCATCCGCGCAAGGCACACCAATGACTCCGAGCCCTTCCTCGAAAGCAAGTGCCCATCTGAAGGGCGACGGACATTCAGCGCAGACGGAAGCGAACAGCGAGGTGCCGGAGGATTTCGTTGCGGTAAAGAAAGTGCCGTTGCCCGAAGATGCCAGCCAGGCGATTGACGTGGATGGATCCTGGAAGAGCCAGAGTGCGCTCCCAAGTCCCGGCGAGGATGGGCGCGTGGTCTACACCTATGGTGCTGGCTTGCCCACGGTTGTTTGCGCGCCGCTGCGGCTCTGCGTGATTGAACTCGAATCCGGTGAAAGGCTAATTGGGGAGCCTCACATTGGCGATGCCGTGCGGTGGCTCATTGATCCGGCAACCTTGGGCAATGGTCCGCTGGAAAGTTCGTTGATCGTGGTGAAACCGAAGGGACCCGGTCTTGACACCAACCTGCTTCTAACTACGGACCGGCGGCTCTACTATGTGCGACTGGTCTCCACGACCGATGAGTACATTGCCCGAACCAGCTTTGAATACCCTGCCGCAGAAACGGCGCGGTGGCAGGCGCACTTGTTGCAGCGGGAGCAGCGCCGCAAAGACGCGGCGGAGCATTCAAGCCTGGCGCCGTTGCGCACGATTGAGGATCTCTACTTCGATTACCGGGTGCTCGGGAAGCACCCCGAATTGCGACCGGTCCGGATCTTCGACGATGGCGAAAAGAGCTACATTCAGATGCGAGAGGAAGTTCTACAACGCGAGTTGCCGGTGTTGGTCGTCGTGGGAGAGAAAGGTCCTGAGATGGTCAACTACCGCGTGAAGGGTTCCGTCTACGTGGTGGACCGGCTGTTCGAGCATGCGGCGTTGATTCTTGGTGAGGGAAAGAAGGCAAAGCGGCTGGACATTGTTCGCGGGACGTTCCGCGGCAAGGTGAAGGGAGATGGCTTTGCGGCGCGCTTCGAAGGTGGACCGGGGGAAGCGCAATGACGAATCCATTCGGAAAGCTCGAATCTCCCAGCGGTATCGATCTCTACCCTGCCCCACCAACAGCCGTTCGTTTGAGCAGGCGGGCTGGCGTACTGGCTCTGATCGTTGTTTGCGCGGTCGTGGCGCTGATTGGATACGGAGTCATCACCCGCCGTCAACGATCCGTGGATCTCATGCAAGTGGATGGAGCCAAATCCCTTACCGCGGCGACCGAGGTCGGGAAAACGATTTCCGCCGATGTTCCTGCCAAGAGCCTCGCCGGTGCGCCTGCGACAGACGACGATGCCGACAGCGATGAAACAGAACATGCGGAGGATTGGGACGAACTGGGCGGCCCACGACCGGGAACTCCTTGGCGACCTGATACGCAAACCGTTGCTGTTCGACAACCCACACCACCATCGACAATACCGGCTCTGACTCCAGAACAGAAACGGAGGATTGCCGCCTTTCAATTGGAACAACAAGCGATGGAAGCCCCGACCGCGACTGGCAGCGGATCGCAGGCCTCCAGTGCGACGAGGACCGGCACCGACGGGATTTCCGCGCCAGGAACTGGATCACTCACGGACCTTGTTCGGAGCGTGATGGGTCGTGGAACCGACGCCGGCGGGCAGAGAATCGCCCCCCAGGCCATGATCGCAGAACTCCGTGAACACCCTACCGAGGATGAGGGCGCTTCGGCGCGGGTACAGGAGGACCGAGAGCGGTTTGTTGAGCGTGCTCGTAAAGAATCCGTTGACGATGTGTTTCCCGCGACACGGCGCGCGCCCTTGAGCCCTTACGAAATCAAGGCGGGGTGGGACATCCCCGCCGTCTTGGAGCACGGGCTCAATTCGGACCTGCCCGGGGAGGTGAGGGCGCTCGTCCGTGAGAACGTTTACGACACCGCAACTGGAAAATATCTGCTGATCCCACAAGGTTCCCGCCTCGTGGGGGTTTACGACTCCCGCATCGCCTACGGCCAGGACGGCCTGATGGTTGTCTGGAATCGCATCATCTTTCCAGACGGGTCGTCGATTCGCCTTGACGGGATGGCCAGCCAGGACGCTTCCGGCCAAAGCGGACTGCGGCACAAGGTGGACAACCACTATCGGCGACTGCTGGGTTTCGCTGCACTCACCAGTGTCTTCAGCGCCGCGTTTCAACTCTCGCAGTCACCGCGTGGCGGGATTCTCGCATACCCGTCAGCCGGCGAAATGGCTGGCACCGCTGTCGGGCGTGAGCTGTCGCAGTTCGGTGCGCAGGTGACAAGACGGAACCTGAACGTGCAGCCGACGATTCGGATTCCGGTCGGGTATCGGTTCAATGTGCGAGTGAATCGAGATTTGACATTTCTCAAACCGGAGCAAGTGGACAGCCAACGACGATGACCTGATGTTCTTTCTGCCCAACATCTCAACTTCCGGGTTGCGCGTGATCCGAGCAATGACGGTGATCGCTCTACACTACGTGACTTTGCGGGTCCTATCGCAATGGATCTCCCATGGAGGTTCTAGCTAGGTGCTGCTCCGCATGCCGAGACCGATTGGCTCGACAAGGCGACAGGCTTCTTCGATCACCCCGCCGGTCGCTGAGACCGGGTATTTTCCTAGTCCACAGCTTCATCGTCCGCCACTCAAACGCTGGCGTCCGGCTGCCACTTCATGCGGGTTAACAGCTTCGCCGCGCATCTGGGCGGTTACTATCTCTCGTTCGTAGGTTCGCAATGCCTGCGATAAGGGATCGCTTGTGGTCATGCGCTGCATCCTGCTCTATTTGTAAAAGCCCAGAGCACCCTATCGATGTTCCGCTGTTATTTCAACGTGTTTGACGACAGGTGGGGCCGCGGCGCTTCACCGGAAGGGCCTGCCGGGAACGCTGCTTCTGCGAGAACGTCTGGTCCGCCGCCCCTCATCATTCTTCAATCCGCTGATTAGCGGATAATGAAATGGTGAACACATTCGGCTCTATCGTCTCCGAAGCGCGCAGGGCGGCAGGTCTCAGCCAGAAGGAACTGGCGGCCAAAGTTAAGAAAGAAGACGGGCAGCCGATCTCAGCCCAGTACCTGAACGACATTGAGCATGATCGCCGCAATCCGCCTTCCGAGTATCTGATCGGCCAGATGGCGGCGGCGCTCAGCCTTTCCGCAGACATGCTGTGCCTGGCCGCAGGAACCATTCCCGCGGATCTTAAGAAGCTGGCCACCGCCCAACCCGAAAAAATGGAAGAAGCGTTCAAGGCGTTCCGGAGGGCTGTGAAGAAACCATGAAATGGGTAACGGACCGGACAGGACGCTTTGCAAAGAGGCCCCATTACCTTCCCGAGGAATTGGACGCCGAATGCGAGCAGGTGATAACGAAGTTCCTGAAGGACAGGTACGGCAAGTCCCAGTTTCCGGTGAAAACGGATGACCTGGCCATCCTCATCGAGCAGAAGGCGAGCATCGATTCCTATGCCGATCTTTCTGACGAAGGCGATGACGTTGAAGGGGTCACAGAATTTCGTCCAGGCAAACGGCCCTTGGTCAAGATCGCCGGTTTTCTCAGCGCCGCGCCGAACACGGAGAACCGCCTAAGAACGACGCTCACGCATGAATACGGACATGTTCATTTTCATGAATTCCTCTTCACCACGAAAGCGGAAACGCCATCTTTGTTCCCCGCTGAAGAAGCGGCGCAGTCCCATAAATGCAAGCGCGACAGCATAGAGACCGCAGCGGAATCCGACTGGATGGAGTGGCAGGCGGGCTATGTTTGCGGCGCGCTTTTGATGCCCGTTGGGCCGCTCATCGCCACGGTGAAAGCGTTCCGCGAGCAATATAATCTTCAGTTCCGCAACCTCGCTGTGAATTCCGATGAGGGCAGGGAGCTCATTGGCAGCGTATCGATCGCGTTTCAAACTTCACGGGATGCAGCGCGCGTGCGCCTGCTAAAGAAAGGAATCCTGGCGGACAGCGGCAGCGCACGGCCCGGAAGTCTCTTCTGAGAAGGGGCGTTTTTTAGCTCTCGAAATACTCAAATCAGCGGAACCGCCGAGTTTGGTATAATAAGAGAGGTGGCAGCCCCACCCAAAAGGTGAACAGTAGATGGCGAAAAATGACCGGTACGTTGTAAATCATCCGGACGGCTGGGCGGTGAGAAAACCGCACAGCGAGCGACCGAGCGGCGTGTTCGACACGCAGCGCGAAGCAATCGACCGTGCGCGGGAGATTGTGGGCAACAATGGCGGCGGCGAAGTCCGCATTCAGGGCCGAGACGGGCATTGGCGGGATTCGGACACCGTTCCTCCAGGCAACGACCCGTTTCCGCCGAAGGGATAACGACAACCAGAACGCGCCGCTATAGACCACCCCCTAGTGGGAGGCGCACTCTCTCAACACAAGGAAAAAACTATGGCAGACGTGCAAGTAAAGTGCATTGTCAAACCCAATCCCCAAAGCCCGCACGAGCACATCACCCATCTCGGGAACCCTGCGGCCAAGTGGATATGGACTCGTGAAGAAGTCATCCAGAGCATCGACGCCAAAACGAATACGTTCTTCGTGCTCGATCCGCTGAGCGGGAAACGCGCCGTTGTTGGTGTTGTCAGAGAGGCCGGAAAGGCTCCCTATGTCCGCACATATGCCGACGGTCGATGGAACAACAATTTGCTGTCCCTAGACCAATGTCCGTTGAGGTAAGCGCCATGCCCGTCTACCCCATCCACGTGCCCCGAAGCCGCTACCGAGGAAACAATCCGCGCCTTCTTCGCAAGGCGCAGCGGCACAACGAAATCGCCCGGGCTTGCGAAGACTATCTGAACCGCAAGGTGACCGGTCAGCGTGACGATGTTCAAATCTACATTTACGGATTCATGGCCCGCGACCTTGGTTTGACCACGGACGAAGTGCGCGATGTGATGTTCGCGGTCGATTGCGGCCACAACGGCATCACCATCAGGAAATCCGCTAACGTCGAGGTTTTTAAGTGAGAACCGCCATGAAGGCCCCGTCGCCGGTGGAATTGACGGCGCCTGAGCAAGAGCTTCTGAAAAGCATCGAGTTCGACTTATCCCGAAACCGCCACGATGCGGATTTCGCGCGAAAGAACGGCGAAACCGTCCTTGAATTGACGCGCTCCCTCATCCAACGCAAAGCCATCCCGGAAATCCGCACGCGCGTTTTTACGGACCCGGCGTTTTTCATCGGCGGCCGCGGTTCTTCGCATCTTGACGTGTTCAAGCGCAATGGCACGTCCGGCGATGCCGTCTTTCGCCATCCGAATTTCCTTAAGTATTTTCACTACTTCCTGTTCGGTCCGGATCTGTCGAAGCCTATCGTCGAGGCGTTTTGCCAGACCGTTGCCGACTGCGCGCCTGTGACGTCCGGGGACGTTGAGACGCTCAGCGTCAAAGCGAAAGAACTCACCCGCCGTCACCAACTCGACAAGAGCGATGCCGCCGAAGCCTTCTACAGACTCGCCCTTGAATGCGATCTCGATGATGGAACGGCCCGCATAATCCGCGACAATGTTAAAAGGTTGCGCTAGATCGGCGTTGGATATGCGGATCAGCCAACAAGGAGCTCTCATGCTTGGTCAAGTAAATTACCCGCAGCCGCAGCCCTGCCAACCGGTCCCCACTCTTGGCGAGGTCATGGTTGGCGCGGCGGTGGTCGGGCTGACCCTGTGGGGCGTGGCCGAATTGCTCAGATCGAATACGGGCCTGCCCCGCGCGTGCGGCGTCTGCGGTCGCGTCGGGCATGACAGGAGGACATGCCCTTTTAATGGCGAGCGAGTCAGCTTTTCCCGATCAATTCCCAAGAGCCGACGATGCGAATGCTGCGGATCATCCCGCTACGGTACGCAGCGGCATCACACGCATGGACGGTCGAGTCTCGCAGCCTTCTTGGACGTTTGTTTTGATTGCCACCTGACCTGCTGCCACGCTGGGCACTTTCAGAATCTTGGCGGCAAACCACGCACATGCCGGGTCACAGGCGCTCCCAGTTCTTGGCGATGCTAACTAATTTGTTATTCCTTTGACTTCGCCGGTAGCGGCGCCACCGTCGGTTCCTTCGCCTCAGGAGCAGGAGTTGCTGCGACAGCGGGAGGTGTGGCGATCTGGAGTTGCCTCAAATCCTGCATCATCAGCGCTGCTCCGCCCATTAATCCCCCGGCCAAAGTCAGCGCCATGCAAATCGATACATACCGGTATTTGGGGACACAGACCTTTGACGATATGTCGAAAACATGATGAAGAAGATGGTCGTTGAGCGTCCGCGCTGATTGTCCGTGAAACGATGTTTGCAGCTCTTCGAGCTTCTTGTGCGCGGCGACGCTTCCCCAAAAGATGAGGCCTTTATCTTGCGTGCTGCCGAGCCGTGGCCGGATCGTCCACACGGCAATGGTGGCGGCTGCGATTAACAGACCCAACGCGGCCGCAATGAGCCAGTTGGAGAACGGCCACTGTCCGATAGAAGTTTGAAGCAGAGGAATATGCGCCTTCGCGCTGTAGAGCGCGCCTAGCAGCGCGGCGGCGGCGGTTCCTGCGAACCCTGCCTTCGTGTCCCCAAACCGGGCATATTCGTTCAGGTACGAATGCGTCTGCCACAGAAACTGCTGTTTGGCCGCCTCATCTAGATCGGACGCTGATGGTGAGGAGGAGGTCTGGGAGCTTGCGGCCAGCGCTTGGCTCTCGTTCGAATGCCCCGAGCGGCCCGGAAGCGGCTCTGGCGGCGCGATCAGCGGTGAAGTCAACGGCGGCGCAGGTGTATCGCTCATAAAACCCTCATGCGGTTGGCGGTGAAAGACGATGGTTCAGTTCCCACGCAAGATATGGCGCCTGGTTGGCCACGTATACAAATCCGCTGGGCTGATCGCACTGACGGCACGCCTGAGTCCAGTTGTTCGGAAGATTGGCGTAGACCTCGTTTCCGATGCAGATGCCGCCGTTTGGAATGCGGTTCATCAGCTTGCATGCGATATTCGCGGGCGTTCCGATCGCGACGATGCTGCTTTCATCGCCCCTCAGTCCGACGCGCGCGATCGTTACGGGTCCGATATCGATACCCACTCGGAAGCGGATCGGCTCGATTCCGCGCTGCTGGAACCACGGTGTGAACAAATTGTCGTTCGCATAGTGCATTACGACTGCTGCTTCCACAGCGGGTTGGACGCGTTCTGCGGGCTTCAGTGAACCTTCCCCGAAATAGGCCATCAACCCATCACCTGTGTTTTTCTCGAACGTGCCGCCGAAATCGCGGACGATGTTCAGCATCTCGGCCATGAAAATGTTCATGGTGGCGAGCATCAGCTTCTGTTCTTCATTGGTCCAGTTTGGCCTCGCCGAGAATCCGCAGATATCCAGGAACAACACGGCCAGCGTGAAATGCTTTCCGCTGCCAATCGTCACCTGTTCCAGATCCGGCATCACTCTGCCGGTCGTCACGCCGTTGATACGGTCCTGCAAAACCCGAATGCGGTTATTGCCTCTGTCGATGATCTGCTGAAGGTAGCGCTGCGTCCATTTGCTGGGCACGCGCGGCCTCACGCTTGCGAGAAGCGCGGCAAAGCCTGTCAGTGGGGCATTGGGGCCAGACATGGTGGACGCCGAAAATTCCAGATAAGAGGAACGTTTCTCAGAATAGCTGTCCTTCCACGCGCTGACAATAGGATGAACCTGGTGAACCCAGGAATAAGCCGTTAACGCGTTCTTAAAGCTATTCCGGCACTCTGTCCAAAAAGGGTCCGCCAAATGAACAACTCAATCTTTGATGCCTGGCGTACTGTCGAATTCGCCAGAACTCCTCAGAAGGTCGTAGAAGCTCTAGCGATCTAATCCCCAACCTGCGACGTAGGCTTATTCGCGGCTTGTTCGCTGTGAATTGACTGCGCTTTAGCGTGCAATGCCCGACTCGGAGTTATTGCGTGCATTGCACGGGTAGCGACGCAGTTCCTTGCCGAGGGGCTTAAGCGACAGAAAGCGTGTCGGTTCATGCATTCTGCGAACGCTAAGCGAATAGATCCTCACTGACGGCGTAGCGTCTACCGATTCCGTCTGGATCGTCGGCCATCCGGAAGTGGAGGCCATTCAGGCGGAGCTCGGTGCAACAGAACCTACTTCCATCTGGAGGCTTTCGGTGATACCATCTGGCTTGTACAGTCTATCTCTGTCAAGGAGGCTCTGATGGTGCAGGCTCGAGTGGTTCGATTGGAGGGTGGGACACCGCGCCCTAAGGACAAGAAGGCGGCGGCGCCGGCGGAATCGACGATCAAGCTGGCTATCCGGATGAACGAGACGATCAACGATGTACTGCGGACGATGATCCGCTACCGGGGCGATCTCAGCAACATGGCCAGTGATGCGTTAGAGGCCGTCGATCTCTCCGCCGTGAAGATGATCAGCATCGAGGAGAAGATGGTGCGCGATACCACCATCACCATCCCTCGGACCCTTCATAAGAAGCTGAAGAAGCTGGCCGATGAGCGCAATAGCTCCATGAACGTTCTGGTGAACACGGCGCTCGCTCACTGGCTTGCGGCGAAAGGCGAGATCAAACTGCGTTAGCTGGTCCTCGCATTGAACACTGCTTCAATGGGTGATGCCAACGGATTCACGAGCAGCAGGATGTAGTGTCCGCGCTGGGTGGGCGAAAAGGAAACAATATGCAAGGTCTGGCTGGCTTGGTAGAGGTGGAAACTCTCCGGCAACGGGGTGAGCATGCCTTGGTCAATCCACTCTTCATAGATGGCATCGTCACAGAGCAATACGCCGAAGGGTTGCTCGCTGGTGATCGTGGCGTCGAGAACCTGGCCAGACTCGAGTTCGAACGCGTATGGAAGCTCATCCATCGCAGGTACGGTGATCACCTCGCAAATTCCATCCGGCTCGGCTGGGGCGTCCCCGGAGCCCCCTCCGATACGAAATCGAGCCCCTTCCATCGGGAACAGCGGGCAACCCCAATTGGTGAACATGGGCGGAGACACTCCTTCCAATAAGAAGAACGCTTTCGCAAGTGGGGAATCTTTCCTGGCGCAGGCGGATTTCTTCGTTCACGAGTGCAAACTTGATTGGACACTTCGCCTCCGGAGGCTTCGGAAAAGTCTTAATCCGAACAGGTGGGCGCGATGGCTTTGATGCTTACCGACGAGAACGGAAATCCCCTTTCCGGACGCATCACATCCTCCCTGGACAGGGTGTTGCCGCGCTTCCGCCGCCGCTTCCCAAGATTGAATGACGAGGCGGTGATTGCCGACCTCTTGGAGGAAACAGGCCGCCGCATTCATCGGCATGAGGATCGCCACGGGCCTGTGAAGAAACTGCACGGTTTCGCTTGGACCATACTCCACAACATAGCGATTTCGTACCTGCGCCGCGCGGACGGCTCGATCGAGCGAAACACGGACAACTCCTTGAAGGCCGCCAACCAGTTGGCTCAGTTCCCAGCCCGGCTGGGGAATCCAGAGGACGTGGAGCAGAGGGTGTTCTACCGCGAGGTGCTGGAACAACTCTCGCAGGAAGAGCGCTCTATTCTGATCCGCAAGCAGGCAGGATACTCCAGCAAGGAGATCGCAGCCGCAATGCACCTGTCAGCATCGCGGGTTGACCAGATCGTGTTTCGCACTCGCCAGAAGCTGAAGCGGTTGCTTGGCGGGAAGGGAGAGAAACAGCAATGATCGACATCTTTGCCGCACTTGCACGAAGTTGCGGCTCCGCTAATGTGCCCCTGCACGCGGCCCGATGAAAAGGAGCGAGGACCCTACACCATGCCTTTCCCATCAGATCCGCCACGCAAACCCGTTTCCAGCATCCCGGAAGCCGATGAGCTGTTTCGCAATGCCAGCCCGAATCCGGATCGGCTGGGCTGCCCGCCGCGGGAGGTACTGGAGGAGCTTGCGCGGCATGAACGGCCGATCAATGACTCCTGGTTAGACCACTTGGCCGAGTGCTCCCCCTGCTATCAGGAGTTTCAGACGATTCGAGCGCAGTTGGAGAAGCGGACGTTTGGCAGGAGACTGTGGATTGCCGCAGCGGCGATTGCGTTCGTGACGCTTTGCGGGTTGTGGCTGTTTCGGTGGACACGGGTTGGTGTACCGGAGAGGCGGGAGGCTCGAGCGCCGGGGACTGGCGAGGTGGTCGTCGCAACTCTGGATTTGCGGCGCACTTCGCCCCTGCGCGGGGAGGGCGCGCTACCCAGCGAGGGGGTACCGGTAATCCCCAAAGGGCGCACGCATCTGCGAATTCTACTGCCGGTGGGTGCGGAGCCTGGGAGCTATTTGGTGGAGATCCGTGGCGATGGTGGGACGGTGATGGCGAGTGCAAGTGGGGAGGCGATGATCGTGGACTTCGTGACGACATTGGTTGTCGATGTGGATACCGCTGGCGTGGAAGCAGGGAGCCACCGTCTGGCGATCCGGCACGAGGAGGAATCCTGGCGCGAGTATTCGGTTCGTGTTGAGTGATCGGATCTTGTTGGGGGATTTGCTGGGGGAGCGACGCTACATCGCACTGGCGATTGCGAGGGCGCTTTCCAACTGAGGATCTCGGCCGGCCCTGAGATCTTCGAAGCCGATTGGCAGGTCAGTGTCTGGCGCGACGCCGACGCCTTCCAAGTTCTTGCCGACCCAGGTGAAGTAGGCTGCCACCGGCAATGCGACCCGGTAGCCGAATCCCACCTTGAACGAACTGGCACCGACTAGGCGGCCGGGCGTCTTCACACCGACCAAATGAGCGAGGCGTTCCTCAGATGCAAATGCGGCCACCATTTCGGTGGCGCTGGCTGAGTGCTCATTGACCAGGATAACGGTCTTTCCGTGGTGCTTGCGCGGGCCGAGACCTTCGGAGAAGATCGCAATTGCGCGTCCGGCAGTGGCAAAGCGGAGCGCGAGCGGGATCACCTGGAGCTTCGAAGATGGGATGCGGCCAAAGCGCGGGAGACTTTCCTTGCTGGTGCCGTTGGCGATCTGCTTCTTGCCGAGACTGTAGCCGACGCCGCGGGCGTCGGGGCAAAATAGGCTCATCACGCGTAGGCATCCGATACCACCTCCAGAGTTCCCTCGAAGATCGAAGATCAACCGGCTGGTGTCCAGTTCCTGAACCGCACGGCTGATGTCCCGGGCAACGTCCATCCCGAGAACTCCCGGGAACATACTTATGCGGATGACACCGACTCCATCGGATAGCTTTTCCGCGTTGACCACCTGCTCAGGGACGATGAGCGGACGTTTCTTTTCCTTGGAGCCCGGGAGGGAGATCTCGAATTTCACTACGGAGTTGTCCACGCGGCGCAGCTCAACCTGGTAGTTTTCGCCCAACTGAAATGATAGGGGTGTGGGTGCCTCGATTTCTGTTCCGTTCACTCGAAGCAGGATGTCCCCAGGGGCAATACCTGCGCGATGTGCCGCTCCGCCGGGGTGTACGTCCTGGAACACCCAGCGATCACCGTCTTGGGTCGGGGCTCGCAGGAACGTCGAGGCGAGAGCGATCTTGCCCCCAGCGCGTGGCTTCGTTTCGTGAAAAAAGCCTGTATGGCTGATGCCCAGTGCCTGGAGCAACTTGTTCATCGCTGCCTCGAAGGTTTCGGGATCGTTGGCCCCTCGTATAGCTTCCCCGTATTGGTTATCGAGACCACCGCCATTCGGGGGTGGTGAACCGGGATTTATGAACTTGTCACCGATCACCTTGAGGACGGCTTGAAGGACTGACTTGCGCTGGGTCTCCGTAAGAAAGCTCATTGCATGATCTCCTCAACGTGCGGCACTTCGGATGGTTGGAATAGAAGCCGTGCTGTCACCGTACAGCAAGTAGCCACTCCAAAGCCGGGGTGTCGCGTTCGGGCCGAAACGTTTGATCATCGCCAGTTTTGCCTGACGGAGTGCCTCGCCGGCATCGATCCCCTCGGCAAGATTGCGATAGAAGGCTTTCATCAGCATGAGGCTGAATGTATCGTCGGCGCCCCAAAGGCTTGCCAAGACGCTTCGTGAACCCGCGGCAAGGACCGGCCGAACGAGGTTTGCTACGCCCTCCTGGCCGAAGGTGTTTCCGCTCCCCGTGTCGCAGGCGGACAGCGTTACGAGGTCGGAGCGGAGGTTCATCCTCAGGATTTCCCTCGCCTGAAGGAGCCCATCTTCCCCGTCGCTCTTCCGTAAGAGAAGGGCGGAACGCTCCGGATACTTGGAACTCACGAGACCGTGTGCCGCAAAATGGAGGATTCGATACTCGCCCAGTGCCCTTCCTTTCACAGTCGATTCAGTCGCCGAAGCGCCGAGGAGAATGTCGTCTGGCTGGGCGCCAAGGAGCGAAGCCACGCTACGAGCTTCGTCCGCCGCGGCGGGCAAAGGGGGCAACGAAGTTCCGTCCACGTCGAAGATACCCCGTGCAACTTTTCCGATTGGGGCGAGGGAGGCATCGGAGACTAGGTTGGGATCCGCCTGTTCTGGAGAAGACGCGACAGCAAGGGCCAGTCTGGGTAGTGAGCGTGGAATTGGGCGCCGGCGAATTATCGAGAATACTGAAGCCGAGGGCGCGTAAGAGATGACGTGGGTTTCGAGAAGAGGTTTACCGTTCGCCGCGCGCAGCAGTTCGGCCGGGATTCGATGGAGCGGACCATCCGGGACGATGGTGATTCGATCATGGTCGCGGATTGAGGACATTCCTCCGAAAAGGATTCGGCCGAGCGCCGCGGCGGGCCGGTCAATGTCACTTTGCTTTTCAATTGCTTCTGCAAGTTCTTTTGTCAATCGGACAACCTCCGCCGCTGGTCCCAGTTGGTGAACTGCCGCACGCTCCGCCGTGATCTCGATGCCATACACGGAATTCCTGGTGATTGCGAATTCGACGAGAGTCTCGTCTGGATGAAGTGTTTCCTGAACATCCTTCAGAGTCACCGGTTTGCGCGCGGATTCGACCATCTCGGAGTGAAAACGGCGCGTTTCCGCTGGGGCCATTCGAGCCTCGGCGAAGAAGATCTCATCTAGCAGCGCCTTTCTAGTTTTGCGTGTCTTAGCCTCGTACAACCGGGACTGCAGTTCCGCCAGTTGCCGCTCGCCGGCGATGGATTCTGGTGTGCGCTGTAGTTTCGCACTCGCCCTAGACAAGAGCATCTCGGCCAACACACGGCCCCGGGCCTGCTCAACCACCGCGAACAGATGAGCGGGGCTGGCGGCAGTGGAACCTTCGAGATCCAATCTGGCCAGGAAAACCTGATCCATTACGCCGAAGACACGGCTCTTCAACCAAGGGCTACTGGTCTTCGCCAACATAGACTCCAGGATGTCCGTAGCCTCTTCCAGTAGTTCTCGCGCTTCACTGGTATTTCCTTGCTCCAGGCGCAGGCTAGCGTGCTCGCCCAGGAGCTTGGGCAGCAGAAATGGCTCATTCAGATTCCGGGCGTACGCCGTACCCTCATTCAGCGATTTGCTCGCAGCATTGAGGTCCTTGGATGATCGCTGAATTCGGGCAAGTTCTAGCTTGGCCTCTGCAAGAAGTCGGTGGCCACCGGCCTGACCAGCAAGATCAGAGGCTTCTTCGAGGAGGGATCTTGCGTCTTTCGCTTTACCTTGTTTGCTGGCAATCAGTCCCAGTTTCATCTTCAGCTCGGCCTGGTAGCCTAGCGCACCAGTCTCCATTGCCATTGCGAGAGCCTCAGTCAGCAACTTCTCTGCTTCGCCGAACCGGTTGAGCTCGGCCAATGCTTCGCCTTTGCCCAGATACGTCATCACAGGAACGCCAATCTCCTGCGACGCATTTGCGGCCTCCAAGGCCTTGTCGTAGTAGACCAGAGCGCCCTCGGTGCGACCGAACTGGACAAATCCGTGGCCGAAAATAGTCATCCATCGGACAACCGAAGGGGTATCACCATTCGTTTCCGCCACCTTCAGCGCCGTACCAAGCTGCATGATCGCAGCGTTCATATCGCCCTGTAACCCGGCGATGACACCCAGTTCTCCTTGCGCCCGGTTCACCCATCGCGCATCGTTCAAACGTTTCGCTATCTGCAGGGCTTCGCTCCAGGACTCAACCGCGAGGGTCGGGTCGAAATCTTCTTCCGTCTCTCCCTTGATGGTGAGGCAGCGCAGCCGAAGGGGTTCATCGGATTGGGCAATCGGCAGGCCAAGGATATCTTCGAGCTCCTGCGATACCTGCGCCACCGGGCGTCGCGGCAACTGCCCACGGATCTTCCCGACTCTCGCGTAGAGGGCGTTTCGCTCGTCGTCGCGTTGGGCGAAGAGCTTTTCGGCTTCCGCGTAAAGTGGCTCCGCCTTCGCCCACGATTTGAACCAAGCCAGGCGCTCGGCCTCTGCCAAGAGCTTTTCAGGATCTGCCGATGGTTGCGCGTTTGCGTTCGGGATCAGCGTCACCAGCCACGCGAGTGCGAAGGTGAGCATGCAGCACGACAAGGATTTCTGAGCACTGAGCATTCCGACAGATCCTCCTTGCTCATAGAATGCCAGCAATCTAGCTTATACGAGCTAGCAGCGCAGTATAAATTTACACCTGCAACACTGAAAAAGGAGCTCCGAGTCCATCTGGATAGGCCTCCCTACCCAACCACGATCGACGTTTCCCACACCCGATTTCACCTTTTCCCCGCCCCCGGCGGTGCGGTTGCCGCAGGCATTCCGGGTGCGATTTCCACAATGAAGCGTTCGCCTACTATGGGTTCATCATTCTGGTGTTTCAGGAAGAAGAGAATCCCCGCACGCAAAGTCCCGCAAAAGCGCCCGTAAAGGCCCGTAATTTGGCGTCCGAACGCGCACGTAAAGTCCCGTGGAATCGCGCAACGCAAGGTAAAGACGCCAAAGGCAACCAGACAGACAGCGAGCACGGTGGAATACCACAGCGTCAAACGCGGTCTGATGGGTAGACGCTCCGTCACTCGGAGTCCTCCCTGAGCACGTATCCCACGCCCCGAACCGTGTGAATTAGCTTTGATTCGTCTTCGCCGTCGATTTTATTTCGTAGCAATCGAACGAAGGCATCGATGGTGTTGCTCTCGACGTTACGATCAAATCCCCAGACGCTGTCTAGGATTCGTTCACGTGGTCATTACCTGGCCCGGTCTGTGCATCAAAAGCTCCAGCAAGACGAACTCCGTGCGCGTCAAGGTGATTCGGCGACTGCCACGGGTAACCTCATGAGTGGCGGGATCGAGTTCGAGCGAGCCCACCCGCAACACCGGGGCCAAGGTATCTTTTCCTCGTCGGGACAGCGCCCGAAGACGCGCTAGGAACACCTCGAAGGAAAACGGTTTGGTGAGATAGTCGTCCGCCCCGGCATCGAGCCCATGAACCATGTCCGGAATGGCGTCCTTGGCTGTCAACATCAGGATGGGCGTTGCGATGCGCGCCGCCCGCAAACGCTTGGCAACCATAGATCCATCGAGCCCCAGCAACATCACATCAAGGACAATCGCATCAAATGGATATTGCACGGCAGTTGCGAGCCCATCCTTACCGTCGGTTGAAACGACCACCGTATGGCCCTCCTCCTGCAAACCCGATTGCAGCAGGTTCCCCATCTGCGGTTCGTCCTCCACCACTAGGATCCGCATGCTCTCAGTCTCCCATCGTCGGATCTCATTCTGAAAACGGGATGAAAAGCGAATCGCTGCCGTACCTTCAGAGGTTTTTCATAATCCGGTGTTTGAATCGAAGTAGGAGATAAGTCCCATGAACAGAACTCGCATCGCAATTAGCGGTATCGTCCTGAGTATGGCTCTAACCGTTTCTGCGTTCGCACAAGAGCAGAAAGTTGAGTCTAAGGATGTTCCCGCACCCGCACTGGCCGCAGCGTCCAAGTCCTTCCTCAAGGCTCAACTGAAGGGATGGGAGAGGGACGCCAAAGATGGCAAAACGCTCTACGAAGTGGCCATGGTCGAAGGCGCCACTAAGCGGCAGGCTGTGTTCACGGCAGATGGCGCGCTAGTCGAAACCGAGGAGGTCATCGACGTAACCAGCGTTCCAACTGCTATCCGTGATGCCGTGAAGTCGAAATATCCGAAAGCCACCATCCACGGCGCCGAAAAAATCACCCGCGGCGTGCAGATTGAATACGAAGTGGGGGTGCAGAACGCACCCAAGAAAGAGATCGTCCTGTCATCCTCCGGCAAGATCCTCTCTGAAGAATAGGTAGGCCGCACTAACCGAGAGGCGGCCGACGAGCCCTTACGGCCGCTTATTGACAATAGCGGCGGTTGTCTCTTTCTGAGCAACGCCCATAACGCCCAACCATGATCCGAGGAGAATCTCTTTGCGACCTGACACCCCCAACAACGAACTGGACGACCTCAGCAAGGTACCGGAAATCACATTCCTCTTCTGGATACTCAAGATAGCTGCGACCACGCTTGGCGAGACAGGCGGCGACGCCGTTTCGATGTCGATGAATCTTGGGTACCTCATAGGGACCGTAATTTTTGCCGCAATCTTTCTGGTTGCCGTTGGTGCGCAGATCAAAGCCAAGAAATTTCAGCCATTCCTTTACTGGACGACCATCATCGCGACGACCACCGTGGGAACAACGCTCGCCGACTTTGCGGATCGCTCGTTGGGAATTGGCTACGCCGGCTGCAGCGCACTGCTCTTGACGCTGCTCATCTCGTCCCTGGCGATCTGGTACCGCACGCTTGGATCCGTTTCTTCCGACACAGTCCACGAACCCAAGGCAGAAATGTTTTATTGGGTCACTATCATGTTCTCGCAGACGCTCGGAACGGCGCTGGGCGACTGGACAGCCGATACCGCCGGACTAGGATGCAGGGGCGCGGCGTTAGTGTTCAGTGTTCTGCTTGCCTTGGTGATGGCAGCGTACTTCTGGATCAAGGTATCGAGGGTTGCTCTGTTTTGGGCGGCTTTCATTCTCACACGTCCGCTCGGAGCCGTTGTCGGGGACTTTCTTGATAAGCCATACGACGCTGGCGGACTCGCGTTGAGCCGCTTCTGCCTCAGCCTGTTTGTTGGGCTTTATCGTCGCCTGCATCCTGATCTTTCCGCAGCGCGCCAGCCGGAAAGCCCACTGAAGGCAAGTGCTTCCCAAGGTGCTGGTCGGCGACGAGTTAGCGAAACGGGGCGAGATCGTAAGTTGCCGTCTCAATGCGGCGCGAACTGGTGACGCCGCTGGCGTAGCCGTAGAGCAGCAGGCGCGTCAGCATTTCCGGGTGATAGCCTTCGGCACCGCGGTTGTCTTTGCGCTGGTAGACAACAAGAATGGGTTTGAGGTCCAGCTCACGGACGACCTCCGCGATGAAGCGGGCGAGGTGATCCTCACGAAGCCAGTCATGCAGGGAAGGCGCTAAGAGCAGCGGCTGATCGAAAGTACAGGGCCGAAATCTCTGCATTTCCCGCTTGGATGCAGTAGGCCAAACCAAAGCCGCCAGGAAATGTTTAGAACCGCGCGGGGGGGGGAGGCTGAATGTCCGACACACTCGTAGCCATCTCCTGTTTTCAATACTTCCATCGAGTCACGGCCCAAAGGTGATATGAAGACTCCTTGGGCAGGCGGCTCGGATGATTTACACGATCGCTTCCGGCGGGTCGGCAACGCCTCCCGGCGGCAAGAAATCCGGCACGTCAAGGCGTGCCGCACCAATCCGGTTGTCGGCCATCCCGTAATAGATGTCGAAGCGGTCTGGTGAGCCAAGATCGTCGCGCCGGTCGATGCCAGTGGGGAACACGACGTTTGCCACGGTCCCGTCGCGTTCCTGCGGGAGCGAAGGCGTCAGCACCGGCTTCACCGAACGATAGCGGATCACGCGCGGATGCTCCTTCGAGAGCACCATCACCCCGGCCGAGTAGCGCAAGGGGTGTTTGTCGTTGCCGGGCTCCACTATTTCGCTCACGCCGTGGTAAACGATCAGCCAGCCGTGCCTGGTCAGGATGGGCGGAGTGCCACCTCCGATTTTTAGCCGCTCCCAGGGCGACAACGGAGCCGCTAGCCGGTGATGAAACGCAAATTTGCCGAAACGATGTGCTTCACGGCCATCCAACAGTGTCGGGCAATAGGAGATCCAGATACTTTCGCGCTCGAGATCCACCTCACGGGACGCAGGGTGACAGGCGGTCTCTTCCGGACGAGTGCCGGGAAAAAGCGGCCGGTGGAGGATGCCCAATTCCGGCTGCCCGGACGGATTGGGAATGGCGACAGGGAAGAAGCTTGCATCCTTATTATCCACCTCGCCGAATTCGATGCCCTGGTACGGACCGAAGCTCGCGAGTCCGAGGCGCCGCCAGTGGAAGAGGTCTTCCGATAGAGCCAGGGCGATCCGCGGGCCCTGGGCCGACAATGCCGAATAAGCCATCAAGTAGTGCTGGAGCGGCTCCACGAACGTGATACGAGGATCCTCGCAGCCCCCGCCGCCGCCAGGCCGCCGCTCATAGTCGGTCTCCGGCTCCAGAGCGATACCGAGTCGTTCGACGCCTGTCGGATCGCCGGCTTCATTGAACCGCACCCGTGCAATTCCGATACGCGAGTAATTCCCCCGCGCGACCAGCCGCGGGAAGAGGTAGAGCTCACCATCAGGGCCCCGGGCGGCGGCCGGATTCAGAACGCCTTCGACTTCCTGTGGATGACCATGCTCCGGCTCCATGATAAGTCCCAGACGCTGCAACTTAAATCCACTCATCAAATCCCTCCCGGCATCACGATTGCTGATCGGGACCTAGACAAGCGATGAACGCTTCGGTAACCCGTTTGGTCTCATTGGGACCTCGAACCGGGATAGAAACAACACCTGCTTCTTCAGCCGGATAGTCGTTCCCTCCCACGAACAAGGCATCGCCGATGAAAATCATCTCCTTCAATGAAATGCTTAAGCGATCCCGTAATTTTCTGATTCCGTACGCCTTGTCAATGCCCGGTTTGGTGACGTCAATGGATGTCGCGCCCCCCATTCGGACCGAAAACTCGGGAATCATCGTGTCAACGATCGTTTTGATCTTCTTCCGCTTGGTGAAATCGGCGTCCCATTTGTCCTTTTCCTCCAAAGGGGCCTGCTGACCTAATGCGGAAAACGTTATCTGGCTACCCCGGTCTTCAATTACTTCGCCCCAGACCTTTTCGGCCTTGAAACCAGACTCCGCAACCGCCTTCTCCAGCGAGGCGATGATCTTCGTCTTCTCGTCCGGGGTGAAATCCTCCGAGTAGATCATTTCCCATTTCCCGGTGTAGCGGAAGAACTTCGTTCCACATGTGGGCAGTATCGACAGGTTCGCCAAACGTTCGTCGTGCGGAAGATGGGAGAGCACCTGCTCTTCAAACTGTGGCCAGTCGGCGCCGGAAATAACGGCCACTTTGACGATGCCGAGAAGGTCGTGAAGCAGCGCCGACATCTCAGCGTCAAGAGGCGCTTTACTCTGGGCGAGTGTACCGTCCAAATCAAAAACGATTAGTTTTTTCATTATCCTTCTACCTTTGTTCCCGGCAGCGCAATTTCCAACAAGGTCACTGCGCTCCGCGGCCGAAAAGCGCATGCTCCCACCACCGCGGGCAAGAGCCATACGTCGCCTTTGGCGATGCCATACGTGGCATCGCCGTGCTCGACCTGCCCAGCACCCTCGATGCATACCAGCACGTGTGGCAGACCGGCGGCACCGACGGCAAACGGTGATTGTCCATGCAGGCGCCACAACCCAAAATGTTCATCGCGAAAGAGGCGCTCGCGTTCCACCGGCGTCACCGTCTCGACGACGGGCGCTACCAGGCCGCCCGTGCCCTCGGTGAAATCAATGCAGGCGATGGCCTCATCGATTTGAAGGGCTCGAGGCCGGCCTGTTTTGGCGTCGACGTGGTCCCAGTCATACAGCCGAAACGTCACATCGCTGTTCTGCTGAACCTCGAAAACTACAATGTCGCCGCCGAGAGCGTGAACCGTCCCAGCCGGCAGGAAAACGCCGTCGCCCGGCTTCGGAGTGAAACATGCGAGGTGGTCCGCCACCGTCCTGTTCGTGAGCGCCCGCCGTAGATCGTCGGCCGTGGTACCTGGCCTCAGGCCTGCGTAGACGCGGCTTTCTTTCCCCGCAGCCGGCACGACCCATGCTTCGGTTTTCCCAGTCTCTCCAGGTGGCAGAAGGTCCTTATGCCCATCCCCGGGATGCACCTGGACCGAGAGCATTTCGCTTGCATCGAGGAACTTCAGCAGCAGTGGGAATCGGCGGAAACGCCCGGCCAGCCTTCCCAACAACTGTCCCGGAGATTGCTCCATCAATTGACCGATGCTCCGCCCTTTAAGCGGTCCATTGGCAACGTGGCTCGAATGGTCATCGCGGTCGCTGAGTACCCATGCTTCACCAATAGGACCGTCTCCCGGGAGAGGCACTGTGAGCAGGTCGGCCAAACGCCGCCCCCCCATAGCCGATATTGATAGATCGGCTCGAATCGGAGGGGATACAGTGGTGTTTGAGGTTGGTGATGGGTCATCCTCTTCCCTTCAGATCTGTTTGCGGATGGACTTCAATTCCTGACGACGCTTTGCCGTGACCTTGGGATAGGCCATCTTGAGGTCATGAAACGTTTCAAGGACGATGTGGGAAACAATCAGCCGGGCGTTCTGCTTGTCGTCGGCGGGGACGACAAACCAGGGCGCGCTGGCAGTGCTCGTGGCACTCATGCAGGCCTCATACGCCTGCATGTAGAGCGGCCAACTTTTCCGCTCGAGAACGTCCGAGGAACCGAATTTCCAATTCTTCTCCGGCTCGTCGATGCGCTCGCGGAAGCGCTTTGCCTGTTCGTCCTTCGACAGGTGGAGAAAGAACTTGATGATCTGGGTGCCGCTGCGGTGGAGATGCTCCTCCAGGTCCACGATGGAACGATACCGGTCCTTCCAGATGGTCTCCGCGTCAGGAAGTTCATCCGGCAAATGCTGGCTGCGTAAGATCTCCGGATGCACGCGAACGATGAGCACTTCCTCGTAGTAGGAACGATTTAAGATGCCGATCCGCCCGCGTTCCGGAAGTCGGCGTGTCGTACGCCATAGAAAATCATGTTCCAACTCCTCGGCGCTCGGTTGTTTGAAACTGAAGACTTGGCAGCCCTGCGGATTGACCCCGGACATGACATGCCGGATTGCGCCGTCCTTGCCGGCGGCGTCCATCCCCTGAAAAATCAACAGCAACGCGTAGCGGTTGGACGCGTAGTGAATGCGTTGCAGCGAGCTCAACTCCTCCACGTGTTCTCCCAGGAGGTTCTGATATTGTTTCTTCGACTTGCAGAACGGCTTCACCGTCGTAGGCCAATCGTCGAGTTTGACATTCGTTCCGGGCTGCACCCGAAACTTCTCTGTGGCGATGCTTGTTTTCATGCTTTCGCTCCTTCCATAGCCGCGGTGTTTTCGCCACGGCGTGCTACCCGGTTGCACTCGGGTCGATGATCCAGGGTTTGCTGAGGCGCGTTCACGATGGCTTACTCTCCCTCTGTACGGGCCGAGGAAGCTCTCCTCACTCGTTTTCCCATCGTTCAATCGTCCGCTGTTTCGTGGGCCTTGTGTCGCCGGTGCCTTGGTTGGGGTCCTGTTCGAATTCGTGGGCGGAGGAGTTCCACAGAGCGATGGCAGGCTGATCGGCTCGATCATACTCATAACAGAGGACACTGAGCGATGCCGTGCTGAGCAACAAATGTTGTGCTTGCTCCACGGACAACCCAATCCAGCGGGCGGCAATGACGCGGCCAAAGTGGCCATGGGAGAAGAGTGCAACATTTCCAGCCAGCACGCGGAGGCGGGCAATTAAGCGGTCAGCGCGGTTGGAGATCTGAGCGGGCGTTTCACCGTGCGGCGAGCCGTCCCGAAAAAGATTCCAGTCCGGTCTCGACTCGATGATGTCTGCGGGAGTGCGGCCTTCGTCGTCGCCATTGTCCCACTCCGCGAGGTCGGGTTCGATTTCGGGCATTGGCTCCAACCCTGCCAGCGCACACGTTTGTTGAGTACGTTGCAGCGGGCTGGTCAGCACATAGGCAAAGGGGATGTCCCGGAGGCGCTGTCCAACTTCCCGTGCCGCGTCCTCGCCGTGCGCGGTCAACGGAATGTCAGCGCGGCCGGTGTATTGGCCGGAGAGTGACCATTCCGTTTCGCCGTGTCGGATGAGGTAAAGACGCCGGGGCATGGGTTTGCTTGTTTTCATGCTCCTGTCCCTTCCATCGTGGCTAGGTATTCGCCACGACGCGCAGCCCGGTTGCACCTAGCTCGATGCAGCAGGGCCTGCTGCGCCGCTGCTATGTTGGTCTCGTCGCCAGACCATATTTCCAAAGCCGGTTGCTGGATGGCGCGGGCAAACGAAAATGCCAGCGCCCAAGGTGGCGACTTGAATCTGACATTCATGGCATTCAAACGGGCCGAGGCCATCTCTGCGGATTGGCCGCCCGACAAGAACGCAATCCCCGGAACGGCAGCGGGAACGGATCGCAAGAGGCACCGCACCGTGGCGTCGGCTACCTCGTCCACTGTTTCTTGCTTGGGGCAGGTGAATCCCGGAAGCACCATGTTGGGCTTCAGGATCATCCCCTCTAGCCGTACTCGCTGTTTGGAGAGTTGCCAGAAAACCATACGCAGGACGCTCTCGGTCACCTCCCCGCACCGCTCAAGAGTGTGCTCGCCGTCCATGAGCACTTCGGGCTCTACGATGGGGACCAGTCCAGCCTCCTGGCACAACGCAGCATAGCGCGCCAATGTGTGCGCGTTAGCCTCGATCACAGCCTGGCTGGGAATACCCTCGCCGAGGGCAATTACCGCGCGCCACTTGGCAAAACGGGCGCCCATTTGAGAGTATTCAGCCAGGCGGCCGCGCAAGCCGTCCAGCCCTTCGGTTATTTTCTCGCCGGGATGACCGGCCATGTCCTTCGCGCCGGCGTCAACCTTGATGCCGGGAATGATTCCCGCATCGGTGATCACTTTAACAAAGGACGTGCCGTCTTTTGTCCGCTGACGGATTGTCTCGTCGTAGAGGATCACGCCGCTAATGGACTCACCGAGACCGGGCGTGGACACAATCAGCTCCCGATAGGCGCGTCGGGCCTCTTCGGTCTGGGGAATCCCCAACCTGGCAAATCGTTTGTTACAGGTTGGATTACTTTCGTCCATCGCCAGCAGACCCTTGTCGCCGGCGACCAGCGTCCTCGCGGTGTCTAAAAGCTCTTGCGTATTCATTGAGGTGTGCCCCACTTCCAGTTCCGAATTTCCGGCATGTCCTGGCCGTTCTTGTCAATGTACTGCTTGTGCTCGACAAGCTTCTCCTTGAGCTGCTGCTTCAGGTAGATACCCTTGTCGCCGGTCTGCGGCAAGCGGTCGATGGTGTCCATCACGAGATGGAAACGGTCCAGATCGTTCAGCACTGTCATGTCGAAGGGCGTGGTGATGGTGCCCTCTTCCTTGTAGCCGCGGACGTGGATGTTGTCGTGGTTGGTGCGGCGGTAGGTCAGCCGGTGGATCAACCACGGGTAGCCATGAAAGGCAAAGATGACCGGCCTGTCCTTGGTGAAGATCTCGTCGAAATCTCGGTCGCTCAACCCGTGCGGGTGCTCCGTTTGAGGCTGTAGCCTCATCAGATCGATGACGTTGACCACCCGGATTTTCAGGCCGGGCAGATGCTCGCGCATGATGGAGACGGCGGCGAGCGTCTCGAGCGTGGGCACGTCGCCACAGCAGGCAGTTGGCATCCGGCGGAAGGTAAACCCGCACTACCTCGGCCTTCTTGGTCATGACGTGGTTGATGAAACCGGGGTCCTGGTGGGTGAAGCCGTTGTGATCCTGGCGCCAGACATGCGAGGCCAGTAGGTAGTTTAATGAGGCGATCTTCCGCCGCCACGGCAGGTGCGATGTGACCTCCAACCACTTGGCGTGCTGGTTGAACATCGAATCGACGATGTGGATGAACGCCTCGTAGCAATTGAAAAGCCCATGCCGCCCCGTGAGGAGGTAGCCTTCAAGCCAGCCCTGGCATTGGTGCTCGCTAAGCATTTCCATCACGCGTCCAGTGGGCGCGAGAAATTCGTCGTTCGGCTCGGTTGCGGCGTCCCATTGGCGTTGGGTCACTTCGAACAAAGCTTCCAAGCCGTTGGAGAGGGTCTCGTCGGGACCGAAGACCCGAAAATTCCGCTGCTCAATGTTCAGTTTCGCCACATCTCGCAGGAAAGGCCCGAGCACATGCGTGTCACCTATACCCCGTACGCCCGGCGAGGGCACGTTGGCGGCATAGTCGCGGAAATCCGGCAGCCGCAGGTCGCGCAGCAGAATGCCGCCGTTGGCGTGGGGATTCGCACCCATGCGGCGTTCGCCTTTGGGTGCGAGTTCGGCCAGTTCCGGTTTCAGACGGCCCTGCTCGTCAAAGATCTCCTCTGGCCGGTAGCTCCGCAGCCAGTCTTCGAGCATCGTGAGATGTTTGGGATTGGTGGCCGGGTCTTTGATCGGCACTTGGTGCGAGCGGAAGGTGCCTTCAATCTGCAGGCCATCAACCACCTTCGGTCCCGTCCAGCCCTTCGGTGACTTGAGGACGATCATCGGCCAGCGCGGACGCACGACGTTGGCGTGGACGCGAGCGTCCTGTTGGATTTGTTTGATCCGCTCCACCACGGTATCGAGGGTTACGGCCATGGCCTCGTGCATCAGCGCCGGTTCATGTCCCTCCACGTAGTACGGCGTCCAGCCATTGCCGCGGAGGAACTGGTCCAGTTCCTCCGGCTCGATACGCGCGAGGACGGTCGGGTTGGCAATCTTGTAGCCGTTAAGATGGAGGATTGGCAGCACCGCTCCGTCGGTGGCCGGATCGAGAAATTTGTTGGAATGCCACGCCGTGGCCAGCGGTGCGGTCTCCGCCTCGCCATCGCCGACGACGCAGGCGACGATGAGATCGGGATTGTCGAACACAGCCCCGAACGAATGACTGAGCGAATAGCCCAGTTCGCCGCCCTCATGGATTGAACCCGGGCACTCCGGTGACGCGTGACTGGGAATTCCTCCGGGAAACGAAAACTGAAGGAAGAGCTTCTGAAGCCCGGCTTCGTCCTGGCTGATGTCGGGATAGATTTCACTGTAAGTGCCCTCAAGATAGGTGTTGCCCACCACGGCCGGACCGCCGTGCCCGGGGCCCGAGACGTAGATCATGTCGAGGTCGTACTTCTTGATGACCCTGTTTAAGTGCGCGTAAATGAAGTTCTGCCCAGGAGTGGTGCCCCAGTGTCCCAGCAGCATGTGCTTCACGTCCGCAATCGTCAGTGGCCGCTTCAGCAGCGGGTTGTCGTAGAGATAAATCTGGCCTACCGACAGATAGTTGGCGGCACGCCAGTAGGCGTCTATCTTGTGGAGCAGTTCCGGCGTAAGTGCGTTGGTTTTCATTGCTTAAGTTCTCCGATTGAAGCCGAGTTTGAGGACGCGCGTGACGGACCTCGCGATCATGAGCTCTTCATTGGTGTGGATGACCCACACTTTGACGCGCCCGGCTTCCGGCGAAATCACCGGCGCATTCTTCGCATTGCGCTTCGGGTTTAGTTCGACGCCGAGAAAGCCCAGTCCTTCGCAAATGCGCTGCCGGATGACCGGCGCGTTTTCGCCGATGCCCGCGGTGAAGACGAGAGTCTCGAGGCCGCCCAGCGCCGCGGCGAAAGAGCCGATCCATTTTTTCACCTGGTAACAAAACAGGCCCACCGCCTCCGCCGCGTGGACATTAGTGGCTTCACGCTCGCACAAGTCGCGCAGGTCGGAGCTCGTCCCGGAAACTCCGAGCAACCCGGATTCATGGTTCACCATCCGCTGAAACTGTGCCGCAGTCATACGCTCGGTGCGCGCCAGGTAGTAAATCAGGCCGGGATCCAGGTCACCCGTGCGGGTGCCCATTACCAATCCTGCCGTGGGGGTGAAGCCCATGCTGGTATCGACGCTCTTGCCATGGCGCACGGCGGCCAGACTTGCGCCACTACCGAGATGCGCCAGGATCACGCGGCCCTTCGCGGCAGCGGGGTCGAGGCGGTCGAGTTCCTCCATCAGATAGGCGTACGACAGGCCGTGGAAGCCGTAGCGTTCGACGCCCTTTGCCGCATAGCGCCTCGGAATCGGCAGTAACTTCGCGACGCTGGGCATGGTGCGGTGAAACGCGGTGTCAAAGCACACCACCTGGGGCAGCTTTGGACTCCGCCGCATGAGTTCCTCGATCAGCCCGAGTTCGCGCGGCAGATGGTCAGGGGCATACTGCGTGTTGCGGTGCAGTTCCGCGAGTAGCTTCGGCGTGACCCGCTGCGGTTCAGAATGCTTGAGGCCATGCACCACGCGATGTCCCGCGGCTTTGACCGACGCGAAAACCGGCTGCGCCTCAAGCCAGTCCAGCAGAAAACCTACCGCCGTGCGGTGGTCGGCCGCGGCCAGCCGGAGGGAGACCTGCAGTTTTCCAGCCGAATCGTTGACCGCCAGGTTCGTGCCGCTTGAACCGATGCGATCCACCTTCCCATCGAGCGATCGCTGCGGCGTTTCGCCCGCCTCATAGATCGAGAACCGGATGCTCGACGAGCCCCCGTTTATCGTTAGAAGAGAAGACGGCTCACGTTTTGTTTCAACGGTCTTGTGGGTGGCCAGCTTCACTGGGGTTGCCCAACCTCTGAATTGATCATGGATGGACGTGCCAGGATTCTGTTTGCCCGGCATGTCATTTCTTCAATCTGAGTAGTCGTGCATTGATGGCCACAATCACCGTGCTCGCGGACATCAGCACGGCGCCCAGCGCCCATCAGGGACTTCATTTCAATCCAATGCTCGAGCAACATGATGTCGATGAGCGAGGCCAGTTCCCAGAACAACATCTTGCCGGCCAGGCCGAATACCACGGCACTGCTGTAAAGATATGCCGTGGCGATCGCGACGGAGATGAGCGTCATCATCCCGGGGCGGCAGGATTTCAGCTCCTCGAAGATCCCTTTGAGAAACGGCCAGCCGCCATACCAAGAGACCGCTGAAGAAAGCCCGAACAAACGTAGAAGTCGCCGGGAAAACGGATGGCTTCGCGCAGTCCCACCAGCGTTTGAAGCACCGGCGAGAGGACGAGAATCGGCAGGGTCACGACCAGCGAGATCCTGAACCGATTCCGAATCCGCCGCCCCGTGGGCGTGGTGCTCGATGAGATCCCGCTTCGCTGCAGACTTCATCCCGTGCTTGCTTACGTTCAATTCCATGACCCAACCTCTCTTGTCAGGTGAGATCCGGTGAAACCGGGGGCTCATCGGACGGTAAGGCGAACACGCGGCTGGTGCCGCTGATAAACTCGTAGACCTTGTCGTCGACACCCAGGGAAATCGGCGGCGCCGTGCCATCACATCCGCGGACCTTGAGCGAGTCGCGCGTGAGCCGCAGGTCGATCGAATGCCCTCGATAGCGGATGCGCATGTCGAGGCGCTCCATCTCCCACGGTAATTCCGGATTGATTCGCAGAACATCGTCCCTTACCTCGATGCCCGTCGAGACACGCTGCATCAGATCGACCGATCCGGCCATGGCGCCGAGATGCACGCCTTCCGCGGTAGTGCCCTGCTGGATGTCGCTCACATCGCTCTGAAGCGCTGCCGCGAAGAAGTCCGTTGCGCGCGGCCGATCTGAGCGCGCCAGGACCCAGGCATCCACCACCCGTGCCAACGTGGACCCCTGGGACGAGCGCCCGACGTAGTACGCAACGTTGCGCGGAATGGTCTCGTATTCGAACGGATAGTCCAGACGCTCGAACAGTTCGCGTAACTCCTCGGCGGAAAACAGATAAAACAACATCAGCACGTCAGGCTGTTTCGAGAGCCTGTAGCGGTTGGCGCTGTCGTTTTCCGCTTCGAGGATGAGGTCGAGGCGCTGAATATTGTCGTACCGGGTTCGGTAGTCCGCCCAATCGAGTTCACGCAGTTTTTCGTAGCCCTCAAACTGACTGATAATCCCGTCGTCATGGAACGGAACATACATCCTGCGAGTGATATCGTCCCAACGCGCGATCTCTTCCGCCGACAAGCCAAGGCGTGTCGTGAGCTCGGCGCGATGCATGTCGGAGAGCAGATCGAGTACCTCCAGCGCCCGGCGCAGCACCCGTACGGCCATGATGTTGGTGTAGGCGTTGTTGTTGATGCCGGGTGTTGGCGAATCCGGATACCCGTCGTGAAACTCGTCGGGTCCCACCACGCCGCGGATCTCGTAGCGCCCGCGCTCATCGTTGAACGTCGCGATGCTCGACCAAAAGTGTGCGATATCGAGAATCAATTCGGCACCGTAAGAATTTAAGAACTCCAGGTCACGAGTGACCTGGAAGTACTGCCAGACGTTATAAGCGACGGCGCTACCTACGTGGCGCTGCAAGGAGGAGTTGTCTCGCACCCAGCGCTGCGAGCGCGGGTTCAAGTTGTATACCTGCGTCTCGTCCTGTCCATCGCTGCCGCTCTGCCAGGGGAACATTGCCCCCTTGTATCCGGCGGCCGCGGCGGCGGCGCGCGCCTCGCCCAGTCGCCGGTAGCGGTACATCAGAAGCGATCGGGTGATTTCTGGCATCCGATAGTTGAAAAACGGAAAGATGAACAGTTCATCCCAGAATATGTGGCCCTGATACGCTTCACCGGTCCACCCCCGCGCGGGCACGCCTATATCGAGTCCGATGGAGTTGTGGGATACGGTCTGCAACAGGTGAAACATGTTCAGCCGAAGCAGCAACGGAATGCTCAATTCGAATCCCGGATCCGCCATCTGAATATTCACGTCGAATCGGTGCCACAAGTGCTTCCAGGCCAGCGCGTGATCCGCCATTATGGCATCGAAGCGTCCGGCTCGGGCAATGGCCTTGCGCGCCTCTAGACCGGACTCCGAAATGGCGTGATCGTGCGAGGTATAGAAAGAGGCTAGCTTCTCCAGCATCAGCGTTTCACCTTGCTTGAGGTCTACCCTCAGTTCGTGCCCGATGTATCCCGGTGCCTCATGGGTGCTACGCCGGACATCAAGAAGCTGTCCGTCGAGGAACGCTCGCGTTCGCGCCGCCTGCGCTACTTGAATATTCGATTGGCAGGTGCGCACCAGCAAGTACACGCCGTCCTCGCCGACGACCTCGCCTGCTAACGGCTCCAGGTGCTTGTTGTTGAATTTGCGGTAGAGTTTGGCGCCAGCGTTGACGACTCGTCCGTCGATCGACGATCGGACCGTGACGGGAGCAGACCAGTTGTCGGCAGTCAGCGACACCTCCAGCGCGCTGATGTGCATGTCGGCCATCGAGACCAGCCGTCGCTCGCTGAGGGTGCTGCGCCGTCCCTGGCCGTCCTCAAAACAGATGTGCCGCAACATCATCCCGCGGCGGAGGTCGAGTTCCTGGCGGTAGGACAGGATCGTGACCGCTCTCTCATCGAACCAATCCTGGTCGGCGATCCGTAACCCGAGCGCGAGCCAGTTCGGGAAATTGACGAGGTCCTCGTTCTCGACCACCCGGCCGGCGATATCGGTGCGAATGCGGTTGTAGCCCCCGCCAAGGTAGGTCCCGGGATAGTGGACATCGTCCGCCTTCCCCCAGGCTGGCGCCCCGCGGGTCGCGAAGTAGCCATTTCCCAGGGTGCACAGCGACTCGCGGATTCCCTCGCGCGCTGGGTTGAAGTCCTCGAACACTAGCGACCATGTGGACGGCGGATCCCCTGCCACCTGGATCTGGCCCATGTCGGTCACGACGATGTCGGCGCCGGCCTCGCGCAGCGCGCTTGAGCGCCCTCCACGATCGACGCCGATAATACAGCCGAATCGGCCACTGCGCCCCGCCTCGACGCCGGCCGTCGCGTCCTCCACAACTACGGCGCGCGAAGGTTCTGCCCCAACGCGCCGTGCCGCCTCCATAAAAGCATCCGGTGCCGGCTTACCCTTGAGATCGAGGCGGATGACGTCAGCCCCGTCAACTCGCGCGTCGAACAACTGTGCGATACCCGTTGCCTGGAGCACGGCCGCGCAGTTGACGCTGGAGGACACGACGGCGGTCGTAATCTCCTGCGCCCGGAGTTCCCGCACCAGCGGGATCGATGCTTCATAGATCTCAACGCCGTGCTGCTCCAGGTGTTGTAGGAAATACCGGTCCTTCAGATTACCGAGCCCGTGCACGCTTTGCACGTCCGGGCCGTCTTCGGATGCGCCTAACGGCAGCTCGATCCCCCGCGATGCAAGGAAGGCCTGCACGCCGTCATAACGCGCTTTGCCGTCCACGTAGCGCGGGTAGTCGGCATCAATGTCAAAGGGTACGAACGGCTCGCCGGCCTCGGCCGCCCGTTTCTCGAGAAACCCATCGAACAACTTCTTCCAGGCCGCCGCGTGCACGCTCGCCGTCCTGGTCAGCACCCCGTCGAGATCGAACAGAACCGCATCGTAGTCCCGCGGGGAGATTGTGATGAGGGCTTTCATCTGAGCTCCCGCTTGGTGGCGCCGGCGATGGCTGCCGCATCCGGGGTGTGATTACTCTCGGGGGTGCCGTTCCGCATTGCGATCGTGTTTCGCCATTGACCCCAGCGCGGAATGAACCCGGGTACGAGAAGCCTGTAGACGCGGTATTCCTTACCGAATTGATCCAGCATCTTGCGCTCCTCACTTCGCGCCAGCAGGACATAGGTGAGAATGATGACGGGAAAAAGCGCGATGGAAAAAATCGTAGGCCAATGAACAATGCCCTCGCCAAAAAGCGCGATGAACAGCCCCGTGTATTGGGGATGACGCACGAGCCCATAGAGTCGATCCGTAACGAGCCGATTTTCGTTGCGGGCGCGATGCAGTTCGCGCCAGCCCTCCATGAATATCCCGAAGCCGGCGAAGAGGAGGCCATAGCCGAGGATCATGGCGATCATCATGCCCGTTTCACCCAAGCCAAGCAGCGTAGACCAAAGATTGGCGCTGAGGTGGGTCTGATCGAGGCCGAAGAAGCGGACAAGCAGATAAATGGTAAGCGGAAAGCCATACATCTCCGCATAGAGGGCGATGATGAAAGCCTGGACCACCCCGGCGCTCGCCCACTCCTTCCACGTCTTCGGTGCGAGATAGCGGTATAAAAGCCACGAGGCCACGACGACCGCCATCAGCGCGATCCCCCAGGCTCCGGAATGGGCAATGTGTTCTTTCATGGTTGGGTTTGTTTCCTCGTTGTGGTCACGGACCTTTTATTCCGCTATTCCTGTTGTTTTGTGCTCATCGGGAATTCAGCGGCTCATTCTTATTCAGCGTTCCGGTCTATAAAATATCGTCTGATGCCAAGTGCCTCGTTGGTCATCCGGATGGATTGCTGTCCGTCCTTAACGGCACCGGTCAGCGCGCGGATCGCGTCGATGTTCTCCGGAATGGCGATGGACTGGTTGTCCACCTGATAGGTGTAATAGCATTCGATGCCATTCACGCTCAGCACGTCTTCCCACAGAGCCACTTCCCACATGTCGCCGCGGGGTCGTCCGAGATCGTGCATCATTTCGATCGTGCTGTTGAGCGCCACGATTCCGTCGCTCATCTTGATGAAAGCGATGCGCCCCGCCTGCCGGAATGCGTCGAGGACTTCTTCCCTGCTGGCGGGGCGCGTCAGTTCGACGATCCAATAGTGACTGTGAGATTGGGTGTGGGCCGCCTTGGCGGCGATGGTCACGAGGTCGAGTTCGGGTCGCACCGTCTGGGCGTCCGGCCCTTGGTGGCTGGGAATATGCGGCTCTGGCACGATCGTGTTCATAACGCCGCCGTGGTCGGATTCCCATGGGTCGGTCGCCCGGCGGATCAGCACTCCGCGCGCCTTGGTTAGCAGCTTCGCATCCTGCAATGCCCCCAGCGTGCGCACGATACTGGTGGTATTGCAGGACACCACACGGGTCGCATCGCGCCCGAGCGCCGTGGCGTAGTTTGCTTGCGCGACGAAAGAATGGCCCGTCACGCTGTGTTTTTCGCCGCCTTGGACGATCGCCTTGACGCCCGCCGATTTGTATTCTTCGAGATTCTTTGCCGCGATCCCTTTTGGCGTGCAGTCGACCATCACATCGACGTGATCGATCAGATTCCTCAGGGCACCGGCCACAGGAAGGCCCGCGGCCTTCATGGCAGATTCCTTGTCCGGCAGGGATGCATACAAGGGAATGCCCAGCTCCGCTGCGACCTTGATTCGATAGTCGCTGATGATGTCGCTCACACCCACCAGTTCCATATCCGGCTGCATGCGGACGGCATCCGCCACACGCTTGCCGATGACCCCATATCCGTTGACTCCGACTCTTATTTTGTTGTTTTTCATGGCTGCTCTTTGGGTTTGTTCCGGTGTTTCGATTTTGATGTTAAGGAGCGGCTGCGCTGACCTCAGACGTCGCTGCTTTGGCTTCTGGTTTTGGCTCCGTTTTCAGCTTCAGCATCCGCGCGTTGATCGCTACGACCACCGTACTGCCGGCCATCAGCACCGCGCCGACGGCGGGAGTGAGGAGGACGCCCCAGGCATAGAGCGCTCCGGCGGCGAGTGGTAGGGCGACGACATTGTAGCCCGTGGCCCAGATGAGGTTCTGGATCATCTTCCGATACGTGGCGCTGGAAAGCTGCACGATCGCGACGACGTCGAGGGGATTGCTGCGGACGAGAATCACGTCGGCTGTTTCGACCGCCACATCGGAACCGGCGCCAATGGCGATACCCACATCCGCCTGCGCCAGCGCCGGAGCATCGTTCACGCCGTCGCCGGTCATGGCGACCCGCTCGCCGCGCGCCTGGACTTCCTTAACCTTGGCGGCTTTGTCCTGGGGCAGGACCTCGGCGAAGTATTCATCCAGGCCGATCTGGTCGGAGACCCATTTGGCCGTCGCTTTGTTATCGCCGGTGAGCATCATGCAGCGGATGTTGAGGGCCTTGAGCGCGGCGATGGCTTGCTTCGCCTCGGGCCGGACGAGGTCGGCGAGGGCAATCGCCCCTTTCAACTCCCCGTCAACGAGTACAAACACGACCGTCTTGCCTTGGGCTTGCAGTGGCTCGACGCGCGGATCGGCGTGATCGATGTTCTGGCCGCGCAGATAGCCAGGGCTAACCACCTTGACGTCTTTGCCTTCGACCCGGCCCTCCGCACCCTTGCCGGTGATGCTGTTGAAGCCCTCGACCGGGAGTATTTTCTCCGAGGCGGCGGCGATGGCCTTGGCGATGGGGTGGGCGGAATGCGCATCCACCGAGGCGGCGTAGCTGCGCAGCGTTTCCTCGTCGAAGTCATCGCTCAGCACCAGGGTTTCGGTGACGCCAAACCGGCCCTCGGTCAGCGTGCCAGTCTTGTCGAAAATGATGGCCTGTAGTTTTCGCGCGCCCTCGAATGCCACCCGATTACGAATGAGCAGTCCGTTTTTGGCAGCCAGCGCGGTGGAGACGGCCACGACCAGCGGCACGGCGAGACCGAGCGCATGGGGGCAGGCAATGACCATGACGGTCACGGTGCGTTCGATGGCGAAAGCGAATTCCTGGACCATGAGAACCTGCCAGATGAAGAACGTCAGCGCGCCGCCGCCCAGCGCGATGATCGTAAGCCAGAGTGCGGCCGTGTTCGCGAGGTCCTGCGTCTTCGATTTGCTTTCCTGTGCCTGTTTGACGAGGTCGATGACCTGCGAGAGAAACGAATCCTTGCCGGTGCCCTTGACCTCGATGGTCAGTGAACCCTCGCCGTTGATCGCACCTCCGATCACCTTGCCCCCGGTCTTCTTGGCCACGGGGGTGGATTCGCCGGTGATCATCGCCTCATCGACCGAACTCTCGCCAGAGACGATGACCCCGTCGGCAGGAACCTTCTCGCCGGGCTTGATCAGGACCTTGTCGCCCACGGCCAGTTCGCCGAGGGGCACGTCCTTCACGCTGCCGTCGGGCATGAGCTTGTGGGCGTCGGAGGGCATGAGTTTGGCAAGCTCCTCCAAAGCCCGCGAAGCACCCATCACGGACTTCATTGCAATCCACTGTCCGAGCAACATGATGTCAACAAGGGTGACCAATTCCCAGAAGAACATCTTGCCGGTCAGGCCGAATACCACGGCGCTGCTGTAAAGATACGCCGTAGCAATGGCGATGGAGATGAGCGTCATCATCCCGGGGCGGTGGGATTTGAGTTCCTTGAAAAGCCCTTTGAGAAACGGCCAGCCGCCGTACCAAAAGACCGCGGAAGAGAGGCCGAATAGGACATAGATGTCGCCGGGAAAACGAATGGCTTCTCGCAGTCCCACCAGCGTTTGGAGCATGGGCGAGAGGACGAGAATCGGCAGGGTGATGGCCAACGAGATCCAGAACCGTTTCCGGAAATCCGCTGCCATCTGGGCATGATCGTCGTGGTGGTCATGATCGTCCGGATGGTCGGCACCGGCGATCGCCATTTGAGCTTCGGCCTCCAGCCAATTCTGCTCGGCATGTCCTTGCGGACGACCTTCCTTTAGATAAATGTCGTATGCCTTCTTGGCCACCTCGTCTTGTACCGGCTCAGTTTCGGGTGTATTTTTGGTTTCGTGTCCGTGGTCCTTCATAGGGTGGCTCCTTTCATTTCGGCAGCTTGAATGAGCGGCGGGATCGGACAATCCAGAGTGTCGGCGATGGCGCGGAGCAATTCAGCTTCGCGTTCCTGGATCAAGCCGTCCGCGCCAACGACATACGCGCACGCTTCGATCAACTGCTTTTTTATTTGCGGCGCGGCCAAGGCTAGGCGGTCGAGCGCGGTATCCAGTTGTTCCAGTCCGCATTCTTCGCGCGGCAGGAGTTGCAAGCCGCCCTCCTTCGCGACTAGATAGGGTGCTCCCGTCTCGAATGCCTTTTTGACTTCGCCAGCGTTACTACTGCTGACGTTCGCGAGCGCCGAAAGCACGACGTCGCAATCCCGAACGAGCGGTTTGAGCGTGTGGTATTGAATGGACGTCGAGTGGGTTTTATCGAACGGCGCGAGGTGGCGGCGGACGATCTTCTGAAGGACGAATTCAAAGACGTCAATCTGCTCGTCACTCTCAATCAGCCATTGCAGTGCCCGGCTGAATTGCTGGAACTCGTCGGGCCGAAGTTGACGCAGTGCGGGCAATGCCAGGTTCGCGAGCGGAAGCCGCACGCGTGCGACGACGGGTGCGACTTCGGGCCAGAGCGCGGCGGTTGCTTCGCTAACCCCAGGCACAGTTCGTTCGGCGAGTTCGGTGAGTTGCTTTGCCCGCAATCCTTCGTTCCGGCTGAGGAGCATCGCGTAAACCAGCGCGGTGGCGTCGAGCGGTTCGCGGGCGGCGGATTGGATCTTGCGGGAGAACG
Source organism: Acidobacteriota bacterium (assembly GCA_014584705.1). Lineage (GTDB taxonomy): Bacteria > Acidobacteriota > Terriglobia > Bryobacterales > Bryobacteraceae > JACTMJ01. The sequence goes on along the minus strand of JACTMJ010000013.1, from coordinate 82,858 downwards.
AAGTCCGTAAATCCTCGGCGTAGCGCAACTGCAGAGCCGTTGGCTTGCCCAGGCTCGGCAGCACGGCTCCGGCTTGAACGACGTTGGTAGCGAAGCCAGCGGCGCCAACCGGCGTGCCTGCCATCCCAAGAATCGGCGGAAACGGGAATCGTGACGGCGGCGGCTTCAATGCCGCGTGCGGAGAATCGGCTTCAACCGCGGTGACACCGCCTTCCTTAAACTTTCCATCCCAGCCGGGATCGATAGCGCGGATGCGTTCGCCAAGTGGCGGGTGGGTGGCCAACATTCCGAGAAATGGTTTACTTAGGCCGCTTCCGAAAAACATGTGACTCGCTTCACCGGCGTGAGGGGACTCGACCCGCGAGCCGACGCCGCCGAGTTTTTGCAGTGCCCCGGAGAGCCCCGCGGGATTGCGGGTGAACTGAACCGAGGATGCATCCGCCAGAAACTCTCGTTGCCGGCTGAGCGCGGCCTGGATAAGCCGGCCGAAGAAGACGCCGATCGCGCCGATCACAATCAGGGCAAGCCCCAAGAGCATCATTGGATTTTGGTCCCTGCTGCGGCTGCGCGAGTAGAGCAGGATACGGCCAATCACCGCGAGGCACAGGATGCCGAAGAGCACTCCCATGAGGCGCAGATTCAGCCGCATGTCGCCATTGAGAATATGACTGAACTCGTGGCCGATGACGCCTTGCAACTCATCGCGGTTGAGCAACCTAATGCAACCGCGCGTGACGCCGATGGCGGCGTCGCTCGGAGAGTAGCCGGCAGCAAACGCGTTGATGCCTTCTTCGTCGTCGAGCACATAAATCTTCGGGACGGGCACGCCGGAGGCGATGGCCATTTCCTCAATGACGTTCCGCAGTTTGCGCTCATCTGGATTGGTCGTGTTGGAGTTGACGAGACGCCCGCCGAGCGATTCGGCGACGGCGCTGCCGCCCTTGCCCAAAACCGCAGTTTTGTAAAGGCTGCCAATCACCACGACGCCTAGCGTGCCGAGCGCAACCTTGAAGAAAAGCCAGGGATCCCACAGGACGAGTTCGCGCGCCGCGTCGCCAGCCTGCTGTTGGGCCTGGACACCGGAGAAAATCAGCAGACTAGCGATATAAACGCAAGCGATAATGCATGCGACGGCGATCACGAAGTAAAGCACCAGCAGCTTCGTGTTCTTCCTGGCTTTGTCCTGATGCTCGAAAAAATCCATTCACACACATCCTCGAAAACGCTAAGGCGTCAAAATCGCCCTGGTCCGCCACGCTTCAATGGTTCCAACAGATCAATGTTCTTCTCCTCATCAAGAGAACGAAACTGTCGGCGCATCCCGTTGCTCCAGCTTCTCGATGACGAACAGCTCGGCGGCGGCGAATTGGAACGCGGAGGCGATAACACTACTCGGAAACACCTCGCGACGCGTGTTGTAGGCCATCACCGAGTCGTTGTATGCCTGCCGGGCGAAGGAGATTTTGTTCTCCGTCGATGTCAACTCTTCCATCAGGCTCAGCATGGTTGTGTTCGCTTTGAGGTCGGGATACGCCTCGGAGAGCGCGAAGAAGCGGCCGAGCGCGCCGGTGAGCGTGCCTTCGGTCTGCGCGAGTTGCTTCATGGCGGTGGGGTCGCCGGGATTGGCGGCGGCGCCTGCGTTGGCCGACGATGCGGCATTGCGCGCAGCGATGACGGCTTCGAGAGTACCGCGTTCGTGTTGGATGTAACCCTTCGCCGTCTCCACCAGATTCGGAATCAGGTCGTAGCGCCGCTTGAGCTGTACGTCAATTTGCGCGAAGGCATTCTTGAACCGGTTGCGAAGCGCGACGAGTTTGTTGTAGATGCCGACAGCAAACATCGCCGCAATCAACACCAGCGCAACCAGGACGATGATGGTAATCAGTAATGGAGTCATAACAGTCTCTTTTCTTGGTTATTCTCAGACCAGGCCGGCGCCGTCCTGCCGCGCTCTCTTTGTTAGGAGCCTTCCGCATGTCGGCCATATTCCCGCTTTGTCCACCTCTGAATGTCTCGGCGAGTGGGCGTTCTGAGACCGGCCGGAAGTTTGCATTAGGTGAGCCATGAACCAATCAGCCCGATGCCGCCTCCTTCATGATTGTGACAATCGTGTCCTCCACTTCCCGCGCCACCCCTTCAAGTCGTGGCGTATTGAACATCGCCAGCAGAGTGGTTGGCTTCAAAGTAGCCAGAATGGCTTTGCCGTTCTCCTCGTAAATGGAGATCCGGCACGGCAGTGCGGTGGAGACGCTCATGTTCTGGTCGAGGACCTTCTTCGCTTGTTGCGGCTGACAGACCTCGAAGATCAGGCACACTCGTTCGAACTCCACGCCCTTTTCCAAGATGGTCTCTTTGAGGTCGTGAACCTGCATGACGCCAAAGTGATTGGCCTGGACAGCAGCCTGGAGGGCAGACGCGGCGTCACTCATGGATTTGTCAGTAGATACTTTGACCAGCATGGGTCTCCTTAACTGTGATTTCACGGGCGGGTGGTAAAGGCACGATTATTTCTTGGACACCTTGTTAATCAGGACGACCAGCCCACCACCGGGCAAACAAGAACGTGAGCGGAGGCAGCAGTGTCATTTGAAGTAGCGGCCAAAGGCCCGCGCCAAGCCCGGACACGACCGGCATACGCTCCGTGTACGACCACCACCCCGCAGCCAGCGCCGCATGTTCCACCAGCGCGGCACAAGCCAGCCCTAGTACAGCCGCGATGGCGTAATTGTCCCAGTGGCCGCGCAAGCCCCAGCCCAGATCGCCAGCGGCCAGCGCGCCCGCTCCGTAAATGCCCGTGATGAGTCCTGCGTCACCCACCGCCGCCAACGTGCAAAGACCGAGCGTGCTCTTCCAGGAATCTCCGGCCGTTTCGACGTAGGCGGACATCTGCGCCATTTCCCAGATTTCGTTCAAAATGAAACTCGCTAACACCGTGGCCGCAAAGAACCGCCCCAACTGCCGCCAAGGCTGGCTGGAGTGTGCGCTGGATGTGCGGTTTCCAGCGTTTCCACCTTGGTTGACGTTGGGCCTTTGCTTCACTGTGTTGCACGGCGCTCAGCAATCATTTCTGTTCTTTTGGAGCATCCCCCGGTTTTTTGTTCATCCTCTTCATTCCTTTCATCCCTTCCATACCCTTCATCATCGGGCACTGCGACATGGATTCCTTCCCCATCTGCATGTGCTGCATCATGTGTTGCATCATCGCCTCCTCCATATTTGCTTTTCGCGCATCCATGGCGACTCGCTGCTCCGCCATGCTCGTGAGGACGGCGGCCATCAGGCCCATCTTCTTGCCTTCCGGCGCGCGGTTCATCTCTGCGAGTTGCTCGGTGAGTTGAGCGTCCTGAGCCGCGATGTCTGCCTTCATTTTCTGTTTTTGTAACTTCATCTCCTGGCACTTTTCCATCATCGGAGCGGCCATCATGGTTTTTACCTGCTGAGGCTCTGCGGTTTGCGCTTGGAGCGGAGACCAAATTGCCAAGGCTAGGGCCAATGCGAGGCCTGAGCGGATAGCGAACTTCGTTTGGTTGTTCATGTTCTGTTGCTTTCCTATGAACGAGCGGCTCTTATCCACAGCAGCCTCCAGATTTGCTCTCCGGCTTAGCACCGGCGGACTTGGACAGAAACTTCTGTCGGCAACGGTCGCCGCAAAAGTAGAACGTCTCTCCATCGCGTTCGACATGGATAGCAGTTGCTTCGTCCACAGTCATTCCGCATATCGGGTCTTTGGTCACGGTCTTCGATTCGGTCATCGTTCATTCTCCTTTGCCATCTGCGCTAGTTTTGTGATTCACCAGTACAGCGGCAATATGAATGCACGCGCAGCACCAAACCTCACTCCTACGAGGAAAACCATCTGGCCCAGCGGTTTCCAACCTGCGCCTCGGTGCTCCATCCGGCTTATGCCGGAGATCCGTTCAGAGCGATCATCCAGCGGATAGTACCCGGAACAGGCCTGACCTATGGATGGTCCCTTGACCAAATCAGGCCACTTTGACGGCTCAGGCCCGACACCGTGTTCCATGGCGGATGACCGTCAAAGAGAAGTCCGGCGGATACCGCACGGTAGTTCTCGCACTTGCTGTGCCATTAAACCTAAGGTTGATCGTGGCTCCAGGGAGACAGTGGCTGCAGAGGCCCCACCTGGCGGTCTCGAAGGCACTGGGCTGCCGCAAATGCGGCAAACGGGCTAGCACAGGTTGCCCCACATGCGGAGTGCATGGCACCGGGCATCGCCAGAAGAGTGGGAGTCCTACTGGGTGGACTTGCCAGCAGGTTCGTCCGCCCAATAACATTCCCGGTTGTGATGCCGATGCAGTTTCGTTTCGTGATCACGCGTGATCAGAGTCTCTTCCGTGTATTCAGGTCCTCGCCTGATGGCTTCACGAGTCAGGTCGATAAAGACTTTGGACTCTTCCCAACTGATTCGTTCAATCCATCGCGTTGAGATCAGAACCTTTTTTCCTGGCCACCAGTTCTGCGTGTCGACAATCAGGTAACGGATGGCCCACGTCTCGTCATCGATGACAAAATCCTCGACGTGACCGATCTCCCCGTCCTGGGCCTGGATGTCACGGCCAGTCACATCCTCCGTGCTGCGGAGATGAGTATTCTCACCTTCCGCATGATGACGACGAGAAGCGTCGGACCATCCCTGCCGCCCACGGGTGGGGTAGCCATCCATCCCCCATGGGTACGGCCCGCCCCAATACGCTGGCCAGTCATAGTAGGAGTAATAATCCCATTCAAACTGCCGCGAGACCGGTCTGTCGGTGGAGGGCGATGGGCTTTTCTCTATCTGCGTTCTGGTCAGGTCCACTGGGATGACCTTGCCACCCTCGTCAACCGGGTCCAACGCGTAAGGCGAAATGAGAACCCGCCGGCCGCTCAGCCAGCCTCCTGTATCGGCAATGAGATATCGAATCGTCCAGCTCTGGTCATCGAAATAGAACTCTTTGACTTTGCCGACCTCCCCGTCGCGGGCGCCCAGTTTGTAGTCGTGCAGCTCCTTAGCTCGTCGTAGCATTCAAATTCTCCTTTTCGTGAATACGTAACTACTCGGGCGGGAATCATCTTCACGGCTCGATCGCTTGGGCGCCGACGCCGCAGTTGATTCGATTCCTCACCCTTCGTGTCGCCCCGGTTTATCGCACACGAGATTTTGGCGACGGCCTTTCTCCATGCAAGCACCCTGCCAAACGCTGTCCTCCTCGGCCGTCAACGACGTGCGCGGTGACAGCGCTATCTGCTTGGTATGGCGGCGCTTGGGGAGCCCAACTGTCAAGACCGACCTCATCCAGGGCGCTCAATGTGACAAACATGGTCGGAGACCGGCTGCAATACTTCAATACTTCGTACTGCGGTGGCCAACTGTGCTAGGCTGCCTTTCGCGGCGTCCGACTGTTGCGGAGCCAAGATCGCAAGCCATCTCCGGCTGATGCTCACCGGTTCATGTCCGCCAACCAGCACCTGATTTTGGCTTATGACGTAGCGGCTTGGTCGACCCGGTCACGTGTCCATGTATCGTTACCAGTTGGAGGCCTCCCAAAGCCACGGTGCCCACCCATTCGGGCGTTTGGCTGGTAGCCGCGTTGGAGTATTCCATTCAGAGACTTCCGATCCTTCACATACTCCGAAGCGAGGTTGACCGCTGTCGTCGATGTCCCATCAAAGGAACGCATTTCCTGGTTCTTAGTGGGCGCGGCTCCCGGGTTGCGGCTTCGCGTTTCTCGATGATAGCGGCCGCCGACGGCAGCCCAGAGTAAGGCCGGTTCCGGCGGGCCGTCGGGTTAGCAGGTCGCCCTGGGCCACCAGCGGTGCCCAGGGCTCGGCCGAGGCGAGCGGGCGACTGTGGCTGCGGAGGCCCCATCTGGCAGTCGGGAACGAACTGGGCTGCCGCAAATGAGGCAAATGGGCTAATGAGTCACCTCCAGTTCCAATGGCCATTGCCGTGCACAACCCAATAGCCATTGGAGGTATGCGATGAAGAAACCTTTGACGGCATTCACAGTCGCTTTGACTCTGCTGGTGGCTTCGGCCTTGGCGACCGCTGAAATCGACATCCGCACATGGAAGCTCGACGACGCAGCGCGTGCCGGATGGAGCGTCAAGAAACTGATAGGCACCAAAGCTTTCGGCCCGAATCGGAAGCAAATCGGCAACGTCGAAAATCTTATCTTTGACCCGGACGGCAAGGTGCGAAAGCTGATCATTACGACCGGAGGCTTCCTCGGCATCGGCGACACGCCTCTCGCCGTCAATTGGAAGGACGTTAAAATCGGTCCGGACGTCGATTACGTCAACACGCCGCTCACCGCGGAAAGTGTCGAAAAGTACGGGTTGTTCGATGGTATGCCCGACCAGGTCGCTATAGGGCCCCGCGAATGGCGAGCGACAGAACTCGTCGGCGACTATGTGAACCTACATGGTGGTATCCATTACGGCCACGTCCGTGACCTGATCATCTCTAAGGACGGCGAACTCAAGGCGGTGATCGTCAGTCCGAACGTTGGCTGGGGTGGACATGGTCATTACAACCATTACGCCTATCCATTCTACGGTTATGGCCATGGCTGGAATCCTGGGCACGACTATTACGATTTGCCCTTTGGGAAGACCGACATCGACGGTCTGCTCCCCTACGCATACAAAAAGTAGGACATGTCTGAATAGTGCCTGATGAGGCGTGGAGTCGAGCGATGACATCGTTGAACGAAGCCGAAGGTGAAGCCCATGCCCACCGTTGACCCTAGCTTCCGCTACGTGTGGCTCATATGGGCCAGCGTCTTTCTGCTGCCTTGGACTGCGCTGTTTCTCGCCCGGCCGACCTTACGGCGACGTATGTTCCGGGTCAGTACGCTGACGGCACTGTTTGGATTGACCCAGCCGTTGTTCGTGCCCGCGTACTGGAACCCGCCGAGCTTGTTTGATCTCGCGCATCGCACCGGCTTCGACATCGAAAGCCTTATTTTCTGCTTCGCTATTGGCGGATTGGGGGCGGCGGGCTACCGGGCACTGGTGCCGGCTTCGGAGCATACACTCACACCTCAATCTCACAACTCTCACCTGCACCGCTGGCACCGCGCCGCGCTTGGGATCCCGTTCTTCGTATTCGGTGTGTTGGTGATGCTGCCATGGAACCCTATCTATCCGGGTATCGCGGCGCTGTTCGCAGGCGCGTTGGCAAGTGGCCTGTGCAGACCGGACCTGTGGCGCAACACGTTGGTCGGTGGGCTGGTGTTTCTCGCAATATATGCGGTCTTCCTGGTGGGCCTGAAATTGGTCTGGCCTGGCTACATCAAGGCGGTGTGGAACCTCGGCGATCTTATCGGCTGGCGGCCCGCCGGGCTGCCCCTCGAAGAACTGCTTTTCGGCCTTGGCTTCGGCATGTATTGGAGCAGCGTTTACGAGCACGTCACATGGCGGCAACGCGACGTCTTGCGCCTCCGAGTCATCGCTGCCAACGAGAAGTACGCAAAATGACTAAGGCTTTGCACGACAGCGCGGAGGCGCCTGATGGAGGCGTCAGAGTGGATAACAGCGGCTCTGTCAGGCCAATCTCGCTCTATCCCAAGAGAGCAAAACCGTACGACCGAAAGGTGCTGCTCTACTCCTTCGCGGGGTCCCGGCATTGGGCCGATCGTAAATGGACAATCCAATCTCTGGCCGTCAGGTACGGCGGTACGGTGGTTAACCTCGGCTGGGGAACGGGATTCGCTTTCTGTCTCCTGCTGGAGCACACGGGTCCGCGCAGAAGAGTAATCCGAGTAGACCTTACCGATGCCATCCTCGATTGGGCGATCGCCCGCAGCATCTCCTGCGACTGGTCAAACTCAGAACTGGTCAAAAGCGACGACGCCCTCTATGCTTTTCTCTCGGCCCTCCGTGCCAACATGACTATTGATGTTTGTGGAGACCACTATGAATGTAATGATTGTCGCGACAAAAACTTGCTCGCATCGTCCGAACCTGGAAAAAGAACTCGAGCACTTACAAATCCCGTATCACACGTATTTCGTTGAAGATCACGCTGATCTCGTCGAACAGTTTGCGATCCGGCATTCGCCGAATCTCATTGTGGACGGTGACGTTGTGTTCCGCAAGCAGCCGACAGAAGCAGAACTCCGCGCTCTTTTCGACCCCAAAGCGTCAACGCGACCGGGCGCATCGCCGGCCTTGGAGGTCAAAATCACTGGCGATCTCGCATCGGTGGACGTGCTGCATGGTGGCCAGAAGGTCACCATCGCGCGCAATCAGAATCAGGACAACCTCGTCAATCCGGCTTTCGCCAAAACGTCGCGCAAATGCCCACCGTTCTGCATTCAGCCTGCCGAGTTGGCGCCTGGGGTGAAAACCATTGCTGAACTCGAAGTGCTGCAGTTTCTGAAACAAATAGACGCTGGCGATGGGTCCTGCTTGGTAATCGACTCGCGTACGCCGGACTGGGTAGAAAGGGGAACCATTCCGGGGTCAGTGAATATTCCCTGGGACACGCTCGACATCGGCAAGTCGGATCCAATAGCCGTGCGGGATATCCTGGAACAACAACTGAGCGTTCAGCGTCAGGGCGGCTTCTGGAATTTCGACGGTGCCAAGACACTGGTGATGTTCTGCAACGGTGCTTGGTGCGGGCAGTCGCCGACGAATATCAAGGGACTCCTCACAATCGGTTATCCTGCGCACAAACTATTCTGGTATCGCGGCGGTATGCAGGATTGGGAAAACCTTGGGCTGACGACTGCCCAGCCGGTGAACACATAGGAGGAGCGATGCGCGGCTTGGGACTTGATCCACCTGGCCCCGGCGGCTTCCGACCAGAGCCTTGGGGCTCCATCCGGCTCATGCCGCCGATCTGTGAAAGCGATCATCTGATGGCCAGCACCCAGGGCAGGCCTAGCCATGGAATGTCATTTAGCCAAATCTGGTCAACGTGAAGGATCGGAACCGGTGCTGTATTCCTTGGCGGAAGGAAGGGCGCCCGCGCCAAAGCATAGTCTGGCGGGATGTTGTGCGGCAATTACTACACTTGCCATGCGAAACAAACTAGGGTCGGTCAGCCCTGACTGCCTGCGGAGGCGCCCACTTGGCGGCCGCGAAAGCACCGGGATGCCGCAAATGCGCCAAACGGGCTACCGGGCTGCCCTAAATGCGGAATGCGCGGGGGCAAGATCCCCATCTCACGAATTGAGGTCTAAGCTGTCACTGTCCGAACTAACTTGGCACTGGGGGCAGTCCTCGTCCCATGGATGGCCTTTGCCTTGCACAACAACCAGTGGAGATTGCGATGAAGAAACATGTCACGGCGTTCACAGCCGCGTTGACACTGCTGGTGGCTCCGGCCTTGGCGACCGCTGAGATCTTGCGAAGTGTAAAGGAGTAAGAGCAATGCTGAGTATCAAAATCGTGAGCTGGTCGCTGGGAATCTTTACCGCCATCAGCTTTGTCCTATGCGTGATCTACGGATTGATCGTGCCGCCGAGCTTGCACATGGCACCGTTCTTGGAGATGGTTCTACCGGCTTTCAAGTGGCTGAGCTTTTGGGGCTTCTGCGTCGGGTTGATGGAGAGCTTTCTCTACGGCGCATACGTCGGCATCGTGTTCGTCCCAATCTACAACTTTCTTGCCCACCGGTGGGGTGGTGTGCCGGCAAAGCAGTAGTTATACATAAGGGCGTCCCATGATGTTGGCTCTTGCTCGGTAGTGGGAGTCAATTGAGTGAAACGGAAGAGTGCTGGCTCGCCTTCCTCGGTCCGCAGGTTTCGTGTGCGGGTTGCTAGACGGTGCAGGCGGCTGACCTCAAGGATGTCAGCGTAGACAGTCTGGGAGGCCGTAGTGCGATGGACGACGGCATCGATACATTCGCTATGCCATTCCGTGAACTGCTGAATACCTCGCTCAAAGGTCGCCAGGGTAACCAAGGAGAGGGCAGCGGGCGAAGGCCGTGCTCTCCGTAGGCCATCCTATCAGCTCTTGCTCCGCACGGGCATTGCCACAGGCGGCTGTGCCACAGGCGGCTGGCAGCTGTCGAACCGCATGATCGACAGAGTAAGCAGGCCTTAAGGCAAATCTGCGGGCTCCGCCCAAGCGAGATGCCCCAATTGGGCCATAGGTCGCCTCGTTTCGGACACCAAGACGGGCGGCAGCGGCGGCTTTCTGTCAACCGCGCGTCATGAGTAGTGGATTGGAAACGCAATTGCCTGAAAAGTAGTGTGTGAGGGTTGCGTATCACAGGAGGAAGCGATGATGACACTCAAAAAGTTCTTCGAAGAGCAAGTCTTTATTCGGCTCACCGAAGACCAAAACGCGTTCATCTGTACCACGAAATGGCCACTTCTCTCAAGAATCAGACGGATCAACGTTAGCGAGGCAGTGCACGACTCTGCGCCTCGAGTTACAGAACTTACCCCGGCTCCCCTGGAGGAGCTTCCAATGCTCCGGTGTATTCGGCTTGAGGGAGTTCGACCATCTTGAGTGAATTCGATCATGTGGAAGTGCAACCTTGAGCTTGCGTAACCCGCCACAAAAGATTGCTGGGATTGTTCGCGTTTGTCAACACCGCGGACCCAGCGACCCAGCGCCAAGTTGGTACTTGAATTGCTACCGAACTTGTCGGTCCCACGAATCTAGGTAACTTTCTGGAGACGGGCGTTTTAGTTTTCTGTCTGGCTAGCTGTGAGTAAATCAGAGCCGGGCGGACGCCAATGAACAAGGAAGCTGAAGACGATGTCAAACCAAGTCAGCTCGGAGTCGAAGCGTGCCGCAGCTGCAGTTACTGAGAGGCCAAGGGGTGACAAGAGTAAGGGGCGGATCATATGCGTCGCATCCCAGAGGAAGCACAGGCGATCGTCAACGACACTCTGGTGGTGGCGCCAGAAACGTCTAGTAAGACCAAGGAGAAGTCAAATGAGTTGTTGTAAAGACAAGATGGAGCCAGTTGAGACAGACTCGTGCTGCACGCCGCGCGAGACGTCACAGCAAGCCGCGCTGTCGATGCGCAAGACGGGATGCGGGTGCGCGCCCGTTGTGGAGGACAAGCAGAGCCGTCGCCTGGTGGGCGTCGTGACCGAACGAGACATGTGTCACCGCGTAGCGGCCGATGACCGGAGGGCCTCGGAAGTCCCAGTTGAAGAGATTATGCGTCCCGCGTCCTCCTGCTGCGGCATGGATGAATCCCTGGAAGACGTCCGGCGCAAACTCGACACACACCAGGCGACGAGTCTGCCCGTTGTGGACGAGGCCGGCTGTTGCCACGGAACAATTAGCTCTCACCACCTGGGGAAAACGTAACATCAACAAATCCAAGGAACGCGTGGCGAAGGCATGTGCCGCGATCGAGAACCAAACTGCTACTTATGAAGGCACTGAAGAATCGCCGTGACTTTATTGATCTGGCATGCAACGACACCCGGCCATCCAATTTAGGTTTGGCGGATTCATGAGATGACAAAACATCTCTTGGTGCTATTTTTCTGTTTGTTCCTGGTCATGATCGGCTTCGGGATCACGCTGCCGATATTTGCGTTCTATGCCGAGCGCCTCGCGAAGGCAGATGGGGCGTCCCAGGGGGCAGCGGCGGTTCACGTTGGGTTGCTGACTGGAATCTACGCCTTGATGCAGTTTCTGTTCGCACCGCTGTGGGGGCGCTGGTCAGACCGTATTGGACGGAAGCCGCTGGTGTTGATTGGGATTGCGGGTTTTGCTATTGCTCAAGTGCTGTTCGGTTTGGCAACCTCCCTGTGGATGTTTTACGGCGCGCGAATCATCGGCGGCATCTTCTCGTCGGCCATGTTTCCGGCTGCAACCGCTTATGTTGCCGATGTGACAACTGAGGATGAGCGTAGCCGGGGCATGGCCTGGGAAGGCACCGCTGTCAGCTTGGGCGTCGTGTTTGGTCCCGCGTTTGGCGGCTTGCTGGCTCGTAGCGACCTACAACTCCGCATGGGTTCCAATCTCTTGACCATCCCCGCCTTCTCGGTCCCGTTCTTTGCGGCGGCGCTGCTGGCTTTACTCAGTCTTCCGGTGATTATTCGGTGGCTACCGGAATCCATGCCCAGCAGTTCCGCGTTCACTCCTGAGAAGCAGTCGCCCAGTAGGTTGCTGGGCCTGGCTATTCAGCTCTGGCCGCTCCTGGCCCTGGCATTGGCAGTGCAATTCGGGTTGGCGATGTTTGAGGCGACCTTCGCGCTCCACGCCAAGCAGATGTTGGGGTATGGCCCTGCCGGAGTGGGAGCTGTTTTTATGGTCTGCGGTTCGGTGATGGCTGTATTTCAAGGAGGAGCGGTCGGTTATCTCGCGCCGAGGATGAGCGCGGGCCACCAGATTGCAGTGGGATTTGTGCTGGTGGGAATGGATCTGGCAGTGGTGTTGTTCGCACGCAGTACTCCATTGATCTTGACCATTGTTGGACTTCAGGCGCTCGGGATGGCTCTGGTCACGCCAAACGTCACTGCGCTTGCGTCCAAAGGTCAACAGCAGCAGACCGGAGCGGCGCTCGGTTTGAGGAATGCCGCCAACAGTTTGGGTCAGGCAGCAGGCGCCGCACTTGGTGGCCTTCTCTTTGCTTTGAATATGAAAGCGAGCTACTCAATCACAGGGGCGTTGCTGGTTGCGATCGGGGTCATCTCTGGAAGCATGTTGCGACAAGGCAAGCTTGAGAGATCAACTCAAGAGATCTGAGGGAGAAAATCATGAGTAAACAAACCCGCGCCAGTCACCCCATAAACAACTTTCTACCCACCGAAATCGAAGGGTTCGATTCCCTGGCGGAACTAGCCCTTGATATGCGCTGGTCGTGGAACCACGCTACCGACGAAGTGTGGCGGCAGCTTGATTCCGAACTGTGGGAGATCACGAATAACCCCTGGGTCGTCCTACAGACGGTCTCGCGGGACAGGATCGAGCGCGTGTTAGGCGATCCCGTTTTTCGCAAGAACGTAGACGGCCTTTTGCAAGCCAGCCGGCAGGCGGCGGAGGCGCCCGCGTGGTTTCAGCAGAATCATTCGCAGGCTCCACTGACCTGCACCGCTTACTTCAGCATGGAGTTCATGTTGAGCGAAGCGCTGCCCATTTACTCAGGTGGACTTGGCAACGTGGCCGGCGATCAACTCAAGGCCGCCAGCGATCTGGGCGTGCCGGTGGTCGGCGTGGGATTGCTCTACCAGCAGGGTTACTTTCGACAAATGATCTATAAGGACGGAGCGCAACAGGCCCTTTTCCCGTATAACGATCCCGGACAGTTGCCCATCACGCCTTTGCGCCAACCGAACGGGGAGTGGTTGCGGCTGAAGCTCGACCTTCCGGGCCACCCGATCTGGCTTCGCGCCTGGCAGGTACAGGTTGGCAGAGTTAAGCTTTACCTGCTGGACAGCAATGATGCGGCGAACTTCCCGCCGTACCGAGGGATTACGAGCGAGCTTTACGGGGGCGGACCGGACCTGCGCCTCCTTCAAGAGCTGGTACTTGGGATCGGCGGATGGCGGCTGCTTGCCGCGCTCGGCATCGAGCCGGAAGTCTGCCACTTGAATGAAGGGCATGCCGCTCTCGCGGTGTTGGAACGCGCGCGGAGTTTCATGACAAACACTGGGCAGCCCTTCGAAGCCGCACTGGCCGCGACTCGGGCGGGCAATCTCTTCACCACACACACGGCGGTAGCCGCTGGCTTTGATCGTTTCGCTCCGGCCCTTGTCGAACATTGCCTGGGTGGGTACGCCCGGAAGGAACTCGGTATTACGCTTCAGGAATTGCTCGCCCTTGGCCGCCAGAATCCAGACGACGCGGCCGAGGACTTCAACATGGCGTATCTCGCAATTCGAGGGAGTGGGGCGGTCAATGGCGTAAGCCGATTACATGGCGAGGTAAGCCGCCACCTCTTTGCGCCGCTCTTTCCGCATTGGCCGCAGGACGAAATCCCGGTCAGACACGTGACCAACGGGGTTCACATGCCGACCTGGGACTCTGCTCCGGCCGACGATCTTTGGACGGAAGCCTGTGGAAAGGACCGCTGGCTGGGGATCACGGAGACCATGGTACAGGACATTCGCCGGGTATCCGACACCAAACTCTGGCAACTTCGCACCGCCGCCAGCAAGTCTCTTGTAGAGTACGCTCGCGAACGATTGTCCCTGGACATGGCCGCAGCAGGGGCGGCACCTGAGAAGGTTGACGGTGCAAAGCATCTTTTCGACCCCAACGCCCTCACGCTGGGGTTTGCACGCCGCTTTGCGACCTACAAGAGGCCGAACTTGCTGCTCCACGACCCGGAGCGACTGCTTCGTCTGTTGACCAATCCGCAGCGCCCGGTGCAACTCATCATCGCCGGCAAGGCTCATCCGGCAGACCAGGCGGGGCAGGCCCTGATTCAGGAATGGGTGCATTTCATCCGGCGGCCCGAGGCCCGCCCGCATGTGATATTCCTCAGTGACTATGACATGCATTTGAGCGAACACCTGGTGCAAGGCGTGGATGTCTGGGTCAACACGCCACGGCGGCCGTGGGAGGCCAGTGGCACCAGCGGCATGAAGGTGCTCGTAAATGGAGGCATCAATCTCTCGGAATTGGATGGGTGGTGGGCCGAGGCGTACGTCCCGGAAGTGGGTTGGGCGTTAGGCGACGGCCACGAACATGGCGAGGATCCGGCGTGGGACGCCTCCGAAGCCGAAGCACTGTACAGCCTGCTCGAGCGGGAGGTGATCCCGGAGTTTTATAGTCGGGACGAGAGGGGCATCCCCACCTCATGGGTCACGCGGATGCGCGAAAGCATGGCGCAGTTGACGCCGCGTTTCTCCGCCAGCCGCACGGTCCGCGAATACACCGAGCAACACTACCTCCCGGCTGCTACCACCTACCGTTCGCGAATTGCCGAGAAAGGCGCTATCGGCAGGCGGATGGTCGATTGGCAGCACAATCTGGAACAAAAATGGAACACTCTGCATTTTGGCGAGGTGAAAGTTGAGACTCGTGGTGAGCAGTACGTTTTTGAAGTTCAGGTTTATCTCAACGACGTCGACCCGAATGCGGTGCGAGTCGAGATCTACGCTGATGGATCCGGCACTCCTGTGCGTCAGGAGATGAAGCGCCTGCGGCAGGTGGAGGCGGCGGCTCGTGGTCGCGAGTGATACCGTACTTCTCCGGTGTAGCAGTTCCGCTGGAAGCCACTCAAATCTGTTGGCAGCGTTGATTGGACTTCGAAAAGTGAAGGAATGCAAGCTGCTTTGCATGCCGATGTCCTACAAGTCCGAGCACCCGCGCCCAATTTTTACGTCCGTCGAGACGCTTCATACTGCGTCACGTGCGGCGTTTTTCTCATCGCTCGCACTCGGATGAACTCGCGTCGTCATACGCTTTGTCGGCGTCCCCGAGCTTGCACTCTTTGAAATTACTACCGGATCGGCGCGCGACCCAACTACATCGTGCAGCCGCAGGCGGCCGCCCGCGCCGCTGCCTTGATCGGCCGGATCTTTGCGGCGCTCGAAACCTTTTCGCTGGCCCACGCCTCGATCAGCGTCCCCCCACGAGCAACCGCTCGGGAGTGATCGCCGGCCGCCAGCGGAATGTTCCTACCGCTGAGATTGGCGCCACTCCCGGAAAGCTTTCTGGCCTTCGCTGCCACCACTATTCATCTGGACTCATCCGGGGCCACTGGGAACTGTGAGCATCGCGGGTTTGAGCGGGTAGCGCTGCGCCCGGCGGGAGAGCTCTAGCGCCGATTGCGGAATGCGACGTCGGCTACCAACGGCAGATGATCAGAAGCCATCAGGGAAAGTCGATTGCGGTGGTAGCGGGCGTGCTCGATGCGCAACCCATGATCCAGATAGATGTGATCCAGATGCACCAGCGGCAAAAGGGCAGGGTAACCGCGGGTGCGCGGCAGGTGCGCGGCCAGATCGGTAAGGTGGAACTCGGTCGACAGCGTTTGAGTTACCAGTCCGTGGTTCCAGTCATTGAAATCTCCCATGACGATACGGTGGCCGGGTACATCCAGGGCTTGCAGCAGATGTTCGTCGATAAGCCGTGCCTGCATGCGCCGTTCGCCTATTGCAGTGCCCAAATGCACATTGAAAAGATGCAAGATTTGTTGGCCCACACGGATGTCCGTGCGCAACGCTCCGCGAGGCTCGCGTCCGCTGACGCTTAGATCGATGTGGCGGGACATTTCGAATTTCCACCGGCTGAGGGTCGCGTTGCCATATGCTGCGTCGCAGTGCTTGCGCGTCTCCCCGAAGCTATAGAAGAATCCCAACTGTTCTGCGAGGTAGCGTGCCTGGTGCTTTTCTGCCGAACACTGAGGGTCGTTGGTTACTTCCTGTAGCGCGATGATATCGGCGTCCACTTCCCGCAGCACGCGCAGAATGCGCTCGATGCGCATGCGCCCGTCCAGGCCGCGGCCTTTGTGGATGTTATAGGTGGCGATCCGGAAGTTGCCCGTGAAGATCACGCCTGATCTGCCAGTAGCGACGCGCACTGTTCCGTGATTCTTGACCACAAACCTCGCCGGGACCACTCGTCCAAATCAACCCGGTCGCAGCGCTCCAGATCGGCGGAGAAAATGGTGCGGAGCTTTTTGGCAATCGAACGGTCGTGAAAGCATAGGTTCGTCTCCTCGTTTAAAGCGAACGAGCGGTTGTCAAAATTGGCTGTTCCAATGGTGGCCCACATGCCATCCACCAGCATGGTCTTCTGGTGTAACATCGTGGGGCGGAACTCATAGATCTCTACGCCCGCTTTGAGCAAACGTCCATATAGGCGGACACCGATCTGGCGCACCCACGAAAGGTCCATGTGTTCGCCGGCAAGCATCAGTTTCACGACGACGCCCCGGCGTCGGGCCGCCACCAGCATGGCGATGGCCCGCGAGTCCGGAATGAAATACGGATTGGCGATCAGCAACTCGCGTTTGGCGCACTGCAGCGCAGCCAGGTACATGGTCCCCGCAGCGCCCAAGCCAAGCACCGGTGAACTGAGGATAGTCTGGACTTTTACGCCGCCATCTTCGCTCAGGTAGGGCCGCAGATCGGGAAAAAACCGTTGACCACTTAAGATTTCGCCCGTAGTCTCGAGCCAGTTCAGCGCGAAGCCACTCTGCTGCGCTAGTGCCCCTGGGCCGGCAATTGCCACCTGAATATCCCGCCACTCCCGGGCGTCCGAAGCTGAACCCAGCCACTGATCGGCAATTCCCGCGCCGCCCGTGAATGCAATGCGGCCGTCCACGATCAGCGATTTGCGATGATCCCGGCGGTTGGCGCGGTGCAGCGTGTACCAGTGGATGGGGTGGAACCAAGCGAGCTGGCATCCGCCAGCCGCTAAGATGCGGAAGATCTCTTTCCCCAGCGTGGACGAACCGATAGCATCCAGCAGTAGCTTGACATGCACCCCTCGGCGCGCCTTTTCCGCAAAAGCCTCCGCGAAGCGGCGCCCCACCTCTCCATCCCAGAAAATATACTGTTCCATCGTGATCGACTGCTCGGCCGACTCGATCGCGTCGAGCATCGCAGGATAGAACTCATCACCGTTGTTGTATATCGCCACGTGGTTGCCGGAGACGAACGGCATCCCGGTAACGCCCTCGATTGTGTTTTGGAATTCGGCCGAGCACACATCCAGATCCGCTTCGAGGGGATAAACTGCGGGATGCGTTCGAGCGGCAGTGTGATACTGGAAAAAAGCTATGATACCGGCCCCGATAGCCCAAGGTAAGTTGCCGCTAAGCTGTAGTGCGAGCGCCGCCGCCAGCCAGGCCCACCAGGCACGTATCACATGGCGTACGCGCTCCGGGAACTCCACGGCGCCGACTCGCTTCGGGCGGGGGCGGGCGGGCGACAGTAGGTATAACTGTTCTCGCGGCACCCGCCCCTTCAGCCATTTTCGGGACTCCGCCAGTTTGCTGGCCGACACTGAACCTGAACCTGCGCCGCTGAGCGTGGGCATAGTCTCATTCTAAGCTTCCCGCTCTCTGGTGGCCATCTGCTGAAACATCCATTTGGTCAGCGGCCTTGAGAAGACTTTTTTCAACACATTTTTCTATTTTGGGTTTCGGATCCGTATTCCTCTTCGGGTGCCGGGCGAAGGCGCTCCAAGTATCTTTTCATAGACTCAATGAGTTGCGCGCCGGAAAGGTGAGGTGAAGCAATACTCTTTGGAGGAGCCAGAAGAAATCGCCATTTCGAATCTTCAGGTTACGGGCATCTGATTGCAACGCAGATGCGCATGATGATCTTAGATTCCGCCCCCAACAGCGGGTCGGCGAGCATCATGAGGGCAAGCCCGAAAGAGGTGGGGACCCTTTGAGTAGATGACAAGCTAGGGCTAGCAGCTGGTTTTACGAGGGCTATGTACGTATCCAGAAGGAGGGAAGATCAATGCCAGAAAGACCTGAAGAAATGGCGGTATCGCGGACAGGCTGTGAAGACCCGAACTCGGTGCGAGTCGAGATCTACGCCGATGGATCCGGCGCTCCTGTGCGTCAGGAGATGAAGCGCCTGCGTCAGGTGGAGGGCGAGTGATACCGTACTTCTCCGGTGTAGCAGTTCCGCTGGAAGCCACTCAAATCTGTTGGCAGCGTTGATTGGACTTCGAAAAGTGAAGGAATGCAAGGTGCTTTGCATGCCGATGTCCTACAAGTCCGAGCACCCGCGCCCAATTTTTACGTCCGTCGAGACGCACTATAGTTTGTTTTTGCTCGACGCGAGATTCATCGACCCGCGATGCGCACGTGGCCACTCCCGGAAAGCTTTCTGGCCTTCGGACCTTCCTCGCAGCCACCGCGATGAGGCGCTGGTCCGAAGGAGGCCGTCAAGCAGCAAGGGCTTCCTTGGCACTCTCATCGGGTGACTGAAATGCCCCTCAGCTTATGCAAAGGGCATACCAGAAAGGTACAGGGGCTGCCACCATCACTCATCTGGACTCATCTGGGGCCAGTGGGAACTGTGCGTACCGCGTGTTTGCACGGGTACGTTGCGCCGGGCGGAAAAGCTCTAGAGCGGCGTGCGGAATGCGACTTCGGCTACCAGCGGCAGATGATCTGACGTCATCAGGGAAAGTCGATTGCGGTGGTAGCGGACGCGCTCGATCCGCACCCCATGATCCACAGATAGGTGTGATCCAGATGCACCAGCGGCAAGAGGGTAGGGTAACCACGAGTGCGCGGCCAGATCGGTAAGGTGGAACTCGGTCGACAGCGTTTTGGTTACCAGTCCATGGTTCCAGTCATTGAAATCTCCCATGACGATACGGTGGCCGGGGACATCCAGGGCTTGCAGCAGATGTTCGTCGATAAGCCGGGCCTGCATGCGCCTTTCGCGCATCGCGATGCCCAAATGCACATTGACAAAGATGCAAAATTTCTTGGCCCACACGGATGTCCGTGCCCATCGCTCCGCGAGGCTCGCGTTCGCCGACGCTTAGATTAATGTGGCGGGAAATTTCGAATTTCCGCTGGCTGAGGGTCGCGTTGCCATATGCCGCGTCGAAGTGCTTGCGCGACTCCCCGAAACTATAGAAGAATCCCAACCGTTCTGCGAAGTAGGATGCCTGGTGCTTTTCTGCCGAACGCTGAGGGTCGTTGGTTACTTCCCGAAGGCGCTACAACTGCTCCCGCAGTCCGTTCTTACAAAGATGGAGGATTTGAATCTTCAACTCGTCTCCGGATGCTGGCAGTCTCGGGACGCACGTAGGCCGGGTGGGAGGCATTCACCGCCCACGCCTCCGCAGCGGGTACTGCCTCGTGGAGGGTTTCAGGCAACCCTAGCCTCAAATGGGACAACTTTGGAAGTCTGCGTACTCTGGTTGTCATCCGGGTGTGCCGGATGAGAACGAATCGGAGCGTATTCCTGCTCGGAAACACGGCATATTTGTTGAAGGATCGTGACAACTCAGCCGAGAACCGAGGAGTGTTGCGGGATTGGAAGCACGATTGCAATGCTGTTGTCTGTCCAGAAAAAGGGCTGGCCCGAAACATGAAACTGCAGCGAACAAGCCAACGTTCCGTATTTGCGCTCCTACTGATACTTGGCGTTTCCACACTTGGGTGGGGAGCGCCGGCGGCTACCGAGGATTCGCAAGTATTGACCAAGGCGGAATTGAAGCAACTCATCGCCACGGCAAAGACTCCAGCCGATCACCAGAAACTGGCGGCTCACTATCGGGAGGAGGCCGCCCGGTTCGAGGAAAGGCGCACCGAACACGAAGAAATGCTGGCAGCCTACGAAAACAACCGCCATCAATATCGCAACAAGTTCCCGAGCATGGCGGACCATTGCCGGGCACTCATCAAGAACGCCACAAATAGTCGGGACAAGTTTACCGAGATGGCGAAGATGCATGAAGGGCTGGCGGCGATGAATTCCAATGCGGGACACCAGCACTGATGCCGCTCTGCGTAAGCCTGAGTACGGAGCTCGCGGCGGACCGCCTTTCCACCGGCCGCGGGCTCCCGCCGAAACACACTGCAGATCCCGGGACCTCGGATTTGAAAGCGCACCGTTGCAGCCACAGACGGGGCCCCGCCGGCCGGAGTTCCTCTGTCAGCCCCTTGCTTCATCCCGGCAGAGATGCGCACGATCTAGTCGTTGCTTCATTCGGCAAGACTCCGCGACGTCTTGTGTGTGCCCTCGAGCCTTGATGATGAGGCCGCGACATCCGGAGGACCCATGATCTTTCGTTTCTTGATTTTGTTCGCCGTCGGCGTTAGCCTGCTAACTGCCGCTGAAGGGTATGCCACCCTCGGCGACGAGCAACTCGCCGCATATATCGAACAAGCGCTGCGCGAGAACCCATCGATTAAGGAGGCATTCAGTCGCTATCAGGCTGGCTTGGCGAAGGCGCCTCAAGTGGGTACGCTGCCAGATCCTGTATTGAGCCTAACGCAGTTCACGCGATCCCCCGAAACGCGCGTTGGACCGCAGCAAGGAATGGTGAGCATCACCCAGCGGATTCCCTGGTGGGGAAAGCTCAGCGACCGGGAACAGATCGCGGGAAAGGAAGCGGAAGCACTTGCCGCCGGATACGAGATGCGGCGCGACGAGGTTGTGCGTCGTGTGAAGCTGGCATATTACGAGTTGTGCTATATCGATGCCGCAATGAAAGTTACCGAAGAAGACCTCGATCTCCTACGGCACTTTGAGACGCTGGCTCAGGCCCGCTACGCGCAAGGCGTCGGGTTACAGCAAGCCGTGGTGAAACTGCAGGCCGAAGTCACGCGGGATCTGAATCGCCTTGAAATCCTGAAGCGGCAGCGGGTGGACGCAGAGGCGGCATTAAACGCGCTGCTTGGCGCCAACCCGAATGACCCGAGGGCGACTGCCTCCCACGCCGTCCAGCCTGAAGCCGATCTTCGCTACGAGGCTCTCGTCTCTCTGGCCCGGGAGAACCGTCCGGAACTGGAAGCAGATTTCCATCAGATCGAGGCTGAAGAGCAACGCATCCAGCTGGCCCGAAGGGACTACCTTCCCGATCTCATTCTGGGTGCCTCCTACACCGATGTGGGTGGCCGGGAAGACCAGGCAGGCCGCGCATCCCCTCCGCCGGACAACGGAAAGAACGTCCTAAGCTTCACCGTTGGCGTGAACATTCCGATCTTTCGCGCCAAATACGACGGCGCACTCCGCGAAGCCTCGGAGCGATTCGCCGCCGCCAGACACCGCTACCGTGATACAGCAAATCAGGTGACGGCGGGCATTCGCGCCACCTCGTTCCGCATCGAGACGACTGCGACCCAACTCAAACTTTTCGAGAACACTCTGCTCCCCCAGGCGGAACAGGCGCTACGCTCGAGCGAATCCGCTTACTCAACGGGCACGGTCGGGGTGCTGGAACTACTGGACAGCGAACGGATTCTGCTGGATGTGCGGCTAGGCCTGGCCCAACTGAACGCCGACTATCTTAAGGCACTGGCCGAGCTGGAAAGAAACCTCGGCACCGAATTCCCAAGGAGCAGCCCATGAAGAACCGTAGCGTCATCGTTTTCGTCGTCGCCGCAGCGCTGTTGCTCGGCGCGGCTGTCCCGCTTTTCCTTGTGTGGAATCCTGGCCATTGGGCTTGGGCAGATGGCGCCCTAGCCTCGCTCCGCACTGGAAACGGGGGGCAGATGAAGCTCACGCCCACCAAGGAAACCAGCGAGCACGACCATAGCGCGGACGATTCGATGGCGATGAGCGGAGAGAGCGACACCGGGGGCGGTGCGGGGGGCGCATCGAGCGAGCGGAAGATCAAGTACTGGCGGGCTCCGATGGACCCCAACTTCATCTCCGACAAGCCGGGCAAGTCACCGATGGGGATGGACCTGGTTCCGGTCTACGAAGACGAAGCGAGCGCCGAAGGAGGTGTGCGCGTCGATCCCAACTTTCTTCAGAATTTCGCGGTGCGCACGGCGAAAGTAGAAACCGGGTCGATCCCGGTGGACATTCGAACGGTGGGTGTGCTCTCCCACAATCCGCAATTGCTCTACACCGTGAACGTAAAGTTCGACGGATGGATCGAGAAATCCTATTTCAACAACGTTGGCGAGTTCGTGCGCAAAGGGCAGCCGATTTTCGAGATCTACAGCCCACAACTGGTGACCACGCAACAAGAGTATCTCGCTGCGCTCAGCTATGCGAAGAAGCTCTCGCAATCCGGGACGAAGGATGCGATCTCGCAGGCCAACAACCTCGTGGAATCGTCGAGCGAGCGCCTGCGTTTCTGGGATATCACCGCTGCGCAGATCGAAGAATTGGATCGGACCCGTAAAGTAACTCGCACCCTCACCATAGTCTCCCCCTTCAGCGGATTGATCGTCGAGAAGATGGTGGATTCGATCGAGGGCATGAGGGTGAACCCGGGCATGCCGGTATATAAGCTGGCGGACCACTCCAGGCTGTGGGTTGAAGTGGAGATCTACGAATATCACCTCGCGTTCGTGAAGCTCGGCCAGACAGCCAAGATCACCGTGGACGCCTTTCCCGGCAGGATATGGACAGGGAAGGTAGTGCTTCTCGACTCGTCGGTGAATCCGCAGACGCGAACCCTGAAAGCCTACGTCGAGGTGGTCAACAGCGACCTCGCCCTTCGGCCCCAGATGTACGCCAACGTCGACATCGCGGCACCCGCGGTACGCGGAGCCGTGCGCGTTCCTCAGCAGGCCGTCATCCATAGCGGAGAACGGAGCGTGGTGATCGTGGAGAAAGGGAAAGGACTGTTTGATCCGCGAGTCGTGGAGCTTGGCGCGAGCGGAGGAGGATTTCAGGAAGTGCGGAGCGGGCTTCGCGCCGGAGAAACCATCGTCACGTCATCGCAGTTCCTGATCGACTCCGAAAGCAATCTGAAAGCGGCCATCAGCCAGCTTCTGGGCGACCGGGACCGCGGCGCCCCTGGAGTGAAAGAAACTCCGAGACCCGCAACGGAAGCGGCACCCGTTCACCAGCATTAGGACAGAACATGTTTGCAAAAGTCATTGAATGGTCCATCGCCAACCGATTTCTGGTTTTGCTCGCCACGGCCTTTTTGATCGTGGCCGGAGTCTACGCGGTGCTCAATACACCGCTCGACGCGATCCCGGATCTCTCCGACGTGCAGGTGATTATCTACACGGAGTATCCCGGCCAGGCGCCGCAGATTGTTGAGGACCAGATCACCTATCCGCTCACTACGCAGATGCTGGCGGTGCCTTACGCGAAGGTGGTTCGCGGCTACTCGTTCTTTGGATTCTCTTTCGTCTACATCATCTTTGAAGACGGCACCGACATGTATTGGGCGCGGAGCCGCGTGCTCGAATACTTGAACTTCGTTTCCGGGCGTTTGCCACGCGGCGTGAATCCGGCGCTAGGGCCCGACGCAACCGGTGTCGGATGGGCGTACATGTACGCACTAAAGAGCGACAGACACGACCTGAGCGAATTGCGCTCATTGCAGGATTGGTATCTGAAGTACGAGCTGACCAGCGTTAACGGAGTTTCAGAGGTGGCCAGCATCGGCGGCTTCGTCCGCCAATATCAGATCATCGTGGATCCGAACAAGCTGCGTAGCTACGACATCTCGATCGGGAAGATTCGCAACGCGGTGAACCGCAGCAATAACGACGTCGGAGGACGATTGCTGGAAGTGGCGGAAAAAGAATTCATGATCCGTGGGCTGGGCTACATCAAGGCGCCGGAGGATCTGGAGAAGATCGCCCTCGCGGTGAATGCGGACGGTACGCCGGTGCTGCTGCGAGATGTGGCGATGGTGCAGATGGGGCCGGAGTTGCGAAGAGGCTTGGCGGATTGGAACGGCGAGGGTGAGGTGGTTGGCGGCATCGTCATCGTTCGGTATGGCGCCGATACACACCAGGTGCTTCGCGACGTGAAGGCAAAGCTCGAAAGTCTGAAGGCGGGATTGCCGGAGGGTGTCGAGATCCAGGTTGCTTACGACCGCTCAACGCTGATCGAGCGGGCGGTGGACACCCTCAAAGAAAAGCTTCTCGAAGAAAGCGTCGTCGTGGCGCTGGTCTGCATCGCGTTTCTGCTGCATTTCCGGAGTTCGCTGGTAGCGATCCTTACCCTGCCCATCGCCATTCTCATGGCGTTCATCGTGATGCACTACCAGGGGATTACCGCCAACATCATGTCGCTCGGTGGGATCGCGATCGCGATCGGCGCCATGGTGGACGCCGCCATCATCATGATCGAGAACGCCCACAAGCATCTGGAGCGCGACGCGGGCAAGAAGCCTCATTGGCGGATTATCGCGGACGCCGCCACCGAGGTGGGCCCTTCGTTGTTCTATTCGCTACTGGTGATCACGGTCTCGTTCATGCCCGTCTTCACGCTGGAGGCGCAAGAGGGCAGGCTCTTCAAGCCCCTCGCCTTCACGAAGACCTATTCGATGGCGGCCGCCGCGATTCTCTCGGTGACGCTGGTACCGGTTCTGATGGGCTACCTCATTCGCGGTCGCATCCCCAAAGAAGAAAAAAATCCAGTGAATCGTTTTCTCGTCTTCGTCTATCATCCGGTTCTCGAACTGGCGATGCGATTTCGTATTCCTGCTCTTCTCATCGCGGTGGGGATGATGGCCGTCACCATTATCCCGTTCCAGCGTCTTGGTTCCGAGTTCATGCCTCCGCTTTGGGAAGGGGACATGCTCTACATGCCCACCACGCTTCCCGGAATATCGATAACCAAAGCCCGAGAAGTACTGCAGCAAACCGACAAGATCATCAAGACTTTTCCGGAAGTCCATCACGTCTTCGGCAAGATCGGACGTGCCGAGACCGCAACCGATCCGGCGCCGCTCTCGATGGTGGAAACCACGATCACGCTGAAACCCGAGAGCGAGTGGCGGCCCGGCATGACTCCCGAAAAGCTCACCGACGAACTGAACGCCGCGATCCAGATTCCAGGCGTAACCAACGCCTGGACGATGCCCATCAAGACACGCATCGATATGCTCTCCACCGGAATTAAGACCCCCGTCGGCATCAAAGTGGGCGGCCCCGATCTGAAGGTGCTGGAGCGGGTGGGCAAGGACATCGAAGCGGTAGTGAGAAAGGTTCCTGGAACCTTGAGCGTTTATGCGGAGCGAGTGATGGGCGGGAACTACCTCGATTTTGAGGTGGACCGGGACGAGATTGCGCGGTATGGCCTTACCGTAGGCGACGTGCAGGACGTCATCCAATCGGCGATCGGCGGCATGAACATCACCACCACCGTCGAAGGTTTGGAGCGGTATCCGGTGAACCTCCGCTACAGCCGCGAACTGCGGGACGATCTGCCCTCGCTGCGAGCGGTGCTGGTTCCCACTCCCGGCGGACAGCACATTCCGCTAGGGCAGTTGACCTCAATCCGCTACGTCGTTGGCCCACCCTCCATCAAGAGCGAGAACGCCCGCCCAAACACATGGATCTACGTGGACATCCGGAACACGGATATCGGTTCGTATGTGGAGCGGGCCAAGCAGGCCGTGGCGGAGGAGATTAGCCTCCCGGCCGGATACACCATCAACTGGAGCGGCCAGTACGAATACATGCAGCGCGCGCAGCAGCGGCTGCTGCTTGTGGTACCTCTGACGATCATGATCATCTTTGTGATCATTTTCGTCAACACCGGCTCGCTGATCAAGACGGCCATTGTCTTTCTGGCGGTTCCCTTCTCGCTGGTCGGCGCTATTTGGTTCCTTTACCTGCTCGGTTACAACATGAGCATCGCGGTTTGGGTGGGAATCATCGCCCTGGCGGGGCTGGACGCGGAGACCGGCGTGGTGATGCTGCTTTACCTTGACCAGGCGTATGAGGAGTTCAAACGGAAGGGCATGCTGAAGAACACGGACGACCTGGCCGATGCCATCTACCACGGCGCGGTGAAGCGGGTGCGGCCCAAAGCGATGACCATCATGGTGATCGTTGCCGGGCTGCTGCCGATCATGTGGAGCCACGGGACAGGCGCGGACACGATGAAGCGCATTGCCGCACCGATGGTGGGCGGCGTGCTCACCTCCGGGATCATGGAACTCGCCATTTACCCGGTGATCTTCTACCTCTGGCGTTCCAGGGGTCTGCTCAAGTCCGGGAAATTCCGAGGCTTCCACCATCACAAGGAGTTGGCATGAGATTAATCATTGGCGTTCTGGCGTTGGCGATGTTGTGCGGCGCACAGGAGATGGAAGCGGTTTGGAAGCGGTTCTCCTGGAAAGACGTGAAGGGAACGCTCAGCTTCACGGAGGACGGCATTCAATTCGAAGCCGCCAAGAAGAAACACTCCTTCCGTCTGCCCTACAGCGGCGTTCAGCAGTTTGACCGTCAGGCAGCGGACAGCATCCATATCCTTACCTATCGAGACCGCTGGCAATACGGCTGGGCCGATCAGGAATACACGCTGCATCTGGCTCATGACGCGCTCAGCGACCAACTGTGGCAAACCCTCTTGGAACGTCTGCCCACGCCCGTGGTGGATCGCAGCGGCGAAGCCCTTAGCGCGGTGGAGTATGAGATCCCGGTGAAGCATCTCCATCGCTTTGGCGGCTGCGAAGGCGTTCTTCAGTTCACGCGGGATGGCATCGTCTTTCAATCATCTGATCCGGAAGACAGCCGGCGCTGGCGATACGGTGAGGAGATTGCGGGGGTTTGGAGCAACGGCCCGTATGAGCTGGAAATCTCCGTCTTCGAACATACCCGGGCTCAGCCTGGGGATCGTCGGCCCTTCCGGTTTCAATTGAAGCGTAAGCTGGATGAGGTCTATCTCAGCTCGTTGAAGTATCGCCTCTATGGAATTGCTCGCAGCGCCGTGAATCCAGACGTTGCCGCGGAACGCCGAATGGACTGAGCTTTCCGTAACCTTCTTGCTAGAAAATGAGCAGATGCCGGGACAATCCAGAGATGAGGAAGGCATGAGCCCGCACAGCCAACACGATCACGAGCACGCCGAGCCGCCCGCGGACCAAGGCCATCACGATCATCACGATCATCACCAGATGATGGTGGACGATTTCCGGCACCGCTTCTGGATCTGCGCGGCACTCACCATTCCGGTCCTGCTGCTGAGCCCGATGGTCCAGCGGTGGCTGGGCATCGGCGAGATCCTGCCTACGTCTATTGGCATCTGGGTGCTGCTCGCTCTCAGCTCCTTCGTGTATGTCTACGGCGGTCTGCCATTCCTCAAGGGATCCGTCGAAGAACTGCGGGCCGGAAACCCCGGGATGATGACGCTGGTGGGCACGGCCATTACGGTGGCATTCGTCTACAGCGCCTCAGTGGTGCTGGGTCTCGAAGGAGAGCTCTTCTTCTGGGAAACGGTTACGCTGATTGACCTGATGCTGCTGGGGCACTGGATTGAGATGCGTTCCGTGATGGGCGCCAGCAAGGCTCTCGAAGAGCTGGCGCGATTGATGCCCTCGGAGGCTCACCTTCTGGGCGATGACGGCGAGACACAAGAAGTGCCCACTTCCCAACTGAAGGAGGGCGACCGGATCCTGGTGAAATCGAGCGAGAAAATTCCTGCTGACGGCGAGGTGCTCGAAGGCAGTTCCAGCGTGGATGAGAGCATGCTGACGGGGGAGAGCAACCCGGTAAAGAAACTTACCGGCGACAGTGTGGTGGGCGGTTCGGTGAACGGGCTTGGTTCGCTGGTGGTGGTAGTGCGGCATACCGGATCGGCAAGCTACCTGCAGCAAATCATCGCGCTGGTCCGTGAAGCCGAGCGATCGAAGAGCCGGACCCAGGATCTCGCCAATCGCGCGGCGTTCTTCCTCACCGTGAGCGCGCTCAGCGTGTCCGCGGTGACCTTCGCCGTCTGGCTTTGGGCGGTCGGCAGCAATCTATCGTTCGCTCTTGAGCGTGCCGTTACGGTGATGATCATTGCGTGTCCGCACGCGCTCGGCCTGGCGATTCCGCTGGTGGTGTCGGTCTCCACTGGGCTCGCGGCCAGGAAGGGCCTTCTCATTCGAAATCGCGTCGCGTTTGAACGGGCGCGCAACCTGACTACCGTCGTCTTCGACAAGACAGGCACGCTCACCGAGGGCCGCTTTGGAGTTACCGACATCCGCCTCTTTGGAAGCCTCTCCGAATCGGCGCTCCTTGGGATGGCCGCCGCGGTGGAACGGGGGAGTGAACATCCGATCGCCGCTGGGGTGATTCTCACGGCGCGGGAACGGGAGCTAACGATCCCCGAAGTGACCGGCTTCGAAGCCATCACCGGAAAAGGCGTTCAGGCTACCGTCGAGGGCGCACACATCCGATTGCTGAGTGCAAGCGCAGTAACGGCCGAGAATATCGCGGTGCCAGAGCATGACGGAAATAAACTCGCCAGGCAGGGAAAGTCGCTTGTTTACGTGGTCCGCGATGGCACGGCGGAGGGCGTGCTTGCGCTGGCCGATACGATTCGTCCGGAATCGCGGGAAGCTGTCCGGCGGCTTCACGAGCAGGGCATGGAAGTGATCATCCTCACTGGAGACAAGCAGGAAGTCGCCGAATGGGTGGCGGAGGACCTCGGGTTGGATCAAGTGATCGCCGAAGTGCTTCCGGATCAGAAGAGCGCCAAGATCGCCGAGCTTCGCGCGTCTGGCCGAGTGGTGGCAATGGTCGGCGATGGCGTGAACGACGCGCCCGCACTTGCCACTGCCGATCTTGGGATTGCGGTGGGTGCGGGCACTGACGTCGCCGTCGCTTCCGCGGATATCATTCTCGTGAACAGCGATCCGCGCGACGTTGCGTCGATCGCCGCCTTGTCGAAAGCAACCTACCGGAAGATGGTTCAGAACCTTTGGTACGCCGCTGGCTACAACATCGTAGCGATTCCGCTGGCTGCCGGCGTGCTCGTCAGCGCCGGAATTATCTTGAGTCCGGCTGTAGGCGCGGTGCTGATGAGCCTGAGCACCATCGTGGTGGCGTTCAATGCCAAGCAACTGAAAATTGCATAGTCCGCGGGTGTATTTTGGCTCTGCGTTAGTTTCTGTTTTTGGCGTCCACGGGTTCGCCGCCTACGACGAACCCGTCGGACGCCATCCGGGCTGGAGGATTCGTGACCGGATACCAGCTCCCTTGAAGGGCAAAGCCGTAGTTCAACGGGAGGCAGCGAATTGATTGAACTGGAGACCAACCCAGCAACAGTGGCGCCGTTGGGGGGCGATTCAGGTCCCGGTCTCCACTTGGGAGGTCTGCGGATTCCGAGGTACGTGTTAAAGCGAATCGTCTACGTCCTTCTGACGGTCGCCGGCATTACCGCAGCCCATTACGGAGTTCCCAAAGAGTTCATTTTCGCTCACAGTGTATTGCAGCACCTCTACTACGTTCCGATCGTCCTGGGCGCGATTTTCTTCGGCTGGGTTGGTGGTCTACTCACGGCTATCTGTGTCTGCATGTGCTACGTTCCGCACGTCCACGATTGGGTGGCACAGGAACCGCACTATGCGCTGAATCAATATGCCGAACTTGGTTCATTCCTGCTAATTGGTTTTGTGACGGGAATACTCTCCGATCGGGAACTGGCCGTCAACGGCAGGCTGCGGCAGCGTTCGAAGGAACTCGCGCGGGCGAATGTAGAACTGGAAAAGAGCTTCCATCACCTCAAACGTGCGAGCCGGCTTTCCGCCGTGGGACAGATTGCCGCGGCGATGGCGCACGAGATTCGCAACCCGCTCGCAAGCATCGAAGGTGCCATTGAAGTACTTGAGAAACAGCACGAGGATACGAAACTCCGCGAGGAGTTCCATGAGATTATTCGGAAACAGTGCCAACGGCTTTCGGGACTACTCACGGAACTGCTCAACTTCGCCAAGGCGAGACAGCCCGTGCTTACAACCGTAACTTTTGGAGAACTCGTTTCAGAAGTTGCTGTTCTCATTCACCCACTGATGACGGCCAAGAATAACTTGATTCGTGTCTCGTCAGACAGCGTAGGCGTTTCCGTTCGATGCGACGCAGAGCAGATGAAGCAGGTGCTCTTCAACCTTCTGATGAACGCGCAGGAGGCAAGTGGATACGGAGGGACAATCGACGTACGCTACGGGTTGGAAAATGCGATGTTCGTCTTGTCCATTTCCGACAGTGGACCCGGAATTGCTCCGGAGGATATCGAGCAAGTTTTTGAACCCTTCTTTACGACAAAGGCAAGCGGAACCGGCCTTGGCCTTTCCGTCGTGCAACAGATCGTGTCGCACCATGGTGGAGACATTCGCGCTTTCAACACAACCGAGGGAGGGGCATGCTTTCTGATTCGGATTCCGGTCGGACAGGACGATACAGATGGCTAGCATTCGTGTTCTTGTTGTGGATGACGACGCTAGTCTGCGTCGCGTGATGCAGGTGCGCCTTCAGCAGGAAGGCTACACAGTGTCGGTTGCGGCATCGGGCCAACAGGCCCTCGAACTGTTGAATACGGAACCAATTGACGTGGTGCTGAGCGATGTGCGGATGCCGGAGTTCTCGGGGCTGGATCTGCTCAAATCCATCCACGCCCAGCAGCCGGAAACGATCATGATTCTGATGACGGCATACGCCACCATCGAGAGCGCGGTGGAAGCCGTGAAAGCCGGAGCCTACGACTACATTACAAAGCCAGTCGGCGTCGATGAACTGAGGCTCCTCCTGAGCCGTGCGTTGGAGCATCGATCTCTGCGCCAGGAAGTGCATCGACTGAGGTCGAGTTTGGATAGCCGTTTCGGCTTCGAGGCGATCATCGGGAAGTCCCCCGCGTTAATGGATGTCCTGGACACGGCCATTCGCGCAGCAGGCTCGTCAGCGACAGTTCTCATCCAAGGCGAGACCGGCACCGGCAAAGAATTGCTGGCAAAAGCCATCCACTTTAATAGCCAGCGAAAAGAAAAACCGTTCGTCGCGATCAACTGTGGAGCGATCCCTAAAGACCTGATTGAATCAGAGATGTTTGGACACGTCAAAGGATCGTTCACCGGCGCCATTGCGCATAAAGTCGGAAAGACCGAGATGGCCGACGGCGGAACGCTGTTTCTCGATGAGGTTGGCGATATGTCCCCCGAGCTTCAGGTAAAGCTCCTGCGGCTGATCCAGAGCGGAGCCATCGAGAAGATCGGCGCAACGGCGCCGAGTACCGTCGATGTGAGGATCGTAGCTGCAACCCATCAGCCCTTGCTCGATTTGACAAAGTCAGGCGGATTTCGCGAGGACCTCTATTACCGGTTGTCCGTTATCCCGCTTACGCTGCCGCCTCTTCGAGACCGGCGGGACGACATCGACGAATTGGTGACCTATTTTTTGGAGAAGGGCAAGCAGAAGCACTGTCGTCCTCATCTCGTACTTCCAGACGAAATTCGGCGCTACTTTCTTGCCTACTCGTGGCCGGGAAACGTACGTGAACTGGAGAACACTTTGGAGCGATTGGTTGTGCTGGCGAGAGGAGACCAGATTGCGTATGTGGATCTCCCCCAGACACTGCGGAGAGACTCGTCGGGAGCCGCTCTTTTCGATCTCCCCTCGGAAGGCATCGATCTCACGGAGCTCGAAAAGAACGTACTGGTTCAGGCGTTGGTCAAGAACCAGTGGAATCAGACCCAGACCGCCCGATTCCTGAAGCTCAGTAGGAAGACTCTTCTCTATCGAATGGGAAAGTTTGGCATTACCCGTGACACGTATTCGGGAGGTAAGATTCCGCCTCGATAGTTGCAATCCCAATGTATCGACTGTCTCGTTCGCGGTAGTTCGCGAACGTACGCCGTCCGGTCCGTTTGTCCCGTCTCCTTGCCTCATTTCGGGCGTCTCCCAGAGGCTACTGCCTTAAATAGAACCGTGCCGAGATCAACGGCCGAGCCTGGCGCCAACCCGCGCATTGGAGAAACAGCCTAACTGCGATCCTCAGTACCCGCCAATGTGCAAGCTCTCGGCTCAGGAGCCCACAATTGGCCCTCCAGATGCATACCTCCGTCGTGACAGCCATGAAACTCCTAACGCGACTGCTAATTTCTACCGTGGCCACTATCGTTGTGATCACGGCGACTTCGGAATGGCTTAGCCATCGAACGACAATGCGATTCCTTGACAGTCACGCCATAGAGATGAGCCGTGCTCCGACTTCTGAAAGTACATCCATGGCTTTCGAGGAAAGGGTTCAGCAGCTAGGAACCGAGCTTACCGCAATTCATCTGGCACACACCCTCATCGCCGTTGGATCCATTGTGGTAGTGCTGAGCCTGTTTTGGACCTGGATGGTCGTTCGCCCAATCCAGGCGATCCTCGATCAGATGAACCGACTGAGTAGAAGCGTTAGTTGCAAACACATCAAACCACGCTGTTCGGATGAGATAGGCCAAGTGGCTGTCGCCTTGAACCAACTGGGTGATCGCCTCACGGAATCCCTCGGTGACGCCATGAACGCATCGGAACTCTCTGCACTCGCTCTGCTCGGGCAGACTATTGTGCGAAAGGTTACACTCGCTCGCGATCACCTGGCCACCACACTCACACTGCTGAACGCCGCTGCAAAAACGCAAGTTCCCACCCCTCCCTCAACAGTGGCAACCGTGGCCGCAGTGGTCGATCGGCTGGGAGCGATCTCCGAGCACTTTGAACGAGAGTTTGAGAATCGCCTTCTCGAGAGGCGCACTCAGGCGTTGGGTGACCCCAATCCCAGCGTCGATAGTATTCCTGTCAGCGAACTGCCGCGTCTGGCTCGACGGTAGAACACATCGTTTGCGTGAGCGAGAAACCTGACGTGGTCTGATACCCAGTTTTCCCACATTTTCCACGCTTTGCTCTACACCGATTCGAATGTCAGGAGACAACACTTCATGAAGCTTCTTTCTCTATCACTGCAGCTCTTACTTATTGGCTTGTTCGCAGTACTCTCCTACTCCGAAACTACACAGGACGAGGCCAATACTATCTCGGTCTATGAACGCGCGTCGCAAAGTGTAGTTCACATCAAGACCAGGCAGACCCCATCTTCTTTGCGGTTCCAGGATAGCGGGGCGCTAGGAACTGGAACCGGTTTTGTGCTGGATGAGGCGGGCCATGTTGTGACGAACTATCACGTTGTCGCCGACAGTTCTGAACTCGTGGTGGCCCTCGGATCCGGTGGGGAGGAGTGGCCCGCAACGCTCGTGGGTACCGCTCCCGTACTGGATCTTGCCATCTTGAAACTTGTCCGGCCAGCAAGTACCAGCGAAGAAATCGTTCCGATTACATTGGGTAATTCCTCGCAGATCAAAGTGGGGCAGAAGGTGATGGCAATCGGCAATGCGCTTGGTCTTCAGGCGAGTTTAACCGTGGGCGTAATCAGCGGTTTAGCGCGTGACCTTCCGGGCGCGCCTCTTGCCCTGGGGCATTCCTTTATCCAGACAGACGCTGCGGTGAATCCGGGAAATAGCGGCGGGCCGTTGCTCGATTCAGATGGACATGTTGTCGGAATCAATACTGTGATCGCCCGTGAGGGACAGAATATTTCGTTTGCCATCCCGATAAATCTACTTAAACAGGTGCTACCGGATCTCATCAAGATGGGCCATGTATACCAGCCGTCTCTAGGGCTTTCGGCTATTCCGATCACGCCGGGCATCGCCAATCTCTTTGGCCTGCCAGTAACAAGTGGCTTACTTGTTCAAGAGGTTGCTCCACAAAGCGCGGCTTTCGATGGAGATCTTCGAGGCGGCACAAGACTAGTTCCAATGAATGAGACTGTGTACGTTCTGGATGGGGACATAGTGACTGAGGTCAACGGAAAACCCGTTGAGTCCGCCGGAACGTTGACGACGGCGATCATGACCTCAAGACCGGGAGACAAGATCACTCTCACTATCGTGAGGCAGGGGGGGACGACGAAGAAGTATCTTCTGCTGCCTCCGATGCACCTGAGGTAGCTCTCGATGTGTCGGCCTGCGTGGCACAATTGGCGTCGTGATTGGAACTTCGGCCTCCTTGCGAAACGGCGGGAGCCTCAATGCCCTTTGCATCAGGGCGATTGGTTCCGCGCCACTCGAGTGGTCTGGGAAGGGTTCACCTGCTTATCGGCCTGTTCGGATGTTGACCAGTCGATGGTGAGGACGATATCAGGCAGCTTTTTCGGCCCATGCCCCGGATGGGGCGACTCCCTAGAGAATTTTCTGCCCGAGAATGCTGTCTGTGAGTTGAAAAGCTATGGAGGTGCGGGACTACGACGAGTATGGCCCTTAAGATGCTCGTTGAATGGCACTGCTTTGACGGGCGGCGGCACTGGACTATGCCCCGACAGCCGGCAATCGCTTCCCGTGTGAACTGACCACTGGCGCCGTACGATCCAAGGGGCTCTGTCCGCCGTATTGCTCGGCGTTGCAATTTGGAAGATGTAGCCGATGGAATGGGCTGGTAACGGTTTCAGCGAAACCTTCAGTTCTCGTCGCACCCCGGTGTCGCGTAGACGCTTAAGCCGTGCGGCAAGTGAATTCAGATGAGCGTAAAGAAAGTTCTGATTTGGTGTGCGATTGGAACGACCCTGCTGGCGGGGATCGGGGGCTTGATCTTTGTCAGGAACCACGGATTCAGCGCAAGGGAAAAGCCCACAGCGATCGAAGCTTCGATCGCTCGCCGGATCCGGTGGCTGGCCACTCCTGCCGGAGTCCGGACGCTGGAGAACCCGCTCGATAAGACAGAACTCTCCATCGCGCAAGCTCGCGATCATTTCGCCGACCATTGCGCCTTCTGCCATGCAAATGACGGGAGCGGCAGAACCAATATTGGTGAAGGGCTCTATCCGCCACCTCCTGATCTGAGAGGCTCTGACACACAATCACTGAGCGATGGCGAGATTTTCTACATCATAAAGAACGGCATTCGCTTCACTGGTATGCCTGGATTTGGCGGAGACGACAACGAGAACTGGAAACTTGTCCTGTTCATCCGTCACTTGCCGCATCTCTCAGCCAATGAACTCAAACTAATGAAAGAGGCCAACGGTCTCTCATCCGCAAGCGAGCAGCACGAACACTAATCGCTGCAAGCGAACCCACAACCACACAAAAGGAGACACACAATGACACGCAGACTTACACTTGCAGTTTTTGCGCTGGCGATGGCCTCTTCATGGACCTTGATGGCACACGGCCCGGAAAAACACAAAGGCAAACCGACAATGGGTACGGTTGCGTCGATCTCCGAGGGCAGGATCGCCCTTAAGACTAAGGACGGAACCAAGACCGTGACAGTGACTGACAAGACGAAGGTCCTCGACGGCGAAACCCCAATGGAGCTTTCCCACCTGAAAGCCGGAAATGAGTTGACGGTACACGGCACAACACTAGCCAGTGGCGTGATCGTTGCCGAAGAAATCGTGAAGGGAACGGAATCCTCGAAAGGCATGAAAATGGGCGGAATGAAAGGCCATGCTCACGAGAAGATGATGGAGCACAAACCCTAGCATTCGGCGACCGCAGATGCGGGGGCCAGCCGGGTTCGGCGTGGTTCCCGTATCGTGCCGAGATCGGGATCGGTGCGAAGGAACACGAGCGCATCGTCATCACAGGACCTGTTGTCTTGATGCTCCCGCTGTGGTTAGGCTTCAATGGATTCGCGCGGCAGCAAAATCCAGGGTGAGCATGCAAACCCTACTGTCTTGGCACATCTACGCGGGAATCGTCGGACCGAATTGAACGCTTCAAGGTCTCCATGTATGTTGCACACGTTCGTGTAGCACGAGTCGACCAATGCAACCTGTGTCACCAGACAACGTCCTGGAACGACATTCCGCGCGTGGGCATCTACAAGCACCATTGATCCACTTGAAGGTGTCGCATCGGGTATCGCTTACCTGAAACGAGGCTTCACAAAGTTCCGGCGACAGGCATGAATCGTCTCTTCGTTGTTGTGGCACCCCTGAGTGAACGCGTTGGGGGCCACGCACTCTCGGAGTAGGTGAACGCCTCGATCGTCGGCGTTCGATTGCGGCAAACCCGGCCTATTTGCTCAGCCAGAATTACAGCTATGGAAATGAGAGGGAGCGATCCAAGAAGTAGCCTACGTAAGTGTCTGTTTCAATTGGTTGCGGCGGGTGTCGCCGAAGTTGGTCGGATCGCCGAGCACATTCCCTGGCTCTATCCAAGAGCCCCTCCGCTTCAAAGACGATACTGAGGTAGCTGTGAACCATGGGTCTTCTTGGTGCAACCTTAACAATGGTTTCGAGAAGTTCTTTGGCCTGAGCCATGTTCCCTTCCGCGATCTCAATCGCTGCCAATACTTCGCGAGCCGGAATGTTTTCAGGGTCGAGTGCCAGAGCGCCGGAAACGTGTTCGCGCGCTTTCCCCAATTCCTGAAACTTCACATATGCGATGGCCTGCGCAACATGTACTTGGAGAAAATCCGGAGCTTCACTTAGTGCACGCTCCAGCACTCCGAGCGCACTGGCCGTCTTCCCGCGTTCGTCGAGTTCGATGGCCCGCTTCAAAAGTTCTCGTGTGTCCTTCGGGAGGCTCTGGCTGCGAAGTTCCGCCAATGAAACGACAGCCGCACCCTCAGAGCTTCTCGCCTGCCACATGTGAGCTGGCGGGACCGGCGGCCTTGCCTCAAGAGGCGTCACGATAACTGAAACGAAGAATGCCGGTATCACCATCCACATGGGAATCTCCCGAAACAAGCGCGGGTCGATCGGAGAGAGTCTCATTTCATACCTACCTGTTGGACTGTTCTGCAATTGCACTGCCACTTGAGGCTTGTGCACGCTTCCAGGCATTCTCGCGCGTTCGAATGCTGAGAAGCAGGGCGTGCGCCCATCAGGGCCTTTTCAGTTGTGCAAGGGCGTCTTCGAGATCTTGAATCTGGATATTCACTGTTCTAGCCGATACTGTGTTCTTGACCGGTATCAGGGTACAGTCTACTTCCGGGGGAACCTCGCTCCCCGCTTCCAAGACGGGCATTGCACCATTGCAGTGCCCGCAGATTAGTTTGCCGTTACGTTCGCGCGTCTTCGCCGCCACGTCGATACAGCGACGGCAGGTTGCAAGTGTAACAAGCAGCTGCCCGTCCCGCAGACGTCGCACGAAAAGCGATACGTCCTCATCGTCATACTCGGAGACTCCGACGATCCGGGCTTCCCCTTTCGGAATCCAGCCTTCCGGGAAGGCGATATCGGAACCGGTCACAGAAGCATTCAGGCTAGTCGTTAGTGAAAGTTGATGCCGGCTGATGTGAAGCCAAATGACAAGAGATGCGAATGCGATTATCAAGAAAAGTGAAAGCGTGAGTGTCCTGTATTCACGTCGGGTAAGCGCTGATCGCTTCCGGTTTTTCATCTACCGCCTCACTATCCTATTTGCAGTCGCGGAACCCCCTGGGAACCCGCTATCACTGCCGGCAGGGCCCGCGTTGCGCCGGCTATTTCCAATGCCTGATTCAGAAGGACGAGAGTTCTGTGAATGGGAATAGTGACCATCGGGGTCACTCCAGACTTGCGGATGCCCGCAGAGCATACCGTGAGAATATGTGAACAATCCCGGTCCTCGGACACGACCACGCGCATGGGAAAAAACAACGACATCTCGCGATCGCATACAAGGGCTTCGAGCATCTGAAACGGGCAGGTGACTCCGAACACGCACGTGCGTTCGAGGCGGATGCCCGTCGCACACCTGACGACGGCGGCAAGATCAGACTCGAAAAATACTTCAAGGGCAGAAACTCTCAACGCTCGTCGCATCTGCTCCCGTGCGTGCAAGTAAGTGCCCCTGAGAATCCACGCGTTACTCCATTCACTTCCCATGACGATCTCTTAGCCTCCTGCTAGCAATTTGCTTTCCACTCTTCGACGTCTCTCCCGTCAGTCACTCAAGGCAGCGCACGTCTGGATCTGTAATCATTAGCTGCTCAGCGTGTACGCTTGCGTGACGTACTGCGAGAGCATGCGATGGGTATTAAAGAATCCGCCGTTGATTGAGATTGCGGTGCGCATCACTTCGGCGTACGCTCGTGGCCGCTGGTAGTACAGCGGAATGATCGTCTGCTCAAGTTTGTCGTGCAGAGAAGTTGCCTCTTCGGCCTCGCTCTCCTCGATTCCATCGCCATGCCCAATTGCCCAACCGGTGGTGCCCTCCAAACAGCCTTCCACCCACCAGCCGTCGAGGACGCTGAGACTCGGCACACCGTTCAGTGCGGCTTTCATGCCACTGGTGCCGGAAGCTTCATTCGGGCGTTGCGGAGTGTTGAGCCAGAGATCCACGCCTGAAGTCATGAGCGCGCCCAATTGGAGATCGTAGTCTTCAAGAAAGACGATTGAGACGGCCCCATGGAGCTTGTCGGTGGTCTCAAGTATCTCGCGAATTAGCTGCTTCCCCGCTTGGTCTCGCGGGTGCGCCTTGCCGCCATAGATGACTTGCAGAGGGCCGACGTGCTCAGCGATCCAACGAAGACGGTCGGGATTCGAAAGCAGCAGCAGGGGTCGTTTGTATGCAGCCGCTCGGCGGGCGAAGCCTATCGTAAACACCTCTTCGTTGAGCGTTTCCCCGGTGCGCCTGACGACTTCGTCCAGCAACAATCGCTTGCTTTCCAAATGGCAGCGTCGGATCTCGTCAAGTGGAATCTTAATTGCGTAGCGCAAGTACAGATTGTCGCGGCGCCAGTCTGGCAGGTGCCTGTCATAGAGTGAGCGAAAAGGCTTTGATGTCCAGGTGCTCCCGTGGACTCCATTCGTAATCGCATGAATCGGATACCGCGGAAACATGCCCTGCGAAATGTCGCCGTGGTGCATTGCCACTCCATTTACGTAGCGGGAAAACCGCAACGCAAGGAATGTCATGTTTAGTGCGTGATCTGGACAGCAGTGTGTAACTTCCAGAACGGCCGCACGCTCAGGTCCCAATACCTGCCGCATTAGGTCTCGGGAGAATTGGTCATGGCCCGCCGGCACTGGTGTATGAGTGGTAAAGACGCATTGGCGTCGTACGGCCTCAATGTCCGATCCCGTGGCGGATCCGAGGTCAGACCGACCAAGTTCCCGCTGAAGTAAGGCTAGGCTCAGAAGGGCGGAATGACCCTCATTCATGTGAAAACTCTTGATGGATTGGTATCCCGAGCTTTCCAGAATGCCAATACCGCCTAAGCCAAGAACGGCTTCCTGGCAAAGACGATAGTGGTCGTCGCCACCATAGAGTTGGTCGGTCAGATGGCGATCCCATTCTGAGTTTTCCGGCAGGTCTGTATCCAAGAGCAACACGGGAACGCGGAAGCCTCCGACTCCTGTGATCCACCAGCGCCAAGCGCCAACATGCACGTTGCGGCCTTCGATACTCACCACAGCACGAGCAGATGTGGGTTCCAGGAGATCGGACGGCTGCCATTCAACGGCATGTTCCTGTTGATTTCCGTTGTGATCCAAAGTCTGCCGAAAGTATCCTTTCCTGTGGACGAGCGTTACCCCCACGCTTCGCAGATTGAGGTCCGCGGCGGCCTTCATCGTATCGCCCGCCAGAACTCCCAATCCACCGCTGTAGGTTGGGATAGCATCCTGAAGTGCCATTTCCATCGAGAAGTAGGCCACTTCGGGGCGGAATAAGTCGTCATTGTTCACGTTCATCCTGTGTCCCCCTCGCTTGCGCATCAAAACCATGGCGATTGAAAACCGCCATCAGCCTTCTATCGTGAGCGTGCGATTGAGTGTCCCGAACGTATTCGGAACGCAATCCTGATCCGGCTCCGACGGACTTTCATCCTCGCGGGTGCAACACCAGATACCGTCAACCACGAATTTGTATTCATAGGCTCCTGGGCTGAGTTGGAGAGTAACTGTCCACCATCCATGCTCGGACCGTGTCATCGGTTGGGCATCCGGCTGCCAGTCATTGAACGTCCCGGCGATGAAGACCGCTGTTGCGTCCGGCGCGTGGAAGTTGAGGATCGTGCTCGGAAGCTGCTTTCGATTAGTTCTACTCATTACATTCTCCTTATAGACATTTAGTGCACGCAGCTCACCAAACGCTGTTTGGACCGAAACAGCCGGTTAAGGTCGCGGAGTAGGATTGCGACCTTGAGAATAGGCCGTTTAGGCACATGGGTTGGACCATTGAGGGCAATCGAGCCCTTCCCAGCCACCTCGACGGTCCTCAAAGATGAGGCACTTCCGTGCTTGGAGAGGCTCGTCTTCCAGTTCATGCGGACAGGAAGACCAGCGTGCCGGGTTCTGACATGAATGCGTCGTGGAGAACGGAGCAGGACACGTCGAGATCTCATCCGTGCGACGACCTGGCGCGCAAGAGGGAGCGTTGGCCAGCATAATAGCGTGTCGTCGGGCGACGCGTTTCCCGGCATGGTCGAGGAGCATACAATTAGATATTCCTTCCGCGAGGTTTGGCCAACGTGATTCCGCTCTTCTTACTGTTCGCCGCCACATTTGCTCCTCAACTCGCCTCGACACCCAATCGTCAGCCGCAATTGGCGGTTCGTGGCCAGGAAATGGCGCTGACCTACGGTGCCGGAAACGCAATCTATTTTGCGCTCTCACAAGACAAAGGAGCGACGTGGACAACGCCGCTTGTCGTTTCTTCCCAAGGCAAGCTGGCGCTGGGAATGCGTCGCGGGCCCAGAATTGCGTTCGCTGGAACTGCCATCGTGATTAGCGCGATCGTCGGGAACGAAGGCCGTGGGCGGGATGAGAATCTGTTGATCTGGAGAAGTGGGGATAACGGCAAGACGTGGTCCCCCTCACGGCAATTGAACGAGGTCTCCGCATCGGCTAGGGAAGGACTTCACGCGATGGCTGCGGGCCGCGGAAATACCCTCTTTGCCGCTTGGCTGGATCTTCGGGGAAATGGTGCTCAGCTCTACGGCAGTATTTCACTGGACGGAGGGAAGTCGTGGTCTACAAATCAGCGGATTTATACTTCGCCATCGGGGTCGATTTGTGAGTGCTGTCATCCATCCGTTTACATCGATGAGCGGGATTGGATCTACGTGATGTTCCGCAATTCGCTCGATGGAAATCGCGACATGTACGTGGTCCACTCCGAAGATCACGGCAAGACGTTTTCAGCAGCCCGCAAACTCGGCTCCGGTTCATGGAAACTCGATGCCTGCCCGATGGATGGAGGGTCGCTAGCCGTTCGAAGCGGCATCCTAACCTCCGCTTGGCGCCGCGAGAACACGGTCTTCCGCAGCACGATTGGGGGAACGGAAGTAGCGCTCGGCCCGGGCAAGCAGCCAGTTGTGCTCTCAACAAGTCTCGGCGTTCTTGTCGCGTGGACCGACGGAAAAACACTGAAGTGGATACGGGACGATGAGAAGAGCGTGCAAAGGCTGGACGGAGACCTCGCCTATCCAAGTCTGGTGGAGCTTCCAGACGGCGAAGTCGTTGTAGCGGGCGAACGCGACGGAACTATTTATGTGGATCGCCTGCATTAGACGAAGACGGGCAACCTGCACGTTCTAGCGACACTCATTGATTCGAAGTTATTCCCCGTGACACTTCGATCTTCAGTTTACGAGCGCGCCATCTTGAATCCGAAGAACCCGATGAGCCTTCGAGGCATTGTCAGGGTTGTGGGTAACCATGAAGATCGTTTGCCCTCGATCATTCAGATCTGAGAAGACGCGCATGATCTCGTTACCGGTTGCTGTATCGAGGGTACCTGTTGGTTCGTCCGCCAGAATGAGTGGCGGATCGTTCACAATGGCGCGTGCGATCGCGAGCCGCCCCTGCTCACGGCCCGACAGCTAGCTAGGAAGCCGGGACGCTTTGCCGGCCAATCCAACGCTCTCCATCGCATCCAGTGCTCTCGACTTGCCTGTTTCCGGCATCTCTAGGTCTCCTTTGTTTCGAGCTATCATCGACATTCTGAAGTGAATTGACAACGGCAAAGTCACTTCTTCGAGGCGTTGGGATGCCCCGATTCGGTGACCGATCTGGCAATCGCCTCCTGCAACTTGTCAAGATCGATACTTTCGACAAATCTTAAATTCCCAACGATCACGGTCGGGGTCTTTCGGACACCGGCTTCAAACCCTTCACGAAAGTCCGCATCAACGGCGTTCGCATACTTCGCGTCGGACAGGGCCGATCTCACGTCTTCAACTTCGATCCGTTTCTCTCTGCAGTACTCATCCAGTGTTCTCTGAAATCCGTTCGCAGTAACGGATGCGATCGACATCCTCAGCCGACGACGGAAATCCAAGGCAACCCTCGGATCGACACTTTCGAAATATCGGGCGGCAATCGCGGCTGTCCTTGCCCATGAGTGCTTGGGAAGTGGAAAATCTCGGATCTCAAAAGCGACGGAATCGCCAAAACGCGGGAGAATGATCTGATCGAGAGAGCTTCCAAATGCGGCGCAGTCCGGGCACTGAAGATCTTCGTAAATGATCACGCGGACCTTGCTCTTCGAGTTTCCTTCGACGTGACGGGGCACACCGCTGGGCGCTGCAGGTACGCTGGTTCTGCTAAGTCCGGGCATCGAGACTTCCACGGTGCAACAGTCTTGCTTCCCGGAATCCTTCGGTTGTTCTTGCCCTGCGGCAACCGCAAGTAGCCCTCCATGGACCAAGATCGCGGTAAGAAAGTGCTTTCGTGAGAATCTCGTCATTGCCTGAAGCCTTTGGGGGATACCACGCCATTTTGGCTCGCCGAGGATGCGCTTTGCTTTCGCCGCTGAGGAGAAACGCCTTTCGGCTTAGCGTTCTCCTTCAATCGTTCGGCTAGAAGTGCTCGCAAGTTCTGTTCTTCGCTCTGGAAGAAAGGCGAATTGCCTTCAAACTGGTCGCGAACATTACCCTGCCCGTCGACAACGACGATAATTGGAACCGTGTGACGCACCACCATCGACAGTTGCG
Organism: Acidobacteriota bacterium; assembly: GCA_014584705.1. GTDB lineage: Bacteria > Acidobacteriota > Terriglobia > Bryobacterales > Bryobacteraceae > JACTMJ01. The sequence continues at coordinate 39,675 of JACTMJ010000013.1, read as the reverse complement.
CAAACGCATAAACTGCGTCGCGGGGAAGGACTGCCACGGGATGGGTGATGTTGTGGGCTCTTGCGAACTTCGGTGCCTCGATCGCGGCGTCTTCATTGAATGCGACGCTGAATGCCTGAAGTCCTTTGGGGCCGAGCTCCCGCTGCAAAACACTGATCAGCCTTGCTGTGTTCTGGCAGTGCGGGCACGATGTGAGCATAAACTCGAGTAAGACTACCTTCCCGCGCAAATCGCCGATGCGGTGGACGTTACCGGATAGGTCAATCAGGCTGAGTTTAGGCACAACTCGCTGCTGCGCCAATACGGGAAGTGCTGCCGCTAGCATTGGAAACGCCGCAATGAACTGTTTTCGGGTCATCATCAATTCACCTGTCGGACGAGCGCAAGGTCTTCTCGGAAGTCCTCAAGCCGATGCGAATCCATGATGCAGAACCAAGTGCGTCGTCGGGATTGTCGCCCAGACCTTTCGAACAATACGCGGATGAACAGCTCGCGGATAGTAGGTTGAACGGAGAGAATTCCGAATCCACGAATGCGATACGTACGTCTCGGGCGTCTGGCACATCAACTTGTTTGCACGTTAGACGCCAAACGACTGGAGAGGTCGCTTCTCCGGTGCGCGACCGTATTCAGAGGTTTCGACGGCGGTCAAAACGCGACGCGAACCGTCTGGACAGGCATGTTACTGCCTTAAATTGGCAAGGGACTGGAGACTTTCGGACAATTGTCTCCGGAAGGCCTAATCTGGGCTTCTTCCCGGTGTGATTGGTATTCGCAATCTTTCTAATCGTCTTTCCGAAGCCCGAACTTTTCCATCCGGTAGATCAACACTTTCCGGCTGACGTCGAGGTACTCCGCGGCCTTGGTTTGGTTCCAGTTGGATCTCTCCAGTGCGCGAACCACAAGCTCGCGTTCCACAGCTTCCAGACTGATACCTTCCGGCGGAAGCTCTAGGCGGATTTCCTCCAAGGGCTGACGTTCTCGCCGCAAGGAGTCTGGAAGATCCTCCACGGTGATTTCATTCCCACGCGCCAGTACCACCAGACGTTCGATGACGTTTTCCAGCTCGCGCACATTTCCCGGCCAGCGGTGAGTCGTAAAGTAAGGGAAGATCGAATCGGGCAGCCGGAGATCTGGCCGGTTGTGTCGCTCTCTGCATTTGCGAAAAAGAATGGCCACCAAACCGGCGATGTCATCGGTACGCTCTCTGAGCGGGGGCAGCGTAAGCGGAATTACGTTTAACCGGTAGAAAAGATCCTCCCTGAAAGTGCTATCCTCCACCATGGATTGAAGATCCCGGTGCGTGGCCGCTATGATGCGAACATCTACTTTTGTGGCGTTAGCCGCGCCGATCTTTTCAACTTCACGTTCTTGAATCAGGCGTAGCATTTTCACTTGGAGTTCCAGCGGCATCTCACCGATCTCATCCAGGAACAGCGTGCCTTGGTCGGCCATCTCAATCTTGCCCTGCTTGTTTGCCAATGCACCGGTAAACGAGCCCTTAGTATGTCCGAAAAGCTCGGATTCCAGCAGTTCCCTAGGAATCGCCCCGCAGTTAATAACGATAAGTGGCTTCTCCCTTCGGGGACTGTTGAAGTGGATCGCCTTAGCCAGAAGTTCCTTGCCAGTCCCGGTTTCTCCTCGAATTAGCACCGTTGTGTTGCTTTGGGCGGCTCTCGACGCATTGTCGAGTGTAGCCAGCAGTGCCTTGGATTTTCCGAATATGCTCTCAAATCCGAACTTTCGATCCAGCGCACTCCGGAGATGCTGCACTTCTTCCCGCAGCCGATGATATTCAAGCGCGCGGGACACAATCAACCTGAGCGCCTCCGTATTCACGGGCTTGATCAGGTAGTCAAAAGCTCCCGACCTCATTGCTTCCACGGCGGATTCAATCGTGCCAAAAGCAGTCACGACGATAACAATAATCTCCGGGAAGTCGTCCTTGATCCTCTTCAAGAGTTCCAACCCCGACATTCCGGGCATCTTCAGGTCGGTGATCACCAGATCGCGTGGCTCCCTCGCGAGCAGGGCTAGGGCCTGCGCGCCGTCTGGGGCGGTAATCGCGTCAAATCCAGCCTGCTGGAGTTTCAGTTGCGTAACGCGGCGGAGATTCTCCTCGTCGTCCACGACGAGAACACGATTTCCGGTCATGCCCGGTCTCCCGGGGACTGCGGGAACAGAAGCGAAAACGTCATCCCACGAACTGCGTTTTGGGAAAAGCTAACCGCCCCGCCAAGCTGGCTGACAATTTGATGGACCACCGGAAGCCCAAGCCCCGTGCCAGACTCCTTCGTTGTAAAAAATGGGTCGAATACTTTATCCATATCTTCGGTTGGGATTCCCATGCCCTCGTCAATCACTTGAATCAGGACGCCACCATTCTTTTCAGATGCACTAAGGAGGATCTCCCCACCTTCCGGCATTGCCTGGGCTGCATTGATTATGAGATTCAGAATGACTTGCGCGATCTGCTCCTTGTCGCCAAGTAGCGGCGGCATGCCTTGAGTGGTTCGGGTGGTAAATCGGATATCTTTTCCCGCGGCATGCTTCACCAGTTCAATGACGGACTCGAGCAGTCGTTCGACGTCAATCTCGATCCATTCCGGGTTTCGTGGCCTCGCAAAATCGAGGAGGTTTGTCAGAAGCCGATTGAGGCGGACGCACTCCTTACGGATGATTCCCATCGTTTCCATTCGCAACTCTTCTGGACGTTCGGCGTTCTCCATAACTTCCGCTGCACCATCAATACTGGAGAGCGGATTACGAATCTCATGGGCGAGCCCGGCAGCGAGTTGACCGATCGCTGATAGGCGATCCGCCCGTTTCACCTGTTCGAATGTGTCCTGGAGTTCCCGGTACACCTGATTCAGTTTTCTTGCGGTTCGTTGAAGCTCCATGCTCCGTCGGCGCTCCCTGTCTGAGAGGACACCTGTAACAACTCCCACGGCCAAAAACATGAAAATCTCCGCAAACTGCTCCAGCGCGTAGGGTCGCTCATGGGACCACGACATCAGGATATGCGGCACGTAAAGCAGTCCGGCCACGATGGCGGCGACAAGGCCGCCAACCCAGCCGAACGCAATGCCCGCGTAGACAACGGGCAAGTAATAAAGGCGCTGGAAGATCCCGTGCCACAAACGAAACTCCGGAGGGGTGAGGTAGTGTCCGGCGCTCGTCAAGACTACGCCCACCGCCACAAGAGTTAGCGCCCGCCAGTTGCGGGTAATTCTGTCCGGATCGAACATCACGTGTGCCCTGCCGATAAACCCAACGCTAGCATAGCGGGCTAGATCTGCCTCGTCAGCAACATGTTCCCCAAACGCTACATGCATCAGTGAATGCCGCTTGACTCACACCGGCGAGGAGTAGAAACTGCGCATTCCTGGACACTGGTTGCCCGATATGGTCCAATCTAGCGATTGCGGTTCTTCTCAACGACTGGTAGTTTGCATGCCGTTTGCAGTCGTGCGCGGTTCCACGGCCCAATTGGAATCGGAATTGCAATTCAGAATTCCCAGAACATCGTGCTGCCGCGTTTCCACCGTGGCGCAGCCAGTCAAGAGAACAGGGAACACCCTATGGCTGGACACTGAGATCTGAAAAACGAGAGGACTAGATCACCATCATGACGAAGACAATTCTTGGCTTACTTTTGGCAACAGCCTGGCTCGGCGCCGCTGAAAAGGCGCAGACATTTACCGGCATTATCACCGATACGATGTGCGGCGCGAAACACACTATGGGAATCTCTCCAGACGAAAAATGCGTCCGCGAGTGCGTAAAGATGGACCCTAAGAAATGGAAATACGCATTGGTGGTAGGCTCCGACGTCTATGAACTTAGCGATCAGGCGACGCCAGAGAAATTCGCCGCGAAGAAAGTAAAAGTGATCGGATCGCTTAACGAGAAGACGAAGATCTTAAGTGTCGAGAAAATCGAAGCCGTTCGGTAGCAGCGCGGGGAGGAAAGCTCGAGTTCGAACCGCAGTCCGGGGGAGACTCGGTGCGAAACGCAACCGCGATGGAAAGGCAGACGCATCCAGCCCATGGCGCCTGTCCGATTTCGAGAATGTCACTCATGGCGGATGGATTGGCTCTCAAGGTTAGAGGGAATTTCGGAATGAAACTTGCACGCTTCACCGGTTATCTGGGCTTAGCGCTGATATTCACCGCCATTGCCGCTTCCGCGCAAACCATGGCCATCGTCAACGGTGCGTCTTTCGAACCCAATGGGCCGCTGGCCCCTGGTTCTTTCGCGAGCATGTTCGGTAGGAACCTATGCTCACAGACGGCGGCGGCCGATTGGGTGGCCCCCGGGCAACTCCCGACGAATGTCGCTGGATGCTCGGTGATGGTGAACGGGTTGCCCGCGATGATGCACTACGTGTCGCCGGGTCAGGTCAACTTCATTGTCCCGGAAGGGGTGGGAACGGGCACGGCTCAGGTTTCCATGCACAACGGCATCAATGGTATTCAGGGAACGATGACGGTCCGCAGCGGCGGCCCGGGTGTTTTTGCGTTGAGCGGGATGGGCACTGGCCAGGGAGCCGTTCTGCATAGCAGCCTTTGGCGGAGCGGCCCATTCAGCGTCACCACCGACGGCCAGCCGACCCATCTCTCCATCTACATGACGGGTCTTGATCTGAGTGTGCCGCCGGTTGTGAAGGTGGGCGGTATTCCGGTTGAAGTCACCTGGCACGGGAGGGCTCCCGGGTTCGCCGGTCTCCAGCAAGTCAACATCAAACTGCCGTCCACAATGGCCGGAATCGGAATGGCGCCGATGACCGTAACGTCTGCTGGCGAGACCAGCAACGTCACCTACATGAACGTTCTCCCCAGCACCGGAATGATGCAGGGAATGCCCGGCTGGAATTCGGGGATGATGGTGGGTGAGAATGCAAGCCGCGGCCACGAGATGAGCGATCTCGCTTATAACCCGTCGAATAACACCGCGCTGGTGACCGACGAAGAAGACGACGCTCTTCGCGTGATCTCGTTGGACTCGTTTGAAACCCTCCACACCATCACGTTGCCAGACGGATCGGAGGCCCACGCGGTGGCCGTCAACGCGGAGGGCACCATGGCGGCGGCGGTGCTTAGCCGCAACGCATCCGTCGCGCTCATCAACCTCAGCCAACCAACCGACATCACGATCGTGGGAACCGTCGCTTACCCGAGCCGCCTTGCCTTTGCCGGGAAGAACCTACTGGTGACGAACACCGGTAGCGGAACGGTGACCGTGATTGACACGGAGAGCCGGATCGTCATTCGCACCGTGACGGTGGGCTTCGCCCCGACTGGCATTGCGGCGGATTCGGCGCGCGCCGTCGTCTCGAACATGCAGGCGGGCTCGCTTTCGGTGATCAACCTGGGGAATTACTCGGTGAATCGCGTGGACCTCCCGGTGGGCACACGCCCCCACGGGGTCGCCATCGACAGCGGGCTGGATAAGGCGGTGATTACCACGCCCATGTCGAACGGCTTTCTGGTTCTGAACCTAACCACGAACCAGTTCCGCCGCGTGGAGACCGGCATGTGGAACGGCATGGGGCCGGGGGCGGTTGCCATCCATAATTCGCGCGCCTACATCGCGAACCAGATGACCGCCAGCGTCACCGTGGTTGACCTCACCACGGATGCCGTGGTGAGCACATTTCCCGTTGACCCCGGGCCTCGCGCCCTTGCCGTGGATCGAACCCGCAACCGGCTGCTGGTGCTTTCCCACGGGACGGGAGTGATGAGCGCGATCAATCTGAGCAACTTCGCCGTCATTGGCCGGGCGAACGCGACGAGCGGAGACCGGGACGGGCGCTGGACGCTGCCACTGGTGAGCGCGGTGACGCCGAACTCGGCCAAGCGTGGCACCACCTTCGCCATGACGATCACTGAAGCGAATCTCAAGGAAGTGGACGCGGTGGAATTCCACGCCATGGGTCCTGCAACAGGCATGGGCTCAGGTGGCATGGGCTCAGGTGGCATGGGCAGTGGAGGCATGGGAGGAGGGGGAATGAGCGGCGGCGATATGGGCAGCCACGATGCGAACATCAGCACCTCTAACCTTCAAGTGAACGCCGACGGCACACAGCTCACCGTCAACGTCACAGTTTTCCCGGAAGCGGACCCGGGGACGCGCGTGGTGAGTCTAGAAACCGGAAACAGGGGAGTGATGGGCGGCCCGATGTTCAATGCCCTGTTCACGGTCAGCCCGTGAGGGGTATACCCAAGGCGGACCCGCATGAGATCGTGCGGGTTCGCTTTCTTTTGGGGAGATGCCCAGACGACATTAGCGGTGATGAGCCCAGAGGAGTCGCCGACGGCGCCAGGATCGCGATTCCCGGTCCGCACCATTGCATCGCTCAGCGAACAGGGCAGGATTCTTCGACTATGGCAATGGCTGCCCAACTCCACTAGATCGCAACGAACCTGCGTCGATGCCGGTGCCCGCGCAGCAATCCGCCACCTGCCCGTCGATGACGATCGCGGGCAGCGAACGGATGCCTAATGCCTTGGCACGGGAAGCAACATCACTCTGGTGCATGTCTGCAACGGTCACCTCGCAGGACGGGCACGCCAGGCGATGAACAAGTTCTACGGTTTCGGTGCAAGCGGGGCAGCCCGCGCTGAAAATCTCAATGGACCTTTTCGTTTTCATGATGTCTCCTTAGGGGTGTTTTCCGCAACAGAATCGCAAGCTACATACCCGCAGGGCACCTCACGATTCGGCCACAGATTCCATACCGACGCCGCCACCAGTCCTGCGATACCGACATAGGTGGCTGCATCAATTTCAAACACAAACTTCGCGATGAGCAAGCCTGCTCCGGAGATCATTCCCAGCAAGAATGGTCCGTACCCATTTCGATTTCGTGCGCTAATTGCAAGAGCGGCGACCGCCAATCCCAGGAAAGCTGCGGTGATCGGAAGAAGCCAGCCATGATCGAGCAAGAAGCCGAGCCCAAGTCCAGACAGAATCCCCGCATAAATTGGCCAGCACGCCGGGCACGCAACTTTGGGCAGGAGGGCCAACAACACAGCCGTCCCCGAGGTAAGCGAACTGTTCAAAGTTCTCGCGCGAATGGCGGTGTCGGGCCGCTTCTCGCCGACAGTAAGGGCATTGGCGATTTGCCGAACACTGGGAACGCCCGAGAAGCAGCCATGGTCCGTCTGGTACAACCGGCAAGCTCGATGTTCATTGGGGTGAAGAGCGTGCCCACCTTCGAATGCTGCATGCCCAGCCACATCCTGGCCGTCCACCAGAATCGTGGGAGATCCATAGCCCTTCACCTGATCAGGGCTATCTGGCGCAGTGATTTCCCACTCCGTCCAGCTGATATTCCGGCCAGAAATTGCAAGGGCCTCTATGAGATTGGCACGCGTGCTTATTACATTCGGGCAATCGCAGTCATAAATCAGTTCCACAGTCATGGGGACTCTCTCTTTTCGAGGGCGTCAAGAATAGGGCAGTCCCCCACTGAGCCTCTGCCGACGCAAGCGTCGGTCAGCGCCTCCAGGGCGACCTTCATGTCTTGAAGCCCACGTATTCTGAAGTCGATGTCTTCGATTTTCGACTCGGCTCGTTTCTTTATCCGGTCGCACGTGGTTCCGGGCGCAAGTCGCAATGCCAAGAGCTCTTTGATCTCTTTCAGAACGAATCCCAATTTCTTCGCGCGTCTAATGAACCGAACGCGGTCGACCGCCTCGGCCGAATAGATTCGATATCCGGACTCCAGCCTAGGCGGTTTCTCGATCAACCCTTGACGCTCATAGAAACGAACCGTTTCAACGCCCACTTCGGCTGCCCGCGCCAAGTCTCCGATGGTCATCGTTCTCGCTCCATCCATTGCTAGTTTAAAGTCCGTACCACAGTCCAGAGTCAAGTGCTCTTGAAACGGTCGACCAGGCGGCATCGGCTTACGGATAGATTCTGAGGCTCTCGGAGGAGGCAACAAGAAACACACACGATTGAATCGCCACAAGGGCTCGACGGGTGCCGAAACGAGCCAATGTCGACTGCTAGCGGTATGGTATCCTTCCGATAGTGATCAGTTCCGGGGTGATTCGAGCGGTGACATGCCTCCTTCTGCTATTTGCAGCTGTGGACCTCTGCATGCCTTCTCTTTGCCGAGCCGAATCGACGATCCAGAACTGGTCGCTAGGTCACGCGAACTCGCTCGAAAATGCGTCGTCTGAATCGCCCACACCAATGCAAGGATGCGGTGACGATTGCTTCTGCTGCTGTGCGCATGTCCAGCCACCTTCCGACATGACCACCCTGGTCGAACTAGTGAGAGTGGACGAGTTGTCTCTGCTTTCCGATTCCCTTGAGCCTTTCGTTGGAGTTCTTCCGCCGTTCCATCCTCCTCGGCGGTAAAGTCCCATCCAAGAATGCCTAGGCCGAACGCTGAACGTGCGTAGGCACGGATGTCGTTGCGTGCCGTCTTGCGCTCGAAAAGACCCGCCCCCAGAGGAGAACCATATGCTATGCCGCGACGAAATATCGTCCTGTTCACGATCTTGTGCTGCCCGCTAATCGGCGCGCAGCAATCGCCCACACGAACTCCAGTTCCAAAAACTCTGACGCTTAGTACGGCAGTCGAACTTGCAGTGGAAAGAAACCCGCAAATAAGCGCATCCCGAAACAATGTTGAGATGGCGCAGGGTGACGCCGTGGGAGCCGGACTTCGGCCAAACCCGGCCATCACACTTCAAACGGAGGACTATCCCTACTTTCGATCAAATCCCGGTCCATTCTTTCAGGGCCAGGAGATCACCGCACGCTTCGATTACGAAATTCAAACCAAGAATCGCATCAAGTTGCGGACGTCAGCCGCACAGCTCGCAGTGGATCGCAACGAGGCCGCGTACCAGAACGATATTCGGCTGATTCGTCTCGAGGTGCAGTCGGCTTTCTATCGCGTCCTACTAGCGAAGTCCAATCTTGAACTGGCCCTGTCGATCCTAAAGCAAACCGACGAGGTGATCGCTTTGAATCGCATCCGGTTCGAGCAGGGCGAAATCTCCGACTTGGACTTGACTCGCATTCAAGTGGAACGCCTCCGATTCGCGGACGACGTTTTTACTTCACGGCTAGAATTAAGAAACTCAAGAGCCACCCTGCTGGCCCTACTCTTTGCCCCCGACCTGGGTGCGGAGATCGAAGTGGCTGGCGATCTCGCTCAGACTCCTAAGATTGGCCCCTACCTCGGCGCTTCGATTTCGGAGCTTTACGTGGTTGCTTCCCATCAAAGGCCCGACTTTCGAGCCGCCCGGTCCGAGATCGAACGCACTACTGCCCAAAACCGATTACAACGCGCTATCGCGTCGCCAAACATCACCGTGGGTGGTGGATACAAGAGAAACGGGCCGGATAACAGTCTTGTCTTCGGCATTACAGTTCCAATACCGATCTTCAATCGAAATCAGGGTGGCGTGATTCGAGCTGAAGCAGAAGCGCGCCAAGCAGAGAATCTTGCGGCAGCTACACAAAACCGTATCGAACTGGAAATTCGGCAAGCTTACAACGCGTTCGAGATCAATCGCGAACGGGTGGAATACATTCGATCGCAGCAGCTTCACCGGGCAGAATCGGCGAGCGCGATGACGCTGGCTGCTTACCGGCTCGGAGGGATGCCATTGATGGACTACCTCGACGCACAACGTAGCTATCGCGACACCGTACGCGTGTTCAATCAGGCACTCTACGACCAGCGCAGGAGCGAGTTTGCGCTCGCAGCCGCAATCGGAGAAGGAGAGACGGAATGAGTAAGACTCGCATGGGGCATTTTAGCCGCTCTTGGCTAGGTACGCTTGTCTTGATCGTAGGAGCCATGGCGGCTGGTGCGATTCTGTACGCGTTGTTATTCGCGAGAAGCAACGCCGGGCCTGCGGCGGCCAGGAATACGGAGACCCCCGAAACACATCGGGAAGTCAACGGCGGAGATGAGCGCAGCGGATTGATTCGAATTCCCGTGGAGGCCCAGAAGAACAGTGGGCTTCGGGTGGAACCCGTGGGGGTGAGAACGATTCGTTCTTCGTTGCAGGCAACGGGGACGGTAACGCCTGATCAGACACGAATAGCTCACATCCGCCCGATCGCTCGTGGCGTTGTGGACGAGGTATTCGTTCAATTCGGAGACTCCGTGAAGCAAGGGCAGCCACTCCTGAGCTACGACAACATTGAACTCGGCATGGTGATTGGAGAGTACTTGGTATCCATTGCCAATCTCAGAAGCGCTCGAACCGATTTGGCTGTAAAAAAGACCATCCTGGACCGCAGTACGGAGATGCTTCGCGTGGGAGCGGTTGCCCTGACAACACACGATATCCGTGATGCGGAGTATCAAAGTGCCCAAGCTCAGGTGAGCAGTACGCAATCCAGCGCTGCGAAGTACGAGGAGCAGTTGCATCGATTCGGACTCTCCGACAGCGATATCTCGAAACTGAATGAGAATACACCCGATGGCTTCCATCGCACCAGCTCGCATAGTATTCTCCGCGCGCCGCTTTCGGGGGTAGTTACCGCGTACAACGTGAGCGCCGGCGAAACTGTTGACCCTTCGACCGATCTGCTCACCGTGACCGACATCTCCACCGTCTGGGTTCTCGCCGATGTTTACGAGAAGGACCTCGCAATGATTCGGGTGGGCAAAGACGCCTCCATTCGAGTTGCCTCTTACCCCAATGACTTATTCGAGGGACGGATCACCTACGTCGGCGATCTGATCGAACCTAATACCAGGACAGTCCGGGTCCGCTGTGTGGTGAAGAATCCGGGCAAGCGCCTCAAGTTGGACATGTTCGCGACCGTCGAGATCCCTACGGATCAATCTGTCCAGGTTTTGGCAGTGCGAAGCGATGCCATTCAGAAGATCGATGGCCGAGATGTCGTCTTCGTCAAGCGCTCAGAGACCGAATTCGAGCTTCGCGAAATCGTGTCCGGACGAGACACGGGCGGCTGGACAGAGGTTCGCAAGGGACTCACCGACACCGAAATGGTGATCGCGAGCGGCAGTTTTTACGCGAAGACCGCCGCTTTACGTGACCTTATCGGAGACGAGCACTAGAAGGGTGATTCCCATGCATACGATTATCGAATTTTCCTTGAAATTCAAATTCCTCGTGCTCGTGCTGACCGGGCTCATGGTTGCAGTAGGCATCAACTCGATGCTTAAACTTCCAATCGATGCTGTTCCCGACGTGACGCCCAATCAAGTTCAGGTGCTAACGCAGGCTCCCGGCTTGAGTCCGCTGGAGGTGGAGCAGTTCATCACCTTCCCGGTTGAGACGGCGATGAGCGGACTGCCGGGAATTGAGAGTATCCGTTCCGTATCGCGTTTCGGCCTTTCCGCAGTCTATATTTACTTCGACGAGAGTATGGATATCTATTTTGCGCGCAGACTTGTGCTAGAGCGAATGGCGCAAGCCCGCGAGAGCGTTCCGACCGGATTCGGAACCCCGGAGATGGGACCGATCAGTACGGGGCTTGGGGAGATCTTCCAGTTCGAAGTGCGCGGCAACGGATATTCCCTGATGGAACTGCGAAGCATATTGGATTGGGATGTGGCCTTCAAGCTTCGCTCGGTTCCCGGCGTCGTTGAAGTGAACTCGTACGGAGGCGAGGTCAAAACCTACACCGTCCGGCTCGATTCCGACAAGCTCACCAGCCTTGGCATCTCTCTTGACAACGTGTTCAACGCCATCCAGAAAAACAACGCTAACGTTGGCGGCGCGTACATCGAACACAACCAGGAACAGTATGTCGTCCGGGGAGAAGGCCTGGTCCAGACCCTGCAAGATATTGAGAATATTGTCGTTGGAGCGGCTGAAGACGGAACTCCAGTCTTTGTCCGAAATCTTGGCGAAGTCTCCTTCGAGCCGCTTGTCCGTCAGGGAGCGGTAACCCGCGATGGCAGGGGAGAAGTGGTTACCGGTGTCGTCATGATGCTAATCGGGGAGAACGCCCGTGTGGTTGTCGATCGGCTGAAAGAGCGCCTGGAGGAGATCAAGAAATCACTGCCGCCCGGGGTGGAGATCGATACATACTACGACCGGACGGAACTCATCCAGAAAACGATAGGAACCGTTGAGAAGAACCTGGCGGAGGGAGGACTGCTGGTAGTCGCGGTGCTGCTTCTGCTGCTGGGGAATGTTCGCGGCGGACTGATTGTCGCCTGCGCCATTCCATTGTCAATGTTGTTCGCGTTCACTGGCATGGTCACTGCGGGGCTCTCCGGCAATCTCATGAGCCTTGGTGCAATCGATTTTGGCCTCATTGTCGATGGTTCGGTGGTGATGATGGAAAACATTGTCCGAAAACTCTCTGAGCGGAAGAACGCAGGCGCCTCGCGAGACGGGACGATACTCGAAGCGGGCCGGGAAGTTGCCAAGCCCATCTTCTTCGCCGTCTTCATCATCATCATCGTGTATCTGCCAATCCTGACTTTGCAGGGTGTCGAAGGAAAAATGTTCCGGCCAATGGCGCTCACCGTGATCTTTGCCCTTGTCGGCTCGCTAATCCTGTCGCTGACCCTAATGCCAGTATTGGCTTCGATGGTATTCCGGAGCGGACTAAAAGAGAAGGAGACCTTTCTGATTCGTTGGGCAAAAGCGGCGTACCTCCCCGTGCTGCGCCGCGCAGTAGGACGACCGGCGATCGTCGCTTTCGCCGCGTTCGTGATTTTCGCTGCATCTCTAACCCTAATCCCTTTTCTTGGAGCAGAGTTCATCCCTCGTCTCGATGAAGGAACGATTGCCGTCCAAGCGTGGCGACTCCCCAGCGTGAGCCTTACGGAATCGATCAAGAGCACCACGGCGATCGAACGCGTGCTTCTGGAATTTCCTGAAGTGAAGTCCGTTGTTTCGAGAACCGGCCAGGCAGAAATTCCCACTGACCCAATGGGCGTCGAAACCAGTGACATCTACGTCCTGTTGAAGCCACACCAGGATTGGCGAACGGGGGAGAGCCAGGCGGAGCTTGTCGAAGAGTTCGACAAAGCCCTAAATGCAAAGGTGCCCGGCAACATATTCAGCTACTCCCAGCCAATTGAGCTGCGGGTACAGGAATTGATCGCGGGCGTTCGCTCAGAGCTGGCGATTACGCTATATGGAGAGGATCTGGAAGCGCTCAAGGTAACGGCTGAAGAGATCGCACGGGCAACACGAGGGGTGGCTGGCGCGGCCGAAGTGAAGGTGGAGCAAACAGCCGGACTTCCCTTTCTTCGCGTCCGCATCCGCCGGGACGAGGTGGCGCGCTACGGCATAAACGCATCACAGGTCCTGGAGGCGGTTGAGACCATGGGAGGAAAGACACTTGGGCAAGTCCTCGAAGGGCAACGGCGCTTTCCGCTTCAGGCACGTTTTCGGGCTTCGGACCGGACCGATATCGATCGAATTAGGCAGATTAAGATCACCGACCCTCGTGGAAGGCAGATTCCGATCAGTCAACTTGCTGAAGTCTGGATTGAAGATGGACCGGCACAGATTAGCCGCGAAAACATCCACCGCAGGATCACGGTGGAGGCCAATGTTCGCGGTCGTGACCTAGCCACTTTTGTCTCGGATGTCCGAACCGCAATCGACCGTAGTGTCAATCTTCCAACGGGTTACTATATCGAGTACGGAGGCCAGTTTGAGAATCTTCAGCAAGCTACCGACCGGCTCGCAATCGTAGTTCCCCTCGCTTTGTTTCTTATTTTCACCCTTCTCTACACAACGTTCCGGTCGGTGAAAATGGCGGCGATGATTTTCCTCAACGTTCCCCTTGCGGCGACGGGCGGCATAGTCGCTCTCTTCGTCAGGGGCATGCCATTTAGCATCTCGGCCGGTGTCGGTTTCATTGCACTTTTTGGCGTCGCAGTGCTTAACGGAGTCGTGCTAATGAGTTATATCAACCAGATGCGGCAAGAAGGGCAGTCAGCGCGGAATGCGGCACTGCACGGTGCGGAGATTCGGTTACGTCCCGTCCTGATGACCGCATTGGTAGCAAGTCTTGGCTTCGTGCCAATGGCGCTTTCTACCAGCGCAGGGGCAGAAGTTCAACAACCTCTGGCTACCGTAGTCATTGGAGGGTTGATGACGTCAACCTTGCTCACGCTCCTGGTGCTTCCTGCGATCTATCGCTGGTTCGAGGGGCGCCACGAGCAAGTAGAAATCTAGCTAAGGAGAATCAACCGTGAAGGAAATAAAGGCAATCGTCCAGCCATTCATGCTCATTCACATCGTCGAAGCACTGCGTGAGATACCAGGCTTGCCGGGAGTTACCGTGTCGGAGGTGCGCGGATTTGGCCGAAGCCCCGCTGCAATGGGAGAAGTCACGGCGCCACGAAACTCCATTGACTTTGCACCGAAGTCGAAGCTTGAACTTGTCGTCCCGGATTCGTTGACTGAATTAGTTCTGGCCGTCATTCAGAAACAAGGGCGGACCGGACAACCCGGTGACGGAAAGGTCTTCGTATACACCGTTGACGAGGTCGTGCGGATCCGGACAGGGGAGCGGGGCGAGAAGGCCATATAAAGCGCGGCCTTGCCACGCTGCTTTCGCGGACGAACTTTGAGCTACTAAAGCTGGGGATGGCTATGGCGCATTCAGTTGGAAACACGAAGACTCACAAAAGCAAGAAGCGTCTGATGTTCGTCTTTATTCTCACCGCGTTCTACATGCTGGCGGAGGCGGTTGGCGGAGTTGTGACGGGCAGCCTCGCACTCCTAGCCGATGCGGGGCACATGTTGACCGACGCGGGAGCGCTTGGTCTTTCGCTGCTCGCAATTCGCTTCGCGGAGCGGCCCGCCACGGCTCAGAAAACCTATGGATTCTTGCGAGCGGAGATCCTGGCTGCGCTTGCCAACGCCACAGCGCTGCTACTCGTCACGGTATACATCTTGTTCGAAGCCTGGCGGCGATTTAGCAATCCTCCGGAAGTGATGAGTTGGCCGATGCTCATCGTAGCTTCCATCGGGCTTGTCATCAATGTAGTCGGCACGAGGATGCTGGCCGATGCAGCAAAAGACAGCCTCAACGTAAAAGGCGCATACCTGGAGGTGTTGAGCGACACGTTGGGTTCTCTCGGAGTCATTGTCGCAAGCTTGATCATGATGAAAACCGGCTGGTATCTGGTGGATCCCATCATTGGGGCGGCGATCGGTTTATTCATCGTGCCGCGCACCTGGAAGCTGCTTTCTGAATCCGTCCACATTCTCATGGAAGGGACCCCCTACGGAATCGATCTATCCGCCGTCGAGCAAAAGATGAACTCCGTATCCGGCGTTACCGGAGTTCACGATTTGCATGTATGGACGATCACGTCGGGCGTCGACTCACTCAGCGCCCACGTGGTTGTTCGCGCCGACACACAAGCCGATGCCGTCCTCCGAGAGCTCAAGCGTGTTCTGGAAGACGGTTTCAATATCGGACACACGACAATTCAGCTGGAACCTGCAAGATTCGCAGAGAACGAGATGCGCGAACTCTAACGATTCCCCAAAACGGAGCCATACTTCATGCCAAAAACGCAGAAGCGATTCAAGATCTTCGGAATGGATTGTGCCGAGGAAGTATCCGTCTTGCGGAATGAAGTCGGGCCGGTCGTTGGCGGACAGGACCTACTCACCTTCGACGTATTGAAGGGTACGATGACCGTGCTTACGGGCAGTCGCGAATCCTCAACGGCCGAGATCGTCGATGCCGTAAAGCGCACCGGAATGTCGGCAACCTTCGCTGGAGATTCCTCGAACGCGGGAGACGCGCCTGCGGATTCGGGCTGGTGGACGCGACGTGGACGCACGGCAATGACCACGGCGAGTGCGTTTTTTGTGGCACTCGGGTTCATTGCCCACCTCTTACAGGCAAACGTTTGGACCGACGCGCTAGGGTCGGAGGGGCAAGGCGGCGGCGCCAGTATTCCAATGCTCTCCCGATTCCTTTACTCTCTCTCGATTGCGTCAGGCATATTCCACGTCTTGCCGAAAGCGTCCTTTGCGCTGCGCCGCGCGCGTCCTGACATGAACCTGCTAATGACCATCGCGGTGATTGGTGCAGTGGCGATTGGTGAATGGCTGGAAGCGGCCATCGTCGCTTTCCTGTTTTCGGTCTCATTGACACTGGAGTCCTGGAGTGTGGGCCGCGCCAGGCGCGCGGTTGAGAATCTGCTGGATCTCGCTCCGCGTGTGGTGCGAACCAAGCAAGGAGACGAAGTTGTCGAGGTATCGCCGGAGAACGTCCTTGTCGGAACCGAATTCATCGTCCGGCCTGGCGAACGGATTCCCTTGGATGGCGAAGTGATCGAAGGCAGAAGCGATGTCAACCAGGCTCCCATTACTGGAGAAAGCCTTGGCATCCCAAAGAATCCTGGCTCGGTAGTCTACGCCGGTACCGTTAATGGTGCCGGAGCGTTGGTGGTGAGATCTACCAAGGCGAGTGGAGACACCACGCTTGCGCACATCATTCGTCTACTGGGCGAAGCACAAAGCCAGAGAGCGCCGGCAGAACGGTGGGTTGACCGATTCGCGCGGATCTATACACCGTCCATCATGGCCTTCGCGCTTGCGGTACTCCTCATACCGCCTTTGGTGTTCTCCCAGCCATACCAACCGTGGATCTATCAGGCACTGGTACTTCTGGTTATAGCGTGCCCATGCGCCTTGGTGATCTCTACGCCCGTTAGCGTGGTTGCGGCCCTGGCTTCCGCAGCCGGAAACGGAGTGCTGGTGAAAGCGGGTGCCTATATGGAAGTCCCGGCTCGCCTCAGAGCCGTTGCGATGGATAAGACGGGTACTCTTACAGAAGGCCGTCTGGTGGTGACGCAAGTCACCGGACTCAACGGTCATACCGAAGCGGAAGTTCTGGAACGCGCCGCAGCGATGGAATTCAACAGTCACCATCCCTTCGCCGAGGCCATCCTTCTCTATGCAAGTGAGTTGGGTGTGCGCTTCGCCCCGGCCGCCGAACTCCAGATGATTCCAGGAAAGGGGGCCGAGGGATTCATTGCTGGCAGAAAGTTCTGGATCGGTTCGCACAGGCTGCTGGAGGAGCGCGGACAGGAAACGGAGGAACTCCATTTGTTACTCGAAGCCCGCGCGAAGATGGGGCAATCTTTGGTAGTGGTCGGGAACAACGATCATGTCTGCGGCTACATTGCGCTCGCGGATCGAATTCGCAAGCAAAGCCGTGACGCTGTACTTGCAATGGACCGGCTCGGCGTGGAGCATATCGTGATGCTCACCGGCGACAACAAAGGGACGGCCGACTCGATCGCGATCCAAGCTGGAATCAACGAGATCAGGTCCGAACTGTTGCCCGAGGAAAAAGTAGCGATCGTGGCAAGCTTGGTGGACCAGTACGGATCCGTAGCGATGATTGGGGACGGCATCAACGATGCACCCGCAATGGGGCGGGCGACGATTGGCATCGCAATGGGCGCCGCTGGCAGTGACACGGCGATCGAAGCCGCGGACATCGCCCTCATGTCGGACGATCTTTCCAAAGTCCCATGGCTTATCCAGCATTCCCGCCGGATGCTGGGAATCATCCGGGCGAACGTTGCGATTTCGATCGGGGTGAAGGCGGTCTTTGTCGCCCTTACTCTGGCGGGCGCAGCCTCTCTTTGGGCGGCGATCGCCGCTGATATGGGAGTTTCGCTCGTCGTGATTTTCAACGCAATGCGATTGCTGCGACGGGGCACGACGTTTCGTGGCCGCTGACGCACACTAACGATGCCGGACCGGCATCGAATGAACCCAACGTCAGCGTACTTCGAGCGCTTATTGGTAAACCCGTACAGACTCCCAAACCAGACTTTTGACCCCGTGTTCCAATACTGATCAAGGTAAGGAGGACACACCTGTTTTAGTTTCGAGTACGACGGTCTTGAATAGTGGCAACGAAGAGACTCAGTGCCGGAAGAAGGGTAACTTGCAATATCGGCAATAAGCCCAAAGTCTGGCCCGCCACCTCAATCGTTGGCATGCGAGAGCCGTATCCCCACCAGCCGAAGCTACGGGGAATCCATTCAAGGATTACGCTGATCGGAAGTCCAACGGCGAGAAGGGCAAGGAGCCCTGGGAAGTTCGGCGGGTTTAGTCGCTCCGCTCCAGCGATTGCTGCAGCGCCGAAGACCACGACTAATACGATCACAACATCCGCAAGAATCGCTCCGATCATCACGACAGCAGCGTCCCAGGCGAGCCAACCCCACATGTCGTAGAGGAGCCCGCATTGAACCAATTCCCAAACCGCGTTAAGGGAAAACCCGAGGACGGCAATTCGCCAAAGCGGAAGTCGCGAGTAAGAATTCAGGCTACCCGTGTCTGCCATCCAACGCGGTCTTCCGTTCCTGGTACTCCTCCGTTGAAATTTCACCCGCCGCATAGCGTCTGTCCAAAATATCTTTACTCCCTTCGCGCGGCTGTTGATCTGGTGCGGCACCCTTTCGCCTCAATAGCAGTGCGGCGAGATAGAGGAACACCCCAAGGCATAAAAGCGAAAACAACCACCATCCCCAGTGCATACCCCACATTGCGTGATGTCCTTCAAACACTTCTCGGCCTCCTAATCAATCTGACATTTGAACGGCTCACCACGTTTCGATGCGGATGACAATCAACGCCACCCGCCGCGAAACACAAGATGGACGACGCGAGTCTGAGCAGCAGGAAACAGTTCTTGATTATTGAGGAAATGGAAATGAGAACGAAATACTACGGATTTCGGAACTTCGCGCTGTCAATCGCCGCCGGGGCCTTTTTGTTCGTTGGCCAGTCCGCGCTTGCGCAAGTAGCGGGTGACAACGCTTCGAAGCAAATGAAGGACATGCCGCAGCAATGCCAGGCAATGATGGCGAAGAAAAACGAACGCATGGCAAAAATGCAGGAAGCCGATACGCAACTCCAGCAGAAACTGGCCACGATGAACAAGGCGCAGGGCCAGGCCAAGGTGGACGCGATGGCCGCCATTCTCACGCAAATGGTGAACCAACGAGCCGAAATGCGCGAACAAATGATGTCCATGTCCGACGACGGCATGAAACACATGATGGGACACATGGGCAACCAGGATGCGATGAAGAATTGCCCCATGATGAGCAAGCCCGCCGCAGACCATTCGGGTCACTAATCACGCCCGGACCGGATAGGAATTCCAGCACCCAAGGTAGAGAATTTTGGAACGAAAAGTCATCGTCGTCTCGGGCTCAACTGGTAACATCGGCGACGCTGTCATGCGCCGCTTCGGCAACCGGCCGGAGGATACCGTTGGCTTTGACCGCAGCGCCCCCAGCCCGCCCCCGCCCAACTGCACCTTTATTCCGGTCGATCTGCGATCCGACGAGAGCGTCATGGAAAGCATTCGGGTCATTCGAGACCATCACGGCCCGCAAATCGGCTCGGTCATCCACCTAGCCGCCTACTACGATTTCTCCGGCGAAGACAGCCCTCTTTACCGCGACGTCACCGTGGAGGGAACCCGACGCCTGCTGCGAGGCCTTAACCGCGGCGAGCTCTCCGTGGAGCAGTTCATCTTCTCCAGCACGATGCTGCTCCACAGGCCCGCCGAACCTGGACAGTTCATCGACGAAGATTGGCCCGTGGACCCGTCTTGGGCCTACCCCAAATCGAAGGTCGAAACTGAACAGGTAATCCACGAAGAACGCGGCGCAATCCCCGCCGTCTTCCTGCGCATCGCCGGCGTCTACGACGACCACTGCCACTCCATCCCGCTCTCTCATCAGATCCAGCGTATCTATGAGCGCCAGCTCACCAGCCACTTCTATTCCGGCGATACGGCGCATGGGCAATCCTTTGTACATCTCGACGATGTAGTGGATGCCATCGAAAGCACCGTGGACCGCCGTGCCGGATTGCCTCCCGAGATCGCCATCTTGATCGGAGAGCCGGAGACTATCAGTTACGACGAGTTGCAGCACACCCTCGGACGTCTCATCCATGGCGAATCCTGGGAAACCTATACCGTTCCCGCGCCCATTGCCAAGGCCGGCGCATGGCTGCAAGACAACATCCCCGGCGAAGACCCATTCATCAAGCCGTGGATGGTAGACCGCGCCAACGACCACTATGCGCTCGACATCGGGCGGGCCCGCAATCTGCTTCACTGGGAACCGAAACGCACCCTGCGCGAAACGCTCCCCAAAATGGTGCAGGCGCTCCTCGACAATCCCGAGTCCTGGTATCGAGAGAACGACCTGAAGCCCAAAGGGGAGGAACCCGCGTGAGCAAGCCGGACGACGCCACCGGAACGCATCAAGACCACGTACCCGCCATGCGGAAACGCGGCGTCACCCGCCCCATGGAAATGGCCGAACTTCGCCAACACGCCAGCCAGCATTCCGGCTCCGGCGAAGGCGGCGAATCCGGTCACGCACACGCGGGCCAAGATCCCGAAGCTGGCCACCAGATGCTGGCCATGCACCACAAGCAAACCTCGTGGGTCTATTGGTTCCTGATCATGCTGGGCTTCTGGCTTCTCTTCAATCCGCTCACCTTCAGCTACGCCACCGGCACGGTGGATCCCAGTGGAGGTCGCTCCGTCTGGCTTACCCTCCCGCAGCGCGCCACCGCCATGGCCTGGAGCGATATCGTCAGCGGTCTGCTGCTAATCGTCTTCGGCTGGCGCGCCCTGCGGCCCAACAGGCCCATAAGCCTGTGGATCTGCTGCTTCGTCGGAATCTGGCTGACGCTGGCTCCGGTCGTTTTCTGGTCCCCCACTGCCGCCGGATTTCTCAACGGCTCGCTGGTGGGCATGCTCGTGATTGCGCTCTCCATCCTGATCCCCGGAATGCCCAACATGATCCTCTTCATGTCGCACGGCACCACGGTCCCCAAGGGCTGGAGCTACAACCCCTCAAGCTGGCCGCAGCGCTGGATCATGATTGTCGCCGGGCTGCTTGGCTATTTCGTCTCCCGCTATCTAGCCGCCTTCCAACTGGGCTACATCGATTTCGCCTGGGACCCTGTCTTCGGCGAGAGCACGCGCCTGGTGCTGAATTCGGATATGTCGCATTCCATGCCCTTCTCCGATGCCGCGCTCGGCAGCGCCGCCTACACTCTGGAATTCCTGATGGGCTTCATGGGCGGCCCGCAACGCTGGCGCACCATGCCCTGGATGGTCACCGTATTCGGCATCCTCGTCATCCCCTTGGGTCTCGTCCATATTTTTCTCGTCATCTCCCAACCGGTGCTCGTGGGACACTGGTGTTTCTTCTGCATCGTGGCCGCAGCTATCATGCTGCCGATGATCCCCCTCGAAGCCGATGAAGTGATCGCCATGGGCCAGTTCATGGTGCAGGCGAAACGCAAGCGCCTCAATCTCTGGAAGGCCTTCTGGCTCGGCGGCGACGTTGAGGGGGAAGGCGAGGACCGGCGCACCCCCGATCTCTTTACCCTGCCGGAACAGCCAAAAGAGGTCTTTCTGGCTTCCATCTGGGGAATGAGTTTTCCCTGGACCCTTGTGCTCGCCCTCTTCGCGGGGGTCGCCATCGTATTCACGCCCGCGCTCTTCGAAATCGGTGGCACGGTCGCTGACGTAAGCCATATTGCCGGCGCCCTCATCGTCACCATGTCTGCCCTGGCGATGGGCGAAATCCTCCGCCCAGTCCGCTTCCTCAACGTCCTGTTAGGCCTGGCTGTGGCCGCCGCCCCCTGGCTCTTCGCTGGCGAAACCCTCAACGGAGCGATCACCTCCACCCTGCTGGGAATCGCCGCGGTCGTGCTCTCACTGCCCCGAGGCCAAATACACGAACGCTACGGCCTCTGGCAGCGTTTCGTCCGATGACGACTTCGCTTCCTACCTCGAATTCTTTCTCTTTTTCCAAGAGCTCCCCAGCGAAGACCCGCTGCTAGAGTTCAATTAGATGCACATCGCTTTTGGGAGACATGGAAAATCAAAGTGATGCACTCCCGAACCATCCCGCAGTTCCATGTATCCCCCGCGGAATCCAGCGCTTCCGCCACATTTGCCACGGGTTACCCCTGCATCTGGTCATCCGGTAGGCACCCTGAGGATTGATATTTCGGCAAAGGCCTGCAAATTGCACACATGCTTCTGGAGGCGAGCAGATTGGCTGTCACACTTCCGACGCGGCTGGGCGAAACACTATGAGAATCCGCGTTATCCCTAAAATGCGCGTGTCCGCGGCTCGCGAACAATTGGCTCGACACAAATCTATGAACAGAAGAAAACTACTGAAAACCGGTCTGACGATGGCCGGAGTGGCTGGGCTCCACGCCTTGCTTCCGCCATGGGCAAGAACCGCGACGCCAGCGGCTCATAGGGGGATCGCCGCACTGTCGGGGCTGGAGTTTGATCTGGAGATCGCCCATACGGACGCCATCATCGACGGAAAGCGGGGGAAAGCCGTCACCATCAACGGCCAGTTTCCCGCCCCCTTACTCCGCTGGAAGGAAGGCGACGACATCGTCTTGAGGGTGACCAACCGGTTGCAGGAGGATTCATCTATCCATTGGCATGGCATCCTGGTCCCTTTTCCGATGGATGGCGTACCGGGGGTCAGCTTTCCTGGCATCCCGCCCGGTGAGACCTTTAGTTACCGGTTTCGCGTCCCTCAGAACGGCACCTATTGGTACCACAGCCATTCCGGTTTGCAAGAGCAGCTTGGCCACTATGGCCCGATCGTCATTGCGCCTAAAGGCGCCGATCCTGTGCAATACGACCGGGAGCACATCGTTGTGCTCTCTGACTGGACCTTTGACAGTCCGCATCGGATCTTCTCGAAGCTCAAGAAGATGAGCGATAACTTCAACTTTCAGAAGCGCACGACGGGCGAGTTTTTCCGGGACGTCGCCGAAGACGGCCTGGGCAAGACGATTGAGAACCGGCTGCTTTGGGGCGGAATGCGGATGAGCCCCACGGATTTCCTGGATGTTACCGGCGCCGAATACACCTACCTCGTGAACGGCCACGCGCCCGCCGAGAACTGGACCGCACTTTTCGAACCCGGTCAACGGGTCCGTCTGAGGATTATCAACGCATCTGCGATGACACTTTTCGACGTCCGGATTCCAGGCCTTCCAATGACCGTCGTGCAATCCGACGGACTGAACGTCCGGCCTCTCGAAACCGACGAGTTCCAGATCGGAGTGGCCGAGACCTATGACGTGATTGTGCAACCGGAACGTCCAGAAGCATTCACGCTGATGTGTGAGGCGATTGACCGGAGCGGGTATGCGCGGGCAACGCTGGCGCCCCGTGCCGGTATGGCTGGGGCTGTCCCGCCTCTTCGCGAACGTCCGCTGCTGACGATGAAAGATATGGGCATGGCTCACGGAGCCATGGAGGGCGGCAAGGGCCAGAAGGACGGCGGAATGGAAATGTCCCACGAATCGGGCATGGATGGAGCCTCCTCGCAGCCCAAAGATGCTCATGCCGGCCACTCCATGCCGCAGAGCGGCGACGGAGCCGGGATGACGGGCATGCAGATGCACCCGCATCGGAAAGGCCCGGGCGTTCAGAACCTGGCGATGAATCCCACCAAACGCATCGACGAGCCGGGCGTTGGCCTGGAGAATGTCCTCCACCGCACGCTTACTTATGCGCAATTGGAAGCTCTCGAACCGAACCCGGACCCTCGGCCTCCCGGACGGGAACTGGAACTGCATTTGACCTCTAACATGGAGCGCTACATGTGGAGCTTCGATGGCCAGAAATTCTCCGATATCGTAGCGCCGATCGTGTTCTACAAGGACGAACGCGTCCGTCTCACGATGGTGAACGACACCATGATGCCGCACCCGATCCACTTGCATGGCATGTTCTTCGACTTAGTGAATGAGTCGGCCAGCCACAAAGTGAGAAAGCACACCATCATCGTCCGGCCCGCGGAGAAGGTGTCTGTCGACATCACCGCCGACGCGGTGGGAGATTGGGCCTTTCACTGTCATCTGCTCTATCACATGCACGCGGGTATGTTTCAGGTGGTTTCCGTCAGAGAGCACGAGCACGGGGACAGCCAATGAAAGCGCCACGCTGTTTTCTCGCGCTGCTGATCGCAGGATTGGCGATTGGCATCCCGGCTTTCGCTCAACAAACGGAAAAGACCTTCGACGCGGCGGACAAGGTTTACGACCCTAGAGCCATGCAGAAGGCGCGAGACGCCCTACGGAAGGAAACCGGCGGCCAGGTAAACTACTTTGTGCTGGCTGACCGGTTTGAAGCGCAGACCAACGAGGGCGCGGGCCAGATGCTTCTTGACGCGCAAGGCTGGGTGGGCAGCGACTACCAGCGCTTTTGGGTGAAAACCGAAGGCCAGTACGCGGAGGGCGGCAAGCTGGAGGAAGCCGAGATCCAAGGTCTTTACAGCCGGGCAATCAGCCCGTTCTTCGATTTTCAGGCGGGCGTCCGCCAGGATGTTGCACCTGGCGCGAGGCGTACGTTTGGCGTGCTCGGCTTTCAAGGCCTGGCGCCCTACTGGTTTGAGATCGACACTGCACTCTTCGTCAGTAACAATGGCGATGTCTCGGCACGCTTTGAGAGTGAATATGACCTGTTTGTTACCCAGCGGCTGATCCTGCAGCCACGGGCGGAGTTAAACTTCGCGTTCCAGAAAGTAGAGCGCCTGGGGATCGGTTCGGGCTTGAGCACCGCAGAGGCCGGTGTACGACTGCGCTACGAGGTCCGGCGCGAGTTTGCTCCCTACGTCGGCGTTTCCTGGACCGGAGCAACGGGCCAGACTGCCGACCTATGGCGGCGGCAGGGAGAGAATCCCAATAGTCTGTCGGTAGTGGCCGGGATCCGCTTTTGGTATTAGAGGCGGGGCGCGCCTGTAACTGCGGATGCTTACCGACCCGCATGGACCACAAGGCGGATTTTCTGACAAAGTCGCTGAAAATCCAAATATTGGAGAACCATCCGTTCAATCCAAGAGCTTCGTTCCGGAGTGCAAACGGTGCTCATCGGTGAGAGCGGATTCTCAAAAAAACACAATCGATCGTTCTGGTTGTTCCCTCGTTCTCGCCGAAGCTCCGCATCCGCCCACATGTGGGGCCAAAGACCGGATGGGTCTAAGGATTCCGTTGTGCAAAATGGTGCCGTGTTGATCGGCTCGGAAGGTTGGGTGATCGCCAACTACCGTGAAGTGTTCGCCCACCCGGCCTCATTGCTGACCTCGCCGATCAGCCCAAGTGATAAACGCATCCTCAGCAGCAGCGCTTTCGACAAATTCCTGACTGGGTTGCCGAAAGGCTTTCACCAGATCCTGACCGCCGGGCATCATCAGCATTGGATCCGCGCTATCCGCAATAGTGGCCCTTCCGTGGATGACATCGCCATGTGCAAGAGGCCCACCCGTTGCTTCTGCGCTGTCAGAATGACGGAATCGAGAACGGACTCGATATTTCAGAGCGCCGGAACGACAAGTTAGTACCGCGAGCGACTCGTTCAAGACGGCCCCGCTGCATTAGCCGGACCAGCACGGAATCTGAGATTCCCGCGGCGCGCGCGCTGGCCGCCGTGAGCAATCCGTCCTGTTCCTCCGCGAGTTTGATGAGTTTGTCAAGCCTGGATCGGGCCATCGCACGCTCCTCTGAATTCATGTCAATATCTTTCCATTATGGAATGTTATTGACAAGGGCAGCGACGGTATCAATACGTGAATTTGGTCTACGAGCAGCGACATGCTTCCTCCAGAAACAGGTGTGATCGGCTGCCCAGCTCAAGGTGTTGCGATGACATGCGGATTATCTTCGAGAAATGTGGGCTTGCTGCTCCGATTGTCTTCAACCACTGAACCAGCATCGCTCGAAACCGTCGCGGTCTAGAGTACTCTGTACAGCCGACTTGAAACTGTAGTCCTTGGGGACCAAACAGAGGAATCGACTGTGGAACCTTTGCCGTGAAGCTTCGGTACGTCACCCAAAGATAGAGGTCGAGTGCTCCTGGCGACGCGGCGAGCAGCCGTACCACCTCCAAATCCGTTGGGATCGGGTGCGCCATGACTTCCTGGAAGAATTCTTCGCTAAGCACGACTACGTTCTCTTGGTTGCGGGATGAGTGTTTGCCGGTCGAACCCCGGTCGAACCAAATGTGGGTCTGGCTCACAAAGTGAAAACGTGCTCGGGAGAACAGCTTCGCTCCGTTTTGGACGCCTTCGCTGCCGAAGAAGACGGTGCTGCCGAAGATGCGTTCGATTCCCGCAACCAGCCGCCGGTATTCTTTTCCACCTTTTTGCATGCCGAACATTTCGAGCATCTCGGCACCCGACCGGAATTTGAGGATCGGACTCTGCTGACGCATGGCGAGCGTTGCGAGAAAGATGGGAATCAGCCGGTCCTGGCCAAACGGAAGGCCGAACTCGGGATGTCCCGTCAATTGCAGTGTGAACTTCCCGTTTCTCCGCTCGTAAACGAGCTGATCGCGAGGCGGTCGGCGAAGCGGCAGCCCACAGAGCACGAATGGCCGCAACGTGAATCCCAGCCGCGCACCGCGTCGCTCGGGATCGGCCCGGATCAGATCAATGCGCTCCAACTGCCGCTGCCGGTACTTGGAGATCAACAGTTCCGGCGTCTCGCAGCGGACGAGGTCGCCCACTTTCCGAAATCCGTTCGCGCATTCGCTCACTGGCTGTATACTGCTTTTGCGCACTCCGAGTACACCTCTCCTGTGAGGATTCCCGCGGCACCCCGAGGCGCCGCGGGAACACGGGTTTCTGGTCACCGAGAGTGCTGTGCCAACCGTGATCGAAAGCGAGGAAAATGTACCTCGTTTCTACCTCGTTTAGCAGGGTCGAGAGGTCGAGATACGGATACAGCAAGACTTGGCAGAGACGGGAAGACGCGACAGAGACGCGAAAGTCTATTAGATTCAGAGATCGGACTTTTTCCCAAGCTGGACGTCGTGGGTTCGAGTCCCATCTCCCGCTCCATCAAATCAACAACTTACAATCCTCGCCGAAATCAACGTACCTCGATTAACCTCGTTTGCTCAGCACTCCGCTCCGGACGTAAGCATCCAGGTGCGTCCGCATTCCGTGGGCCTGTTGATCGGCAATAATCTTCAGGTCCGAGTTCCTTTGCTTGTGCAAAGTGGAATGCGAACGCCGCAGAACGGCGAAGTTAATCCAGCCCAGACCCGCGGGCCGAAGCAGCGGGCGGACATATAAACGCAACATGCTCTCCGGCCAAATCGGAGTAGCAAGATTCGCGGAGGGAAAACGCAATCCTCGGAGGCTTGGGCAGTTAACTTGGAAATCCAAGTGCGAAGGCGCACCAGAATTTCGTCAGGAACGCCCACCATGCGCTCGCTCTTCGGGGTCTTCGGCGCTTCGAACTTGCCCTTGTAGAAGGAACGCTCGATACGGATGCCGTCGTTACCCACGTCGCCGCACCGAAGTGCAAAGGCTTCCGATTCCCGCATTCCGGCGACCCGATTCACCTTCCAGGTCCAGAACAACCGGAATCCCGTGTGGTGCCAGGCGATCACCGTCTCTGGCTTCACCATGACGAGAGCGGATCGCCAGTCGTGCCATACGCCGGACAACCAAACCCAGAGCGCCCGATCCGCCGGATTCAGCCTCGGGCGTTTCCTCGCAGAACGCTGGAGAATGGCGATCTGATGACGAAGTCCGATGTTCTCCAGTTGCAACGAAGCCCCCGACTCAAACGCCCCACCGATTGCCCCGGACGCATCAGAAACCAACCGAGCAGGAAACGGATGAGGCGTTGAAGGTACTGCAACCTCCATCATCTCAATAACATCGGGGTTTCCGAATGACACAATGATACACAACCTCACACGATGGGCGATAAGGTGAAAGAATATATATCGATGGCCAAAGCTCGATCCCAACGCCAGATTGCCCGCGCTCTACTTGAGACGCAGGGGATCCTGCGCCTTGCGGAACTCATCGATGCGGGCGTGACCGCCGCAACGGTCAGCCGTATGGAGAGGGATGGCGAGGTGCTCCGCCTCGCGCGAGGGCTCTACCAGCTTCCTGACGCGGAGCTTGATGCAAACCACAGCCTCGCGGAAGCGGCCAAGCGTTTTCCTAAGGGCGTGATCTGCCTTGTTTCAGCACTCGGCTTTCATGGTCTTACGGATCAGCTTCCGAAGAAGGTGTGGATAGCGATCGGCCGAAGAGACTGGACGCCGAAGCCAAGCGATATGCGGATCCGTGTGCTGCGTTTCTCAGACGATCTGCTTTCAGACAGCGTCGAAACTCATGTGATCGAGGGCGTAAGGGTAAGAGTGTTTGGCGTGGCGAAGACCATTGCCGACTGTTTCCGGCACCGTGGCAAGATCGGTCTGACCATCGCTCTCGAAGGACTCCAGCGAGCCCTGCGTCAACGCAAGGCGACGCCGGCGGAGATTGCCACGGCGGCGGATGCCGGTGGGGTTGGCACCGTGATCCGCCCATATCTGGAGGCGCTGACCGCCAATGGCTAAGGAAATCAAGAATATCGGCGCCTCCGTACGTGCCCGGCTTCTTAGACTCTCCAAAGCGAACGGCCAAAGCTTCGATCTCGTGCTCACGCGCTTCGCCCTGGAGCGCCTTCTATTCCGGCTCAGCCAGTCAGCCCATGCCGACCGCTTCGTACTGAAAGGCGCCATGCTGATGATGAGTTGGTTCAATGATCCGCACCGCGGAACGCGCGACCTCGATCTATTGGGGCTTGGCGACCCGAACGAAGACGCGATGCTTGCGACCTTCCGCGACATCCTCGGACAGGATGTCGAAGACGGCGTCGTATTCGATCCGGATACGCTGCGAGTCGATCGCATCCGCGAAGAGACTGAGTACGGCGGGCTAAGACTACGAAGCATCGCTTCGGTCGGCGGCGCCCGGATCAATCTGACAATCGACATTGGGTTTGGCGATGCGTTGGAGCCCGGGACGGAAGTCGTTGACTATCCGGTTCTGCTAGACTTCCCTAGCCCACGGCTGCACGCCTATGCCCGGGAGACGGTCATTGCCGAGAAGTTCCAGGCGATGGTGGTATTGGGACGCGCGAATAGCCGGATGAAGGACTTCTACGACGTCTGGATCCTGAGCCGCTCGTTCAGCTTTGGCGATAGCAGGCTTGCGCGGGCGATCGCGGCGACCTTCGCGCGGCGTGGGACGGCGATTCCAACCGAGCCGCCCGATGCGCTCCAGCCAACATTTGCAGCAGACCCACAAAAACAACGGCAGTGGCGAGCCTTTGTCGAGGATGTAGCGATTGACCCAGGAAATCTTGATCAGGTTCTGGGTGAACTTGCTGAGTTCTTGATGCCGCACGCCAAGATGGCAGAGGCACTGCGTCAAGAGTAGCGAAACGAAAGTTACTGCTGCGGGAAACGCTCAGAAGGGAAAAAACAATAGCTTTGGCTGAGTACATTTGGGAAATCCCATGCTGCTCAAACTCGCGTAGACGGAGGGCTCCATACCGGTGAACCAAGTCCGTGATTCGTCCGTGGGGTGCTAGTTGCAATGCGTCATCACGCGAGTATTCCTGCATGCCAATCGCAACAGGTCTCACTTAAATCTCCCAGTTCTAAATGTTGGGATGTGACGCGAACCCTGTTCGAGACCTGTGGACATACTGGCGCAATTATCCTCAACCACTGAACCAACATTGCCCGAAATCGTCGTGGTCTCGAGTACTCGGTACAGCCAAGCTGAGCCTGCAGTCCTTGGGGACCGAACAATGGAATCGATTGAGGAGCTTTTGCCGCAAAGCTTCGGTAGCTAACCCACAGATAGAGATCGAGTGCTCCTGGCGAGGCAGCGAGTAGCCGGACCACCTCCAAATCAGTAGGAATCGGATGCGCAATGATCTCCTGGAAGAACTCCTCGCTCAACTCGATGACGTTCTCTCCACAGCTTGGTGAGCAAGTCGTCAAAGTACCGCGGTCGTACCAGATGTGGGTCGCTCTCACGAAATGAAACCGGGCTTTTGAGAAGAGCTTGGTGCCGCCTGTTGCACATTCGCTGCCAAAGAAGATCGTGGCGCCAAAGATCCGCTCAATACCGGCGACCAGACGCCGATACTCCTTGCCTCCTTCCTGCATGCCGAACATCTCCAGCATCTCCGCGCCGGAGCGGAATCGGAGCGTCGGACTTTGCTGGCGCACGGCGAGTGTGGCCAGGAAGATCAGAATCAGCCGGTCCTGGCCGAATGGCAGACCGAAGTCGGGGTGACCGAGTAGTTGAAGGGTAAACTTGCCGTTACGCCGTTCGAAGAGAAGCTGGTTGCTCGGTGGGCGCCGCATCGGCAGACCGCAAAGTACGAACGGCCGAGAAGTGAAACCAAGCCGGGTGCCGCGACGCTCCGGATCGGCTCGGATTCGGTCGATGCGTTCTAACTGCCGATAGCGGTAGCGAGAAATCGCCAGTTCCAGCTCTCGTTCCGCGATGAGATCACCGACCACCTGAAGGCAAGAAACGCCTCTGCGGTCGCCATGGTGTGGCTGTCTTGAATCTGCGGCCAATTCTTCGTCTCCAAACCCAGTTTTGGGCGGTTGAGAGACGGCCTTCAGATCGACTGAATCGAGCGCTTTCGGAGGACGGATTTTGTTACTCCGTTTACTCCGTTAAGCCGGGAATCGGCGTAAGAGATGTTAACCCGATGACTCTGTATGCACAGGATGGACGCAATGCACGTATTCGCTCTATATGCACGAACGAAGAACAAGTTCCCAAGCTGGACGTCGTGGGTTCGAGTCCCATCTCCCGCTCCATTTTCAATAACTTACGAGCGGTCTTCAGCTAAAACCTTACTGCACTTTACTGCGTTAAGGCTTTCGCGCGATTTGATTTATCCAATCCTCGCGCTTCCGCCGGTTACTCATTGAGAAGAAAAGACTTCCCGGTCTTACTGCACCGCTGTTTCAAGTTTTCGCACCGCCGCGAGACGGTCGTTGAAGACGCTCACGGCGTATTCATTCTCGTTCACATCCACCGTATTTCCCATCTGTGCCGAGCGAGTGTGGGCATCCACACCGGCCTGGCGGGAGAGGGTGGCGAATGTTCTCCGCATTACCTGAAAACTTGCCCAACCGAGGCCGATCGTTTTGAGCCTCGGGTAAATGCTTCGTCTCCAGATGTTGTCCCGGCTGACCGGATTCTCCCTGTTCTCGGACGGGAACAGCCACGCCTCCGGCCTTCCGGTGCCGGTCGCTTCCATCCAGAGCCCGAGAAGTTTCACGGTCGCCTCGGTGAGCGCCACCTGCCGATAGGAGCGGCGGGTCTTTGGCGAATCGATGTTTCCCCGGTAGAGCCTGCGCTTCACCCAGAGAGAATCTTCCTCGATGTCTCCAAACTGAAGGGCAAGGATTTCGCCCGGCCTCATCCCTTCCCAGGTGGCAAGCCGGACGATGATCTTCTCCCGAAGATCGAGAGTCTCCGTCATCTTCCGGGCCTGCTCGGCAGTCAGCACGTTCCTTGTTTGACCGGACTTGCAGTTCCTCGGGGTGAACAGAGTTCTCGCCGGGTTCCGGTCTACGACCCCTTCGCTAAGGGCCAGTTCGAAAACCGAACGCAGCCTGAAGCGAAGATGATCCACACAACTTTGTGAGAGAGTTCGTGCCTTCATGTCGAGAAGGCTCTGCATCTCTTCTCGCGTGACCTCCTTGATGGGCTTTCTTCCAAGTGGAGCGACCAGGTGAACCTGAAGCCGGTTCACTTCGGTCATCCCGGTCGACTTCTTCCACCTCCGATGAGCAATTGGCAGATAGATTTCTTCCACGAAGCTCTGGAAGGTGTGTTCTGGCGGGCCCGGCTGGGCCGCCGTGTTGATGGGTTTCAGTATGTCGGCGAGGAGACCTTCCGCCTCAATCCGGGTGATCTTGGAACAGAGTCCAAGCTCCTTCGATTTCGGCTTCCCGTCCTCCCGCCATTGGGCATACCAGTAGTTCTTTCCGTTGCGCTTGCGTGGTTTGACGCTCCCGCGCTGGAACCGCTTTCGACGCATGAAGTTTCCTTCCCGCGTTTCCGGCGTCGAATCCTGACATACCTTCGATCCTAGCATTCGCTCTTAGCCGCCTCCATCCATTCCTCCAGCCACTCGCGGCGGACGAGTTTGCGCCGTCCGACGGCAAGGTGGGGAAGGCGAGGCGTATCGGGAACCTTGCCGTTGATAACGTTGCAAACGTGAGCCTTCGAGCAGCGGAGAATCAACGCCACATCGGCGAGGGTGAGGACCTCGCTTTGCGTTTCGCCGTTGCGGGAAACCATAGTGTCCTCCGCTACGCGGCGTTGGCGTCCTGATTGTTCTCGCCTTGCTCGCGCACGGGCGGTTTGCGGAGCGCCTTATCGTTGGGCAGTTCGATGGGGAGCCTACGATCTTCGCGCTTCTTCCGCTCGCGGTAGTCGCGGGAGTGCTTTGATGCTTTGATTTTGCGGACTCTTGCGAGTTTCGCGTTCGGAACGCCGTCGCGGTAGCCCTTGCGGTAACGCGCGTTGCGCTCGGCGCGGGAGTTCTTATCGCATTCCGCACTGCCGCAACAGATTCTTGCCGACGAGGGCGTAGTGAATCCTAGTTTGCAAAACGGGCAGGTGCGGAAGTAATGATTCGATGGAATCTGTCGATCGGACATGCTGGGCTCTCCAGAAGTGAGATTGGAGGCGCTCTGTCCGGCCTGGCCGCATGGGCCAGGCAACTGAAGCCAAAATCGAACATAGCGCCGCCAGGAGATGCCCTACCTGAGGTGGCGGTTCCAATGGAATAAATTGACATCGTCTTCATGCAGGACATCTTTTCTTTCTTCTGGATTGATGAGCTCGCTCCAGACCTCCATCAGTATCAAAGACCGAACGAATGTACAACCGTAAGCGGCGATGTATCTCTGGCGCAGTTGAGCATCGATCAGCCCATTGCCTGATCGGCCAGTCCCGGCATCAACCGTCTCTCGCTATTCAACCCCGCGTAGAGACGAAATATGGCTTCCACTTCACCCGCCTGTGAACATTGGGCTAGGGCGCAACTGCGCCGAAAGGAGTGCTGAACATGGCGGCAGATACTGTGAGGCTTCGCAAGAAGCCAGGTCATGAACCTCAACAAAACGAGATGTCGTTGCGGTATTTCGGCGTCACCTTGGTCGTGGCGGCTGAATTGCCTTGGATGCCCGCCGACAAGATCCCGCTGAATCGCTTTCGGAAGGCGCTGGAGAAGAGATTCGCGAACTGGAGTAGCCGTAGTGTTAAGCGGGGAGAGTTCTACGGATTGACCCCCTGCGACACCGAGATTTTTGAAATCTGGCGCTTGAGCAAGCGTCAATACGACGCGCTGGGCCGG
This sequence comes from Acidobacteriota bacterium, assembly GCA_014584705.1. Taxonomy (GTDB): domain Bacteria; phylum Acidobacteriota; class Terriglobia; order Bryobacterales; family Bryobacteraceae; genus JACTMJ01. Next base: position 6,442 of record JACTMJ010000013.1, on the reverse strand, counting down.
TTGATCAGCCGCTACTTGCCACGGAATAGTCATGTCGCCTTCGTAGGCACCATGGCGGCGGAGGACCCGACCTTTGACGAGGAGGTGAACGATGCTTCGGATTAACGGTGTTGTTCATTCGACCGACTGGGTGGTGAAGAGGCTTCCTGGGCACCGTGAAGGCGCAACAGATGGCCGCCGAGGCGTGGGAGTTCTACACCGGCAGCGCTACGCTGCCGAACTCGGTGGAGCCGCCGAGGCAAGACTCGCCGAGATCCACGAGCCGAAGATCCGAACCATGGAGGTGAGCATCACGGCGATGGAGTCCCGGATCGCGGAAGTCGAAGCGGCCATCAACGCGGGCGGTGCGCCACCGCTCCCACTCTGGAAGGCGATCCTTCTGCTGGCGGTGATCGTGCTCGCCGTTGCGGGCGAGACAGGAACGACGATGATGGGCTTCGCCATCTTCGGCGCGAAGGGACCATGGCTGCTCTTGATGGCCCTGCCGGTGATCCTCGGCGCGAGTGCTTTCACCAAGTGCCTCGCCTCCCTTTGGGAACAAGGGAACAATCTTCTCACTGTGCTCCTTGCCCCCTTGGTTCCGGTGGGAATCGCCGCGCTCATCCACTTCCGCCTTGGCTACCTCAAGTTGGTGGAGATTGCCCGTTACCCGGACGGGAAGGCCCAACAACTTCTCGATGGCTACGGCATGTCGCTGGTCGTCATGCTCGGAGTGTTCACCGCGATCTTCGCGATTGTCTCGGCCATGATCTGGCGGCGGGTGAGCGAGAGCATCACCGTCCATGGTCGAAAGTTGTTCCGAGTGCTTCTGAAGGCGAAGTTGTTCGGCCTCCTCAGGAAGAAGGCCCGCGAGGAAGTCATCTTCGAGAAGCGCAGGGAGCAGTTGCAGAAGCTCATCGGAGCCGCAAGTGCCGAATACAGCCTTGGCGTCGAAGTGGGGCAGATGCGGGCGTCCCGCTGGGATGGGTTTGATCCCGTTCGCGGGATGTTGACGATCGTGGCGGTGGGCGGGTGCGCGGCGCTCTTGGCGATCGGGTTGACTGTGGCGCTTTGGGCTCGCGCCGGTACCCTCGGGCTGGTGATATCCCTCTTGGTGGGTATTGTCGCCCTCGCGGTCGTAATGCTGAATCTGCTGCCCACGCTCCGACGCGATGCAAAGCCAACTCAACTGAAGTTGCCGTTCCCGGCAGCGGGGCTCTTCCTGCTGCTCTTGCTGCCGTTGCAGCACGGGTGCATGAGTCCTACGCAAGAGTCCGGGCGGGTAATCGTCATTCTGGATGTTACTCGGAGCGTTCTGACGACCGATGCCGATTTCGTCGTTGCCGCCAGTGTGGTGCTCGCGCACCTCCCCTCTTGCTGGGAGATGTCGGTGCTGCCGGTGAACGGCAATCGTGGCCAGGGCCTTTCGATGAGGCTTCCGTGCGAAGTGGAAGCCTTCGGCGACAACTTCGAAGCCGAGTATCGGGAGTTCCGAGCGCGACTGCCAGATGAACTTGCAAAGTGGCGGAAGCACGACCGCAGGTCGGACTACATCTCGGCTATGACGCTTGCGGGGGAACTGCTTGATGGAGCTTCGCCGGGTGGTCTGGTTGTGCTGGGTGACCTTGTTCAAGACGTTGGTGATAAGCCCACGACGCCGGTTGTCCCGAGCCTGGGTGACCTGCGACTGAGCGGAGTCAAGGTCTATCTCGGGTTCCTGGAAAGCATAGAGTTGGCCAAGGTCTCGCCCCAGAAGCAGAAGAGCCTCCTCGACGGCTGGAAGGCCAGCATGATGGACGCTGGGGCTGATGAGGTTGTCAGCCGTCAGTTCGGTCTCCATGGCCTCGAAGATTGGTGCCAGAATGTGCTCGGCCCAGCCACGGAGACGTATGCCGCGTTCGCCATCTCCACGACGGGAGGTGGGAAATGACGTTCCAAGAGATGCGCCGTCTCAGCTTCCTCCGGTTCATGGATACCTTTACGAAGAGCCCCGCGACGGTGATCATGGCGGTGTTCTTCAAGCTCACCGCCTTGGGACTGTCGGTGCTCCTCACCCGTGAACTGTTGGACGGCGACTCCATCTGGGCCGTTGTCCGAGCGCTCATTGATACCGTTCGTCCTGGCGACGATCGGCCTTCGTAGGAATCTCCGATGAAGATCCCCAAACTTCTTGACCTTAACGGTCGCGACTTCTTCACAACTCTCCAGGCGTTCCTCGGCGTGCTAATCCTCGGCGGTATCGGCACGGGAAAGACAAGCGGGGCTGCCCGGACGCTGATGCTTGCCCAACTTCGCGCCGATTTCGGTGGGCTTTTCCTCTGCGTCAAAACTGAGTGCCGCGAACTCTATCTTCGTTGGTGCGAGGAAGCGGGGCGGATTGACGATGTGATCGTCTTTTCCGCCAATTCTGAACATACTTTCAATTTCCTGGACTACGTTTCGAAGCTCCAGCGCGACATGCAGTTGGTAATGGAAGACGTGTTGTTCTGCCTGACGTCTATCATGGACGCACTCGCCCGTAAGGGTGCCCATGAGGACCGATTCTTTCGAGAGGCGGCGCTGAGCGTGTTTCGGGCGATCCTCACCGTTCTTTACATCGTCGAAGGAAAGCTCGAACTAGGTTCGATCTATAGGATGCTCACCAGCCTGCCGCGAAGCCTAGGTGAGCTGGACCCGGAGACCAACTACTGCTTAAAGATGCTTCGGGAAGCCTGGCTGCGCGCTGAACGATCCCCGCTGGAAGATGAGATGCGCCGGGTGATGAGCTACCTGCTCGACTTCTGGCCTTCGCTCGCTGTGGAAACTCGTGAGAGCATCCGGGCCTCGGCCCTGATGGTTATTGCTGAACTCTGCCACGACCCGCTCTTTACCAGATTCGGGACAACCACTACGGTAAGCCCGGACGACATTCTTGACCACGGGAAAATCGTGATCGTTGACTGGCCCACGCATGCATCTCCCCGCTCCGGCCTGGTCGCGCTGGTGCTGTGGAAGGTGATGTTTCAGCGGGCGACGCTAGCGAAGAGGGGAAAGTGATGAACCTCAAATATCGTCCGGTCTTCCTCTTCGTTGACGACTACCACGAGGTGTGCACCACTGGCGATGAGAGCCACGTTTCTTCGTGCCGCTACACGATGACCTCCGTGATTTACGCCACGCAGACCATCAATAACCTGACGAATGCCCTTGGCGGGGATGCCGCAATGATGCTCGTCGCGGGACTCCGCAACCGCTTCCTCTGCAGGACCGACGACGAGAAGACGCAGAAGTGGGTTGCTGCTTCTCTCGGTCAACGGGTTAGCAGCGCCATGAAGTTCGGGCCGGAGTCGTGGGCCTCTACCGAACTGAACACCGATACCTTGATGACGCTCAAGCAGGGCGGCAAGGATCGCGTCGTGGAGGCGGTCTTTGTTGCCGCTGGTGACACGTTCAAGGCGAGCCGTCGCCGGTGGCTCAAGGTTTCCTTCCTCCAGGAAGGACCGAAGAGGAAAAAGGGTCTCCTGAGGAAGTTCTGGGAATACCTGACGAGCCCTCACGTCCGGATCGTCCCAAAGGGGCCAGGAGGAGGAAATGATGACTGAGCGTAAGCCCTGGTGGGATTTCGAGCCGCAGGACCTCCGTGAGTTGGGACTCAAGGTCCTCACGAACCGGAGCATCGACACCAGTCGGGTGTTCTTCCAGTCCGTGAAGTTCCTCTTCCTCGGACTTCTCCTCCTGCTCGGCAGTCGTGATCTTTCCAGGATCACAGTTGCCGCCTCCTGGGAGGAACTCCTCCGGCTCCTTTGCGTGCTGATCAGCATTGTCGCCGTCGGCTACATCACGTCGGGCATCATCGTGCTGGTCGCCGGCTACCTCTGGCTCAACCTGCTCTCGCAGTGGGCGTGCCTCTTCGCTTTCGACGCCATCGCTCGATACCTGCTGGGCATGATTTCGTTTGCCGAGGCTCTTACCAATCTTGTCCGCGCCGTGCTCGTCACAGGAGCGTTCGATCTCGTGTTTCGCCTCTGGGAATCGCGTCGGAGAGACGTGCCGATCCGCTGGCGGCTGGAGGTCTTCTGCCGCGTCGTGGGCCTCGCCTCGGCGCTTGTATGGACCGCTTGGTTTTGGCGGTTCTCCTTCGCCCCCAAGGGCGGAGGGAATAGTGTTTCCGCTAGCATTTCGGTTTCTTCCGCTAGCATTTCGCCTGCCGCATGCAGTTCTCTGTTGTGGCTTTACCGGTCTGGGGATTCTGAACTGGGCTGCTTCTGGCCTTACCCGGATGTGAATTCACTGGCCGACAAGTTGGCGCTCATCTCGATCTCGGCTGTGTTCGGTGTGGTGACCACCTACCAGGTCCGGAGTGGAAAGGGGTATGCCGCACGCCACCTGAGCTTCCCTGATTACCTCGACGAGGAACAGACGATTGTCGGCTTGTTCCTGGGCAGGATTGCTGAACGCCTTAGGATAGCCGGGGTAGTAGAAGAGGGAGATGTGGACAAGCTTATTGCCGGTCGTCATCCACGGACGGGTGATGTTCTCCGGGAGCGGGCCGGGACCAAGAACAGTGTGGCGGCGAACGATTTCGTGGTGTCTGCGCCCAAGTCGGTTTCGATCATGTCCAGGGTAGACGACCGGATTGAGCCGCTCTTCGCTGAGGCGGCTAGAGCGACCGTGGTCGAGTTTTTACAGTCCTACGTTGATACCCGCGTCCGGGTCAACGGCGCGAATGAGCTTCGGGAGACGGGTGAGCTTCTGGCCGCTGCCTACCTGCACGACACAAGTCGGGCGCTCGATCCTCAGCTTCATGTCCATTTCGTGATTCCGAATATGACCTGGGATGAGGTCGAGGGGCAGTTCAAGGCGATGCATGCCAAGCGGATGTATGAGGCGCTGCCTCTGGCGACGGAACACTTCCGGAGCGCTCTTGCTGAAGGTCTGAAGCAGTTGGGCTACGAGATTGAGCCGAACTTCGACAAGAACGGGAAGAGCCTCGGCTTCGAGATTAAGGGCATCCCGGAGAGCCTGCGGGAGAAGTTCAGCCAACGCAGCAAGGACCGGGACAAGGGCGTAGAGGCGCTGGAGGCGGAAAAGGGCCGGGAACTCACCGGGAGCGAGGTCGCGGTAGTTGTCCGGGGAACTCGGCAGCCGAAGCTGACGAAGATTTCCAAGGCCGAAGTCCACGCTCTGCAGCAGGCCCGGATGACGGAGCAGGAGCGGGTTCTTCTTCATCGGGTTCGCGATGAAGCTCTGGCGCGGATGGAAGCGAGGAAGATGGCGGCGCGGGAAGCGGTAGAGAAGGTCGAGGAGCGGACGGCGAGTCTTGAGCCGGAGCGAGTGCAGCAGGGGAAGGTGAGGGGAGTTGAGCCTGAGCGCGTTCAAGCGGCGGTTGGTGGACGGCTGGCGGCTAGCTGGGATAAAGCCGTTGAACTGTGGAAGGGGTTGGCCGATCGTCACACGGTGCTGTCTCTGGAATACGCGAAAGAGCATGTCTTCGAGCGGCTGTCGGTGGCGAAGGTTGATGAGGTGATCGCGGCTGCCATGGATCACGGGCGAGGGAAGACGAGCTACGAAAAGCTCGAGCGGCTCCTGAATGCGCAGATTGAACGCGGGGATGTGGTTCGGCTTGAAGGACTGATCGCTACAAAGGAAACGCTCCTCCGCGAGCAGAGTATGATCGACAACATCAACCGGGGAGTTGGGAGGCATGCCCCCTTGACCTGGCCGGGGATTGCCCAACGTCCAATGATGGCCGAAGAGCAGGCGGCGATTGATAGCGTCTTGAACAGCACGGATCGAGTTGTGTCGATCCAAGGGGCGGCGGGCACGAGGACGGCGGTGGTTCTCGCTGCCATTCAGGATGCGATCCGAAGTTCCGGGAAGGAAGTCACAACCGTAACTCCGACTGGGGCGAGCATGGATGTCCTGAAGCGGGCCGGGGTCAAGGATGCAATCGCCATGGGCCGGTTCGCGCTCCTGAATCAGCGCTCGTGGATGGAGGTGCCGACGGAGAAGGCACAGCAGCGCCGGGGGCATGTAGTCCTCGTCGATCAGGCGAGCCTGATCAGTTCCAAGCAGATGGCGGAGTTTCTGGACCTCACTGAGCGACTTGATTGCCGCGTTGTGCTCATGGGCGATACCCGGCAGATGCGTTCGGTCGAGGCCGGTGATGCTTTTCGGTTGTTACAGAAGGACTCGGAGTTGAAGACGTTTCGGGTAACGGAGGTCGTGCAGCAGAGAGGATCACTGCGAAGCGCTCTGAGCACGCTCCGGGAGGACCCCACGCTTGGCTTCATGAAGCTGTCGCGGATGGGTGTTATTGACGAGGTTCCGGAGGGCGACCTCTTCAAGGCGGCGGCTGAGGAGTATGTCTCTCTCCTCGGGAAGCGGTAGTGTCCTGATTTTTGTGTAAGTCTTCGTTCTCCGCTAAGGGTTATTGGTTCTTCCTCTCCTAAGAGGAAGTGTTCTTGAGCATAGCAAGGCAGAC
>JACTMJ010000007.1 GCA_014584705.1 Acidobacteriota bacterium | reverse complement strand
GAGCGGTGACGACAGCGTTGCTTCAAACTCACAGGTTCCGCCGCCAGGAGGACTCGGGGGATCTCTGTCTCCCCTTGACAGATACCTATCATGAATGTCCCCGAAACTCCTGATTACCCCGCCGGTCAGATTCGTGAACGGATTGAAAAGTTGGCTTTGGCCGGGCCTTAGTACTGGTAACGGCTTTGTGCGTGAGCCCCAATCAAACCAGTGCGGCACGAACCGGGAGAGGTTGCAGTGCGATTCGCATAGCGAGATGCGGAGCGCCCGCGAGTGCTCCGCATCAAACTCACGGTTTCATCAATGCAGCCGCTATACGAAGACGCAGTTCATCGAGTTGCGCGTCGGAGACTTGATCGAAGCGGACCGAGCCGGCATCCTCCGCATAGCGGAGCCGTGTCTCCTCGGAAAGATCAAGTACCTCCTGGATCGCGTGTGCCACAGCCTGACGATCCCAGCCGTTCTTTCGTGACAGGAGCGTGAGGTACTCCATGTCCTGCTGGGCGCGGCGAAACCCTTTCAGACGTACGGAAGCGTAGGGTTCGTTTATCCCGAATTTTGTACCCGGATAGAAGACGGTGAGTTCGTCGGCTCGATCCCAGACACTCGCGCCGCCGTGGACGGTGTTCCACGGGACGATCCCATCGGCGCCGCTGGTCCATGCCCGCCAGGCCCACGCCCGCATGTGGACATTGCTCTCGCGCGGATGATTCGTATCGGCATAATGCCAGTACTCTCGCCCGAATCGGTTGCGGTTGTCCATCAAGTAACGGTTCCGGGTGAAGAAATGCCGGCTCGCGCTGTCGATATCGATAAGGCCGGGAATCTGGTCACGGATGAAATCCACGTAGCTGATATCAGTGCGGAACACCATCGGCACATCCGAGTAATCTTTGAGCCACCGCTTGCCCAGGTTCCCAAAGAAGCTGAGGGCACGATAATCGTCGTGGTGATTCGGCTCGTCAAGCAGCCACCAGGAGACGCCTCTGCCAATCCGTGCGGGGTCCTTATAGTAATACTTGTTGTTGAAGAAGATCTGGTATCGGGTCTTCGTCCACTTCTTCTCGCGAAAGTGCTCGGCGAACTCACGCGCCACAGCGGAGAAACGGTCCTGGTATTCACGGGGGAAGCCATCTTCGATCAGGCCTGCCTGAAGCCCGTGCCGCGCGATTTGCTGCCAGTATTCTTCCGTTGTCCGGGCGCGCTCCGGAATGTTCCACTTGTATGACTTGCGCAGATCGCCTGGCCAGTTCTCGAACAAGGCGAGATAGATCGCTTGGACCGGAACGGAAGCGCGCGGCAGGTCCGCGAACGCTGAACCGGAAACGAGCGGCCCGAAGTGAGCGTCCCAGTCCTTCCAGCTAGCGACCTTCGTCTCCGCGCCTACCCCAATGAGCGGCGGAGTTTGATCGGGCTCCGTGGTGCCGGTATGCGAATAGCCGAGGATATCCAGATTGGTGCGGTTCAGGTGCGCGATCCGGTGATGGGCCTGAAGAAGCTTGTGATACTCAGGCGTGCCACGAGAGATGTTATAGCCAGCGTTTACACCGCTGTAGGCATTTAGATCGATGAGGAAGCTCAGCTCGTCCGGCAAGGCGAACGGCAGTACGTCGATCTCCACCGCGATCCGGTGCAACAGTTTTCCGTCCGCATGCACGGCGATGCTGCCATGGTGCACTCCCGGCACGGCATCGTGCGGAATGTAGATATCCACGAAGATCGGCTGCACGCGCTGATTGGGCACGGCGTTGTCGGCGCTGGGAAGGTCAAAAGTCCCGGTCAGAGGGATCAACACGTCGGGGTACCAGGGACGCGTCGGACTGGTATCCTTGTCGTCCGGGATCATCCATTCACGGTACAGCTGTATGGCTCCCGTCTTTTGAAAAACAGGCGGCAGTTTGGTTGAGGCAAACAGCGGCTTCTCCACCGTAACCGCAATGTTCTTCAGCGGACTTGCGCTCTCCACAGCCACTTGAAACGCAACGAATTCGTTTCTTGCCCCCCTCAGCCGCACACCTCCGTTCCAAACAGGGCCGCGCTCGAGCAGCTCCCCTGTTTGTGGGTTGACCTTATGGAGTTCCGGGAAGGACCATACCTTTACGCCACCCTTTGCCGCTTCTGCTGCGTGCTTCGCGGCGGACGCCGGAAGCGGCGGGGGCAGCGAAGGCCACACGCGGGAATAAGCCAGAGCTTTGTTCAGCGGGCTCACCGGGCCGGCTTGTCCCGTGGCGCTGATGCCGCGCGCGGCGAAATAGTATTGCTTTCCGGGATCTAAGCCTTCGACGACGGCGTGTACTTCATCCTGAATTGAGTTGGAGTTCGCGAGGTGATCGGATTTCGGCGCCAGCGGATCGAGCATCCAGCGTGGAACGGACGAGACTGATTCGAAATTTTCAGCGGTGATGGGGTTTTCTGAGTAACGCAGTTCGTAACGCGCGGCACGTGCTCCGCCAAAATGCAGGATGGCGCTGCCGGGCCGCTGTGAGGTGCGGCCGAGAGCCTGCGCGGTGCGTGGCGGAAACGATTGCACGGGACCCGCGGGCTCCGAGGCGCGCGTGCCCTCGACGATCAAGACCGGTACATTGGCGCTCTCCCGGCTGCTAATCCTGTGGTGTGTGCGTGTCTGTCCTTTTTCGTCCGTCAGCATCAGGCCGAACTGGTCACCCGTGGCAAGAGCCGTCGCAACCGCGGACGGAATGTCGATCTCATACCAGCCGTCGCCGGCGTCCCGCGCCCGCACATACGTGTAGAGGCTCCCACCGAGACTAAAGGTAACGTCGGTGAGGTCCGATCCGGCATAGGACCAGGGCTGATCCTTCGCCGCGCGGAGGTAGTGCATTTCATGTTCGGACCACGGAGCGGAGCCGCTGACGCTGGAAATGCCAACAACGGTCAAGGGAACCGCATCCGCACTGCGGTGCACGCGCAGGGTTGCCTTCTCGATGCGCATCCCCCGGGCAGAAGACATATCGAAGGCCAGCAGCGCAAAGCTGTTACGGCCGTTAATGACCAACTGTTCTTCAGCGCCGTGATTCACCGACTCACGTCCGGGTGATCTCCACGGCGTGGATTCGACCCAATTATCCGCCGTAACAGGGCATGAAATGCGTTCCGCCGCGAAGGTTCCGGCCGTGAGCACTGCCCACAAGCCGATTGCGGCTTTCATTTTCATCATCGTCAAAATCTTATGTCACGCAGCAGCCTGGAGCAAGATTATGCCGATTCTTAGCAGGGGCGGCCTGCCTACGCCACAGTTGCGTTTCTACGACGAATTCGCCGCATGCTGAAAGCATTCCTTGGGTTGCGCACATGGATGCCGGGTACCGGGTATCGAGTAGGTTTGCGCGGGAGATATGAGGAGCCGGGATTTCGCTTCGCTCGAGAGCCACAACGTGACCTCGCCACAGCACACGGACACGCCGCGAACTCGGCATTGCCTCAGGCGGCGTCACGGACTTCAACGATCATGTGCTTGCCAAGGACCGCGAGGGCGGCTTGGATCTTCTCGGCCGTGGGGGCGTGTTTGGGATCGAGCATGCGGCGGATTACCCGCTCGTGCAGGCTCAGGCGGCGGGCTAACTCGGAGTTACTTATACGCTGATCACGCATCTTCAGGTAGAGAGCAAGCTTCGGCGCCAGCCAGAGTGACACAGGCACGAGGCGCTGGTTCCGCTTCGTTGGTGACGACGTTGGGATCACCTCCGGATGGGAGAGACGGATCGAGAGATCGGAGCCGAGAGCATTGATAGCTTCTTCCATTGCGTCGCGCTCGTCTTTGCTGTCCGTAGCCACGCAGGGCAGATCGATGAACTCGACCAGCACGCGACCGTCGCTGCCGGTGGTGAAGTTCGCGGGGTAGCTAAACAGGGGCATGCGTTTGCCTCCTATAGGTCGCGCAGATCGATCTTCAGGTGCGCGCGCATCTTGGCCAACAGGTCGCGGCCAATCTCCTTATTGCGATCTTTGAGCGTGGTGAACGCGTCGCCGAAATAGAGGCGACCGTGGCTGCCTTTTCCCTGGTCGGCCAAAAACTGGCAGGTAAGCTTCGGCTGCGCGCCAGCTTCCGGGATCTCCGCTCGAACTCCGCGCCCCCTCACCATTTCAGTCTCGGACAGCTCTGTCCGAGCGCCAACTGCGTCAACCCTTGCCGACCGGTTTCTTAGCGCAGTGGCTGGGCACAACATGTGGTCTTTCTGCCTCCCGGAAATAGAGGTCAAAGGGAAGCGTCCGCCCACCGCCGTCTTCCCTGTGCCCTGCTTCTTCTCCACAGTGGGGGAGGCGCATGCTGCGCAAGGGGAGCAGTCGTTTCGAGATGCAGGGCGATGATGCGCCGCGGCGGGTGTTTCGGTGGCGGACGTTGCAGCGGCGGATTGTGGAGGAAAGCCTGCAGCCAGGGGTTCCCGTGGCTGACAAAGAGGTTTGGATGGCGGGAGTTTGGAGAATACGAATTTCTTTTGAGCAGTGGTGATTGATTCCAGAACCTCCAGGGCTTTCGTCCGTTTTTGCGATGCTGGAACGCATTTGGCACTGGTGTGCGTCCCGCTTCGTTCACCGGAAGGGGATCGGATACCGGAGCGCGGGCGGGGGCGGAGCACGTGAGGCAGAGCTGTGGCGAGCGGGCGAAGTGTGCGGGCTATCCGGTGCCAATCCGGATGCAGCGGGCGTGGCCGCCGGGAAGTCGCACCGCCAAATGGGGCGGATGCTCCACGGACTCGCTGCGCGAGGCTGGATTGTTGGCGCGGGGATCGCCGATTGGGGGGCGCGAGGGTGGGCGGATGTTGGTGGCACCACTGACGTGGTGCGGCGGGTTGGGAGGGGGGCACGAATCCAGGCGTGTAAAACGCCTGGCTAATGGGCAGCCTGTCGTGGACGCGACGGTCTGCTGCTTTGCGATCACGCGACGGTTTGCTGCTTTGCGATCACGCGACGGCTGGTGCAGGAGGACGGTGAAGGGTGGTGCCGATTCCTGAATGCAGTGGGTCTTTAAGCAGCGGAACGAGGGAGAACTTCTTGTTCGATTCGGCGGCTCACGGCGTCCTCCGCGATCGCGAGATCATACTTGGACTGAAGGTTCAGCCACATCTGGGCCGATGTCCCGAAATAGCGGGCCAGGCGCAGAGCCGTATCCGCGGTGATGCCGCGCTGTCGCTTGACGATACCTCCGATCCGGTTGGCGGGAACCCGCAGCGCGAGGGCAAGGGCATTCGCAGTGAGCCCGGCTTCTTCCAGAAGGTCCCGCAGGACATCACCGGGGTGGATAGGCGGTAGCCTTTTCGTTCGATTGATCGCCATGTCAGCGTCTCCTTTAGTGGTAGTCAACAATCTCTACGTTATAGGCGTCTCCATCGCGCCATTCGAAACAGATACGGAACTGGTCGTTTATCCGGATGCTGTACTGGCCGTTCCGGTCTCCTCTGAGGGCCTCCAACCGGAGGCCGGGAAGTTCCAGGTCTCGTAGCGAAACGGCGGCGTCCAGTAGTTCCAGTCGAATCCGGGCCGCCTTCTCAATGCTTTGAAACCTGCGGCTGAAGCGCCGTTCCAGCAAACGCTGCACGTCCTTCTGGCCGCAGGTCCGAATCATACGACCTGTATAATACGATATTCGTACAACGCCCGCAACCGAGCGCTGGCGCAGGCACGAAATCTCCGGATTGGAACACCCGGTTCAAGGCCTCGTTGCTGGCGGCATGGATAACCCGTGGCAGGCCCATTTCGAGTTCTCCGCCAGTTCCGGCTATCGTCGGCGAGGAGAATGCGGATGGCGTGGTCGCCGGGAAGTCGCACCGCCGAGCGGGGCGGATGCTCCGCGGACTCCCTGGCGCGAGGCCGGGTTGTTGGCGCGGGGCCCCTGGGCTGACGCCCAGGGCTGGCTTTTGTCGCCCGCTGGGCTTTCTGGGGTGGGATCGCCGATGGAAAAGTACGGTCCCGAAAGCTGACCCCGAAAACACTCCCTCGTTTACGTCACAGGTCTCGATCCACCGAGACGCTCCGCAGCGTGGTGGCGTCTTGCCAATCAAACGTCATTGGCTGTTCGGGGAGATCGTGGGCTACGGCATACTGATTGCGGACCGCGATCACTTCGTTCACCCACTCGCCGAAGGGGAGCGCAAACTGCCGCTCAAAAACATAGAGGAGCCCCTCCTGGCGTCGTCGCGCGCTCTCGCTCGTACCCATCGAAACAAACTGGATCGGCTCCCTCGGAGCGTGTCGTCCGTTGCCTTCCCGCACCCGCGGAAACCAGGTCTTGTACCAGGTGGTGGTGAGCTGCGCGAGAGCGTCATTGCGCTCGTCCCGGATTCTCCGTGCCGTTTCGATCGCCTTGTCCAGCGCTGCCAGCGCCTCCGGATACCGTAATTTCCCGGCACTCTCCCGCGCCTCCTCCAGGCTCTTTGCGATCTCGTCCAGGTGCTGGAACAGCAGTAGATTCTGCCGGCATACTTTGGCCAGGGAGAGATACACCTCGAGGTTGTAGCGATTGAACTCCACTGACGGCAGGTTTCGATAGAGCAGGTTGAGCAGTTCGTCATTCTCGCCGAGGAACTTCCATACCAGCTCCGTCCGCCGCGCATTCTCCCGACTCGAATCTCCGCGCAGTCGCAAGAAGGCTCCCTCCGGGACCGGGGGCAGAGCAAGTACGGAGTGTTGCGGAGTGAAGGGTCCGATTCCGTACGAATAGCCAAAAATCAGCGGCTCATTGCCCGCCGGTTCCCGATCCCAACTGCTTCCGTAGAACTGCGCCTGGGTGCTCATCAGTTGATAGAGCCGGTCCATCGCACTCGTTCCGCGGCCATAGTACAAGCGGTAGAAATTGTGCGCCAACTCCTTTGGATCGGGCGAGCCCGGCCGCCACGCGGCGGAGAGCCCCACAGCGTATCCGAGCCAGAAGGTCTCAGGATGAGGTCCCGCATCGCCCCAGGCATAAATATCTACTCCCGCAATCTCCGTCTGCCCGCGTGCCGCACTGAGTGAGATCTCATTGAACACAGATGTCGCCCGTTCCTCAGTGCGGCGGGGATGCACCTGCTCATGAGGTGAGAGCACGGAGTACGCGGGGAAGAGCGGATCGTTCGGCTGCGAGTTCGTATAGATCATCTGCCGAATGCCCTGCTTTCGGAATGCCTCGTTGTATATCGGGCCGTATACTTCTCCGTTGATCAGGCCGCGCGGAAGCAAGGCGATATCTTCGGATTGAAGCGGATGCTCACCCCAGAAAATGACCTTCCTGCCCTGTTTCTGCAAGTAGCCGGTTGTCTTTCCGATAAACTCCGCCAGCAGTTTGCTCGGGCTTCCAAGCTCTCTTGCGCGGGGCGCTTCGCGGCAACCTTCGTGATCCGCCGTGCCGACAAACCACGCCTCATCGGTCGAAAGGTGGAAATACTTCGATCCCTTCGTGGCGTCGATCAGGTTTTGGAACATCCCTTCCAGCAGCTTGAATGTCTCCGGATTGGTGGAGCACATCTCAAACGCCATGTTGGGGTATTCGCGCAAGGGTTTGTACTCGTCATGGCTCAGGATGAAGTTGGCGTGTGCCGGGGCGTCGAGATAGGGGACAATCTGCAGGTGATAGCGCAGCCCGTAGTCTGTGAGCTCCTGCAACTGCGCCGCGGTCATCGCATGCGGAGCCACAAGGGCCGGAGCCGCTGCGTACTCGAAGTATTCATTCAGTCGCAGGGAGATCGCATTGGCCTTGAAGAAAGCGGCGCGACGCACAGCCTGCTTGAGCACGTCGAAATGATCGAGGTGTTCCTGCTCGTCCCAGAAGACCTCCCGATAGCCCACATCCGGCCAATCAACGATCTCTCCTTCCGGCAGGAAAAGCCGTCCCCGTTCCCGTTTCACCAACTGAACCAGCGTCTCAACTCCGTAAAACAGCCCGGCAGTGGCATTCGCCGTAATTCGGATTCCGGAGGGTGCAAGCTGCAGCCGGTAAGCCTGTTCCGCCAGGGCCGCGCGGTCAGGGTCGATGGCCTTTCCGATCTCAACCGAATTCGCTCGAATCTCGAACGCAATTGCCTTGCCGGGTTCACGCCCAGCCAGGCGCAGGCCATGCCGCGCTGCCAGTTCTTCTTTGAGGGTTTCGATCGCGACGTCGTCCGGCTTCACTCCGTTTAGCGGCCCAATGTGCCACGAATCGCCGAACTCAAAATCACCGCCCCGCATCTCGATTCGCTGCGGCTCGGGAATCAGCGTATAGCCGCGCGAGTACAGCGAAGAAGCCGCCTGTCCGAAGAGGCCGCAAGCAACGAGAGCCGCAATCACAAGCAGACGCATCCGGGAAAGCCTCCTTGCCCGATAAAGGCGTTCGGATCGTATCATCCTCCGTGCATGGTCTCAATCCCCGTTCCTGTCGAGCACGGGATGAACCGGGGAAATATATCCGGCAAATTCTTCCCCGAAGCCAAAGCCCCGATGAATGGGGCTACTGGCCGCCCCGACGGTGAACTCGCCCCGCATCGAAATCCCAAGGCACCCAGGGCCCCAATGCTGACGCACAGCACGGCAGCGGAAGTAAACAGAATAGACCCCCGCATGATGCGGCCGCGCCGGTAGAGCACCTCCAGTTGCTCGTGCAGCATATCGCGGTGCGGTCCCTGGACTGACACCCTGGGCTGGCCTGCTAACGCTGCCGGGCAAACTCCGGGAAGTCGTAGTAGATTCGGTTCCACGCGACGCGATCGGTGTAGCGCTTGCCATGGTGGAAGTGATTGATATTTGTCATCGTTTGCTCGACGAGTTCGAGCCCGGTGACCAGAAACAGGTTGGCCCTGTGTAGCACGCCCAGGTCCGACGTATGGTCAATGTTTTCGGCGAACTTTTCCGTGGTCTTGCGTCCCAATTGCCGCGCCTGTGTGAAGAGTTGAAGGCTCTCGTCGAGCCGCTGGATGAACTCGGCGGAGGCCGGATCCTTGCGCAGGCGAAAGGCTTCATCAAACGCGACGTAGCCGCGGCGCGCGGCGATCAGAGTCTCAAGGAGCATGGCGTACGACTCCGTCTTGTTCTTCAAATAGTTCAGTTCTTCGCGGCCGCGCGGAGCCATCCTCTCTCCGGCCCGATCAAGAGACTGCACTGCCCTGTTTAACAACGCAACGCTGTGGGTGAAGTATCGAATCTGGTCGTGACTGCGGCTGATGAACCCGCTCCAATCCCGCGGCCCGTCGAATGGGTTTGGCTGCTTGTACAGGTTGTACGCCATCGAGATTTCCGGCATCACCCCGCAGCAGCCAAAGTTGCCGCGGCCGGTCCAGCCAAGATACTCCTCGTTCTCTTCGAGCGTGTGAAAGGCGGCTTCCATATCCTTGCTGGCGGCATCGCCGAAGACGCGGCGCGCATAGCTCGCGTAGAACTCGTTCGGAGTAAGTTTCGGATTCCATGAACCCTCGGCCAGGTAGAGGTAGTTTTGCTCCGTTCCGCGCGGGCGGTTCAATTGCCCGGCAAACCCCGAGACCCCGTTTTCCAGGGCTCCCAGAAGCATGCGGTCCTTGTAATAGAGATTCAGATTGAACTGCATGCCGAACATCGCGCTGTCGTCGTCCATGCGCGGCACCAGCGTGCGCTCCCGGCCTCCCATGCCGCCAAAATCCTCCATCGGAACTCCGGTGGGAGTCCAGATCGCCCGCGATTCCATATCCGTGAATGCGAGATCCTTCGGGAAGAATTTGTCCATGAAGGGAAGCGCGAACGCCCGGCCGAAGCCTCCGATTCCCAGCTTCGCTCGCGGCGCGACCCGGTCACGGGCGGCGATCATCCGCTGGGCGATGTGCATGGAACCGATGTTCGAATCGAGCACGATGCCAGGGTTGCGCTCATAGGCCGTGTAAGGCGCCCAGAGGGCGAGCAGGCCATCGAATTTCGCGCGCTGGCTGACGAGGAACTCCCGGTCCTGTTCGTTCGGGCAATCGGGGAACATCTCCGGGAGGTATAGAAAATAACCCTCCGCCTCCGGGTAGGTGTCCACGAGAGACTTGAGGCGACTCTCGTTGATCTCATGCAGGACTGGGTCGGCCGGGCACATGTGCGCGCCGAGGATTGGATGAAAGGGAATCTCGAGGTTCGTGGCGCGCCGGGCATACCGTGCCAGGTTTCCCGGCAACGTCGTCGGATCAATGCACAGCCACACGTTGATCTTCCGGGACTTCGCGTAGCGAATAATCTCCGTCAGAAACGCCTTGGCGGTTGCGAACGCCTGCTCGGGGGTCTCGACATTCTGGAACTCGGCGGGCGCGATCTTCTTCTTCCCCTTGAACAGTTCCTTGCCGACCGGCAAGTCCCGCACAAGATAAGAGCCGAAGTGATACCTCCAGGTCAGGTAGCCGGTCTCGGGGCCGGTGGCGTCGCCGAGCAGTTTGTGTTCGCCTCGGTAGCTGAAATCGATCCAGGGCTCGTGCGCGAACCAGAAGAACTGAAGGTAATTCATCTTCAGCTTCGCCATCTGGTCAAGCATGCTCTTGACTTCCGAGAGGTCCATCATCCCCCGGTTCGGATAGATATTGGAGATGAAAAATCCCCTTCGCGGAAAAGGGGTCTCCACACGTCCGGGCAGTGCGGGCACCTTCAGGTCGGCGGTCCGTTCGGGCAGGATATCCTTGGTGAGAAGAAACGTGACGCCGAGCCGCTCGACGAGGTCGTAAGCCGCGTACATGGTGGCGGCTTCGTCGTTACCTCCCGCGAGCAGAACGTCCCTTCCATCGAGCTTCACCCGCGTGAGAATATAGCCATCCTTCTTGAGGCCTCGGAAGTCGGCCAGGTTCTTCTCGGATGCCTGGCGAGCAAGCGGATTCACCTCCGGACCGCCAATCGCGATGGTGATGCCGGAAGGCGTCGCCCCGCCGGAGGGATTCACTGCAAGCGGCGAGCCGCTAATCGCGGCGAAGTACCGATTCAACTCGGCGGCTACGAAGCGGTAGAAGGGGGAGGCCCCCTGGCCGACGATAAGCGTTGCTTCGGGCCTGCCTCCTCGCACGAGATAAACCGATTGCGCTTGAGCCAGCGCGGCGAAAGCAAGCCAGGCAAGCAGAACGTTTCGCATGGAGATTCCTTCCGGAGAGCAGATGACAAGGAAACTCTAACCGCCGTCCGCCGATGCGGCAGGGGTGGGCAGTCCCGCAACGCGGAAACACGCAGAGATCCGGCATCAATTCCGTATCAGGTTATCTTTTCCCCGACGTATTGGGCAAACGATCCCTTCGCAAACGGCTCTCCGCCGAACCGGCGAAGCCGGGGAGTAGGAAAACCCGGTGCAGGTGGGGGCGGTTGGAGATCTCGCGGGCCCATCTTTTTCGCTGGGAGCTAGCCATCCCGGTAGCTCGGTTCAGACCGGCGAGCTATCAACAAGTGTTCCGGAGACGCTTGCGCCGACAGCGACACCGGCACCGGCACCGACAGCGACACTGGCACCGACAGCGACACTGGCACCGCGGTCGCGCTGCGCGTTTTCCTTGTCGGCGATGCTTCGAGGGATGCAGATCACCTGGCCCTTGGCTGCCGAACCCTCATGCGCCGGTTCGGCGACGGCAGGCCACGGGCGTGCGTGTTCGATGCCGACGGCTATTCCGGACTGGCGCGGCTGCCGGGCTTGCGGTGGCCCGGTTTGTGTCCTTGAACTTTGATTGAAGCCTTGCCTTATGGTTCCACGACCCGCAGCAGGACTCCCGCGCCGGGTGCGAGCCAGCCGCCCTCGGCCCCTACCGGAGCCTCCTTGCCGCTGGCGGGCGAGATGCGCGTGACGCTCGCTTTCGGGTTTCGAAGTTTCACGCGGAAGGGGGTGGATTCTTTCAAATCTTTGTTCACCAGCATCAGCCACGGACGCCCGCCGGCGTCCGCGAATTCTCCAACCAGGAAGCGGCCACTCGAGCGCAGGTCCTCCACAAGCGGCGTACCGGCGGCGGTGGAAACGGGCCAGTGATAGACGCCAACGCTGCGGAGCTTCCCGAGAGCGGGCGCGAGCGCATGCACCTCATGCGTAATGCGGCGCAGCATGTCCCACGTTGCGGTCTTATTGCCGTGCGTATCGATCGGGGCCAGGCGGAAGTTGCCGATATCCGGCGTGAAGTAGGTGAAGAACTGAATCCCGCGGCCGCCGTAGGCGAGCGTGGCGTAGACCTGCAGGTGGAAGGTGGCGTCGGAGGGTTCCATGTAGCGGAAAAGCGTGTTCGCGAGGACGCAGTTCCAGAAAGGAATCCCGGCTTCGAGGGTGACGCGCCGCACCTGCTCCAGATTGTCGTAAAAGCGCGGGTCCATCCGGCCGTGCTCCAGGGAATAGTTGTCCCAACTGAGGTAGGGGAGAGGAATCCGCTTGAGGTAGGTCCGCAGATAGGCGTCGTAGGAATCCGTACCGAGCTGTTGCAAGCTGGCGTAATTCGGGAAGAGGTTCACATACGGCAGCTTCTCCGGCATCGCGCGCCGCAGTTCGGCGGCGATCCGGCCGAGCAGCGGCATGGCGTCCGCGCCGGGTTCATCGCGAAGATTCACACCCCAAGCAGCCGGGTGGGTGCCAATCCTGGACTTCAGATCCGCCACCGCCTGCCGGATTTCCGCATCGCTCGCCCGATTGCGCGCGATCATCTCCTGGATGGGCGGGTAGGAAACGACGCAGGCCAATCCCGCCGCCTGCACCTTGTCGAGATCTTCCACGAGGCAAAAGCCGCTCACGTTGAGCCCCGCCGCTTTCATCAGGGCGAGGCTCTCCGCATCCGAGGGCGAAGGGTTCCAGGCCATGATGGGAAATTCCGTCGCTTTCACGGCGGGCGCCTCGTGGACCCAGGGATGCTGCGCTTGCAGCACGGCGGCGAACAACAGCAGCGCGAAGTGGCGAATGCACATGGCGATTGGCGCGGGCGCAAGTGCCCGCCGACTCTCCTCGATCTTCGTGGCGGAGGCGCCGGCCGGATGATCCCAGCCCAGGACTGCCGCCGCGGAGAGACCGATCTCGCTCCCCGCGCGCCAACCCCCGCGCGCCGCTCCGTAACAGTCTATCCCGTGCGCGCGTCGAGGAGCCAATCACCAGGCTGTACAGGGAAGAAGTTCGTGCGCGCCCTGTGGATCCGGCTCGCGGCCGGCCGGGAATTGCTCTTGGATTGCTTCCACATCCTTTAGCCATCCCCAGCCGCCGTCCGGCCGGACCATTCCCTTGCGAATTCCACCGAACAACTCACATGCCACTGGCACTCCCGGCAGAGTGGGGAGGATTCCGGATACGAGGTTGAATATACTGTTGGCAACTGGCCCGTTACCTGGAAGCCCATATTCACCTTGTTCCCGAACGCCCCCGGTTTTCCCGGCAGGGCGTATCGGCGCGTTTGCGAAGAGGTAGGTATCGATGCGGTATGAAGACGTTCCCAAGTTGTCCGCCTGGAAGACGGAAGCTTACGCAATTCACAAGACCCCGGCAATTCCCCTGGTGGCGAAGATCGACGATCTGCTACAGAAGATTGAGCAGTCGTTCGCGCCAATGACAAAGCGGAATCTGCTGGCGGATCTCGATAGAGCTTGCAAGGAGTGGAAGCCGCCCCATCCCCGGAGCCCGGCCATGGATGCGCTGGCGGAGGTGGTGAAGCGACGCCTGGCCTATGACATGGGCGGGCGGAAATACAACAGCGTGGTCTGCATCGCCTACAGCGTGGAGACCGGCGCATTCGACGGGATGGGGCGCGTGGCGTACCAGGGCCGGTTCGACGATGCCCAGGATATGAGGGCCCGCGTTGCGCGGATGCGTGCCGCTATTGCGTGCGCGCGGGCGTTGCTGCCCGCCACCACCATGCAGGATTCCTCGGTTCTGAAGCTATTCATGGCCCCGGAGTTCTTCTTCCGCGGGCGCTATGGGGCGTACACGCCCGACATCGCGGCGGAAATTATGCCCCTGCTGCGATCCGGAGACGGCGGCACGAACGGAGCCGTATTCAAGGACTGGATGTTTGTGCTGGGAACGGCGATCGTCGCCAGCCTCGATGCAGCGACGGCGTGCTTCGCGTGCAAATCGATTTCGAATATCGCGTTCAAGAAGGATCCGCTGCAACCCGGCAAGACGAAGCCCGAGTGTACGGTTTCTCCAGCGCATCCCGTGGGGGAGTACATCTTCGGCGCCACCATTGACAACGTAGCGTTCATCCAGAAGGGCGGAGAGACGTATCTGGTGGCCAAGGAGTACATTTCCGGGATCGACTTTCGCGACGTGGGCAGCGGCGGCTTTGTCTGGATGAAGGACCAAGGGGGCCACCAGGCGTTCGGTGTGCTCCCCACGCAGGGCGCCCAGGGCAGCGCCATCGCATCGAAGTTTACCGACGAACGCATGGGCGGGGGCGTCTTCAACTTCGACGGCATCACCCTCGGCATGGAGATCTGCCTGGACCACGACACCGACAAGATGCTGCATGCCGAGAACCTGCAGATCCAATTGATCCCGTCGGCAGGCATGACGATCAACACCCACCGGACCATCACCGACGGCATCGCCTTCAACGTGGACGGTGTGCGCGGCGATTCGTCCGTGGAGATCAACGACAGCGTTAAGACGAGAGGAACGGTGAGCCACTCCCTGGCGGTGCCCGGACATCCGGGCAAGGTGGAGATCTATAACCCGATTCTGATTCCCTACGTCTAGGAGAGCATTGAGAACATCGAGAGGGCTGGGACTTCGCGGAAGTTCCAGCCCCGGCCTTACGCATTGCTCGATAGGAAGTTTCTGCTTGCCCCGGCGGACCGGCACATTCCGGCCGCCGCGCGCGCCGGCTTGCGCTATTCTGGGCGTGAGCTTATGCGAGTGCTTGCCGCGATTGCCGTCTGCCTGCTGCTGGTTGCGCCGGCGCTTCGCGGGTATAGCTCGCTCGATGCCTTGTCGAAGGCGCGGACCGGAACGCTCTTTCTGGTGAACCAGACAGTGGACGTTCCGCCGGACGACTTTCGGCGCGTCCGCCTGCCCAGGGTGCGCGCCGGGGCGGTTCTGTGGGTGAAGTTTCGCACGCTGCCGGCGGCGGGCCAAGCCTCGCCGAATTCCGGACCGGCCGGCTCCGCGGCCCTCGACGGCAGAGGCGAGCCCACGGCCAATGCCGACCCGGGCCGCGAGAGCGGCGACAGCGAGAGCAACGGCTTCCATGTGGAGATCTTGCGCCGGGACGACGCAAAACTGGGGAAGGTAAGCTATCGCCAAGTGCAGCCGGCCCTGATCGCCGAGCAGGGCGAACTGCAATTCCAGATTCCCGACGAAGGGGAATACGTCGTGACGGTGCGGCAGGCCGGCCCCCCCAGGGACACGGCCGATATCTCGCTCCAGGTGGAGGTGCGGGGCGACGGGGGAGCGATTGTTCCCCAAGCGCAAACGCTCTCCCGGGAGAAGCGCATCGCGGTGGCTGTGTTTAGCCTGGGATTCCTGTGGACGACGCTCGTAATCTGCGGAGTTCCGCTTATCCGCGCGTTTCTTTCTCGAAGAAGGCCGCCATCGCCTCCCTGGTATGCGTAACGTCAGCGGCCGTGTGCGCCGCGGAGACGAAGCCCGCTTCGAACTGGGACGGGGCGAGATAGACGCCCTGCGCGAGCATCCAATGGAAGAGGCGCTTGAAGCGTTCCGTGTCGCTGGTCTTGGCGCTTGAGAAATCCGTCACCGGCCGTTCCGTGAGGAAGAAGGTGAACATGGAGCCGACGCGGTTCACGGTGACGCCCGCGGGTGGTTGGGCAGTAAGCGCCGCGGCCGTTGCTTCGAGCCGCGAATAGATCTCCGGATGCGCCTTTAGCGTGCGCAGCGTGGCCAGCCCGGCGGCAACCGCGACGGGGTTGCCGGAGAGCGTTCCGGCCTGGTAGACGGGCCCCAGGGGAGCGACGCGGCTCATTACTTCCGCACTGCCCCCGTAAGCGGCGATGGGGAGGCCACCGCCGATCACTTTGCCGAACGCGCTGAGGTCCGGACGAATGCCATAGAGGGACTGCGCGCCGCCGTAGGCGACCCGGAAGCCCGTCATCACTTCATCGAAAAGCAAGAGCGCGCCGTGCCGGGTGCAGAGTTCGCGGAGCCCTTCGAGGAAACCGGGCGCGGGCGGGATGCAGCCCATATTCCCGGCGACGGGTTCCACAATGACGCAGGCGACCCGGCCCGGATGCGCGGCGAAGGCCTGTTCCACCGCGGGCAGATTGTTGTAGGGCACGGTGACGGTGGTTTCGGCGAAGCGCGCGGGGACGCCGGCGGAGTCGGAAATACCGAGGGTCGCGAGCCCGGAGCCCGCTTTCACCAGCAGGGAATCGACGTGGCCGTGATAGCAGCCTTCAAACTTGACGGTGAGGTCTCGGCCCGTGAAGCCGCGCGCCAGCCGCAAGGCGCTCATCACCGCTTCGGTGCCGGAGTTCACGAGACGGACCATCTCGACGCCGGGCACGGCGGCGCAAATTTCCTCGGCGAGATCAATCTCCCTCTCCGTGGGCGCGCCGAAACTGGTTCCGGAGCAGAGCACCTCCTGGATGGCCTCAATTACCTCCGGAGGACGGTGCCCGAGGATGAGAGGCCCCCAGCTTCCCACGTAGTCAATGTATTGGTTGCCATCGGCGTCCACGATGCGGGAACCCTCGCCGCTCGCAATAAAGCGGGGCGCACCGCCGACACCGCGAAAGGCGCGGACGGGAGAGTTCACTCCGCCGGGAATCGATTCCTGCGCGCGGATGAAGAGATCTTCTGACTTGGACGTGTTCATACTGGCATGCCTTTCTGCCCCGGCGCGATCACGAAGCGGCGCGGCAACCTTCCGCGGTTGCCGGGGGCGCATCCTGCCGGGCGGCGGCACTTGCGCGAAGCAAGCGCACGATCGCCCCGAAGACGCGGGCGCTGATGCTGTCGGCGAGACGTTCCCGCAGCCCGGCGTAATCCTGAGTGCCGCTCATGAGGTCCTGGAGCAGGTCGCGGATCTGCGCATTGCGCCTGGCGAACTGAATCATTCGCTGCGGGACGGTGCCAAGGCCGGTGTGGCCCAGGTAAAACAGACGGCAGATCTTGGAGGCGAGTTCGAGATCGGCACCGAAGTCGCGTTCGATCGTCTCCGCATAGGCGGCGGCTTTCGCGCCGGCGGATGTGCGCTCTTCGCACAGAACGCGCGCGGCGAGATCGCCGGAGCGCATGGCGTAATAAATCCCTTCGCCGGTGATCGGGTCCACCAGGCCGGCCGCATCGCCCACGGCCATCCAGCCATCGCCCGCGAGGCGGTTCCCGCGCCAGTGCGCGCTTTCGAGCGAGGGAAGCAGGTGGGCGTAGAACCCGGAGCCGCGCCAGGGCAAAGCCGATTCGTCAAGATAATCTTCGAGCGCCTTGCGGAGCTGCCGGTGATCGGAGCGTTTGCCGCAAATACCGGCGGAAATGTGGTCTCCCCTGGGAAAGAGCCAGACGTAACCTTGCAGCCAGGGAAAGAAACGGATTACCACCGATTCGAGCTTGCCGGGAATGTAATAGCCCATGGCGAGCATCGTGTTTTGCGAATCCCAGCGGGTGCCGAAATCGCGCAGGACGTTGCGTGCGCCGGTGGCGACGATGGCATAGTCGGCTTCGAGCGCCCCGCCGGTCGTCGCCAGACGCCAGCCTCCGAAATGGCGCTCCACGGAGGTAATCCGGGCTTTCCCGACAATCGCGCCCGCATCGGCGGCACGTTCGATCAGCATGGCGTTGAGGTCCCGGCGGGAATAGATCAGCACCGGGTGGTTGAGCGCAAACCGGTATGGCTTGACGCCGGTGGCGTGCAGTTCACAGGCGGAGACATTACGACGCCGCGCGGCGCTCCGCAGCAGATAGGGGTAACGCTCGTATGCCTTGTAGGTGACGCCGCCGCCGCACGGCTTTTCCCAGGCAAGCTTCTCGTCGAGCAAATGCACCCGATAGCCGGCCTGAGCCAGCCGCTCGGCGGCGGTGGCCCCCGCCGGACCGGCCCCAATCACCGCGATCGACTTCATTGCCTATTGCCTCGGCTTCGGCGTCACCGGAGGATGGCCGGGCGGCATCTCCGCCGGCGCCACCGTACCGGCGGGAGGAGTCATCGCATGACCGGCGTTTGGCCGGGGCTGCACCTTCCAGGCGTCACCTTCGCGAACGAGCTGGTAGCGCATCGTCATTCCGGACTCGGGCGGCTGGCCCTTCGGGCTGAAGCGCACTTCCGCTTCGCTCGAATCGCCCTCGAATTTGACGCTGACCACCTGAATGTCGAGGTCGGCCAATCCAAGATCTCCGCGCGCCTCCACATGGCGAAGGACGGCGGCCCGGACGGCTTCGTTATTGTCGATGCTGGCCTTTTGGCATCCGGCCGTCAAGCCCAGAAGGAGTGCGGCAAGCAGAATGGGAAGGAGTCTTTCGGGGTGCGGCATTGCTACTTGAAGTATATCCGGCTGCCATGCGGATTGGGCGCAATTGCCGCCGAAAGCGCACTGACAAGCACCTGGTGGCGCGGCGGAGGTGGCAGGGCGCGCATGGGCGCTTCCTATTCCATACTCTCTTGTCTGAAAAGATCGCGCTGTGATAATCTCGGGGAAGGATAGGCCGGGAGGTGAAGCTTTGTCGTTCCTGCAGAACGAGTTCGAGCGCAATTTCATCACAACGTCCGTGGACTATGTGTTTAATTGGGCGCGCAAATCCTCTCTTTGGCCGCTGACCTTCGGGCTCGCCTGCTGCGCGATCGAGATGATTGCCGCCTCCGGGCCGCGCTTCGATATTGCCCGCTTCGGCGCGGAAGTGTTTCGGCCCAGCCCGCGGCAGAGCGATTTGATGATTGTGGCGGGTACGGTGACCCTGAAGATGGCCCCGGTGCTCAAGCGCATCTACGACCAGATGCCGGAGCCGAAATGGGTGATCTCGATGGGTGCGTGCTCGAGCGTGGGGGGGCCGTTCAACACCTATGCGGTGCTGCAGGGCGTGGACAGGATCGTTCCGGTGGACGTCTACATTTCGGGATGCCCGCCCCGGCCCGAGAATCTCTTCTACGGCCTGCTGAAGCTGCAGGACAAGATCGACGCGACGCCCAATCTGGTGAAGCGGCCCACCGAAGTGCGCCTGGACGAGAGCATGCTCGCCGATTTCCAGAAGCAGGTCATGATCTCGCAGGTGAAGGACCCGGTCTAGGCCGACGCATACCGCATGTTCACGCTCCACTCCGACGGTATCCTTCGCGCGGACGCCTTTTCGGCGCTGCCGTGGCTTGAGCATGGCTTTGAGACCAGAGAGAGCCGATGCCTGCCGCGGGGCTACCGCGTGGCCACGCTGAAACAAATTCACTCCGCGCGGGTGACGCTCGTGCGCGAGGAAGAGGGTGTGCTCGGAGAAGCGGATGCACTCGTGACCAGGTATCCGGGCGCACTGCTGAGCATCCGCACGGCGGATTGCGTGCCGATCCTAATCGCGGATCCGGATGCGCGCGCCGTGGCCGCCGTGCATGCCGGATGGCGCGGCGTGGTGGCGGGCGTGCTCCCGCGGGCGGTGGAAACGATGCAGACGGAATTCGGCTCCCGCGCCGGCTCGCTGCTGGCGGCGATCGGCCCATGCATCCGGCGGGACGCATTTGAGGTGGGGGAGGAAGTGGCGGCCCAATTCCAAGACCTGTTTCCGGAGCGCCGGGATCTGGACCGAAAGACCCACGTGGATCTGGCCGAAGCCTGCGCACGCCAACTGGCGGCGATGGGGGTTCCGGCGGAGGCGGTGTTCGACTGCGGACGATGCAGCTACCGGGAGGCGGCGCTCTTCCATTCCTTCCGGAGGGACCGGGAAGCCTCGGGGCGCATGGTGTCGTTCGTGGGGATTCGCCAATGAAAACGGCCCGGAATCTGGTTGTTCCGGGCCAAAAATTTCGCAGTTGAAGTTGGGCCAGAGAAGAGAGAAAAAGCGTTCGCGCCGGCCGATCAGGCGGCGATGGCGTCCTCGAACACCTCGATCGCTTCCGCTTCGTTCTTATCGAACATCTCCTGGGCCTGAATGCAGAAAGCGGTCCAAGGCACCGCCTCCAGCCGCTTCAGGCTGATCTCTTCGCCGGTGTAAACGCAAATTCCGTAGGAACCTTCGTTGATCCGCTTCAATGCGGCGCGTACTTCCCGCAGAAGCCTGGATTCCCGATCGAGATTCCGGATCGCCAGTTCGCGTTCCGCCGCGCGCTGCACTTCATCGAGTGCGTCGGGGGTCTTCTCGATCACGATTTCATCCCGGTTCCGAACCAATTGCAGGAGTTCGGATTCCTTCTCCTGCAAGATTTTCTGAAAACGCTCCAACTGTTGCTTTGTCATGGCCATCACTCCTTCGAGCCTTATCTATTTTTTTCGTGGTTCACGCGGAACCCGATGCAATCGCTCCCTTCGTTTCGTCCAGTACTGAGGCTGGCTTTGGCCAGCCAAAAACTTGGGACAACAAGGTCCTCGATGCCCTCATCTGGTAAAGATTGCGTGGGTTGGTTTCCCTAGCAATTTCTTTGCCACACGGTATAGACGGCAAATCCTCCTGAAAGTTTCACGGAACGATCAAGAGTTTTTACCGATTTTTTGAGCCGCTATCGCGCCTCAGCCGTTCGGATCGCTTTCACCGCACCGTTTCACCCGGACCCAACGTCCGGTGGCCCCGCGCGACTCGCCGGCGGTATCCGCCGAAGGGGCAACCGGCCGTGTGAGAGCGAAGAATCAACTCTATGACTTACGCGTGATCACTGCCGATCTTGGATCAACCGTTCGGACCGGCCTTCTGGAATCAAATCGGTCTGAACTACGAATACTTTACAGATACAATCCAAATGCAGTTAGGCGAATAAACAGCAAATGCGGACGGGTACGTCCTGCGCGGTTCCGGCTGCCGCGCGAGCGGGGGACGCCCGAGGATGCATATTCCGGGATCGATTGCCGGGAGGCACTGAGAGGAGGCGTGCAGGTTGCGGGCGTTGCGGTTTCGTTCGGGAGACGGCAAACCGGCCGGGAGCGTATGGAATGCGCATCTCAAAAGGTTTTTTGTTGCGGATATACTTTTCTTGATATGCGATTTCACATTCTTTTCCTTTCTGCCCTGCTGAGCGTGGGCAGCATGATGTCGCCGGGCCAGGTTAAACCGGAACGGGCGAAAAACGTGATTCTTTTTCTTGCGGATGCGGGCGGGGTCCCCACCTTCAACGCGGCCAGCTTCCTCGAATACAAAGCGCCGCAGCGGCTGCACATTCAATCCTGGCCGAATCTCGGGTTGAGCGATACTTCCCCGGTGGGAAGCTACGTTTCAGATTCCGCGAATGGCATGACCTCCATTGTCACGGGCGTGAAGACGCGCAACGGGGTGATCAGCCAGGGGCCGGATGTGGTTCGCGGCAAGCAGGACGGCCGCACGCTGAAAACCATTCTTGAGTATGCCGAGGAGCGCGGATTGAAGACCGGCGTGGTGACGGGCCAGGCGATTACCGACGCGACCCCGGCGGCGTGTTACGCGCATGCGAACGATCGCGGCAAGTGGGGTGAAATTTTCGTCCAGGCTTTCAAGCCGCGCTTCGGCGACGGGGTGGACGTGCTCCTCGGCGGCGGCCGGGAACGGATCGCCAAGCAACT
The DNA here is from genome assembly GCA_014584705.1 of Acidobacteriota bacterium. Taxonomy (GTDB): domain Bacteria; phylum Acidobacteriota; class Terriglobia; order Bryobacterales; family Bryobacteraceae; genus JACTMJ01. The sequence continues at coordinate 84,813 of JACTMJ010000007.1, read as the reverse complement.
GCAAGACCTGGGCACCAGCTATGAGAAGCTGGCCGCGGAGAACAAGCGGCCGATCAACGCCCGGCTGGAGGACGTGGCCGCGAACAATATGCGGCCCATCGTTGTCGCGGACAAGATCGACGTTCGAGCGGCGGCGCTGCACGCTCTCAATATTCTCCAGAAATCGAAGAACGGCTACTTCCTGATGGTGGAGTGGGATGTGCATACCGACGACCCGAAGGCGGGCCTGGAGCATTTGATCGCTTTCGACAAACTGGCAAAGGAAATTGAATCGAAAGTGAACCTCAAGGACACGCTGCTCCTCTTCACGGCGGACCACTCGTTCGGTTTCCAGATGGATGGCGGTTCGATCGACGAGCCGCTGCTGGCCGGTTACGACGAGTGGAAGAATTCCACGGACAAGAAGGGGAACGTCCGGCTGAAGAACGTCTACGTCAACCGGCGACACACCGGCGAGGAAGTAGCGGCACTGGCCACGGGCGCCGGCGCGTCCCAGGTGCGAGGCTATTTTCCGAATACGAAGCTCTTTCACGTCATGCTGAACGCCTTCGGCTGGAAGCCTTAGGCCAGTGGGGGATTCGAGGGCTCCGGACGGGCTGGTTGCCGCGCAAGCGGCGCGAAACGGTCCCCCCCCGGTCGCACCGCGGGGAAACCGCTCCCCGGCTCGCTCCGGAGTTCCGACGCCCGGCCTTTCGAAGCTTGACCGCGGTGTGCCGCAACCTTGCGTGGTACGGCCCGGCGCGAACCGAAATTGCCATGGCGGCACCCATCGTGGTTAACTGGTAGATGGCGTCCTTACAGGGCGGGGTATGTCCGGAAGAATCGGGGCGGGCCAGAGCCGCTTCCAGCCGTCCGGCTGCCCGCAACGCCTTTTCGCCGGGGCCGGTCTAGCGGTTTCGGATGTCGAGCATACGGGATGCGCGGTGTTCGTCGCGCGTCCGACTCCCGCAGGGTAACACCGGCAACGGGTACGCTTCCATTGAGGAATTGAACCGGTTTGCGTGCCGGGTCCGGATGGGAGTGGCTGACTACTGTAAGGTTCTTTATTGCCGAATTGCGTCCTGAAGGAGAGCCGCGCCGAGCCATGAAAACGACTACATTTCCCAAAGGCATTCCGCAGAAGGAATGGCACCTGATTGATGCCACCGATGCGGTGCTGGGGCGGTTGGCGTCCCAGATTGCCCGCATTCTGATGGGCAAACATAAGCCCACCTACACGCCGTTTATCGATACCGGCGACCATGTGGTGGTGGTAAACGCTTCGAAGATCCGGCTCACCGGCAACAAGCTGCAGCAGAAAGTCTACCGTTCGCACTCGGGCTACCCCGGCGGACTGGTGGAAGTGGGGGCGACGAAGATGAAAGCGGAGCGCCCGGACCGGATGCTCACGCTGGCCGTGAGCGGAATGCTGCCCAAGACGAAGATTGGCAAGCACATGCTGACCAAGCTGCGCGTCTATTCGGGCGCCACGCATAAACAGCAGGCCCAGAAGCCTGTGGAGCTGGCCGCCGCCAAGTAAGCGGCCCCGTTGGCCCCGGCGAGCCGGGAGAGGCCCACGGGTTTGATTGAGTTTAAGAGAAGCATAAGGAGCTTGAGTGGCACCCGCGTTTATTCAATATCTGGGTACTGGCCGGCGGAAGTCGGCGATCGCGCGCGTCTTTTTGCGGCCGGGCGAAGGCAAACTGGTGGTGAACGGCCGCAGCGTGGCGGATTATTTTCCTTCGGAAATGGCCCGCACGATGGTGAAGCAGCCGCTGCAGGCCGTCGAGATGGCGGACCGTTTCGATGTGCTGATTAACGCGCATGGCGGCGGTGTAGTGGGCCAGGCGGGCGCGGCCCGTCTGGGTATCGCGCGCGCTCTGTGCGTGTTCAACCCGGAACTTCGCGGCAAGCTCAAGTCGAGCGGCTTCCTGCGCCGGGATCCCCGGCAGCATGAGCGCAAGAAGTACGGCCAGAAGGGCGCCCGCAAGCGCTTCCAGTTCTCCAAGCGCTAATCGCGCTCATCGTTTTCGGGGGTCCGGCGAAATCCGCGGCCCCCGGTTTGAATTCCAGCGGGATCGCGGCAAACGATCCCGCGAGTTTCGGGGGATTCGCCACCTGCTGCTTTCGGCGGATTGGCGGAGGGCTCCCGATGAGACGCCGACCGGCCCACCGGGCCATGCCGCGGCGGCTGCGGAACGGTTCCAACGTTCCCGCCCACGCCGTTCGTGCGTCCACCGTAACTTTGCCGAAAAAGTTAGCGAGGATATCCAATCGTGCCCCAAATCACCATGAAAGAACTGCTCGAAGCGGGAGTCCACTTCGGGCATCAGACGAAGCGCTGGAATCCGAAGATGAAGGAATACATCTTCGGCGAGCGCAACGGGATCTATATCGTCGATCTCCAGAAGACCTTGAAGCTGTTCAAGGAAGCCATGCGCTTCGTGAGCGAAATGGCCATCCAGGGCAAGACCGTGCTCTTCGTGGGCACCAAGCGCCAGGCGCAGGAAGCGATCGCCGAAGAGGCGAATCGCTGCGGGATGTACTACGTGAACAACCGCTGGCTCGGCGGCCTGCTCACCAACAACGTCACCATTCAGCAATCGATCAAGCGGCTGCGCGAACTGGATCGCATGGCCACGGAAGACGATTACGCGGGACGGCCGAAGAAGGAAGTGGTCCGTCTGGAACGCGAGCGGAAATCGCTCGAACAGAACCTGGCGGGCATCAAGGATCTGGACGGCCTTCCGGATGTGATGTTCGTCATCGATTCCTCAAAAGAGCACATTGCCGTGCGGGAGGCCCGCAAGCTGGGTATTCCGGTGGTGGGCATTGTGGATACGAATTGCAACCCGGAAGATGTGGACTACCCCATCCCGGGCAACGACGATGCGCTGCGAGCCATCCGGCTGTTCGCGAGCAAGATCGCGGACGCCTGCGCCGAAGGCCGCGCGCTGGCCACGGAGCAGGATTTCGGCTCCGCGATGACCGGCGACGAGGGCGAAGAAGAACTGATCGACTATACCCAGTACACCGATCCCGATTACTCCCGGCAGTTGATGTCCGAAACGCTGACGCGCTCCACGGAAGCGAAGCCGGCAGCCGAAACCGCCGACGCGGAAGCGGCCGTCGCGCCCGTTGCGGAAGAGGACGACAAGTACGCCCAATATGACGTCCGGGATAACGACTAATTGTGAACACGCCCTTCCGGATTCGCGGCAGGGCACCAATGAGAGGTTTGATGGCATGGCGGAAATTACTGCTCAACTTGTGAAAGAGCTGCGCGAGCGCACGGGCGCGGGCATGATGGAGTGCAAGAAGGCGCTCATCGAGGCCAACGGGGATCTGGCGGAAGCGGAAGTCGTGCTGCGCAAGCGCGGAGTGGCGGCGGCGGCGAAGAAATCCAGCCGCGTAACCAAGCAGGGGCTGATCGGCTCTTTCGCGAGCGCGGACGGCAGGCTGGGCGTGCTGATTGAAGTGAACTGCGAGAGCGACTTCGTGGCGCGCACGGACGAGTTTCAGGCGATGGCGGCGAATCTGGCCCGTCAGGTGGCCGAGCACGGCCCCTATCCGGAAGGCGACGCCGGCGTGGAGCATCTGCACGGCCAGCCGTACATTGCCGACCCCTCCACCACGGTTGCGCGTCTGATCTCCGACAGCATCGCCAAGATTGGCGAGAACCAGGGGATTCCGCGGCTGGCGCGGCTGGCCGTAGGGGAGAATGGCGGCCCCGCGACCGGCGGGTTGGGGCTCTACATTCATCCCGGCTCTCAGATTGGCGTGCTGGTTGAAGTGAGCGCGACCAAAGCGGAGACGGTGGCCAAAGCCGAATTCCAGGAGCTGGCTAAAGACATCGCCATGCAGGTGGCGGCGGCGGACCCGATGTTCATTCGCAAGGAAGACGTCGACCCGACGGTGCTGGAGAAAGAGAGAGAGATCCAGCGCAGCCGCGCCCTTGCCGAGGGCAAGCCGGAGAAGATGGTGGACCGGATCGTGGACGGGCGGATGGCGAAGTTCTACGAAGAGATCTGCCTGCTTGAACAGCCGTTTATCAAGGAGAACTCGATGACGGTGAATCAGCTTGTGTCGCAGAAGGGCGCAGCCCTCGGCGATGAGCTGGGCGTGCCGCGCTTTGTTCGCTTCAAAGTGGGCGACAAGGCCGGAAGCGACGATAGCCCGGCGGACGAATAAGGAATCGGAAAGGCGCTTCTTCGGAGGCGCCTTTTTTGTATCCGCCGTTGCCACCGCGGCCGCGTTTCCGCCCGGAGCGGGGCAGGGAGCCGGGCGGAGGGGCGGGGATTACGAATCGAAATTGCCGGGGCCGGTTCCCCGCGCGGAGAGAACACACTGTGTCGGTGTATAAGCGAATCCTTCTGAAACTCAGCGGAGAGGCCCTTGCCGGGCCTCAGCAGTTCGGCTTGAACGCGGAGCGTGTAACCGAACTGGCGCGGGAAGTGAAAGCGGTTTGGGAGCGGGGCGCGGATATCGGCATCGTCGTCGGAGGCGGGAATTTCTTTCGCGGGGTGGCCGCGGCGGCGCGGAACATGGATCGCGTCACGGCGGACCACATGGGTATGCTGGCCACCGTGATGAACGCGCTCGGCTTGCAGGATGCGCTGGAAAAGCTCGACGTTCCCGTGCGTGTGATGACCGCGATCCAACTGCAGCAGGTGGCGGAGCCCTACATTCGCCGGCGCGCGTTGCGGCACCTCGAAAAGCGCCGCGTGGTGATCTTCGCCGGCGGCACGTCCAACCCCTATTTCTCCACCGATACGGCGGCGGCGCTGCGGGCTCTGGAGATTCAAGCCGAGGTGGTGATCAAGGCCACCGGCGTGGACGGCGTCTACGACAAGGATCCGCGCAAGAACGGCGACGCCGTTCGGTACGAGACGGTGAGCTATCGCGAAGTGCTGGCCCAGGCGCTAGGCGTGATGGATGCGAGCGCCGTGGCCATGTGCCGCGACAACAACCTGCCAATTATCGTGTTCAACCTGAACGAACCGGGGAACATTCTGCGCGTGGCAAGCGGCGAAACCGTGGGCACCACCATTCGCTAGAAGCAGGCGCGCAAGAGCGCCGCGCCCCTTCCGAGACCCGTAGCGGGCGAGTGTTTCATAATGATCTAGTAGGCAATTCAAGACGAGGTGAAACTACGTGCAGTTTGAATCCGTGAAACAGGTCACTGACAATGCGAAATCGCGTATGGAGAAGGTGGTGAGCGACATGCAGCACGCCGCTTCGCTGATCCGTACCGGCAGAGCGTCGATCAACCTGCTGGAGCCGATTCGCGTGGACTACTATGGCACGCCATCGCCGCTGAATCAGGTGGCGACGCTGCATGTGCCGGAACCGACAATGATCACGATCCAGCCCTGGGACGCCTCGATGATCCGGCCGATCGAGAAGGCAATCATGGAGAGCGACCTGGGCTTCAACCCCTCGAACGACGGCAAGCTGATTCGAGTGCCGGTGCCCGCTCTCACCGAAGAACGCCGGAAGGATCTCGTCAAGCAGTTGCACGTCACCACGGAAGAACACCGCGTGGCGGTTCGCAATATCCGGCGCGATTCGAACGAAGCATTAAAGAAGTTGACGGCGGAGAAGTTGATTGGAGAGGACGAGGAAAAGCGCGCCCTCGACGAGGTTCAGAAGCTTACGGATGGCACGATCGGCAAGGTGGATTCCGTCTCCAAGGCAAAAGAGAAGGAAGTGATGGAAGTTTAGCCGCGAGACGCCAAAGCCGGGGGACGGAAGCTCGCGAATTCAGCGCGCCGCGCATCCCGGCTTTGCGTTGCGCGCGGCTTTGGCCGCCGCCGCCCCGGTTGACACGCGGTAGACCCTTGGCTATAGTTCTGCTATAAGGTTGGGTCACGCTTTCGCGCAAATGCCTCTCGTCCCCGCGTTCCAAGCGCGCGTTCCGCAGGTTGTTGAAAGAACAATTCGTGCCAGCGTGTAGCCGCTGTTTTCGAACGGAAAAGCGACACACATTCGTGGCTGCGTCATCTAACCAAATGAAGCATCCACTCTCGCTTGTTTCGAGATCGAGACCATGAATACTGAAGATCACGATCTGATTGAGTCTCCTCAACCTGCACCGGAAGCGGCCATTTCCGGAAGCAGCGAAAAACCGGCCGGCGCGACGCCCGTAAATGCAGCGCCCGCCGATTTTACCCCCTCCGATTCCGCCCCCTCCGGCGAGGCTGCCGGCGGCGAAACGGCCGCCGCGGAAATCACGGCCTTGAATGAGGACGCCGGATCGCCTTCCATGCCCACACCCGGCGCGGCCGTTTCGGCGAGCGACGCCACACCCGCGCCGGTGGAACACGCGCATCCCCCGGCACCCGCGACGGGAACGGATGCCTCCGCCCATGGTCTGCCGGGTTTGCCGCTGCCCGCCTCCGCGTCCCCGGAGTCCGGTGAGGACGCCGCCCGCTTGCAGGCGGAACAGGAGGCCGCCGCCGAGGATACGTTCCTTGAGATGGAGCGGCTGCTCGACGAGCATTCGCAGCCTTCCCACTCCGGCGAAGGGAACGTGATTGAAGGCCGGGTTCTGGAGATTCGCGATACCGAAGTGATCGTGGATATCAGCCAGAAGGCGGAAGGCTCAGTGCCCATTGAGCAGGTGAAAGATCATCTGGGCAACCTGCGGGTGGCGGTAGGCGATTCACTGGATGTGGTGATCGTTCGTGGCGTGGACTACACCAAGGAAGGCTACATCAGCCTTTCGCATGAGAAGGTCAGCCGGCTTCGGGCGTGGGACAACCTGGAAAAGGCGCTGAAGGACGACCTGCCCGTGCTGGGCCGCGTGCTCTCGCGCACCAAGGGCGGCCTCACGGTGGATGTGGGTTTGAAGGCGTTCATGCCGGCTTCCCACGTGGATGTGCGGCCGGTGCAGAATCTGGACCAGTTCGTCGGGCGGGATATTCCGGTAAAGATCCTGAAGATGAACCGCCGCCGTTCGAATGTGGTGGTATCGCGGCGGGCCATCGTCGAGCAGGAAGTGGTTTCCCGCAAGGAGCATACGCTAGCGGACCTTGCCGAAGGGGCGGTGGTGAACGGCATCGTCAAGAGCCTCACCGAGTACGGGGCGTTCGTGGACCTGGGCGGCATCGACGGGCTCCTGCACGTGAGCGACATTTCCTATGGGCGCATCGGCAAACCGGCCGACGTGCTGAAGCAGGGCCAGGAGATCAGCGTCAAGGTTCTCAAGTTCGACAAGGCCCATGAACGGGTGTCGCTTGGCCTCAAACAACTGGCTCCGGACCCTTGGGAGACGGTTCCCGCGCGCTATCCGGTGAATTACCGTGTCGTGGGCACGGTGGTGAGCATCACCGATTACGGCGCGTTCCTTGAGATGGAGCCGGGCGTGGAAGGCCTGGTGCATATTTCGGAAATGACGTGGTCTCGCCGGATGAAACACCCGTCCAAGGTGATGAAGGTGGGCGAGCAGGTGGAGGCCGTGGTGCTGGCGGTGGATTCCCACCAACGACGGATATCCCTGGGGATTAAGCAACTGGAGCCGGATCCCTGGACGACGATTGACGCCCGCTACAGCGTAGGGTCCGTGGTGGAAGGGCGCGTGCGAAAGCTCTCCGATTTCGGAGCATTCCTCGAAATTGAGGAGGGCATCGACGGACTGGTTCATATTTCCGATCTTTCCTGGACGAAGCGCGTCAAGCACCCGTCGGAGATCGTAAAAAAGGGCCAGATTCTGCAAGCGGTGATCCTGAACATCGACTCGAACGACCGGCGGCTTTCCCTGGGTGTGAAGCAATTGCAGCCGGACGCCTGGGAGACCTTCTTCGCGAGCCACAAACTGGGCGACATCGTGGAAGGTACGGTGGTGCGCCAAGCCAGTTTCGGGTATTTCGTGGAACTGCTGCCGAATGTGGAAGGCCTCTGCCATACGTCGGGGGTGCCGTCGCACTACACGCTTCCCGATGGTTCTCCGGTGATCGCGGTTGGAATGACGCGCCCGTTCAAGATCGTGAAGTTGCAGCAGGAAGACCGGCGGATCGGGCTGAGCATCACCGCGATTGAGCCGGAAGAGGCGGCCACCGAAGCGCAGAGCGAAGCCCCGGCCGACGGAGCTTCCGCCACGATCGGCGAATCGATCCAGAACAAGACGAAGTAGCGGCCTTGTCCGCGCCGGATGCGGATTGTTGCGCCCGGAAACTTCCGATGCGATGGCGTTTCTAGCCGGGAATCGGAGCGAAGCCGCGAGTTTGCGTCTAAACTCATGATAATATGGGATGTACTGTGCCCCGCGCGAACGAGACGGCGGGCATTTGGCTGGAGACGGTTTCATGACCAAAGCGGATCTGATTGACGAAGTTGCCAGAGTCGTAGAGATGACGCGGAAAGATTCCGAGACCATCGTCGAGACGATTTTCGACAGTGTTGTGCGGTCTCTTCATCAGGGAGAGAAGATCGAGATCCGCGGTTTCGGCAGTTTCCGAACCCGGCAGCGCCAGCCGAGGGTGGGCCGGAATCCGAAGACCGGCACGCGCGTCGACGTCCCCGCCAAACGCATCCCCTACTTTAAGCCCAGCAAGGAACTGAAGGACCTTGTGAACGGCGACGGCGCCGTCGCGACGGAACCGGGTTCCAGTGCGGAACCGGGCGCTCCGCCCTCGTCTTTCAGCTACTAGGCGCGCCAGATTTTCATGGATGTTCTTTGGAGCCCGTGGCGATACCAATACGTCACCGCGCAGCGGCCAAAGGAAGGCTGCGTATTCTGCCGGATCGCCGCCGACACGGAACATGATGCGGCGAATTTCGTGCTGGGACGCGCGCGGGAAAACTATCTGGTGCTCAACCGTTTCCCCTATTCCACCGCGCACCTGATGGTGGTTTCGAATGTGCATGCCCAGGATCTCTCCGGGTTGCCGGAGAGCGCGCTTCAGGAGACGATTCTTCTGGCGAGGAATGCGGAACGGATTCTGCGTGAGGTTTACCGGCCGGGCGGGCTGAACGTTGGCTGGAACCTGGGTGAATGCGCCGGGGCCGGCGTGGCCCAGCACATTCATCTGCATATTGTTCCGCGCTGGCCCGGCGACGCCAATTTCATGACCACCATCGGCGAGACCCGGGTGCTGCCGGAATCGCTTGAAGAGACCTACCGCCGCCTTGCTCCGCACTTTGGGGCACTCCTATCCAATGCAACGGCTTGAAGCGGACACCCGCGGAGCGCATCCGGCGGTGAGCGCGACAAGAAACCGGCTTGGGCCGGCCGGCTCGATTCGATAAACTGTACCCATGCAGATCAGCCGCCGAATCGCTCTGGGAATGGCCGCAGCGCCGCTGCTTGCGAGCGCCACAAGGAAAACCGCCTCCATGAACAACACGGCTATGGTCCCAAAGGGGATGTGGCCGGCGATGCTGACGCCGTTCAAGCAGGACCGAGCCGTGGACTGGGACGCCCTCGATGCGCTCACCGACTGGTACCTGGAGAATGGCGCGGACGGCATGTTCCCCTGCTGCGCTTCGAGCGAGGTCTGGACCCTGACCGAGGAGGAGCGCCTGAAGGTGACGGCGCGCGTCGTCAAGTGGGCGGGCAAGGTTCCCGTGGTTTCGGCCGGATTGCCCGGCCGGGAGCCCAAGACCATCGTTCCCTACGTGAAGCGCCTGATGGATACCGGCGCGCATGCCCCCGTCTTCATGACCAATCAGATGGCGGAGAAAGCCGAGCCGGATTCGTTGTGGCGGGACCGGGTGCAGGCCATTCTGGATGCCACGGGCGATGTGCCCTTCGGCGCTTACGAGGTGCCGAGCCCATACAAGCGGCTGATGACGCCGGAGATGATGGGCTGGGCCGCGAAAACCGGCCGCTTCGTCTTTCTCAAGGACACATCGCTCGACGCCGGGGTGATCGCCGCCAAGTGCGCCGCGATCAAGGGCAGCCCATTCCGGCTCTTCAACGCGCACGTGCCCATTCTGGTGGAAGCCATCGAGCGGGGCGCGGACGGGTTCTGCGGCATCGCGGGCAACGCCTATCCGAACATCGTGGCCTATGCCACGCACCATGCCCTCGAACCCGGCAAAGCCGCGAAGGCGCAGGAGTTTCTCACCCGGAACGAGAAGCGGCTGGGCATGGCGTATCCGCTGACGGCGAAAATTCTGGCGCACCTCGATGGGGTTCCGATTGAGCCGGTTTGCCGGAAGAAGACGCGGAAGCTTAGCCAGGAACAAATGCAAATCCTTAACGACGTTCATCGGGAAGCGGTGGCGCTGCTCGGCTAACTTCGCTTCGTTTCGGCAGTGCTCCGAATCGCCGCCCGCGGGGCGGGCCTTCGCCTTGGGCGCAAACGCCGAAGTATGCGAGGATGGTGAGGGAATTGCGATGAAGAGCCGTGCCGGCGGGGCGAGCGGGTGCGATGGTGAGCGGGAACGAGAGCCCTCTCGTGGCGGACGCCGCCCGGTTGCAACCATTTCCTCAGCGACGTTTCCATTCCCTGAAAGGAGGGGCTCGTCTTGCGGAATACGGCGGCAATCGAACATGCCGACACCCTCGTTCAGGAAGAGAAGTGGCATGAACTGCGCCAACTGATCGGGGGCTGGCCGGAACCCGAAATCGCCGACCTTCTATTCGAACTTCCCGCCGCGAAAAGAGCAATTCTGTTCCGCCTGCTGCCTCACAACACCTCGTCCGAAGTATTTGCGTTTCTCGAACCGGAGTTGCAGAATCGCCTGCTCGAAGACCTGACGGTGGAAGAAACCCGCCGCCTGGTCACCAATCTGGCTCCGGACGATCGCATCCATTTCCTCGAAGACTTGCCTGGCGAGGCCGTGCAGAAACTGCTGAATCTTCTGCCGCCCGAGGAATTGTGGAAAACCCGCCAGCTTCTCGGCTACCCGGAAGAGAGCGTGGGCCGGCTGATGACGCCGGATTACGTGGCGGTGCGCAGCCATTGGAGCGTCGCGGAGGCACTCCACCACATCCGCGTTAAAGGGCAGAAGGCGGAGACGATCGCCACCATCTATGTGATGGAGAATCGCTGGCAGTTCGTGGATGCCGTGCCGCTCGAAAGCTTTGTGCTTGCGCATCCGGACGCCCGCGTGGAAGAACTTCTGACGCGCGAGGGCGTTTTTCTTTCGCCGCTGGCGGACCGGGAAGAGGCGGTCCGCATGATCACCCGCTACGACGTGTTCTCGATTCCCGTGGTGGATGCGCGCAACGTTCTGTTGGGCGTTGTCACGGCGGACGATATCTTTGACGTGGCCGAAGAGGAGGCGACGGAAGACTTCCAGAAGGGCGTCGCGGTGACGCCGCTGAAATCGAGTTACCGGGAAGCGTCGCTGCTCGAATTGTTCAACAAGCGCTTCCCCTGGCTGCTCGCGCTGATTGGCGTGAATCTGCTTTCCTCCACCGTGATCGCCGCGTACAGCGGTTTGCTGGAAGCGGCGATCGCACTCACGTTCTTCATGCCGCTGCTGCTTGGCACGGGCGGCAATACGGGTTCGCAAGCGGCTACGCTGGTGGTGCGCGCGCTTTCGACCGACGACCTCGATCTCTCGGACTGGATGCGCGCCATCGGCAAGGAACTCTTCGTGGGCTGCGTGCTGGGAGCGGCCATGGGCCTCTGCACGTCGTTGCTTGGTTTCTGGCGGGGAGACTGGCATCTGGCCCTGGCGGTGGCGCTCTCCATGGCCGCCATCGTGGTTTGGGCGAACCTCATGGGGGCCGTGCTGCCCTTTGTGCTGATGCGCTTCAAGATGGACCCGGCGGTGGCTTCGAGCCCGCTGATCACCTCGGTTTCCGACGTTACGGGCCTGGTGATCTATTTCTGGATCGCGCGCGCCGTCATGGAATTTTAGTGCTTCCCGCGGATCGCGCCCCCCTCGCCAAGCGCGTTGCGCGCTAACCTCCGCGTCGCGGGCGGCGTCTATCCCTGGGGGAGGGAATCCGCATGAGTATCTTTGGCAATCACCAACAAGCCGTGATGCGCCGCGCCCTGCTGGGAGCGGTTGCCGCGGCGACGCCGGCGTTCGGGCAGAGAGGGCGACGCGGCACTTCCGCCGAGGCGGAGAACGAAGCGCTTTCCGCGCCGAAAGACGACGCGGAGCGCCGCATCCTCGGCGTCATCGAAGAAATGACCTCCGGGGGAGGCACTTACCTGAGCGTGCCCATCTCCGACGGCAAGATGTTGCGCATTCTGACGGAGAGTTGCATGGCGAAGCGGGTAGTGGAAGTGGGGACGTCCACCGGCTATTCCGGTCTCTTCTTTGCCCTGGCGCTGTCGCGCACCGGAGGCCGCCTTACGACGCACGAATTGAACGAGGGCCGCGCCGCCACCGCCCGTGCGAACTTTGCCAAAGCGGGCGTCTCGCAACTGGTGACGCTGGTGCAGGGCGATGCCCACGAGACGACAAAGAATGTCAAGGGTCCGGTGGACGTCATCTTCCTCGATGCCGACAAAGAGGGTTACGTCCACTATCTGAAGACGCTGCTTCCAGCGCTTCGGCCGGGCGGATTGCTGCTGGCGCACAACACCGGAATGGTGCCGGATTACCTGTCGGCCGTACGCGCGAACCCGGCGCTCGACACCGTTATCTACTCGGGCGGCGGCGGGCTGAGCGTCACGCTGAAGAAGCTCTGACTCTCTGGCCCGACTTATTCGCCGATGCTGAAGCTGGGGCCTTTGATCTCGCCCACTTCTTCCATGCGCTCCACCGCGATGCGCGCGATTTTCATGAAGGGGATGGCGCGGCTATCACTGTCCCCGTAGATGCCCACCGGCCGGCCGCTGTCACCGCCCTTGCGGATCTCGGGATCGAGGGGCACTTCGCCGAGGAACGGCACGTTCATGGCGGCCGCGGTCCGCTTGCCGCCTCCGGTGCCGAAGACGTCGATGCGTTGGTCCGTTCCCGGCACCACGAGGTAGCTCATGTTTTCTACCAGACCCAGCAGGGGTACGTTCACTTGGCGGAACATATTTACGGCCTTGCGGGCGTCTTCGAGCGACAAGTCCGACGGCGTGGTGACGATCACCGCCCCCGAGATGGGCGCGGTTTGCATGAGGGTCAACTGCACGTCGCCGGTTCCGGGCGGCAGATCGATTACCAGGTAGTCGAGTTCGCCCCACTCCACCTGGCGCAGAAACTGCTGGATGACGCCGTGGAGCATGGGGCCGCGCCAGACGAGAGGCTTATCTCCGGGGCTGATAAAGCCCATCGACATCAGCTTCAGATTGTATTGCTCAATGGGCTGGATGCGTTCCGCGACGGTATGCGGGCGATCGCTGATGCCCATCATGAGGGGGATATTCGGGCCATAGACGTCGGCATCCATTAAGCCAACGCGATGCCCCAGGGCGACCAGCCCCAGCGCGAGGTTGGCGGCGACGGTCGTCTTGCCCACACCTCCCTTGCCGGAGCCCACGGCGATAATGTGGGCGATTCCGGGGATCTTCTGCGTCGGATTCGGAGCGGAATGATGGGTAATAGGCATGAATATGACTCAACTTCTGCTTTTTGGGATGCACAAGGTTGAAAATACGATTCTAGCGTGAGTCGGGCCGGGCGCTCTTCCGTACACGGATTCCCGCTATGCCGATTCGAGCCGCATCGCGGGTTGCGGGTTGAGCGAATCGCCGGAAAACTGCTTCCGGGCAAGCCGGGGAAACGCCGCCGCCGCGATCATCACCGCGTTATCCGTGGAAAGAACCGGCTCGGGGAACCAGGCGGGAACCGGGAAGCGGGAATCGCGCAGACGGGTGCGCAGCGCGGAGTTGCAGGCCACGCCTCCGGAGACGATCAGCGATCGCGCACCGGTGATTTCCAGCGCGGCGAGGCAATTCGCTTCGACGTTATCCACGGCGGTTTTCTGAAAGGAAGCCAGCACGTCCAAGGTGGCTTGCGGCGTCAAGGCGAGCCACTGTTCGAGCGACGGCGCGGCTTCGCGTTCGCGCAACTCCCGGCGCGCGTTTACTTCGGGCTCCAGGCCGCGGGCATCGCGCCAGCGGATGGCGGCGGTCTTGTAGCCGCTGAAGCTGAAATCGAGCGCATTGCCCTTCATGGAGGGAATCGTAAACGGCTCGTCGCGCGGCGTGCCGTATGCGGCGAGTTTGTCAATGAGAGGACCGCCGGGATAGCCGAACCCGAGCGTTACCGCCACCTTGTCGTAGGCTTCGCCGATGGCATCGTCCCTGGTGCGCGCCAGCAGGCTGTAACGCAAATCTCCGGGTGCGTCGCCTTGCTCGGCCAGATAGAGATGGGTGTGGCCGCCGCTGACGATCAGCGCCAGCGCGGGGAACTCGATTTGCCTGGATTCCCGCATAGCGTCGAGCAGAACCGCATGGATGTGCCCGTCGAGGTGGTTCACGCCGATCAGGGGGATTCCGGCCGCGAATGCCACTCCCTTCGCGTAGGTGATGCCCACCAGCAGCGCCCCCGCCAAACCCGGCCCCTCCGTCACCGCGACGGCGGCCAGATCCCGGTACGCGATCTCCGCGTCCCGAAGGGCCTGCCGAACGACGGGAACGATATTGCGCAAGTGCTCCCTGGACGCGAGTTCGGGCACCACGCCGCCGTAGAGGCGGTGAATGTCGAGCTGCGAGGAAACGACGGAGGAATGCACTCGCCCGCCGGCATCGACGACGGCGGCGGCGGTTTCGTCGCAGGAGGTCTCGATCCCAAGGATGCGCGAATTCAACGTCATAGGGCTACCGGAGCGCCCGGCTGGGCTCGGCTTGAGACGGACAAAATGGCGTCTGAAGTTAACATCTGTTGCGGTAGATTAGAAAGAACCATGGAATGTGAGCGCTGCGGCGGAGACAAGTGGCTCATCACCTCCTCCGGCATTCTTGACGATATTCGAAACGCGCTTGGTGATGTGCTGTTCAAATGCACCCGCTGCGGGCGACGCCGCCGGGAGCGCTTGTGGCCCACCTCCCATTGTATTCTCGCGCATTGTCCGCGCTGCTACTCCCAGCATCTTCAGGTTTGGAACCGGGCGTTTCTACGGCGTTCGATGCGCCAAGCCCTGGTATTTGCGCTGGGCGGGGATGCCTATCGGTGCTACGAATGCCAAAATGTCTTTGTGAGCCTGCGCCCGCGCCGGTTGTTCCGTCGCATTGGCCGGCCCGATGAAGAGACTGTTCCGTCTTCCGGCACGGCGGAGGGGGAACCGGACGTGAACCTTCAGGCAAAGGGCTAGCGTCCGCGCGTTCCGGGTTCCGATCGGCTTATGCACGTTAGCGAATTTGACTACCACCTGCCCGGCGAACTCATCGCGCAGCAGCCGCTCCAGGACCGTGCCGCTTCGCGCATGCTGGTGCTTCACCGAAACGGGCAGTGCTGGGAAGATGCACACTTCCGGAGCCTTCCCGAACTTCTCGGCCCCGGGGATTGCCTGGTGCTCAACGACACCCGCGTCTTTCCGTGCCGCCTGTTTGGCCATCGCCTCGGGGTGAACGCGCTGCCGGTAGGGGCGCACAACCGCCATCGCGGTGAGCATCTCTCCGGAGAAGTGGAGGTCTTCCTTACGCGCCAAAGCGCCGAAGATCCGCTCGTCTGGAACGCGCTTGTCCGGCCGGGCCGCAAACTTCCGGTGGGGGAGCGCATCACATTCGCCGAGGGCTTCGCGGCGGAGATTGTCGCGCGAGGGGAGTTCGGGGAGCGGACGCTGCGCTTCGACGCGGAGGGCGATCTGTTCGCACTCATCGAACGGTACGGGCATGTGCCGCTGCCCCCGTATATCCATCGAACGGATGCGCCGGAAGACCGCGAGCGTTACCAGACGGTGTTCGCGGACGAGCGCGGTTCCGTGGCGGCCCCCACCGCGGGCCTTCATTTCACGCCGGAGGTGCTGGCGGCATGCCGCGACGCGGGCGCCACCGTCGCGGTGGTGACGCTGCACGTGGGGCTTGGCACGTTTCAGCCTCTGCATGAGGAGACCGTGGAGAAGAACCGGCTCCATGCGGAGCGGTATGAAGTTACGCCGGAAGCGGCGGAAACCATCAACCTGGCGAAGCGCCGCATCGCCGTGGGTACCACCAGCACCCGCACATTGGAGAGCGTCTGCCGCGACGGCAGGGTTCATCCGGGCCGCGGAGAAACCAGCCTTTTTCTCTACCCCGGTTACCGGTTCCAGGCGGCGGACGCGCTGCTCACGAACTTCCACCTTCCGAAGAGCAGCCTGCTGATGCTGGTGAGCGCGTTCGCCGGAACGGCGCTGACCCTGAACGCCTACAACCATGCCGTCGCGGAGCGATACCGCTTCTTTTCCTACGGCGATTGCATGCTGATCCTGTAGCCGGTTTTTCCCCGTGGTGCGGGAATCGCTAACCGTATACAATACCGGGAGCCACAATGGAAGATGCATCCACCCTCCCGCGCCCAGATTGCCGCATTCTCATTGAACGAGTAGAGACCCTGAAGGTAGCGCCTCGCTGGGGGCTGCTGCGCATGCTTACGGACCAGGGGATCACGGGCTACGGCGAGTTCACGCTCGAAGGCCAACTGGAGGCAACCGAGGCCCTGGTGCATCAGTTTTCGGAGTACGTCCTGGGCAGGGACGCCCGCGATCTCGCGAGGCTTTGCCGCGGCATTTACGACCATCACTTCTACCATGGTGGTCCGCACTTCGCTTCCGCGCTGGCGGGGATCGAAATTGCACTCTGGGATATCAACGGCAAGGCGACCGGCCAGCCGATCCACCGCATGCTGGGGGGCAAGGTTCGCGACAAAGTAAAGGTGTATCGGTGGGCCGGCGGCAACAACAACGACGCCAAGGCCTCCGCGGAGGAAGCCGCCCAGGTGGTGGAACTCGGCGCGCTCGCGCTGAAGCTGAACGCCTGCCCTCCGATGGCGGCGATCGACACCTATGGCGGGGTTCGAATGGCGGTGGAACGGGCCATGGCCGTGCGCGCCGCGGTGGGTCCGGAGATTGAGATCGCGTTTGACTTCCATGGCCGCTGCAACGTTCCGAATGCGCGCCGGCTTGCCCGAGAACTGGAATTAGTAGAGCCGCTCTTCTATGAGGAGCCCGTGCGGCCGGACTATAACCGCTGGCTTCCCGAGATCGCCGCGATCACCCACGTGCCCATCGCCACCGGCGAGCGAATGTGTACCGTGGCGGAATTCTCCGATGTGGTGGCCGCGAAGGGCGCGCATATCCTGCAGCCGGATCTGGTGCATGTGGGCGGCATTCGGCCTACCGCGGACATCGCCGCGCTTGCCACGGCGAACGGCATCGCCGTGGCGCCGCATTGTCCACTCTCGGCGATTGCGTTCGTGGCGTCGCTGCACGTGGTGGCGCAATCGCCGGCCGGCTGGATCATGGAATGGTCCAAGGGTATTCATTACAACAGCCACGGCGCCCGCGGGGACGTGGATCCCTGGCTGCGCTATCTGGCCGAATCGGACTGGCCGATGTTCGAAACCGACGATTCCGCACACATCGCCGTGCCGGAGAAGCCGGGCCTGGGTATCGAGGTCAATTGGGCCGAGGCGGAGCGGGCGGCGAAGCAGGGGACGGACTGGCGGGATATCTGCATGCATCTTCCCGACGGAACCCGCGCGAACTGGTAGGCGGCTCCCCCGGCCCGGGAGAATTTCAGCCGACCCCGAACGTTTTCCGCATGGTGTACGTATTCCCATTGGGTGGCGATTCGCAAGAGACAGGCGCGGCTTTCGGAGAGCGGGAACCCGCCCGAATCGCCGGGAGACGCCGGGCGTGGCAGCGCCATTTGCCGGAGAATCGGATTCCCGTTACCCTGAGAAAGTACTTCCCGCATGTCGCAACCCTCTGATACCTGGAACCCGCGGCGTCTCAATGGGCTCTCGCTTTTCTGGTACAAATTCTCCACCTCCTTCGGGCTGGCCGTTGATTCCATTCGGGCGCACAAGCTGCGGAGCTTTCTCACGCTGCTGGGCGTCATCATCGGCGTTGGCTCCGTGATTCTGGTGGGCGCGGCGATCGACGGTTTGGGCGCATATGCGGAGGAAAGCACGGCCAAAGCGTTTGGCGGGGAGACCTTTTTGGTGGCGCAGGTGACCAATGCCAGCAGCCGGAAGGAGTTTTTCGACAAGCTCAAGGATCACCGGCGGATCGACTGGGCGGACCTCAACTATCTGGAGGAGGTCACGGGAGACCGCATCCTGTATTCCCCCTATTCCAATCGCATCGTGGATGTG
Organism: Acidobacteriota bacterium; assembly: GCA_014584705.1. GTDB lineage: Bacteria > Acidobacteriota > Terriglobia > Bryobacterales > Bryobacteraceae > JACTMJ01. The sequence continues at coordinate 66,696 of JACTMJ010000007.1, read as the reverse complement.
AAGCGAGGGTCGGAAACCTACGAGGAGGGGGTCGTCGTCGGGTCCTTCGCAACCCTTCCCGAAATCCGGGACGTGAACGTGGCGCAAGGCCGTTACTTCACCGAACAGGAAGATTCCGCCCGCCAACAAGTGGGAGTAATCGGCTACGACATTGCCGAGCGGCTGTTTCCCGGAACCAATCCGCTTGGGAAATCGGTGACCATCCGCGGCCGCGAATTCACCGTGATCGGCGTGCAGGAAAAACTCGGCTCCGCGTTCGGCCGCTCTCAGGATAACTCCGTCTTCATCCCGTATCGCACGCTCACGCGCATCTGGGGAACGGAACGGAACATGTCGATTTTCGGAAAGCCCCGGCCCGAAAGCGGCCTTACGCTGGACGAAGCTCTCGACGTCACCAGAGTGGCGCTGCGCGTTCGCTACAAGCAGAAGCCCAGCGAGCTGGACAAATTCGATACGCTCACGCCGGACGCCATTCGCGGATTCATTGAAAGCATCATGAGCCTGATCTCGTCGGTGGTTGTCCCCGTTACGGCGATTTCGCTGCTGGTGGGCGGGATCGTCATCATGAACATCATGCTGGTGAGCGTTACGGAGCGTACGAAGGAAATCGGCATTCGCAAGGCTCTTGGCGCGCGGCAGGGGGATATCCGGCTGCAGTTTCTGCTGGAATCCGCGCTGCTTGCCGCGGTGGGCGGTTTGATTGGAATTCTCGTGGGCGCGGCGCTAACGCTGATCATCGGCAAGGCATTCGAGCTTACTATGTCCATCACCGTCTTCTACGTGAGCCTCTCCCTGGGAGTATCGAGCATTGTGGGCATCGTTTCCGGCTTGTACCCGGCGGTGCGGGCGGCGAAACTGGACCCGGTGGAAGCGCTGAGGGCGGAATAATGGAACTCAAGAACGCATCGGCCCTCGAGAACTTTCGCATGGCGATGGACGCCGTCTGGAGCCATCGCTTCCGCTCCGGGCTCACGATGCTGGGCATCGTTATCGGCATCACAACGGTGGTGTCCGTGGCGTCGCTGCTGGCCGGGCTGCGGCAGGGCGTTGTCGATTTTTTCACCGAACTTGGCCCCGATAATATCTTTATCTTTCGGACGAGCGGCGACCCGAGCCGCGGCGGCGCAAGCCGCGAGGAACGCCTGCGCCGTCCGCTCCGCGTCGAATACGTGGATGCTCTGCGCGTCGCGACGGCGTCGACGGTCCAGACCATCGGAATGAACCTCTTCGTTCCGCCGATTCAGGGCGGCCGCCCGATGATTGCCAAAGTGCCGGGAATTGAAACCGACGATTTCTCGATCGTCGGCACCGAAGCAAATATCCTCCTGAACAGCGGCCGGGCGCTGCGCGATGGCAGGCTGTATACGGAGGCCGAAGCCCGGCGCGGCGAGAAGATCGCCGTGATTGGCGCGGTGCTGGCCGACGTGTTGTTTCCGGCGGGCGACGCGGTTGGAAAATCCGCCATTTTCGGCGGCGCCGAGTATCGCATCATTGGCGTCTTTGAGAAAGCGAAGGGTGGCTTCTTCGGGGAGAACGGCGCGGATAAGCAAGTGCTCATCCCGTTCCGCACCGCGCGCTTGCGCTACCCCGGCAACGACGAACGCATCATGATTGTCGCCCGGGCCTTTCCCGGATTGCGGGACCAAGCGTTCGACGAGATCGAGTGGATGATGCGGCGACTGCGCAAACTGGAGCCCGAGGAGAAGAACGACTTCAATCTCTCCACGCCGGATTCCATCATTGAACAATTCGACAAGATCACCGGAATCATCTGGATGGTTTCGCTCGCGCTCTCCGGCCTGGGCCTTCTGGTGGGCGGCATCGGGGTGATGAACATCATGCTGGTGAGCGTCACGGAGCGCACGCGCGAGATCGGCATTCGCAAGGCCATCGGCGCGCGCCGGGGCGATGTGGTGTCTCAGTTTCTGATGGAAGCGATGACCCTTACCGGCCTGGGCGGCATTGTCGGCATCGTTTTCTCGCTGAGCGTGGTATTTGTTGTGGGGGCTCTGGTTCCCAGCCTGAAAGCGCCTACACCCGCCTGGGCGCTGTTTGCGGGTTTCGGCGCTTCGGTAGCTATCGGGCTCTTCTTTGGCGTCTGGCCCGCCGTGAAGGCAGCCGGTTTAGATCCGGTTGAAGCCCTGCGCTACGAATAGTTCGCGTTGAGGGCCGTTTCGCTTGCGGCGTTACCAGGCTCGCCATTCGATCTCTGATGGCACACTGCCGGCATAAGGCCGATCGGGCGAGATTCCGAGCGCGCGCAGCCGGTTCGCAAGAATCGCCACGCGGAAACCAGGATCCGCTTCGCCAAGCGAAAGGGCTTCCAGGATGCCTCTCGCGACCGCAGAGGAGACGGTTTGACCGAAGCTGCGGCCGTTGGCGGGATCTTCCACCAGAGCCGCGCCTCTGCCAAGGCGGAAGGTCATCGGTGGCGTGGCGTCCAAGAGGGAGGGGGCGAGGAGGCGATGGATCCGCCTTAAGGGCTCCCGAAGGGCGGGCCAATCCCGTGTCGCAAAGTAGAGCACCGTGCCGTCCCTTCGCCCGAAAAGGGAGGGCGAAGCGGGGCACTTCAGGGTGTAGCGCACCCGCGCGTTGCCGGCCGCTTCGGTGATGCGCCGGATGAGCGGCTGAACGGATTCCGGGCCGCAGTTCCAGTAGAGGCGGAGCATAGCCTCTTCCGGCGCGGGGCCGGCGGCGCTCCAGGTCATCCACCAGCCATCCTGAGGCGCGGCGACATCGCGGCGCGCGCGAATCGCAATCGGTTCTCCCCCTCTTGCGGGGCGGCCGGGCCGGAGAAGGTTGACGTATTCCCCCTTCGCCACCAGGAGCGTTTCCTCACCCCGGACGGCCAGCACCCCATACGGCGCATGCTCCGCGACCGCCACCCAACCCGGCTCAAAGCACCCCGCCGCCGCATGGGCCGCCCGCAACGACGCGAAGAACTTCCCGTTTGAGAACGGCAAGGAACGCGCTTCGGCGGGCGGATTCCACGCCGCGAACCAGCGGGAATAGAGCGCCGCGGAAAGGGCGGGGAGGGCGCGCGGGGGCGCTTCGGAAGGAGGGCCGGCCGGGGCCACGGGCACGCCTTCCACGCAAAGCCACCCGCCCGACAACCGAACCATTCCGAGGGCGGACGCGAGATCTCCCCGCACGCTGGGCGGCAAGCCGGGCGCTTCCGTTCCCGCATCGCCGTTCATACGCGCGCCCCGGGACTTCCCTCGTCGCGCGCACCGCCGGACGGCGGTTCGGCCTCCAGAAGAAACGCATGAATGGCGGGCAGGAATAGCCGCTCCGCCTGGAGCAGAGCGGGCGGCGAATCATGACCAAACTCGATCACGGTCTGCACGAGCCGAACGCCGGCGCAGCGCACGCTTCGCTCTAACCTCTCGCGCCACACTTCCGGCGCAAGCCGCGCTTCGCTTTGATAGGCCGCGAAAAAGGGACGGCAGAGCGCGAGCATTCGCCTCCAATCCGCCGGGTCCCGGTTCTCGATGGCGTTCGAGGCCGCCACATCGGCGAGCACGGAACCCAGGTCCCAAGCCGGGTCTCCCGCGGCGGCGAGCTCCCAATCGACCAGCCACACACGCGGCGGGGAATACGCGGCGTCGAAAAGGGCGTTGGCCCAGCGCAGATCGCCGTGGACAAGGCAACCGGGCCGCCATTGCAGCCGCAAGCGATCAAATGCCTCTCGGAACTCGCGCACCGCCGCCAGCCGATGGAGGAACGCGCCGCACGCGGGCGGCAGCCATTCGTAAGCCCCCCATTGGGGCAGCAGGGCGGAGAGCATCCATGGCGCCGCTCCAAAGCGCGGGGGTATTGTCCGATGGACGCGCCCGACCGCCACCCCGTATGCACGCAGGGCGTCGCGATGGCCATTTCCGAAACGCGGCGGCGTGAGGCGCTCGCCGGAGACGGCCTCCATCACCAGCAGATTTCCATCCGCTCGAATGAGCCGGCAGCGCGGGACCACCTCGGCAAGAAGCGGATGCCGCGCGGCCAGCCGGTGCACCGTGCTCTCCATGCCGAGATCCCGCCCGTGGCTTCGCACGGGATCTCCGCATTTTACAAACCAGCGCGGCCTGCCTTGCACAGAGACAATGCAGGACCGATGCGAAATCGAAGTTTCGTCCACGGTGGGCAGGCCGAATTCCAGATCGGTGGAGCTAAGCAAGCCCCGCCGATGCAGGAATTCGAGCGTCTTCACTGATTCAGGGTTCATCACATCACAGCCGGAGCCTAAGAGTATCCGTAGGGATCCTCGTAGCCCGCGTAGGGATCTTCGTAGGCTCCGTAATCCTCATACCCTCCTCCGTATTCGTCGTATCCGGACTGCTGGCCATAGGGATCGTAGTAGGCGGCATAAGGGTCCTCGTAGCTCTCATATCCCGCCGCCCCGTACGGATCGTAGTAGCCCTCAGCGGATTCCGCGTAGGGGTCTTCGTATCCCTCGTACCCGGTCTCTCCGTAAGCGTCGTAGCCCTCGTATCCGCTCTGCGCGTAGGGGTCTTCGTAACCCTCGTAGCCGGTGGCGGAATAGGGGTCGTAAGCCTCGTATCCGGTGAGCCCGTAAGGATCCTCGTAGCCCTCATAGCCCGTGGCGGCATAGGGGTCGTAGTAACCCTCGTAGCCGCTTTGTCCGTACGGATCGTAGTAGCCTTCATACCCGGCTGAGGCTTCCGCCGGCTGGAAGATTGGGCCGGGGCCCGGGCCAACCACCGTTGGGATGGTCGGACGCGTGGGAAAGGTCACGGTTGGTTGCGTGATCGTTGGCCGGGTTGGAAATGTGGGCCTCGTCGGAAATGTGAGCGTGGGCCGGGTTGGAAATGTGGGCCTTGTTGGGAACGTGAGCGTGGGGCGCGTTGGAAATGTGGGAAGAGTGGGCCGGGTCGGCCGGGTTGGCCATGTGGGCCGCGTCGGCAGAGTGGGCCGCGTCGGGAACGTCGGGAACGTGGGCCGCGTGGGCCGGGTTGGCCAAGTCGGCCGCGTTGGCAGAGTGGGCCGCGTCGGGAACGTGGGGAACGTGGGCCGTGTGGGCCGGGTCGGCCAAGTCGGGCGCGTTGGCAGAGTGGGCCGCGTTGGGAACGTCGGGAACGTGGGCCGCGTGGGCCGGGTCGGCCATGTCGGACGCGTTGGCAGAGTGGGCCGTGTTGGGAACGTTGGAAGTGTGGGCCGAGTCGGGAATGTCGGCCGCGTAGGCCGCGTCGGAAACGTGAGGGTTGGCCTCGTTGGGAAGGTTGGCCTCGTCGGGAATGTCGGCAGCGTAGGCCGGGTTGGAAACGTGAGAGTTGGCCTGGTTGGGAAAGTGGGCCTGGTTGGAAGCGTCTGAAATGTCGGGCGAGTGGGTAATGTCGGCAATGTCGGTAAAGTGGTCATGGTCGGCCTCGTAACGGTTGGCTGAGTTTGTACGGGTTGTGGCAGGGCACGGTGAACGGCGGCCGCCGCATCCACCAGCCCGGATCCATAGCGGTCGTTAGGCACCGGGTCGGCGGGATCGTCGCGCAAGGGTACGGCCGTTTCCTTGAGGATGTTTCGGATTTCGTCGGCGCTCAGCGCCGGGTTTGCGGAAAGGGTGAGCGCGGCAACGCCCGCTACGTGCGGTGAGGCCATGGACGTGCCGCTCTTGGTGTCGAAACCGTCATTCCAGACCGTGGAATAGATATCGACGCCCGGCGCAACCACGGAGATGTGAGGGCCGAAGTTCGAGAAAACCGCGCGGTGATTGCTCTGGTCCACGGCGCCGACGGCGATCACGCCGGGATACGACGCCGGGTAAGAGGGCTGGTTGGTGTTGTCGTTGCCCATGGCGGCTACGACGGTGACCCCCTTCGAGACGGCATAAGCCACCGCGTCGCGTTCGACGAAGGTGTCGCCGTAGCCGCCCAGGCTCATGTTGAGAACGTGAGCGCCATGGTCCACCGCCCAGCGGATTCCAGCGGCGATATCCGCGGCGCTCCCCACGCCGCTCACGCGGTTCGGCGGAGCGATCTGCACGACGCGGGTGAGCACCTTCACGGGAAGGATGGAGCAATGCCAGGTGACGCCCGCCACGCCGAACGCGTTGTTCGTGACGCAGGCGATCGTGCCCGCGACGTGGGTTCCGTGCCCCACCTCATCTTGCGGTTCCGCGTCGCGCCCCATCCAATCGCCCTCAAAACGGGTTCCGGGGGGCGGAGAAGAGCCGGCCAGGTCGACCAGATCCTGCCCAGGCAAGAGCAGCGGCGCGAGTTCGGGATGATCAAGGTCTACCCCGGTGTCGACTACCGCGACCACCACGGAGGCCGCGCCTGTCGTGACGTCCCAAGCCGTTGGGCAGTTGATCTGGGGGAGCCCCCACTGCTGGGGGAAGCCGGGGTCGTTGGGCGTCGCCGTCGCCTCGCGCCAGCGGTTTGCCTCGGCAGCCTCAACGGAGGCGCTTTGCGAAAGGGCTTTGACCGCCGCTGCAACATCGGCGTCCGCGCTTAGCCGGACCCGGTACGTGCCGCCCAAGGCCTCGTCCTCGGCGGCCGCCGTCACGGGCGATGCGGGCATGTGCAGCTTGACGACGCTTTGAGCGCCGAAGCGTTCGAGCACGGAATCGATCTCGGCAATTCCGAACCCGCCGGGAACGCCGTACATGCGGGTCCCCAGCGGCCCGGAAGGAATGCTCGAACGCACGGAGCTGTTCGCCGCGGGAGCCAGCTTTAGAAGGATTTCTCCTTTCACGATGTTGTCGTCGCCTGGTTGCAGCAACGACGGGCCGGCGTCATTTCGAAGCGTGAAATCTCCGGAATAGGAGGGTGCGCTTTCTGCGTGACGGGGGGAAGAGCCAGTAGGCTTCGCTTTAGGCATGGTGAGACTCCCTGCATCTATACATGCAAATCCCGGGCTTCTATTATTTAACCTGGGACGCTAACGAGATCTGAAGGGTAAATCCAGATGGCTGAGTAGTCTCGCTATTATGGCGATTCTATAGCTGAGCCGGGCGGCTATCAAGAAAAATCTAATTCATTTATGTTTCGCGCTGATATTCCTTCAATAAATTAACAACCCGCGCCGGAACGCGCGCCCTTCCGGTACCCGATGCCAGAAGCCGGCTCGTTACCCAGGCGGTTCAAGCGTCCCGCCGCATCGGCGCTCCGCGGCGGCCGAATTATTTATAGTTTGGAAACATTCGTAAACCGCGTCCATGATTAACAAAAAATGCACGAAAAGATCGCGTACGTGGTTAATAAATTACCTGCTTGTACGCTCCCCTATTCCATGGTAAGTAAGTAGCACCTGGAGATTACGCGTGTTCTCTTACGATGACCTGAATATCCATCGTCTTATGGTTGGCGATGAACCAAGAACCCGCTCTTTTGAGAGATCCATTCGCTCCACGGTACGGAAGGGCGATGTGGTGCTGGACGTGGGCGCGGGTTCGGGAATCCTGAGCCTGTTCGCGGCGCAGGCGGGCGCGGCCCGGGTGTACGCGGTGGAACGCGCGCCGGTAGCGGCCGCGCTGGCCCGGCGTCTGATCGCGGAGAACGGTTTCGCGGATGTGATCCAGGTGCTTCCCATGGATATGGATAACCTATGGATCCCGGAGCAGGTGGACGTGCTCGTTTCCGAATGGCTCGGGGTCTATGGCGTGGACGAGAACATGCTTGCTCCGGTGCTGCAGGCGAGGGACCGCTGCCTGAAGCCGGGAGGGGCGATGATTCCCTCCGTAGTTACGGCGTTCCTCGCGCCGGTCAAACACCCGGCGGCCGAACAGGCGCTGCAACTCCGGGGGCGTGTGTACGGCCTGGATTTGAGCGCGCTTGCGCCCTTTTCCCCGCACGAAGTGGTCTGGCTGAAGGATCCGGTTTCCGCCGAGGCGCTTCGTGCGGAGGCGATGCCGCTTTGGGTTTCCGATTGCGCGACGATGCCCGCGGCCGAAGCGCGTTCCCCTTATGCTGCCGAACTCTCTTTCCCACTCACCGGAACCGGCGTGAACGGATTCGCGGCGTGGTTTGAAGCACAAATGCCGGGAACGGAGCCGCTTTCGAACGCGCCCGGGCAACCGGCGATGCACTGGGGGCAGTTCCTCTTTCCGGTCTCAAACGCCGCGGATTTCGTCGCCGGAGAACGTCTGGAGGTGGGCTTCCATAATGTGCCGGCCTCTCTTCTTGGCTCCCACCACATTTGGGCGTCGCGGGGGAAAGACGGCGCAATGGAGGTCCACGACACGCGCAAGCACCCGGATGCGGGCTCGCGAGTGCCGTGGCGCGCCTACGCCGAGTAGCCAGGGCAGGCGCGCGCACCGCTGGAAAGGAGTACCGCCAATGAAATACACAGATGAGCTGCGGAACGCCGCGGCGTCGATTGGCCGGCTCATGGACGCCGTGCAACCGGTGCCCGCTCCCAGGCCTTCGCTTACCGTGGTGGGCACCGGGATTCGCGCGGTAACCCAGTTGACCCTGGAGGCCGTGGCCGCGATGGCCTCCGCCGAATCTCTGCTGCACGTGATTGGAGAGCCGATTCAGGAGGATGCGCTGCTCGCGATCAACCCCAACGCGAAGACGATGACCGATCTCTATGCCGACGGCATGGAACGTAGCTTTACGTATGAGGGGATGGTGCTCGAACTCATGGCTGAACTCGAAAAGGGCAAGCGCACGGTTGCGGCATTTTACGGGCACCCCGGAGTGTTTACCTACCCCTCTCACGAATCCGTGCGCCGCGCTCGTGCCGCCGGTTTTCCGGCCCGGATGCTGCCGGGCATTTCCGCCGCCGATTGCCTCTACGCGGATCTGGGTATCGACCCCGGCGATGGCTGCCAGGCATACGAAGCCACCAGCTTCCTGATGCGCTCGCCGCCGGTGGATCGCACCGCTCACCTGCTGCTGTGGCAGATCGGCACGATCGGCAATTGGACGTATGAATCCGGCGGATACGACCTGAGCTCGTTTCCCGTTCTGGTGGATGTGCTTGCCCGGATTTATTCTCCGATGCACCTGGCGACTCTCTACGAAGCGTCCTTCCATCCCCGAGGCAAGGCGCGGGTGGAGCGCATGCCCATCGCGCACCTGCCCTCGGCTTATCTCACGCCCGCAAGCACGCTTCTCGTTCCACCGGCCGCGTAACGGGAAGGCGCGGCTTCGCGCTAGAACGTCATGCCGAAGGAATCCGGTTCCGCATGGCGGATTTCGGGCAATTTCCGGAGACGCGCGATTACGCCGTCAATGGCCGCCCGGTCCGGCAACTCCGCCGTATACAGGCCGGGGAGTTCCGGGTGAGACGCGCGCACACTGGTTGCGCCGGCGTCTTCGAGCACCTGTCGCACGCGCTCCGGCAGCGCCGCCGGTTCCTGGGCGGCTGCCTGAGACGGCCGGTTCTCCTGAAGCTGGAAGAGCAAACGCATCGCCACTTCCATTCTGCGTCCGCGCCCGCGATCCCGCAAGAATCTTCCTTGCCGCGTTGGCACGCGAGCGCTCCCGGAAGAGGCCTTCGCATGCGCGCTGTTTAGCCAGGAATCTCGGCCTGCTTCAGAAAGGCGACGCTGCGCCGCACGCTATCGAGCGGGTCGCCCTCAGTGTAATCCTGCTCAATCAGATAGTGTCCAACCCCGGCGGCGGAGGCCGCGGCAAGCAGGCGCGGCCAATCGAGAATGCCCGCCCCCAACTCCTTGAAGGCCGTTCGTGGGATGCTCATTTCGGTCTTCTGCCGGGGTGCGTCGCGGGCGACGTCCTTCATGTGCAGGCTGGCCACGCGGCCCTTCCAGGTTTGGAGAAGCGTCACCGGGTCATCGCCGCCGATAGTGGCCCAGAACAGATCCAGTTCCAGCTTCACCCTAGGGTCGGATTCCTGCCGGAGGCGGTCAAGGAATCGGGGGCCTTTGCCGGCATCGAACTCCCAGGCATGGTTGTGATAGTAGAAACCGAGGCCATGCTTCGCGAGTTCCTCCGTCGCGCGGTTGATGTGGCCGATCGCGTTCGGGCGCTCCGCCGGCAGTAGATAGCTGATTCCCAGGCGCTCGATTCCGAATTGTTTGGCGAGCGCCGCCATCTCGGCAAGTGTAGGTCTTGGTCCGTCGGCTTTCGGTTCCGGCAGGTTCATCTGCTTCGCCATCGCCCGTTGCATCGCGAGGCCCGCCTCCCAATCCCCGGTAATCACGGCGGATTCGATGAACATGTGGACGGGCTTCAACGCATTCCGACGGATGAGATCGCCGTGATCCCGCAAATGGTTGGGGCGGACTTCCAGCTCCCGGATGCCCAGTGCGTGAAGCGCCTGATACGTGCCCGCGGCATCCTTGGCGAGGGAGTCCCGCACCGTGTAGAGATTGATTCCGATGGGCTTCGAGAAACGGGCGGCCCGGAGGGGCAGGGCGCCGGCGAGCGCGAGAAACAGACGGCGGTTCAGCATGGGACGGAATCCTTTCGTATCCGGGCTGGGCGACGATTGCCATCCTCAGTATACCGGCGGCATCCAGCATTGAGAACCGGAAACGGGGGCGGGAGCCAATCCGGCGCGGTGCGGGACGGCGAACCGGGAATCGGCGCCCGGGCGGGGAGCCGGAATGCGCCGCGCGGCTTGCCGTTCAGGCCAGGACGACGCCCGTTTGCGAGGTGTCGTAACCGGCAAGCACCTCGAGTTTCCGGCGCAGTTTCGCCTTCAGCAGAACGTCCATGAAGCTCTGGACGGCGGGCAGGTCGAGGCTTTCGCGGCGAACGACAAAGTCGTAGCGCTCGGATTGAAGGGGAACGAAATCGAGCCCAAAGGCGTTCGCGGCGGCACGCGTGGCGATGCAGGCGTCCGCTTCCCCCACATGCACCATATAGGCGGCGGCCAAATGGCCGAACGCAACCCGCTCATAGCCCTTCACCTTCGGTGCGGGAATACCGGCCTGCGTAAGAAGGTGATCGAGCAGCGCGCGGCTGCCGGAGCCCGGTTCCCGGTTCACCAGCCGGACCTTCGGTCGCTTCAGATCTTCGATTGCCTTGATGGCTAGCGGGTTGCCGGCCGCCGTGACGTAGCCTTCTTCCCAGCGGGCGAAGGTGACGACGGCGAAATCTTCTCCGGGATAGTCGCGGCGTAGGATGGGCAGGTTGAACTCGCCGGTCTCCACGTCCTTGAGGTGACTGCCGGCGATATGCACCTTGCCTTCGCGCAGCCAGTTCAGGGCGACCCGGCTCGACGCCGCGGCGGTGACCGCTACAATCCCGGCGTCTCGCTCCGCCATCCGGGCCAGAAGTCCCATGGCGGGGTCGCATCCCGCCAGAACCAGCCGTTTTGAGGAGCTTTCTTCCGGCGAGAACATGATCAGGTCGGCCGCACCCGCTTTGCGTCCGAGTTTCGCGATGATGCCGTCGGCCTCCGGCAGAAAATAGGGCGCGGCGTTCACCGGGACGCCCACCAGCCGGTCGCCCACCCGGCAGACCTGTACGCCGGCCCCGGCCGCGGGCGTGGCAACGCTCAACAACTCCGCCGCAACCGGTTTCCGCTGGAGGGGCTCTTCCGCTTCGAGCGTGAACAAGGCATCCACGGTGACCTCAAGCTCGCGCGCCAGCCGAAGCGCCACTTCCGTATTGGGCACGAAGGAGCCCGCTTCGATCGCGTAGATCGTCTGGCGGCTCACGCCCACCCGCGCCGCCAGCACCGCCGCGCTGATCCCGCGGCCGCGGCGGAGAGCCCCGAGTTGATTCCGAACGCCCGTTTGCATCGCTCTGGGAACCACTCTATCGCGGATCGGCGGCCGAAGGCTCAGAAGCTCCGCATAGTCCGGCGGCGGAAGAAAGCGCAGGCGGCGATTGCCTTAGCTCGCGGCGGCGCGCTCTCCGGCCAGTAGGCGCCTTGCCATGGCGCTGCGGGGGCGGCGGAATACAATAGCTACGTATGCTGGATACGCCGCGCGAAATTCTCGATTCTCTCGACGATTCCCTGTTCGAGGTGCGGTCCACCGCCCCCGCGCGGGAGGGCCAGGTGCCGCTTACGGAAGAGATGCTCACCGACGGGCCTTCTGGCAACATTTTCGCGAAGAGCCTGAACGTCGGCATGGGGTGGAACCCCACGCAGTTGAACGGCAAGGAAGTGCTTCTGCTTTCTACCCACGGGGGGATTCGCGCGGAAGACGGCACTCCCATTGCGCTGGGCTACCACACCGGCCATTGGGAGGTGAACCTGCTGGTGCGGGCCGCGGCGCTCGAACTCAAGCGGCGCAACGCGATCCCGTTCGCCGGGTATGTCACGGATCCCTGCGATGGGCGCACCCAGGGCACCGTGGGCATGTTCGACAGCCTGCCCTACCGGAACGACGCGGCCACCGTCTACCGGCGCCTGATCCGATCCCTGCCCACCAGGCACGGCGTCGTGGGAGTGGCCACCTGTGACAAGGGTCTTCCCGCAATGATGATGGCCCTGGCCGGGGAGGGGAAGTATTCGAGCGTGCTGGTGCCGGGCGGCGTCGCCCTGCTCCCCGATGAGGGGGAGGACGCGGGCAAAGTGCAAAGCGTCGGCGCGCGCTATACGCATGGCGAGATCACGATGGAGCAGGCGCAGGAAGCCACTTGCCGCGCGTGCGCGTCGCCCGGTGGGGGATGCCAGTTCCTCGGCACCGCGGCCACTTCGCAGGTGGTGGCGGAAGCGCTGGGCATGTCGCTAACGCACGCCGCGCTCGCGCCCTCCGGGCATCCCATCTGGCTCGATGCGGCCACGCGCTCCGCCAAAGCCGTGCTGCATCTCATCGCACGCGGAATCGCCATGCGCGACATCCTCAATGAAGCGGCTTTCCGCAACGCGCTCATCGTACACGCCGCGTTTGGCGGTTCGACAAACCTGGTGATTCACGTCCCGGCCGTCGCTTATCACGCGGGCGTGCGGCGGCCCACGGTGGAGGACTGGTCCGCGATCAACCGCAAGGTTCCGCGGCTTGTCGATGCCCTGCCCAACGGGCCGATGTTCCATCCCACGGCGCGTGTGTTCCAGGCGGGCGGCGTGCCGGAAGTGATGCTGCACCTGAAGCGAGCCGGCCTGCTCGAACTGGATGTGATGACGGTGAGCGGATTGACGCTTGGCGCGGCGCTCGATTGGTGGGAGGGTTCGGAGCGGAGGCGCGTCCTGCGCGAGCGCCTGGAGGCTCGCGAGGGGTTCCATCCCGACGATGTGATCATGTCGCCGGAACGCGCCGCGGCCAAGGGGCTTACGTCCACCGTCTGTTTTCCGGTGGGCAATCTCGCCCCCGGCGGCAGCGTCATCAAGTCCACCGCCATTGACGACAGTGTCGTGGACGCCGACGGCGTCTATCGCAAGCGCGGCCCGGCGAAAGTCTTCACGACGGAGACCGAAGCCATCCAGGCCGTCAAGGGGCGCGGAGAGAAGAAGCTGCTTCCGGGCGACATCCTGGTGCTCTGTTGCCGTGGCCCGATGGGCAGCGGTATGGAGGAGATATATCAGATCACTTCGGCGCTCCGGCATCTCGCCTTCGGGAAGCAGATCGCGGTTCTCACCGATGCCCGCTTCAGCGGTGTTTCCACCGGAGCCTGCATTGGCCACATTACCCCGGAAGCGCTTGCGGGCGGGCCTCTCGGCAAGGTGCGCGACGGCGACATCATCGAGATCGCGGTGGACCGCATCCGCCTGGAGGGCAGCGTGAACCTGATCGGTGAGAACGGCAATGCCGTGGGCGTTGAGGAGGGGGACCGCTTGCTTGCGACGCGCAGCCCGAATCCGGCGCTCAAGCCCGACGACAAACTCCCGGACGATACCCGCCTCTGGGCCGCGCTGCAAGCCGTGAGCGGCGGAACCTGGGGAGGCAGCGTCTACGATGTGGACCGCATCCTCGAAGTGCTCGGCGCGGGCGTGAGCGCGCTGGGGGAACGCTGATCCGATGGCTCTCCGATCGTTCGTCTCCTGGAATGTGAATGGGATTCGCGCCTGCGCGAAAAGCGGATTCGTGGATTGGTTTGAAGCCCAGAACCATGACGTCCTGCTACTGCAGGAGGTCCGCGCCACTCTGCCGCAGATTCCGCCCGAAATTCTGCTCGATACACGCTACTACAAGTTCTGGAACCCGGCCCGCGTGAAGAAGGGCTACAGCGGCGTGGCGCTCTTCGCCAAAGAGGAACCGCGCCGCATCGAGTTCGGGATGGGCCTTGAAGAATTCGACGGAGAAGGCCGTGTGATCGCCGGCGAGTTTCCCGATTACATCGCGGTGGGCGCGTATTTTCCGAACAGCCAGGATGCGGGCCGCCGCATCGATTACAAGGTGCGATTCTGCTCCGCAATCCACCGCTACGCGGCGGAATTGCGGAAGTCGGGGAAGCCCGTACTGCTCGGCGGAGATTTCAACGTCGCGCCGCAGCCCATTGATCTCGCGCGTCCGAACGAGAACGAAACCAGCCCCGGCTACCTCCCGGAAGAACGCGCCTGGATGGCGGGCTTTCTCGACGACGGCTGGGTGGATACCTTCCGCCACTTGTATCCGGACACGGTGAAGTACAGTTGGTGGAGCCAGCGCACCGGCGCCCGCGCGCGCAACATCGGCTGGAGGATTGACCATTTTGCCATCCACCGGCAGGATCGCGAGCGGTTGGCCGGCGCCGATATCCTGAACGAGGTCATGGGCAGCGACCATTGCCCGGTTACGGTGACCATGGATCTGGATTGAAGCGAACGCCGCCGCCCGCTTCGCTCCGCGGCCCGTTCAAAATTCGATGCTTGCAAAAATGTCGCTGGGCTTCTGATCAAGTGCATCGCAGATGGAGAGGAAGCTCTCAATCGATGGCAGGTGCGCGCCGCGTTCGATGGAACTGAGCTGCGAAACGCTGAGTTCGGTCTCGGCCGCGAAGTCCTTCAGGCTCCAGTTGCGTTCCGTTCGCAGGATGCGGATGCGCGGCCCGAGACGCTCGCGAAGAATATCCTGCCGGCTGCGCCCCAGCCCGTAAGATTCGATTGCTCTCGTGAGCGTGGCGCGCAATTGCTCAATGGAGAACGGCTTCGGAAGATAGTCGAACACGTTCTGCTGGAACTTGGCCCGCATATCGTCGAGCGTCGGATAGCCCGTCACCACGATGATGCAGATGCCGGGCCAGCGCGCCTGCACTTCGCCCATCACCGCGTCGCCCTGATGCTCGCCCATCTTCATATCGAGAAGCAGGATGCCCGGCAGCTTCGATTCGAACGCCGCGAACATCTCTCGCGGATCTGTGAAAGTCCGGACGGCGAAGATCCCTTCGTCCTCCAACACATCGCTCAGGAATTGAATGAAATCCTGGTCGTCGTCGAGCACAACTACTTCCACCCGATTCACGGGCGGAGTTGTGTTTTCCTGAAGGCTGGCATCGCTCATGGCAAAGATTTCCCGGTTCCTAAGGCTGCTGTGGCCGATGGCTCCGCGGCTGCGGGAAGCTGGACTTCCAGGCAGGCGCCGCCATCGGCGCGGTTGTAAGCGCGGATGCTTCCATTGTGTTGCTGAATGATTCCCTCCGCCACCGTTAATCCAAGCCCCGTCCCGCGAGAATCGAGGCGCGTGCTCACA
Organism: Acidobacteriota bacterium; assembly: GCA_014584705.1. GTDB lineage: Bacteria > Acidobacteriota > Terriglobia > Bryobacterales > Bryobacteraceae > JACTMJ01. Next base: position 51,218 of record JACTMJ010000007.1, on the reverse strand, counting down.
AATGCTTCAAACAGGTGAGGAAGCACCGATTCCGGAATACCCGCCCCGTCGTCCTCCACCCGGACTACCACTCTTCCGCCCGCGGCGCTCGATTCGCCATGCGTTTCTCTCCAGCTCACGGCGCATGCGATCGAACTGCTCACGCGGATATTGCCTGAGATGCCCGTCTCCTGAAGCGCGTTCCGAAGAAGATTTACGAAAACCTGTCCCAGGCGGTCCGCGTTGCCAAAAACCCAGTGGCTGGGTTCCACCCGGTTGTGGAGGTTCACGCGAGAGGCCTTTTCGTCGATGGATACCAGTTCCCAGCACTCGTCGATCAATTCGCGCAAGTTCACCGGAGCCATTTCCGTCTTGCGCACCCTGGCGAAATCGAGGAGCGACGAACTGATGCTTTGCAACCGGTCCGCTACCCGGTTCATCCGCGTCAGGCGTCCCCGCGTGGGTTCGTCGGCGGCGGTTTCTAGCAGTTTTTCCACGCTGCCTTTCAGAACGGCAAGCGGCGTATTTAATTCGTGCGCAACGCTCGCGGACATCAGGCCCAGGCTCACGAGGCGGTCCTGATCGGCCAGACTGCGCTTGGCCGTTTCCAATTGCGCGTTCTTGCGGAGCAAATCGGCGGAGAGCCTCTCTTCGCGGTGCAAGGCTCCCGCGAGCGCGTCCTCGTGATCGCGAACCAGGGTTAGCATCCGGTTGCGGGATCGCATCAGATCTCCAAGTTCGTCGTCCGGAATCTCCACCTCCGGCACCAACTCGTTTTCGCGATCTCCCCGGCTGGCCGCCGCGTCGGCATCAAGCAAGCATCGAATGGGCCGGTAGACGAACACCGGCAACACCAGAAACTCCAGGATTACCACGCCCAACAGATAAGTGACGCTCAGAACGATCGTGATCGCCCATCGCGCGCTGTTGACGAGTGCCCGGTACCGCTCCTTCGGCAGCCGTACGCGGCGGTACAGGTCGCTCGACCGGTCTTTGTGATATAAATAGTCAGATTTTTCTGGGTTGAACCAAACATCTCCTGGATGTGCTTCCACCCACTCGCGGATGTCCTGGGGCATGCCGAGTTGGGAGGCGGAGCCTTGCGCGTATTCGACGTCCGTTTCGAGCACCCGGAACAAATCGGGATTCGACGCGAGCGCGGTGCGCATCATCTGGGCTTCCCGCTGGTATGCACCGTGGAGCCGGCGCTCGAGGACCGAAATGACGGCGAGATAGATCGTGAGCGTCAGGAGGCTGAAGAAGACACTGTGAAATACGATCAATTTGAGCCGGATTCGCAGATCTCCCAGCCGCTTTTCGAGTTTCCGGAGCACCGGCCCGCCGGAAAAATCGGGAGACTTACGATTTTCTGCCATCCGGATTCATCTTCTCGCGATTTGCTGCAATTTTGATGACTCCGAAGGCGCTCAATGCTCATCGATTACCGTGATACAAGAATTTTTGTTCTGGTTGCGGAATTCGACCCTGAACGGTACACTTAAACAACATCTTTTCGACCTCCAATGGCTCAAACATTTAAGAAGTCTTTTGACCTGCGGTTGCGGGTCTTCGTACCCCTTGGTTTGCTTTGCCTCGGCGCAGTCGCTCTTGGTGCGATTTATCTGGGTTTGCCAAGCAACAAGGATGCGGGCTACCGCCCGGAACAACCGGTGGAGTACAGCCACAAGCTGCATGCGGGCAATCTGGGAATTGACTGCCGGTACTGCCATAACACGGTGGACCGGGCGGCTTTCGCGGCGGTGCCCACCACTGAGACTTGCATGAACTGCCACCACAAGGTGAAGACCAACAGTTCCAAGCTGACGCTGGTGCGAGAGAGCTACGGCAAAGGGGAATCGATTCCCTGGGTCAAAGTACACGTTCTTCCGGATTACGTCTATTTCAATCACCAGGCTCACGTGACGCGCGGCGTGAGTTGCGTGAGTTGCCACGGGCGCGTGGATCAGATGATTAAGGTGACCCAGGTGGCGCCTCTCAGCATGGGCTGGTGCCTCGATTGCCACCGTAATCCCGCGCCGAACGTCCGTCCCGTCGAATTTGTCACCAAACTGGACTGGCAGCCAGACCGGCCCGCCGAGGAAATCGGACGGGAACTGATCGCTCAGAAAGGGATCAATCCGCCCGTAGACTGCGCGGGGTGCCACCGATGATCGTCAACATTGAATCCATTCAGAAGGCTCAGCCGGAAAAATCCTATTGGCGGAGCGCCAGTCAACTGGCAGGCACGGCGAAATTCCAGGAATGGGCGCACCGGGAATTTCCCGAAGGCGCTTCTGAACTGCCGGAAGGCGCGTCCCGCCGCACTCTGCTGAAGTTTATGGGCGCCACTCTGGCGCTTGCCGGGCTTACCGCCTGCCGCCGGCCGGAAGAGCACATCCTCCCGCTGGCCAACGGTTCGGAGGACCTGGTTCCGGGCAAGCCGGTCTTCTACAACAGCGTCTTTTCGCTGAACGGTATTTCCACCGGCGTAATGGTGGAGACTCACGACGGGCGGCCAACGAAGATCGAAGGGAACCCGCTGCACCCGCACAGCCTGGGCGCGGCTTCGGCGTTCGCGCAGGCCTCCATTCTTGGTCTCTATGACCCGGACCGTATCGCTCAGCACACCCACGACGGCAATGGTGTCAGTTGGGACAGCTTCGTAGCCGCCGTGCCGGCCGCGTTTAGCGGTGACGGCGCGAAACTGCGGTTTATCAGCCAGCGCATCGGATCGCCGACGTATCTCCGGTTGAAGGCGGAGACGCTGGCAAAGTTCCCCGGCGCGAAGTGGGTGGAATACGAGGCGGTGCCCGTCGACAGCGCGCGGGAGGGGGCACGGATCGCGTTCGGGCGTCCGGTTCTGGTGAACTACGATTTCTCGAAGGCGCAGGCGATTCTGGCTCTGGATTTCGATTTCCTCGGCCTCGATGCCTCCACGATCCTCAACATGCGGCAATGGGCCAATGGCCGCCGCGTTCGCGGGCGGGAAGACGGCATGAACCGCGTGTACGCCGTCGAGAGCCAATACTCCATCACCGGCGCGATGGCGGACCACCGCCTGCGCATGCGCGCGAGCGACGTAATGGGTGTGCTGCAGGCGCTGGCCGTGCGTCTGGGCGTGCTTCCGTCGGCCGGGCGCGCGTTCCCTGCTTCGGAGAGAGCGTCTAAGTTCATCGAGGTGCTGGCGAAGGATCTGGCGGCCAATAAGGGCAAGAGCTTGCTCGCGGTGGGGCCGCGGCAGCCCGCCGAAGTTCACGCGCTGGCGCTGTTGGTCAACGAGGCGCTGGGGAATCTCGGCACCACGGTGACGCTGCTTCCCGCGCCCGAGGCCGTTGGTGAGATCGCGGCGATCAAGCAGCTTGCGGCGGAACTCCATTCCGGAGCTGTGGAAACCCTGGTAGCGCTCGGCGGCAATCCTGCCTATGACGCGCCCGCCGACCTCAAGTTTGCCGAGGCGATGGCCAAGGCCAAGACACGCATCTACCTGGGCGAAGATCGGAACGAAACGGCGGCGGCCTCTAACTGGATCTTGCAGGGCGCCAACTATCTTGAAACCTGGGGAGACGGGCGCGGCTTTGACGGAACGGCCTCCATCCAGCAGCCGATGATTCAGCCGCTCTTCGACGGCAAGAGCGAGATTGAGTTTCTGGCTACGATTCTCGGCGCGCCAGCCACGAGAGGCTACGCGCTGGTGCGCGACACCTGGAAGACGCAGCTCGCCGACGACAAGGCATGGCGCAAGGCGGTCCACGACGGCATCATCGCCGGCACTGCCACCGCGCCCGTCACGGCCGCGGTCAATAAGGCAGCGGTGACGGAAGCGGTTGGCCACGCGGCCGGCGCGCCGGGCGACGATGAGATGGAACTCGTCTTCGTTCCCAGCAGCCACGCCTATGACGGCCGCTTCAACAATAACGCCTGGCTGCTCGAAGCGCCGGACCCGATTACGAAGATCACGTGGGATAACGTCGCCCTGCTGAGCCAGGCCACGGCGGGCAAGCTGGGGCTTCGCACGGATGTCAGCCAGATCAATATCTCGGACTCCTCCTACGAGGCCGAATTCATCAGCATCAAGCGGAATGGCGCGGAGCTGAAGATTCCCGCCATCGTGCAGCCGGGCCACGCGGATAATTCCATCACGCTCGCGATGGGGTTCGGCCGCGCCAAGACCGGCCAGGTGGGCGAGGGAGCTGGCTTCAACGTATTTCCTTTGCGCACTTCGGACGCTCCGGCGATTGCCCTCGGGGCCGCGGTGGCAAAGACTTCCGGCAGCATTGAAATTGCCTCCACGCAGGACCACGGCACGCTCACGGACGCCCTTCGCACCCGCAGCGAGATTGTCCGTGAAGTGACTCTCGACGAGTTCCAGAAGGATCCTCACGCCGTCCAGGAGATTGCGCACAAGGTTCCCGAGTTCACGCTCTACGAAAGCCCGAAGTACACGAGCGAATATCAGTGGGGAATGACCGTTGATCTCAACGCCTGCATTGGCTGCAACGCCTGTCTGGTTGCCTGCCAGAGCGAGAACAATATCGCCACGGTGGGCAAGGAACAGGTGCTGCATGGGCGCGAGATGCACTGGATTCGGTTGGACCGATACTACTCCGGCTCCGTCGAGGAAGCGGAACTCGTTTATCAGCCGATGGCCTGCGTGCATTGCGAAGACGCGCCTTGCGAGAACGTCTGCCCGGTAGCGGCCACCGTCCACGGTCCCGAAGGCCTCAACGAGATGGTGTACAACCGCTGCGTGGGTACGCGCTATTGCTCGAACAATTGCCCGTACAAGGTGCGCCGCTTCAACTTCTTCAACTATCACGACAAGCGCCTGGGCTGGATGTCGCTGGGCAATAAAGCGCCCGAGATTGCTTCGCTGCAATACAACCCGGACGTCACCGTCCGCATGCGGGGCATCATGGAAAAATGCACGTACTGCGTGCAGCGCATTTCCCATGCGCGCATCCAGGCGAAGACGGAAGCGCGCTCCATTCGCGACGGCGAGGTGGTCACCGCCTGCCAGCAGACCTGCCCCACGAATGCCATTACCTTCGGCAATATCAGCGATCCGAACAGCGCGGTCAGCAAGTCCAAAGCGCTCGATACCGATTACGCCGTACTTCAGGAATTGAATGTGAAGCCCCGGACCACCTATCTGGGCAAATTGAGAAACCCCCATCCGGAGCTTGTGTAAGCGATGGCAGACCTTGCAATCAAACCGAATACGCAACTCGATCTGTTGAACACAACGATCGATCAGCCCTTGATCACGGGAGAGCCGACCTATCACTCCATTACGGAGTCGGTTTCGAGAGTGGTGGAGAATCCGCCCTCGAAGTTCTGGTTCGGGCTCATCGCGGTCACCGCCAGCCTCCTGCTGATGCTTCAGGTGATGCTGGGCTATCTGGTGGCCACGGGTATCGGGGTCTGGGGCAACAATATTCCCATTGGCTGGGCCTGGGATATTACAAACTTCGTCTGGTGGATTGGTATCGGCCACGCGGGAACGCTCATTTCCGCCATTCTGTTTCTGCTGCGGCAGCGCTGGCGGACGGGCATCAACCGCGCCGCTGAAGCGATGACGCTGTTTGCGGTGGCCTGCGCCGGTATCTATCCTCTCTTCCATACGGGCCGGCCCTGGCGCGCCATTTACTGGCTGCTGCCCTATCCCAACACCATGCAGATCTGGCCGAATTTCCGCAGCCCGCTTGAGTGGGACGTCTTCGCGGTGAGCACGTATTTCACGGTGAGCGTGCTTTTCTGGTTCGTGGGCCTGCTGCCGGATCTGGCCACGATTCGCGACCGGGCCACCGGCTGGCGCCGCAAGATTTACGGCTTCTTCAGCCTCGGGTGGCGCGGCTCGGCCCGCCACTGGAAACACTATGAGCTGGCCTACCTCGTGCTCGCCGGACTTTCCACGCCGCTGGTGCTCTCGGTGCACTCCATCGTGAGCTTCGACTTCGCCGTGTCGATTCTGCCCGGCTGGCACACGACGATCTTTCCGCCCTACTTCGTTGCGGGCGCCGTGTTCAGCGGATTCGGCATGGTGCTCACACTGCTGATCATCACGCGCAAGGCACTGGGTATCGAACATCTGATCACGCTCAAGCACATCGACTACATGTGCAAAGTGATGCTTGCGATGTCGATGGTTGTCGGCTACAGCTACGCTTCGGAATACTTCATCGCCTGGTTCAGCGTGGTTGACGGCGAGCGCTTCGCCTTCTACAACCGGATTACCGGCCCTTACGCCTGGGCGGCCTGGACCATGATCACCTGCAACGTGATCGCTCCGATACCGCTCTGGTGGCAGGCGGTGCGCAAGAACATCACGGCGGTTTTCATCATCACCATCTTCGTGAATATCGGGATGTGGTATGAGCGTTTCGTGATCATCGTGATCTCGCTGCACCGGGATTTTCTGCCCTCGAGCTGGGATTATTTCCATCCCACCTACGTCGACATCTGCACCTTTATCGGCACGATGGGGCTCTTCTTGACGCTCTATCTCCTCTTCATCAAGTACGTGCCGATGATCGCGATCGCCGAGGTGAAGCACGCGGTTTCGCACGACATTGAGAAAGGCGCGCACCACTAAGGAGGGATACCATGGCGACTTCAACCACGGACACGCAAGATATGGCCCCCGGCAGCGTCCACGGCAAGCCGTACGCGGTGGCGACCACCTTTGATACGTCGCACGAACTCCTCAGTGCCATACGCGGCATTCGCAAGAAGGGCTACCGCAAGCTCGACGCCTATACGCCGTTTCCGATTCACGGCATCGATGAAGCGCTAGGCGAACGGCGATCCAAACTGGGCTTTGTTATCGGCGGCGGCGCTCTTGCCGGAATCCTCACCGCGCTTGGCCTGCAATGGTGGACGGCGGCCGTCGACTACCCGATCATTATCGGGGGCAAGCCCTTTTTCGCGATTGAATACGCGGTGCCCATCACCTTCGAGCTGATGGTGCTGTTCGCTTCCTTTGCCGCGGTGTTCGGCATGCTGGCGTTCAACGGCCTGCCGCGCTTTAATCATCCGATTTTCAATTACGAGAACTACGCCCGCGTCACCGACGACGGTTTCGTCCTGGTGGTGGAGCGCGATGGGAACCACTTTGAGCCGGTTGCCATCGTCGAACTGCTGAATGAACTGGGCGGGAAAAATACGGAGGTTGTGCATGAAGATGCGTAACCAGAGCCGAATGCCTCAAATTCAGAATCGCGGCGCCCTTGCGCTGTGCGCCTCATTCCTGCTGCTCGCTCTCGCGGGCTGCGGCACGCGTTATTCGAGCGCTCCGCCGGTGGAGTTCTGGGGCTTTGACATGGCGCGCCAGCCCAAGGTGGGGACGCAGGAGAAGAGTGCGTTTTTCTCCAACCAGAGCGGTACCCGTCTTCCGGTGCCGGGCACCGTGGCGGTAGGCTTCCTCAAAGAGGACGATGCCTTCTACACCGGGCAGCAGGGTGGCTTCTACGTCAATAACCCGCTGCCGATCACGGCGGAACTCATGGCACACGGCCAGGAGCGCTATGACATTTACTGCGCACCCTGCCACGACAGGACCGGCTCCGGCCGCGGCATTGTCGGAATTCGCACGCAGGGCTGGGTGGCGAACAGCCTCATCGATGAACGTATCTCCGGATACTCCGACGGAGAGATCTTCTATGTGATCTCCAACGGACGCCGCACCATGCCGGGCTACCGCTGGCAGATTCCAGAGAAAGACCGCTGGGCGATTGTCGCGTACACGCGCGCGCTTCAGCGCGCCGCCGCAGGCAAAGTTGCCGATGTTCCCACTGAGCTAAGGAGCGAGTTGAGATAGCCATGGCTGAAAACGCTTCCCATTCCGCCCAAACCTATACCGGCGACGCCTTCCGTCTCAGCGAAGGCGCTTACAACAAGGTGCGCGTCATCCTGATGGGCTTGGCCGCCGTCGGCTGGCTGCTGCTGATCGCGGGCTACTTTCTCGATCATGAACGCTTCTTCCGCTCCTATTTGCTGAACTACGTCTATAGCCTGACGTTCGTGGTGGGGGCGTTGTTCTTCGTGATGGTTGAACACGCGAGCGGCGCCACTTGGAGTGTTGTGCTTCGGCGCATCAGCGAAAGCATCATGATGGTGATACCCATTGCGGCACTGTTCTTTGTTCCGCTGCTTTTCGATCTCCACGGCATTTATGAATGGACACACGAGGCGGTGGTCGCCAAGGATCCGTACCTCTTCGAGAAATCGGCCTATCTGAATGTGCCGTTTTTCATCGCCCGCGCGGTGATCTACTTCGCGATCTGGAGCTTCCTCGCCTTTAAGCTGTGGGGATGGAGTACCGCCCAGGATACCGATCGCGATTTTGCCTATACGGCCAAGAGCCGCCGTTTGAGCGCCTTCGGCTTGCTGTTGCTCACATTCACGTTCAGCCTCGCCGCCGTCGACTGGGTGATGTCCCTGATGCCCCACTGGTTTTCCACCATGTTCGGTCTCTACATGTACGCCGGTTGCGCGACAGGCTTCACGGGAATGCTGATCCTCATCAGTCTTGCCTTCCGCTCCAATGGAATTCTTGACCGTGCGATCACGGAAGAGCACTACCACGACCTCGGCAAGTGGCTTTACGCCTTCAATATTTTCTGGGCATACTGCGCCTTCTCCCAGTACATGCTGATCTGGTACGGGAATCTGACCGAAGAAACAATCTTCTTCCAGCACCGCTTCCAGGGCTCCTGGGAGTATGTATCGAAGCTCCTCATCTTTGGGCACTTCCTCATCCCCTTCGTCCTGCTGGTGACACTCTGGGCGAAGCGAAATCTGGCCGTCCTGGGGGCCATGGCTGCACTGCTTGTGGCAATGCATTACGTGGATGTCTACTGGCTGATTATGGGCAGCTTCTATCTGGATGGAGTGCAATTGCACTGGCTGGACGCTGCAGGCTTGCTTGCTCTCCTTCCCACGTTCGGCCTTTTCTTCTGGATGCGGCTGGCGAAGCAGCATATCGTCCCGGTGGGCGATCTGCGATTCGAACGCTCACTGCATTTTCACCAGGTCTAGCCGGTTCTCGATCGAACGCAAAAAGGATACCGATTCATGTCAGACCAGTATCACAAGCCCGAAGGATTCGAACAGTCCGTGGAGAAGGGCTACGAACAGACGGACGTCCGTATCGGCTTCATTGCCTGGTCCGGTGTGGCAATCGTCGTCTTCCTGATTGTTACCTTGTTCGCGGTGCGGGCCTATTTCGACTCCGTGCAGCAACGGGAAGAGTTCACGAAGATTCTGGAGCCTGTGAGCGAAGACTACAGAAATCTCCGGGCCCGCGAGGACGCGGAACTCTACTCCTATAAGTTTGTCGACCGGGAGAAGGGCATTGTCCGGCTTCCGATTCAGCGTGCGATGGATCTGGTGGTGGCGGAAGCCAAGGCCGGTGTTCCGCCCCATCCCGCCGCGCGCCAGCCCGTGAAGGAAGTGTTCACCGTGGTTGCGAATCCGAAATCGATGGGAGGAGTCAATGACGCTGCCGCGCAAACACCCGTGGCGCCTGCTCCTAAGTAGTCTGGCGCTCGCGGTGTCCGTCTTCGTCGCCACGCCGGTGGCGCGCGCGCAGGCGAACACTCCGCTCGCGATGCACGAAGGCGTCGGCGTGGATGAGAAGGCGGGGGAAACCGTTGACCTGGACCTCACCTTTATCAATGAGACCGGTCAGAAGGTGCCGCTTCGGCGGTACTTTTCCGAAGGGAAGCCGGTTCTCCTGAACCTCGTCTATTACCGCTGCCCCATGCTCTGCAATCTGGTGCTGAACGGGCAAACGGAAACGATGAGAAAGATTCCGTGGGAGCCGGGAACGGACTATACCGTGCTTACCATTAGCATCGACCCTACGGAAACGTCGCAACTGGCGCGAGAGAAACGGGCCGTCTATCTGAGTAATTATGGAAAGCCGGCTCCCGGATGGCATTTTTTCTCCGACGACAACGGCAATGTGAAGAAGCTGGCGGAGCAGATTGGCTTCAAGTACAAATACGACCCGCGAATCCAGCAGTATTCGCACCCGTCGGTGATCACCATTCTGACGCCGCACGGCAAGGTGTCGCGCTATTTATATGGGATTCAATACAAACCGCTTGACCTGCGGCTCGCGCTGGCGGAAGCAAAACAGGAACACTTTTCGTTCAGCGCGGAGCAGTTGCTGCTGCTCTGCTATCACTATGACCCGGCGGCAGGGTCCTACGTCGTGTTCGCCATGACGTTCATGCGCGCCGGCGGCCTGTTGATCGTGATTTTGATCGCCTTCATGCTCTTCAGGCTGCACCGACAGGAAAAGGCGAAAGGGAAGCTCTCGAATCAGGAACTGGTGACGACACGATGAATTGGCTTCGAGAAATAATGATGCCGGTGACCCAGGCATCGGATTACGCCCGCGAGGTTGATAGCATTTACATGTTTATCACCTACTTCGGTATATTCTTTTACTCAATCATCGTGATTGGGTTAGGATACTTTATCTATAAGTATCGGCGCCGCCGGCAGAATGAGGATACGCCCGACATCACCCATAACACCGCGCTCGAAATTATCTGGACCGTCATACCCAGCATTCCGCTGGTGGTGATGGCATTCTGGGGATTCAATACCTACATGCAGGCCCGCGTCGCCCCGGCGGATTCGCTGGAGATCAAGGTGATTGCAAAGAAGTGGGCGTGGGAGTTTACCTACCCCAACGGCATGAGCTTCGGGCAGGAAATGCACGTCCCGGCCGGGCGTCCCGTGAAGCTGGTGATGATCTCCCAGGACGTGATCCACGATTTCTATCTGCCGGATTTTCGGATCAAGGCCGATATCGTCCCCAGCCGCTACACCCAACTGTGGTTCCAGTCGGACGAACCGGGCGAGCATCAGGTCTTCTGCGCCGAGTACTGCGGCCGGGATCATTCGAACATGCTGGCCAAGGTCATCGTCGATACGGAAGAGCAATATCAGCAGTGGCTCGAGCAGAAGGCGGAGGAAGCGATGAACATGCCGCTGCCGGAACTTGGCAAACTGCTCTATGTGAATAAGGGCTGCAATACCTGCCATTCCATCGACGGAACGCGAATCCAGGGACCGTCGTTCAAGGGAATCTGGGGCCAGACGCACCAGTTCAGCAACGCGCAGCCCGCGGTTGTCGACGAGAACTATGTCCGGGAATCCCTCCTTCAGCCGACCGCCAAAGTACGTGCCGGTTATGAAGCCATCATGCCCTCGTTCCAGGGCTTGCTTCGGGAGCGTGAAATCCAGGCGCTCGCGGAGTATGTGAAATCGTTGAAGTAATCGGGAAGAGAAGGAAAGCCATGGCGGAAGTTTTAACGCAACGAACCCCAGCCGCGGTCCATCAGCCGGAGGGGAATTTCCTCACGGAGAACACGGGGCTGCTGAACTGGATGTTTACCGTGGATCACAAGCGCATCGGATTGATGTACTTCTGGACCATCATGACCATGTTCTTTGTCGGCGGCGTGCTCGCGCTTGTCCTCCGCACGGAGCTGCTCACGCCGAAGACCACCATCGTCAGCGCGGAAGTCTACAATCAGCTCTTCACGCTGCACGGCGTGATCATGACCTTCCTCGTGCTGGTGCCCGTGATTCCCGCCACTCTGGGGAATTTCGTTCTGCCCATGATGCTCGGGGCGAAGGATGTCGCGTTTCCGCGCCTGAACCTCCTCAGCTACTATCTCTACGTTTTCGGTGCGCTGCTGGCCGTGGGCGCGATCATCGGCGGCGGTCTCGATACGGGGTGGACCTTCTATACACCCTACAGCTCCACCATTAGCGGCGGCGTCAGCATCATGACGATGGGCGCCTTTGTGCTCGGATTCTCCTCCATCCTTACCGGCGTGAACTTCATTGCCACCATCCACCGGCTGCGGGCGCCCGGCCTCTCCTGGTACAACATGCCGCTTTTCGTTTGGGGTATGTACGCAACGGCCGTGATTCAGGTGCTGGCTACGCCGGTGATTGGCATCACGATGGTGCTGTTGCTGATGGAGCGCCTCTTCCAGGTGGGCATCTTCGACGCAAGTCTCGGCGGAGATCCCGTGCTCTTCCAGCACTTCTTCTGGTTCTATTCACACCCCGTGGTCTACATCATGATCCTGCCCGGGATGGCCTGCATTTCCGAAGTGATCCCCACCTTTTCGCACAAGCCGATCTTCGGTTACAAGGCGGTGGCGTGGTCGAGCGTTGGTATCGCCGTCGTGAGCTTCTTTGTCTGGGGTCACCACATGTTCGTGAGCGGCCAAAGCGAGTTCGCCGGGGCGATCTTCTCGTTCCTCACCTTTGTGGTGGCGATTCCATCCGGCGTGAAAGTCTGGAACTGGCTGGCAACCATGTATCGCGGTTCGATCAGCCTCGGGGCGCCGATGCTGTATGCAATCGCTTTCCTGCTTCTCTTCGGAATCGGGGGACTGACGGGCCTGTTTCTGGCGACGGTGGCCGTGGACGTCCATCTCCACGACACCTATTTCATCGTTGCCCACTTCCACTATGTAATGATGGGCGGCACCCTGATTGCGTTCTTTGCCGGACTGCACTACTGGTGGCCCAAGATGTACGGCCGCATGTATAACGAGTTCTGGGCCGCCATGGGCTGTCTGCTCGTATTCCTGGGCTTCAATGGAACGTTCATTCCGCAGTTCATTGTGGGGTCGCGCGGAATGCCCCGGCGCTACTATAACTACCTCGATCAGTTCCAGTTCCTGCACGTTGCGTCCACGATCGGATCCTACGTGCTTGCTATCGGTCTCGTGACGATGGCCGCGGCGCTGATTGTGCCGCTGTTCCGGAAGCGCTACGACGCCCCCAACAATCCGTGGGGCGCGGCATCGCTCGAATGGACGGTCTCTTCGCCTCCGCCCACGCATAATTTCCATCACGTCCCGGTGGTTACACACGGACCTTACGACTTCAAAGCCGCACGCAGACTTGAACAAATGGAGTCCCATTCATGAGTGATCTTGCTATCCCCGTCGGAGGCCAGGCGCACACGCACGCGTCTCATCATCCGAAGCATCTGCAGCACCACTTCCATAATTCGGCGCAACAGTTCGAAGCCTCGAAGATCGGAATGTGGCTCTTCCTGGTGACGGAAATTCTTCTGTTCTCCGGGCTGTTCCTGGCCTACTTTATTCTGCAGACCAGGCACCCCCAGGCCTTCATCGAGGCGCATCACCACCTCGACCGGAGCCTTGGCGTTCTCAATACCATCGTGCTGCTGGTGAGCAGTTTCACCATGGTGATGGCCGTGCAGAGCTCCGCGCTCAACCGCATCAAACCGGCGCTCGTCTATCTCTATGCCACCTTCATTCTGGGCGGCGTGTTCATGTGCGTGAAATACATTGAGTACAGCCACAAGATTCACGACGGGCTTCTCCTTGGCAACTTGTTCAGTTACAAGGGCGCCAGCGTCCCCGGCGAGTACCTGTTCTTCAGTATGTACTTCGTCATGACCGGCATTCATGGCATCCATATCCTAGTCGGTATGGGCGTGATCGCCTATCTGATCTGGCGCACCCATCAGGGCATGTACTCCAGCGCGTACTACACTCCTATCGATCTCACCGGACTTTATTGGCACCTGGTGGATATGATCTGGATTTTCCTGTTCCCGCTTCTCTATCTGGTGAGCTAATAAGGAAGGAATTGCAATGAGCGTTGACAATGAAGCCATGGAAACGATCCCCCATCACGGGGAGGAAGTTCACACTCATAACCACACGAAGTGGTACGTCGCGAATATCCTTACCCTTTTTGTGCTCACCGCGATCACCGTCCTTGCGGCGGGCGTCAACTTCGGCTCAAATACGGTGAATCTGATGATCGCGATGGCGATCGCCACCGTGAAGGCCAGCCTCGTGGCGCTGATTTTTATGCACCTGCTGTGGGAGAGAGGAATGAATGCCATCATCTTCCTTTCCTCGCTCTTTTTCGTCGCGCTGTTTATGTCCTTCACGTTCTTCGATCTGGAGACCCGCGCGAAGATCGAACCCTCCACCCCGTCGGAACCGGGCGTCTCCGCGGGCTATCAACCCGCCCCTCTCCCCATCTACGTGGTTCCCCCCAAGGGGTCGCCGGAGCCGACAGGGGGAGATCCGGCAAAGGCAGCGGAAGGTTCGCCGGCACACTAGCGAGTTCGCGGTTACGCAGTGCGAAAGGCGCGTCCACCGGACGCGCTTTTCTATTTGACGCGCAGCCGCCATCAGAGCAACCCCATTTTCCAGGAGAATGCCGCCGATCGGAGGCAGTGGCGGATTTGTTGCGCCCTTCGGACCGCGGCCAAAGGGGAAGCCCGGCTACTTCGCCGCCAGTTCGGGCGGGATGGGCAGCGTAACTGTGCCGGTCGCGGCCCATTCCGCGCCGCGAGTGAAGGTCGCCACGAACGTGGGCGTGCGGACAGCGGGAACGTCGTGGCCGAGGGCGTTGCCGAAGACGCGGCCCTGGCCGTAAGGGACGGTCCAGAGCATCGGGTGATCGAGCCCGGGGCCGGGGATTGGCTGGCGAGCCTTTCCTTCATAAAGCGCGTGGTCGTCCCAAGCCGTAGCGAGCACGTGATAGGCGCCGTCGGGCTGCCAGCGAAGGTTAGCGTACAGTTCATCGTGAACCTGGGGAAGTTCCGCTTTCAGGCCGCGCGTGATGGGGTGATCCCGGTCTGTGATCTTGACGACGAAATCATGCTGCGGGCTGTGATGGCCCTGGTTGGGCCGCCAATTGCCGCCCGACAGCTTCTCGTACTCGGCCCAGCCGTCGAACGCGGCCGCGGAGAAGTGATACATGACGAGGCCCTTGCCGTTCCTCACAAAATCAAGCAGCGCCTGATTCGCCCGGTCTCCCCACCACAGTTCGCGATTGCGGCGCTCGAAGTAATTGAGCACGACGAGGTCATAAGGGGCGAGCGTCTCCGGGCCCGCACCCCGGAACTCCTCCATGACGCGGACCTCGAACCGGCCCGTATCCTCGAGTATTCCGCGCAGCTCGGGGGTCACCGCTCGCCAGTCGTGGCCATTCTGCCCGGTGATGATCAGCGTTTGGATTTTCGGCGGCGCGGCGGGCGGCTGGCCCGGCACTGCCTGGCCAAGAGCAAGAATCGCGAGCGCGGCAAGGAACAAGCGTTTCGCCATGGAATCAGACCTCCATGTCCATAATACCCGGGGAGCGGCCCATTTCGAAAGCGGAATGGCGATCTCGCGGCCGCGGTCCGTTTCGGCGCCGGTTTCCAAGCCACCGTTCAGATCGGTTCCCGGTAGCCGTAGAATTCGTGATCCTCGTTATAGCCTCCGCAGCCCGCGCCGAGGTGCCGAAAGTCTTCGACAAACTCAATCGATTCGATCCGCTTCACCACCTTGAAGGAAGGGAACCGCACACGGCACGAACTGCACGGGTTCCAGTGCGGACCACTGCTTCGATCAAGGCCGGGGATTCTCCCGCGGCCCGTGCATCCCGAATCGCGCGCGGCCGGGGAGGGTGTTTACGAGCTGAGCCTACTTTTCATGATGCCTTCGGAATCCGCTTCCCAGTTCTTCGCGCCGCTCTTGAAGCGCATCCAGGTGCGGTGGGAGGCGGGCTGCTGGTCCCTGATCTCGAAGACCCGTCCGCCGCGGATGTGCAGGTGGCCGGGATCGTTGGGATCGAGCCGCGGATAGGCGTTATAGCCGATGACGCCATCGTAACCAAGCTCGATTCCCCGCCAGCGCCCGACATAGTTGTTCACATGATCGTGGCCGCAATAGACGCCGCGAACGTCTCCGCGATCCAGCAGGGCGGAGAACATGCCGCTGTTCACCGGAGAAGGGCATTCATTCTCATGGCGGACGCCAATGATTCCGACCGAGTTGATCATTTCATGGAACTCCGGCAGCGGAATGTGGAAGAACATCAGACCCGGAATCTTGCCGCCGTACTGCTTTTCGAGTGCGATGGAATTCCGGGTGTACCACTGGATTTGATCCGCGTGGATCCAATCGTACGGGCGATTCTTGCCATCCGTGAAGTAATCGTTGGAGTCGATCAGCCAAATGCAGTACACCGGCTTGGTGCCCTCGGCGTTCCAAATCAGGATGTACTTGGTCCCCGCGCCATAGAGTTCGCGGGCGTATCCGCCATTCAGGTTATGCGGATAGGACATGTACATTTCGAGCACGGCGTGTTTGTCGACGTTGGTGGCCTCGAAGTGTTCCTGATCGTGATTGCCGAAGGTAACGGCCCACGGAATCTTGTGCTTCTCCATCGCGGTGGCAACATTCCCGATGGCGGATCGCAGTTCCGCGACGCTCTTGCTCTGGCGGCCGGAAAGGCAATCCCCATTCACCACAACAAAGTCAGGCTTCTCGATTTCGATCAGCTGCTCCGTGAGCGCGATCCCTTGCGGATCCGGAGCGGGGTGATAGTGGAGGTCGGAGATCGAGAGCAGCCGAAAGTGCCCGCCGGCTGAACAGCGAAGCGCGGGACGGCCCGGCGCGGATTCAAGCTGCGCGCCAAGGGCGGCGACGGGTGCGGCTAGGGTGGTGGCGACAAAGGAGCGTCGATTCATTGGAACCTCAATTTATGTTTCTTCCGATCATATCGTTTCCCGCTGATGCGGCATGTTCTCTGCGTCGCGAGGAACGCCAAACAAAGCCTCGAAGCGGCCGCATGCCATCATCCACTCTTTGTGAGCGCCGCGCGCTGGCAACATGCGGCCTTTCCGGTTGTGCTGCGTGCGCACCGCGGGACTGGATGGTCCGCAGGGCGACAAAGTTGTTATAAACAAGATATCAGGACCCGAAAGGATAAAACAGCATGAGTGTAAGGCTCTCGAACGGGAAGGACATTCCCATTGAAATGCACAAAGTCAAGATCGTGCAAAAGGCGCGGCTCGCCCCGGCCAGGGAGAGATTGCGAGCGATCGAGGAAGGGGGATACAACACATTCCTGCTCCGGACTCGTGACATTTTCATGGATATGCTCACCGACAGCGGAACCAACGCCATGAGCGACAACCAACTGGCCGCCATGATGGTCGCCGATGATGCTTATGCCGGTTCCGAGAGCTTCTACCGGCTGGCCGATTCCGTCCGGGATGTGTTCGGCCTCGAGTATCTCTTGCCCGTCCACCAGGGGCGTGCCGCGGAACACCTGCTCTCCAAGGTGTTCGTGAAGCCGGGCCAGGTGATCCCGATGAACTACCACTTCACGACGACGAAGGCCCATTTCGAACTGGCCGGCGGCAAGGTACTGGAGATCTTTGGCGACGAGGCGCTGAACACCCAGAGCGCCGACCCGTTCAAAGGCAATCTCGATCTCGCCAGGTTCCACGCGGCGATCGAGAAGTGGGGCGCGGAGAACATTCCGTTCGTGCGCATGGAGGCCACCACCAACCTGATCGGCGGACAGCCGTTCTCGATGGCCAACCTGCGCGAAGTGAAGGAAGTAGCCGCGCGGCACGGCATCCCGGTGGTGGTGGATGCCAGTCTCATTTCCGAGAATGCGTACTTCATCCGGAAGCGCGAAGCGGGATACACGGAGAGTTCGATCCGGGACATTATCCGGGAGATGATGAGTTACGCGGACATCTGCTACCTCTCCGGCCGCAAGAGTTGCAGCGTGCGTGGCGGGTTGATCGCCACGAACAACAAGCAGCACTACGAGGCGATCCGGCCCTGGCTTCCGGTCTATGAGGGCTTCCTCACCTATGGCGGCATGTCGGCCAAGGAAGTGGAAGCCATGGCGGTTGGCATTCGGGAGATGACCGAACTCGAAGTGGCTGGAAGCTCGGCGGATTTGATCCAGTATTTCGTTGGCCGGCTGGTTGAGAGCGGCGTGCCGGTTGTAACGCCTCCGGGCGGCCTTGCCTGCCACGTGGATGCCACCCGCTTCCTTCCGCATATCCCGCAACGAGAGTATCCCGCCGGCGCGCTGGCCGCGGCGATCTACATCACTTCCGGCATTCGAAGCATGGAGCGCGGGACGGTCTCCTCCGACCGCGACGAGAACGGAGAAGACGTGCTTTCGGATCTGGAACTGGCGCGGTTGGCAGTGCCCCGGCGGGTCTACTCCGTCTCGCACGTTGAGTATGCCGTGGACCGGCTGACGTGGCTCTACGCGCACCGGGACCTGGTGAAGGGCCTGAGCTTCGTCGAAGAGCCGCCACTGCTGCGCTTCTTCTTCGGACGGCTGAAACCCATCGACAATTGGGGCGCCGATCTGGCAGCCGCCTTCGAGGCCGAGTTCGGGACGGATTGCTGAGCGGGCGGACGGGAACATCCGGAGCTTCGCAGGCAGGATGAGGGGACCGGTTTGCTTGCTTGAGCAGTCAGGCTGGCACACTGGCCTTCTCCACTGCGACGCGGCCGTGCCTTGCCCCTTGCCTGACAGGACTGCACCGTTTCCTGATAGGCCTGCACTGGGAAATCCGAATCATGGATACAATTTGCCGGGTTAGTACAGTATGATGGAGTTACGGACCCGCAGCTCTCATTTATTCCGGTCAGGCGCTGCCGGGGTCCGGCTATCGTGCTTGGAAAGGAAACCGTACGCACGATGAGGGAGAGTGCTTCGAGATCGAACTTCAGCCGAAGGCGTTTTCTGCAGGGTGCCGGTATAGCGGGGCTGGGTGCCGCGGGATATGGCGCTTACGCCGCGACGGCATGCCCCGCCAGCCAGGCGAAGGGGAAGATCGTAGTGGTGGGCGGAGGCGCGGCGGGGCTTAGTATCGCGGCCCGTCTTCGGTGCGCGCTGGCGCAACCCGATATCACGGTAATCGACCCGGCGCGTGAGCACTTCTACCAGCCCGGTTTCACGATGATGGCCTGCGGCGAGTTCACTCCGGAGGAGACCTACCGCGAGGAAGCGTCGCTGATTCCCGAGGGGGTTCGCTATCTTGCCGATCGCGTTGTGTCGATTGATGCGGAGCGGAACCGATTGTCAACGGCGGCGAACGGCGTCCTGGACTACGACTATCTGGTGCTGACGCCGGGCCTCGATATGCACTTCGAAGCCATTGAGGGCATATCGAGGGAGCGTCTGGGCGAAGGCAACGTTCATTGCATCTACGACTTCAAGAGCGCGCATGCCTGCTGGCTGGCCATCCAGAAGCTTTCCTCGGATGGGGGGCGCGCGTACTTTACGGATACATGGACGAAGCTGAAATGTGGCGGGGCACCTAAGAAGGTCAACATGATGGCCGAAGACTATTGCCGCCGGCAGGGGACTCGCGACCGCGTGGATTTTCAGTTCTATACGGCCGGCAAGGAATTGTTCGAGGTGCCGCTGTTCCGCAAACGCCTCGATGAAATTTACGCGGAACGCAACCTGGCCGTGACGCCGCATCACCGGATCAAGGCTGTCGATACCGTGGCGCGCCGGGTGACCTTCGAGAAGCGCACGCCGGAGGCCGCTTCCGCAGGCGGGGACACCGCCGTTCGCGTGGAGACCGTCACGCGGGAATTCGATTTCCTGCACATCGTTCCGCCGATGACTCCCCCGCAATTCGTGCTGGAGTCTTCCCTGATTCACGATCCCGCCACGGGCAAGGCGGCCCAGTGGGTTCCCACGGACCCGGCCACGCTGGTGCATGCCCGGTTCAAGAACGTGTTCGTCGCCGGGGATGTAGCCGGAATCCCCACGAGCAAGACGGCGGCCGCGGTGCGAATGCAAGCGCCCGTCGTGACGGCAAATCTCATCGCCACGATGGAAGGGCGGAAGCCGGATGCCGTCTACGACGGGTATACCGCGTGCCCGTTCGTGACCGAGTACGGCAAGGTGCTGATGGCGGAGTTCGATTACAGGAAGGAACCCAAACCGACGATTCCGTTCGTGGATCCGGGCCATGAACACCGGCCCGGCTGGATCCTGAAGCGGTACATGATGAAGCCGTTGTACTTTGACCTGATGCTGCGGGGGCGGGTTTAGCTTCTGCCCGGAAGCGGCGGTTTGGCAAGCCGCGAGGGTGTTCTCAGAGCGGCGCTGCGATGTCGCGCCGTTTCAGAATTTGCAACCAGATCCGGGAAGGCGCTGCAAAAAGTGAGACTGGCACCCAAAATCTCGACATCATTTCTCCGTTTGCAATAAGCTAGACACATGCGATTTGCGGTTTTGTTGTTGCTTCTGTGCGGCTACCTCGGCGCGGCGGAAGCGGATCTGAAAGTCTCCGTGTATGCCACGGCGGGCGGGATTGAGAAGCTGCTGGCCACCCCGGAAGGGCGTGCGCGCGCCGCGGCGGCCATGCACAAGCTGGGTGTCACTCGAGTGGTGCTCGAAGGGCGGCGGGGCGATGAGTACGTCGCTCCAGAAAAGCTCAGGGAGTTGCGCGGGCAGTTGGCGAAGCTGGGTTTCGCCACCACGGGCGGCATCGCTACGGTGCCCGGTGCGCATTTTGGGACAAGGCAGAACGGTCCGCTGGGCTGGCTGAATTGGGAATCCGAAGCCACGCAGAAGGGAATTGAAACGTTCTTCCGTGAGAACGCCGCCGTTTTCGATGAACTGGTGCTCGACGATTTCTTTTGCACGGCGGACACTTCCGCGCAATCCGAGGCGGCGCGCGGAGACCGGGATTGGGGCCAGTATCGCCGTGAGTTGTTGGGCAGCCTGCTGGATTCGATCGTGATTCGGCCGGCGAGGGAGGTGAAGCCGACGATTCGCCTCGTGATCAAGTATCCGCAATGGTATGACCTTTTCCACACGTACGGGTATGATCCGGCACACAGCGCGCCGAAGTTCAATGCGATCTGGGTAGGGACGGAAGTGCGAAACCCGAAGACGCAGCGCATGGGGTTCGTGCAGCCCACGGAAGGCTACATCAATTACCGCTGGCTGAACAAGGTTTCCCGCGGCACGGCCGAAGCGGCCTGGTTTGACCATATTGAGTGCACAGCACAGAACTTTGTGGATCAGGCTTGGCAGAGCGTGCTGGCGGGTGCACCGGAACTGATGCTGTTCAATCTGTTCGATGTGGTGGAGGGGCACCCCGGACATGCGCTCTTCATCCGGGATCTGCCGGCAATGCGCGAGACCGCGAAGCGAATTCGCGGCAAGGAAGTGCAGGGAGTTGCCTATTACAAGCCGCCCAATAGCGAGCCCGGCGATAACCGCTACCTGATGGACTACCTCGCGATGCTCGGCATCCCTGTCGTGCCCGCGGCGGAATACCCGATGGAGAGCAAGGCGGTGGTGTTGGGTGTGCAGGCGGCACATGACCCCG
Source organism: Acidobacteriota bacterium (assembly GCA_014584705.1). Taxonomy (GTDB): domain Bacteria; phylum Acidobacteriota; class Terriglobia; order Bryobacterales; family Bryobacteraceae; genus JACTMJ01. The sequence continues at coordinate 30,049 of JACTMJ010000007.1, read as the reverse complement.
GCTTGATTGAGAAAGTGCGGGCCCATCTGAAGCGCGGAGCCCGTGTGGCGATGACGGCATCGTTGATGGATCGCATCCAGGCGCCGCCGGGCGTCGTTCGCCTCGATCTGCACACGTTTACAGACCAGGATTTCCTCGATGCGAAAGAGTTTCTGCTCTCGCCCAAGGAATCGCCGCTGATGAAAATGTCGCGTGAAGAAGCGGATGCCTTGCGAAGGAAGCTGGGGGTGGAACTTTCCGCTCCGGTTGGGATCGCCTACTATCGTTTCGGCAAGGACGAAGCGTTCTACAGTTTCCTCGACGCGGATACTCCGGTGCTTCTGAGAGGCAAGCCGATCCTGGTTCGGGCGCACTCGCTCCAGTGGGCGAAGCCATGAACGAAGCGTGCCGCGGCGAGGCGCCGTTCAGGAAGCGGAGCCCGGCGCGGAGAGGGAAGATTCCGCCAGCGGCTGTTCGCTGAGCGCGGCCACCTTCCGGCGCAATTCATCCGTGAGCGCCTTGTGCTCTTTGAGGGAGAGGCCGGCCGTGGGCACGGGTTTTCCGATGCGCAACGTAGCGCGCCCGGAGCGGACGTGAACAGAACCCATGGGGAGAATTTGCTCCATGCCGAGCAAACCCACGGGAACCACGGGTACGCCGCTTTTCACGGCCAGATAGGCCGCGCCGTCCTTGAATTCCTGCAGACCGAGGCCGTCGTGCGTGCGTCCGCCTTCGGGGAAGATCACAAGGCAGATGCGACGCCGCTGTACGATCTCGGCGGCGTGCGTGAGCGCCTTCAGCATGCCGCGAATGTCGTCGCGAGGGATGGGGATGTGCCCGGCGCGGTGAAGGTGATTGCCGAGGAAGGGGATTTGAAAGAGGCCCTGCTTGGCGAGGAAGCGAAACTGCACCGGGATATTTGCCATCAGGACGGGTGTATCCATGAAGCTTACGTGATTGCTGACGAAGACGTAGCTTCCTCCTGGCTCAATGTTTTCAAGCCCCTCGACGCGTACCCGGACGCCCCCGATAGCGAGCAATTGGCGTGCCCAGGCGCGGGCCACTCGATGCTGGGTGTTGCCCGTCTTGTCGAAGAAAGAGCAGCAGAAAGAGATGCTGCCCATCACGATGGTGGAGAGGCAGATTAGCGGTGCTTTGACGGCTACGGCAAACAGGTAAGCGAACGAGAAACGGTCCTTCGGCGGAGAAGGCCTGGTGACGGTGGCGTCCTCAAGCAGGGTTTCTGTTCCGGCGGATGACATACGGTGCTTGTCGCTCACTTGCAGTTCCATTTTATGAGGCCCGCTGCGACTTGTGCGCCGCGAACCAGGCCTTCGCCTCTCCGGCCAGATACAGCGAACCCGCAATGAAGACCCGGTCGTCCGGTTGCGCTCCTTGTAGCGTGCGCATTACTTCCGGGAAGCCGTGCGCGATCTGGATGCGGGGAGCGGAGGCGACGTGTTCCGCTTCCTCCGCCAGCGCCTCCGGACGGAGCGCGCGAGACTGGGCGGGCGCGGTGAGGATGATCTCATCCGCGAGCGGGAAAAGCAGACTGGCCATTTCGGAAATCGCCTTATCCCGCATGGCCCCAAAAACCAGCCAGGTGCGGTGCGCGCCCTTCGATGCGCGAATATACCCGGCGAGCGCGGCGCACCCGGCGGGGTTGTGCGCGCCGTCGACGAAAATATCCGGGCGGCGGGCGACGCGTTCCAGCCTGCCGGGCCAGCGCACATGGCGGATACCATTCTCGATGGCGCCGGCGTCCACATTCAGGAGGTCCAGCGCGGCTGCCGCCACGCGGGCATTCTCCACTTGCCACGCACCACGCAACGGACATTCGATCTTCAGCGGCCGGTGCCGGCGGAGGGAGAATCGCGCGCCGTCCGGGTTTGTTTCGAGGCCTGAAATGCGCCACTCGTCACTGCGATGCGCCTTCGCGCCGGCGTCCACCGCGGCGGCTTCCAGCACCGCCTGCGCTTCGGGGCGCTGCACGGAAAACAATGCGGGCACGCCCGTTTTCAGAATGCCCGCTTTCTCTCGCGCAATGGCTTCGATGCTGTTTCCAAGCCAGGCTTCATGGTCATAATCGACGGGCGTCACCACGGTGAGTGCGGGTGCGACTACGTTGGTGGCGTCCAAGCGCCCGCCGAGGCCGACTTCCACCACTGCCCATTCGACGCGGGCGCGGGCAAAAGCGAGAAAGCCCATGGCGGTTACCGTTTCGAAATAGGTGGGGTGCATATCCAGGTCTCCGCGCGCCACCATGGCTTCGGCGGTTTGATGCACCTGCTCAAAGACTTCAAGGAATGCCGCTTGCGAGATATCCGTGCCGCCGATACGGATCCGTTCCGTAGGCTCCACCAGGTGGGGAGAGGTGAACAGCGCGGTGGACCGTCCCGCCGCCTCCACGCCGGCGGCGATCATCGCGCAGGTGGAACCCTTGCCGTTGGTGCCCGCGACGTGGACAACCTGAAACCGCAGTTGGGGATCGCCGAGCGCACGGAGCAGGGCGCGGATGCGCTCCAGGCCGAATTTCACCGATTTGATTTCGTTGCCGAGCGCGTAGAGAAACTCGACCGAATCCGGGTATTGCATCGCCAGGGCGGGAAGGGCGTTCCAGCCGATGCGCCCGCTTTGGGCGCACCGGTTCATTCCTGATTCTTGCCGTCGCAACCGAAGCCAGCGGGAACCCGGCCGCCCTTGTTCAGTTCCTTGAAGCCCGCCTCGGTGGCGTAATAGATGCGGGCTGTGAGCGCTTTCAGGGATCGAAAGAATTGATGTCCGGTTTCAAGACCGGCGCCGCCGCCGTCAAGGGCCTCCAGAACCTGGATCTGGCGGGCCTCCGGGAGCTGAATGAACGGCGCGGCCGCGGTGCGAATCGCGTAACCGTCCAGCCAGTTAAGGCCGGCGATGAACCGAGCCCGCTCCGGCTCTTCGCCGTCGCGCAGCAAAAGATCGATATAGCGATTGACGAGCGCCGCTTTCGCACCCGGCGTGTCGGTTTCCGGAAGGATGAGTTCGGTGAGCGCGACGACCGTTTGGTTCTGGTGATCGTCGAAGACGGATGGTTTCCAATCCGGCGCGTTCGCCGTCTGCGTGGTGGCCGTGTTCACCGGGTGGGCGTGCTGCGCGAGCGCCGGTTCCGCGGCCACGGCCATGGCTGCGGCCCCATTCGCCCCCATACGAAATAAATCACGACGATTCATGGCTACTATGATGCCTCAGTTCCGGCGGCCCGCGCTGAGGACTTCCGCGGCGGGTCGATTCCCGCGCCGGAGTGGGTGATAATGCATAGGAGCCGGAATGTGCCAATTCCGGCACAACGCCCGCGCAGCCTCCGCTGTTTCGCGGGCCAGGTCTCATAGGGAATTGAGATTCGGTCATGTCATCCGTCGCCACCACTTCGCGAAGCCTTGCGCTGCCGTACGCACTCCCTTCGGATGCGCTTGAAGGGCTGTTGCGGCTCGCGGCGCACGTGGCGCTCACGGAAGGCGCGGTTCTGTTCCTGCAGAAGGGCGGCAATTACTGGGTTCTTTCCACCTGCGGCACCGCGCCTGGGGATGCGCACACCGCGGCACTCCTGCTTCCCGACGCGCTGCATGCGGACACCAACGACTACGTCTGCCAGGACGCTTCCGGAGCCCCCGAAGCGGTGGAACTGATTGCGGCGGCAATCGCCAGGCGGCCGGGGTTTCTCGCCCTTCACCGGTTTCCGGTGGAGGGCGACGATTGCTACGCGATCCTGGCCCTGGCGCACCCGGTAGCGAAGCCGCTGCCATCCGAGGAAACCGCGAGCCTGCTCAGTGAAATCTGCCGCCAGATCGCTCTGCGGATTGAAGCGAGGGCCGAGAAGCGTGAACTCGAGGCAAGCCGCGAAAGGCGCGCGCTGCGCGATCGTTTTCTGGTGGCCATTTGCCGGGACAATGCGCTTGGACAATGCCTGCTCAATGCGGCGGGAAACATTCTGTCGCTGAGCGACGGGCTGGTGCAGGCCCTCGAGATCGACCGGAAGGAGGTGGAATTCCAGCCCTTCGAACGGATCTTCGCTTTTGCCTCCGCGTTTCGGGACGATCCGGCTGCCGGCGCGGAAACGGATTTTGAGGCTGCGACGCGCATCCCGTGGGAGCGGGTCTTCGATACCGCATGTCTGTTCCGGAAAAGCGCGGATGAGCTGATCCGTCTGGAAGCGACCGCGGCCCCCGCGCGATTGCTCGACGGCTCCAGCGGTTGGTGCGTAGCGATCTCGGGAGGGGAGGTTCGCGAGATGAACCCGCTGGCCGCGCCTCGGCGTTTGCAGAAGATCCTGATTGCGGAAGATCACCCCGTGAACCAGCGCGTGATTCAGGGGATGGTGGAGAAACTGGGCCTGAGTGCGGACATCGTTTCGAATGGGTTGGAGGCGGTGCACGCTGCCTGTCACGCCACCTATGCCGCGATTCTGATGGATTGCCAGATGCCGGATATGGACGGCATCGAGGCTACCCGCTTCATTCGCAGCACCGAGGACCGCCTTGGGCGAGTGCCCATTGTGGCGGTGACGGCGTTTGGCCATGAGGACGATCGCGCGCGCTGCTTTGACGCGGGTGTGGACGAGTTCATGGTGAAGCCCATCCGGATCGAGGCGCTGGCGCAGGTTCTTGCCAAATGGGTGCCCATCAAGATCAAGCTGGAATCGCCGCCGCCTCCCGCGCCGGACCCCCTCGACCATACGCGCCTCGATCTCGAACAGGCGATCGGCCGCCTAAGCGCGGATCTCGATCCCGAACTGGTTCACGAGGTGTTGACTCTGTTCCTTGAGGATACGAGGATTCGCATCGCGGAGATTCGCGGGCTCTCCGGAAGCGCCGAGCGGGACCAGCTTCGCAACGCGGCGCATCGAATCAAGGGAAGCTGCGGAAGCCTGGGCGCTACCGCTCTCATGAACGCCTGCGAACGGCTGGAGGACTTGGCTCAGACGGGAACCAGGGAAGAAGTGGACGCGGCCATAGCGCAAGTCTCCCGGTTGTTTGACGAAATCGCTCCGCTGATGCGGGAGTTTCTCGGCTTGTCTCCGGGACCGGCGGCGGACGCACTGGCGGGGGCGCCGGACGGGGATGCGCCATTACCGATTGGGGAGGGGTAGCGAAGGGGAATGCCGGCAAGCATCTTCGATCTGTTCTCCATAGGCGTCGGCCCGTCGAGTTCCCATACCCTCGGCCCGATGCGGGCGGCGCGCCACTTCGCGTTTCGCCTTCGCGGGGCCGGAGTTCTCGACGCTTGCGAGCGGGTTGCTGGCGACCTCTACGGATCGCTGGCATTGACGGGGCGGGGACACTGCACCGACAAAGCCGTTCTGGCGGGGCTTTCGGGCAGGTGCGCGGAGGAGATCGGCCCGGGGGAGTTGACGGAGATCGAAGCGAACGTGCGGAAGGAGGGCAGTCTTCCGCTAGCCGGCTCGCGGCGATGCCCGTTTGCGATCGAGAGGGACCTTGCGTTCCGCACCGATGAACTGTTGCCCGCGCACTCGAACGGCATGCGCTTTCGGGCCTTCGACGCCGCGGGGCGCACGCTGGCCGAATCGATCTACTACTCCGTGGGCGGGGGATTCGTCGTTGACGGCGATGGGGCGCCGATTGACGAGGACGCCGGCGTTAAGTCCGCGTCCTACCCGTATCTGAGCGGAGAAGCGCTGCTGAGCGCGGCGCGCGATCGCGGAATTCGAATCGCGGATCTCGTGTGGGAATGGGAACGAGGGCTGCGCGGAGAGCGGGAAACCCAGGCCCGGCTGCTGCGCATCGCGGCCGTGATGGACGGCTGCATCCATGCCGGACTTCATGCCGAAGGAAACCTTCCCGGAGGGCTGGGGGTGCGGCGGCGCGCACCGGCGATGTACCGGCGGCTGAAGGAAGTGGCCAACGACCCTCATGTGGAGCCGGCTGGCGGCGAAGCGATGGATTGGCTGAGCGTTTACGCGATCGCCGTAAATGAAGAGAATGCCGCCATGGGCCGCGTCGTCTCCGCGCCCACGAACGGGGCGGCCGGCATCATTCCCTCCGTGCTTCGTTACTATCAGCGCCACATGGCGAACTTCGCCAGCGACGCCGAGAGGAAGCGGGACACCGCCGAGTTCCTGTTGGTGGCGGGTGCGATCGGCATTCTCTACAAGGTTGGCGCGTCGCTCTCCGCCGCCGAGGTGGGTTGCCAGGGCGAGGTAGGCGTGGCCTGTTCGATGGCGGCGGGCGCGCTGGCGTCCGTAATGGGCGGCACGAACGCACAGGTGGAGAATGCGGCCGAAATCGGCATGGAACACAACCTGGGGCTGACGTGCGACCCGATCGGCGGGCTGGTGCAGATCCCCTGCATTGAGCGGAATTCGATGGGTGCGGTGAAGGCGGTGAACGCCGCCCGGCTGGCGCTCTACAACGACGGCAGCCACGTCGTATCCCTCGACAGCGTGATCGCCACGATGCGGCGGACCGGGGAGGATATGGCGCGGCAATATAAGGAAACCTCCCTCGGGGGCCTGGCCGTCGCGGTGACCGTGCCCGAGTGCTGAGCGTGCCCGCCTTGGGCGAACGCGAGCCGGCCGAAGCCGCTTGCTCCGCCGGCCGCCGTGTGATGAAGTATCTAAACCATGAATCTTTCCAGACGCCGGATTCTCGGCACCGCCGCCGGAGCAGCCGTTTCGCTTCCTCTCGTTGCCGGGCAATCGTCGCCGCCATTGGCCGCGCCGGACACGGCATCCGGGCAGGCAATCTCGCTGGCCGCATGGAGCTTTAGCGGGAGTTTTTTCAAGGGCAAATGGAAACTCCTCGAGATGCCCGGGATTCTGCGCGACAAGCTCGGAATCACGGCACTCGAGCACGTCAATACCTTCTTTGAGAACCCCACGCTCATCTACCTTCAGAAGCTCAACAAGGCGTTCAAGGACGCCGGGGTGCGGCAGACGATTCTGATGGTGGATGGCGAGGGCTCGACCGCATCGCCGGATGCGGCGGAACGCAAGCTGGCCGCGGTTTGCCATCGGAAGTGGATCGATACGGCGCACTATCTGGGCTGCCACTCCGTGCGGATCAACATGCACGGCGGCGCGCGGGATTGGAAGCAGGACCCGGACCTCACCAAGCGCGCGGCGGAGACGATCCACAATATGCTCGCTTATGCGAAGGGGACGAACCTGAACATCATCGTGGAGAATCACGGCCAGGCATCCTCCGACCCCGACGTGCTGGTGCGGCTGGTGAAGGACGTGAACGATCCGAAATTCGGCTTGCTCTGCGACCTCGGCAACTGGAACCCCGGAACCGACTTCTACGCCAACTCGCGCAAGACGCTGCCCTATGCCAAGGGCCTCTCCGTGAAGGGCACGTGGGGCGCGGAGAAGGACCCCAATTTCGACGCGGAGAAACTGGTGAAGACGGCTTACGACTTCGGATACAAAGGCTGGTGGGGCCTGGAAGTCACTCCGCGGCGGCCCCGCACCGCGCCCGCGCTCTCCGCCGACGACCAATTCGCGCTGGAAGTGAAAACCATCCTGGAAGCGAAGGCGATTGTCGAGCGCGTGGTGATGAACAAGAGCTGACCCAACCTGCAAAGGATCGACAACATGAACGCCAAACCGGCATCGGGCTGTACGCGGCGCGCCTTTTCGGCCGCGGCCGCGAGTTTGTTCACGATCGTTCCCCGGCACGTCCTGGGCGGGCAGGGTGTGGTGGCCCCCAGCGACCAGGTAACGCTCGCCGCCATCGGCATGGGCCGGCAGGGGATGACCATCAGCATGGATCTGCTGGCCCGGCCGGACGTGCGGATGGTTGCCGTCTGCGATTGCAACGAGGGAAGCCTGGACTACGCGGAATACGGCGAGAACGCGCTGTTGAAGCAGGCGCGCGCGCTGCTCGGCAAGGGGCACGAGACCTGGGGCGCGGACCTTGCTTCGCCGGGCTTCAAGCAGCTTACGGATATTTTCCGTACCAGCCTCGGCATGGGCGGGCGAATTCCGGCCAAGCGCGTCGTGGAAGCCTATTACGGCGCTCGGAGCGCTTCCGGGCGCTACCGGGGATGCAACGCCTACGCCGATTACCGCGAGTTGCTGGCGAAGGAAACCGGTGCGGATGCGGTCTACGTGGCTACGCCGGACCATTGGCACGCCCCGATCTCCATAGCAGCCATGCGGGCGAAGAAGCATGTGCTGTGCCAGAAGCCAATGACGCATTCGATCGGGGAAGCGCACCGCATGGCGAAGGCGGCGCGCGAAACCGGAGTGGCCACGTCGGTCACCGTAAACAATCCATCAAGCGAAGCGTCGCGGACGATCAAGGCCTGGCTGGAGGACGGCGCGATCGGGACCGTCGGCGAGGTGCATAACTGGTCCAGCCGCCCGTTCTGGCCGCAGGGAATGAACCGTCCGGCAACCGCCATGCCCGTGCCGAAGAACCTCGACTGGGATATGTGGCTGGGTCCGGCGGCGGAGCGCCCGTTCAACTCGGCCTACCTGCCCTTCGTTTGGCGGGGATGGGTGGATTTTGGCTGCGGCTCGTTCGGCGACATGGGCTGCTACAGTTTCGCCGGACTGTTCCACATTCTGAATCTGACGCCGCCGGTATCGGTGGAAGCCTCCACCAGCGAGCCGCATGAAGCGAGCTATCCGTGGGCTTCGATTGTGCATCTGGAATTTCCGGCCAACGGCAACCGCAAAGCTCTTACGCTCCACTGGTTTGACGGCGGGCTGATGCCGCGCCGGCCGGCCGGGCTCGCGGAGGAATCCGCCAAGAGGTTCCAGAGCCGCGGCGAAGGGGTGATGTACGTGGGGGACAAGGGCATTCTGGTGGCGGGCTTCAACGGGCAGAATCCGCGCGTCTATCCAGAGAACAAGAAATACGTGCAAGCTCCGCGGCCGCGGGGCGCGGAGGAGCCGGAGCATGCTATCGGCCAATGGCTGAGTGCCTGCAAGGGAGGCCCCACGCCGAAAGCGGACGTACTCTCGCAGACTCCGGTGACGGAAGCGCTTCTGCTCGGTTGTCTCGCGCAGCGCGTGCCGTTCGAGCGGCACAAGTGGGATTCCGCCGCCTTGCGCGTAACCACTTCCGAAGCCGCCACCAAACTCGTCGATCCGCCGTATCGCGGGTCCTGGGGCTCCGGCGCCTGAAGGCCAACCCACAGGTGCTTGGCGGATGGTACCAGGGCGGAGAATTGCTCAACGGCGAGGCCCCCTCGCCACGCCGGGCTCCCCCCGCTGTTGTGCGCATGCGCGATTTCCGGGCCGCTGCGATTCTGGAAGCGGCGGGAGGCCGGGATCCCGGCCGGAATGTTTGGCGGCCCCTGTCTAATTTGGAAACAAGTGCTACGAAGCGCCCGCGAAATAGGTTCGCATTTGTTGCAAAAGTCTGTGAAAATGAACTTGGTCGCAGCGGGAATCATTGCGTTGACTGTGGGGTGAAAGTGTCTGGACGTTTGGCGGCACTGGAACCCACGCCGGGCGGCGAATGGAAATGAATATACGTGAGGGATACCAATCCCCGCAGCGGCGTTCCGCTTAATCGGAGCGCCAAGGGAAAAGCCGCCATGGATAACCGATGCTGCCGCCACCAGGCCGCCTTTCAAAGTCTCGCCAGCGGTTTGCTTGCGCCCGGAAACAGCCAGTCCGCCGTATTGAGGCTGAGCGAAATGCTGGAGATTTGCAGGGCCTGCAAGACCGACGATTGCCCCGGAATCGGAGAGTTGCTGATTCAGGCAACGGTGCTTTCGGCGCTTGACCAATGCGAGGAGCAGGCCATGAAGCCGGGGTTGCTCGACGGGCTGCTGCCGGGTGCGCCTCTCACCGAAGAGGGGTAAGGTCCCCTGCTTGTCTCAGGCCGGCGTCCTTGCGGGAACCATTCGCGGGCGGCATTGCGGCGGCGCGGACTTAGCGACGGACCGCGACCGCATCGAGAGAGAAAGTGGCATCGAGCGCCGGCAGGTCCTCCACGGTGACGCCCAGGATGGCGGGGTCGTGCCTGGCGTCCAGGTACTTTCTCCCTTGCGCCTCCGCCCGCCGGCCGAGATCGACGGTATCCGCCAGAATGCTAAGCTGCACGGCGTTCGCCAGACTGCTTCCGGCGGTCTTGAGCGTGGCTTCCAGCCTTTCAAAGGCGAGAGCGAGATCGGCATCCGAGGCGCGGAAACCGAGCTGCCCGGAAGTCAGCGCCAGGGTGGGCGCATTCGTCTTTGTGAGTGAAGTAATCGGAGCTTCCTTCTCGCGGGGAGTAAGCACGCGCGCCTCGATCGGTTGCGATGGCGCGGAGCGAAGGCGCGCCACCAGATCGCAGTTTGCGTAGGATTCCGGGCTGGATCGCACGCTCTGCAGCACGCGGACCCGCGCGTTCGGGAATCGTTTTGCCACGGCGCGTTCCAGGCTCTGCATATCTTCGGTGAGGCTCACAAAACAGCGCACCCGCAGCGCATCCTCCGGCTTCGCGGATTCCCCGGCGAGATGCCGCTCAAGGGCGTCGAGCGAGTGGCCCACTTCCGCCGCGATATCGAAGCGGAATTCGGGCGAGACGCTGCGCACGCCGGCGAGGAACATCAGGCCGTGCGGATTCACCGCGTCCGCTTCTTCCACCTCCACGTCGAACGCCACTCTGGACGCGGGGTTCGGGAGCGCCCCTACGCGGACCACGATGATGGCGGGAATCGGAATGCGCCACTTGGCGAGCAGCTCCCGGATCGTCATGGATACGCGGCGCGTATCGCCGGCGCCCCCCACCCAGGCCGTGATCCGGGCCACCTTCCGCTTGCCGAGCAGCCGGCGCAGGTTCTTCATCGATTCTTCCACCTGACGGGAGAGCAGGCCCCGTTGCTCGACGGGCAAAGACAAGTAGGCCAGGCGGGCCGTCTCCGCTTTCACGGAGTCGGGGGCTTCCGGCGCGAGTTGCAGCGCTTGCGGCTTCTCTTCCTCCGGCGGCTTCTGGGCGCGGGCGGGGGAGGCCGCAAGCAGGGCCAGGCAGGAGCAAAGGAGCAGGTGAAGCGCAAGATGGGCTGAAAAAATCGGCATCTCTCTCGGTGGCGATCGGCGAAGTATCCCGATTGTATCAAAGGGGTCTCAAGCGGCCGGCGGAGGATGCCACGAAGGCGCCGCCCCGATGGCGGCGCTATGGCCGGGCCGCTCTTCGCGCTACGCTGGAGGCATATCGATATGGCTGAGCAGAAGACATTCAACGAGCCGCGACTGCGGATTTCCAAGATCTATACCAAGAGCGGCGACCGGGGGATGACCAGCCTGGTGAACGGCCGCCGCGTGGCAAAGAACGACGCCCGCATTGAGGCCTACGGCACGGTGGACGAGTTGAACTCCGCTCTTGGCCTGGCGGCGGCTTCCGTCGCCGTGCTGCAAGCGGAGACGCCGGAATTGAACCGGCTGGGCGAGATCCTCCTGCGCGTGCAGCACGAATTGTTCAATCTGGGCTCGCTTCTGGCGACGGACCCCGCGCACATGCACCCCAAGCAGCCCAGGGTGACCCCGGCCGACGTCGCAATGCTTGAAAAAGAAATCGATGCGATGAACGGGGAATTGCCCGAACTCACGTCCTTCGTGCTGCCCGGCGGTTCGCGGCTGAACGCGGAATTGCACGTGTGCCGTACGGTCTGTCGCAGGGCGGAACGGCGCTGTTACGCGCTCATGCAGCATGAGGAGGTGCCGCCCGAGGTGCTGCACTATCTGAACCGCTTGAGCGATGCGCTCTTCGTCTGGAGCCGGTGGGCCTCGAAAACGCTTGGCAATCCGGAAGTGCTCTGGAACCCGAACCGCTCCGCGAGCGCGAACGCTGAATAGGTCTTCCGCCTGCGCCCGTTCGGCTAGGAAGAGCGGGGCATCCAGGCCAGCGCCAGCAGCTTCACCTGAATATCGGACTTGTTGGGCCGGATGGCGAGATCTTCCAATTCCTCCGCGGCCAGGTCCATGCGCGTTGAGAGTTCGTTCACTTGGGCTTCGATTTCTTCGAGAAGCTCGGTGCGCTGGGCTTGCAACTGTTCGAGCTTTTCATCGGCCAGCGCCACGTCCTGCTCTTCTTTGCGGCGCTGTCCGAAGCCACGAGCCGCACTCGCCCCTGCTGCCCGGTAGCCGCGGCCGAGAAACGCGCCCAGCACGGCGCTGCCCAGGCTGACGGCCATGTTCGTGCTGGCGCGCTGGACGTCGGATTGCTCCTTGCTAAGCTTCTGCTGCGCGGCGAAAATGCGCTCGTCGAGGCGGCCGAGCCGGACGCCGAATTTCTCACGAAGCTTCGCAACCTCCTGGTCCCGTTGTTCGCGCGCCAACTGCCGCACATGGAGACGAAATTCCTGTTCCGTTTCGCCGGGCTTCGAAACCGCCTTAAACCGGTTGCTCCGAAACAGCGCGAGGTTCGCCGTAGTGCACAGATGCTGGACAAAATCTTTTTCCCAATTGCGGTAGTTCCGCGCATCACCGGCGGGCGAGGGCAGCGGTGCGAACGGAATGCCCTCTTCCGGACTCCGGGAGAGCGTGCTCGCTTCGATGCGAAGCGCTTCGGCGTTCTCCCAGTGGATGGGCACGGGGCCGTCCTCAAAGCGCGCGGCAAGGGCGATATCGCGCGTTTCCTCCACGGGAGGGTTGCTCTTCGAGTAATGCACTTTCGCGAACGCCACCAGAACGGGAACGTAGCGCGCATTGCCCTGGGGCTGCGCGGGAAGGAAGTAATCGTCGATGCCGGCGGCGAGCGCGGGCCGCGCCGAGGCCGCCGCCTGCTGGATGGAACCGGCCTGGGGCGGCGGGGCGAATGCCGCGGGGACGGGCGGCGGGGGAGTTGGGGCGACGCCGGCCGGGGACGCCGCGGCCGCCGGAGCGCTCGCGGCCTTGTACGGTTCCATGAGCCGGACGATCTGGTTGCGCGTCATCGGGCCGCGCAGATAGCTCAGCGCCCAGCGCGTTTCAAACACGGCCGGGGCTGTGTCGTTCACGTTGTGCAGCAGAAACACCCGCTTGCCCACCGCGGAGAGAATCTCGTTCATTTTCGCGGCGTCAAACGCGCCGCCTGCCGCAAGGGAAGCCCCCTGCAGCCCGTCCATCACGCGCTTCTTATCGTTCTCCGTCTGGAGCCGCCCCAGGAACCACGTGCCGCAATTCGAGAGGCCCTTGTAGTCGAGGTCCACCGGGTTCTGCGTGGAGAGCACCACGCCCAATCCGAAGGCGCGCGCCTGCTTCAGTAGTGTGAGCAGGGGCCCTTTGCTGGGCGGGTTGGCGACGGGCGGAAAGTAGCCGAAGATCTCGTCCATATAGAGCAGCGCCCGAAGGCTGGTGGTGCCGGATTGACGCCGCATCCAGGAGACCGTCTGGTTAAGCAGCATGGAGACGAAGAACATCCGCTCCGTGTCGCTCAGGTGGGCGATGGAAAAGATGGCGACGCGGGGCTTGCCTTGCGGCGTATAGAGGAAGCGGGAAACCTCAAGCGGCTCCCCCTCCATCCACAGTTCGAAACCCGGAGACGCGATCAGATTGTTCAGAGCCATCGCGAGCTGGAAGCGTTCCTTCTCGGGATAAAACGTGTCCACGTCCATCACGCCGAAACGTTGCATCGGCGGTTTCTGAATCTGGAGGATCAGCGTGGGGAGATCCAGGTTGCGGCCGTCGCGCCAGGCGAAGCTCAGCAGGTTCGCGAGCAGGATGTGTTCCCGGCTTTGCACGGGGTCCGCCTCGATCTTGAGTAGCCCGAGCAGGGAAGTGACCGTGGAATTGATCTGTTCGGAGAAGGCCTCACGGTCTTCCATAAGCGCGGCGCCCGGAGCGTCAAAAGAGCGCAGGACGGAGACCGGAACGCCCGCCGTGCTGCCCGGCGTATACACCACGAAGTCGGCGGATTCGCGAAGGCGGCGGACCCGGGCGGCATCCTGTCCCCAGCGGCCCAATCCCGCCTTCCATAGCTCCGCCTGCTGCTGCGCGAAGGCGTCCGGCGTGAGCCCTTTCGTTTGCGCTTCCTCTTCGTTGATCCAGGGGCGGAATTCCTCCGGGCTCAGGTTCGGAAAGGTAAGAAGAAGATTGACGAGATCTCCCTTGGGGTCGATCACCAGAGAAGGAATTCCATCGATCGCCGCTTCTTCGAGCAAATCCACGCACAGCCCGGTTTTTCCGCTGCCGGTCATGCCCACGCACACGGCGTGCGTCAGCAGGTCCTTCGAATCGTACAGCAGCGGGTGTTCAGAGCCGGTCTTCGAGGCAAGATCGTACTCGCGGCCCAGGTAGAACTGGCCCGGAATTTCATAGTTCGTCATGGCAGGGTCTCGACTCATTGTATGCGCTCGGGCGGAGGCGTGCGGCTGAGACGGCGGCAAACGAACCGAATGATGCCTTCGTGAAAACGCCAAATGCTCGTTGCGCCGGAGGAATCCGGATTCGCGCGTATAGATTCAGAGATCCGATTTCGAACCAGTGTCGGATTTCCAGCCGATCCTTTGGGCACGGAAAGGCACATTGATGAACCCGGTTGAATATGCGGAACGGTATCGCAATCTAAGCATCCACGCCGACGGCCAGACGCAGAACAACGTGCGTGTGGAGATTTACCGGATCGGCAAACCCGACGACGAACAGGGCAAGCTGTGGCAGGCCCTGAAGGATCACTTTCGAGCGAAGAAACAGAAGGAACCGAACTACGCGCTTACTCTGAACGTCAACGGGAGCCAGGAGCGCTTCGATTCCACCGACAAGCTGTTGCGCCACGTAGTGAATCCCTTCTGGGGAAAGGGTTCGCCGGAGGATTGCCAGATCTCTCTTTCGATCGCGGTGCTGATGGGTAGAACCACGATGGCCCGGGTTCAGGCGTACGCCAAAGATCACGTAGGTCTCGATTGCAACGGGTTCGTAGGCAACTACCTGTGGAGGGAGCGGCTGCAAAACTCGTGGAAGCTGCATCCGGGCAAGCACGAGTCGCCAGCACCTTCGGCGAATATCGCTTCGATTATCACCTGGGCTGCTTCCAAATCGAAAGAGAACGGGGTGGTGGTGGAGAAGCTCGAGGACCTCGACTCGGAAAAGATGTACCTGATGGCGATGGTGGATAAGCATCTGAAAGTGATTCCCGGGGGGCCGAACAGCCCATCAGGCCACATCGTGATCACCCAGCCGAAGCGCTATATGGCGACATCCTTTGTCTGGGATTCGTTGGGGTTCTACGACATGGGATGGGCGAAGAAGGGCGCGTACGGGCATCCCGCGTACTGGGCGGTGGAATCGACGGGGCCGGAGTTGCGCGTGGGCTTGCGGGAATCCTGGTACGCCATGCGCGTGCTGCTGAACAAGAAGAAAGAGCCTGTTCCGGGCATCTTCGACGTTTTTCGCGGCAGCAAGGCGGAAGCGCTCAACTTCCGGGTCGTGCCGGTTCCGTAAGCGGGATCCTCACGCGACCCCCAGCCAGTGAAAGTGTGGATTTCGGCGCATCCGGCCGGCCGTGTTTGCGATAGGCTAGGTAGTTCCCGGAATTTCTATTGCCGATTCGGAGACCGATTCATGACCCTGCCTCGCCGCACCTTTCTTGCAGCCGCCTCCTCCTTGACGGCCGTCGCCGCCGCGCAGAACCGCTCGACGCGCGAACCCGTACCACGCTCGCTCTATGCCGGCGCGGCGCCGGGAGCCGTCGGGACGGAGGAGAAAGACATTCCCGAACTCACGGTTTACCCCGCGCCCGAGGGCTCCGGTACCCGGACCGCGGTGGTGGTGTTTCCGGGAGGGGGTTATCAGGGGCTGGCAATGGGGCACGAAGGCACGGACATTGCCCAGTGGCTGAATGCCCGGGGGGTAACTGCCTTCATCCTGAAATACCGGCTTGCGCCGCGCTATCGCCATCCCGCGATGCTGCGGGATGCGCAGCGGGCGGTGCGCACGGCGCGCTCAATGGCCGCGGGGTTAGGGTTCGAGAAAAACCGCGTGGGCATCTGGGGTTTTTCCGCGGGAGGGCATCTGGCGTCAACCGCCTCCACCCATTTCGATGCGGGCAACTCCGGCGCCGCCGATCCGGTGGAGCGCGAAAGCTCCCGGCCGGATTTCGCGGTGCTCTGCTATCCCGTTGTGAGCTTCGACGACGCCATTACGCATGCCGGCTCCAAGCGCAATCTGCTGGGGCCGAACCCGGATGCGGCCCTTGTGGAGAATCTCAGCAATGAAACGCAGGTGACGGCACAGACGCCGCCCACTTTCATTTTCCATACAGGGGACGACCCCGGCGTGCCGGTGGAGAACAGCGTCCGCTATTACCTCGCACTGCGGAAGCACAAGGTGCCCGCGGAGATGCACATCTATGAACACGGGCGGCACGGCGTGGGTCTGGCGCCGTTTGACCCGATTCTCTCCAGTTGGCCGCTTCGGCTGGAGGCTTGGCTGCGCTTCCACGGCTGGCTCGGCTAACCGTAGCGCACCGAAGCCGGTTCCTCGAATCTCTCCCAAATCAAAAAGCCGGGGATGGCGCTGAGCCAGTCCCCGGCAGAGTTCGAAAGGATGAGTTCGTCTCGCGGAATTCAGGCGCTGGCCTTGCGGCGGCGAAGCAGCGCCAGGCCCACCAGCGCGAGGCCGGAAAGGGCCATCGTGCCTGGCTCCGGTACCTCGCCGGTATCTCCGCCCGGAACGGTTTGCACCACGAAGTCCTGATTGCTTCTGTTGTTCATGGACCACAGGAACAGCGTGGGCTGATAGGTGGCGAGGTTCGTGGAATTGATCGTGCCCAGCCAGCCCTGGCTGTTGATGTAGTTGATCGCGGCGTCGGAGTTCGCGGAACTCACGAAGTCGATGGTCCCGTTCCCCAGATTGAGAGTGGCGTTCCCCGCCTCGTAGGCAATTTCCCAAATGGCAATTTGCACCGCCTGGAGAACCGTGCTGCCCGCCGCCGGATCAATGATGCCGTTCGTGAAGGCAAGGTTGAAGAGCATATCGATCCGCTTCGCGCGATCCGCGCCGAGGGTGCCGCGGCCATCGAGATCCGGCGTGCGGCCATCCTTCAGATCGCCAATCGTGTATTGCACGTTGTTTCCGCCAACGGTCTGTTCCAACTGAATACAGAATGCGTAGATCGAATTTGTGCCCAGCGGGTCCAGACCCGACGTATTCCAGTCCTCATGAAAAGTGAAGAGGCCGGCGTCTGTGCTGCGTTGGCCAGTGCCATCGCCAGCGAGATTGAACTTTACGTTTCCGGCTCCGATTTGGCCGGTATAGTCCACTTGAATGTTGCTTGCGCTGGCGTCCAGGACGTGTCCGAGACAAAGAGATGCCCCCGCAACCAGCATTGAGAAAAATCGCTTCCTGCTTAACTCCGTTTCCTTGTTAGGGTGATCTCATCGTAGTACTCTCGTGTGAAATACGGCGAGATACCAGAGAATTTTGAGAGCTATAGAACCATCGGGGCGAATGGTCGTACGTCTGGAAAAGATGGAAAACACATCGGCTATGCCGTTGACAATTAAGAGGAATAGATTCGAGCCAAACATTTGAAACTGGATTTGTCGTTGCCGAAAACCGAGCGAAGCTATCGAAAAAGATAGGATTTGCGCCAACGCTTCTTCGAGGATTCCATCCGTGGAGGCGGCCAGGAGGCCCAAAATTTCCGGTTCCCGTTCTTGCCGAAGAGCCGATGCCGCGGCGGATGCGGTGATCTGCTTTGGCGCTTCGAGCGAAGCGCATCGGCCCATCGCTCTTCCTCGGAGCAGCGCTCTCCGCGATGCCCATGCTCCCGCGTGCGCGTTCCTACTGGAGAACCACAGACGCCACCCCTTGCTTTCGCTCGGGAGGAAGCATACAATTCCGCTCCAATGGAGGACATTTATGTCCAGATTTGGCTCGACGAAGTTTTGGATGGTTGGACTGTTCTATCTCCTGATCGGATGCACCGAGGCCGGCGCGCAAATCAAGGGCACGATCAGTGGGTATGTGAAGGATTCCACGCAGGCGGTGCTGCCGGGTGCGGAACTGAAACTCACCAATGAGCAGACCGGCGCGATTCGAAGCGCGGTTTCGAACGAGCACGGCTTTTATCAGTTCCTCGGGCTGACGCCCGGTTCCTATGCCCTCGAAGCGGGCCTCGCTAGCTTCCGCCGTTACCGCGCCACGGGCATTGTCCTTCGCGTGGATGAAAATGTGCGCGCGGACGTGCCGATGGAGATCGGAGCGGTCACCGAAGAGGTGCAGGTGACCGCGACCGCGGCGGTGGTCGACACGCGTTCTTCGTCGCTGGCTACTGTCATCGACGATCGCAGGGTCGTGGATCTCCCGCTGTTGAACAGGAACGTGATTTCCCTGGCCGCCCTCGTGCCCGGCGTGACGTCGGTCTCGGCGGGCTCGAACAGCGACTCTCAAAGCCAGCGTGGCGGCCCTTCGATTTCGGTCAATGGCGGGCGCAACAACCAAAGCTATGAAACGCTGAACGGAACCTACTTCAACAACCCCTCGCGCAACACCGGGCTGAATCCGCCTCCTCCGGATGCCGTGCAGGAATTTCGAATTCAGACGTCAAACTACTCCGCGGAAAGCGGGCGCAATGCTGGAGCCATGGTCAGCGTTGTCATGAAATCCGGCACGAACGAGTTTCATGGGGCTATGTGGGAGTTCCATCGAAACAGCGCGCTGAACGCTCGAAGCTTCTTTCAGCCGTCCAAGCCGAAGATGCACCAGAACCAGTTCGGCGTCTCCGCCGGCGGGCCGATCATCCGGAACAAGCTGTTTGTCTTTGGAACTTACGAAGGAATCCGCGACCGGCGCGCCGCCTCCACGACCTCCTCCCGGCCTCCGTCGCCCGCGGAGGCGGCCGGAGATTTTTCCGCGGTCTCCGAACCCCTGGTGAATCCCTTTGACGGAACGCCCTTCGCGGGGAACATGATTCCAAAGAGTCTGCTCGATCCAGCGGCGCTGAAACTGTTGCAGTATCTGCCGGCGCCCGGGGCCGGCGGCCGCTTCTTCGGAGTGTCGCCGAACCCTCGCGACGCCAACCTGGGAATGATCCGCACGGATTGGACGGTCAACTCCAAGCACTCCGTGTTCGGGCACTACTACCTGAACCAGAGTTCGAGGGAGAGCCCGAACATCTATCCCAAGTGGATCAGCACGGTGGGGAGCACTCGGCAGCAGAACGCGGGCTTGAACTGGACCTACGTAATCAGCCCGAACCTGCTGAGCCAGGTGACCCTCGGCTATACCAGGGGCTTTGATCCCGTGACCGTCTCCGAGACCCTCAAGAATGAAGCTCTCGGCGTGGCGGGGATGCCGGATTACGTCCCAAACGGAGCGACGGTGTTCAGCGTCTCCGGCCGCTGGAGCCTCACCCACTCCACCGCGCAGAAGTTCGTCAGCAATAACTACGACACGAATGCAGGGCTGACGTGGATCAAGGGCCGCCACACCATGAAGTTCGGTTTTCAGTATCTGGATCTGGCCTTCTTCCAGACCTGGTATCCGAAACCGTCCTTCAGTTTTAACGGAACCAGGACGGGAGACCCGATGGCGGATTTCATGACGGGCGCGTACCGCAATCTGAGCATCGCCTTCGGCCAGCGCCTGAACGACGGCCTCACGAGTTACACCGTGGGTTATGCGCAGGACGATTGGAAAGTGAACCGCCGCTTGACGCTCAATTTTGGGCTTCGTTATGAGCTGCCGAAACCCTGGGTGGATAAGCATGACCGCGTAAACACGCTCGATCTGACGCCCGGCGTCCAATCCAGGGTGGTTCCGAATGCGCCCCCGAACATGCTGTTTGTCGGCGATCTTCCGCGCGGCCTGGTGCCAACGGACAAGAACAATTTCGCACCCCGCCTGGGCTTCGCCTGGGATGTCCGCGGCGATGGCAAATTCGCGGTGCGCGGCGCCTGGGGCTTGTTCTACGACACGGTGAACACGGATTCAATCGCGCAGGAAAATCCGCCGTTCGCCGGCAGCACGACGCTATTCAACGGCCTCCTGGCGGACCCGGGGCGGGGTAAGGTCTTCCCGCCCGTCATTCCCGATGCGGCGAATTTCCAATGGGTGTATCCGATCAATCTGTACTGGACGGACTTGACTACCCGAACCCCCTATTCGCAGCAATGGAACCTGACCCTGGAACGGCAGTTCGGCAAGGACATTTCCGTTCAGGCGGCGTACGTCGGAAAGGATACGAAGAAACTGCATGCATTCAGGCCCTGGAATGTCGCGGTCTGGAGGCCCGGAGCCACCCTCGACAACATCGGCGAGCGCGTGCCGTTCCTGCCCGGAATTTACGGTTCCGAGAGCATCGTGATGTCCAGCGCGTTCAATCAGCATTACGAGAGCGGCCAGTTTAAGGTGGAAAAGCGCTTCTCAAGCAATTTCTCTCTGCTTGGCGTTTATACCATCGGGAAATCGATCGATCACAATTCGGAGAATTCGCTGGGCGGCTGTGTGGCCAACCCGTACGACCTTGACTCCGAGCGCGGCCGGTCCGATTTCGACGCACGCCATACCTTCGCGTCGTCGTGGCTGTGGACGCCGGTGCAATCCGGCGGAAGCTGGCTGCGGCGCATTGCCGGCGGATGGAACCTGTCCGGGATTCACCGCATCCGCAGCGGATATCCGGTGACGTTCTATATCGGGGACGATGTGGCGATGGGCGGCGATATTTGCGGCGGCGGGCAGCAGCACCCGGATATTTTTTCCAGTCCGGCGCTCAGCCACTCATCCAGGCAGCAGATGATTGAGAGGTTCTTCAATACCGACGTGTTCGGGACCCCGAACGAAGGCCAATACGGAACGGGCGGGCGCAATATCCTTTCCGGGCCGGGCTACAGTTCCTCGGATTTCGCCATCATGAAGGACTTCGCGGTGACCGAGACGGCGAGGATTCAATTCCGCGCGGAACTGTCCAACGCCTTCAATCAGGTCAATTTCAACGCACCGGAGAATTACATGACTTCCGGGTCCGATTTCGGCCAGATCCTTGGAGCCGGACCGGGCAGAGCGATCCAGTTGGGATTGAAGGTGATCTGGTGAGGCGCGCCGGCCGGGCACCGCGCGCGAGACCGCAAGGCTGAGCCCCTCCGCCCTACTTCTCTCCGAGAGCGAGCACCGTTTCGAAATGGGGGTGCTCGCTCTCGCGATGCACCGTGCTTACCTGGACGTCGCGGAATCCGGCCGCTGCCAGAAACGCTTCGAGTTCCGCTTCCGCGAAGCCCAGCCAATGGTCTGCGTACAACTCGCGGGCTTCCTCGAAGCTGTGTCTCTTCAGGTCCAGAACGGCGATGCGGCCACCGGGGCGGAGGATGCGCCAAGCGGCGTCTACGGCGCGCCTCGGGTGGAGTGCGTGGTGAAGGGACTGGCTGAAAAACGCGAGATCCACCGAAGCGTCGGGAATCGGCGGAGTCTCAAGATCGCCCACGCGGAATTCAATGTTCGCGAGTCCGCTCCGCAGGGCGAGGTCCCGGGCTACCTCGATCATTCGCGGCGAATTGTCTACCGCGATCACCCTGCGCGCCCGGCGGGCCAGCAATTGGCTGAATGCGCCTTCCCCCGCGCCGAGATCGGCGATATCGAGGGGCGGCATCAGCAGGAGCAAGGCTTCCGCGAGACCGCGCCAGGAACGCCCCGGGACGTATTGCTTCCCGAAGCGGCCCGCCAGTTCGTCGAAATAGCTTCGCATGCGGTCCGCCCGCTTCCGCAAGGCCAGCGCCAGCGCCCGGGCATCGTCCTCCGCTTCCGGAATCTCCGCGCGGCTGGCTTCGAGCACGGCGCGGATCTCCGGTGGCAGCGTCCGCACCAGCCGGTAGAGGATGTTTTTCCCGGATCGGCGATCCTCCACCAGTTCCGCCTGCTTCAGTTGAGAAAGATGGGTGGAGATACGGCTCTGTCCCGTGGCCAGAATCTCCTGAATCTCCGCGACGGAGAGTTCTTCCCGTTCCAGCAGAAAAAGTATCCGCAACCGGAATGAATCCGCCAGAACGCGCATGGATTTGAGGATTGACGGCATCGCGGATAGAACAGTAAGATATCAACATATCCCGATTCTTTGATTCGAGCAAGAGCGGGTAGAAATCGTCCAAGGAGAACGTCATCGCATGAGCACGGTTGTGAACCCGGTTGCGACGGAATACAAGGTAGCGGACCTCAATCTGGCGGAATGGGGCCGGAAAGAGATCGGCATTGCCGAACATGAAATGCCTGGGCTGATGTCCATTCGGCGAAAGTATGCCGCGGAGAAGCCGCTCGCCGGTGTCCGCATTACCGGGTCGTTGCACATGACCATCCAGACCGCCGTGCTCATTGAGACGCTGGTGGATCTCGGCGCGGACGTGCGCTGGGCGAGCTGCAACATCTTCTCCACGCAGGATCATGCCGCCGCCGCCATCGCCGCCGCGGGCGTGCCGGTGTTCGCCTGGAAGGGCGAGACCCTGGAAGAGTACTGGTGGTGTACGTATCAGGCCGTGTCGCACCCCGGTGGAAAGGGGCCGGAACTGGTAGTCGACGACGGCGGCGATGTCACGCTGTTGATCCACAAGGGCTATGAACTCGAAGAGGGCTCGAACTGGGTGAATTCGCCCTCCGAGAGCCACGAAGAAGACGTGATTAAGAACCTGCTCAAGAAGGTGTACGCCGAGAACCCCACGCGCTGGCACGACCTGGTGAAGGAATGGCGCGGCGTCTCCGAAGAGACCACCACCGGTGTCCACCGTCTCTACAAGATGCAGAAAGAAGGCAAGCTGCTGGTGCCCGCCATCAACGTGAACGATTCCGTTACGAAGAGCAAGTTCGATAACCTTTACGGCTGCCGGGAGAGCCTGGCCGACGGCATCAAGCGCGCCACGGATGTGATGATGGCGGGCAAAGTGGCCGTCGTCTGCGGCTTTGGTGATGTCGGCAAGGGGTCCGCGCAGAGCCTGGCCGGCTTCGGCTGCCGCGTGATTGTCACCGAGATTGACCCGATCAACGCCTTGCAGGCCGCGATGGCGGGCTACGAGGTCACCACCGTCGAAGACACGCTCGGCCGCGGCGACATCTACGTCACCTGCACCGGCAACTGCGAAGTGATCACGCTCGAGCACATGAAGAAGATGAAGGACCAGGCAATCGTCTGCAACATCGGGCACTTCGACAACGAGATTCAGGTGGATCGCCTGAATGCGGAGAAGGGCGTGACGCGCACCACCATCAAGCCGCAGTACGACATGTACACCTTCCCGGACGGCCACTCCATCTACATGCTGGCGGAAGGCCGCCTCGTGAACCTCGGCTGCGCCACCGGGCACCCCAGCTTCGTGATGTCGAACTCGTTCTCCAACCAGACCCTGGCACAGATCGATCTCTGGAAGAAGAAGGACGAGTACGAAGTGGGCGTCTACAAGCTGCCGAAGCACCTTGACGAAGAAGTAGCGCGGCTCCACCTCGAAAAGATCGGCGTCAAGCTCACCACGCTTACCGACAAACAGGCCGACTACCTCGGCGTGCCGAAAGAGGGCCCGTACAAGCCGGAAGAGTACCGCTACTAATCCGGGCCGTTGGCGACACACACCACGTTCCGCAGCCAGATTGAAAGAAGGCCGCATTCCGAAAGGGTGCGGCCTTTTTGCATCGGTGAACGAATTGCTATCCTAAGCACATAAGCGCATAAGCGCATAAACGCCTATGGAAGATTCCGTTCGATGGAGTGTGAAGGTTTCGAGGGAGACCGACCTTGCATTGCGCAACTACCTCGGTGCGCGGGGAATGCGAAAGGGCGATCTCTCCAAATTCATTGTTCAGGCGGTGGAAGACCACCTTTTTCACCGCACGGTGGCGGACATCAAGAGCCGGAATGCGTCCACGAACCAGGTGCAACTGCAAAGTGAGATTGATCAAGCTGTCCGCGAAGTGCGGCGGGAGGCGCGGATGGAATCCGCTCGCCATTCGAAGCGGCGCTTCGTGAAGTGATTCAGGATGCGAGTCGTTCTGGATACCAACATTTTGATATCCTCGCTTCTCTCGGCCGAAGGTCCTCCAGCGATCATTTATCAAGCTTGGAGCGAGAATCGGTTTTCCTTGCTTACCTGTGAGCGACAGATGGACGAGCTTCGGAGGACATTGCGCAAGCCCGCAATCGCCGCCAGAGTGCGCCCTCACCACGCCGGCAGATTGATCAATCGACTCTTCAGCCGAGCGGTAGACGTGGGCCGCCTTCCCGAAGTACTCAGGTCGAATGACCCCGATGACAATTTCATCCTTGCCATTGCCGAGGCCGGTTCCGCGGACTATCTGGTAAGCGGTGATCACGACGGTCTATTGGTTTTGCGCCGGCATCGAAGGACCCGAATTTTGTCGCCGCGAGCCTTTGTATCTCTCCTGGCTTAACCCGTGTTGGCATCGCCGGCGCGCCGCTAACGAAAGCTCAGAATCCGCAGCAGCCCGTCGCTTCCCGCCGGGGCGCCGTCGCGGAGGTAGCCAGCCAGAATCGGGCTGGATGCCTGCTTCCCGCAGGAGAACTCGTGATCGACGATCACCGCGCCGCCGCGAATCACCACGACCGCGCCGGAACGGTCAATCGCCAGCCGCAGCAAGGCGCCTTTGGCCTTCACCACCGCGACAGGTTGCGTGCCGCTGCAATCCATCGCCTCCAGCGTGGCAGCGGTCATTGTCGCGCTGTCCAGTTCGAGAAAGCTCTCCATTGCCTGATCCGCATCGGATTTAATACGGTCCCCGGAAGCGCCTTGCCAGAACCGTGTCTCCGCAACGTTACCAGTTGCTGTTGCCGCTTCACCGCGTTCCGCCGCCGCGACGTGGCGCTCCATCTCGTTCAGCTTCGCAATGTCCTCGGGCTTCTTCGCGAATTCCAGTCCTCGCTTTAAGGCAGTATGCGCTTCCTTGAACTGGCGCAATTGATAGTGCGCATAGCCCAGCTTGTGAAAGATATCGGGCGCGTCGGCCGCGCTCACGTTTCCCCCGCGCAGAACAGTTGCGATGGCCGCGTCGTATTGGCCGGTGTTGAGCATGTATCCCACCGCCCAGTTGCGGGCTTCCCGATTGCCCGGGTCCAATCGAAGCGCCTCGTTGATCCACGCCGTGCAATCCGCGTTCATCACGGAGTAGTCACAGGCGAGCTCGGCCAGCCGGAAATAGGCCATCGGGTTCCGGCTCTTCTTCTCTACCGCGGCACGGAAGTGCAGCGTTGCCCTTTCCCGGTTTCCCCCTATCCAGTCCGCGTAGCCGCGAGACTCGTCGATCTCCGGGATACCGGGAAACTTCGCGGCAAGCTCGTCATACCGCAGCTTTGCCGCGTCTTCCTTCCTGTTGATGGCGAGAATATCGGCCAGCAGAAGCGGAGCTTCCCAATCCTCGAGTGGCACCCGCTCCGTCGGAGCGGTGAAGTTCAAGCCCCCGGTTCGCACCCCTCCGTAACTGAAGTATTCTTTCCGGATGTAGGCCGCAAGCAGTTGGTCAAGCTGCCGAGTATCCAGGCCGTAAACCATTTGGTAAGCCGTCGCGGCGTCGGTGGAGCCATCCCGCACCTTCCGAAAGAACTCGCCTGACCGGTCGGCCATCTCCTTACCTTGGAACGTCATGTGCGCCAGAGCCCAGCCTTGCGCGTAGAGGCGGCCTACGGTGTTGCGATCACCCTCATGCCGGTTCTCGCGGGTGATCGCGAAGATGGCGCTAAGCGGTAGCGGTTTGCCGAACGTTGAACTCAAATAACCCAGATGCCCCGCCAGCGGATACCCGTATGTCACGTCCTTATCCGTGATCTTGAGCGTAGAGTACAGATCGGCCAGCCCCTCCTCCAGCCAGACCGGAAGCCGGAATTGAGCATGGTGCGAGAAGAGGTGAAAATACTCGTGATTGAGGACGGTCTGGGTGCGCGAATCCAAGTCCGCGAGCACGATGTAATCCCGGTCCCGCTCACCGAGGTAGTGGGCGCTTGAAAGCGAGTCTGGCGCATACTCCCGGTACTCTTTCTCGTTCCGGAACAGCACCACACGCGCGCGCTCCCCGGCGGGCATCTTCGCGTTGGTGAGCAATTCGTACGCCTTGCGCACCCGCTCCAAATGCTCGAGGACGCCTCTCGATTGCTTTTCGTTCTCGGCGCTGTAAATCTCGAAGTGCTCGCTGCGCAGCTTCAGCCAGGCCGGATCCTTCGCGGAAAGCAGAAGGGGAGCACAGAAGGGCAGAAGCAGTGCCAGGAACTGGAAGCGCCGTTTCATCGCAGACCCTCACTCCACCGAACGTCCACCGGGAAATGCCAGTTTCCGTGATATGCAGGGAAGATGCAAGCGCGAGAGTTCGGGGCCTGTTTCCAGGGTCTAAGGTTTTCCTGCGCCGCTCCCCGCGGCCCGCGCTTCGAGCGAAGCAGCCAGCCCGCGCGCCTGCCGGTTTTCCGGGAACCGCTGGAGCGCGAGCCGGGCGAGCGGCAACGCCTCTTCCAATCGGTTCTTGCCGCTCAGAAACACCACGAGGTTGAGCAGTGCGGATTCGTTCGCCGGGTTCTTCTCCACCGCCGCGCGAAACTCGCGCTCGACCTCAGCCTCTTGCCCAACGCCGAGCAACAGCAGCCCCAACTGCGTGCGGACGCGAGATTCTTCCACCGGGCTCAAGCCCGCCCGCACCGCTTCGCGGTAGCTCCGGATGGCCTCCACTTTCTTGCCTTCTTCCCGTTGGACCCGTCCGAGCAGGCTCCAGCCTTCCGCTCGCTCGGGGTCGAGTTCGGTCGAGCGTAGCAGCGCGCGTTCGCTTTCTTCCCAACGTTTCAGCCCGGCCAGTGCCGCGCCCAGATTGTATTGATGGACGGCAGATTCCGGCTCCGCAAGCGCGGCCATCTCCGCCGGCCGAAGCGCGGACGCATAGGCTCCCTTACCGATCCGCAGTGCAGTCAAGTTCATCGCGGCAATCGTATTCCCCTCCACCGCCGTGTACGCGTGCGCAAACGCGGCTTCCCCGCTGCGCCATGTGAGAACCTGCTCGTGCGTGCGTACCGCCAGCATCAGAATCGCACCGATGGCGAGGCTGGCCAGCAGCCGCACCGCCCTGGGTCTCCATGCCGCCGGCGCCCGATTCGCAAGCGCGGCCACGCCAGCGGCCAGAGCTACGGTAAGGGGCAGGGAAGCCATGTACGTGAAGCGGTCCGCGTAGGGCTGCGGGCCTGCCTGAATGAGGCCAATCGTTGGCACCAGCATCCCCAGGAATGCGAGCCATCCGCAGAGCAGGGCGGGATCACTCCGTCGATGCCACAGCGCTACCGCGCTGATCGCGATCAGCAGCAATCCGCACCCCGCCCACACCGCGGCGGAGATCACTGTGGGGTAGGGGTAAATCACTGCAAGATTCGTGGGCCAAAGCGTCTTTTCGAGATACCAGCCGTACGCGGCAAGCGCGTTTTGCACCCGTTCCGCGAGGCCCGCATCGCGCGTCATCGCGAGCGCGCCGGCCTGCTTCTGGGAGAGGTAGGTGGCGCAGGAAACCGCGATCGAAAAGGCAAATAGAGGGACCTTCTCGAGCAGCAGTTTCCAGCGCCAGCGGCGTTCAAGCGGCCACCAATCGAAAAGCAGCAGCACGAACGGCAGTGTCACTATGCTCGGCTTGGAGAGATACCCGAGAGCGGCCGCGCCCAACATGGCTGCGTAGCGGCGGGCGTTCGGCGCGGCGGCATAGTTCGTATAGAGCCACAGGCACATCAGGAAGAAGAAGCCGCTCAGCACGTCCTTGCGCCCGGCCACCCAGGCCACGCTTTCCACGCGCAGCGGATGCAACGCCCAGAAGAGTGTTCCCGCCAGCGCCCACCAGACCGGAGCCTGAAAGCGGCGTGCAAGGCTGAAGAGCAGCAGCGCGGACCCAACATGCCAGGCGATATTCTGCAAATGCCGCGCGCCGGCATCCTGCCCGAAAATCGCGGCGTCCACCATGTGGGAGAGCCAAGTGAGCGGGTGCCAATAGATGCCGCCGTCGGTGGTAAACGCCGTCACGATCCCGTGCCAGGTGATCCCCGCCCGCACCCAATCGTGCTGCAGCACGTATGCCGCATCGTCGAAGCCGATAAGGTCGAAGCGCATCGCGGGCGCATAAAGCACCGCGATGGATACCGAGCAAATCACGAATGCCGCCAGATGCGCCAGCGGCTGCTCCCCTTCCGGCCGATTCGCGGAGCCGGAAGCTCCTCTTGTCCCCGCCCGCGATTTCCTGATTGCGTTCACCGTAATCTAACGTAGCATCCGGGAGACTCACGCCTCTCCCAGGGCCTTCGTCAACAGAGGGCTGACCCCGAGCAGCGCGGCGCTCCGCAACAGATAATCCCGGTCAAGGCTTATGGAACACGCACGAACGATCCCACGGATGTCGCGCCACTGCACCTCGGAGACCTCACCTCCCCCGGTGCCAGTGCAGCTTGGCCAGCAGAATGTCCTCCGGTGTTACGAACGGAGTGGGGCTCGCGGAGAGTTTGGTTTCGACCAGAAAGAGAGCCCGACTCAGTTCCTGACTGCCCAGGGGGGACACGCTGACGGAGAAAAAATCGAAACAGAATGCCAAGGGCATGCAGATCACATTCAATGGCCGGCCGGAGCGGATGGAACGCAGGGCCTCATCCAGATCCGCATAGAAGGTATCAGGCAGGCCGCGGAGAAACTTCCTGGCGCTCTCCGCCGTGAAATCCGCCAGAATGTCGACGTTATTCGTGAAACGGGGCTCGCCAAACGCCGTGCTTGCCCAGGAACCGCCCACCGCAAAACGCACGCCAGCCGATGCGAGCGCCGCGCGTATCGGCGCGAACGCCTCTCCGAGGGATGTCACGTTCTTCTGTACGCCTTTCGCGCGAGTTCGGGACCAAACCGGGTGACGGCAATCCGGAAGGCAATCTCCGCATCGTCCGCTCCAGGGTGGATGCGGCGCATCGCGGAACGCTGGATGGAATTCCCCGCACGCCATAGGGCGGCGCCAACCGCGAGACGCTCCACGGGCGTCATCTCCGCAAGCCGACCGAAATAGATCTCGGAGGTTTCCGGCGATGTGTCCGTTTGGTCCATCGTCCCTTCAGTATGCCGCAATCTCTTCTTTCGGATTGCGAAGATTGGCAAACATTCGGAATTCAAGACAGGAAAGAATCCGTGAACATTTCCAGGGTGGGCCGATTGGTACGCCGTCAGAATAGGTACGGGAAGCAATGCACACCGTTCCAGCCGTTGTGCGAAAAAGATACGCGCGCCGGAACGTGTGGATGAATCGGGGCAGTCCGCGCTTGCGTGCCGCTTGGATAATTTGATGCATTCTCGTGCATCGCGTTAGAACCAAGAATCGAGCGCCAGCGAGATCGCGTCAGCCCGGCTGAATTGCCACACTGGCCCCATTGGGCCGGTGCGCGGACTCTCCAGCCTTCCGCCCATGCGCTAGGGCCGTTCAGGAAACGAAACGCGGGCCCCTTTCACTCTGAGTTGTCGTGTGCCGTTGCCACGACCTCGCGGAAGGCAGTATCCGCTCCAAAAGGTTGACAACCGATTGCAGCCTTCGTGTATGGGGGATGCAAATTTGCATACCTCATGCGGGGTGCGGCAATTCTTCGTAACCCGCTGGTGACACGCCGCTTATGGTGGCTCCCGGCGGCCGCACGTTGTCGGGATTGTCCGGATGGACCCCGACAAATTGGAGCTTCTTGGGGCAGCGTTACCCTGCGTGCGAAGTGAATGTTTCAGATGTCAAAGAACAGGGGGAGAGTCCCGCTCTCGCGGTGGGATGCCTGGCCCACCGGAGAATGCAGTTCTTCCGCACGTTTGATTATCGGTTTTGCGTTGCCCGGATCGAACTGTCCTGCCGTGGCGCGGCGAGACTCGGGCGGCGAAGTGCTTCGGGCGGCGGGAGTTAGCGAACGAGGAAATTCTTTGAGGTTTCGTGATCGAACTTCCAGGACAGTGTGGTTTTCCGCGATTCCTGGCGGACAGTCCGAGTGGAAGGGGGTTGGTTTCCGCGTTCGAACGATACCGCGCGAGGGCCTGGGCCGTCTTGCGGGGCGGGGGTTGGGCTTGGATGAAGCGGTCGGGCTAACGGGTGCCATTCGATGCGCGGCGGGCGTGGCCGCCGGGAAGTCGCACCGCCAAACGGGGCGGGTGCTCCGCGGACTCGCTGGCGCGAGGCTGGATTGCTGGTGGGGGTTGCGCTGGCCATGGGCTGGCGGCG
>JACTMJ010000022.1 GCA_014584705.1 Acidobacteriota bacterium | reverse complement strand
ATCCACCCGCTTCCACCACCGCACCGCCCGCCTCCGCCAGGAACACGAAGCCGCCCTCGACCGCCTCGAATCCAAACTCTTCCGCCACCAGCAACGCCGGGAGGCCAGAGATCGCCAAGCCCCCCACACCCGCGAGAGCAGCGAGGTGGCGGAATCAGCCAAACGCCCGGTCTTCCGATCGCAATCGTTTGCGATGCCAGCGCCGCCGCGGCATCATTCACAATATTCTCGAGACCGGGTCGGCGGCCATCCAGGATCTGGAAATTCCTCGGCATGAATTCGCGGGGTGATACACCCGGGCCGAGAGAGCCGAGGGTCACGCGGTACTCTTGTCAATGGTATGGTCGATTGCGGAGCGGTGCGCGGTTTCGGGCGGCGTTGGTGCGAACCGCACACCGACGGAGTTTAGCAGGTTCAGGGCCAGGGATGCCGGGCTCGGGTATCGCGCGCATCGGGGCTCGGGTTTGCGTCGGCGGCAATCCGGATTCGCCGAACGCACCGTTACGTCCATTTCCCATTCGCGCCAGTGACCATCGTCAGTTAGAATAGAGAATTGCGATTCTACGCGGATTCCACGCGACAACACGTAACCGGGGTTTCGCGGTTACCGTCTCAGGGTTCGTTATTCGGGAAAGGAAGCTCGGCCTTCATGGTGTTTTTCAAGCCGCTGGGCTTGTTCGGGATGGTGCTGTGCTCGCTGGTGGCTTCGGTAGCCCTGGTCGCCCAGCAGCCCCAACAAACTCCACAGAATCAGCAAAATCCCTTCGAGACGGTTCCTCAGTCCCCCCCCTCCGCTAACCCGTTCGAAACCCCCAGCGAACAGACTCCGGAAAAGGCGGAGCAGCAGACGGCGGACCACAATCGCATCGAGGCGATCGACTTCCGGGGAGCGCGGCGCATTCCGCAAGCCACTCTGCGGGCACTGATCTATTCCAAGAAGGATGATGTCTACGACGAGCAGGCTCTCCGGCGGGACTTCATGCTCCTCTGGAACACGGGGCGCTTTGACGACATCCGCCTCGAAGTGGAAGATGGCCGGTTCGGGAAGATCGTCCGTTTTGTCGTTACCGAACGGCGCATCGTTCGCAGCATCAAGTATGAGGGGCTGAAATCCATCACCATGTCCGAAGTGCTGGAACGCTTCAAGGACCGCCGGGTGGGCCTCAGTACCGAAGCGAATTACGACCCCAATAAGGTGCAGCGCGCGGTTGTCGTCCTGCTGGAATACCTCGCGGAACGCGGCCGCCAGTATGCCCGCATTCAGCCGGAAGTCTTCCAGATTCCTCCGGCCTCGGTCGTCATCACCTTCATCGTGGACGAAGGGCCGAAGGTGAAGGTGGGCGAAATCAGTTTCGACGGTGTGAAGTCCTTCTCCACCCGCGCCGTCCGGCGCTCGATGGCGAATTCCAAGCCGATCGGCATCCCGTACTCCATCTTCTTCGAGAATCTCTTTTCGAGAGCCTTTGACTCCGTGAAGCTCGAGGAAGACAAGCAGCGCCTGGCCAACTTCTATCAGGAGCGCGGCTATTTTCGTGCCCGCGTCATCGATACCGATGTCACGATGCGCGATGTGGGCGGCGGCAAGTTCCGCATCCCGCTCTTCTACCCCAACAAGCCGGGTAAGCGCGCCGATCTGCGCCTCACCGTGGAGGAAGGGCCGCAGTACAAGCTGAATGAGATCAAGTTCGAGGGCGTGAAACTCTTCCGCACGCCCGAAGCCCTCATGCGGCCGCTCTTCCAGATGGACAAGGGCGATATCTTCTCCACCAAGAAGTTGCGCGAAGGTCTCGACAATTTGCGCAAGCTCTATGGCGGCTATGGCTATATTGACTTCGTTCCCGAACCGTCGTTTGATCCCGTCCCGGATTCAGACCAGATGAATCTCACGCTGAGTGTGGACGAAGGCAAGCAGTTCTTCGTCCGCCGCATCGAGTTCTCCGGCAACACCACCACGCGCGATAAGGTCATTCGCCGCGAGCTCCTGGTGGATGAAGGCGACATGTTCAACACCCGCCTGTGGGAAGTGAGCATCCTCCGCCTCAACCAGCTCGGATACTTTGACCAATTGAAGAAGGATGAAGCCACCGATATCAAGCGCGATAACCGCACGAATACGGTGGACCTCACCCTCTCGGTGAAGGAGCGCGGACGGAATACAGTGGGCCTCACCGGGGGCGTCTCCGGAATCGCGGGGAGCTTTGTGGGAATGAACTATTCCACAAACAACTTCCTCGGTCTCGGCGAAACGCTCAGCATCAGTTCCCAATTGGGAGACCGCATTCAGGATGTCGTCTTTGGTTTCACGGAGCCTTACTTCCTCGATAAGCCCATTCAGGCCGGGTTCACGATCTATACGCGCCGCTTCAATTTTGACCAGGGCCGCGAAGTGTCGTTGTTCTCCGGGCGGAATTACACGGACCTGTATAATTCGCTGGGCTCGGAAAATCGCTTGAACTACAGCCAGAACGGGTATGGATTCAGCTTCTTCGGCTCCACGCAGTTGAAGCGCTCCTTCGCGCGCGTCGGTCTCAGCTACGGCTACGATAATTCCAACATCAAGCCGCAAAGCGACGGTGCCAGAATCCAATTCGAAACCATCAACTTCTTGAGCTTCGCCGGACAGGCAAACCAGTTGGATGGCATCGTCACCAGCCGGATTGTGCCCTCATACAGTTACAACACGGTGAATCACCCCATTACGCCCACGGCCGGCCGGAGCCTCTTCATCAGCACAACATTCGCCGGCGGACCTCTCGGCGGCAGCGTCAAAATGTTTCTGCCCACCGTGGAAGCGAAGTACTTCCGCAAGGGCTTCCGTGAAGGCCACGTAATCGGAATGCGGGGTATGGGGTCCTGGATCACCGGCTACGGCGGACAGGCGGCGCCTCCCTTTAATCGCTTCTACATGGGCGGCGAGCAGGACGTTCGCGGTTTCAACATCTGGGAAATATCGCCCGTGGCGTTCATCCCCAGCGAAACCTCCATCCGGGTGCTGAATGCGGACGGATCTCAGCGTCTGCAAAGAGTGGTGTATTCCGACGGCACCGTGGGTTATACGCCCGTTACGCAGACCATTCCGATTTACCAGATTTCGTTCCCCGGTGGCGACACCATGGGCGTGGCGAACTTCGAATACCGGATCCCCATTTTCGGTCCGGTTACCCTGGCCGCCTTCTTTGATGCGGGCATCAATCGGGTTTCGCGCACCAGCCAGTTGCGCCTCAATCCGGACCGCGTGAACTACCTCAACGCCGCGCATCCGGCGGCCGCATTTGAGAATGAAGCGTTCGTCTATGCGGACAGCCAGAAGATCCGCACCTCCACCGGCTTGGAACTCCAGGTGATGATGCCCGTGGTAAATGCGCCGTTTCGCTTATACTGGGCGTATAATCCGACGCTCGTGCAGGGAGTGGCGCAAGCGCCGATTGTGTTTGACCGCTCTTCGTTCGCCAACGACGCAACGTATGCCGAGGCGATCCGTACGCTCACAAACGTGAGCGGGTATGGCGGTGGAGCCTCGCGAATTCCGTTCTTCGAACGGCGCAGCCAGTTCCGCTTTACCGTCAGCCGCACCTTCTGAGTTCTCGACGGTCGTTTGAATTTTGTCAGGCCGATTCCGGAGTGGGACCGGCGCGGGAGAGTAGCAAAAGTGAAGCAGAATATCTTGATTCGCAGCCTTCTGGTGTTGGGTTTCACCATCGCCCTGCAGGCACAGACGGCGCCTGCCAAAGTGGGCATTATCAACATCCAGCAGGCCATCATCAGCACCAAGGATGGCCAGACTGCGGTAAAGGAATTGCAGGAGCGGTTCAATCCCAAGCAGAAGCAACTGCAGGATAAGCAGGCCGAGATCCAGCAGCTTCAGCAGCAGTTGCAGCGCGGAGCGAATACGCTGAGCCAGGAAGCCCTCGCCAAACTCCGTCAGGATATCGACGACAAGCAGCGGGACTTGCAGCGCTCCGGCGAAGACGCGCAACTGGAGTTCAATCAGGCGCAGCAGAGCACCTTTGCCGGCATCAGTGAAAGGATGCAGGCGGTCATCGACAAGTTCGCCAAGGAGAATGGCTACGTGCTGATTATCGACGTGAGCACGCCGCAGTCGGGCATTCTCTACGCTTCGAACAGCATTGACATTACGGCGAGCGTGATTTCCGCTTTCGACGCCGATAGTTCGGCCGCGGCCGCGAAGCCCGCCGCCGCGCCGAAGCCGGCGGCTCCCGCCAAGCCGTAACGGCGGCAATCCGGAGATTCGGCCTGTTTGGAACTGGCGGCCCGCTCCACCGAGCGGGCCGCGGTGCGTGGCGTGCGCGTTCCAGCGGGCGTCACGGGCTGCTCCGTGCGTGCCGTGGCCTGCCGTTGCCTCAGGACTTTAGGTTCTTCCGCTCCTCCATCGCCTCGTGTACGCGCTCCCGGAACTTGCCTTTCATGGCGGAAGCCAGCGAAACGCTGTCGTCTCCGAAGCGGTCGCGCAGACGGTCGGCCGCCTGGAGCGCCGCCTTCCAGCGCTCGTTGCTCTCGCCGTCAAGCAGCGCCAGTTGCCCCTCGCGATGGTCGAGCGAGGAGGTCTGTAAACCGATCAGCCGGATGCGCAGGCCCGGTTTCCAGTTCGCGCGAAACAAGGCGCGGCCCGCTTGCAGCAGTTCCGTGTCAAGCTGCGTCCGGTGGCTGAGCGTTACCGCTCTCGTGATGGTATGGAAGGCGGAATCGCGCAGCTTCAATTGCACTGTCCGCGCGTAGAGGTCCTGCTCCCGCAGCCGCCGGCCGACCATTTGCGCGAGTTGCGCCAAAACGGCTTCAATCGCTTCCTGGTCCGCGATGTCCGCGTCGAAAGTGTGCTCGTGGCTGAGGGACTTCTGGTCGTCCGCATCGCCCACTTCGCTGTCGAACCAGCTCCCGGCATCCTGGCCCCGCGCTTTCCCGGCGAGCGCGAGGCCCCACTTGCCGAAGCGCCGTTCCAGCACCTGTTCATCCAGTTCCGCAAGGCCGCCTACTCGCGTCACTCCGAGCGCCTCCAGCTTCTCTTGCATCACCTTGCCGACGCCCGGAATTCGCCGCACCGGCAATGGCGCGAGGCACGCCGCCTCCATGCCCGGCAGCACTTCGAAGATTCCGTTCGGCTTGGCCATCCCGGAGCAGACCTTTGCCACGAGCCGGGACGTGCCGATCCCGATTGAGCAGTTCAGGCCCGTTTCCGCTTTCATCCGCCCGTGCAGAAGATCGGCCGCGGCGAAGGGCGGGCCGTAGAGCCGTTGCGTCCCCGTCAGGTCAAGGTAGGCCTCGTCGATCGATGCCATCTCCACCTTGGGCGAGAATGCCCTCAGCAGCTCTTTCACGATGGCGGAGTACTTGGCGTAGCGGTCCCGGTGACCGTCCATGAAGATTGCGTGCGGGCATTTTTCGTAAGCCGTTCGCAGCGGCATCGCGGAGCGCACTCCGAACTTCCGCGCCGCGTAGGATGCCGCGGCCACCACGCCGCGCTCATGCGCTTTCCCGCCCACCACCACGGGCTTCCCCTTCAGGGAGGGGTCGTAGAGCTCTTCCACGGAGACGAAGAACGCATCCATGTCCACGTGGAAGATCACGCGCCGCGCGGATTGCGAGGTTGCTTCCCCGGTCGCCATTACCCCAGCAGGCCTCCCGCTTACCCGTGACGGATCATGAGCACATCGCCATCCTGCACGATGTATTCCTTCCCTTCGAGACGCATCAGCGCCGTGCCCCGCAAGCCGCTCCAGCCACCGTGGTCCACCAGGTCTTTCCAGTTGGCCACTTCGGCCCGGATGAACTTCTTCTCCAAATCCGAGTGGATTTCCCCCGCCGCGTGGACGGCTTTGCAGTTGACGGGGATCGTCCAGGCGCGCACCTCGGGTTCGCCGGCGGTGAGGAAGCTCATGCGGCCGAGAAGCCGGTAGCTGGCGCTCACCATGCGCTCCAGCCCGCTATCCGTGAGGCCGTAGGTTTCCATGAAGTCCTTCGCGTCTTCCGGCTCCATCTCGGTCAGTTCCGCTTCCACCTTTCCGCACACCGCCGTCACACCCACTTGCTTCCGGCCCGGCAGGATCTTCGCTGCGTACTCCTTCTCCAGCTCGGCAAGACGGGGGGCGTCTTCCTCCCCGACGTTCAGGACGTAGAGGATGGGCTTCTGGGAGAGGAACATGAAGCCGCGGATAAGCTTCTCTTCTTCCGGGTCCGCCTCCACCTCGCGCAGAGGCTGGTTGTTCTCCAGGGCCGCCTTAAAGCGGGTTAGCACTTCGAACTCTTTGTCGAGCTTCGGATCCTTGATCTTCTTGCGATCCTTGTCGAGCCGTTCCAGCCGCTTTTCCACCTGCACCAGATCGCTCAGGATCAGTTCGGCTTCCACGTCGTCGAGATCCCGCATCGGGTCCACCGTTCCCTTTTCGTGGGGGACGATGTCGCTCTCAAAGACGCGAAGGACATGGGCAAAGGCGTCAGCGAAGCGCAGACTCGCGAGGTAGCTCGGCTCCCGCAGGGATTCCTTGGAAATGGAGGGAACGTCCAGAAACTCAATAGTGGCGTGGGTGAGCTTTTCCGGGTGGAACACCTCCGCCAGTGCATCCAGGCGGGCGTCGGGCACCTTCGCGACACCCACCCGCACTTCCATCGCGCCCATCCGGGACGATTCGTGAACGCCCGTAAGGATGGTGAAGAGAGAGGTCTTCCCGACCATCGGGAGACCAATGATTGCTGTTTTCATACTCTCCTAAGAGGGTAGCGCGATGTGGGGTGGCGCGCCTCCACGGGGTGCAATTTCCCCAGCCCGTAGTACTAAATCGCATAGAACTCGGCCCCTCGCGGCCCGATTTCACATTTTCGGACGGTTTGGTTGTTTTGGAAGCGGGCAAGAAAGGGTATGCTGTACCTGATTCCCCTTTTTGGAGATTTCAGAAATGTTGAAAAGCACTCGTGCGTTCCTGCTTACGCTCCTTCTCACCCTGATGATGGCGTTCACGCCGCTCCTCCACGCACAGGAAGCGGCGGGCGCGGAAGACAGCACCATGCGCAACCTGATTCTGGGCGCGGCGGCCGTCATCATCCTGATCATCTATTTGAAGCGACGCAACAAGCGCAAGAGCGGGAACTGACGGAATCGAAAGCGCCCGGATAGCGTTTCCGCCCTTGACGGGCCGTGATGCGCGAAACCGGCGTTGCTAGAGCGGGCCGAGCCTCTTCCATCGGAGCAAGCCGCGCCGGATCAGGTCGGGAAATATCTGCCCGGAGAGGCTAGGCGCCAGCGACGGCCAGGGATCCTCGTCTCCGAACCACACCAGCGCGTGGATCTCGTTGGACGGTTGCGGTACACCGTGCAGCAAGCCGCCGTAGAGTTCAATCTCGATCGTCTTCGAAGTTTCCGGAGCCTCGGCCGCCGTCCGGTCGAAATAGGTCCCGAGCGGGGTAGGCTCCATCAGGCGCACATCGCTGCCCAACTCCTCCGCGATTTCGCGGTGGAGCGTTTCGAGGGATGTTTCACCGAGCTCCCGCTTGCCGCCGGGCAGGATGAGCTTGCCTTGCTGCTTCCGGCAGAGGAGCACGCGGCCCTCACGGACCGTGAACAGCCCCACCTTGCGAATTTCCGCGTCCGGCATATCCGTTCCCTATTGCAGAATGGGAAATTGCTGATAGTCCTCCGGAACGAACAGGCTCCCTTCCGTAATGCCCTCCGGCGCTAGCGCGTGAAGCCTTTCCGCCAGGGTAACATACGGGATCACACCCATCAGAGCTTCACGAAAGGCCTCGCTTACGTACCGCGTTTGCTCCCCCGATTCGTGAACGAACTCCAGGCGGAAGTGTCGCAAGCCCACGGAACGCCACAGCTCGAGGTGCATCTCCGCTGTTTGCGCTTCCGCGCCGAACACGGTGTTGCGGCAACCGACGTCCGCCACCAGCGGGTGCGCGCGGCCGCGCTCATCCCGCAGGGCGACGACGTGGGTTTCACAGGGCCGCCCGCAGTCTTTGTAGCTAGTGCCTTCCGAAAGGAAGCGGCAAAATACGCAATGCTCCGTATGGAACACTGGAAGGTGTTGGTAAGCAACCACTTCCAGTCGCTCCGGGCCCGCGTCCCTTGCCAGTTGCGCGATCTGGGCGGCGTTCAGATCATGCGTGGGGCTGATTCGCACCAGCGCCATATCCAGATAGACGGTGGCGGCGATCGAGTTGGCGACGTTCAAGCTGAAATCCCCATAGAGGCCGGTTCGTCCACGCGCGCGCAGCGTTTCCAGCATCCCGGTAGAGCGAACGAGCAAGTCGCATTCCAGGCGATCCAGAAAATCGAGGATTCGGTCCTCCCCCGGTTTCAGAACGCGCGGGCTCGCCACTCTTACCGATATTCCACTCTCCTTAACACGATCTACCGAGGGCTTCAGCCCATACAGATCGAGATAGTCCAGGGTGATGCTGGCTGGCTTGACCGCCAGCGCGGCCTCTAATTGCGCGGGAGTGCGCAAGAGCAAATGCAGCTGAGGGCGGGACTGCTCCGGCACGGACGCGGACGAGCCTTGGACGATCGCCCCCGGCCGGTTCTCCGCCGATTGCAGGGCGGCCACCACCGCGAGCGCAGGCTCCGCGATTGGTTGCTCCGTCTGGCACTGCCTCGCGCTCAGGGCCTCCACGGCCTCGCGCCGCAATGCGTTCAGCAGGGAGATGGGGGCAAAGGGAGATTCACTCGATTCGAACTCCAGGCGATTCAGACGGTAGGGGGAGCCGCCCAGGCGCTCGATTTGCGCACGGGCGATTTCCTGGGAGAGCGGCCGCTGCGATGCCTTTGGCAGCGCATCCGTGGACGTCACTGTCACCCGGATCTCCGGCCTTTCGGTAAGGCTCCAGGTGAGCGCCAGGGGCTCTCCCTCCCGTGCCCGAATGTGCACATCCACCGGTTGCCGCGCCACCGGATCGGCCGCCTCCGTAAAACGCTTGAGCCGGCGCGTGAGGTCGGGATCGTGCGTGCGCCACAGACGGTCCCCCACACGGATCCGGGAAAAGTCGATCGCACGGTTGGCGAAGCGGAGCGCAAGGCCATCGCGCGGGTGCGAGGCGGCTTCGTAAATTCTTCCGCCCTCTTCGGGCTCGGCGGGGCTGCGCCAGCGGGAAGCGTCGAACACCACGCCATCGCCCGGCTTCAAGGGCGAAATCCGGCCGCCCTCGTCGGGCGCAATCCAAACGGTATCTCCCGCCAACTTGGTCACGCTGCCGCAATACACCCCTCGATGCCGCGGCGCCTGACCGCGCACGACTTGCTGGTGATTGGTTCCGGTAAGGAAATAGGGGCCCATCCCGCGCGAATAGACCTGCTCCAGGTCCCGTACTTCGCCTTCGCTCAAAGTGGACGGCGCGTTGTTCCAGGCTTCGTCCACCGCCTTGCGATATGCGCTGGTGGCGGCCGCCACATAGTCCGCATCCTTGTACCTGCCCTCGATCTTGAGGGCGGCAATGCCGGCGTCCATCAGTTCCGGCACCTGCCGCAAGGCAAACAGGTCGCCGGGAGAAAGTAGATAGCGGGCGTCGCCCAGCGGCGCAAGCGCGCCATCGACGATCAGTTCGTAAGGCAGCCGGCAAGCCTGTGCGCACTGGCCCCGGTTCGCGCTGCGGCCGCCCCAAGCCTCGGAGCTGAAGCACTGGCCGGAATACGCCACGCAAAGCGCGCCGTGTACGAACACTTCGAGATCGCAATCGGTCTCCCGCCGGATTCGGCGGATTTCGTCCAGGGAAAGCTCCCGGGCCAGCGTCACCCGCCCGATGCCGTAACGCTGCGCCAGGCGGACTCCCTCCGCGCTGGTGATGCTCATCTGGGTGCTGGCATGGAGTTCGAGCCCCGGAGCGATGCGCCGCGCGAGTTGTACGGCCGCGTAATCCTGCAGGATCAGGGCATCCACCCCGGCTTTCGCCAGTGCCTCAATGGCTTCCGCGGCCTGGACGAGTTCATGTTCAAATACGAGCGTATTGAAGGCGACATAGCCCCGCACGCCGCGCCCGTGCAGCTCGCGCATCAGCTCCGGAATCTCCGACAGCGTAAAGCCGACCTTGGCGCGGGCGCTGAAGTGGCGCAGGCCGAAGTATACGGAATCGGCCCCGGCTTCCACCGCGGCATGGAACTGCGGCCAGGCTCCGGCGGGGCTCATGATTTCGGATTTTCGCCGGGATGCGGGCGCGGGCATGGGTTCTCTCTTAGCGTAGCGCGCGGTTTGCGCCTTAGCTCCGGCGGTTCATCAGGAACGTGGCGACGCCATCGAAGAACGGGCGCAGCGTGGCCACGGCTTCTTCCG
The DNA here is from genome assembly GCA_014584705.1 of Acidobacteriota bacterium. Taxonomy (GTDB): domain Bacteria; phylum Acidobacteriota; class Terriglobia; order Bryobacterales; family Bryobacteraceae; genus JACTMJ01. The sequence goes on along the minus strand of JACTMJ010000022.1, from coordinate 165,335 downwards.
GAAGTTGGGTTTCCTCCATCGCCTGCTCCATCAACGTCACCCAGCGGTCCCGCGCGATCCGGTCAATCGGGAAGGGGGCGTGCCTCTCGCGCATCCTGGGGTGGCCACGTTCCTTGAGATAGGTGGTTGGTCCGCCAAACCGGAAAATCAGGAAATCCCGCAGCCGCTTTTCGGCGCCGGCGAAATCCTGGTTCGGATACATGGGGCCCAGTACATCGTCCGCGGGAATCCGCCGATAGAACGCCGCTACCAGCCGTGTAAAGCCATCCTCGCCGATGCAGCCATAGATCTCATCGTCCGCTAACGCCATTTCCTTCCAGGATAAACGACGCTACCGGGTGCGAAGAGAGCCCGGGCGAGATGCGCGCCATCGCGCCCTCGTTCACCGCGGGACGAACCTATTTGCGCTCGTTTGATTCGGGAGAAACCGCCGGGTCGGGCGACGCGGGCGATTCCAGAACGGAGGCCGTTCCGGGCGCGGGGCCTCGCTTCGGACCCAATCCAAGGGCGATCAGAGAGAGGGCGTTGATCTTGCCGGTGGGGGCAATGTCGTGCTCCTCCTGAAAGCGCTTCATCGCGCTTGTGCTCGCATCGTCCCATTTGCCGTTCGGTTCGCCGGCCAGGAAGCCTCCGCTCCGCAGGGCCTGCTGGATCTCCGTGAGGCGAGCGGAACTCGGCGATTGCTGGCCGCGGAACCGGGCAGCGCGTGTGGGGGCACGTCTGCGCACGGCGCGGGCGCGACGGGCGGTGGTGCTCCGCTTCGCGCTCGACGCCCTCTTGCGGGTGGTTGCCTTTCGCGCGGGCGCACGTTTCCGGGCAACGGTCTTAGAGGCCGATTTCTTGACGGAAACGCTTCGTTTCTTGGTTGCGGCCGAAGCGGAGTCGATCCCCGATCCGCCCACGAAGAGAAGGCCAAGAACAATCGCGGGCACGCATGCACGGGACAAAAAACGAAAGAGGTGGTGCAGAAATCTGCCAGGTACGGGTGGTTGTTTCACAGCCAAAATGCCCCCTGGGTTTATTTGTGGGTATGTTCGAATGCGGCTTGCCGTCTCATTCTAGCGCCGGCCAGTGCATTGTCGTGGTTGTTCCCACAAGCCTGGAAGCGGGCGCCTCAAAAAAACCTAAGCACCATGCTACTACGAAACAAGCGCCGGGTCGGCGCGAAATGCCCGATCCGCCAGCTTGCCGAAGAGCGGGAGATGGCTGGAACGGCGCTGTACGTCGGGACTACGGCAGCGTTCCGGCCGCGAAGAAGGGAGACCAGGAGGTCACGCCCGGCCGGGGATTACCCAGTTTCCGGAAGACCCGGAATGCCACCGCGTCGCCGGATTTCAAACCTTCGCGGAATCGCATCACGTCGTCCATCGACTTCATTTCGCGGCCGCCCGCCGACACAATGACGTCTCCGGAACGCAGACCGATGTTCCCGGCGAACGAACCGTTTTCCACTTTCGAGATGAGCACGCCGGAGGCGGCCGGGAAATTCCATTCCTTCAGAGTGGCGGCATCCACATTCTGCACCGAGATGCCCAGGCTTACTTCCCCGGAGGGCTGTTCCGCCGGCGCTTCCGGTTCCTCTTCCTCCGGGATTCGCCCGCCGCGCCCTCCGGCCGCCAGGATCTGCGAACGGTCGCCGATCAGCACCTTCGCCGACATCTTGCGTCCGCTTCTTTGTAGCTCTATCGGCACTTCCGACCCGACGGTGAGGCCGGCCACGCGCTCAATCAACTCGGTGCCATTCTTGACGGGCTTGCCGCCGATGGACGTGATCACATCGTCTACCTTCAGCCCCGCCCGCTGCGCGGGTCCGCCGGCCGTGATCCCCGCGACGATGACGCCGCTGGAGACGCCGTAGGCGCGCAACGCATCCGGATCGTCCTCGCGGTTCAGGGAGATTCCGATGGAGCCTCGCGTCACTCTTCCCTGGCGGATGATCTGGTTATAAACGGATACCGCCGTATTCATGGGAAGGGCGAAGCCAACCCCCTGGTAGCGGCCGCTGTTGCTGGCGATGGCGGAGTTGATGCCAATTACCTCCCCGCGGATGTTCAGCAGAGGACCGCCACTGTTGCCGGGGTTGATGGCGGCATCGGTTTGCAGAAAGCGCTGGAATGCCTGCGCGTCCGCCAACTCGCGCTGCTTGGCGCTCACGATACCGGCTGTGACCGTGGCCTCCAACCCGAAAGGCGACCCGATCGCGATCACCCAATCGCCCACTTGCACGCTGTCGGAGTTTCCGACGGGAGCGGCGTCCAGGGTCCGCCCGGCGTCCACCTTCAGGACGGCAATGTCCGTCTCCCAGTCGCTTCCAATCAGTTTGGCCGGATGTTGTTTGCGGTCTCCGTGAATGCGAACCAGAATTTCGTCGGCGTCTTCCACCACGTGCCAGTTGGTGAGGATGTAGCCCTTCTTATCCACCACCACGCCGGAGCCGATGTTGTTGCCGCGGAAGGGGCTTTCCTCGCCGCCGAAAGGCGGGTCAAAGAATCGCCGCATCAGGTCGTCCCCGCCTTCCTGCCGCGGACCTCGCCCTGCGCCTCGCGCTTCTCCGTTCTTGCTGCCCCCGCCCTTGCTGGTGATGATGTTCACCACGGCGGGTTCCAGACGCTGCGCCAACTCCGAAAATGCCGTGGAGAGTTGCACCGGGTCCGGGATTACCAACGGGGTGGCATCCGGAGCCAACGCGCGGGGAATCGCCCGAACACTCCCGTCAATGAGGGTGCCGATGACGATGCCCACCGAAAGCGCGCAAAGCAGCAGCGCCACCAGCAGCAAACGATTCTCTTTCCAAATCCTGGCCATGGCGATCAACCCAGTCATTTCTATGATGACTGGAATCGCGAATTTGCGCTACAAGCCGGCGTGTCATTCGCGCCCGCGCAACCTGGGCCGCCTGGCGGGCGTGAACAGAGACGTGGTTTCCACCAGGAAGATCCCCGCCAGGATCAGCGCCGCCCCGAACATTCCGTTCGCCGATAGGCGCTCGCCGATCACCAGAAACGACGTGACCCAGGCAAACACCGGCTCCAGCGCGAAGATGAACGCCGTTCGCGTGGGGGAGATGATCTGCTGCGCCCAGGTTTGCACCAGAAACGCGACCGCCGTCGCCAGGATCCCCGTCACGCCCACCGCCACCCATAACCGGGTGGAGGAGTGAAGAACGGGTTCCTCCGCCCACCAGAAGCTGCCGGCGCTCAGCAGGAAGGCCATGGCGATCTGGAGGAGGGTGAGCGCCCGCACGTCTCCGGTGTTGGAGAATCGGCTGAGCAGCAGGATATGCACTGCGTAAGACACGGCGCAAATAAGCGTGAGGATGTCGCCCAACGACGCTCCGTCGAAAGAAACCGGCGAGGCGAGCAGGCGCAGGCCGGCCAGCGCGACGGCAATCCCGGCGAGTTGCGGAGGCTTGGGCAGTTTTCGGTGGCGCGCGGCGAGCAGCGCCGGTACGAAGACGATAAACATCCCGGTGAGAAATGCCGAGCGCGCGGGTGTGGTGAAGCGCAGCCCCACCGTCTGGAAGAGATATCCGCCGAACAGCGCCAGGCCGACAATCGCGCCGTTCCGCACGAGCGGCGCACGGAAGGGAATGGGGCCTTTGGATCGGAAGAAGATCCAAAGGGTAAGCGTGGCCAGCCCGAAGCGGAGCGTGAGGAAGAGCAGGGAAGAGGCGTCATCGAGCGCGCCCTTCACGAGGGTGAAGGTGGAGCCCCAGATGGCGCTGACGGCGACGAGGGCCAGCGTGGCGCGGAATACGGCGGCCCGGGGCGGGGACGCGGGCGCGTTCAGCGCGAGTGCGGCTTCATGGTCCATCGGGCCGCCCGTGTTCCTCATGGGTTCTCATTTCGCCCGCGTCAGGCGCCGGGCACCGGGATCGCCGCGCCGGAGAGCATGGCGCAGGCAAGGTGGAACGCGCGACGCAAACCGAGATCGCGCCCATCCGGGCAATACCATTCTTCGCTGGTGTGCGCTCCGCCGCCCCGGCCGCCCGCGCCCAGAGTGACCGCCGGAATGCCCATGGCAAGGGGGATATTCGCGTCGGTGGAAGAAATGTCGATCTGGGACCGGATGCCGAGCGCGGCGTCGATGGCCAGCGCGGCTTTGAGCAGCGGGCTGTCGTCCGCCAGCGCGCCGCCAGGCCGCGAGCCGATTTCTTTTAGGCGGGCGATCAGCCGTCCTTTCCGTGCCGCTTTATGCTCGATGGCGAGGGCCTGTTCCACAATGCGGCCGAGCGACGCGGAGAGTTCCTCGATCAAAGACTCCCGTTCTGACCGGATATCGACCTTCGCCGCCGCCCATTGGGGGATCGCATTGATGGTCGAGCCGCCCTGCAGCACGCCGACGTTGATGGCGAATCGCTCTTCCCCGGTGCTCCGCTCCGGCGGATGCGCGTCCGCGAACATGGCCACGGCCCGCGCCAGCGCATGGTTCGGATTCGCCATGCCGAAATCGCTCCAACTGTGGCCGCCCTTGCCCTGGATCATCACCTCGAATCGTTTGCTGGCGAGAGCGCGGGAAGTGATGTGTTCATGGCCCGGGCCGTCCAGCACTAGGATTCCGGCCAGGCGCGGGGCAAGCGGAGAACTCTGGCACAGATAGCGCATGCCGGTGAGATTGCCTTCGCCTTCTTCGCCCACATTTGCCACAAAACCAAGGGAATACGGCCAATCGCCGCGAGTTGGGATCGTTGAGAACACTCTTGCCATGGCGAGCAGAGCCGCCAACCCGGCCCCGTTGTCCGCGACCCCGGGGCCGTGGAGGGTGCCGTCAGCGTTCAGCGAGATGTCCTCTGGCCGGCGCGGGGCGAGGACGGTGTCCATGTGCGCGGAAACGACCACCAGAGGGCGCTGCGAACCGGCGTCCCGCAATGCAACTACATTGCCCGCGGCGTCCAGGCTGGCGGCGTACCCCATCGCGGCCAACTCCCCCTTGAGCAGTTCCGCGCGGCGCTCTTCGAGAAAGGTGGGCGCGGCCACCCGGCAGACGGCCAATTGGCGTTCGAGAATCCAGGACTTGTTGCTTGCGAACCACGCCGCGGCCACGCGCGGGTCTTCCAAGCCCGGCGGGGCGTCGAAGACGAAATTTTCAACGCGGGGAGGCGTGGTCATCGTCCCTCAGTGTATCGCGGCCATGGGGGCCGGCCCCGAAAGCAGGGTACACGCCACCGGTTTCGCCAGAAGCCCGGCGCTTCGGTGGGTTGTGCTGCGTGCGGCGTGCCGCCCTCATTGCGGGTATCGCCGGAAGGCAAGCACGGCGTTCAGACCGCCGAACGCGAAGGAATTGGAGAGAGCGGCGTGAATCTCCATTGGGCGCGCCGCGTTCGGCACGCAATCGAGATCGCACTCGGGGTCCGCTTCCGTGAAATTGGCCGTCGGGGGTGCGGTCTGATGCTGGATGGCGAGCAGCGTGGCGGCGGCCTCCACGGCGCCGGCCCCGCCCAGGACGTGCCCGTGCATGGATTTCGTGGAACTCACGGCAAGGTTCTTCGCGTGGCTCCCGAACACCTCCCGGATGGCGGCGGTTTCCACGGGATCGTTGATGGGGGTGCCGGTGCCGTGCGCATTGATATATTGCACTTCCTCGGGTGCCAGCCCGGCCGATGCAAGCGCCCGCCGCATGGCCGCGGCGGCTCCCCCGGGTTTCGGAACCGTGAGATGGTGCGCGTCCGCCGACATACCGAAGCCAGCCAGTTCCGCGAGAATAGTTGCGCCGCGGGCCAGCGCCGTCTCCTCCGATTCGAGCACCAGGATGCCTCCGCCTTCCCCCAGAATCAGGCCGCCACGGCCCCGCGAGAACGGCCGGCAGGTGTCCGGGGAAACCACGCGCATGGCCTCCCACGCTTTCAGGAATCCGAAGGTAATCGGCGCCTCGCTGCCCCCGGCGAGGGCCAAATCGCACATCCCGGAGCGGATCGCCATGAAGGCGAGGCCGATCGCATGATTCGAGGAGGAGCAAGCCGTGGAAACCGTGTATACCTGCCCCTGCACGCCATAAGTCATGCTGAGGTGGCTCGCGCCCGCGTTGGGCATGGTTCGCGGAATCAGCAACGGGTGAACGCGGGGTTTGTGCTCCCGGTACATTGACCAAAAGGACTCGTCCTGCACCGTCTCGCCGCCGATGCTGGTGCCGGTGATTACCGCGCCATTCGCCCAGCGCGGGTCGTCCGGCGTCAGGCCGGCTTGCGCGACCGCCTCCTGGGAGGAGGCCAGCAAGAACTGAGCGAAGCGGTCCGTGAGATCTTGCAAACGGGGAGGAACGCGGTCGTCCGGAAAACCCCCGGCGATCCCGGCGACGGCAAACTTCAGTTCGCCGGCTTCATACTTGGGGAGATCCGTGAATCCGCTTCTGCCGGCGGCGAGTGCATCCCACAGATCGGTGCAGTTGCGGCCCAGCGCGCACACGGCGCCGCTTCCTGTAATCACCACGCGTCTGGTCTTCATGGAACCCACACTCAGGCGGAGGCTTCGGCGGAGGGCTGCGCTTTGGATTCGAGCAGTGCGTTGATTTGCTCGGCAACCTGGCGAACGTTGGTCAGCTCTTTGGCCTTGTCGTCCGGGATGTCGATATCGAACTCATTCTCCAGCGCAAAGACGATGTTCAGCCCGTCCAGCGAGTCAATCTGCAACTCTTCGAAGGTGCTGTCGATGGTCACCTTGTTCGGTTCGAGTTTTTGCGTCGATACGATGACATCGATGACGCGTTGGGCGGTTTGTTCAAACATGATGAGTCGCACTGGCAACCCGCCGGGCTCATGAATGGCTCGCGGGCCGGAATTACCAAAATTTACCACAGCCCCGGCGCACTCCGAAAAGCCGCGGCGGCAGCGAGGCGGTAGACCCCTTCAATTATACGGGATGCCTGGGTGCGGTCCGGAGAACCTCGGGCGGGCCCGCGGGGAACCAAGGCGGCCGTTGCCCAAATCCGGACCGGCTCGCGGGCGCCGGGAGCGGCGGGGCTGCGTTCGCCCCGCTAGACGAGCAACCCGCCGTTGCCAAACGCCGCCAATTCCCATCCGGAGACGCGGTAACCGCTAAGCAGCGCGGGTAGCAGCACATCAAGGACGTTCTTCTTCGGGGAACGGTAGCAGCCGGGGGCCGCGACCACGGGGATTTCGTCCTGGTAGGCGAGCAGCAGAAGATTGCCCGGTTCCACCGGAGCCAGGAAGCGCTCAATGCTGCATCCGACTTTCTGGATCGCCCGCCCAACCGCGTCTTTCGGGCTGGCCGGCGCCGTGGTGCTGGCCACAATCACCGCCGCCGGCTGCGCCTTTAGCAAATACCCGAGCGAATTCGCGATTGCCGACTCTTCTTCCATACAACTGAGCGCGATGCTTACGTTTGCCTCATAGCTATCCAGCCGCTGCCGCATTACGTTTTCAAACAAATGCCGGGATCGTTCCGCATGAACGGGATCCGTATAGAGGACGGCGACCTTGGACGGACGAATCGGACGCGCCTGAATGATGGGCCCGCGCTCCTTAAGGATATTCAGGACGGCTTCGATCTGTTCCTCTTCCACCGCGAACGGGGTGCTCTTGACGATCGCGAGGCGCTGGCCGGCGCGGACGTAGGAAAAATTGGCCACCGTGGCGATGACGACACTGGAAGTCAGGTTGATCTGCCGCAGCAGATCGTCGTCAATGACGGCACAGCAATTCTCGGTGGCCACCAGATTGGCGCGCCCTCCCGCGGCTAGCCGGATCTCGAGCGATCCCGCGGCCATATTCGTGGAAACGGCAAGCACCGCTTCGTCCTCGGAGATCTCGCCCTCATCGAGTTCCGCCACCCAAACCTGGTCCAGTCCCTCCGCTTGCAGGAGGCGGATGTCGTCTTCCGTCAGGAGGTGGCCTTTCGCCAGGAGCTTCTTTCCGCTAAGTTTGAAAATCGGTGTCGACAAGACCCTCCCTAAGGACTCGTGGACTCCGAGAGTGCGCGCGTTCATTCTGACCCTTCTTCCATACCCTTGAAATACAAAGGAGTTTGCACCGGTCATGCCGGCTTTGATTGAGGACCTTTTGGTGGCCTTCTCTTTTTCAGAAATTCAAGTATACGCAGATCCGGAGATCGCAAACTATCACTCAATGGTAGGTTTTCCGTGTCTTTTGTGGGGGCGAAGGACTAACCCATTTGGGGGTATTGTTAGCAAGTGTAACGTGGCTGGCGGTCCCTGGATTTGTCCGTCTACCCCAGTCTCGCGTCCCGGTGCGGCCTCTCCCAGGGCGGCCCGTTGCGGCGGCAATTCCGCGCAACCGTTTGGCCGCGCGACACGTCAAAGCCGCATATCGGTGGGCCTCAACGGCAAGGGGGATCGCCAAGTACCGGCTTGACCCCTTGTCATCGAGGACCTAAAATTGAAACAGTTCAAAACCTATTCGGACTCCGGTTCTCCATGAGTTTTTATCGACTAATCGCCACGTCCGGCTTGTTCTTGTTCGTTTTGGGCGGCGGAATGGCGCTCGCCCAGGAGACACAGCAGGCCCCTTCGCAAACCCGGGAAACCGTTGCGCGTCCGCTCAGCGAGAAGGACAGGCGCAAGCGTCTGGAGCGGCTGCGGAAAGAGCTGGAAACGCCTTATAAGAAGTGGCTCGACGAAGACGTCGCCTACGTGATTACCGATGAAGAGCGTCAGGCGTTCAAGCGCCTGGCGACGGATGAAGAGCGCGAGCAGTTCGTCGAGCAGTTCTGGCGGCGTCGCGACCCCACCCCGGATTCCGTCGAGAACGAATATAAGGAAGAGCACTACCGCCGGATCGCCTATGCGAACGAGCGCTTCGCCTCCGGTTTCCCCGGCTGGAAGAGCGACCGCGGGCGGATCTACATCACGTTCGGACCGCCCGACGAGATCGAAGATCACCCCTCCGGCGGCAGCTACGTCCGTCCCTGGGAAGAAGGGGGCGGCACAACTTCGACGTATCCGTTCCAGAAGTGGCGCTATCGGTATATCGACGGGATTGGCACCGACGTGATGATCGAGTTCGTCGATACGACGATGACGGGCGAGTTTCGTATGACCATGGATCCGTCGGAAAAGGACGCCCTGCTGCACGTCCCCGGTGCCGGATTGACCTGGATGGAAGAAATGGGCATGTCGAGCAAGGCGGACCGCTTCAGCCGCACCGACGGCACGCGCCTTGGCACCGGAGACCAGCCCCTGCCGCAGCGCATGAATCAGTTTGAACGGCTGCAGCAGTTTGCCGCGCTCCAGAAGCCGCCCGAGGTGAAGTTCAAGGATCTCGAAGCGACGGTGGATTCGCGCATCACATACAACACGCTGCCGATGGTGGTGCGCACGGACTATCTCCGCGTCACCAATTCGAGCGTGATGACCAATGTCACCGTCCAGTTCCAGAACCACGATCTCCAATTCAAGGCGGGCGATGGCATTCAGAAAGCGGTAGTGAACATCTACGGACGCATCACGTCCATGTCGCGCCGGCCCATCAACGTCTTTGAAGACGTGGTGGCCGTCGAAGCGCCCTCCGCGATGCTCGAGGCGTACGTAAAGAAATCGTCGATTTACCAGAAATCGATTCCGCTTCCCCCGGGCCGTTACCGGCTGAACCTCGTCGCCAAAGACATTACCGCCGGCACGGTGAACAACTATGAAATGGCGCTCGACGTTCCCTATTTTCAGGATGAGGTTTTGTCGTCGAGCAGCATTATCCTCGCGGACATGATTGAGAAGGTGGCCTCCCGCAGCGCGGGCGCCGGCCAGTTCGTGATTGGCACCTCCAAGGTCCGGCCGCGCATCACTGATTCCTTCAAGCAGAGCGAAAAGCTCGGCATCTACGTGCAGTTGTACAATTTCACCCCGGACGAGGCGAGCAAGAAGTTCGACGCCACCATCCATTACGAGGTGAAAAAGCTCGGCTCCGACAAGACGATCTTCACCTACGATGAGAAGGCCAATACAATTGAGAATGCGTCCTCGTCGCAGGTGATTGTGGAAAAAATGTTGCCGCTCAATAACTTCGAGCCAGGCACCTATGAAATCAAAATGAAGGTCACCGACAACGTGACGAATGAAGTCCTCACGCCCACGGCCACTTTCAAGGTAACCTCGTAACCGCTCCGGCGGCGGATGAAATGCCCGCGTGAACGTGATAGTCTCTTCGGGAGGCGGCAGAGGACGAGGGAAGCATGGGAAGAAGCGCAATTACACTGCTGCTTTGCCTGCTAAGCGCGGGAATCGGCCACGGTTCCGAGTCGAGTTCACTCATGGGTGGCTTGGCCGGTATGGTGACGGACGCCTTTGGTGTGCCTCAGATGGGCGCGGCGATCGAGGTATTGAATAGCTCTGACCGCGTCGTGAAGGAACTCCGTTCCGACAAATTCGGCCGCTTCGAAGTGGAGGCGCTGGCCGCGGGCAACTACACCGTCCGCGTGAAGATGGCGAGTTTCCTGCCCGCTCTCCGGCGTGTGGGCGTTCTTCCCGGCACGCGCCCCCTGCTAAGCATTTCCCTCGCCAACATCTTTAGTTCCATCGAGTTGATCTACCTTGCGCCGGGCCAGCGCCGCTTCATGAGCGACGATTGGAAGTGGGTGCTGCGATCAGCCTCAATCTCAAAGCCCGCATTGCGCCTTTTGCCGTCCGCCGGCCCCGGCGCCCCTCATACCCGAACTGCCTTTGCAAACACGCAGGGCGTGGTGCAGGTATCCGCCGGAGACCAGGGAAAATTAACGCCGCTCGGCAGCCAGGCGGACCTGGGCACGGCCTTCGCGGTGGCGACTTCCTTTTTCGGCGACTCCAACCTGCGGGTGGCCGGGAATCTGGGCTACGGGATGAGCGGCACGCCCACCACCGGATTTGAAACCCGTTATACCCCCGGATTGAGCCCCGGAATGAACCCGGAGATCCGGCTTTCGCTGAAGCAGGCGTTTCTTCCCGTCGCGCTTGGATTGCCGAATGCGTCCGCCGTGGGCCATCCGGGCACGCTCTCCACGATGTCGGCCAGCGTTTCCGACCGGATTACGCTCGGCGACAACGTGGAACTGCAGTATGGCGGAGCGTTTGATTCCGTAACGTATTTTGACCGCCTGAACTACCTCAGCCCGTACGCCAAGGTGCTCTACCGTCTTCCGGACCAGGGCCTGGTCCAGATCAGCTATTCCTCCGGTCTGCCGCCCGCGGAGATGCTTTCGACCCCCGGATCCACGGACGCCGGGAGTTCGGACGACCTCTCCGGAATGAGCCAGGATCTGCAAACGCTGGCGCTTTTTCCGCGCGTATCCGTCCGCGACAACCGCGCCCAGGTGCAGCGAGTCTCCAACTACGAGATCGGCTATGAGAAGCGGGTGGGTCCCGCCCGCATCGGCGCTGCCGTCTACCATACCGACACGCGGAATGCAGGGCTGACGATGCTTGCTCACGATGGTATTCCCGACAGCGCGAATCTGCTGCCGGACCTGCTCTCCGACAGTTATGTGCTGAACGCCGGGCGCTTCCAAAGTACGGGCGGTATGGTTTCCGCAACCCAGCGGGTCTTTGAGAATCTCGAACTGATGGGCGGCTATGGCACGTTCACCGCGCTGGCGGCGATGACGAACGACCCGGTTGCCAGCAGCCAGGATATCCGGCGCGTGCTCGGTTCCCGGCAGTTGCACTTCGCCACGGCCTCCGCAACGGCACGGTTCCGTAGGTCCGGCACCTTTTTGCGGGGCGGTTACCAGTGGAACAGCGGCCCTTCCGCGACGGCGGGCCACCTGTTTGTCACACAGCGCTATCTGCCTCAGGAGGGCTTGAGCCTCATCGTGCGCCAACCGCTGGGCACGGTGCCGGGTTTGCGCGGACGCCTGGAAGCGATGATCGACCTCAGTAACCTTCTGGCCGAAGGCTATGTGCCGATGGTCACTCCCGACGGACGCACCGTGATTCTCGTGCATACGCCGCGCAGCGTGCGGGGCGGGCTCAGCTTTGTGTTCTAACCCCGTCCCGGATCCCCAATTTTCGGTTGCGCGGAGGCGTAGCTGGCGTTTGCGCCTCTATTCGGGAGAAAACGGCCCGATAATCTTGCAATACTCCGCCGGTTTGGCCTACCATGGGGTTTGCGGGTTCCCCCGGCACCGGTTCGAGATCCCGAATGGGTTCCGGGCGCGGCAAGTGCCGGCGGCGGCGGGCGGGAACACGGAGCTGAAGCCTATGTCGAAGAGAAACGTTGCCACACGGCTGATTGCGGCGTCCACGCCCGCGTTCGCGGCCGTTCTGCTTTGGAACTCGGCCGCTACGGCCACCCCGGAGATGGCCAGGAAAGAAAAGAAGGAATGCGTCGTCTGCCACACGGGGAAAGGTCTGTACAGCCTCAACGAAGTGGGCAAATACTACAAGCAGCATAAGAAACTTCCTCCCGCGGAGCAGAAGAAAAAGTAGCACTGGCGATTCCTTCCAGTGTGCGTTTCGCGCCTGGCGGAGAGATCCCGCCCTTTGCCGGCGTCGCGGCGCGCTCCGCCCGGCAGTCGGCCCGTCCACCGCGGGCAACTTTTGGGGCGGATCCTTCTTCCCTTGACACACCAGTCCCCTCGTTCCCGCCTCGCGCTATCCAAACGGGATATCATGGCCTCGGGGAACGGCCTTCCATGCGGCTTGCCCCGAGCGGCGGAGGCAACGCCGCATTCCGTAAGTTCGCCGCAATGGGCACTGTGCCGAATCAGGAGTTCGGATGGCATTTGAGAACAAATCGTTCGTCGTCTTTGGAGCAACGGGCAGCACGGGCAGCGCGCTCGTTCGCGAGTTGCGGGATCGCGGCGCGCGGGTGTTGGCGTGCGGAAAGAATGCGGAAAAAGTGAGCGCCATGGCGGCGGAACCGGGCGTGGAAGGCTACACTCTCGACGCCACGGATTCCGCCCAGGTGGCGCAGGCGTTCGTCCGCGCCAAGGAGGTCTTTGGCGAGGTGCAGGGCGCCGTGAATCTGGTGGGCTCCATTCTGCTCAAGCCCGCCCACCTCACGAAGGATGAGGAGTGGCTGCAAACGCTAAACCTGAATCTCAACACGGCTTTCTATGTCGTGCGGGAGGCGGTGAAGACCATCGGCGACGGGGGCGGCATCGTGCTGGTTTCGACGGCGGCGGCCCGCGTGGGGCTCGCCAACCATGAGGCGGTGGCCGCGGCAAAAGGCGGCGTGATCGGGCTTACGCTGGCGGCGGCGGCCACCTATGCGGGCCGGAACATCCGGGTGAACTGCGTCGCGCCGGGCCTCGTGGATACGCAGATGAGCGCGCGCATCGTGGAGAATGAAGCCGCATCGAAGGCGAGCAAGAGCCTGCACGCGCTCGGCCGCTTCGGCAAGCCGGAAGACGTCGCTTCCATGATCACGTTTCTGCTGGACCCCGCGCACGACTGGGTGACCGGCCAGGTCTTCGGCGTCGACGGCGGCCTGGGCACGCTCAAGCCGATGATGCAATAGGCTGCATCGCGGATGCGAAGCCGCCGCGCTTTCACGCCTGGGCCGGCTTGCGGAAACACTCTTCCGGCGGGCCTTATCCAAGAAGCGGGATAATGAAAGCACCGATGGAAACGAACGTGCAACAGCCGCGCGACCGGCGTCCGGAGGAAATGCCCGTCGAATCCCGGATGCCCGGCACGCTCTCCGTAGGGGAGTTCTTCGGCATCCCACTGCGCTTTCATTTCACCTTCGTGCTTCTGTTCGCCTTTCTGATTACGATCAGCGTCGCGGGCGCGCAAACCTGGGTGGGAAACACCATCTTTATCGCCGCGCTCTTTGCCTCGGTCTTTTTGCACGAGATGGGCCACGCGCTGGTTTCGCGCCGCTACGGCATCCGGACCCTGGAGATCGTCATGTTCCCCATCGGGGGAATCGCCCGCCTCGAAAAGAATCCCGGCGTGCGCGAGGAGTTCTGGATCGCGATTGCGGGGCCGGTGGTGAACTTTGTCATCGCCGCCGGCCTGTTCGTTTACCTGGCCATTACCGGACAATGGCAATCGCTGGCGAAGATGACGGAAGCGACCGATTTCAATATGCTGCAGCGCATCGCGGTCGGCAACCTTGTCCTGGGCCTGTTCAATCTGTTGCCCGCTCTGCCTATGGACGGGGGGCGCATTCTGCGGTCCTTGCTGGCGCGCTACCGTCCGGAAGCCGCGGCTACCCAACTCGCCGCCCGCATCGGCACGGGAATGGCCGTCTTAATGGGTCTCGTGGGCCTGGTGACGTTCAATATCTTCCTGCTCTTCATCGCGTTCTTTGTCTATCTGGGCGCGTCTCAGGAGCGCGCCATGTCGATCGGTAAGAGCGCCATGGAAGGGATGCCCGCCAGCTCCGCGATGGTCACGGAATACCAGACGCTCAGCCACGGAGACACCCTCCGCGATGCGGCAAACGCGCTCCTGGCCAGCGCCCAGCAGGACTTCCCGGTGATGCTCGGCAACCGCGTGATCGGCCTGCTGGGCCGCTCCCGCCTGCTTCGCGCCCTGGCCCAGGATGGACCCGACGCCTACATTTCCGCCCACATGGATCGCGATTTTGTTCGCGTCGATCCGGAAGCCGATCTCGCCGAGGCCATGCCGAGAGTGGCCGCCGCGGGCAGCGCCGCCCTCGTCATGCGCGACGAGGAGTTGCTGGGAATGCTGACGATGGAAAATCTCACTGAATTCATCCTCCTTCGCCAGATGGGTATTCGCCCGGAATCCCGAATCCCATAGGCGGCGCGCGCGGCGAACGGACGCCGTTCGGTTGATTCCTTCTCCGCGAAGCCGCATCCGATCTGATAGGGGGGGAGATTCGATGACGAAGCCGGCCCATCGCGTGGTGATTCTTGGCGGCGGATTTGCCGGGGTGAATGCGGCGAAGGCGCTTTCGGACCCATCCGTCTCCGTGACCCTCATTGACCGCCGCAACCATCACCTGTTTCAGCCATTGCTTTACCAGGTCGCTACCGGCGGCCTTTCGCCCAGCGACATCGCCTATCCTCTGCGGGTGATTTTCAAGAACCAGCGCAACGTGGAGGTGCTGCTCGCGGAAGTCCACGACATCGACGTCGCGAACCGCACCGTGCTGCTGGAACACGGTTCCGTGCCCTACGATTCGTTGCTGATCGCCACCGGGGCGGGCGGCCAGTATTTCGGAAACGACGATTGGGAAGCTCACGCACCCAGCCTCAAGACCCTCGAAGAGGCCACGGAGATTCGCAAGCGCATTCTGCTGGCGTTCGAGACGGCGGAGCGCACCACCGGACTCGACGATCAGCTCGCCTGGCTCACGTTCGCCGTGATTGGCGCCGGGCCGACCGGGGTGGAACTGGCCGGAACCCTGGGCGAAATCGCCCGCGATACGCTGCGCAAGGACTTTCGGCACATCGAGAGCCACCGCGCGCGGATTCTGCTATTCGAGGGCACCGATCGCGTTCTGCCTACCTACCCGCCGGACCTTTCGCGCAAGGCCCAAAAGGCGCTGATCGAGCTCGGCGTGCAGGCGCGCACGGGCGTGAAGGTGGTGAATATATCGGACCGGGGCTTGCATGTGGAAGGTCCGCATGGCGCGGAATTCATCCCCTGCCGCACCGTGCTGTGGGCCGCCGGGGTGAAGGCCTCCCCGCTCGGGCAGGTGTTGGCGGCGCGAGCGGACGCGGATCTCGACCGGGCCGGGCGCGTGTTCGTGGACGAGTTCTGCACGGTGCCGGGTCACCCGGAGATTTTCGTCATCGGCGATCTTGCCCATAGCAAGCGGGCCGACGGGTTGATGGTGCCCGGCGTGGCCCCCGCCGCCATGCAGATGGGGCGCTACGCTGCAGGCGCCATCCGGGCGCGGTTGCATGGCGTGACGCCGAAGCCCTTCCGCTACTGGAATAAAGGCAGTCTCGCCACCATCGGCAGAAACAAAGCCGTTGCCGATTTTGGAAAGCTCCATTTCGATGGGCCGCTGGCGTGGCTGATCTGGCTGTTCGTCCACCTCATGTACCTGGTTGGCTTCCAGAACCGGCTGCTGGTGTTCATCCAGTGGGCGATCAGCTATCTCACCTTCAATCGCAAGGCCCGCTTGATTACCGGGGGCGTCGTCCTTCCGGATCTCAGTACGGATTCCCCCGGCGTGACGATCCCAGCCGAAGCGGCATCCGGCCACAACGCCGCGGCAAACCCCTCTTCGCGGTAGAGCGGCGGCGGCACTTGCCCTCGGCCGGTTCGTGATCGAATCGATTCACCTGCGGATGTACCGCAATTTTGAAATTAAGCGAGTTCATACGTAAGACGTTAGTTGTCGCTAAACCTGCAATTTACTTGATCTTCTAAGGGATCGCCTAAGCGAATAAACCGCGAAAGCCGGGAATCGTTCCCAAGTGAGTGAAAAAAAAGGTGATTTCTCCTCCTCTTGCCATTGCTTTGTGATCCGGTCCTGGATATTCTGTAAAGGACTTTGGCGGTGGACTAGAAATGGTCCAAAAGTGGAGCGAAAGTGCCGCGACTCTCTGAAGAGAAAATCAACGCCGCGCCCTTTGGCAGTTCGAACGCAAGTATCGACGACAAGGGGAGGATCAAGCTCTCCACTGCGCTCCAAAAATTCATTCAGGCGCAATCGGACAACCGCTTGTACGTTACCACGCTGGAGGATGGCGTTCTGGCGATATATCCGGCCGAAGTCTGGCAGCACAACGTGGCGGTGATGCAGGAGACATTTGAGGATCCCACCGCGGCGGAAACGATGACCTTCCTGCTTCACGCCATGGGAGGCGCCACGGAAATGGACGGGCAGGGGAGAATTCTGATTCCCGCGAAGCTGCGGGATTCGCTGGATCTGACGAGTGAGCCGCTGAAGGCGAACTGCTTTAAGGGCCGCATCGACGTCATGCGGGACTCGGTGTTTGACAGGAAGGTTGCGGAAGCGATGGAGCGTCGCGCGCAGGTGTTGTTGCAGCTCAAGGCCAAGCAGTTCATTTAGGCCGCCATGCACTACCCGGTGATGCTTCCGGAAGTTCTTGCGTATCTGGCGATACGGCCCGGCGGCGATTATTTGGACGCCACCGCCGGGATGGGAGGGCACAGCGGAGCGATTGCCGCGCGGCTCACCAGCGGCCTGGTGATCGCGAACGATCGGGACGCGGTGTCGCTCGCCATGGCCCGGGCCAATTGCGCCGAGTGGGTGGAGCGGATGCGCTTCCATCAGGGGGATTTTTCAACGCTCCCCGAAGCGCTTCGGGAGGCGGGGGTGGATGCGGTGGATGGAGTGGTTGCCGATTTCGGAGTGAGCCGGTACCAGCTCACGAGCCCGGAGCGGGGTTTCTCGTTCCAGGCGGACGGGCCTCTGGACATGCGGATGGATCAGAGCCAGGGCGTCACCGCCGCCGAAATCGTAAATACGGCTCCGGAGAGAGAGCTCGCCAACCTGATCTATGAATTAGGCGAAGAAAGGCATTCGAGGCGGATCGCGAAAAGCATCGTGCGGAACCGGCCGATCCGGAGCACGCTGCATCTTTCGCAGGTGGTGGAGCAGGTGCTGCCCCGCAGAGGGCGGACCGCTCCGGCGACGCAGACGTTCCTGGCCTTGCGTCGCGCGGTGAACGGGGAAGACGCGCAATTACGCGCCTTCTTTGATGTGGCGCCGGGATTGGTGAAACCGGGCGGACGGCTTGTGGTGATTTGCTTCATGAGCCTGGAAGACCGGATCGCGAAAAACCGGCTGAAGGACTTGGCTAGAGAAGGATCGGCGAGGGTGCTCACCAAGCGTGTGGTGAAACCCGGCGCGGAGGAAATAGCGGCTAATCCCGCATCGCGGAGCGCGGTGCTGCGGGCAATGGAAAAGATCTAGACGGAGGGAAGGCGGCAATGGCAACGGCAGTGCATTGGGAGACGGGGACGGACGAAGGCCTGGGAAGCGCGCGCAATGATCGGTCCAGGAACACCTGGCGGGATCGCACGGAAGCGTATAAGCTTCGGTCGATTCCGAACGAGGACGTATATTTCTATTCGAAGCGGATCGACAACAGCCGGCTCGCCAAGCCGGTGGATCCGGTCACGCGCCGGAAGGCCGCGGGCATGGTGGCCGTGGCGGTGGGCGTTGTCGGGGTGGTGATTCTGCTCGGGATGCCGCGGCTGGCGAACCTCATGACAGGGATGCAGATCCACGCGCTCGAGGACGAGCGGCGCGCGCTCGTGGCCGCTCACGATTCGATCGAGATCGAGGAGTCGCGGCTGATGGATCCCAAGCGGATGATCGCCATCGCCCGCGAGCACAATCTGGTGGAGCCGGGCCCGCGGCAGGTGATCTATCTGAATCAGTTGGCAAAACCGGGCTCGAAGGAAGTCCTGGAGGCAAAACTCAAGTAGGAAGCGATTCCTCGGGGAGGGCCTTCGGTGCGAAGCAATCCAATCAAGGAGACGGCCCGCAAGAGGGTTGGCATTCTCGCCATCCTTCTGGGGGTCTGGGTGTGCGCCATCATTGGGCGGCTGGTGCAGGTGCAACTGGTGCGGCATGAGGAGTATGCGCGCTACGCCGCCAGCCAGCAGACGCAGAAGGTAAAGCTGCTCGCGCCGCGCGGCGCGATCTACGACCGTAACGGGAATCCGCTCGCGCTGAGCCTGGAGCGGGATTCCATCGCCATCAACCCCATGCGGGTTCCGAACCCCGCCGAAGCGGCCCGCCTGCTCGCCGGGATTTTCCATTTGGACGAGCGGGCGCTGGCCGAGAAGATCGCGCGATATAAGGAGCAGCACTGGGGCTTCCTGTGGATCCGGCGCTGGTCTACCGACGAGGAGTCCAAGGCGGCTCACGCTCTGCGGAAGGATAAGCAGGTTCGCGCCGATTGGATCGAGTTCTACAAAGAGCACAAGCGCTACTACCCCAAACATGAGCTGGCCAGCCACGTGCTGGGCAGCGTTGGCGTGGAGGAATCCGGTCTCTTCGGGATCGAGTTCAAGATGGAGAATGTGCTGAGCGGGCGTCATGGCGAGGCGACGGTGCTGCAGGATGTGCGGCAGCGCGGCATCGAATCCCTCATCACCACCAAGCCGCGCCCCGGATCGAGTATCCGCATCTCGATTGACCAGCGCATTCAGAATGCCGCCGAGACCGCCCTTAAGAAAGCCATCCACGCGGCGAAGCTGCCCTCGGGCAACGTCGTTGTCATGGATCCGCACACCGGCGATATTCTCGCGATGGCCAGCTTTCCGGATTTCGACCCCAATATCCGCCCGCGCACGAACGCCGAACTGGAGAAGAGAATCAACCGGGGCATGTCGCTGATCTATGAACCGGGGTCCGTCTTCAAGGTGATTACCCTCGCGGCGGCTCTCGAAAGGACCCGGCTCCGTCCCGCCTCCGTCATCGATTGCGGCAACGGCTCCATCCGGCTTCCCGGCCGCGTCGTCCGGGACCACCACAGCTACAAGTCCTTAAGCATGGAGATGGTGCTGGCGAAATCCAGCAACATCGGGGCCATCAACGTCGCCAACGTCGTTGGCAAGAATGTCATGTACGACTACATACGGGCATTCGGCTTCGGAGAGCGAACGGGGATCGAACTGCCATTTGAAGAGCCCGGCTACGTGTGGCCCATGCAGAAAATCGACACGCCCCGGATTTATTCCAACATCCTGGCATCGGTGGCCATGGGGCATCAGATCAGCACTACCACCCTGCAACTGGCCCAGGCCTGCTCCGTCATCGCCAATGGCGGCACTCTGGTGAAGCCGCGGATGCTGCTGGAAACGCGGAGCCCGGATGGGGTATCGAAGCAGGCGCCGGTGAAGCGCGGTAAACGCGTGGTAAGGCCGGAAACCGCTATCACGATGCGGAAGATGATGGAGACGGTAATTCTAGAAGGAACGGGCAAGGGGGCGCGTCTGGCCGGCTGGACGGCGGGGGGGAAGACCGGAACGGCGCAGATCTTCGATCTCGATCAGCGCCGCTATCTGCACGAATACTATTCCTCCTTCATGGGCTTCGCGCCCATCCACAATCCGGCGATCGTCGTGGTCGTCACGCTGGACCGTTCGAAGGCGTACGGCGGAACGGTGGCGGCCCCGGTCTTCCAGGAAGTGGCGGCGGAAAGCCTGAGGGTGCTGGGGGTTCCCATGGACAATCCGGCCACCGCCATCGCCCAACTGAAGAAACCGGAGCCCGGCGAGACGGAAGAGGGAGATTTTGCGCTCGAAAGCGGCGTTCTGCCCGTGGATGCGGCGAAGCTGCTGCCCGATACCCGCCGTCAACTCGTGCGCATGCTGGCGGATGCGATCAAGACGGATCCGGAGATCGAGGCCTGGATGCCGCCGCCAGACCGCGCATCCGCGCCGGCGGGACGACCGAATCCCAATGGCCGCGAGCAAGCGGGCAGCACGGCGGGCGAGACCGTGATCGCGGCAACGGCAGCCCCTCCTTCGGACGAGTTGTCTCCGGAGAAACAGTTTGAAGAGGAAGCGCGGCGCTATCAAAGAGGGGCGGAGATGGCGGGGGACGCCGTCCCCGGCCGTACGGTAAGCCTCTACTTGAAGCGGAATTCCGTTCCTCCGTTCACCGGAAAGTCGATGCGCGAGGTGATGAGCGAAGCGCTCAAGAGCGGAGTCGAGATCCAGGCCTATGGCCGGGGGATGGCCCGCGCGCAGATTCCTCCCGCGGGAACCGAGCTGCCCGAAGGGGAGGCGGTCCGCGTATTGTTCACCCCCTGACCCGCTTGAAAACGGGCGGCGGAGAGAAGCGAAGAAAGTACCAGGCCAGGCATCGGATGCGCATAGCGGAACTATTTCGCCAGTTACCGGACGACGCGGAGATCCCCCCGGAGATCGCCTCTCTGGAGGCGCGCGGCCTTGCCTACGATTCGCGCCAGGTGCAACCCGGCGATGTGTTCTTCGCCTTCGACGGCGCGCGGACGGACGGCAACCTCTATGCCGTGAGCGCGATGGAGAAGGGCGCCGTTGCCGTGGTGAGCGAAAGCGCGGCCCCGGCGGGTGCGGCCGTTCCCTGGATCCGCGTTCCTCACGGTCGGCGGGCGCTTGCCACCGCCGCCCATGCCTTCTATCGCAACGCCGCCGAGCGCGCCATCCTCACCGGGATTACCGGTACGAACGGGAAGACCACCACGGCCTGGCTCATTGATGCGGTTCTGCGCGCCGCTGGCGAGCGGACCGCCCTCATCGGCACCGTCAATTACCGGCTCGGCGACACCCTGCTGCCCGCGCGGAACACCACCCCGGAATCTCTCGATATCTACAAGCTGATCCAGAGTCTTTCCGATCTTGGCGGGCGGTATCTGACAATGGAAGTGTCTTCTCACGCCCTGGCGCTGGGGCGCGTCCACGGCATCGATTACCAGACGGCGGTGTTTACGAATCTCACGCAGGACCATCTCGATTTTCACCGTACGATGGCTTCCTACTTCGACGCGAAGCAGTTGCTCTTTTCGGAGGAGCGCGCGCAACCGCCAGCCTGGGCGATTCTGAACGCCGACGACCCGTACGCAAACCAGGTTGCCCTCGCGCCGCAAACCAAAGCCATACGCTTTGGCCTCAACGAGACCGCGGATCTTCGCGGGCTGAATGTGGAAGCCGGTTTCTACGGCGTCTCCTTCGATGTCGATTGGCACGGGAAACGCTTGCGATTGCGGTCTCCTTTGCTGGGGGAGTTCAACGTTCACAATCTGCTGGCGGCATACGGAGCCTGCATCAGCCACGGCATTGAACGGGCGGCAATCCATGAGGCGCTTGCGCACGCTCCGGCCGTGCCCGGGCGGTTTGAGCGCGTTGATGCCGGGCAGCCGTTCGCCGTGGTCGTCGATTACGCGCATACACCGGACGCTCTCATCAACCTGCTGGTATCCGCCCGAAAACTGAAGCCTGCCCGCGTGATCACCGTGTTCGGCTGCGGCGGGAACCGGGACCGCTCCAAACGTCCGCTCATGGCCGAAGCGGCGGCGTCTCTGAGCGATTTCGTGGTACTCACCTCCGACAACCCGCGCACGGAAGCTCCGCTCGATATCATGAACGACGCCCTTGTTGGCTTGCAGCGCTTCAATACGCCGCGCCTGCTCGAAGTCGACCGCGGGGAAGCGATCCGGCGTGCCATCCGCATGGCGGAGCCCGGCGATATCGTTCTGATTGCGGGCAAGGGCCACGAGACACAGCAGATTTTTGCCGACCGCACGGACCATTTTGACGACCGCGAAGTGGCGCTCGAAGCCATCCTGCAGCGCGGGTTCGGCGACTCTCCCGGAGAGCGCTCATGAATATCGCGCTCCGCTCCATTGCGCGGGCGCTTGCCCTTCCCGCTCCGGAGACCGAGGAAGCCGTTCGCGGGTACGAAACGGATTCGCGCCGCGTCCAGCCGGGAGATCTCTTTTTCGCCATGCGCGGCGAAGCGCTCGACGGCCATCAGTTCATCCCGCAAGCCATCGCCGCCGGCGCCACGGCGCTGATTGTGGAGCGGCCGGATGCTTATGCCGTGCCGGCTTTTGTGGTGCCCGATTCGCTCGCGGCGCTGCATCGGCTTGCCGCGTGGGCGCGGGAGCACTGGGGGAAGCCGATCCTGGGCCTTACGGGAAGCGCGGGGAAGACGACCACGAAGGACAATTGCGCCGCGCTGCTGAGCGTCCGCTTCCGGGCCGGGAGCACGATCGGGAACTTCAACAATCACGTTGGGCTGCCGCTTTCCTTGTTGCGGATCCCGGACGATGCCGATCTGGCCGTGCTCGAGTTCGGGATGAACCATGCCGGGGAGATTGCGTCCCTCGCCCGCATCGCCCGCCCCAACCATGGGCTGGTGACGAATGCCGGTTACGCGCACATTGAGAACTTTGAATCCGTGGAGGGCGTGGCACTGGCCAAGCGGGAACTCATTGAAGCGCTGCCCGCGGAGGGGACGGCGATCCTCAATGCGGACGACCCCAGGGTGAATGCGTTCGGAGAGATTCACGCGGGGCCCGTGCTACGCTACGGATTCTCGCCGGAGGCGGACATCCGCGCGGAGGAAGTTGTTCCGGAGGAGGAGGGCACGCGTTTTCTGGTTCGGGGCGTTCCTTTTCAGACCGCGCTTCGCGGCCGTCATAATCTCTCGAATATCCTCGCGGGCCTGGCCGCGGCTTCCGTTTTCGGCATCGCTCTTGAAGACTTGCGCGAGGCGGTAGCAGGGCTGCGCCCCGGCGCGATGCGCGGCGTCGTGCGGCAAGCGCGCGGCGTCACCATTATCGACGACTGCTACAACGCAAATCCCGATGCGATGCTGGCCATGCTGCGCGTGCTGAGCGAATTTCCCGCGAGCGTTCCGGAAGGGCGTCGCATCGCCGTACTCGGAGAGATGCGCGAACTGGGGAGCCGCTCCGATTATCTGCATCGCGAGATCGGGCGCGCCGTTTACGAGATGGGTGTCGACCATCTGGTTGCCGTTCATGGCGATGCCGCGCGTCTGCGCGAAGAGGCCGTTGCATCCGGCCTCGCATCGAATGCGGCGGCGTTTTATGAAACACCGGAAGAGGCGGGCGTCGCCGTGGCGGCGCTGGCCCGCCCCGGCGATATCATTCTGTTCAAAGGCTCCCGCGGTACCCACGTGGAGCGTGCGCTGGAGGAGTTTCTGAGGTAAACCGCGATGCTCTATTGGCTCCTCTTCGAACAGCTTCAAGCCCACTTCAGTCCGCTGCGGATCTTCGGGTATCTCACCTTCCGCGTGGCGCTGGCCAGCCTCACCGCGCTGTTTCTGTGCATCGCGCTCGGCCCGTTTCTGATCGAGCGCCTGCGCCATCTGCAGATCGGCCAGTACATCCGCGAAGAAGGCCCCAAGAGCCACCAGAAGAAGGCCGGCACCCCGACAATGGGCGGCGTGCTGATTGTCATTTCCATTGTGGTCGCCACTGTTCTTTGGGCGAATTTGACGAACCCGATGATCTGGGTGGCGCTCTTCAGCATCGTCGCCTACGGTTCCATCGGCTTTTACGACGACTACATGAAGATCACGCAGCGGCGGAATCTTGGCCTGAGCAGCCGGAAGAAGTTCGGCCTGCAATGCCTGATCGCGCTCGCGATCTGCGCCGTCCTGATGGTGCTGCACGCGCACGGCAGTTACACCACCCGTATGAACGTGCCCTTTTTCAAGCAATTGCGGCCTGACCTGCTCGTTCATTCCCTGGCCGACAACTGGTGGACCTATCCATTGGGGTTCGTGATCGTCTACCTCTTTCTGCTGATCGTCGTGGTGGGCGCGTCCAACGGCGTCAATCTTACAGACGGCCTCGACGGCCTGGCCATCGGGCTGATGGTGATCGCGGCTGGTGCGCTGACGGCGCTCACCTACATCAGCGGGCACGCCGAATGGAGCCGCTATCTCGAAATTGAACGCGTCGCCAACGTGGGGGAACTCACCATCTTCTGCGGCGCGATGACGGGCGCTTCCATCGGCTTCCTCTGGTATAACGCGCACCCGGCCCAGATCTTCATGGGCGACGTCGGTTCGCTTTCCCTCGGCGGCAGCCTGGGCGTGGTGGCCGTCCTTATCAAGCAGGAGATTTTGCTGCTGTTCATCGGCGGTGTGTTCGTGATAGAGACGCTTTCGGTGATCATTCAGGTAGCGAGCTTTAAGCTCACCGGCAAGCGGGTTTTCAAAATGTCGCCGATCCACCACCATTTTGAAGCGCTCGGGTGGCAGGAATCGAAGATAATTGCGCGATTCTGGATTGTAGGGTTGGTGCTGGCGCTGTTTGCGCTCACCACACTCAAGATTCGATAGGAAACGGAAGTATGGAACTGGCAGGTAAGCGCGTTCTGGTGATGGGCATGGGTAAATCCGGATTGGCCATGCTGCGCCTGATCCGCGAGCAGGGGGGGACGCCCACCGCATGCGACTCCAAACCGCTTGCGGAGTTGGAGAGTGTTTCCGCCCAGATTGTCTCGCTTTCGTCCGGCTACCTCACGCAGGCGGAAGCCGCGGAAACGACGGCGGCCGGATTTGATCTCGTGACGATCTCCCCCGGCGTTCCCGCGGATCTCCCCATGCTCGAAGCGGCGCGAGGAGCCGGCATTCCCGTGGTGGGGGAGGTGGAACTCGCTTCGGCCTATTTGAGAGGCCCCGTCCTGGCGATTACCGGAACGAACGGAAAGACGACTACCACCTCGCTCGCCGGACACCTTCTGAAATCGGCCGGCATCCCGGCTCAGGTTGGCGGCAATATCGGTACGCCCGTTTGCGACATGATCGCGACATCGGCCGACGACCGCTGGAATGTGCTCGAACTTTCGAGCTTCCAGTTGGAGACCACCGTCGGCTTCCGCGCGGATATCGCCGTTTGCCTCAACGTCACGCCGGATCATCTGGACCGGCATCGCACGATGGAGAACTACATCGCGCAAAAGCGACGCCTTTTTGAGACGCAGACGCCGGGAGGCCACGCGGTACTGAATGCCGGCGATCCGATTGTCGCGAGCTTCGCGGGCGTGAGCCCGGCAGCCCCCCATTTCTTTTCTCTGAGCGCCGCAAGCGCCGCAAGCGCCGATGCGCCGTGCGAGATGGAGTTGCGCGGCGATGACATCGTTTACCGGGGAGAGAAGCTGTTCGGCCGCTCAGCGATTCCTCTGGCCGGGTTGCACAACGTGGAGAATGTGATGGCCGCCTCGCTCGCGGCGCTGTTGGCGGGCGCGCCTCCGGCGGCGGCGGCCCAGGGCATCTCCAGCTTTCCCGGCGTTGAACACCGCCTGGAGTTCGTGCGCAGGCTGAACGGCGTGCTTTGGTACAACGACTCGAAGGCCACCAATGTGGATGCCGCGCTGAAGGCGATCGCTTCGTTTCAGCAGCCGCTCTGGATCATCCTGGGCGGCAAGGATAAGAACAGCGACTATCGCCCGCTGGCGGACGCCTTGCAAGGCAAAGTACGCAAGGCCTTGCTCATCGGCGATGCCACCGGGTTGATCGCCTCCCAGATTTCTCCCGCCGTGCCCTCCGTGGCCTGCGAGACCATCAGCGGCGCGGTGGACTATGCGTTCCGCCACGCGCGAATGGGTGATCTCGTGCTGCTGGCGCCCGCCTGTGCCAGTTTCGACCAGTTTCAGGGTTATGAACACCGCGGGCGCGTATTCAAGACCCTGGTGGAAGGGCTCTCCAAGGAGGATGGCCGATGACCCGTGCCCGAGAGACGGATTGGATCCTGTTTGGCTGCATTGTCGCGCTGATGGCCTTCGGCTTTGTGGTGTGCTACAGCGCCGGTTCCGTGGTCGGCGGCCTGCGGGGCGCGGGCGAATGGCACTATATCGGGCGCCAGGCGATCTTCGCCGTTCTGGGCGTGCCAATCATGCTGTTTCTGCATCGGCTCGACTTTCGCCAATGGAACCGGCCGGCGGTGGCCTTGCTCCTGATGGGGGGCGTCACCATTGCCGTTGTCGCCGCAATGCTGCTTGACCGCGGCGCGCACCGCTGGATTCGCATGGGCGGCTTTCAGGTGCAGCCTTCCGAGTTCGCGAAGCCCGCGCTGATCATCTTCTGCGCATATTTCCTCGCCCGGAGGATGAAGGCCATCAACGATCGCCACACCGTGCTGCCCGCTTCCATCGCCGTCGGCATCCTGGGCGCGGCGGTTTCATTCGGAGACCTGGGAACCTCTGTCGTCCTGGTGATCACCGCCGTGCTGCTCTTTTTTGTCGCGGGGTTGAAGTGGCGGTACATGGGAATCGCCGTGGCCCTTGCCTGCCTCGGCCTGGTTGCGGCGATCGCTTTCAAGCCCTACCGGGTCTTCCGGGTCGTCGGGTTCTTCGATCCGCAACTGAAGATCATCCGCACGATCCACCCCGAGTGGGCCGACGATTACGAAGCGCAGAACCGCAAGAAGGGCAGGGACGCCGGCTATCAGGTGACGCAATCCGTCGTCGCCATCGGCGCCGGGGGGCTTACCGGATTGGGGCTGATGGAAGGCAAACAGAAGCTGCTCTACGTGCCCGAGGTGCATACGGACTTCATTTACGCCGTGGTCGGCGAGGAACTGGGTCTGCTCGGTTCGATCTTTACCCTCATCTTGTTTCTCGCCATTGGCTGGCGGGGGATTCGAATTTTTCTCCGCGCGGACGACCTGTTTGGCCGGTACCTGGCCCTCGGTGTCACGGTGATGCTCGTTTTTCAGGCGTTGATGAATATCAGCGTCGTGCTCGGTATCGCCCCCACGAAAGGGATTCCGTTGCCCATGATCAGCTACGGAGGAAGCTCCCTGCTGAGTTCGATGATTTGCTTCGGCCTGCTGCTGAGCGTCAGCGAGCGGGCCCATTAGAAGGGAGATTTGGTCTCGGAGCGAATGCCGTATCGAATCCTATTTGCGGGCGGGGGAACCGGCGGCCATGTCATCCCCGCGCTGGCGGTGGCGGAGGAGATGCGCCGCCGCGGGCATGAAACGCTCTTCCTGGGCGTGGAGCGCGGGATGGAAGCCCGCCTTGTGCCCCGGCATGGATTTGAGATTCGTTATCTGCGCGTGCAGGGGCTGAACCGCGTCGGTCTGGTGAACGCGGTGCGAAGCATCGCTCTGCTGCCCGGTTCGGTGATTTCGGCGGCGGGCGAGATCCGGGCCTTTCGTCCCCACGTGATTTTCAGCATGGGCGGCTACGTTTCGGGTCCGGTGATGGCGGCTGGCAGACTCAGCGGAACTCCGATGGTGATCATGGAGCCGAATGCGTATCCGGGCCTCACCGCCCGGTGGACCGCGAAGATCGTGCGCAAAGCCCTCGTCAACTTTGAAGAGACCGCCGGGTACTTTCCTCCCGGCGTCGCGGAGCTTACCGGCGTGCCCGTGCGGGAGGCCTTCTTCGCCATGCCGCAACGCGCGGCCGCGCCCCCCTTCACGCTCTTCGTAACCGGGGGCAGCCAGGGTTCGGCCGCGCTCAACGCCGCGATGCGGGAAGCGTGGCCGCATTTTGCCGCGGCGGACGTTCCCGTCCGCATCCTGCACCAGGCCGGGCGTTCGCAGGCGGAAGAGATTTCCGCGGCATTCGCCGCGACGGGCCTCGACGGCGAAGTGTTCTCCTTCGTCGACGATATGCCCGCAATCTTCGAGCAAGCGGATCTCATCGTGGGCCGCTCGGGCGCGGGCGCGGTGGCCGAACTCGCGGCAGCGCGGAAGCCGGCGATTCTCGTTCCTTTCCCGCGCGCGGCGGACGAGCATCAGCTTAAGAATGCGCGGGTGCTGGCGAACGCTGGGGCGGCGCTGCTGATTGAAGAAAGTGGTCTCAGCGGAGAACGGCTTGCGGCCGAAGCGCTGCGCCTGTTCCGGAACCCCGCCGCGCTCTCCGCGATGGGAACCCGGGCCGGTGCGTTCGCCCGGCGCGGCGCGGCCCAGACCGCTGCCGATATTCTGGAAAAGGAGGCTGCGTCGCAATAGAACCGCGAGCGGTCCGCTCCCGTGCCAGCCTCGATTCGCCGGTACGATGGAGGCGGCGCAACACGATGTTTTTCAAACCACAGCACATTCATTTCGTGGGCATCGGCGGTATCGGAATGAGCGGGATCGCGGAGGTGCTCCTGAATCTGGGCTACCGCATCAGCGGCTCCGACCTGCGCGCCACCCCTATCACCGAACGGCTGGAACGCCTGGGCGCCACCTTCTTTCTGGGGCATGCCGCTTCCAACGTGCGGGACGCCAAAGTGCTCGTCACGACTTCCGCGCTCGACGCGTCGAACCCCGAAGTGCGGGAAGCGCGCTCGCTGGGCATCCCCGTGATCCCGCGCGGGGAATTGCTGGCCGAGTTGATGCGCCTCAAGTTCGGCGTGGCCGTGGCGGGCAGCCATGGCAAGACCACGACGACGACCATGGTGGCAACGGTATTGAGCCAGGCACAACTGGATCCCACGGTGGTCGTGGGCGGGCGCGTCAGCACCTTCGGCGGCTCAAACGCGCGCGTTGGCAAGAGCGACTTTCTGGTGGTTGAATCCGACGAGAGCGACCGCTCTTTCCTCAAGCTGTCGCCGATCGTGGCGATCGTCACCAACATCGACCTTGAGCATCTCGACCACTACGGATCGCTCGATGAGATCCGCGACGCCTTCGTCGAATTCATCAACAAGGTGCCCTTCTACGGCGCGGCCATCCTCTGTCTGGACGACCCCAATATCCAGCAGATTCTGCCGCGGGTCCAGCGCCGCACGATCACTTACGGTGTGGGCGCGCAGGCCGATTTGCGCATTGCAAGCTGGGAGTTCGTGGGCATGGGCAGCGCCTTCCGGCTGGAGTTTCGCGGCCGCTCTCTCGGCGATTTCCGGTTGAACGTGCCCGGCTTCCACAACGTCCTCAATGCTACCGCCGCCGTCGCCGCCGCGCTTGAGTTGGAGGTGGGCGCGGAAAGCATCCGCCAGGGCATTGCGGCCTACGAGGGCGTGGACCGCCGCTTTCAGCTCAAGGGCGCCGTGAACGGCGTCTCCGTCGTGGACGATTACGCCCACCATCCCACCGAGATTCGCGCCACGCTGGAGGCGCTGCGGGTAACGCAGTTCAACCGCATCCACGTGCTCTTTCAGCCGCACCGCTATTCGCGCACGCAGCAATTGCTGGACGACTTCGCGGGTTGCTTCAACCTCGCCACCACCGTGTGCGTCGTTCCCATTTATGCGGCCAGCGAGCCGCCCCTGCCGGGTGTCACTTCAGAGCGGCTGGCGGAGCGCATGCGCGAGTTCGGCAATCGGGGCGCGCAGTTCGCGGAGTCCCTGGAGGCCGGCGCGGAAGCGCTTTGCGCGCTGGCGGAACCGGGCGACGTGATCGTTACCATGGGCGCTGGCAGCGTTAGCCAGACCGGGGAACTCATTCTCAGTCTTCTGGAGCGGGCGCTCGCGCCATCGCCGGAAGTTTTGCGGGCGCGGGAATCCTCGCCGGTTGACTAGGTATCGTGGTGCGCCGTCCGCCGGCTCCGCGTTTAGGCGGGGCGTTGCGGCGGGGCGGACAAACGAGTGACGATAGAACAATCAGGCGCAGTCCTGTTTCGGCTGAAACTCGCCCGGAACGGGACGGCGCGCGAATTTCCGCCCGTTCTTTGCGCGGGCGAGAAGGGAACGAAATGGCCAGATCCCGCGAAAGCCGCACGCTGGAATTCGAAGACGAGCAACTTCCAGACCTGGAAGCGCGGCCCCGTCGTTCGAGGGCGGCCGCACGCGCGAATCCGGAAACCCGCGGCAGGAAGCGGGTTCTGCTGGCCGTCGTATTTCTGTTCTTTCTGATGGTCGTCATGGCCGCTGTCGCGCTGGTCGTTCAAATGGATACCTTCCTCGCCACGGACCACCGCTTCACGCTGCGGCCCTTTTCGAAGAATGGGCTGGTGATTGCCGACGGACCCATTGAACTGGTGGGCGCGGAGCACGTGGAGGCGCAGGAGTTGTTCGCGATTTTCGAGCCCGATGTGGGCCGCAGCCTCTATCTGCTGCCGCTCGAAGCCCGGCGCGAGCAACTGCTCGCCATCGATTGGGTGGAGCAGGCCAGTGTCTCGCGGCTGTGGCCGGATCGGTTGCAGGTGGTGGTGCGGGAGCGCGTGCCGGTGGCCGTGGCGGCCATCGCCACCGGCCGCCGCGGAGACGCCTACCAGATGATGCTGCTGGACCGGAACGGCGTTCTGATGCGCCGGCCCCGCCAAGGCGCCTTCGATCTCCCGGTTGTTTTCGGGCTGAACTTCGATCAATCCGTGGACTATCGCCAGGCGCGGGCGGAACTTGTTTCCACCGTGCAATCGGAGTTGCAGCCGCTTCATATCGGCTTCAGCGAGATCGACGTTTCCGATCCCGCCTACCTCCGGATCAGCTTTTCGATCGAGGGCAAGAATATGACGCTGATTCTGGGCCGCGCCAAGTACCTGGAACGCGTGAAGACCTTTCTGGAACGCCTTCCGGAGCTAATGAAGGCGAACCCGCAAGCCAACCTGTTCAACATGCGTCTGGAGAATCAGATCATCTCCTCCAGAGAAGGGCTGAACGGTGAGTGAGAAGCGGAATACCGTTGTTGGAATCGATCTTGGCAGCCACCACTTGCGCTGTTTCGCCGCAGCGATGGAACGCAGTTCGCTGCGCTACCTGGCGAGCGAGGAAGTCCCTTCCTCCGGCTGGCAGAAGGGCCGCGTTACCGACCCCAACGCGCTGCTGGGCGCCATTCGCTTGCTGCTCTCGCGGACCGAGGCCGCGGCGGGAGTGCCGATTGAATCGGCGGTGCTCGGGATTGGCGGCCCCACCGTCCGCAGCCTGAACAGCAGAGGCGTGCGCGAACTGGGCCACCGGCGCGAGATTGACCAGCTCGACGTGAATCGCGCCATTGAGAAGGCCTGCGGCCTGCAATTCATGGAAGACCAGATGATTCTGCAAGTCTTCCCGCAATTCTTCACCGTGGATGAAGACGCGGAGTACCGCGACCCGCGCGGCATCCCCGGCAGCTTTCTGGAGGCGAACGTCCATATCATCGTTACTTCCAAAAGCGACCATGAGAACCTCATCGGCATCTGCAATCAGGCCTATCTCGAAATTGAAGACACCGTTTTTGAGCCCGTCGCAACGGCGCTCGCTTCCATCCTGCCTGAAGACCGTCAGGACGGCGTTGCGCTGATCGACATCGGTCTGCACAACACCGAAGTGATCGTCTATTGGAAGGACATCCTTGTCCACAGCTCCACGCTGCCCATCTCCGCGGAGCACTTTACCCGCGATGTCGCCCGCGGATTGCAAGTGTCGCCGCCCGATGCGGAACGGGTGAAAATCGAATACGGCTGTGCGCTCGTCGGGCTTACCGCGGACAACAGCGTCATTGAATTGCCCCCGCTGAACGGGCAGGGCCGGAGAGAGCGGGAGCGCCGCTTCCTGAACTATGTGCTTCAGGAGCGGGGCAGGGAACTGATGGAGATGGTGCGGCAGCAGTTGGCTTCCGTGGGGATGGCGGAGAACCTGGGAACGGGCATCGTCATCGCGGGGGGCGGCGCGCTCCTGCCGGGGATTTGCGATCTGGCCGAACAGGTGCTCAACTGCCCGGCGCGGCTCGCGGTGCCGATTGGGGTGCGCGATCTGCCGGATGCCGTGAATCATGCTTCCTGGAGCACTGCGGTGGGCTTGGCCATGTATGCCTCCCGGCTGCGCGCGCAAGAGAAAAGCCGCCGGGAGCAGGAGGGGTTGATCGCCCGCCTCTTCGGCTAAACTGAAACAAACCGCATAGAAAATGTCTTGAAAGCAAGACACATTCGTGAAACCTTAAATATGAGTGCCGCGCGCACGGGAGAAACCCATGGATGCCGCTTTCGACAATCTGAAATTTGAGATCCAGGAAGATTCGCACGCCCCCACCCGGATCAAGGTGATCGGCATTGGCGGCGCTGGCTCGAACGCGGTTTCCCGCATCGTGGAACAGGGCCCGGAAGGCGCGGAATACTACATTCTGAACACGGACCATCGCGCGCTCGACGCTTCGCCCGTCGCCAACAAGCACCTCCTCGGCGCCAGGACCACAGGGGGCCGCGGCACCGGGGCCAATCCCGCCGTCGGGCGGCAATCGGCGCTCGACGATACCGAAGCGATCCTCGAAATCCTCGACGGTGCCGATCTCGTGATCCTCGCGGCGGGCCTCGGCGGCGGCACGGGCACCGGGGCGGCGCCCGTAATTGCGTCGCTCGCCAGGGAGATGAACGCTCTCACCATCGGAATCGTCACCCGGCCGTTCTCCTTCGAGGGCCCGCGCAAGATGGAGGTTGCCGAGAAGGGCCTGGAAGAACTCGCTCAGGTGCTCGATAACGTGCTGATCGTGCCGAACGACCGTCTGCTCGACATTGCCCCGCGCGGAACCAGTTTCAAGGATGCGCTGCGCATGGTGGACGACGTGCTGGCGCAAACCGTCAACGGCATCGGCGATATCGTGCTCCGCCCCGGCATCATCAATCGCGATTTTTCCGACGTCAAGGCGACCCTTTCCGGCATGGGCACAGTGCGCCTGGGCAGCGCCACCGCCGACGGGGCGGCCAGCGTGGTGGATGCCGCGCGCCGGGCAATCGAATGCCCGATGCTCGACGCCCATGGAATCGCCGGCGCGCGCGTTGTGCTGCTGCATGTGATGGGCAGCCCCAAGCTCCAGCTTCATGACGTCTACGATGCCACCGAGTTCATCCGGAAAGCCGCCAATAACCCGGATCTCCACGTGAATCTCGGCCTCAGCCTGGATGACGCTTTCGGCGACAAGGTGAAGGTGACGGTAATCGCGACTTCGTTTGACGAAGCGCTGGCGGCCGCCTATGTTCCGCAGGCTGCGGCCCAACCCACAGCGTCCCAATCCCCAGCGTCCCAATCTCCAGCGTCCCTGGGGCCTGTGGTGGCAGCGCGAACCGTTGCCGCGAAACCCGCCGCATCCGCCGGGCCCCAGCCGGCCGGGCCACGGGCCGTGCCGCCCGCCGCCTCTTCCCAGGAAGCGCCTCGCTCCGCAACGGTGACCTCCGTCGAGGATGCCGTCGCCGCGTTCAGCGCTTCGTCCGCTTCCGCCGCAATTCCGGTGGAAACGGCGGCAGCCGATACGGCGCGCTGGCGCGGGGACGTTCCGGTGGACGAAACGCGCGAAACCCCCACGACGGATACCCTCGTGGAGGAGCCGGAACTCGACTACCGCTTCGTTGCGCCGGGCCTTTATGAGAATGCGGGGGCGGAAGCGGGGGCGGAAGCGGCCACTCCGCTCTTCTCGGAATCGCCCGCGGACCCGGATCCGGCGGAGACCGATTCGAACCTCTTCGATCTCGACGACCTGGAGACGCCCGCCTACCTCCGCCAGGGCAACATCCCGCGAGCGTGATTTTCTTCCCCCGCGCGCGGCCAGGTAGCCCGCATCGCCGGAAAGGGGAGCGGACCGCGCATCGGATTGCGTCACAGGCCCCGGATCGCTTCGCAGGCCCCGGATCGCTTCACCCGCCCTGGGGAAACGGGATCGTCCGGCCCGCCGTCACACGCGCAGGCGTCCGGGGAATGCGCGCGCCATCGCGCATTTCCTCAGACCGGAATTTGAAACAAGATCGCTAGAGTGAACGCAAAGTTATGTAAACTGCTGGCCTGCCTGCGTCACCAACGGTCAACGCTCCAAGGACGCCTTCGCAAGCCGCCAGCCGATCCACGGGAACCCATCGATGATGGATCATTTACCCGGAAAAAAGGGGCGCATTCAAAATGAAGAACATCTGTACATTTCTATTCTTCCTGCTGGCGGCGGGCGCTGGGATGCGTCCGGCCCTCGCGCAGAAGCCGATTTCGATTGGGGTTCGGGCGGGAGTCCCACTCACAGACCTGATTGAGGCTGACGAGCGGAGCGACATCTTCTCCGGCACCCGGCACTACACCTTTGGGCCAACGGTATCGGTGAATTTCCCCGCCGGCATCTCCGTCCAGGCGGATGCGCTTTACAAGCGTTTCTCGTTTGGGCGGCCGGGCGGATTCGTCGGGAACTTCCCCGCGAAGGATACCGCCGGCAATTCCTGGGAGTTTCCCGTGATGCTGAAGTGGACGGCGCCCGGCAAGGTTGCGCCGTTTGTGAATGCCGGCGCATCGTTCCGCAACTGGAGCGGTTTTGACCAGATCGGCAACTTTGTCACCGGACAGGATTTCGACGAGGTGGATGACTCGAAGAACGTCGGCTTCGTGGCGGGCGGCGGACTCGCAATCAAACTGGGGGCGGTTCGCATCAGCCCCGAGATTCGCTTCACCCGCTGGGGCACGAACAACTTCGCCGATGGCGTGAAGAACCTGCTGGAAACGAATCGCAATCAGGCGGAAGTGCTGGTGGGTTTCACGTTCTGAACGTCGATGGGGAATTCTCGCTTGGGACGATCCTCAACCTGCTCTCCCATTCCGCGCGGGTTGAGGGCGTCCGCGAGAGAGACCGGATTTCTCACCCGCTCTTGCTTTTGGCGTGCGCGTAAACTAATTTAGAATCGTTAATCATTGGATCGCGGCTTGCCCTGGTACTGCACGCGGGATGCAAACCCCCCATCCTTCGAATCTGAAACAATAGGCATCTGCCCTGCTTCCAACAAGCGAGTTCTATGAATCAGCCTTGCTGGTGGGGGTTTCGATGTATAGCGGGCATATCGGATATAGTGCGAAAAGATGGTATAGCGCTATCAAATACGGCGGGAACGCCGGTGAGAGTAAACGGCGTCCGATGAATCTGTCTCAAGAGAAAACGATGCCGCGGTCGCGGGAACAACTGGCTGAACGGGCAAGAATCCCGGTCGTACTGATCGTGGACGACGACCCGATGTCGCGGGAATTGCTTGCGGACGCGCTGTCGCCGTCGGAGTTCCAGGTGGTCGCGGTTGCGGACGGCATCGAAGGCCTGCGCGTTCTGGAGAACCTGCTTCCGGCGGTGATGCTCGTTGATATCCAGATGCCCTATATGGATGGGTTTGAGTTCCTATCCAAGGTTCGCGAAGATCCGAAATTCGCCAGCGTCCCGATGGTGGCGGTTACCGCCTATGCCATGGTCAACGATGCTTCCCGCATCCTGAAGCGAGGGTTTGACCAGTATCTCTCGAAGCCGGTTCCGGTAAAGACGCTCCGGCAGACGATTGCACGGCTCCTCGGCGATCGTCCCACCAGCCCCGCCGGCACCGCGCATTAGTTCCGCGGCGCACCCCGCTCGCTACCGCGCTTGGCCCCGGGCGTAAACCCAGACTCAGAAAATCGGATACTGTGGGGGAATGGCAGCGGACGAGACAATCTGCGTGCTTGCCGTGGACGACGATCCGGCAGCGCTTGAGCTGGTGGAAGAGGCGCTGCGTTCGGCATCCGTCAAGGTGATCACTTCCGAAACGGCCCGGGAAGGCCTTGCGCTCGCCCGCAAGTGGCGGCCGGATGTCGCCATTGTCGACCTTATCCTGCCCGGCACGACCGGCCTCGACATGCTCGACGAACTCCTCACCGTCGCGCCGCAATGCGATGTCGTGCTCCTCACCGGCCATTACTCGACGGATTCCGCCGTGGAGGCGATCCAGCGCGGGGCGTCCGACTATCTCACCAAGCCCATTTCGGTGAAGGATCTCCGCGCCAGGATCGGTGCGTATCTCGACGAGGCCCGCCGCCGCCTGCGCGCGACGGAATTGGAAAGGGAAGCCGCCGCGGCCAATTGTTTCCACGGCATGATTGGCCGGAGTTCGGTGATGGCGGATGTTTTCGCCCGGATTCGCCGGATTGCGCCTCATTACCGAAGCGTGCTGGTGCTGGGGGAAACCGGCACTGGAAAAGAACTGGTCGCCAAAGCCATCCATACGCTGAGCCCGGTAGCCAAGGGGCCCTTCGTGGTTTGCAACTGTTCCGCGGTTGCGGAAACGCTGTTTGAAAGCGAACTCTTCGGTCACGTCAAGGGATCGTTTACCGGAGCGACCGCCAACAAGATCGGATTCTTTGAGGCCGCGAACGGCGGCACTTTGTTCCTGGATGAATTGGGAGATCTTCCGCTGGCGATGCAGACCAAACTCCTTCGCGCCATTCAGAATCAGGAAGTGCAGCGGGTCGGTTCTCCGGATACCGTTCGCGTGAGCGTGCGGATTATCGGCGCAACCAATCGCGACCTTCATTCCATGATGGCCGCCGGGACGTTTCGCGAAGATCTCTACTATCGCCTTGCGATGGTGGAAGTGAAGCTGCCTTCGCTCGCGCAGCGCCCCGACGATATTCCGCTCCTCACGCGGCATTTCATCGCGTCCTTCGCCAAAGAGTATTCCAAGGCGGTCAACGATATTTCCACGCGCGCGATGGCGGCGCTGTCGCGGCGTCGCTGGCCGGGAAACATTCGGGAATTGGAGAATGTCATTGGTCACGCCGCGATGATGGCGGAGGGCGACACCATCGACATCGGCGACTTTCCAGCCGAGTACGGCGAGGCGTACGGCGAGGAGCATGCTGACCCGCTCCCCGCCTTTCCCTTTCCGCAAGCCAGCCTCCCCACCCTTGCGGAGCTAGGCCGGCAATACGCCCGCCACGTGCTGGGCGTGGCCAACGGAAACAAGGCGCGCGCCGCCGAACTGCTTGGCATCTCCAGGGCGACGCTCTATAAACTGCTCAGCGAGATCGAGGATCCGGGTTCTCCGGCGGCCGAACCTCCGGCGAATTCGAACGCTTTAGTCTGAGCCCGTCGCGTCCGGTTTTGGGCTCGCTGCGTCCGGCGCTTCGGCCGCCTGGCCGCGCGGGCGGGCCGGGAAGGAGATACGAAAACGGCTGCCCTCGCCCAGTGTGCTTTCCACCTCGATGCAGCCGCCCTGCATCTCCACCAGTTTCTTGGTGATCGGCAGGCCCAGCCCGCTTCCCCGCAGCTTTGGCCGGAAGGTCGGGTGATGCACCTGCTCGAATTCGCCGAAGATCCGGTCCAGGTCCGCCGGGTCGATTCCAATGCCCGTATCCTCGACCTCGGCGAAAATTCGTTCCTCCGCCTGCCCTAACGTTACGGCCACCCGCCCGCCGGCCGGAGTGTACTTGATCGCATTGCTCACCAGGTTCGTCAGAATCTGGCGGACTCTCTCGGGGTCCGCGAACAGAGACGGGCGGTCCGTTCCGTGCAGGGCAAGCTCCACGCCCTGATCCTTGGCGATGGGAAGCAGCGAAACGACGACGGGCTCCGCGACGGCGCGAAGATCGAACTGTTCCAGGTTCAGCCGCAAGCGTCCCGCCGAGATGCGCGAGAGGTCGAGCACATCGTTTACCACCCGGATCAGGTGCTGCGCGCTGCTCTCAATGTTGCGCAGAAAGCGGCGTTGCCGCTCATTGAGACTCTGCGATTCCGGATCCTCGAACAGCAATTCCAGAAACCCGCTGATGGAGTGCAGGGGGGTCCGCAGTTCGTGGCTCATGCTGGAGAGAAACGCGGTCCGTTCCGAGAGGATCGTCTCCAACTGGCGGGAGCGTTCCTGCAGATCGCGGTTCGCCTGGCCGAGGTGTGCCGCGCTTTCGGCCAGGCTGTCGTTGAGCTCGCGAATGCGCGCTTCCGCGATCTTTCGGTCCGTGATGTCGAGATTCACGCCGGCGATGAACCGGACTTTCCCCGTCTTCTCGTCGTAAACGCCGGCTCCCGCGCCCGCGAGCCAACGGTTCTCGCCTGATTCGGAGAGCATCGGAAACTCGCGGTAAAACGACTCCCGATTCTTCACCGCCGCGCGTATCGCCTCCCGCAGAGGCTCCCGTTCGTTGGGCGTCACTTTGTCGTAGAACGCGCGGATTGAACCCTCATATTCGAAGTCGCCAAGCCCCACCATGCGTGTCAGGTTTTGATTCCAAAGCGCGGTATCGGTCTCCGGATCCCAAACCCAGACGCCGATGTTGGCCGCATCGGTGGCCAGCCGGAAACGCTGCTCATAATCCCTCAGCCGCTGTTCCGCGGCGTGGGCTTCGGTGGTGTCTCTCAGGATGATTACGGCTCCGGTAAGCGCTCCGTTCTCATCGTGAACCGGCGCGGCGGAAACGCCCACGTCCCGGTTGCCCGCCAGTTTCGAGGCCAGAATGAGCCCATCGCTGTCCCGTTCCGCCTTCCCTGTCCGAAGCACTGTAAGCGCCAGGGGTTCGACCCGCTCTCCGGTTGGCCTCGAATGGATCGTCCACATCTCCTCAATCGGCTTCCCAAGGCATTCTTCCGCGCGAAGTCCAGAGAATGCGAGCGCGGCCGCGTTCACAAAACGGACCTTGCCCTCACAGTCCACGGAAACGACGGCGTCCGGAATCCCGGAAAGCACCGTTTCAAAGCGGATGGCTTCGCGGGCGTAGTGTTGTTCCGCCGTGCGGCGAAGAACGCGCTCGGATTCCTCGGCTTGCCGGGCCAGCCGCAGCGCGGATTCTTTTCTCTCCAGATCCGTTGCGTAACGCTGAAGCTGATGAAGGATCAAGACCACCACCAGAGAGATCGCCAGAAAAACGATGAATCCGGCGACCGTGGAGCGCGTGGGGGAAGCAAGAAGCAGCGGGCTATCCGAATGCCCGAAATTCGTGAAAATTCCCGTGAGCACCGCAGCCAGCATTCCGAATCGAGCGCCCCCGAAAATGCCCGCGACGACGACCGCCAGCAGCCCAAAGGTAGTCTCGAACTCGTCGCCAAGGTATCGCTGAGACAGGTTTCCGGCGCCAATGGCAACGGCGGCGGCAAGGCCGAGCACCAGGAACTTTTGCCAGAGCGGGCGGATCGAGATGGAATGCACTCCAATCACTGTATACGTTTCAAGAGGGCAGGGGGCGGGCGACGTGTTTCTATCGAGCCAGGGTTTGGAATGCGGAAAGGCCGGCCGCGGCCGGAACGGCTTTCCGCCTCTCTCTGTCCAGGATTCCGACAAGTGTTCAGAAACTAGACATTCTTCCGTGGCATTGCGGGGCCGCACTCCGCGGCGTGGCCCCGGGGCAAGGCGCGGGAAGCCCGTTGTTTTCATGCTTTTCCAGGCTTTTTTATTCCGATCTGAGAATTTGGGCGGGTTTGGCGGCTGGATTGCCTTCCATTGGGCATGGCAACCAGAACAATCGATTCGGCAAGTTTTCAGACGAACGGGCACCCGATTCCTCAGTGCGGGAAATTCTTTGGTCCCGAGGTGGAGGGCCGTCGAGTGCCGCCCTCTCCGCTTGCGCTTCACCGGCCCAGCATGCAGGCCAGAGTCGAGGAAGTTCCCGCGCATCCAAGCGCTAGCCCGGTGCCCGAAGAAAGAGAGGAATCCGCCAGAGGCCTCACGGTGGAACAGTACGGAGCCGCGTACCAGGCCGGATTTCCGCGGACGGTCCGCTTCCTGCGTTCCCGCGGCGCGAACGAAGACGCGGCGGAGGAGATCGCTCAGGCGGCGTGGAGCCGGGGCTGGGAGCGTCTGCATCAGTTGCGGACGCCAGAGGCCCTTGAAGTCTGGATCGCCAGCATCGCCAAGCACATGTTCAGCGCCCACGCCATCAAGGTGCAACGCAGCGAAGAGATTGAAGAAACGACGGCGGCCTGCGGGCCTTCCTCCACCAGCCTGCTTTGGAATGAAATCGTGAGCTGCTGCCAGCCGGAGGAGAAGAGGCTCCTCAGCCTGCATTACGTGAGCGGCTATAGCAGCGGTGAGATCGCGAAAAAGCTCGGGTGCAGCGCCCTTGCCGTGCGGCTTCGCTTGATGCGGGTCCGACGGAAGATTGATGCCAACCTTCCCGCAAACACCTTTGCCCTCGCCGCGTAGAGCGCGGGGCGCTTCAAAGCGCGGCATCAGCGGGGCTGCATTGCAGCCCCGCTACCGTCTTCGGCCCTTCCCGCGCAAGCGCGCGGCTTTCCCCAACGGTAGAATAGGCTTTCGAGGGAGGGGCGTCCTCATGGCAAGTCGAGAGATGACAATCGCGGAAACCGTGGATGCGGTGTTGGCGCGATGGCGCGCGGGCGGAACGGCGGCGGTTGCATCCGCGAGCGCCGGCCCGCGTGTCGTCCACCCGGCGGTGCCGGCCGCGCTGCCTGGCGATGGCGTCTTCGCCACCGTGGACGAGGCCGTCAAGGCCGCGGCGGAAGCCCAGCTTCGCCTGGCCGGAATGAGCCTCGATGACCGGGGCAGGATCATCGCAATCATTCGCCGGATGTGCGTCGATCGCGCCGCGGAATGGGCGGCGATGGAATTGGCGGAGACCCGGCTCGGCCGCGTTGACCACAAGACCGAAAAGCTGCTTTCTATCCCGAAAGTGCTGGGTGTGGAAGCGCTGCGCACGCAGGCACGAAGCGATTCCACCGGCCTCTCGATTTTGGAGCACGCGCCTTGGGGCGTCATCGGCATGGTGCTGCCCGTCACCCACTCCATTCCCACCATGGCCAGCAACGCCATCAATGTGATCGCCGCCGGAAACACGGCTGTCTTTGGAGCGCACCCCTCCGGCGCGAAGTGCGCCCAGCATGCGTTGCGCGCCTTCAACCGCGAGATCGAACGCGAAGTGGGGTTGCGTAACGTGATTGCCACCACCTCGGAAGCGACGTTGCGCCATGCCGAAG
This sequence comes from Acidobacteriota bacterium, assembly GCA_014584705.1. Classification (GTDB taxonomy): domain Bacteria; phylum Acidobacteriota; class Terriglobia; order Bryobacterales; family Bryobacteraceae; genus JACTMJ01. The sequence goes on along the minus strand of JACTMJ010000022.1, from coordinate 124,500 downwards.
AACTGTTCCAGCACCCGTCGATCGCCCTGCTTTGCGTCACCGGAGGCCCCTCCGTGGTGAAGGCGGCCATGAAGCACGGCAAGCGCGTGATTGCGGCCGGGCCGGGAAATCCCCCCGTGGTGGTGGATGAAACCGCGGATCTGGACGCCGCCGCGCGCGCGATTGTCGCCGGCGGATCGTTCGATAACAACCTGCTTTGCATTGGCGAGAAGGAGGTCTTCGTCGTGGCCTCCGTTGCCGATGCCTTCATCGCCGCAATGAAGCGCGCGGGCGCTATCCAATTGGATGCGGCCGCCATTGAGCGTCTGGCCGATGCCGCGTTCAAGTTCGACGGCGGCGGCGTGGGCTGTGGTCGCGCGCATCTCAAGAAAGAACTGGTAGGGAAGGATACTTCCGTGCTTGCCGCGGCTGCGGGCGTGCGGATCCCGGAAGGTACTCCGCTCCTCTTTGGAGAAACCGCGTCGGATCATGCCTTCGTGCAGGAAGAGCAGATGATGCCGTTCGTTCCGATCGTCCGCGTCCCGGATGCCGATGCGGCCATTGCCGCTGCCGTGCAAGCCGAGCATGGCTATCGTCATACCGCCATCATTCATTCCCGGAACGTGGATACGGTCACGAAATTTGCCAGGGCGATGAACACCACCCTGGTAGTCCACAACGCCGCGTGCTCCGCCGCGTTGGGCGCCGGCGGAGCCGGATACCTCAGTTTCAGCATTGCTACTCCCACCGGGGAAGGGGTCACCACCCCGATGACCTTCACCAGAGAACGCCAGTTGGCCATTGGAGGCGCGCTGCGCATCATCTGATGCGGGTCGTCGCCATTTCCATGAACGGAAGCGCGTGCAGGCATCATTCGCGTACAATGGCAACCGGATGCGGGTGACAATCAGCGGTGGGACTGGCTTCGTTGGAGGACGTCTTCTTGCCCAGCTTCTTCCCGCGGGGGCGAGCGTCCATCTGCTCACACGCCAATTGCGCCCGGGCCTGCCCTCCGGGGTCGTTCCTCATTTGTGGGACCCGCTCCGCGAAGCGGCGCCGCCCGACAGTCTTGCGGGCAGCGAAGCGCTGGTACACCTCATGGGGGAGCCCGTCGCCCAGCGCTGGTCTCCTGAAATCAAGCGCCGCATTCGCGAGAGCCGCGTGGTTTCCACGCGAAACCTGGTGAGCGCGATCGCCATGGCGGAACCGCGTCCCCAAACCCTGATTTGCGCTTCGGCGGTGGGCTACTATGGGTCGCGCGGCGACGAGTGGCTGGATGAAGAATCCGGTCCCGGCGGCGATTTTCTCGCCGAGGTCTGCCAGGAGTGGGAGGCCGAAGCCCTGCGAGCCGCGGACTTGGGCGTGCGCGTGCTCCGTCTCCGCTTCGGCATCGTGCTCGGCGCGGAAGGCGGAGCGTTGGCGCGGATGCTACCGCTGTTTCGTATCGGGCTCGGCGGGCGTCTGGGCGATGGCAGCCAGTGGATGAGCTGGATCCACGCAGGCGATCTGGTGGGGATGATCCTCTTTGCCTTGCGCTACCCGCACATCCAGGGAGTGTGGAACGCCGTTGCGCCGAACCCGGTAACGAATGCGGAATTCACAGGCACGCTAGCCCGCATCCTCAAACGTCCCGCCGTGCTACCCGCGCCGGAGTTTGGCCTGAAACTCTTGTTCGGCGAGGGCGCGGAGCCTTTGCTGGCCAGCCATCGCGTGAGGCCGTTGGCGGCGGAGGCGGCGGGTTTCCGCTTCCAGTACGGCGGCCTGCATGCCGCGCTGCGCCATTTGCTCAAGAGTTAGCCGCGGGCGTCGGCCTGCTTCTCGCGCTTGAGTTCTTCCATCACGCTGAAGACCAGTTCCTTGGCCTGCTCGATCCCCTTGATCATCAGTTCCACGTCGCGCGGAATGCGTCTGCCCTTCGTCACCGTTTGCATGTAGACGCCGTGCTGCCCGGCCAGCACCAGCGCGTCCGTGAGGATATCCATGCTCACGGCCAGGCGTCCGCGCGCGGCGCCCAGCATGAACTCGTGCTTTTCGAGCGTTTCCGCGTGTTCCTCAAAAGCCGTCATACTCCCCCTCGCCGCGCGTTCGCGGAACCGGCGATTTCGTCCGATTCCCAAATTTCTGTACAGTATAGGGGATGCAATTTCCGAACTGGCCGATTCACACGGAAGCCTCCTTCGGCTATCTGCGACAGGTGCTTGAAAGCACGCAATGGGGCGGATTTCACCCGATAGTGGGCGAATTTGAAGAGCGCTTCGCCCGTTACCAGCACTGCGGGCACGGCATTGCGATGTCGAATGGCACCGTGACGCTCGAAACCGCGCTTCAGGCCGCCGATATCGGCCCCGGCGATCAAGTGATCGTTCCCGCGATCTCGTTCGTTTCCACCGCTACCGCCGTTTCCCGCGTCGGCGCTACGCCCGTCTTTGTCGACACTGAGCCGTACTCCTTCAATATGGACCCGGCCCGGGTGGAAGAGGCGATTTCACCCGCTACCAAAGCCATCATTATCGTCCACTTCGGCGGACCGCTCGCTGATCTGGATCGTCTGCTTCCTATAGCCCGCGAGCATGGGCTGACTGTGATTGAAGACGCCGCGCACGCCCATGGCTGCGAGTGGAACGGCCGCCGCGCGGGGAGCTTCGGCGATTGCGGCTCATTCAGTTTTCAGAACGGCAAGGCGCTCACCGCCGGAGAAGGCGGCATGGTTGTCGCGAACCGCGAGGACTACGCCGCGCGCATTCGCTCGATCGCCAACCAGGGGCGACGTCCCGGCCATAGTTTTTTTGCCCATTTTGAACTCGGATCGAATTTTCGTATCACCGCTTTGCAGGCGGCGGTCCTGATGGCACAGTTGGATCTGCTCGACGAACAGATTGAGCGCCGCACCCGCAATGCCGCCATCCTGCTCGAAGAGTTGCACGGGCTTGCCGGCATTCGCTGGCAGGAGATTCCCCCGGCCGTCAATCGCAATTGCTGGTATCTGGTGCTGGGCCGCGTGGATGCATCGGCGCTCGGCCTCTCGCGCGATCAATTTGCGGCGGCGCTCGGGGAAGCAGGTATTCCCTGTACGCCCTTCTATCCGCATACTCTGTATCAGAATCCGCTCTACCGGGAATTGCCGAACCGGGTGATGCCATGCCCTGTGGCCGAGGCGTCGATTGGCGATGCCTTCTGGCTTCCGCATCGTGTGCTGCTGGGCGATGAGCAGCTCACGCGCGAGTTGGCCGCCGGCATCCTCCGTGCCTGTGAGCGGGGCCGCCAATCCAGCGGAACTCCCGCCATGGCGAAGCAATCGTGAGTGTGGTTCGCCGTGTTTCGAAGGAGGCTCAGTCATGCGAGTCCCTCAGCTTGCGGCCCGTCTGGCCGCGCTCGTTCTGGTTGGATGCAGTCGCATGTTAGTCACCGCCGACGGACAGATCGCTTATCAGAAGCCGCCCAGGGAGATCCTGGACGTGCTGCACGCGAAGTTGCCGCCGATGATTTCGGTCAGCCCGCAAAAGGACAGGCTGTTGCTGATGGACCGGGTCGCCTACCCTTCCATCGCGGAACTGGCGCGGCCCATGAAACGCCTCGCCGGCTTGCGGATTGATCCCGCGAACAACGGCCGTCATGCGCCGACGATCTATACGGGAATCACCATCCGGGATATCGCGCCGGGCGGAGAAGACCGCGCCGTCGCCTTGCCGCACGACGTCACGATTGGCGAAGTCACCTGGAGCCATGGCGGGCAGTATTTCGCCTTTCCGTGGTACCGGCCCGGCCACGTGGAGTTATGGGTGGTGGACGTCGCCACGGCCAAGGCGCGCCCCATCGCGGGGGTTGCGCTGAACCAGACAGTGAGCGCCGCCATCCAGTGGTTGCCCGACGGCAAGACGCTTCTCGTGCTGACCGTGCCCACGGGCCGTACCGCTCCGCCATCCCCCGCGCTCGTCCCCGCGGGACCCACTATCCAGCAGAGCGATGGCGCCGCCGCCCCTGTCCGCACCTATCAGGACCTCCTCGAAGACAGTCACGACGAAGACCTGTTCGAGTATTACGCAACCTCGCAGCCCGTGCTCATCGATGCCGCTACCGGAAAAGTCCGGCCCTTCTTGAAGAAAGGCATCTACAGCGAAATCACGGCTTCCCCGGACGGCAAGCACTTTCTTGTAGAGCGAATCCACCGCCCGTTCTCCTTCCTGCTGCCTTACTACCGGTTCCCCTTGACGGCCGAGGTCGTGGATCGTCGAGGCCGCCGGGAGTATCTGATTGCCGAAGTGCCTCTCCAGGACAAGATCCCCATCGAGGGCGTCCGGACCGGACCTCGCAGCTACACATGGACGCCGTGGGGCGGAGCAACGCTGGTTTGGCTGGAAGCGCTGGATGGCGGTGATCCGCGCGTGAAAGCTTCCCATAGGGACAAGATCGTCCTGCTCGATGCGCCCTTCCGCACGGAACCGCGCGATTTTCTAAACGTCGAGCAACGCTTCGCCGGCCTCACCTGGCTCGAAACGGAGAACCTCGCCCTCCTGCGCGATTATGACCGCGACAAACGCTGGACGCGCGCCTTTCTCGTGGATCTGAGCAAGGAAGACATTCTCGGAGAGCCCGTGTTCAGCCGCAACATTCGGGACCGCTACAACGACGAGGGTTCGCCGCTGCGCAAGATGTTGCCCAATGGCTATGCGGTGGCCATTCATCGCGAGGGACAATTGCTGCTCTCCGGCGCTGGCGCAACCCCGAAGGGAGACCGCCCGTTTCTGGATCGCTTCGATCTCGCCGGCGGGCGGAAGCAGCGGCTTTTTCAGTGCGGTGAGGAGGCATTCGAGTTCGTGGTGACCGCTCTTTCCGACGACGGTTCCAGCTTCATCACCAGCAAGGAATCGCCCTCCGTCCCGCCCAACCTGATCGTGAAGGGGGACGGCGGCGCGGAACGCGCGATCACGAAGTTCAAGGACCCCACTCCGCAGTTGCGCGGCATCACGAAGCAAATCGTCAAGTACGAGCGCGACGATGGCACCCAGCTTTCCTTCACGCTCTACCTGCCGCCGGATTACAAGCAGGGAACCCGCCTGCCCGCGGTGGTCTGGGCCTACCCGATGGAGTTTAGTGACCCCGCCACCGCGGGCCAGGTGAGCGGTTCCGAGAATCGCTTCACCTCCATTCAGAGCTACTCGCATCTTTTCTTCCTCCTCGCCGGCTACGCGATTCTGGACGAAACGGCGATGCCCGTGGTGGGTCCGCCGGAGACCGCCAACGACACGTTCATCCGCCAGATCGTCGATAGCGCGGAAGCGGCGATTGCCAAGGCGGCCGCCATGGGCGTGATTGATCCAGCGCGCGTGGCCGTCGGCGGACATAGCTACGGTGCGTTCATGACCGCGAATCTGCTCGCGCATAGCCGTCTGTTTCGCGCCGGTATCGCCCGTAGCGGGGCCTACAATCGCACCCTCACGCCCTTTGGGTTTCAGGCGGAGCGGCGCACATATTGGGAAGCCCCGGAGATTTATTACAAGCTCTCTCCCTTCAGCTCCGCGAATCTCATTGAAGATCCGATCCTGCTAATCCACGGCGAAGCCGACAACAACGCCGGTACCTTCCCCATCCAGAGCGAGCGACTGTATCAGGCCATTCGCGGCAATGGCGGCCTCGCGCGCCTCGTGATGCTGCCCCACGAATCCCACGGCTACCGTGCGAAGGAAAGCATTGAGCACGTGCTCTGGGAGTCCATTACGTGGCTGGATAAGTACGTCAAGAACGCCCCGCCCCGGGACCCCGCGCCCGCGGAGCGCAAGTCGCACTGAAAGGAGGAGGCCGCCATGCCATCGCCCCTTTTTCACTGGCGGGACTGTTTGCCGGAAGACGGCTTCGCCGGCCTCCTCGTAGGCAGAGCGTGGTTTCCCTCGCAACAGGGTCCCAGCCCCGTGCTGGTGCGTGAAGACGGCGTATGGGATCTTTCAGGCATCGCGCCCACCCTTAGCGAGATTCTGAACCTCGAAGATCCCCCCGGCCGGATTGCCGGGGCGGTGGCATTGCCCCGCATCGGTGATGCGGCGGCGATGCTCGAGAACAGCGACCACGCCCTCCGAAACCCTGCCCGTCCGTGGTTTCTCGCCCCCTGCGATTTGCAAGTCGTCAAAGCGGGCGGGGTGACGTTCATCGCCAGTCTGTTGGAACGGGTGATCGAGGAGCGTGCCCGCGGCGACGCGGCGAAGGCGGTGGAGCTTCGGGAGAGCATCACCGCTGCGCTGGGCGGCGACCTTAGCTCGATTGTGCCCGGCAGCAAGGAAGCGGCGCGCCTCAAACAGCTGCTGATCGAGCGCGGCATCTGGTCTCAATATCTGGAAGTCGCCATCGGGCCGGATGCCGAAGTCTTCACCAAGTGCGCCAGCCTCTCCGCCGTGGGTCTCGGTGCGGAGGTTGGCATCTATTCAAAATCCACCTGGAATAATCCGGAACCCGAAGTGGTGCTCGCCGTGAACAACCGGGGAGATGTTGTGGGTGCCACGCTCGGCAACGACGTCAATCTCCGCGATTTCGAAGGCCGCAGCGCCCTGCTCCTCAGTAAGGCGAAGGACAACAACGCAAGCTGCGCGCTCGGCCCCTTCTTCCGCCTCTTTGACCGCACGTTCACCTTTGACGATGTGCGCCGCCTTGAACTCAGCATGGAGGTCGAAGGGACGGACGGTTTCCGCATGGAAGCCGCCAGCGCCATGAGCCGCATCAGCCGGGACCCCCAGGCCATCGTCAACCAGACCATCGGGCGTCATCACCAGTATCCCGACGGCTTCGTTCTGTTTCTAGGCACCATGTTCGCGCCCGTCATGGACCGCGACGAACCCGGCAAGGGCTTCACCCACAAGCGGGGCGATATCGTGCGCATCCGCTCCCACGCCCTCGGTATGCTCGTGAACCGCGTAAACCACAGCGAAGCCATCGAGCCGTGGACCTTCGGCATCGCGGCGCTCATGCGCAACCTGGCACGCCGCGGATTGCTCCAATAGGTTCTCGCGGCCGGCGATACGGCCTCATCGCGTTCGGATGCATTTCGAGGGGATGATAAAATGCTACGCGAACCTCAGAGGAGCAGGAATCATGTATCGAATTCTCTTTCTGCTGTCGCTATGTACCGCCTTTACCTGGGCGCAGAGCGACGGCTTTGTTTCGTTGATGCCGAAAGCGAACTTGTCGGAATTCTGGACCACCGAGACCAGCCCCCCGGATACATGGTCCCTGGAGAATGGCGTCATCGCCGCGAAGGGCAATCCGCAGGGCGTGCTGCGAAGCCTTAAGACGTATAAGAACTTTGTGCTCCGCTTCGACATTCGCTTCAAGACGGAAGGCTGGACCAAGGCGCCCAAAGAGTGGCCCAACGGCGGCGTATTCATTTTCGCGAGCAAGGAACTTCGCGAGAAATATCCCCGCTGGCCAAAGTCGTTCGTGGAGATCCAGGGCCACTATGGCGAAATCGCCAGTGCGTTTAACGGGAACCTCAAAGGGGCCATCCGCTTTGAAGTCGTGAAGCCGGATCAGCACGGGCCGTTCGGAGAATGGGACCACCTCGAGGTCACCACTCACAACGGCGAAGTGCGGATCAAGCTCAACGGCAAGGAAGTAAACAAGGGCACCGGCGCGGATCCAATGGAAGGCTACATTTGCCTTCAGTCTGAAGGCTGGCCGGTGTATTATCGCAACGTCGAGATCAAGGTGCTCCCGGACTAATTCCGGCCACCGCATCTCTTCCCCGAAACGAACCAGGACCTAAAGGCGCAAGGGAGGGGCCATGCGGAAACTTGCCCTGGCAGTCGCCGTGCTTGCCGGTCTTGCCTCGGCCGGTGAACCCCGCCTGGTCGTGCCCTCCGTCAGCGGGGCGCTTAGCGTTGACGGTGTGCCGGATGAGCCCGTCTGGGAGCGCGCCGCTGTCTTGCCGCTCGGCACGCCGGAGTTTTCCCAGCCCTTCCCTGCACCGGGCGAAATGCGCGCCCTCGTCCGCGATGGCTACTTGTGCCTGAGCGCCCGCTTGCCCGAAAGCGGCCGTCTGGTGGCGCGCTCAACCGGAGCCAACCCAGCCTGGTGGCAGGAAGATCGCGTCGTCTGGACGATCAATTTCCGCAGCTTCTCAACCGCCCTCCGCGTCACGGTGAACCCTCTCGGTGCCTACAGCGCGGAATACGCCCGCACCCCGCAAGAGCCCGCCGCGCCCATTCTGGCGGCGGCTTCGGCCGCCCCCGACGGCTGGAGTGTGGAAGTGGCCATCCCGCTCACGAACATCAGCGCTCTCGGCTTCCTCTCCGGGGAACGGGTGCGTGTCGCCAGGCCCGAGGCGCCGGAACTGCATGCCTATTGGCCCGCTGCCAATGAATTGCTCCGCTTTGCGATTCCGGACGCGAAAGCACCGGCTGCCGCCCCCGTCCTCCAGCGCCGGGAATGGTGGTTGCGCCAGCCCTCCGTTCGTCCGGAGCCCGCCAGTCCCCTCGAAGCGCAATTGCGCGCCCTCTCCCCAACCGTGCTCTCCGGTTCTCCGGGCGATGCCGCGCGAATATGGCAAACGAATCTTCGCGCCAGAGTGAATACGGCCGCGCTCGACGAACGCCGTGCCTGGGAGCAAGTGCGGGCCCGAGCGGATTGGGAGCGTTTCCGAGATTCCCGCATCGCCGCCCTCAAGCGATCGTTCGGGCCGTTTCCGGAGCGCACTCCGCTCCATGCGGAAGTCACGCGGCGAATTGATCTGGGCCATGGCTTCGTAATCGAGAACCTGATCTTTGAGCCCCGCCCAGGGTTGCTTGCTACCGCCAATCTGTATCTGCCCGCGACTGTCTCCGGCCGCATCCCCGCCGTCGTGGTCGTGCACAGCCATCACGCCCCCAAGACCCAATGGGAGCTTCAGGATATGGGGATGACCTGGGCGCGAAGCGGTGTTGCCGTGCTCGTGATGGAGTTGCTCGGTGCGGGAGACCGTTTGCAGTCGCAGCCTTGGCCCCGCGAGAGTTACTACTCGCGCGATGCGCTGGGCAAGCAGTTGTATCTGGCGGGTGAGAGCCTCATGAAATGGTTCGTCTGGGATCTCACGCGAGGCGTCGATCTTCTCGTCGAGCGCCCGTATATTGATCCAGCGCGCATCGTCCTGCTCGGTGCCGTCGCCGGTGGGGGAGACCCCGCGGCCGTTGCCGGTCTGCTCGACACCCGCATCGCCGCCGTCATTCCCTTCAACTTCGGCGAGGCCGGTCCGGAGGAGCACTACACGGAAGGTCCGCGCCCGTACGATCCGTTGACGGCGGATCCCGGCTGGGGCAGTTGGGAATCCACCCGCAACCTCCGCCGGAGCATCGCGGATCAGTTCTTCCCCTGGTTCCTCTGCGCCGCCCGCGCGCCCAACCCCTTCGTGTATGCGTTCGAGATCGGCTGGCCAAACGGCGTGGAGCGCGAACCCGCCTGGGCGCGATACCGCAAGGTCTACGAGCTCTATGGAAAGCTCGATCATCTGGCCAATGTCGATGGCTACGGACCCTTCCCTGGTCCGGGGGAGGTAACCAATGTCGGCGCGGACCTCCGCCGCAAACTCTATCCCATCCTGAATCGCTTTCTTGGCATCCCCATCCCCACCGGCGAATTTCACAAGCCTCTGCCCGAAGCGGATTTGTTGTGCCTCACGCCCCAGGCCGCAGTGCGGCGCAAGCCGAAAACGGTTGCCACGCTGGCGGAACAACTTGCAACGGAACGCGTCGCCGCGGCACGTGCAAAACGGGAAGCGCTCGCTCCCGCCGAGCGCCTTCGCGCGCTTCGGGAGGAGTTGCGAGACCGGCTCGGAGAGATTGACCCCGGCGCGCCCGGTCCGGCTCAAGTGGCCGCGCGCCGCTCCTATTCCGGCTTCTCCGCGGAGAACGTCGTTCTTGAAACCGAGCCCGGAATTCGTCTGCCTCTCATCCTTCTCAAACCCGCCGGAAATGCAAGCGCGCGGCTTCCCGTCGTGATGGCTCTCGCCTCCGGAGGGAAGGCGGCCTTCCTCCGTGGGCGATCGGCTGTGCTCGGCGCTCTGCTCGAAAAGGGTGTCGCAATCTGTTTGGCCGATGTGCGCGGAACCGGGGAAACCGCGAGTTCCGGTGCGGATGCGCTCGCGGCCACGGAGTTGATGCTCGGTTCCACCGCCATGGGCCAGCGGCTCAAGGATGCCCGTGCCATCCTGCGCTATCTCGCCAGTCGCGAAGACCTCAGCCCGGCGCGCATCGCCGTCTGGGGGGATAGCTCCGCGGACGCGAATCCGGCCGGGATGCTGCTCGATCAAAGTCCCCGGCAGCAGAAAGGCCCTCAGGCTCTCGCGCCGTCGGATCCCGTGGGGCCGGCCCTGGCTTTGCTCATTGCTCTCTATGAAGAAAACGTCCGGGCGGTTGCCGCGCGCGGCGGGCTGCTCTCCTACCAGGCCGTGCTGCGGGACCGCTTCTGCTACGTGCACTCGGATGCCATCGTACCCGGCCTTCTCGAAGTTGCCGATCTCCCGGACGTGGCAGGCGCAATCGCGCCGAAACCCGTGCTCTTGGCGCGCATGGTGGATGGCCGCAATCGCCGCGTCTCCATGGAGGAAAGCGTTCGGGAGTACGAGGATGCCCTCCGGGCGTCGCATGGCAGTGGAAGCGCGTCACCCTCCTTGCAAGTCCTCGAGGAAGCGGACGACAACGCACTTGCCGCATGGCTCGCCGAACAGATCGCGCCGAGATAGTACGTCCTCGCCGCCTCGTGCCCGGGCCTGCGCGCGGTTGCCAGCCCCGCTTGGGGTGACGTGTGAACGCGGTGAAAGCGCGCATCCATCGGCGGAGCCTCGCCCGGTTCTTCCTATACTGGAAGTACCCCCAAACGGGTTGTGGCTGGCCGCCCCGCGATTGCCCTTGGGATTCTGATAACCATGTCTGACGCGCCGTTCATTCACCTCCACTGCCACACGGACTACTCCATGCTCGATGGGGCCTGCGACATCCCTACCCTCATTGATACGGCGGCCAAAATGGAGATGCCCGCCATCGCCATGAGCGATCACGGCAACCTCTTCGGTGCCGTTGAGTTCTATAACACGGCCAAGTCGAAAGGCATCAATCCCATCATCGGCTGCGAAGTCTACGTTACGCCCGGCAACCTCAAAGACCGCCAGGAGGGCGGTGGCTACAACCATCTGGTGCTGCTCTCGGAAACGCAGGAGGGCTACCGGAATCTCGTCAAGCTCGTCTCCACGGCTTACCTCGAAGGCTTCTATTACAAGCCCCGCATCGATAAGGACCTGCTCGCACAGCACTCCAAGGGCATCATTTGCTCCTCGGCCTGCCTGAAGGGCGACGTGAATGAGGCCGTCGTGAAGGGCAACTACGCGGAAGCCAAGCGCCTGGCCTGCGAGTATCAGGACATCTTCGGCAAGGGCAATTTCTTTCTTGAATTGCAGGATCACGGCCTCGAGCAGGATCCCATCGTCATGCGCGAGATCGTGCGCCTCTCCCGCGATACCGGCATGCCGCTCATCGCCACCAACGACGCGCACTATATTGAGAAGCGCGACGCCCGCCTGCAGGAAGTGCTCCTCTGCATCTCCACCGGCAAGACCATGTCGGACCCCGCGCGCATGCGCTTCGATGTGCAGGAGTTCTATCTCAAGTCGAAAGCCGAAATGCGGAGCCTTTTCGGCGAAGTTCCGCACGCCCTCGACAACACCTGGGAGATCGCCCAGCGCTGCTCCGTGAAGCTGGAGAAAGTGGCCAACCCTTTCCCGGAATTCACCGTTCCGCCGGAGCACACCCTCGAAACCTACTTCGAGTACGTCACCCGCCAGGGCTTCGAAATGCGCCGCGCCGCCTTGCTCCAGCAGGAAGCCCGCGGCCTCCTGAAGCACTCTCTGGCGGAGTACGAAGAGCGCCTGGAGCGCGAGATCAAGCTCATTGAGAGCATGAAGTTCACGGGCTACTTCCTCATCGTCTGGGATTTCATCCGCTATGCCCGCGCCAAGGGGATCCCCGTGGGTCCGGGGCGCGGCTCCGCCGCCGGAAGCCTCGTCTCCTACTGCCTCCGCATCACGGATATTGACCCGCTGCAATACAACCTGCTCTTTGAGCGCTTCCTCAATCCGGAGCGCATCAGCTTCCCCGACGTCGATATCGATTTCTGCACACGCCGCCGCGGGGAGGTCATCCAGTACGTCACGGAAAAGTACGGCCGGGAGCAGGTGGCGCAGATCATCACCTTTAACTCGCTTGCCGCCAAGGGAGCCATCAAGGACGTCGGGCGCGTGCTCGATATGAGCTTCGCCGAAGTGGACCGCATCACCAAGATGGTGCCTCCGGTGCTCAACATCAAACTCAAGGACGCCATTGAGCAGGAGCCCAATCTGCGCGACGCGGCCGCGAAAGACCCTCGCGTCGGCGAGGTGCTCGAACTCGCCCAGCGCCTCGAAGGCAAGGCGCGCAACGCCGGCGTTCACGCGGCCGGGGTGGTCATCTCGCCCATCCCCCTCAAGGAAATCGTCCCGCTCTACAAGACCAACAAAGACGAAATTGTCACCCAGTACGACATGGGCGGCCTTGAGAAGCTCTCGCTCCTCAAGATGGATTTTCTCGGCCTCACCACGCTCACCATCATTGAGGATGCGCTCGGCCTCATCGAGAAAACCAAAGGTCTGAAGGTGGTTCCGGAGGAGATTCCGCTCGACGATCCGGACGCGTATCGCATCTTCGCCCGCGCCCTCACGAGCGGCGTCTTCCAGTTCGAATCCTCCGGCATGCGGGACGTGCTGCGGCGCTACGAACCGAGCCGCATTGAAGACCTCATCGCGCTCAACGCCCTCTACCGCCCCGGCCCCATCCAGGGCGGCATGATCGACGATTTTATTGACCGCAAGCACGGCCGCAAGAAAGTCGCCTACGAACTGCCCGAACTCGAGGGGATCCTCGCCGAGACCTATGGCGTCATCGTCTACCAGGAACAGGTGATGCAGATCGCCAACAAGCTCGCGGGTTATTCCCTCGGGGAAGCCGACATCCTGCGCCGCGCCATGGGCAAGAAGAAGGCCGAAGAGATGGAGCAGCAGCGCGTGCGCTTCTTGGAAGGCGCCGCGCGCAAGAAGTTGCCCGAAAAGAAGGTCGAGAAAATCTTCGAACTCATGGCGCAGTTCGCCGGTTACGGGTTCAACAAGTCGCACTCGGCCGCGTACGCCTATCTCGCCTACATCACCGGCTATCTCAAGGCGCACTACCCCATTGAGTTCATGGCCGCCCTGCTCACTTCGGAAACGGGCAACACCACCAAAGTCGTGAAGTACATCCAGGAATGCCGCGAAATGGGCATCAAGGTGCTCCCGCCGGACGTGAACGCTTCGGACTGGAATTTCACGCCCGATGGCGAAGCCATTCGCTTCGGCCTCGGCGCCATCAAGAACGTCGGCCAGGGTGCGGTTGAATCCATCGCCGCTGCCCGCGCGAAAGCGGGGCGTTTCACGGACCTCTTCCAGTTCTGCGAAGAGATTGACCCATCCGCCATCAACCGCCGCGTTGTCGAGAGCCTCATCAAAGCCGGCGCAATGGATTCGCTCGAAGGCAGCCGCGCCCGGAAATTCGAAGCCGTTGAGATGGCGCTCGAAGCCGCCGCGAAGGTCTGGCGAGACCGCGCCTCCGGGCAAACCGGGCTATTCGGCTTCGAAATGGAAGCCGGGACGAAATCCGGAGCGTCGCTGCCCCGCGTGCCCGAGTGGGGAGACCGCCAATCTCTCGGCTATGAGAAGGAACTGCTCGGCTTCTACGTCACCGGCCACCCGCTCGACGAGTACCGCGATCTGGTGATGGACCTCCGCACGCACGAGAGCGACGGACTCGAAGAGCTGCAGCGCGGCTATGAAGTGAAGCTCTGTGGCGTCTTCAGCGGTATCCAGCGCCGCCGCAACAAGGAAGGCCGCCCCTGGGCCTCCATGGTGCTGGAAGATTGGCTCGGCACCGTCGATCTGGTCTGCTTCGCCAAGCACTATGAGCAACTCGAAGCGCAGATCAAGGAAGACGAAGCCGTCCTCGTCACCGGCAGCGTCCTCCCGGAAGAGAACGGTCCCCCGAAAATTTCCGTCCTTGACATCGTGCCGCTCAAGAACGCCTTCGTGAAGTTCCCACTGCTCGTCTCGATCCGCGTTCCCGTCGAGCCCGGAAAACAGAACGGCGAATCCCGCGCCGCCCGCCTCCGCGACCTCTTCACCCGCAAGCCCGGCGACACCGAAGTCCAGCTCATCGTCGAGAAGCGAGGAGAGTACAGCGCCACCATGACCACAACCCTGAAAGTAAAACCCGACCGCGAATTCAAGACCGAAGTCGCCCGCCTCTGCGGCGACGACGCCTACCAGGTCATCAGCGGGGGCTTCTGAAGGTCTGATGCCACCAGGCACGCTTACAGAACAACTCGTCCTACAGTGCCAACAGTCGGTACTTCGTCTGAGCCCAACTGCCAACCGCCGGCGCCGCCAAGCCGTCGTCATCGACAAATTCTCTGAACGAATTGAGAGCCACCAAATCATTTTATGTGACTTTGATTGCGGTGCAGGAATCGTCAGCGTCTCCTCGCCAGGCAAAACCGCGGGCCAAGCTGGTGCATGAACCATCGGCTCCTGCCCGACCTCGCAGGGCACGAGGTACGGCAGCCCAGAGCCTGCAGGGCGACATACACCAGCCCTGGGCGTAAGCCCCGGGGAAAAGCAATCCGCGAGCGCCATTGTCACCGGAGTTCGCCCCCGAAACGACACCGGCATTCAGGAGGTTTTCGCTATCCTGTGAAACACCCTGCCATCGGAGCGTGAGCCCATCCAATCACAATCCCGTCCGGACCTCTCGGTCTTTTACCGGGCCGGGTTCTCATACCGGAACACGCCCAGATTCCCCCGTTCCTCGCGCGTGATCACGTCCGGAACCCTGGTTTTCTCGACGTCTTCCAAGGCATTGCCGGTCATGGACGAAGCGAAGCCGCCCGAACTTGGACCCAGTTAGAGCGCCTGCTATGATCGGTGATTATGTCGATTGGGAAACGGGAGATGCTTGCCCGGGGATTGTATTGGAGTGGCATTACCTCCGTACTTCACAATCTGCCGCCGAAGAACTCGTTGCTAGTCTTAAACTATCATCGGATAGGGAAATCCGCTGACGATCTATTTGATCCCGGCGTCTTCTCCGCAACCAGCGACGAACTGAATGAGCAATTGATTCGCTCTTCCTCGCTAGCAAGGGGCGCTTCCTGAGTGGCTGCGAGTGGCAACACAATACTCCTTGCTACCTACGATGATTGCTGTATCGAGTATGGCTTAGATACGGGGGGTGCTTGAATGAATCCTTCTTTATTCCTGAATTCATCGGGAACATCCAACCCACTTCGACTTGGAATTCTACTTGATAGCCAGGAACTACCGGCATGTTTCTCTGAAGTCATAGATCATATAAAGCAAAGTAATTTTGCTAATCTAGAGCTACTTATATTTAACTGCCCGGGCGAACAGGCATCCCACACTAGCTCTAAATTGCCACTTTTTACGCGGTTATTTAATATTCTACGAAACCCACGGCAAAGAAACAGTATCCTGTTCTCTGCATACGAGCGACTGGATAGGAGGCGGCTAACTCCATCGGATGATCCGATTACCTTGGTCGACTGCTCTTCACAACTCGAATCGATACCCTCCATTCGCGTATCTCCAATCACAAATCGCTTTACACATCGATTTCCACCCGAAGCAATTCACTAGATACGGAAAATGGACTTAGATGTTTTGCTTCGCTTTGGATTCAATATACTTCGCGGTGATATATTAACAGCCGCTAAGTATGGAGTGTGGTCATATCACCACGGAGATAACGAGTACTATAGAGGCGGCCCGGCCTGTTTCTGGGAGGTGTACGAAAGCAATCCACGATCTGGAGTTATCCTTCAGGTACTGACGGAAGAACTCGATGCGGGCAAGGTCTTGTGCAAAGGGCTGTTTGCTACGCATCCTGGGTGGTCTTATGCTCTCAATCGCCCAACACCCTACTGGGGAGCTTCTACTTTCATAATTCAAAAACTCCGCGAGTTGCACGAATTTGGCTGGGATCATATAGAAAACACTGCCCTGCATTCGGTTCCGTACCTGGGCAGGAAGAAAGTATACAAGATTCCTTCGAACTGGGAGATGTTGTCTTGGCTAGGGCCAATCGCGATCCGAAAGGTTGCATCGCGATTGACACGCCGCCCCATGGTGGAACATTGGAGACTGGCGATCCGCAGCGGATCAGGTTTCAATCTGGCTTCTACCGAATCTGGTATCACACCGAACATGTCGGGCTTCGAAGTCGTGGAGTCTCCAAAGGGTCGATTCTATGCGGATCCGTTCCTGACTGAGTATGAAGGTAAGCCGTGGCTTTATTTTGAAGATTTTGACTATACAACCGAACTCGGCAAAATTTCGTGTGCCGAGATTATTGGAGGAAAGTTGTCCAATCCGATCACAGCGATCGAGCGTCCGTATCACCTCTCTTATCCTTGCTTATTTCGTGATGGTGATCACCTCTATATGATTCCAGAAACGGCTTCAAACGACACTATCGAACTATATCGCTGCATTCGATTTCCCAATGTCTGGAAGCTGGAGAAAGAGTTGTTCCGCGGCCGCGCGGTGGATACAGCTATTTGGATTGATGACGGAATCTATTGGTTTTTCGTGACGATCCAAGAGCATCGTGGATTCGCCATGCAGCTCTGGCTACTTAGCTCCGAATCACTAACTGGTAAATGGAAGTCACACCCGTCGAATCCGATATCCACCGATGTCAGAAACTGCCGTGGCGCTGATGCAATATTCAGTTATATGGGTAAGCTTTACCGCCCGAGCCAGGATTGTAGTGGCCACTACGGCTCAAGCTTCACGTTAAATGAGATCATCGAACTCAGCACTGAATCCTACCGGGAGTCTCCAACTGTGACGGTAGGGGCCGAATGGGCGTCGGGGTCTGTCGGGACCCATACATATGCATTCACCGCCGGTGTTGAAGTCGTAGATTTTTGCTCTCCTTTGCGAGCGAGCCAGGTACTTCTCAGCAGGTGATCCGCGATGCGCAGGAGGATGGCCTAGAATTTCATTTCGCGGACAGGAAGCGGGGATTTCGGTGACATTCATGATAGGTGTCTGTCAAGGGGAGACAGAGGCCCCCCGAGTCCCGCTGGCGGGGAAACCTGTGAGTTTGAAGCAACGCTCTCGTCACCGCTCGGCCGGGAGCAATGGTCTCGCCTCGTTGTCCCGGGCCTGCATTGCGGTTCCCCGCCTCCGCGCTCCAGGCGCGGATTCCAGCGGGAACCACACATTCCTTTGCGGTCTCGCCCTTGGGCGCGAGTGGCCTGGCCAAAGCCAGTCGAACCCTCGCCGATGGCGTCCGAAGATTGAGTTAGGGTGTAGGCCGCCGGCCTCCTAACAGGCTCAGCGGGGCGCCTTGGGAGCTCGAAGGCTCCGTTGCACAGTCCCCGAATCGTGAGGACCGGCAGCCGCGGTTGCTGGAAGTCGTTGCGATTGTCAAAGATCGTTGCGGCAAACACCGTTTCCATGTCCGCCTCTTGAAAGCACTCGAATCAAGGGGCAGTCATCATTATGCCCAAATGCGAAGTTCTTGCTACAGAACGCGTTACGTCAAGTTCCACGTCCGAAAGGGAACCCGTTCCGTGCTGCCTGAGCCGTCTGGCTGCGGAATTCCGATCCCCTCTCGATTCCCTCTCCCCGATTGAGGGACGGCCACTCCATTCCTCTTGCAAGCAACGGATTCTGAAGAAAGCACGACAATCAAGAACCCTCACGATTGCCCTCGATGCCCCCGCGCCGAAAGCCCAACGGGCGACATACGCCACATTGTCACCGGAGTTCGCCCCCGAAACGACACCGGCATTCAGGAGGTTTTCGCTATCCTGTGAAACACCCTGCCATCGGAGCGTGAGCCCATCCAATCCCAATCCCGTCCGGACCCCTCGGCCTTTCAGCGGGCCGGGTTCTCATACCACAACACGCCCAGGTTCTCCCGTTCCTCGCACGTGATCACATCCAGATCCCCGTCGCCATCGACGTCCAGCAGCCTCACCAGGTCGAACTTCGTGCCCGCCGCGCCGCTAATGTCCCATGCAAGATAGGTGCGCGTGCCCCCGTCGTCTTTGGCGATGAGCGCCACGACGCCGCGCTTTTCACCCTCCGCGTTCTCGCATGAAATCACCAGATCCGCGATCCCGTCCCCGTTCAGGTCTCCCACCGCAACACCCTTGGCCGTTCCCATTCCAGCGGGGAACGGAATGCGAACCGGCGCTGAAAAATCCCCTCTTCGGTGAAGACGACGATAGAACTCAAGATGCCGCGGTTTTACGGCGGCGATCACGTCCTTGAGTCCATCGCCGTCCAGGTCCTCGTAGGCCAGGAACATCGTCTCGCTTTCCCCCTCGCCGCTGATCGCATGCTCCTTCCAAACGCGTTCCGCGTGCGCGGGACCGGGGTGCTCCAGCCAGAAAATTCCGCGCCGGGGTCCCTTCCGGTCATTCAGAAGCAAATCCGTGTCGCCGTCGCCGTCCATATCCTCGGGCACTAATGACATCAGCCAGCCCGTTTCGCGCAGCGGATGCCACCGCCACCCGCCGGCGTTCCGCGCATTCTCTGGAGCGGCGAACCAGCCCACCATGCCACCCGCATCCTTGCCCCCCGCGAAGAAGTCGATCCCATGCCGGACATCGATCTCAGCCGGTGCGGCGAACATCCAGCGCATTCGCCCTTGTGCCTCTGGAATCGGGATTGTGCGCCACGCCGATTCCTGGAGCAGACCGTCTTGCCCCGGAGACCAGTGAACGTAGATGGAGCGGTCGTCTCCCTCCGTGCTGCTGATGATGTCCAGGTTTCCGTCGCCGTCCAGATCCGCGAAGACGGCGTCTTCTGGTGATCGCACCCGGCCCACGGTCACCCCAGGCCATTTCTCTCGGACGTTCGCGAATCCCGGATGCAGCCGGACGCGGATCACGCCGCCTTCTTCCCAGCCGGTAACAATATCCGGCAAGCCATCACCGTTCACGTCTCCCAGGCGAGTTCCGTCGGCGCCGACGCTGGTGTCGTCAATCGTGTGCCGCTTCCAAAGCGCTCGCAAGCCGCTCTCATCGAAACCGCGAACCGTCACTTCCTCCGCACGCTCCCCCGCGCCCACCTGCGCCAGACAAACAGCAGATCCAAGCACGCCCGCGGCGATCCCCAACTTCGCGGTCAAACGGCACCAGCGATACAGAACCCCGGCTCTTACCCGCATCCCCAAATTCTATGGCCGGTAACCTCGTCCATACAAAGATGAGCCCCTCTGCCTCCCCCGAAGTCTGGGTCCACATGCCAACCGTCCCGGCCCACGCCCGCCAATCCTCGATTTGCGATACGTGCCCGGATGACCCGGAAGCCAGATTCCGCCGGTGCGGCGGCAACGGTCACCGGCATCCGCAAAAAAGAGGCACCGCGCCATCTCCCGCGTGCTCTGGCACATACGCGCACAGGCTCCCTTAGCGCCGGGAAAGGCTGTTCGTTTTGGCGAATGCGAAATGGATAATCGGACGTGCGGGAAGACTGCGCCTTCCGGCGGGCTTTGCAACCCAGAGGAAAGCGCGGCCCCGGCTCAGGCTCTTTGGCAATCGAATCGACCGAATTTCCACCCGAATCGCGGCCTGTCCGGCGATCCGTTCTGGGTGGATCGATCCGGACAATCCGGACAATCGCTAGCGGTTTCCACGTACCGTAAACGGCTCTATCCCAATGGCTTACAGGGATTCCTGGCATCTCTGCCGGATGGCGCTTTTTTCTCCGGATCGAACCGCCCGACGCCATGCGCGAAACCGAAGTTGGCTTCGTTTCGCAAAAATGACCATTCCAGCTTGGAGGGCATCTCAGGGTGTCGCCCGCACCTTTCTGGTAACCGGCCGCCGTCTTGCCGCTATCCTAATTCCATGCGGCGAACTGCCTCAATGTTCCTTACCTTCCTCCTGCTGACCGCCTTCGCGCTCCCGGCGGCCGCCGAGGATTTTTGCTTCGGCTTCCTGGTAGCAGACCCCCAGCGTGCCGTACTGCCGGAGGCGCAAGCCGCCGAAATCCAACAGGGCCACCTCGATTACATGCGGCAAATGGCCCAGTCGGGGAAACTCCTCGTTGCCGGGCCGCTCGCCCATTCAGAAACCCTGCGCGGAGTGGTCATTTACCGGTGTAAGAACTTGGAAGAAGCGGCCGCGTTCACTGCGGCGGACCCCGCGGTCAAGAACCGCCGCCTTCGGCCGGTTTTTCAAACCATGCGCGGCCCGAACGGCTTGGGCGAACCGCTCGCAAGCAGTCTTCAGCGGGACCCGGCGGCAAAGCACACGTTGGTTACTCTGCCCTTCATCCTGCTGCGCCGCACCGAAAAAGGGCAGCGGGACCCTTCGCTCAAGACGATGCGTAAGGAGCAGGATTTCCTGGGTAAACTCCACCGCCGCAACCAACTCCGCATGGATGGCGCATTTCTTGGCAAGCCGGATCATCCCTACAGCGGCGCCGAACCCGGTTCGCTCCTCGTCTTCGCCGCCATGTCTCTCAAGGATGCCGTTGCCATCGCCAGGAATCACCCGCTGGTCGAGCACGGCTATGCCACCATCGACGCCCTTGAGTGGACCGTCGCCGACGAATCGATTCCGATGCCCTGAGTCCGGGCGTGACGGAGACGCTGCAATCAGGCGGATAGCCTCCACCGGGCCGCCCGCAGCACGGCCCGTGGCGACGTGCGCAACTGCTCATACCAGACCGTGTACAGCGTTCCATCGGCCAGTTCCACCGTCGAAGGATAGCCGAGATCGCCCCCCATGGCGTCGTCGCTGATCGTCACCGGGTCTGACCACGTGGCCCCCTCATCGTCGCTCCAGCGGGCCTGATTCCCGAAGGGTGCGCGACGGTATCCATACGACATCAGCAGTCTGCCGCTGCGCAACCGCAGCAGGTGCGAAGGCAGGCCCCAAACCCCAATCGGGTGCGGCGTCGTCCAGATCGCACCGCCGTCCGTGGATTCCGTCTGCAGCGTCTCGCCTTTGTTGTTGTCGTTGGCATTCCGGATCTGTGCGATCAGTTTGCCCGAAGGAGCCTCGACGGCGTGCAGTTCGTGATACAGCGCCACGTCGTCGCCGTCGCGAACCGGAAGCTTGCGCAATGGCGTCCAGCTCACACCGTCATCGCTGGAAAAAGAGATCCCCCCGTGTTTGCCTTCCGTCCAAATCTCCTTCCCGGCGTACATCAGCCGTCCGTCCCGCAGCGCAATGGGGCCGTGCGGGCTGTTCAGCGGCACCCGGTAGGGAGCGGACCAGGTTACCCCGCCATCCGGTGAGCGCAGCATCCAGGTGTCGACGAGCGCCGCGCGCTGGGCCGCATTCACGCGGTTGTGGGCGGCGTTCCACCGCGCGCGCCGCTCCTCCGGCCAACCCGCCCCCTTTCTCGCGAGGGTGGATTCATAAGCGAGGGAAGTGAAGGTCGTCACCAGCAGGCTTCCTTTTGGAGTCACGCAGATGCCCGCGTCCCGATCGTCAATCGCGGTGTCCATCAGCACTTCCGGCCAAGTCCAGGTGCGGCCGTCATCATGAGAGCGCATGAGTTCCACCCGCCCGAACGGGCACACGTGGGACTCCCGCCCGCCCGATGCCACCGTGTACAGCGTGCCCTTGGCATCGCGCGCGAGCGTTCCCCAACCGTGATAATACTCGGGCTCCTGACTGATTACCCGGATCGCTTCAACGGTGGCCGCTCCCCGGCCCTGGGCGTTCCCGCGCGATACGGCCGCGGTTGCTGTGACGCCAGCGGCAAGCAGAGATGACTTAGTGACAAAAAGGCGACGTGAAATCATAGCTCTCTAACCATACCGGATCCCATTCGCCTCGTGCCTCCTTTACACTGCCGCGCGGTGCCGAATGGCAGAAACTGCACGGTCGTCGACCGTGTTTGGCAGCGGAGCCAGCATTGGGAATTGGAAGTTGCCTCAAATTCCTCGAAAAATCCGCTAAAAAAGAAATTTGCAAAAAGTCTAGCCAAATGGCTGTCAGATTGCTTATGCTGCTTTGAGACCGGGCCGCGCCGAAAGCGGCGGGTCTCTGACCTGTGAGAGAAGAGAGCATTGACCGGAATGATCGTCCTATCTATTGTGATTGTGCTGTCCGCCTCGCTGGCGTTCGCCAGCCTTAGCGCGCTCTTTTTGCTCAAAGCCCTTCTGCACGCCATTCGGCCCGGCAGTGCCGCTGCACAGCGCACGCCATCGCCGCAGTAAGTTCACCAGCTTCCATCTGTCTCTGTCACCGGCGCGCCGCGCTAAGCTCGTAGTGGAGACAGACGATGAAACCAACACGACTCGACTTTTTGCGCACAGCCGGAACTGCCGCCGCTCTTCCCGCCCTCACGGCCACGGGCGCACCGCAAGCGAAGAACCCTTCCCCCGCCGCGCGTCCCGCCGACCTCGGCAGCCGCTTCGCCGATGTGGAGGCGCTCATCCGTCAGAACAATTACCGGCTGTCGTTCCTCGGCTCCCGCTTCGATACCCTCGCGGCCTTCGAGGCGGAGGCGCGCAAGTCCGTCTTCGATGCCTTGCTCTATCACCCGGAGCCCGTCGACCCTCAGCCGGAAGTGCTTGAGACCGTCGATTGCGGCAGTTACACGCGACGGCGGATCACCTTTCGCACCACGCCCAACTTCCGCGTTCCGGCCTACGTGCTGGTGCCGAAGAACCTGAGCGGTCCGGCACCGGGCATCGTGGACCTGCACTCCCATGGCGGCATGTTCCTCTTCGGCAAAGAGAAGGTAGTGGACCTCAACGCGGGAGGCACCCGGAACCACGTGGCCATGGTTCCCTATCATCGCGAGAACTACGAATCCCGCCCCACCGCTACCGCTCTCGTGCAGCGCGGCTACGTGGTCATTTCGATCGACGCCTTTGGCTTCGGTGAGCGCCGCATCGTGCTCGATCAGGATCTGCCCACGGCCGCCGATCGCGATTCCATGAGCGTCGAGGAGGTGCGGCGCTTCAGCCGGATCTGCGCGTCGAAGGAATCCACCATCGTGAAGTCGCTCACTCTGGCCGGTCACACCTGGCCCGGTATCGTCTTCTGGGACGACATCCGCACGGTGGACTATCTGAGCAGCCTTCCCGAAGTGGATCCCAAGCGCATCGGCTGCCTGGGCGTCTCCATGGGCGGCTACCGCTCACTTTATCTGGCGGCGTTGGACCCCCGCATCCGTGCCGCGTGCATCGCGGGCTTCATGTCCACGGCGAAGCCCATGCTGCGTGCCCATGTCGATACTCACTCGTTCATCCACTTCCTCCCGGCCTTGCATCGCGACCTCGATTTTCCTGATGTCGCGACGCTCACCGCTCCGCGCGCGCTGATGGTGCTGCAGTGCTCCAGGGATGGGCTGTTCCCGCTCGAAGGAATGCGGGAGTCCGTGACGCAAATCGCGGCCGGATACCGCAAAGCGGGCGTGGCGGATCGCTTCCGGGGCGAGTTCTATGATCACCCCCACATCTTCAGCCTCAATATGCAGAACGATGCCTTCGCCTGGCTTGACCGCCACCTGCGGGAGAGCTAGTGCCGTGCGGAGGCTGTACCGCCAAACCGGGGAGATGCGTCTATGGGGATGAAAGAGGAAATGGGCCGCGCGCTGCTCATGTTCGGTCTCGTACTCAGCGCGGCCGGTTTCCTCTTTCTGTTTGCGGATCGGTTGCCCTTTGGGCTCGGGAACCTCCTCGGGAAGCTCGGGCGTCTGCCCGGAGACATCGTGTGGAAGGGCCAATCCTCTACCTTCTACTTCCCGGTAGTCACCTGTCTTGTGCTCAGCGCGCTGCTAAGCCTGCTGTTCTGGTGGCTGGGCCGCCGGTAGCGCGGCAGCGTGCCCGCATTCCCGCAACTAGAAAGGGATGTCGTCGTCGGAGGCCGAGAAGTTCGAAGACTGGTCGTGATGCCCGCCCATGTCGTCGCCCCGGCTTTGGCGCCCTTGGCCGCCGGAGTAGCTCCCGCCATCGTCGCCACCGCCGCCGAGCAGAACGATATCGTCCGCAATTACTTCGGTGATGTAGGTCGTTTTGCCTTCGTTGTTCTCATAGCTCCGCGTGGTGAGGCGGCCTTCCACGTAGATCTGCTTGCCCTTTTTCAGGTAGTCCGCCACCCGCTCCTTGCCCCAGGCGACGATATTGTGCCAATCCGTCTGCTCTTTGTTCTCGCCGGTCTGGCGGTCTTTCCACTGGCGTGTAGTGGCGATGCTGAAGGTGGTGCGTGCTTGGCCGGAAGGGGTGAACTTGGTCTCCGCATCCCGCCCCAGGTTGCCGATCAACATGACTTTGTTTACGCTGCGAGCCATATCTTCGAGAGTATCTCACAGTAGCACGCCAGGGAGTCGCGAAGAGATCCGTTAAGCCCTCGGGAGATTGCGGCGGATGCCCGCATCGTAGAGCCAGCCGCCGAGCACGCCGCCGAGGAGCGGGGCGACGATGGGCACCCAGAAGATGTAGCCGCCGTCGGTGAGCCCGTTGTTGCGGAACCCGGCCAGAGCTACGAACAGGCGCGGGCCGAAGTCGCGCGCCGGGTTGATCGCGTACCCGTGCATGCCCCCGAACGAAATGCCAATGGCCACGACGGTCAGGCCAATGAGTATGGGCGACAGAATTCCGG
Organism: Acidobacteriota bacterium; assembly: GCA_014584705.1. Lineage (GTDB taxonomy): Bacteria > Acidobacteriota > Terriglobia > Bryobacterales > Bryobacteraceae > JACTMJ01. The sequence continues at coordinate 99,849 of JACTMJ010000022.1, read as the reverse complement.
AAGGCTGGTTGTCCTCGTCCACGAGCGCAAAGATCAAAAAGAGCAGCAACGCGGTCCCGATGACCTGATCAAGGAACCCGGCCTGTATCACTTCGGGGAATGCCGGGAAGGTCGTGAAAACACCTGCGGTGTTCATGCGGAGCGGGTCCACTTTGTCGAAGGCCGGCAGGTAGTTCCAATAAACCAGCGCGGAGGAGAGGAACGCCCCCGCCACCTGTGCCACGGAGTAGGGCAGCACCTTTCGCCAGGGGAACTGCCGCCAGCAGGCAAATGCCAGCGTGACCGCTGGGTTCAGGTGTGCGCCGGAGATCTTGCCCGCGGCATAGATGCCGAAGGTTACCCCCAAGCCCCAACCGAGGACGATGTTGGTGAAGCCGCCCTTGACGACCTCGCCGGGGACGCCGGTGCCGAAAAGCTGCACCATCGCCACCACTCCCTGGCCAAAAAGCATCAAAATCGCGGTGCCGATAAACTCGGCGATCAGCTCGGCGCGGAGGCCTCTTTGCGGCATAACGCATGAGTGTATCATTAGGCAGGCTAAGCGCGGAGGAGGTGCGGAATGGAGACACGGAGGCGGTGGCTGAGTCGCGCGGCGGGCTTGGCTTCGCTTGGCACTCTCGCCGGGAAAGGTCACGCGGTCGCCCAGGAGGGCCGCCCGTTCAGCGGCGCAAGATCGCGAGCATGGCGGCGCGAACTGAACGAGGTCCTGCGAGACAACATCCTGCGCTTCTGGCTGGAAAAGTCGATCGATCGCGAGCATGGCGGCTATTACATGCACTTCGACGAGGCGGGCAAGCGCAAGGCGGAGAACACGAAAGCCATCGTCACCCAGGCTCGCACGCTCTGGCTCTTTTCTCGGGCCAGCCGCAACGATTTCGATGGTCAGGGGCTGCCTGCCCGCGAGGATCTGCTGGCCGCCGCGCGACACGGCTTCCACTTTCTGAGAGACCGCATGTGGGATGCCGAGCATGGCGGATTCTATTGGATGCTGGACCCCGCCGCGGGCAAGGTTCCGATGCCCGCGAAGCACCTCTACGGCCAGAGTTTTGCCCTCTACGCCCTCGCCGAATACCACCGCGCCAGCGGGGAACAGGAGCCTCTCACGCTGGCGGACCAGTTAGTCGAACTCCTGGAGAGCCGGGCCTACGACAAAACCTATGGCGGCTATGAGGAGTTCTTTGAACGCGATTGGAAGAAGCCACCGAAAGGCACAGTAGGCTATATGGGGCCGTCGCACAGGAAGCTCATGAATACGCACCTCCATTTGCTGGAGGCGTTCACGACCTACCTGGATGCCAAGGATCGGCCGCACACGCGCGGCCGCCTCGAAGAACTGGTGCAAATCCAAAGCAGCGCCGTCGTGCGGAAGCACCTGGGCGCTTGCACGGATAAGTACGAGCGGGATTGGACGCCGATCACCGACGGCGCAAACGGGCATGTGTCCTACGGCCACGACATTGAGAATGTCTGGCTGCTCGCCGATGCCAACCGGGCGCTGGGCCACTCCAGCTATCCGCTCCGCGACCTCTTTTCCGCGCTATGGGAGTATGCCTTCGCTCACGGATACGACCCCGCTGAGGGCGGGCTCTTCTATGCGGGGGAGCCGGGCGCCCCCGCATCCAACCGGGAGAAATCCTGGTGGGTGCAGTCCGAGGTGCTGGTGAGCGCGCTCACGATGTTTGCATTGACCGGCCGGCAGCGCTTCCTGAACGTCTTCGAGCAAACCTGGGATCTGGCGAAGACGAAGCTCGTGGACCGGGAGTCCGGGGAGTGGCGCGCCCGTGTTCCCGATGCTACCGTCTCCGGCGGGGATAAAGCCCATAACTGGAAGGCCGGGTATCACAACGGCCGGGCGATGATCGAGTGCATGCAGCGACTGCGGAGCCTGGAAGCACGCGTCTGACACGCCCCCACGGTTCGCGGTATATGATGAGGGGCATTATGAAAGCCATCTCACGCCGCGAAATGTTGCTGGCCTCGCTTGCGGGCCTTTCCCTGACCGCTTCGTCCTGCAAGCCGGCAGCGGGAGCCAAGAGGCCGAATATCCTCTTCATCATGACGGACGACCATTCTTCGTACGCCATGAGCTGTTACGGCAGCAAGGTGAACGAAACGCCCCACATGGACCGCCTCGCGAGTGAAGGCATGCGAATGGACCGGGTCTTCGCCACCAACTCCATCTGCACGCCGAGCCGCGCCACCATCCTTACGGGCAAGTACAGCCATCTCAACGGCGTGCCGGTCTTCAACCGTTTCGACGGCTCGCAACCCACCGTCGCGAAACTCTTGCAGACGGCGGGTTACCACACGGCCATGATCGGCAAGTGGCACCTGGGCAGCAACCCCACGGGCTTCGACTATTGGAATATTCTTCCCGGCCAGGGCATCTATCACAACCCGGTTCTCTACGATAAGGACGGTTCACAAACCTACCCCGGCTACGTTACCGATGTCACCACGGATATCACGATCGACGCCATCAAGAACCGGCCCGCGGATAAGCCGTTCTTCGTGATGTCCCACCACAAAGCGCCGCATCGAAGCTGGGAGCCGGACGAAAAGCACCGGAAGATGTTTGAGAACAAACATATCCCGGAACCGGAAAACCTGCGCGACGACTATGCCACGCGGACCGATGCCATCCGCGAACAGCAGCAATCCGTGTTTCGCGATATGACCCGGCGGGATCTTAAGCTTACCCCTCCCGCAAACCTCGAAGGCGCCGCGCGCCGCGAGTGGTTGCAGGTGAAGCCGACCGAGGTGGAACTCGAGATCGACGGTGCGAAGAAGACGCTGAAGGGCAAGGAACTGGAGGATTGGAAATACCAGCGCTACATGCAGGACTACCTCGCCGTCGTCCAAAGCGTGGACGATAACGTGGGCCGCATGCTGGATTGGCTGGACGCCAACGGGCTCCGGGAGAATACGGTGGTCATCTACACGAGCGACCAGGGCTTCTTCCTCGGGGAGCACGGCATGTACGACAAACGCTTCATGTATGAAGAATCCCTGCGCATGCCCTTCCTGGTGCGGTGGCCTGGCACGATTCCCGCGAAAGGGACGTCCGATGCCATCGGGATCAACTGCGATTTTGCTCCCACGTTTCTGGATCTCGCCGGAGCGGCCGTCCCCGCGGATATGCAAGGCCGCAGTATGGTGCCGATCTGGAAGGGTACGACGCCCGCCGACTGGCGGGATGCCATGTATTACCGCTACTACCACGATCCCGGCGATCACAACACGAGAGCGCACTATGGGATTCGCACCGCCACGCACAAGCTGATCTACTTCTGGAAGAAAGATCAGTGGGAGTGCTACGACCTCGTAGCCGATCCCCACGAAATGAACAACATTTACAGCGACCCCAAAGCGCAGGATACCGTCGCCAAGCTGAAGGAGCGTCTCTATGCGCTCAAGAAGGAAGTGAAGGACGACGACCAGTTCGCCAATGAACAGCCGAAGGAGTCGTCCTACGTAGAGGCGCCGCCGCCCAAGAAAATCTAGGCGAGGGAACGCCAAACAAACCAGACCCGGGGCCGCGGGGAGACGGGCGAATTCCCCGCGGTACTCATGCACCGGGAGCATCCGGCCACCCGCGCATCCCCAAGCAATGCGCCAGCCCTTCGCGCGCCACAAGCGCCACGCCGTACACTTGGATGCCAATTGCGGATGGGCTCGAGGGAAAGCCGATGCCGTCTATGTGGCGGATGCCTTCGAGGTGATCTCTCGTGTGAACCAAATCCTTGGGAAATCCTGAATTATTTAACCAGATTCCTTTTCAGGTAGCCAAAGGATGTGCTTTAACTAAAATTAATTATTTCAAGTATAAATGTGCATTATTATTTCGTGGATTTAGCTTTGGCGCGTCCCTTGCGATCTTACAAGGCAAATCAATCGTTTGTCCGCTTTCTTCCGGAGGGCTCCGAATGGCTCTCCGGAAGCGCTTCCATTTTTAGTAGATTTCTTCCAGAATTCGCGATTTTATTTCTCTGAGAATTTAACACGTCAAGGTCCGCAACTGATATTATCGGCAAGACCCCTTCAGGGATTGCGGTTCGTTCCTCATTGGAACAAGCCGATTTCACATTGGAGATTAAGAGGATGAGATCAACGCAACGGGTCTTGATAGCACTCATCGCGGTCTTGATTTATCTGGCCGCACACGTGACACAAGCAACCGCGCAGGACGCGCGCGGCACGGTACTCGGGAGAGTTTCCGACGAGAGCGGATCCGTGATTCCGGATGCGGAAGTCCGCATTACAAACGAGAATACCGGTGTCGTGGCAGCGGCCAAGGCGAACGCAAGCGGCAACTTTGTGTTGCCCTATCTGATTCCGGGCACTTACACCCTGTCGGTGGAGATGACCGGGTTTAAGAAGTGGATCCGTCCGGGGATTCAGGTTCGCATCAACGACAGCGTGGAAGTAAACGTGGATCTCACCGTGGGCAGCGTGACGGAATCGATTGAAGTCACCAGCACGACGCCACTGCTCTCCACCGCCGAGGCCTCGCTCGGCCAGGTGATCGACGAGCGGCGCGTACTTGAACTGCCTCAGTTCGCGGGCAACGCGATGGACCTGGTGCATCTTGCACCCGGCACCGTGAACGGCACTAACCTCCGGCTCCGCAAGGCGGGATTCAACTCTGCTCCCTCCCAGTTCTCCACGGACGGCGGTGGCAACAACCAGAATGAGTTTTCGATTGACGGTGTATCGAACACCTATTCAGACGGCACGGCTCCCCGCGTCGCATTTTCGCCCCCGTCCACAGCCATCAGCGAGTTCAAAGTGCAGACCTCCGCTTTCGACGCGTCGCTGGGTCACACCATGGGTTCGACGGTGAACGTGTCGACGAAATCCGGAACGAACGAACTGCACGGCGAAGCGCACGAATGGTTCCGCCATTCCGCGCTCGATGCGCCGGACATCTTCCAGAACCGCTCGGGCCAGAAGATCTCGATTTACCAGGACAACCGCTACGGTGCATCGGCCGGTGCGCCGATCTTCATTCCCAAGTTCTACGACGGCCGGAATAGGAGTTTCTGGTTTTTCGCTTACGAAGCCAACAAGTTTGGCAATCCGTCTTCGGGCGGCAACATCCTTTCTTCGGTGCCTACGGCGAAGATGCACGAAGGCGACCTCTCAGAGTATTACGCGCTGGGCGGGGCTTATCAGATCTACGACCCCTTCAGCACGCGCTTGCAGAATGGCAGCTACGTGCGCACGGCGATCCCGAATAATATCATTCCGAAGGCCCAACTCGATCCTGTCGGGATGAACTTCGTGAACCTCTATCCCACCCCGAATCAACCGGGCACGAGGGACTTCCGGAACAATCACTATCGGTCCGGCAAGGCGTTGGAAGATTACTGGGTTTGGATTGCGCGCATCGATCACGCCTTCAACGACAATCACCGCGTGTTCCTGCGGCTCCACCGGGATTTCTGGGAAGAGGATAAGAATCGTTCGTTTAACAACGACACCAACGGCGTCATCCTGAACCGAAACAATAAGGGCCTTGCCTTCGACGATGTGTATGTCATTTCGCCGTCGTTCCTGATGAACTTCCGCTATGGGTTGACCTTCCAGGATTTCCCGGAGCGGCGTACGTCCCAGGGTGCGGATTTGTCGAAGCTGGGCTTGTCGGCCCAGACCATCGCACTGAGCCAGAATCCATCGATCGCGACGCTTCCCCGGATCGACCTGGCTCCCTTCACCGCCATCGCGCCATGGGAGTCTCAGGACGGATATACGGCATCGACAACGAACACCTTCCTTGCCAACTTCACGAAGATGCATGGCAACCATAACATCCGTTTCGGGCCGGAGTTCCGGGTCTACAGGGAGAGCCGGAACCGTTATGGAACGTCACTCTCTCCGCAATACAACTACAACGCGACCTACACGAGAGCGAGCGATACTTCGGCGAATCCAACCCTCGGAGGCACGCTCGCGGCGATGCTGATGGGGATTCCGGCGGGATCCATGTCCGTGACGGATTCCTATGTAGAGCAGGACAAATACTTCGCGCTCTATGTGCACGACGATTGGAAGGTGACGAGGAAACTGACTCTGAATCTGGGTTTGCGCTGGGAACTGGAAACGCCGATCACCGAGCGGTTTGACCGTGCGGCCATCGGTTTTGCCGGCGACACGGTGAATCCGCTGAACGATGCGGCGCGCGCCAATTACGCGAAGAACCCAATTCCCGAACTTCCTCTGGCGGATTTCAAGGTGATGGGCGGACAGACCTTCGCCAATGTGGGAGGAAACAGCCGTACCTACTGGAAAGGCCAGAAGGACAACTTCCAGCCTCGCATCGGGTTCGCCTACCAGTGGAAACCGAAAACCATTTTCCGCGGAGGTTACGGCATCTTCACGTCTTCTATCGGCGTGAATTATTCGAACACCAACCAAACCGGATTCTCGCAATCGACGCCCATTCAGGCTTCGCTCGATAACGGGCTTACCTTTATCGCAACGAATGCGAACCCGTTTCCGACGGGACTGATCCCCGCACCAAAATCGAGCCTGGGCCTGATGACCAACATCGGGCAGGGTATCAACCTCTTCAATGAGGAGCGGAAGCACCCCTACGCGCAGCGCTGGAGCTTCGGCATCCAACAGGAACTGCCCATGCTGTTCATGATCGAAGCGTCGTACGTCGGGAATCGCACCACGCGCCTGCTGGTGGACCGGGAACTGAACTACATCGGGGAAGAATACCTTTCGAAATCCCCTGTGCGCGATCAGGATACGATCAATTTCCTGGGGAAGAGCTTCCCCAATCCATACTACGGTTTGGACCCAATTTTCGGGAAGAATACGTCTCGTAACGGTCTGCTGCGTCCGTTCAGCGAGTTCTCCAGCGTCCGGATTATCGGCGACCCGGCGGGCTACTCCTGGTATCACTCCCTGCAGACCCGCATCGAACGCCGGCTGGCGAATTCCTTCACGATTCAGACTTCGTACACGTGGTCAAAGACCATGGAGGCGCGGGAATTCATGAACGCGCAGGACCCGATGCCGTATGAAAGCATCTCGAACCTTGACCGGACCCACCGGCTTACGGGTTCGGGCATCTGGGAAATCCCGCTTGGCCGCGGTCGCCGCTTTGGAACCGATCTGCACAAAGCACTCGATTTCATCGTGGGCGGCTGGCAGTTGGGCGGCATTTATCAGCACCAGTCAGGCGAACCGCTTGGCTTCGGAAACCGTATCTTCAACGGAGATCTGAAATCGATTGTGAAATCGAAAGACGAACGCGGAGTGGATGGCTGGTTTGTTCCGGCGGCCACGGCGGGATTCGAAACCTCTGGGGCAAGGCAGCTGGGATCGAATCTGCGGCGTTTCCCGCTGCGGTTCTCTTCGGTCCGCGGGCCGAACCAGGATCGCTGGGACTTCTCGCTGATCAAGAATTTCCGGATCAACGAGCGCTGGAATACCCAGTTCCGGGCCGAGACCTTCAACGCGATGAACCATCCGAACCTGTCGAACCCGAACACGGATCCGACCAGCGCGGCCTGGGGAACGATTACCGGGCAGGACAGCCCTCGTTCCTGGCAGCTTTCGCTGAAGGTCGTCTTCTAACGGAAGCGAAGTTCGTTGTGCCTTTGCCCGCGCCGTCTGCCCGACGGCGCGGGCTTTTTCATGCGTGCTCGCGCAGCCGGTTGCCAATTCTAAAACGGCGGTTCTTCGGGGGCGGAGCCGCCGCTGAGCAGTGCCTCGGCGAAGCGAATCGCGATTGCTTTTCCGTTGTCCCCGATTTCCCCCACCGGGCCCACGCAGGACGGGCAGCCGGATTCGCAGTGGCAGGCCCGCATCATACCGAGAGCATTCGTGAGCAGGGTGTTCGTGGCGTGATAGAGCGGTTCGCTTAGGCCGATTCCGCCGGGATAGGCATCGTAGAGATACAGATTCGGTTCGATGCGCGTTCCCTCCGTGAGCGGCTCGTCGGAGAAGGCGAGGCCAAGGTCGCGGGGATCGCACATGAGAAGAAACGCGGCCACGGTGCGCAGTGCATTGCCCAGCCCGGCGAGCCCGTTCTGTTTTTCCAGCGGCGTGAGATCCGCGAACTGCGTGAGGAAGCGCTCCGTCAGATGCAACCACCAGGCCGTGGTGTGCATCTCCTGCTCCGGCATCGATAGGTGCCCGGCGCCGATGTTTTCCATCGTATAGAATTTGATCTTCTTGAAGCCGACGATCTGCCGGTTGACGCGAGCCTCGCCGTGCTTGACGTTGGCGAACTGAATCGGGCGGGCGGCGAATTCTTCGATGGAGCGGACCTGCGTATAGTCGATCGCATCGGTGAAATAGTCGCACTCCACGGCGCGGACGTAGGCCTTGCGGCCCTCGTAATCAAAGCGCTCCACCTGATATTGGCGCGCCTCGTGGAGATAGATCGCCTTTTCGTGCAGCGTGGTGAGGGCGGATGGGAAATCCACTTCGGCAATTACCCTGGCGTCGTGGGTGGTATCGATCACGACGAAGTTGTCGCTGGTGATGGCGCGGAGGCTGATGGCATCCGCTGGGTAGGTGTCGGAGATCCAGTGCCAGGCGTCCCCGGATTGGTGTACGAAACCAAAGTCTTTCAGAAACTCGCACAATTCCGCGGCGTCGTGTCCTCCGAAGGTTTCGTCCTGTTTCACCGGCAACTCGAAGACAGCACACTTGAGGTGGCTCAGCAGGATTTCGAGATTGTTCGGGTTTACCGAGGCGCGTTCGGGGGAACGGCTGAAGAAGTATTCGGGGTGCTCTATGATGAACTGGTCCATGGGCGCGCTGGAGGCCACCATGACGGCGATGGAAGCCGATTGCCGACGCCCGGCCCGGCCCACGCGCTGCCAGGTGGAGGCGATCGTACCGGGGTAGCCGGCCAGGACGACGGCGTCGAGCGAACCGATATCGATACCCAGTTCGAGAGCATTGGTGGCTACCACGGCGCGGATCTCACCTTCGCGCAGCGCCTTCTCGATCACCCGGCGCTCCTTGGGGAGGTAGCCGCCACGGTAGCCCCGCACGGCCGTATCGGGCAGCGGTCCGCGTTCATTCGCGTCCTTGAGGTATTTCGTGAGCACCTCGGTCGCCAGCCGGTTGTTCGTGAAAACCAGGGTCTGCAGGTTCCGTTCGATGAGGTCCTGCGCCAGCCGCTTGCTTTCCGCGAGATAGCCGCGGCGGATGCCAAGCTGCTGGTTTACGACCGGCGGATTGTAGAAAACAAAGAACTTTTCTCCACTCGGAGCGCCGTTCTCGCCGACCAGTTCGAACGGCTGCTCAGTGAGCGCTTCCGCGTGTTCTCTGGGGTTCGCGATGGTCGCGGAACAGCAGATAAATTGCGGCTTTGTTCCGTAAAACAGGCAAATGCGTTGTAGGCGGCGCAGCAGGTTCGCGAGGTGGCTGCCGTAAACTCCCCGATAGGAGTGGAGTTCGTCGATGACGACGTAGCGCAAATTCTCAAAGAGCTTGGCCCATTTGGTGTGGTGAGGCAGGATTCCGGTGTGCAGCATGTCCGGATTCGTGAGGACGACGTTGGCGCGTTCGCGGATGGCACGGCGGGCATCCTGCGGCGTGTCGCCATCGTAAGTGAAGACTTTCAGATCGCTACCGCACTCTTCGATCAGCCCGTGCAACTCATGAAGCTGATCTTCCGCGAGGGCTTTTGTGGGAAACAGATAGAGCGCCCTGGTTGACGGCGCGGCCAACGCCGCCTCGAGCACGGGAAGGTTGTAACAGAGCGTCTTGCCGCTGGCCGTGGGGGTGACCACGGTGACGTTCCGCCCGTCGCGAATGTGAGCGTACGCCCGCCCCTGGTGCCCGTAAAGACGGCTGATTCCCCGACGCCGGAGCGCATCGGCCACGGCGATTGGCAGGGTTTCCGGGAAGGAAACGTAGTCGCCCTCCGAGGCGGGTTGGCGGTGAACGGCGCGGATGGAAGGATGCCCTTCGCTCCGCATCGCTTCGAAACGGGTGATCGCGCCATTAAGGCCCTCGCTTCGCTTGCGAACCGGCTCGGGGAGACCGGCTTCATCGAATTCAGGAAAGCCCAGGGAGAGGTTCATCAGGATCTTTTGATTCGCCTTTTCTTTGCTAGAGTAGCGGATGCGGCGCTCTGACACAAGCGGGCAAGAACGGGTGCGGTGAGCGCTCCGATTGGCGGCCTCACGATTATTTGTTTCGTCTCCTTGTGGACCCCCGCTATTCGTCGGAGAATCAAGGATTGGGGGAGAAAGATAGAAATTGGCCGTTAAGGGTTTCGAAGAATCAACCAGGTTGGATGGCTCCGACCGGTGGACCGTGTTTGCGGCGAATGAACTCTACGACGTATCCCGTTGGAGCAATGGATACTTTTCGGTTGGGAAGAACGGCAACCTGCTTGTCCATCCCGAAAAAGACCCCGTTCGTTATATCGATATCAAACAACTGGTGGACCGACTTCAGTTGCGCGGCATCAGCCTGCCCATCCTGCTGCGGTTCACGGAAATCCTCGGCCACCGCCTTCGTGAGATTCAGGAAGCCTTCGGGAACTCCATCAATGAGTTCGGCTACAAGGGCGGCTATGCCTGCGTCTACCCCATCAAGGTGAACCAGCAGCGGCAGGTGGTGGAAGAGGTCTACCGCTACGGGAAGCCATTCGGGTTTGGCCTGGAGGCGGGTTCGAAGCCGGAGTTGCTGGCGGTGCTGGGCGTTTCGGATAACGACACTCCGATTCTGTGCAACGGCTTCAAGGACGATGAATACATCGAGATGGCGATGCTGGCCAAGAAGATCGGCCGCAATGTGATCCCGATCGTGGAGAAGTTCTCCGAACTCGATCTGATCCTGAAATACGCGGAGAAGGTGGGCGTGACGCCGTCGATCGGCCTGCGGCTGAAGCTGGCCGCGCGCGGATCCGGCCGCTGGCGCTCCAGCGGGGGATTTCGGTCAAAGTTCGGGCTCACGATGAGCGAGGTGCTGCAGGCGCTTCACAAGCTGAAGTCCATGGGAATGGAGCACTGCCTGAATCTGCTGCATTTTCATCTGGGCAGCCAGATCACCAACATCCGCCACGTGAAGGTGGCCGTAAACGAAGCGGCGCGGATCTATGCGGAACTGGCCAAGCAGGGCTGCGGTCTCAAGTATCTCGACGTGGGTGGCGGGCTGGGCATCGATTACGACGGCTCTCAGACCGATTTTGAATCGAGCGTCAACTACACCTTGCAGGAATATGCTAACGACGTCGTCGCGCACGTACAGAGCGTCTGCGACGAAGCGGAAGTGCCGCATCCGACGATCATTTCAGAGAGCGGGCGGGCGGTGGTGTCGTACCATAGCGCGCTGATCTTCAACGTGGTGGGAGTGGGCGGGCTGGGGGATTCGTCGGTGCCAACCACGCTGCCCGAGGATGCCGCGCAGCCGCTTGCCGATCTGCTGGAGACGTACCGTACGGTGGGCATGAAGAACGTGCGCGAAGCGTTCCATGACGCCAACGATTCGCTGGACCAGGCGCTGAATCTGTTCAGTCTGGGCTACCTCACGTTGGAGCAGCGTTCCATGGCGGAGAACCTCTATTGGGCGATCACGAAGCGCGTGGCCCGCATCGTCAAGGATCTCGACTACGTCCCAGAGGAGTTGGAGAATCTGGAGGAACTGCTCTCCGATACCTATTTCTGCAATTTCTCGCTCTTCCAGAGCATGCCCGATAGCTGGGCGATCAAGCAGCTTTTCCCGATCATGCCCATTCACCGCCTGGACGAAGAGCCGACCGAGCGCGGGATTCTGGGCGACATCTCGTGCGATTCCGACGGCAAGATCGACCAGTTCATTGACCGGCGGGACGTGAAGAAGACACTGCCGCTCCACCGCTACAACGACGAACCGTATTATCTGGGGGCGTTTCTGGTGGGGGCATACCAGGAGATTCTGGGCGACCTGCACAATCTCTTCGGGGATACGAACGCCGTGCATGTGTCGATTGACGAGTACGGCGAGGCCGTGCTCGATACGCTGGTGAAAGGCGACATGGTGCGGGAGGTGCTGGATTACGTCCAGTTCAAGACCGATGCCTTGAGCGCCAAGTTCCGCCGTGATGTGGAACACGCGGTGCGCCTCGGGAAGATCGGCTATGAAGAGTCCGGCCGATTGCTGCGCTTCTACGAGGATGGGCTGCAGGGCTACACGTATCTTGAGGACCCGGCGATTTCCTGAGGAGGGAGATCGCCAGGAGGGAAGGTGTGGGGGCGGCTGGACGCCCGATTGGCGTCCGGACCTCCGGCCCGGTGATGCGGATTGCGGGTGATTCCGTTGAGCAGAGAGAAGGTGGCATTTTTTTGTTGACTCATAATTCGTTATATGGCGAAATATAGATAGTGAGCTTCCGAGATACCTTAGCGGCATTGAAAGCCTTGGGCGATGAGAACCGCCTGCGGGCGCTGTTGGCGTGCGGCGAGCAGGAACTGTGCGTTTGCCAGATTACAGAATTGCTGCAACTGGCGCCTTCCACGGTTTCCAAGCACATGTCGATTCTGCGGCAGGCGGACCTGGTGGATTTCCGCAAAGAAGGCCGGTGGATCTATTACCGGCTCTCGACGGAATTCGCGGCCGCGCCCGTCCGAGCGATTGTGGATGCGTTGCGCGTGCAGTTGACCGAGGATCCGAAGTGGAAGCGGGACCGGGCCGCCCTCGCTGAGATCCTGGCGACGGACCCGGAGGAGCTTTGCCGGCGGCAAGCGAAGACCGGCTCCAGCGGGAACGATTGTGGCGACGGCGGATGCTGCGCTCCGGATGCTCCAAGCGCCGGGAAGAAGGGATGAGTTGCGATGATGACGAGCGAATCGATTAAGAATGTGGTTCGAGAGAAATACGCCGAAGAAGCGCGGCGGGTGTTGACGGGGAAGGGCGCCGCTTGTTGCGACGGGACAGGCGCGGCGGAGAGCGTCTTGAAAGCGAATACGCCCTGCTGCGGAGAGACCGTTTCGAGCAAACCATCGCTGAAGCAAAGCACACCGTGCTGCGGCAGCGAACCGGGGCCGCTCCGCGCTTCCTGCTGCGGCGACGACCAATTGACGCGCTACGCGGACCCGATTACGCGCAATCTCTACGATGCCGTAACCCAGGCGGAACTGCCGGAGAAAGCGGTGCTGGCCTCGCTTGGCTGCGGCAATCCCACCGCGCTGGCGGAACTGAAGGCGGGCGAAATCGTGCTGGACCTGGGCTCCGGGGGCGGCATTGATGTGCTGCTCTCGGCCAAGCGGGTGGGGCCGGCCGGGAAAGCCTACGGCCTCGACATGACGGACGAGATGCTGGAGTTGGCGCGAGAGAATCAGCGTTTGGCCGGTGCCACGAACGTCGAGTTCCTGAAGGGGGATATTGAGCACATTCCGCTGCCCGATAGCCATGTGGATGTGATCGTCTCCAACTGTGTGATCAACCTCGCCGCGGACAAGGATGCGGTGCTGCGCGAGGCGTTCCGGGTGCTCAAACCGGGCGGACGCTTCGCCGTCTCCGACGTCGTCACGCGCGGCGAGATGCACGCGGAGATCCGGAAGCAGGTGATGCTTTGGGTGGGTTGCATCGCGGGCGCTCTCGAGATGGACGATTACGCGGAACGGCTCCGGGCCGCGGGGTTCGAGGATGTTTCGCTGGAGCCTACCCGGATTTATCGCGTGGAGGACGCAAAGGCTTTCCTCGAAGAGAACGGCCTGGACGTGGAGGCCATGCGCGATGAGGTGGACGGACGATTCCTGAGCGCATTCATCCGGGGAACGAAGCCGCTGACACCCTCCCCAAACGCAAACACATAGCTCTGATGGCCGGATCGGGCGAGCCGGCGGGAAGCGGAGCGGCGGCGGATGCTATTCTGAGAGCAGCATGCGCAGGCTCGGGCGCCTGATCGCCTTCCTCTTCCTCGCCCTCTCCCTTGGTACCGGCGTTATTTATTACTATCAGCGCAAGCAGGCAGCCGCTAATGCGACACCTCCGCCCGCGCCATTGCCACAGGGTGTAGCCGGTACGGCCGACCGCTGGCAGTGGACCCACAATGTGGACGGCAAGCCGATGGTGGAGATTTCCGCCCGGGAATACCGGATGATCCAGCAGCCGTCGCGCGTGGAACTCGTGGACGTGGATCTCAAGATTTTCGGGGGCGACCCGAGCGCCTACGACCTTGTGAAGAGCAAGCGCGCCGACGTCGATATCCGTTCGAAGACGATGTACTCGGAGGGCGAAGTCGAGATCGTCATGCGGATACCCAACGACGGGCGGCCCATGCCGGAGCGGCCCATGACGATCCGCTCGTCAAAAGTCCATTTCGATACGGAAAGCGGTAAGGCGCGGACGGACGAAAAGACCTTCTTTCAGTTCGCGGAGGGCTTCGGAGACGCAGTGGGTGCGCTCTACGATCCCCAAGCAAAGGAAGTGACGCTCAACCAGGATGTGCGGCTCACTCTGGTGAAGGACGGAGCGGCGTTCCCTACGGTGGTTTCGGCGTCGCACGCGATCTATCGCGAAGTGTATTCCAAGATCGAGATGACGGGCCCGACGCGGATGGAGCGGCGGAAACTCGCGATGGATGCCGGGGACGCAACGATTGAACTGAAGGATGGGGAGATTCACCGGGTGGAAGCCCGGAACGTCTCCGGGCTGGACAAATACCCGAACCGGGAACTGGCATTTGGAGCGCAGTTCGCCGAACTGAAGTACCGGGCGGATGGCACCCTCGCGGAGATTTTCGGCGACGGCAACAGCCGGGTGGAAACGCTGACTCCGGGTTCGCGCAGCGAAGTGCGCTCGGCGCGGATGAACCTGATTTTTCGAGAGGGCACGGAGGATCCGGAACTGGAGAAAGCGTTCGCTCATGGAGGCGCCACGGTCCGCTCTACCCCGCTCGGGAAGAGCGCGGCCACGCAGCCGCGGCGGGTGCTGGAAGCCGATGTGGTGGAAGTGCAGATGCGTCCGGGCGGCGCGGAGGCGGAGCGTTTGTTGACCCATGCGCCGGGCAGCCTCACGTTTCTTCCCGCCAATGCCACGCAGCGGGAGCGGAAACTGTACGCGGACCGCATGATTGCCCACTATGGCGCGGAGAACGTCCTGGAGCGTTTCGAAGCGACGAAGGCAAGGACGGAGTCGCAGCCATCCGCGGCCGCGATCGCCGAGGCGCGAAAGCGCAAATCCCCCGCGCCCTCGCCACTCAGTACGAAGTCTGAAACGCTCGAAGCGCGATTCGACGTCAAGAGCGGTGAAATGCAGTGGATGAAACAGGCCGGGAGTTTCGAATTCCGGGAGGGAGCGCGGAGGGGCAAGGCCAACTCGGCGATGCTGCATCAGGCGGAGAAGTACAACCTGCTCGATGGGAATGCGCAGCTATGGGATGCCTCGGGCTCCTTGCAGGCGGACCGCATCCGGACCGCGGAACCGAGCGGAGACCTGCTGGCCGAAGGGCATGTCGTTTCCACCCGGAAGCCGGAAGCGAAGCAGGGCGAGGCAGCGAAGCCGAACGGATTCGGGCTTCCGGGCGGCAAGGAGACCCTGCAGGCAACGGCCGCGCGCATGGCGACGCGCAACGGAAACCGGTGGATTCGCTATCAGGGCGATGCCAAACTCTGGCAGGGCGCGAATCGCTTGCACGCCGATGCCGCCGTGATTGACCGCGAGGCGAAGACAATCGAAGGCGAGGGCAACGTGTTCTCGCAGATTGAGGAGCGGAAACAGAGCGCGCCGGGGACCAAAGCGGCGGAAGGCGCAAAGGCGTCCGCGCCCAGGCCGTCCCCACCCAAGCCGGCCGGCGCGGGAGCGAAGACCTACACACTCATTCACGCCGCGAAAATGCGGTACCGGGATTCCGATAAGATCGCGCACTACGAGGGGAAGGTCCGCATGCGGCGGGCGCTGCTTTCAGTGGATTCGGAACGGATGCGCATGGTGCTCAAGGAAACGCCCTCGGGCGAAACGGAACTGGAAAAAGCCTTCGCCGACGGAAACGCGCGCATCCTGATAGAGGAACCCGGAAATATCCGCCGGGGCGGCGGAGAGCATGCCGAATATTACCCCGCGGATGAGAAGATGGTTCTGTACGGTGGAGAGCCGTTCTTCGACGATCAGAAGGAAGGGGCCACGCGCGGCCGGCGTCTTACTTATTTCTCGAACGAGGACCGGCTGATTGTGGAGAGCGGCGATGCCGTTCCGGCGGTCAGTGTGATTCGCCGCAAATAGCCATGCAACAGCTTCAGGCCATCGAAATCTCCAAGACCTATCAGCGCCGCCGCGTGGTGCATGATCTGTCGGTCTCCATGGAGCGCGGCGAGGTGGTGGGCCTGCTGGGTCCGAACGGGGCGGGAAAGACGACCTCGTTTTACATGATTGTGGGCCTGGTGACTCCCGATTCCGGCCAGGTGCTCTTGGACGGCGAGGATATTACGGACTTGCCGATGTACCAGCGGGCGCGCCGGGGCATCAGCTATTTGCCGCAGGAGCCCTCCGTGTTCCGCAAGCTCACGGTGGAGCAGAATCTGATGGCGATTCTGGAGACGCTTCCGCTGCGGCGACACGAGCGCGAGGAGAAGCGAGAAAGACTGCTGGAGCAACTGGGTCTCGAGCGGGTGCGCAAGAGCCAGGGGTATATGCTTTCCGGCGGGGAGCGGCGGCGCGTCGAGATTGCGCGTTCCCTGGTGATCGATCCGCATTTTCTGCTGCTGGACGAGCCGTTCTCCGGCATCGATCCCATTCAGGTGGCGGAACTGCAGGACATCATTTTTGAGCTGAAGCGGAGCGGCATCGGCATCCTGATTACCGACCATAACGTCGCAGTGACCCTGGCCGTCACGGACCGGGCCTACATTATCAACGAAGGGCGGATCTTCCGGGCGGGTACCCCCGATGCGTTAGGCCGGGATCCGGAAGTGCGGCGTGTGTACCTCGGGGAAAACTTCACGCTGGCGGGCAATGGCTGGCGCGAAGTTGGATAGGCGCGTTACTCACGGATGTATAGGAAAATCTAAGTCTAGACTTCCTGCGTAGATTGCCAGTTGCCGCGTGCGGAATCGCGTTCAAGTCTCCACCCGATTTTCGGCTACGTTTGGTTTTACGATTACAATTGTAACGTATTGAAAACACACAAGCACAAAGCTTCGGATCGTCCGATGCTTTCTTCGCAAACGCACGTACTATACATCTCATTTTAGGCCGAAGGACGCCTTTACAGCTCGATTTCGCTTAACATGAATGCAAACCCGCTCTGGACGGGAGGAAGGGTACTAGGTTTATGCGAAGAACATTTTGGGCTTTAGTTTTGGGGACGTGTTTGTTGATTGGGAATGTTACGGCCTCCACGATTTGGGAGCTGCTTCCGGCGACGACTCCGGTGGAGAATGTAGGCTTGCTCGTTGAGGTAAAGGACATCGGTAACAGCAAGATTCAATTTGATTTGCAGATGGATCCCGGGAAGTCTTTGGGAGATATCACCGGTTTTTTCTTCAACGTGAACGGCGGGGTCACCGGGATTACGAACAGTATGTTCTCCGGGGCGGAAGTCTCAACGGTGTGTGTCGTCCCCGGCGGGACGATTCAGTGCGGAAGCAACGACAATAACCTGAATGGCGTGCAAGGTCTGCCGGCCGGGAGCTTCACTGTCGGGTTCAATTTTGGCACTCAGGGCAACAACTCGATCAGCGCTACATCGGTGATCTTCGATTACGCCGCGTCCGGGCGCACATTTACGGAGGCGAGTTTTGCGCCGATGGCGGGGCGGATTAAGTCGATCGCTGGTACCGGGGGCAGCGCGAAAGTGCTGGCGATGGTTCCGGGCGTGCCGGATACCGGCGAGAACGTGCCTGAACCATCGACCTGGCTCATGCTGAGCGCGGGAATGGCGATGTTGGGCGTTGCCCGGTACCGGAGACAGCGAAGCGCATAACCTATGTGCGAGGGCGTTCGTAAAGCCCAAGCAACTCGGAACGTGTCGAAGACGGCCTCGCGGGAGCGAGGCCGTTTTTGCGCAAATGGGCCGTTACAATCGCTTGCCAGAGCGGGTGCTCAAACGCCGAGGCTGTGCAATAAAAAAAAGACCCGTGCGGGTCTTTCTTTGTGTATGGTGCGGAGAACAGGACTTGAACCTGCACGGGTCTCCCCACTAGCACCTCAAGCTAGCGCGTCTGCCAATTCCGCCATCTCCGCAAGGCAAACCAGATCTCAACCGCTCACGGCCTGACGCAGGACGCATCCCACCCGGCCGGCACGGCGCGAGGAACGCCGCGACATTCTCTAGTCTATCGCGAGTGCCCCCTATTCCGCCACACGGGGTGAGGAGATTCGCTGCGAGCAGTTCCTGAAACTCAGGGCGGTGGCGGCATTAGGGTTCGCCGATTCAGCAGTCCAAAATCGTACCAGGTTGACTATACGAAAGCGACGATTTGTAGTACCATGTGGGGCAATCGAAGTCACGATTCCTAGGAATGGAAGGGTCCTTCGAGGCAAAGAATTCACGACGATTTTCGAGTGTCCGGGCGGAGTGCCCGCCATGCCCCGGCGGATCGGGAGCGGTCCGGCACGGATATGGTGATATTTCAGTAGGATATCGTTGGAGGCGAGGGTCGCGACCAGAGAATTGCCTGGAAGAATCCTAATGAAACTTATAAAGATCGCTACCAAATTCCGCCTTCTGATGACATAATGTGAAGACGAGTCATGAAAAAACGGGTGGTAATCGGGCTTCTGGACCCGAATCTGGATGCGTCCAAGAAGCAAGATCGTTGGGGTTCATGGCGGCCCACGATATCAATATCTCAACATCACGACTTCTCGATTGATCGCTTTGATCTGATCTATGAGGAGAAGGATGGAACTCTGGCCGGCGGGATCGTCGAAGATCTGCTGACAACCAGCCCGGAGACCGACATTCGATCCTGGGAGATGAACACGGCGACCCTGCAGGACTTCAGTTCTTCCCTGAAAGCGCTCACCGACTTTGTCGCCAACTACCGATTTTCGATTGACGCGGAAGAATACTACCTTCATGTGAGCAACCTTGCGGTTCCCGCGCAACTGGCGCTCATCTTTCTGGCCAGCAAGGGTATTGCACCCGCCCGGTTGATTCAGTCGCGGATGCCGTTGAATGTCGAGGACATTCTGGGCAGTTACGAGATCATCGATGTGCGGCCGGGTGCGGCGGTGGACCGGCTAATGGGGGAATCGGCGAGTTCCACACTGATTGAGCGTTCGCTCAAAGGCGGGGTGGAGACGCGGAGCCCGCACTTTAACGGCTCGATCCGGCGGATGGGGTCCGTGCTGGCGCGGCGCAATCTGCCGCTGGTGATTTCGGGCCGGCGCGGTACGGGTAAGTCCACCCTGGCGCGCCGCTTCTTCGAGACGAAGCGCGAGCGAAGCCTGCTGGACGGTCCGCTTGTGGAAGCGGACAGCCGGCAACTGGCGCCCGGCCAGGTCTCGCAACTGCTGCGGGCCTTTACCAGCCTGGGTCCGGGAGAACTGCCTCGGAACATATCGTTCACGAAGGGTACGGGGAACGCGGGCGTCCTATTGCTTCGCAATATCGAAAGTCTGCCGCCCGAGGATCAAATTGCAATCGAAGAGACGATCCAATTCGGCGCGCTGGCACGGGAAATGCCGGGCCTCCCGTGCGAGTTCCAACTGATCGCCACGACGCGAGCGAATCTGAACGATCTGGCCCAGCAGCACCGCTTTCTGGCACCCCTTGCCGAGCGGCTGACGACGTGGGAGTTTAGCCTGCTTCCGCTAGTGGAGCGCCTGGAAGATTTTGCCGCTTATCTCGACGATGAGATTAACCAGCAGTTCGTGGAATTTTCCACGCCCCTGCGCTTCCGCGGCCCGGCGAAGCGGAAGTATCTCGAAATGGCCACGGCGGGGCAATCGAGCTGGGAGTGCAACCTGGAAGACTTGCACCGATCGATTTCACGGCTGGCCGTCGAATCCCCGGACGAGGGGATTACCACCGATCTCGTGAAGCTCGAATTCGAGAGGCTCTATGACGAGTGGGCGACGCAGGCCTGCGAAGAAGATTTGCTGCAACTCGTTCCCGCGGAAATGCGCGAACAATTGGATCTGTTCCAGAAGACGCAGTTGATGGAGGTCATCCGGATCTGCGTTCGTTCGCGAAGCCTGTCCGAAGCCGGGCGAAGGCTGTTTGCGAGCAGCCGCTCCCGCAAGAAAAGCGTTAACGACGCGGATCGTCTGCGGAAGTACTTGCAGCGCTTCGGGCTGGAATGGAAGAACCTCCATCGCTCATACCGTTAGCCGCGATCGCGGAGCCGGAATCCGCACCCAGGTGAGCACGGATTCGAGCGGCAACGGTTCGCGGAGCGGAGGGCGCATCGGCCTGGGCCAGACGCCAGGACCGTGACCCGGTTACGCCAGGACTTGCGAGTGCGAACTAGGGGCGCGAACCCTGCTCGCCGGTCTGCTGGGCGAGGCTCACCTTCGCATTTTCGAGCTTCGTGGAGAGCTTCGAAATCAGTTCCTCATCCCGTTCGCTGGGCGCATTCCTCTTCCACTCCTTGAGCGCGAGATCCCACGCGATGACGGCCCGGCGCAAATCGCCCTGCTCGCTGTAGACGTCGCCCAGGTGGTCGTGGATGGTGGGGTCTTTCGACATGCGCTGCAGCGCCTGCTTGAGGGCCAACTCGGCCTCATGCAGTTTCCCCATGCGGAAATACACCCAGCCGAGGCTGTCGAGATAGGCGGCGTTACCCGGATCGAGATCGACGGCCTTCTTGATCATCTGGAACGACTCTTCGAGACGGACGTTCCGGTCCGCCAGCATATAGCCCAGGTAGTTCAATGCGGAGGCGTTCTCCGGGTTCCGGGCCAGCACTTTGCGGAACTCGGCTTCCGCCTTCGCGAAATCCTTCTGGCGCTCATACATCGCGCCGCGCAGAAACACGACGGTCTGAATTTCATCGTCCCCGTCCGCAAGTTCCTCCGCCTTCGTCAGCGCTTCGGCCATCTCGGGATACTTCTTGGCCTTCTCATAGATCTGGGAAAGGGTGAGGTAGTTCTGATGGTCTTCCCGCCCCTTCATGAACGCCTTCATGTCGCGGATGGCTTCGTCGCTCTTGCCAAGGTCGGCAAGCAGCGAGGCGCGGACGACAATGAGCGTGCGGTCTTCCGGATACTTCTTATAGGCTTCGTTGGCGACGGCTTCCGCCTTGGCGAAGTCCTTGGCCATGCGATAGGTTTCGACAATCTGCGCCTGCGCGCGCCCCGCCTGATTGGGATCGGCCTCGGCGAGCTTCGTGAACGTCGCCACGGCGTCCGCATAACGTTCGGTGCTGCGCTGCAACAAGCCCAGGCGCTCCAACAGCACCGTACGGGCATTCAGCTCCGTATCCGTGTAGCGGGCCTTTTCCGCGGCTTGAATCATGGAATTCAGCCGGTCAATCGCCTCGTCCGCGCGGCCTTCGGCGTCCAGAAGATTCACGTCGTTGTAGAGAATTTCCAGATTGTCGGGGGCGAGGGTCTTGGCCTTCTCGTTCGCGCTTCTGGCG
Source organism: Acidobacteriota bacterium (assembly GCA_014584705.1). Classification (GTDB taxonomy): domain Bacteria; phylum Acidobacteriota; class Terriglobia; order Bryobacterales; family Bryobacteraceae; genus JACTMJ01. The sequence continues at coordinate 78,361 of JACTMJ010000022.1, read as the reverse complement.
GCGTCGAAGTTGCCCTGCTGGCGGTAGATCTGCGAGAGCCGGAGAAAACTCTCCACGTCGTCCGGCTTCTTGGTGGCGATCGATTGATAAACCGCTCGCGCGTCGTCAAGCTTGTCCGCGAAGAGCAGAGCCTGGGCGTACCGCTTCAGTACATCCACTTCCCCCGGGTTCAGATCCACGACCTTCTTGTAGACCGCCGCGGCGTTTGCGAAGTCCCGCACCTGTTCATAGGCGCTGGCGAGTTCGAGCAGCGTGCGCGGCGTGGGGTTCTTGGAATTCACCCGCGTGTACATCTCGATGGCCTTGTTGGTATCGCCGAGAGACGAGTACACGAGGGCCAGTTCCCGCAGCGCTACCTCGTTGTTCGCATCCGTTTCGAGGACCTTCTTGAAGGCGCTCTCGGCATCGACGTTCCGGCGGTCCAGCCGGTACAGCCGGCCAAGCAGAAGCTGGGAGTCCGTATCGGTTGGGTCCGCCTTTACGATGAACTCATGCTGCTCAATCGCCTTGCGCAGCATCTCTTCGTTGACTCCGTCACTGCGGCGGCTGCTGCCGGGTGCGTTGGGGTCTCCGATCAGGCGAGTATAGATTCGTCCCAGAATGCGGCGGGCATCGAGATCGTTCGGGTTCTCCCGCAGGCGACGCTCCGCTTCCGTGACCGCCTCCGCCACACGGCCGGAGCGCATATAGAGTTCGCTCAACTCGGCATTCAGGAATCCAGCGTTCGGGTCAAGTTTCAACGCCTCCCGGTAGTAGTCAATCGCCTGATCCAGAAACTCCTTGCGGTTTCCGAACACCGAAGAGAGTTCGGAATAGAGGTGGCCCATGGCGTAGTTGTAGTAGGCGTTCCCCTGGCTCTCCGCCTCCGGCGATTCCGGGACGATCTTTGCCGGCTGGGGCACTGCCGGGGCCTGCCCGAAGCAAGACAGCGTCAACGCCGCGCACCCCAGCAAATACCATGCGGGGCGGAACGTCGGTAAAGTGAAAGAGTTCGTATAAGCCATGAGATTGACTGCAAATACCCTCGGGGGATCGCTGAATGGCGGACCCGTACGCCGGGCGTTTCGGCCCGCCCGCCGACGGAAAGCGCAAGCTACTGCCGGAAGCCGGCGCCGGAATCAACCGATTGCGCCGGACAGGTTCGTCCGGCATCGGACCCGGCAGATGGGGTTACGCCTTCGACAGCAGGTGTTGACCACATTATATTCCCTATATTCCTTTCGGATGTGAATAGACCGCACCCGGTTGCCTGGATGCGCCGCCGGGCCAGCCACGGCGCACCGTTCGGATCGGGTGACGCTCTCCCCGCTTCCCTTGTGACCATCGCCGCGTCCCCCGGGTTTCCATGAACGCCGTACTCCCAAACGCCAATTCCCAAATTCCGGTGGTCTGCGTGGTGGGCCCCACCGGTTCCGGCAAGAGCCATCTGGCTCTGCGCATTGCCCGTGAGCTGAATGGGGAGATTGTAAACTGCGACTCCCTTCAGGTGTATCGCGGCTTCGACATCGGCACCGCCAAGCCCTCCAGGCAGGAGCAAGCCTCCGTCCCGCACCATTTGATTGACGTTGCCGGGCTATTCGGGCTGTCCGGAGCCGGGGAATCCGGCGTCGCGGAACCCGCTGTTGGGGAGTTCAGCGCTGGGGAGTTCGCGCGCCGGGCGCGGCAATTGATCCCCGAGATCCACGGTCGCGGGAGGCTCCCGGTGGTTGCGGGCGGAACGGGGTTTTACCTCAAGGCGCTGATTGACGGGCTGGTGGAGGGTCCTCAGCGCGACGAAGAGGTTCGGGAGCGGCTCCTGCGGGTGGAACGCCGCCACGAGGGGAACCTGCACCGGATTCTCCGCCGATGGGACCCGGCGGCCGCTTTGCGCATTCACGCCTCCGACGTGCAGAAACTGGTACGCGCGCTCGAACTGATTCTTCTCGAACGGGAGCCGCTCTCGCGAGTCTACGAACGGCCACGCCTGGCCGCGAGCGAGTTCCGCGTGCTTCAAATCGGCCTGGATCCGCCGAGGGCCGCGCTCTACGCCCGTCTGGACGCCCGTTCGAACGCAATGTGGGAGGGCGGGCTGATCGAGGAGACGCGGGCGTTGCTGGCGCGGGGGGTGCCGCGGACGGCGAAGCCCTTCGGCGCGATCGGTTATAAACAGGCGCTGGCCGTGATCGAGGGGCGGCTGACGGCGGCGGAGGCGCTGGCCGAGATGCGGCGCGACACGCGGCGCTACGCGAAGCGGCAATGGACCTGGTTCCGGCGGGACCCCCGTATCGCATGGGTGAGGGATTTCGGAGATTCCGCGTATGCGTGGAAGAGGGCGGTTCCGCTTTTGTACAAAAGGCTGTTTCGGCAATAGCGCGGGTCCGGCAATCGCGGCCTCCGGCGCGAGGCACCGCGTATGAGATCGCCGCCTCCGTGAGAAGTGTCTGCTACGATACCCAACGTGAGACGGTTTTCCCGGTTCCTGTCCCTATCGCTCCTCTTTGGCCTGCTGGCGAGCGCCGCTTCGGCGAGTTCCGTCGTCGTGCTGCCTCTGATTACTCTCGCCGATCAGGAAAAGTATTCCTGGATCGGAGAGAGCGTCCCGGAAGTGTTGACGGAGTTGCTGGCCTCGCATGGAATTTTCATTCTTGACCGCGAGCAGCGGCTGAAGGCCTACCACACCCTGAGTATTCGGAATTCCTCCAGCACCACTCTGGCCACCAATCTTAAGGTGGCAATGGAACTGGACGCCGAGTTCGCGGTCTTCGGCGATTTTCAGTTGACGGAGCGGGAACCGGTGGGGGATTCCCCGATAGTGCTGAGCCTCCGGGTGATGAACGTCCGGAAGTTCCGGAATGCGGGCGAGATCCGGGTGGAGGGCCGGCTGAGCGATCTTGGGGCGCTGGAAACGCGGCTTGGGTTTCTTCTGCTGAAAGCGATTGCTCCCGAAGTAACCGTTACCGAGGAAGAGTTTCTCGCGCGGCACCGCGCCATCCGGCTGGATGCGCTCGAAAGCTATGTGCGCGGTCTGACGGCGGAGAGCGAGGAAGCGCGTCACCGCTTTCTGACGCAGGCGGCGCGGCTCGACGAAAATTTCGGAGCGCCCGTCTTTCAGCTTGGCCTCTTCTATTGGGAGAAGAACAATCACCGCCAGGCGGCCTACTGGCTGGGGAAGCTGCCACCGGACTTCTCACAATACCGGGAAGCGCAGTTCATGCTGGGTGTGTGCGAGTTACAGCAAGGCAGATATCCGGAGGCGGAAGCGGTCTTCCGGAAACTCTACGCGGTGCTGCCAATGACCGAGATTGAGAATAATCTCGCGGTGAGCCTTGCCCGGCAGGATAAGCCGGAAGCGATGGAACACTTGGTGAGAGTGAACGGTGCGGATCCGGAAGATCCCGACTATCGCTTCAACCTGGGCCTGCAACTCTGGCGGGCGGAGCGCTACGACGATGCGGCGGAACGGTTTCGGGAAGTGCTGGATTTGGCTCCCGACGATGCCGAGGCCACGCGCATGCTGGGACGAAGTCTGCAGAAGGAAGCCTCGCGCCCGGCGCGGAGCGCGGTACACAACCTGGATCGCTTTAAATCCACTCTTGACGATGCGGAATTCACCGCACTGAACGCGCGGGCGGCGGCCCTGCCGGAGTAGGGGCAGCTTCCCCGGCATTCCCGCCTTCCCTGTTCTGTTTGCAAGCGCCCTCGGGGGGATGGGAAAGCGCGCGCTGCTCACGCGCTGTCGTCCGTCGCGTCGTTACCCTCCCTCCCGTTACGGTTGGACTCGAGTTCAAGGGCGAGCGCTTTTAGGCGCTGCAAGTCCAGCTTGCCGGTGGGAAGCATCGGCAGTTCCTCAATGTGATGGATCGATTCCGCCTTGGGAATCCAAAGGCGCGGAACGCTGCTCGCCGCCATTTTGCGATTGATCTCGCTGCCATCGGTGTCCGCGGAGGTGTGAAGCGCGACGAGACGCTCGCCCTTGCGGAGGTCGGGCAAGGCAACCACGGAAACCGTTTCAAGGCCGGAAAGCTCGCGGATGGCTTCCTCGACGCGCAATAGCGGCACCATTTCGCCAGCGATTTTGCTGAAGCGGGAAAGCCGGTCAGTAAGGGTGATAAAGCCGTCAGGATCCACCGTGCCGATATCGCCGGTGATGTACCAATCGCCACGCAGGACTTCGGCGGTCTTCCCGGGCTGCTTCCAATAGCCGATCATGCGGGATGGGCCACCCACGAGCAGGAGTCCCTGGCTGCCCGAGGGGAGCGGCTCGAAGGAGTCCGGATCGACGACCTTCGTCATGCAACCGGGGAGTGGCTGGCCGACGGTTCCGGGGCGGTTGCCGGTCTGCGGCCAGACCGGATCTTCGGCATCCGGAACGTTGACGGAAATCACGGGCGACATCTCAGTGGCTCCGTAGCCCTCGAAAATGGAGAGATTGAACTTTTCGCGAAACTCATCGGATAGCCGCGAAGGCAGTTTCTCCGCGCCGGCGATCACCAGTCGCAAGGAGGAGAACTGCTCTTCACTGCAAACCCGCATGTAGTTTCGCAGGAAGGTGGGCGTCGCGAGCAGGATCGAAACGCCGTTCTTCTCGACCAGACTTCCCACCCCCTTGGCGTCGAGCGGGTTGGCGTGGAACGCCACACGGATACCCGCCACCAGCGGGAACCACAAGTTGTAGGCATAGCCGAAGGAGTGGAAGAAAGGCAGCAATCCGCCGATGACGTCAGCCGAGTTGATTCGGAACACCATGCCCGCGCCGTCAACATTGGCGAGCAGCCCGCGGTGCGAAAGCATGACGCCTTTGGGCGTGCCGCTGCTGCCGCTCGAAAACACGATGGTGGCGAGGTCGCCGGGCTGCACGCGGGAAGAGCCGAGCAGGGCGAGCAGCAGCGATTGCGGCAGCAGGCGCGCTTCCAGGAGGGCCAGAAACTTTCGTGCGGCGCCAAAGGCAGACGTCAAGTCTTCGAGGTAAACCGCGCCCGGGGGGACGTCGAGCTTTGCTCTCTTGAGGAAGAGTCTCGATGTGATGACGGTCCGGATCTCGCACTGATCGCAAGCGGAGGCGACGCTCTCCGGACCAGCCGTGAAGTTGAGGTTGACGGGCGCTTTGCCGGAGAGTACGACGCCGAGGTTGGCGAGCGCGCCGCCCACCGAGGAGGGCAGCAGCAGGCCGATGAGCGGTTCATCCGTGCGATGGCGGCGCAGCCACCGGGCCAGCAGGATGGCCCCGGTCAGCACGCGCCCGTACGTGAGGCTTGCGCCAGTTGCGTCGTTCATTGCCTGCCGGCGCCAATGCCGCCGGGCGCTGGCGACAAACGCACGGGCGAGGGTGCTGTTGATCTTGGGCTCGCGGGCGCGGGCGTCGGCGCTCATTTCGAGCACCTGCTGGCGGGCTTCCTCGGCTTTGACGGAGGACGGAAGCGGCGCGCCAAACGTGACTTGGATATCGCGCCGCAGTTTATCGCGCTTTCGCCACAAGCTGCCGCCGGCGTGGCTGAACGTGCTGCCCCAAACGCCGCCCAGATGGACGGGAATCACGGGAACATTGAGCCCCTCGACAATCTTCTCCATTCCTCGCTGGAAGCGTTGCATATTGCCGGTGCGGGTGATGGAGCCCTCCGGGAAGATGCAAACGAGTTCTCCCGCTTCCAGCGCGCGACGGGCGGAGGCGATCGATTCGAGCACCGCGCGACGCCCGCCGAGAGGAACCGGGATGGCGCCGATCGGTTTCAATACCAAACGGAATCGGTTGTACCAGGTATCCATGATCAGGAAGCGAGCCAGCCGGGGCAGACACGCGCCGATCAGGAAACCGTCGACGAAGGAAACGTGATTGGCCACGAGGAGGGCTGCGCCGTTCGCGGGCACGTGGGACGCGCCGCGGATCTGGAAGCGGTATATGCCGCGCACCAGCAAGGTCAGCAGATAGCGCGAGGTGGGTTCCGGCGTGAACCATAGCACGATGAGCGTGCTGGCGATGGTGAAGCAGCCGGCCGCGAAGATCACATGCGCGCCGCTCCATTCGATGCGGTTGGTGAGCACCCAGAAGACGACCGCGGCCATGAGCATCGCGACGCCGTTGAAGAAATTGTTGGTGCCCAGGGCACGGCCCTTTTCCTCTTCGGCCGGGTGGTGCTGCAGCAAGGCGTTGAGCGGGACGATAAAGAAGCCCCCGAACATGCCGAGGAACATCAGCGCGGTAAGGGTGAGGGGAAAGCTGGGCGCCGCCCAAACCACGGCCAATGCGCTCAGGCCCATACCGAAGCAGCCGGGCGCCACCAGGCCGATTTCGATGTGATCGCCGGAAATGCGGCCCGCCAGCAGACTGCCCACGGCGATGCCCACGGCCAGGCCGGCGATCAGGATCCCCGCGCCGGATTCGCTCATGTGCATGGTGTTCTTGGCAAAGAGCAGCAGATCCATCTGTAGCAGGGTGCCGAGGAACCAGAAGAAGGAAATGCCGGTGATCGAGAGCAGCAGCACGCGATCCCGCAGCATCTCGCTCGCGCCTCGCCAGACTTCGCGCGCGGGATTCCAGGAAAAAGTCTCCGGCACTTGCGGAGTGCGCACGCGGGAAATTCCAAAACTGCAAAGTGAGCCCAGGACGGCAATCGCGATCGTCACGGCGGAGATCCTGGAGAGCGTGGCGCTCCAGGCTTCGAAGAGGAAACCGGCCACCGTGGTTCCCAGAATGATGGCAACGAAGGTCGTCATTTCCAGTAAGCCGTTGGCCCGCGCCATATCGCGCAAGGGAAGCATCTCCGGCAGGATGCCGTACTTGGCCGGGCTGAAAAAGGTGGCCTGCAAGGCCAGCACAAACACGACGGCCAGCATCCAGAGGGGGTCGTTCGCGAGGAACGCCCACAGCCCCAGCAGCATCGCCGGAATCTCAAGGAGTTTGGTGACGATCAGAACGCGGCGCTTGTTGTAGCGGTCCGCCAATTGGCCGGCGTAGCCGGAAAAGAGGACGAACGGAAGGACGAAGAGGAAGCCAGCGGCGGCGAGGTAGTTGGTCGTTTGCTGCTGGTCCGCGATCAGCATCACGGTAAGCAGGCTCACCGTGATCTTGTAGAGGTTGTCATTGAACGCACCCAGAAACTGCGTCCAGAGAAAGGCCGTGAAGCCGCCATTGCGAAGAAGCTGCCAATAAGAGCCGGGCTGCCCGGTGGCTGAGGTTTCGGCGGTAGCGCCGCTTGCGGGGTCAATCGTTGTTGTTGCCATACGCGGATCGAAGTGCAGCTTGCCCTCCAGATTGGCGGAACTGCGAAAGCCTACGGATTTCAATAGGATATCCGAGGTGATGCGCGGCGGCAGGGGTTTTCTCTTGAGCGACTCTATACAAAACCTGTCCATCGATATACATTGAATGTACGCAGTGAGGAACCGATGCCCTGGCTCACCCAAGCACAAGAGCGATTTCTCCGCGCGGTGAACGCGGTGGCGGCCGCGAATCCGTTCCTGCCGGAGCTTGCCGAGGCGGAACGAGATGCGCTGGGCGGCGAGTATGTGGATCAAGGCGCGCACTGGAGCCTGCAGGTGGATGACCCGCGGAAACTCCGCGCGAACGCCTGGCGCATCTGTGAACGTCTGGAGACGGCGATGCCCGCGATCCGCGCGCGGACGTACGCGATTCGGGGGACGCTTTCGGATGCCGATGCCGCGCTCTATGAAGGGGCGGTGGTCTACATGCTTTATCACCGCTACTATCCGCGACTGGTGGAGGAACTGGCCGCGCATCGCGCCGGGGAAGCGCGAGGCCGCTGGGGGTTTTACCGGGATTTCGAGCGGGATTGGAAAGAGTGGCTTTCCCCGCCGGAGGGCCGACCGTTGAGCGCGTTTTCCGCGCCGCACATGTTCGCGTTCTTCTTCCAGTTGGTGCGGGCATTTCATCAGATCTTTGAGAACATCATCGGGAATTCCGCCCCTGCGGCCCGCTTGCGCGCAACGGTGTGGCAATCGATCTTCACACACGATTTGCACCGCTACCGGCGCAATTTGTATGCCCGCATGGGAGACCTGGTGACCCTGGTGACCGGCCCCTCGGGCACGGGCAAGGAACTGGTGGCGCGGGCCATCGCGCTTTCCCGCTATGTGCCATTCGACCCCCGCACGCTGCGATTTGAAGACGACCCCGCCTCCCACTTCCACCCGATCCACATTGCCGCGCTCACCGGCACGCTGGTGGAAAGCGAACTGTTCGGGCATCGCCGGGGCGCATTCACGGGAGCGGCACAGGATCGCAAGGGCTGGCTCGAGGCATGTCCGCCCCTGGGCGCGGTGTTTCTTGACGAGATCGGGGAACTCGCGCCGGAGGTGCAGGTGAAGCTCCTGCGGCTGATTGAGACGCGCACTTTTTCGGCCGTGGGCGATAGCGTTCCAAGGCGGTTTGAAGGGAAGCTGATCGCCGCCACGAACCGGGATCTTGCCGCGGAGATCCGGAAGGGTCAGTTCCGGGAGGATCTCTATTACCGGCTCTGCTCGGATCTCATCCGCACGCCGTCTCTGCGGCAGCAGATTGAGGAATCGCCCGCGGTGCTTCGGGATCTCGTGCGATTCCTTGCCGGCCGCATCGCGGGGGAGGATGGCGATGTGTTGGCGACAGAAGCGATCACCTTCATCGAGGAGCAACTGCCCAAGAACTATCCCTGGCCCGGCAACTACCGTGAACTCGAACAGTGCATCCGAAACATTCTGGTGCGGCGGGAGTACGCGCCGCCTCCGGCCAGCCCGTCTCCGGTATCGGATCTCTTCAGGGATGCGCGCGATGGTGCGCTGAGCGCCGATGAACTGTTGAGGCGCTACTGCACGCTGGTCTACGCGAAGGCAGGCAGCTATGAGGGTGCCGCCGCGCGCTTGGGGATCGATCGCCGCACGGTAAAGGCCCGCGTGGATCAAACGCTTCTGAAACAGCTGCGCGCGAACGGGAGGGCCGAGGCGGAGGGTGACGCCAGGTAGCGTGCGCGGGTACTATTACGCCGAAGCGGCGGCGCTCCCGGGTATCCTGGAGATTGCGCATGTTCTTCGAACGCCTTCAACTCGGACTCCGCTGTCTCTCCTCAATCCTGAAGTCGGGTACGCTGAATGTCGCCTTGCGTCAATCGTTGGGGGTTGTGCGCGTAGAGCCCGAAGTGACGGGGGAGGAAGACCACGGAGCCATTGCGGCGTCCGACGAACGAATCCGGGGAGCCGTGCAGATCCTGCGGGCGCTGCAAGCGGATTCCGGGCTGATTGATTTTCTGCTCGAGGACCTTCGCTACTACTCCGACCAGCAGTTAGCTCAGGGAGTACGTGCGATGCAACCGGACGCGCGGGAAGCGCTGATCCGGTCAATACGCCTGGTGCCTGTGGTGGATAAGAACGAGGGAGAATTGCAGGATCTCCCGAGCGATGCGGCGGCGCTCTACGCGAGCGGCAGCTTGCAACTGCGAGGCAATCCCGCGGAGTTCGAGGCCGTTCACGGCGGCGTGCTGCGGCATCGCGGCTGGCGCGTGGCGGAAGCCTATCTGTTAACACCCCCGGTTTCGCTCGATTCCACCGTCGTGCATCCGGCGGTGTACGAAGTGGAGTGAACGCTTACAGGACGGCGGGCTTGCCGGTGATCAATTCCACTTCCTTCCGCAGCGGCTCCAGTACCGCGGCATAGACCATCTTGTAGCTCTCACAGAAATAATCGAGATCGCCCGGATTGCCGCGCTGTTTCGTGCGGAAGCTGGGGCAGCCGCCATGGCAAAGAGCCTGGTATTCGCACGCCTGGCAGGCCGGATGTGGAATCTGCTTTCCGTAGGCGAAGCGCGCACGCAGCGGATTGGCCGCGATCTGGCTCCACGTATCCTTGTTCAGATTCCCCAGCTTCCACTCCGGAGAGACAAAGAAGTCGCACGGGTAGATATCGCCGTTGTACTCCACCACGACGTAGCTGTCGCAGGTCTTGTGCATCGTGCAATTGCCCGGAGTTAAACCAGCCACCGCCTCGGCGATGTTGTCGAAGTAGCGGATGCGCACCTGCTTCCGGTCCGGCCACCATAACTCGAACACTTCGAGGAGAAAGCGGCCGTATTGCTTTGGGGTGATGGCATAGGGATGCGTGCCGCCCGACGGAGAAAACTCAGCCAGTGGGATGAACTGCAGGTAATCGATTCCGAGCGAGCGAAAGAAGCGGTAGACCTCTTTCGGCTTCTCTACATTCGACTGGCTGAGGACGCAAAGCGCGTTGAAATCCACGCGATGCTTCTTCATCTTCTCAATGCTCTTCATCACGCGACGCCAGGTGCCCTCGCCGCCGCGATTCACCCGGTAGCGGTCGTGCATCTCCTCATCGCCGTCGATGGAAGCGCCCACCAGCCAGTTGTAACTGCGCAGGAACTGGCACCAGGCGTCGTCGAGCAGGATCGTGTTGGTTTGGAGCGCGTTGCTGACCGCCTGCCCGGTGCGGCCGTACTTCTGCTGATAGGCAATCAGCTTCTCGAAGAAAGGCAACCCGGCCAGCGTCGGCTCTCCACCCTGAAAGGCGAAGGTAGATTGGGGGTGGGAGTAGAACAGATACGATTCCACCATGTGGCGCAGGGTGTCGTACGACATGCGCTTCTGGGCGATGTCCTTGTACGGATCCGTTTCCCGGTCCAAATAGAAGCAATACTCGCAATCGAGGTTGCAAAGCGCGGAAGCCGGCTTAATCAGAAGGGAGGAAATGCGCCCTACCGGGCCGGTGGGCACTTCAAGCGGAACCGTCTGGATTTGAACGAGGCCAGCCACGAGATAAGTGTACCAGTTTGTCCTAAATGGACGGGCGGATGGCGGAGGGAGCGCGATGGCTCCCCCCGGAAAATCCGGTTTAGCGGTTTGAGAGATCGAGAATGCGGATGTCCTTGAAACGCATGTTGCCCTCTCCGCCGGAATGCAACTGAAGAGCGATGTAGCCGTCCTTCGCGCCCATCTTGGGATCGACGAAATCGAGCGTCTTGACGCCGTTCAGGTAGCACTCGTAATGATTGTCCACCACCTTGAGAAGCATGTCGTTCCAGTCCGTGGGGCGGAGCAAGCCTTCAAATTCGGGAGAAGGCCAAGCCTTCCAACCCATGTCGTCGCCATAGACGCCGCAGGAATGGTGGCCCAGCACGCGATCAATCTCAAACTGGCGGCCCTGGCTCACGTCCACGGTGCCGGGTTTGAACTGGGTGTGGAAATAAACGCCGCTGTTGCCGTTGGCTTCGGTCTTGAAGCGGAGGAACAGGTGGAAACTCTTGTACTCTTTATCCGTGCGCAGATAGCCGTACTGCTTGGTGACGCCCTGGCCATGAATCGCGCCGTCTTCCACGGTCCACTTCTCCGTGCCGACGTTGGTCCAGCCGCTCAGGTCCTTTCCGTTGAACAGTTCCACCCAGCGTTCGCCGGGCATTCGGGGCCTCTGCTGCTGGGCGGCCAGCGTGGAGGGAAACGTCAAAGCCGCAAGGGCAAACGCGGTGAGAATCAAAGACGAAAATCGCATGCAGGTATTCTATCCCTCCCGGCCCGCGCGGTGGGGAGGCCCGTCAACGCGATGGATGGGGACGGCGAACGAGCCGCCCCTTCCTAGGAACAGCAGGCGGAAGACCCGCCCTCCCGCAAGCCAAATTTGCGAAGAATCGTCATCATCGGGCACCAGTTGGTGAAGGCGGATTGAAAGAGGTTGAGGCCGACGAAGGCGGTCAGCCAATACCAGTTCGGGCTCACAAATGTGCCGAGAGCCACGGACGCCAGCACGACGGCGCCGGCGATCATACGGAGGACGCGTTCAACGCTCATACGGAGGTCTCCTTCTTTTTCAGGTTGAGCATGTAATAGGTAATGGGAATCGTCATGCGGGAGAGCAGCAGCGAAGCCACTTCGCCGGCCATCAGCGCGATGGCGAGCCCCTGAAAGATGGGGTCAAAGAGAATTACGGCCGCGCCCGCGATGAGCGCCGCGGCGGTGAGCATCATGGGGCGGAAGCGAACCGCGCCCGAATCGATCACGGCGGATTTCAGGTCATGCCCTTCGGCAAGCCGCAGCTCCGTGAAATCCACGAGGATGATCGAGTTGCGGACGACAATGCCCGCGCCCGCGATGAAGCCGATCATCGAGGTCGCCGTGAAGAACGCGCCCATCATGCCGTGCGCCGGCAGAATGCCCACCAGAGAAAACGGGATGGCGGCCATGATCACGAGCGGCGTGAGGAAGTTCTGGAACCAGCCCACAACCAGAATGTAGATCAGCAGCAGAACCACGGCGAAGGCGAGGCCCATATCGCGGAAGACCTCGTAGGTGATGTGCCATTCGCCGTCCCACTTCACTGAATAGTGATCGTCGCTGAACGGCAGCGCCGCCGTGTGCTGGGTTACCTTGCCGCCGTCGGGCGCGGTGAGCGTTTCCACCCGATCGCCGAGGCCGAGGATCGCGTAGACGGGGCTCTCCACCTCCCCGGCCACATCGGCCGTGATGTAGGTCACGGGCATCAGGTTCTTGTGATAGATGCTCTTGTCTTCGAGGCCGCGCTCCACGCGCACGAGCTCCCGCAGAGGCACCGCGCCGCCGGATTGCACGGGGATGCGCAGGGAGAGCAGGCGCTCGATATCCGATCGCGTGCCACGGTCGAGCCGCAGGCGAATCGGCACGTCTTCGCTCTCTTTGTCGTCGTGCAGCAGGCCGACGGAATGACCGGCGGAGGCCATGGAGATCGTCCGCGCGATATCGGCTTCGGAGATCCCGTGAAGCGCGGCCTTTTGGGAATCGGGTAATAGCTGAATGCGCGGAGCGTCGTCCTCTACATACCAATCCACGTCCACGACCCCCGGTGCCTCTTCAAAGAACTGGCGGATCTGGCGCGCCACCGTCTCGCGGCCCTCGGCGGTGGGTCCGTAGACTTCCGCCACCAGGGTTTGCAGCACGGGCGGGCCGGGCGGCACTTCCGCCACCTTGATGTTCGCGCCGAACTTCTCAGCCACCGGGAGCAGCGCGGTGCGGACGCTCTTGGCAATCTCGTGGCTCTGGATACTGCGCTCGTGCTTGGGCAGCAGGTTCACCTGGATATCCGCCACGTTGGAACCGCGGCGGAGGTAGTAGTGGCGCACCAATCCGTTGAAGTTGTAGGGAGAGGCCGTGCCAACGTAGGTCTGGACGTTGACGACGTTCTCCTGAAGCAACACCGTATCGGCCAGCGCGCGGGTGGCGCGGGCGGTCTCCTCGAGAGAAACGCCTTCCGGCATATCGATGACGACCTGGAACTCGTTCTTGTTGTCGAAGGGAAGCATCTTCACCTTGACGAATCCAATGTAGACGAGCAGCATGGATCCGACGAGAAGCACGCTTACCAGGCTCAGAAACGCAAAGCGGTTGCGCGCGCTGGGCAGCACCAGGCCCATGAAGCGGCGATAGAAACGGGTGAAGCGATCTTCCTGTTCATGGTGGTGGGCTGCATCGTTCGTCCGCAGCAGATGGACGGCCGCCCAGGGCGTTACCAGGAACGCAACCAGCAGCGAGAACACCATGGCGGCGGAAGCGCCAATGGGGATGGGCAGCATGTACGGCCCCATCAATCCGCCGACGAACGCCAGGGGCAGAATCGCGGCGATGACGGCCAGCGTCGCGAGGATCGTCGGGTTGCCCACTTCGTCCACGGCTTCGATGGCGACCTCCTTGAGAGGCCGGCCGGCATTCGAATCGAGCCTCGCGTGGCGGACGATATTCTCCACCACAACGATGGCGTCGTCGACCAGAATGCCGATAGAGAAGATCAGCGCGAACAGCGTGATGCGGTTGAGCGTGAAGCCGTACAGATAGAACACGGCCAGCGTGAGCGCCAGCGTCACGGGGATTGCGGAGAACACCACCAGAGATTCGCGAAAGCCCAGCGTGAGCGCCACCACAATGCTCACCGAAACAATGGCGATGAGCATGTGGAACAGCAACTCGTCGGATTTTTCCTGCGCGGTCTCACCATAATGCCGCGTGATATTCACGCTGACATCCGATGGAACCGTGACGCCCTTGAGCGTATCCATCCGGGCGAGGACGTTGTTTGCCACCTCAATCGCGTTGGTGCCCTTGCGTTTGGAAATCGCGATGGTGATGGCCGGTTGAAACTGCCCGTGCTCGCCGAACTGCACGAGTTGCGAAGGCTCCTCCCCGGTATCGGCGACGTCCGCCACTTCGCCCAGGTAGACGGGGCGTCCGTTGTGAACGGTGACGACGAGGGATCGCACTTCCTCCGCGTCGCGCAGAAAATCTCCCGTGTAGAGAATGAACTCCCGGTTCGCCTGGTTGAACTTGCCGGACGGCAGCCTCTCGTTCGCACCCTCAAGCACCCGGGAGACCGCGCCCGCGGAGAGGCCGTACGCTTCGAGCTTCGCGGCATTGAGGGTGACGGCAACCTCGCGGCGTTGTCCGCCGATCACGGCCACGGCGGAGACGTCGTTCACTTGTTTGATCGCATCGGTAGCCTGGGCGGCCACACGGCGCAGCGCGTAGTCGTCGTAGCGGGCGCTGGACAGCGTGAGCGCGAGAATCGGTACGTCGTCGATCGAGCGGGGCTTGATCAGCGGTGGGGAGGCGCCGAACGGAATCAGATCGAAGTTGGCGTGCATCTTCTGGTTCAACCGGACGATGCTATCCTCCTCGTTCTCGCCGACGTAGAAGCGCACGATGGCCATGGCCATGCCGGGGCTGGAAGTGCTGTAGACGTACTCGACGCCGGGGATCTCCCAGAGCAGCTTTTCCATCGGCTTGGTGACGCGCTGCTCCACTTCCCTGGCCGAAGCGCCGGGCAGCGAGACGAAGAGATCGATCATCGGAACGATGATCTGCGGCTCTTCCTCGCGCGGCAATTTCACGACGGAGAAAACGCCGATGAAGAGGGACGCGATGATGAAGAGCGGCGTGAGTTTGCTGTCGATCCAGAGCGCGGCGAATCGGCCCGCCAGGCCGAGTTTGCGCTTCCGCGCGGTCTCCGCGCCGCTCATTGCGCAACCTCCACCGGGCTGCCGTCGCGCAATCCGGCGGGCGGATTCGGGATGAGCAGTTCGCCCGGGGCAAGCCCGGCGAGCACCTCGCGCTCTCCTTCCCGTTCGTCGCCGAGCTGCACCATGCGCCCGCGAGCGATTCCGCCTTCAGCGACAAAGACGGTGGTCAATTGCCCGTGGGTGCGAATCGCGGTGAGGGGCACGGTGAGCACCATCGCTTCCTCACCCGGCAGGTGAGCGACGCCGAACAGGCCGCTGCGGACGAGGGCGTTCGGCGGCAGCGCGAGCTTCCCTGGGAACGTGCGGGTTTGCGGATCGAGCGTCGGGACCAGTTCCGCCACGGTGGCTTCCACGTGCATCCCGATGGCGGCAATCTCCACCGGGATCTTCTGGCCGAGCTTCACCCGGCCCAGGGAGGATTCGGGGAACGACGCCACCAGCCGGTACGCGCCCGTCTGCTCCAGCTTGAGCAGCGGCATGCCCGGCGCGGCCAGCCCACCCGGCTCCGCCATGCGCGCGGTGACGATGCCGGCGAAGGGCGCGGAGATGCGGAGATAGGATAGCTGCGATTCGGCGGCGGTGGCGGCGGCCGATGCCTGGAGAATCTTCTCGGCCACTTGCCGCTTGCGCGCTTGCGCCATCCGCAAGCCGGCTTCGGCGGCGGCCAGACGGGCGGAGGCTTCGTCGAACTCCTGATCGGAGATCGATTTGCGGTCGTGCAGGTTCTTCATGCGGCCATGCGTGGCACGGGCCAGCACAGCCTGCGCTTCCGCGGCGGCGAGCGCGCTATCGGCCTCCGCCTCGGCGCTGCGCGCTTCCTGCCGCGCCGCCTGTGCCTGGGCCACTCCGGCGTTCAGTTCCTGAGCGGAAATTTCAACGAGAGTCTGCCCCGCGCTCACCCGGTCCCCTTCGCGCACGCGAACGGCCTGGATGTAGCCCATCGCCTTCGCGGCGATCACGCTCTCGACGCGCGCTTCCACGGTGCCCATGCCCTCCACGGGCCGTTGCCACTTCCGCGCGGCCAGCGGCGCGGCGGTCACGCGCACGGCTTGCACGGTGGCAGCGGTTTCCTTCTTCGTAGCGGAGCCTCCGCATCCGGCCAAAATCAACGCCAGTGCGGAAATAAGTATGGCTGTCAGTTTCATGAATGTCCTCAATCAAACAGGAGCGAACCGGGGTTGAGCGAGCCTTTGGCGGCTTCGAGGCGCACGGCCGCGAGGCGCTGTTCGTACAATGCCGCGAGATAGCCCGTCTTCGCGCTGAGCACGGCAATTTCCGTGCGCAGCAGATCCGTCACCGTGCTCAGGCCGTTCGCGTAACGGTCCCTGGTGATTCGCAGGCTCTCCTCGGCTTCCGCGATGCTGGCGCGGGCCAAGGCCAGACGGTCTTTGACGGCGCTCCATTCGAGCCACGCCCGCCGTACTTCGAATCGAACGCCGGAGGCGGCCTGGCGTTGCCGCGCTTCGGCCGCGTCGATGCCATGGCGGCTCTCCGCCACGCGCGCCTTCCTTTCCATTCCGTCGAATACGTTCCAGCGCAGGCCGGCGCCAAAGAACCAGTTCGCGCCGCCCTTGTTCAGCACCTCCTGGCGATCCGTTTCAAACACACCCCGCACAAACACCTCCGGCCAGTAGGCGGCACGGGCTACCTTTTGCCGGACCCGTGCCGCTTCCAATCCCTTGAGGGCCAGCCGCGCTTCCGGACGTGTGTCCACCGCCGACCTTTGGCTCTCGCCCAATGCCGGCGCTTCGTATGCCGTTTCCATCAAGGGCGTGGTGAGCGTGAAGGTGGCGTCTTCCGGCGCGCCCATGGCGACGTTCAGGGCGGCGAGGGCCACTTCCAGTTGTGTGCGGCGTTGAATGGCTTCCTGGCGCACGCCAGCGAGGTGGACGCGGATGGAAAGCACGTCGGAATCCGTCGTGACCCCTTCGCGCCGGAAGTCCTCCGCGCGCTTGAGGTCGGCCTCCGCGCCGCGGACGCTCTCTTCAGCTGCCTGGTACGCCGCTTCGCCAAGCTTCACGCCGAAATAGGCCTCCAGCACCCGCTGCATCACCTGCAATTCCGAGGAGCGGGTTTCGAGCTCACTCATCTGCCGGCCAAGTTCCGCCGCCTTGACGGCGTTCCCGGTACGGCCGGCGTTGAACACCACCTGGTCCACGGTCACCATGGATTGGAAGTTGTTCAGAAAATCCGGACGGTTGAGCGAGCGGATGGCGAAGTTGGGCTCCGCAAATTGCCGCTGCGTGAGCAGTGCACCGAATACGTACACGGGATTGTTTCCCCGCTGCACCATCTCCTGGTAGTTCACTCGCGGGAGGTAACCGCTGCGCGCGGCGTCCACCCGGCTGGCTGCTTCCTTCTCCCCCGCCTGCATCGCTTCGAGGCCGGGGTTCCCGGCGAGGGCGCGGTTGACGGCGTCTCGCAGGCTGAGGCGCTCGCCCCCGCCGGGAGGAGCGATGCCGGGCGAGGGCGCCTGTGCCGACGCCGGCAGGGGAAGAAGGAGAAAAAAGAGTATAAGAGCTTTTTGCATCGCGATTCCGATTTCGCTTCCGTCCTAGAGATGCAAGCGCCGCAGGGGGCGTGACATTGCCGTTCTCCGATCGGATGCCGCCGGCCTTCCGGAGCGCCGTTTGTCACCAGTGGGGCGTCGAGCGAATCTGTGGAGCCAGGAGATGCGCCATGGAGACGAATGTCAGGTATTTAGGCGGCGTTCAGTTTGAAGCCGAGTGCCGCGGCCATAAGGTGGTTTCGGATCAGCCCTTGGAGTCAAAGGGTGCCGACGGCGGGATGACTCCGCCCGAACTGCTGCTCTCTTCGCTGGGAACCTGCGCGGCCTTCTACGCCGCGTATTACCTGAACCTCAACCGGCTTCCCACGGAGGGCCTGCACGTGAAGGTCACCGCGGAGAAGGCGAAGAATCCCCCGCGCCTTGACGGCTTTGCGATTCATGTGGAAGTGCCGGGCGTGGATGAAGCCCATCTGGAGCCGGTGCGAAAGGCGGTGGAGAAATGCTTGATTCATGCGACCCTGCTGCATCCCCCCTCGATGCGGACTGAGGTTTCCGTCGGCGAAGCGGTCGAAGCGGGATAGCCGCAGCGGCTCTGGCTGCCGTTCGGGGACGATTCGATAGAATGAGCTTGTCCCGCCGGGGGCGCGCGTGCGGCGCTCCGCCGGTGAAGTCAAGCGCTTATGTCTACCGCAATTGAGTCTCCCAAGAGCCGGGAGGTGGAACTCGCCGAGGAGTTGCTCCGCGGCAATGCCGCCGCGTTCGACGAGTTTGTGAACATCTTCCAATCGAAGATCTTCCAGTACACGCTGATGATGTGCGGGCACCGGGAAGACGCGGAGGAAGTGGCGCAGGATACGCTGCTGAAGGTCTTCGAGAATTTTGATCAGTTGCAGGATGCCCGCAATGTGCGGGCCTGGGTCTTCCGGATCGCCCGGAATGCCTGCCTGATGAAGCGGCGCAAGAGCGTGTTCGCGCCGAAAACCGAGCTGAGCCTGGAGGATTACCTTCCGCGCACGGAAGAAGACGGAAGCGGCGTCCGGATGCAGATCGCCGATTGGAGCAGGGTTCCCGAAAGCCAGTTGCTGCAAAAGCAGTTGAAGGAGATTCTGGCGGCGGCGATCCGGGAACTGCCGGAGATTTACCGTTCGGTTCTGCTGCTGCGGGACGTAGAGGAACTGAACACGGAAGAAACCGCGGAGATTCTGGATGTGAAGATCGACGTGGTGAAGACGAGGCTGCACCGGGCCCGGCTGGCCATCCGGCAGAAGCTGGACCGGCACCTGCTGGAGGCGTCCGCCACACTGTCACGGTAGAGAGTGAACCACGCGCCAGGGGATGGCGCGACGAGGGAAGTTGTATGGAAGAAGCAATCGAAGGGGCTGGGAGCCGGCCGGGAAATGCGGCCGCGAATGGGAACAGCGGTTGCGCGCCGCTCGAGCAACGTCTGGGGGAATCGCTCGACGTCCATATCACGGCCGAAGACCTGGAGCAATTGAAGGCCGAGATGCAGGGCTGCCCGCCGTGCCTGGAGTTCATAGAGAGCCTCAAGACGACGGTGAAGATGTGCCACGAATTTGGGTTGGAGCAGACGCCGGCGCCGCTTTCGGAAGGCACGAAGTCCCGCATGGTGGAAGCGTACGAGAAGGTGCTGGCGCGGCGTTCGCAACTCCCGAAGTGAGGGCTGCCGGCCTCACCCGGATCGACGGAGGCAGGCGCCGGTCCGGGTGGGAAGCGAATCTCGAAACGAGCCACTTGCCGCGATGCTTACGAACCCGGCCGCGGCTTGTACCCGGGGCGCGCGCGAATCTTGAACTTCTTGCCCTGCGGGTCCGGCGATAGTTCCACGGTGATCTCGCGGAATTCCATGTTCGGGTTCACCTGCGGATAATAGGTGATGGTGTAGGAGTTTCCCAAATCCTCGCGGATGGCCTCAAAGGCTTCCACCTGCTTCTGCCAACTGCGCGCGAAGTAAGCCTGGCCGCCCGTGCGTTCGGCGATGCGCCGGAAGACGTTCGTGGAAATCCGGTCCTGGTTGGCCTCGGCGGTGGAGATGACGTAGAGCGGGATACCCTCTTCCTCCGCTACCCGGCGGACATCGTCCGGCGCGACCATGCTGGCGCTGTCGGGGCCGTTGGAGAAGACGATCACCACTTTCCTCCCGGGCACCTTCGCGGCATCGCGCAGCGTGAGCAGCAGCCCGTTGTAAAGCGCGGCGTCGTCGCCCACGACGGCGCTGCGCAAGCCCCGGATGGCTTCGTTGCGGTTGCGTGTAAGGCTGGTGGCGCGCGAGAGGTTCCGGCTGAAGGTGTAAATCGCCACGGAATCCGCATCGTCCAGGCCGCGGATGAAATCGGCGACGGCGTCCGAGGCGTATACGAAGCCGCGATACATGTAGTTGGACGTGTCAAACAGCACAAACACGTTCGTGCCGGCGAGGGTGTCCGCGAACGATTCCGCTCTGCCCGTGGGCGCGGTGCCGGTCGCCGGGCCGGCCGCTCTCACGGGCACGATCGGCTCCAGACCGCCATCCTGTTTCACCCGCATCGCCGGGAGGTTCCCTTCCGAAAAAGTCGCGATCTTCTGCACGATGCCGTCTTCCAGAATGCGAAATTCCGATGGCTTCAGCCCGTTCACGTAGCGCCCCTTGCCATCGGTTACGGTGAAGGTGAGCACCACGAGATTGGTGTCCACCCGAAACACCGGATCGCTTTCCTGTGCCCGCACGGGCAGCGCCAATCCGGCGATAAGCATAAGTCCCAGTAGCAGCTTCATGTTCATGACGATTTCCCGTGTCTTGAATTGTGACCGCGCATGACCGCTTCTCGTGCCGTAACTCTATTGCCCTCCGCCCATGGGCGTGCTTTCCGAGCTCCCGTTCACTTTGCTTTCGCCCACCCGCCGCATGGACCGCAAGAGCGCGGGCCAATCCTCCAGGTGCGTAGCGAAAATGCCTTCAATGGTTTCGCGCGTCCATTCCGGAATGGTGATGTTCAATTCTTCGGGCTTCATCTCCAGGCGGTCGGAAATTTCCGCCCAGTAGAGTGCGCCCGATTCCCACGTCTCCGCCATCAAGCGGCTGGAATAGCCCATCATCGTGGGCATGGTGCGAAGGCCGAGCAACTCCGGACGGTAGGAATGCGTCAGCGCCGGTTTCGGGGAACCGAACAGGTCGCTGATGGTCTCCATCTTCACGGAGGGGTCCGATTGCTGAAGATGCCGAATCTCCGTGTAGATCGGGGATTGCAGCGTCCGGTTCGCGGCCAGCACGTCGAGGCCGACGCGAAAGAGCTCCGACGGCATCAACAGCTCCGTCGCCGCCTTCGGGTCCCTGCGCTGGATGGCCCGCCGCACCTCGGAAACGCGATGCGGATTCGAGCAGTGGTCGAGTGAGGCCATCACCTGCCCGCGCACCGTGGCATCCACCACCGCTTCCGCCAGCAGGCTCTTGCCCGCGCGCTGCAATAGCGCCACATAGTGCACCTGCGTGGGGCTCACATTCCACCAGCGGGGCACGGTTGCCGTGAGCAAAACCTGAGGAACAAGATCTCCCCAGATCAGCGCCTGCTCCCGATCTGGAACCAAAAAATTCTGTTCCGCCTGGGCCAGCGCATACGGCAATTCGCTCAGGGAACCCATCAAGCGCCCGCCCGATGTGGCGGACCAGCCGACGCCCGCGACCTCCGTGGGCGCCCAACTGTAATCCGTCCCCGGCAATCCGGAGAAGTCGTGATAGCGAACAAACTGGCTGTTCGTGAGCAGGATCTGCCCGCCCGGCGGCGCGTAGTGGGCATACACGAGGCCCACCAGCGTATCCCGCAGGTGCGGGGCCAGCACCTCGCGCAGCGCAAGCATTTTCTCGGGCGAGTTGGAGTTCTTATCCACTTCCGCCCGCAACCGCACTTTTCGCTCGTGTTCGACATGCTGCTCCGCGATGCGGCCAAAACTCAGCGCATTCTTTTCGTCCGTGCTCAGGGAGGCGCGCGCGGATTGAATCCGGCCAATCTGCGCGGTAAGCCGGTTCACGAGGGATGTGTCGATCGCCCCGCCGGAAGCCGCGCCCTGCAACTGGTCGTCCAGCGTGAAAAGGTCCGTGAGCGTGAGCAGATTCTGCGCATCCACGATCGTGTTGATCGTCTGCGTCTGCTTCGCCAGAACCGCCGGATCGCCGGCATTCCGCACTCCCGCCAGCAGGTTCACGATGTGCTTCTGCGGGTCGGCGCCGCCCGTTCCCCCGGTTGCGGTAAGGAGATCCTGAACGCCCTTCCGGGCATTCGCGAAGAGCTGCGCTTCGTTCTCGGGCTTCCCGACGGATTCCAGAATCTTCCGGAAGGTGCTGTCGACGTCCGGTCCGCGAAGGATTCCGTGGCGCGCGTAAATCTGCCACAGGCCGAGAAGGCCCTGCAGGGAGCCGACGGTGTCAGCCCGGAGTTCTTCATTGCGAATCTTCTGGGTTGCCAGAGCGGTATCCACAAACTGGCGGATGGCCTCGTCGCTCAATTGCGGCGATTCCGTCAGCAGGGAGTATTGGCTGCGGAGGGTATTGTATTCGTTCAGCAGCAGTTGCACCGTGGCGGGCTCTAATGGCCGATCCCGCAACCGGTTCATCTCGCTCGTGGCGATAAACATCCGCAGCGGAAGATTCTCCACGTAGCTGCGGCTGAGCCCGAAGAGCGCCGCGATCAGATCGTCGGCATCCCGCCACCCCGGCGCGGCTCTGCGAAGTCGCCGGTCGTCGACGAACTTCTTGTCGGCGAACAGTTCCTTCCAGACGGCGAGCGTGCCCGGTATGTGCGGGCGGCCGTCGGCGTCGAGCCTCAGCCGATGCGTGAAGATCAGCATGTCGGTATTGGCGCGAAACACCGGCCGGGCCGGTCCAGGGCTGGTGATCTTTCCGCGCAGGGCCTCGTAGAAGCGCTCCATTCTTTCGGGTTCGGTCAGATATTCCTTCGCCGGACCTTCAATCCGGTATAGCGCGTCGTAGTAGCACGCCAACCAGCCGTCGTCCGAAGAGATCAGCTTCATGAAGAACTCGGAGGGTTTGCTCACGGAAGCGCCGACCATCTTTTCCCACTTGGCCTGTGCCTTCGCGCCGCCCGGCGTCACGACTCTGCCGTTCTCCACATGGAACATTGCGCCGTAGAAGTCGATGACGTGCGAAAAGGCTCGCAGCTTCTCCAGTTCAATATCCTTGCGGATGATCTCGGCGGTATTGGTTTCCAGCTTGGCGAGGCTGAGGTAGAGGCGGCACAAAGCCGGGTCCGAGAGAAGCACCTGGATCGGCGATTTCTCCTTCTTGGGGTCGTTCAGCGCCCAATAGTCCGGCCCGTAGAGGATCGGGATCTTCGTCGGGGTCATATCGTAGGCGAAGGGGCGATTCGTGCGCAGCGCCTGCTCCAGGTCCGCCAGCGGAAATCCGGAATCCACCGTGATGAAGGCCTTGGTGGGGTTGACGGTCTCCAGCACCAGATCTCCGCCGCATCCTCCGCGCATGCGGTATCCGAGAATCTTCAGCAACTCGCCGGTTTCGGTGGATTCGCACTCGCCGATGCGCAGCACCTTTCCCTCGCCCGCAAGCTTGGCGAGGTCCTGGGCTTGCTGCAGATACCGGAAAACCAGCCGCAGATATTCCGTTTCCTGCATGCCGCCCTCCGGGCCCATGGAGCGGTAACCGGAAATGGAGATGTTGCGCGCCAGTGCGCTCAGCAACAGTTCCGGCGAAACGTCAGGGGCGAGCGCGGCCATCCGTGCAAAGGCGGGCACGGGGCCGGGAATCTCGATGGTTCCATAAAGAGAAGAAGCGGTATTGCCGGAGGCAGGATCGGGCAGGGCAAGGTCCGTTCCGCCCGCCTGCCGGTACAGCGCCAGATATTTCTCGGTCTGCTCCGGCTTTCGCTCTTCAAGGCTCAACACCACCATCCTGCGGAGGGCGTTGCGCTTCTCCTCATCCGCGCCGTCCGGCCCGAGCAAATCCCAGTACCGCTCATACGCGGCAAAGCGTCCCGGCGCGGCATAGCGGTCCAGCAGCGCGGCAAGGCTGCGTGCCGTGGCGGCGTCCCTTGGGACCGTCCCTTGCGACTCCCGAAGTCCCCGTGACGCCTCTTTCGGACTCGTTGCGGCGGCGGATTGCGCCCCCAGTTCCCCACCCCCGGCGGCATACAGCGGAACCGCCGGCAAAAGCAAAATCGTCAAGACACCGAGGCTGATCTTCATAAAGACCTCTCCTGTCCTTCCCAGTGAAACGATGGCCAAGGAACAAAAAACTTGGGACTTACTCTACCACCTTTCCAGCCAAAATGATCGGTACTGGAACTTCAAGCGCTGCACTCGCCGCGGTCCGGGAGAAGAACCCCCGGATTCTTTTTCAGACCGCGGAGAGATCAGGACCGATCCGAAAAAGTGAGAAAATGAATCCCAGTCCACAAACTTCCCGACACAAAGAGGTGCGAACGATGTTCTCCCGGCCACTCGCGGCGTTAATTCTGGCAGTTGTTTTCTGCGTTTTCCCGGCGCTAGCGCAGGAGCCCACCATCGCCGTCATTGGCATGGTGCACTCCCACGTATGGGGCCAGTTCGGCAAGATGGTGAAGGGCGACCCCGCCAGACTCGTCGGCGTTGCCGAAACGGAACCGGCGCTGATCGATGAAGCCGTTAAACGCGGGCTGAGCCGCGATCTCGTCTATTCCGACTACAAGAAGCTGATCGACGAGAAGAAGCCCCTGGTGGTGTGGGCCTTCGTGGAGAACAATCGCCATCTGGAGATTGTGGAGTACTGCGCCCCGCGCAAAGTGAACGTGATTTTTGAGAAGCCGCTCGCCTCCACTTACAAGGATGCCGTGAAGATCCGCGATCTCGCCCGGAAAAACGGCATCAAAGTGATGACCAACTACCAGATGGCATGGTGGCCCACCATGCACGCGCTCAAGACGAAGCTCGATTCGGGGGAACTCGGCACCGTCTGGCGGCTGCACGGAATTGTAGGACACGGTGGCCCCGGCGGACCTACCGGACTCAATAAGTTCTTCTTCAATTGGCTGACCGATCCGGAAAAGAACGGCGCCGGCGCGCTGATGGATTTCGGCTGCTATAACGCGCTCTGGAGCCTCATGTATCTCGGGCGGCCCCAGACGGTGTTCGCCCACGCCATTCACCTCCGCCCGAATGAGTTCCCCAAGGTGGAGGACAGCGCCACGATCCTTCTGAGCTACAAGAGCGGCGTGGCCCTGCTTGAAGCAAGCTGGGATCTTCCGCGCAGCTTTCAGCAGGTCGAACTCTTTGGGCTCAAGGGGAGTCTGGCGGCGGACCGCGAGAAGGCGACCTTCCGGCCCAGCCGCGGGGCGGAGCAAGTTCTGCCGGATCCGGGATTGCCGGCCAACCGCCTGGAGCCGATCGCCTACATGCTCGATTGCATCCGCTCCGGAAAAGAGCCGGAAGGCATGACGTCGATGGACTTCAATGTGGGTGTGAATGAGATCATCGATGCGGCGAAGCTGTCGGTGAAGACGGGCAAGCCGGTGGCGCTTCCCCTCAAGTAGGCCCGGGTTGTCTGTCAAACTAAGGAGTATGCCGCTCCGCGCGTTGTTGCTTTGCCTGGTGGCCTCGGCGCTGCTGCACGGGCAGCCAACCTGCCCCCCCACGCCGGTGTATTCGCCCTGCGACCTGGCGCTGGATCTGAGCGCGGAAGAACAGGCGGCGCACCCGAACCCGTACGCCACTGTGGAACTCTATGCGGAGTTCCGGTCTCCGGGGATCGACACGTACCGGCTGCCGATGTTCTGGGACGGCGGCGGGCGCTTTGTTGCCCGCTTTGCTCCCGCCGAACCCGGCAAATGGCTGGTCCGGTTCTCCGGCAATATCCCCCGCCTGGACGGAATGATGTCGGCGGTGGAGGCCGTGGACGCGAAGACAGCGGGCTTCCTCGAACCCGCCAACATCCACCATTGGCGGACCACAAAGGATCTGCAGCCGCACTTGTGGATGGGCGACACGCAGTACGCATTCGCCACGGTTCCGGACGCGGTGTTCAACGAAATTCTGGCCCGGCGGAAAGAGCAGCGCTTTACGCACGTGCGCGGCAATCTGCTTGGCCCGCGTCCCGAAAATGCGGCGGATGCTTCCTCCAGCCCTCTCCCCGCGGCGGACCGCATTGTTCCAACCCATTTCCAACAAGTGGATCGCCGCATTCGCGCCTTGAACGATGCGGGGATGGTGGCGGACCTCATTCTTGGCTGGGACCGCAATCAACTCGCCGAAATTCTCCCCACGCGGAAAGATCGCGAACGCTACCTCAATTACGTCATCGGCCGCTACGCCGCCTTCAATGTCACCTGGCAACTGGTGCAGGAGTTCGAAGAGTACAAGGACGGGAAACGCCTGATGAAAGAGATGGGGGATTATCTCCGACAGCGGGACCCCTACAAACACCCTCGCAGTACACACACGGTCTCCACGACTTCCCCGCTCGTCCGGGACGGCTGGATGAGCTACATGCTTTATCAAAGCTCCGACGACCAACTCGGCGCCATTGAGCATCAGCTTTACCAGCTTCCCGCCGTGAACGCGGAGTTTGGATACGAGAACTCGGGCGCCGGAGCCACTCACGCCCATCACGTCGATTCCGATACCTTCCGCAAGCGCCTCTGGAATTCCACCATGGACGGCCAGTATCCCACCTACGGGAATACGGGCACCTATGGCGGGGGTGTGCCGGTTCAGGCCAAGTTTGCGGACTCTCCCGGAGCTACGGCCATGAAGGTCTGGTATGACTTTTTCAGCCGCACCCGGTATTGGGAGTTGGAACCCTATTTCGAAGTGTCCGGCGCGCGCTGCCTGGGCCTGCACGGAGAGGATGCCCCGGAGTTTGTCTGTTACGTCGAGGCGCCCGCCAGTGCCGGGCAGACGGGCGAGGTGGAGATTCGCTTCGCGAAGAAGCATAAGTACAAGATTGAGTGGGTCAATCCCGCCGATGGCGCGGTGACGGCGCTCAAGGAGTATAAGGAACAATCCTGGGCCGGCGTGCCGCCCAGCCCCGGCCACGATTGGGTGCTGCATTTCTATCGCGACGGTTACGTGCAGGGGCTCAGCAATCGCTACAAGTTTGAAAGCCGCGCCGTGCCGGTGCAGGAGCCGGAGACCGCGCTCGCGAAGATTCCGTTCGAAATGGCGGAACCGGCGAAGATGGGGGTTCCTCTGGCCGGAGGCTGGAAGATTCCGTACCGCATCAAGATCACCAGGGAGTCCAGAGCCACGCGGAGCATGATGTATCTGTTGACGGCCGAGGATACGGTGGCGGGCGAAGGCGCTCGGGTGGTTGCAACCGGCCCGGAGGGCTTTCTGCAATTTGACCCGCGCGCCCTCGGAAAACCGCCGGTCGTGGTGAATGTCCGGGTCTATGGGATGAATTCCGTGGGCAAAGTATATGTGGTGGATAAGGTCTTCCGGCTGGAGCCGTAAGGCCGGGCGTACGGGATCGGCCCGCCGGAACGGGCGCGAAAAGCTTTGACGACGAACATTCTTATCCTCGATACGGCGTCCGGGGCCGGGCACGTGGCTCTCGCGAGCGACGGCCGGGTGTGCGCGCAGCACGCGCTCTCCACACCCCGCCAACAGGCGGAACAGATTTTCCCGGCAATCGCGAGCGTCCTCGAAGAGCGGGCGCTGCGCCTCGAGGATCTGCGGGCGGTGGCGGTGTCCACGGGTCCGGGGGCGTTCACCAGCCTGCGGGTTGGCTTGACGGCGGCGAAGAGCCTTGCCGAAGCGGCCGGGCTTCCCTTGATCGGGATCTCGAATATGCAGGCAGTGGCGCGGCTGACGCCGGGGTTTCCCGCGGCAATCCTGCTGCCGGCGAGCCGGGGAGAGTTCTTCCGGTCGATCGCCACGTCGCCCTTGCCGGTGCAGGGCGAAGGGCCACCCGCCGAGCCGTCGCTCTCCGAAGTGGCGTTGGTGCAGCCGGATTCCTGGCTGGAGGGCCTCGAAGCCATCCCGCGCTATATTCTCTCGCCGTCCGCGGAGTTCCTCGATGCGGTTGCGGAACACTCTCCCGAGGGCGCTCGATGCCTCTTGATTTCGCGAAGCTGGGTCCCCCAGTTGGCATCTCTGGCGTGGGACCGCTACCGGAGCCGGGCCTTCGACGATCCCCTCCGCCTGGACGCCGCCTACGCCCGGAAGGCGGATGCGGATAAGAGCTGGCGCGACCCCCGCTTGGCCCCGTCTCCCGTTCCGTGACGTTCATTACCCACGTTGGATCCGCTTGGAAGTAACACCCGGTCCGGGTGGCATTATTGAGTTTTCAATCCCCGTTAATTTTGGCTGGTGCGGGCGAGGAATCATCTGGATTCCGTTCTGAGCGTCTTCACCAGGCGCGCTTGTGCTGCCTCACGGTAGCGCAAAACCGCCGATACCCGTACTTTTGTACTATTCAAGCCGCCTGGAACGTGGTAATAGTATTCTGTAACCATTCCAGCCGGGTATTGTTCGGATCGACTTTGTGATTCCTGCTTCGACTACCGTTGAAGTTATTGAAAGCAAAGGAGTTGATTTGATTGGCCAGTTTCTGGCGTGGTGGCCGATGGCCCGGCGTACCGTCAATATCGGCTGCGGCTGGCCGGGATCTCTGGTGAATCGCCGTCAGACAGGGTACTATAACCAAAGTTCCCGGACGTCTGTAGCTCCCTAGGGAGACATCTGATTAGAAAAGATTCTCGTGAGCGCTTCATGACCAACGAAAGTTCCACTCCCGATTCGTCAAGCGAACCCAATGTGGGTGGGGGCCGCCCGGCGCGCCGCATCCGTATTCTGATCGCCGATGATCACACCATCTTCCGCGACGGCCTCCGCCGCCTTCTGGATCTTCAGGCGGATTTCGAGATCGTCGGCGAAGCCAAGGATGGCCGCGAGACCATGGAAATGGTGGACCGGCTGAAGCCGGATGTCCTCCTGCTGGACATTCGTATGCCGGGAATCGACGGGTTGTCCGCGCTGCAGCGGCTGAGCGCGAGTTCCACCGAAACCAAGGTAATCATCCTCACCGCGTCCGATGATAAGAACGAGTTCGTGCAGGCGGTCAAGTACGGCTGCTCCGGCATCGTCCTCAAGCATACGGCCACGGACCTCCTCATCAAGAGCATTCGCAAGGTGTATGAGGGGGAGATCTGGCTGGATACGCATACGACCGCGGCCGTCATGCGGCAGTTCGCCATGCAATCCTCCGGCGCGGCTCCCACTCCGGCGTACTCCAAACAAACCCGTGAGCGCTCCCCTCTGAGCAACCGGGAGCGGGAAATCGTGGTGCTTGTCGCGCAGGGCTACAAGAACAAGGAAATCGCCGACAAGATGTTCATCAGTGAACAGACCGTCAAGAATCACCTGCACAATATCTTCGACAAGCTGGGCGTTTCGGACCGGCTGGAATTGGCGTTGTATGCGGTGCACAACGGCCTGTACGAAAAACCCATTGAATAGCTGCGCGACGCCGGAGCGTGCCCGTGCGGGAGTCGCCGGATTCGTGCTGCATCGGTTCTTCCTTGCGCTGCTCCTGCTCTTTGTCGCCACGCTTTCGCCGGCGCAGCCGTCCGGCATGCCCAAACTGGAGACGTGGACTCCGCCCGTGCTGCAAACAGGCACGGCGAAACTGGTGCGGGAATACAACGCGCCCGAAGCGCGGCAGGGCGTCGCCGTGGACGAGCGCTTCGTCTATGCCATCGTCAACACGGTCATCGGCAAGTACGATAAGCAGAGCGGGGAACTGCTCGCGCGCTGGACGAGCCCGCGCGGCGGCCCCATTCGCCACATCAATTCCTGCTACGCGGCCAATGGCAAACTCTGGTGTTCCAATTCCAACTTTCCGGAAGTGCCCATGGGCTCTTCCGTGGAAGTAATTGACACCGCCGGCATGAAGCACGAATCCAGCCATAGCCTCGGGCTGACGGACGAAGGGTCGCTCACGTTCTTTGAGCCCTATCTCGACGGTTACATTGCCGGGTTCGCGCATTACGAGGGGACCGGCGGCGTGGGCTACAAGGGAAGCCGTTACGGGTCCATTGTCACTTACGACGGTCAGTGGCGGCGCACCGGAGGGTGGCTGATTCCGGAAGCCGTGCAGGCCGCGATGGCGCCGCATGCGGCCTCGGGCGGGGGAATCGGTCCGGATGGCCTGCTCTATCTGCTCGGGCATGACCGCCCGGAACTCTATGTGCTCGCAAAGCCGCGGCTGGGCCCGGTTCTGCTCCACCTGGCCACGATCGAGATCGCCGCGGAAGGGCAGGCCCTGGCTTGGGATCGTACCGTCGCCGGACGCCGCCTTTATGCCATCAGCCGCCCGAAGGGAGTGATCCGCGCCTTCGATATTCCCGAGGTTCAGGTGACGCACCCCGACGCGCGCCGCTTCCCGGTTCCGGATCTCCGCTGATTCGGATGATCAATCCGCCTGGCCATGGAAACGCTCGCTTCAGTCCGTGTTCCGCATACGAATTTCGGAATCGTGCTACGCTAGAGGCGCTATGCGATTGCGCGTTCCCTTCTTCTTTTTCTCTGCGTTCCTCATGACGGCGCTCCTGGGTTGGGGCCACTTTAACTGGCTGCTGCGTACCCACTACAGCGCCTCCGGGGATACCGCCTATCTCGAAATCGGCCACGGGCATGGCTTTCCCTCCAGCGAAGAGGCCGCCTCGCTCACCAACCTGAAGGCTTTTGTCGTGGGAGCGAACGGGTCTCGCCAGCCGGTGAAGATCACCGCGGGCGCGAAATCGCTCCGGCTCGAAGTGAAGCTGCCTTCGAAAGAGCTGGCACGGGTCTATTATGTGCGGGATCGCGGGGTACGAAGCCAGACGGCCAATGGATGGAAGGAGGGCGGGCGCGACAAGTTCTCCGATGCCAAGGCCGTCCGGAAATCCTCGGACTATGGCATCTCCTGGGTAGGATTTAACGGAACCACCTACAATGCCAAGCCGCTCGGCCTGGGCCTCGAACTCAACTATGAATCCGGCATGCGCGGCCGCCTGGTGCGGGTCTGGCGCAATGGTAAGCCGGCGAAGGATGCGGAAGTGCTGGCCGTCCTCGGCGAGCATCGCGAAATCAAGCTCGGCAAGACGGATCGTGACGGCTATGTGAAAGTGGCGGAGACGGTGCCGGAGCATGTGCCGGTTCTGTTCAGCGTGGCCGTCACGGAACAGGCACCGCGGGGCGCGAACTACGATCAGGAGTCGCTATCCTGCACGCTGGCGCTGCCCGCGGAGTAAGTCTCCATGCACGTTGCCGATGGCATTCTTCCGGTGGAGATGTCGATCGCGGGGTACGTCCTTGCCATCGGCGTCGGCGCCCTCGCCAGCCGCAAGCTGGAGACCGAAGAAGTGCCGCGGATGGGCCTGCTGGCGGCGGCAACCTTCGTCGCCTCGCTCGTGAATGTGCCGGTTGCGGGCGTTTCGGTGCATTTCGGCTTGTTCGGCCTGGTGGGCCTGCTGCTGGGCGTGCGCGTAGTGCCCGTGATCTTCGCGGTGCTCATCCTGCAGACGTTTCTTTTTCAGCACGGCGGCTTTCTCTCCCTTGGCGTGAACGTCGTGAACATGGCGTCCGGCGGGCTTGCGGCGGCCGCTATCGGCCGCTACCTTCCCGGTCCGCTGGGGATGCGCGCCGCGCTGGCCGGTTTCATTGGGATCTTTCTTCCCGTCCTTCTGCTCCTGGGCGAGTTCCACATCGCCGGTTACGGGCGCAGTATCCTGCTCCTGGCCGGGGTCTACGCAATTGTGGGTATCCTGGAGGGCACGTTCACGGCGATGGTAATCGCTTTCATTGCCCGCACAAAACCGTCGCTGCTTCGCCATCTGCGGCCGGCCCGGGAGAACGATCCCGTGCCATCGCCCCCGGTGCAGGCCGGAGTTCGCTGAGGAAGGTTCGCAAAGGAAGGATGGTGTGGATATGATTTCCGTTGCGTTCAGGAAGGCCGGCCGCGCCGCTATTGTCGTCCTCTCCGCCCTGGGATTTGCCGCCCTGCTGTCCGCGCACGACCTCCAGACCAGGGTTGAGGTGAAGCCGCCCTTTGTCGTGATCTCCGCCTCTTACGAAGGAACGGAAGCGGCCAGCTTTATTGCGGTCGCCGTGCATGCGCCCGCTTCCGCCGGCGTCAAGGCCGATGCCTTTCAGACGGGGCGTACGGATTTTGAAGGGAAATTCGTTTTCCTTCCCACCGGGCCGGGAGATTGGCGCGTGCTGCTCGACGATGAAATGGGC
Organism: Acidobacteriota bacterium; assembly: GCA_014584705.1. Classification (GTDB taxonomy): domain Bacteria; phylum Acidobacteriota; class Terriglobia; order Bryobacterales; family Bryobacteraceae; genus JACTMJ01. The sequence goes on along the minus strand of JACTMJ010000022.1, from coordinate 46,684 downwards.
CACCGGGTGGAACTCGTCGCCCGGGTGGCTGGCGGGAACCGCGCGGAGACGGCCGCTGCATCCGCGCCGGTGGAAACGGAAGGGCGTGGTACGGGAGAGCGTTTGCTGGTCGGCGTGAGCGTTCTCTTCGGTGCCGCCGGCCTGCTCTATGGCTGGCTATCCCGCCGTCCAAAGCCCGCAAGGGGCTGAGGCGAATTGCCGATGCATTCGCATCTCCATACCGGCGCGCACCATGGCGAAGCGCGCGGCACGCCCGGCGCGAGCGCCGCGGGGGTGCCCAGCCTGGATGCCCGCATGGAGCTGATTGCCGTTCTCGTGGCGATTGCCGCGATTGGCTCGGAGCCGCTGGGCCGGTTGCTGCCCTTCGCGTTCTATCTGCCGCTGGTGTTCGCCTCCGTGCTCCAGCGAGAGCGGTCGCTTTGGCCCGCGATGCTTCGCATAGCCCCGGTTCTTCCCGTCCTCGTGATCCTGGCGCTCGGCCTCCCCTTCAGCCGTGCTTTGGATTCGTGGCTGAACGTCGCGCCCGTTTCCGGTATCGATCAAAACGGCTGGGTTGCGGCGCTCTCCCTCTGCCTGAGGGCGCTCTTGGCGGTTCTGCTGCTTTCCACGCTGGCGAAGGCCGTCGGCTTCGCGGAGATTCTCACGGCCCTGCGACGCCTGGGCCTGCCGGCGGCGGTGGTCCTGACCCTTCAGCACCTGGAGCGCTACCGTGCGCTGATCGCGGAGGAATGGCGTCGCACGAATCAGGCAAGGGAATCGCGCTCGCCGGGAAGCATGCGTTTTGCATTCGCTGGTTATGCCAACCAGACGGCCCTGATCTTTCTGAGAAGCTGGGAACGCAGCGAACGCATCCATGCCGCGATGCTGGCGCGCGGCTTCCGTATTGACGGGCCTCTTCCGGCCCCCACCAAGCCGGGCGATTCACCCCGGAACGCGTGGATTCGTAGCTTCTGGCTGCCCGCAATCGCCCTTCTGATCCGCCTGGCGGTATGATCACGCTTTGCCTATGCGTCCAGAATCCTCCATCGCCGCGGACCTTTCGCCCTTGCCGCAAACGCCGTCCGCGGCGATCGACGTTCAGGGGCTGCGCTTCGCGTATTCCGACGGCGAGGACGTGCTCACCGGCGTGGACCTGCGCATTCCGCGGGGGCGCAAAGTGGCTTTGCTCGGCGCTTCCGGCGCGGGGAAATCCACGCTCCTGCTGCACTTGAACGGGATCCATCTGGCCCAGAGCGGGCAGGTGCGCATCGAAGAGCAACCGGTTCAGAAAGAGAATCTGCGCCGCGTCCGTGAGCGGGTGGGCCTGGTCTTCCAGGATCCCGACGATCAGCTCTTCCATCTCACCGTGGAGGAAGACGTTGCCTTCGGCCCGCGGAACTTTGGATTGAGCGAGGCCGAAGTCCGGCATCGCGTCCACGAAGCTCTCGAACGTACCCACCTCAACGGCTTTGAGAAGCGGGTGAACCAGCACCTCTCCTATGGCGAACGCCGCCGTGTCTCGATTGCAACCGTGCTTTCGATGCGCCCCGGAATCCTTGCTCTCGACGAACCCTTCGCGAACCTCGATCCCCTGATGGTGAAGGCGCTGATCGAGTATCTGCGGCGCTTTGAAGGCACCGTGCTCCTGGCGTCGCAAGACATCCTGCCCGCGCTCGGTTGCTGCGATTCCGTCGCCATTCTGCACCAGGGCAAAGTGGCCGCGTACGGAGACGCCAGGCAGATCGCGGCGGATCGCGAGCTGCTGCGGCGCGCCGAACTCGATTTCTGGTATCTCCGCGATATTCTGGCGAGTCTTGAGAGCTAAGCGCCGCTAGCCGACCGGTTCTTTCTTGCGGAGCAGTTTGCTGAGTTCTTCGAGGAAATCTTCTTCATCCTGGAAGTTGCGATACACGCTGGCGAAGCGGACATACGCGATCTTGTCGATCGATTTGAGGCGCTCGATGAGCACTTCTCCCACCTCGGCGGTGGAGAGTTCGCGGTCCGGGCTGGCAACCAGGGCGGCCTCGACGGCATCGACGGCCTCGGCCATGACGCTCATGCTCACCGGGCGTTTCTCGCACGCCTTCAGCAGACCGTTCAAAACCTTCTGGCGGTCAAACGGTTCGCGGCGTCCGTCCTTCTTCACCACCATGAACGGGATCTCGTCGATTCTCTCGTAAGTGGTGAAGCGGCGGCTGCACTCCAGGCACTCGCGGCGACGCCGGGTGACGTTGCCCTCTTTGCTTTCGCGAGAGTCAATCACCTTGTCGCCGTTGTGTCCGCAAAACGGGCACATCATAGGTGCGCTTCCTGCTCCATGCTCTTTATTTTTCGCCAGTTAAGGCCGGAACGCAATGCGGCGGCCGCGCCGAGCGGAATCGCGATGCCCATTTGCACGGCCCAGACCACCAGAGTGATCCCGGAGGATGCCTCAAGCGGAATTCGCAGCCATTCGGTAAGCAGCGCCAGCGAAACAAGATAGAATCCGCCCACCAGAAAAGGGATCGGAATGGCGCTTGCTAGCGCGAGAATCGCCAGAAAGCGGAATGATTCGCTCAGGCCCAAATGGCTCGACGACGGGAAACTTTGGAAAATGGCCCAGAACGTGACGCCGACCATCAGCCAATGCGCCAGCGTCCAGCAAACGATGCGGAGCAGAATCCGCGGATCGCGGCTGACGCTCAGTGCGTCCCCGAAGGCTTCCGTGAGGCGGTTCGCCGTGTCCCGGTGCCGTTCCGGCAGGAACGAGAGCGCTTCCCGAAGGCGATTTGTGGCCGCCCTCGCCGCAAAGGTGAAGGCCAGCAGCAGGGCCAGCGCGGCCATGGAGACGCCGAACACGATGGCGCCACCCGCGCGTATGGCCTCGGTGATGGGCGACCCCGGCGGCAGGGCGGCCGCGTCAATCGTCAACATCGCCCAGCCGGCCAGCCCGAGAATGCTGAGCAGGTCATAGATGCGTTCGAGCATCCATGCGCCCAATTGGGAGGGGAAGGGAACCCGAAGCTGGCGCGCAATCAGATAGGGGCGCAGCAACTCGGCCGGCCGGCCAATCGTCACCACGGCCGCAAAGCCGATGAAGGTATTGGCGATCAGATCCAGACCTTTCGCATTCGGGGCGTAGGGTGCGACAAACGCCGCCCAGCGGAGGCCGCGAATCGAAAAGGCCGTGACGGAGAGCAGGCCGGCAACGCCCAGCCAGCCCCAGTGGATATTTTTTAGGGCGGCCGCGAACTGCGCAACGGAGAATCCCTGGTTCTGGCGCGCGAGCAACCACACCAGACCCAGCGTAACGGCGACGGAGAGTGCAACGACCAGCGTCTTTCCCCAGGGCCGCTTCGCCGCCGTGGGGGGGCTTGCCGGCGGGGGCGCGCCAGGGCCGTTCAAGCCCACGAAACCCCGGTGCAAACGACCATTGGGGTTGCCGGCTCTTCGCCATACAATGAATTAGCGACGAGCAAACCAATCATGCCGTGAACTTTTCGTTGCATTCCATCGTTCTCCACAGTGTAAGGCATTCAAGCGAGGAGAGCGATGGAAGCCGTGATCACCTGGAGCAACCCTGGACCGGCTGGAGCAACGGACGCCGGTGCCACCGGTGACGGCTCCCCTGGGACCTGGGGGAGCACCCTTTGGGGCTTTGATCGCCAAGCGAGGACAGGATTCTTGGATCCCGACATGCAACTGGTGGAGCGGTGTCTCGCGGGAGAAGACGCCGCTTGGGAAGATCTGGTCCGGACGCATACCCGTCGTGTCTATGGCATTTGTTTTCGCTTCACGGGTTCGGATACGGAAGCGCAGGATCTCACGCAGGACGTGTTTCTCCGGCTCTTCCGCTCCCTCGGGAGCTTCCGGGCGCGGGAAGGCGTGTTTGCGGTTTGGCTGGCGCGGATGACGAGAAACCTGCTGATTGACCATTACCGCAAGTCGAAATTGCAGCGAGCTTCGGATTCGATGGATGAGCGGCTTCCCGCATTGGAGGCGCAAGGCGCGTCCGCGATGCGCGCCGACGCCGCGCTCGCCAAGCGGGAAGCGGGAGAGCTGATCCAGCAGGCGCTGGCGCGGCTTTCGCCGGAATTGCGAGAAACTGTGATCCTGCGGGATCTCGAAGAGATGGAATACCAGGAAATCGCGAGCGTGCTCTCCATTCCCGAAGGAACGGTGAAATCACGGTTAAACCGGGGCCGGGCTGAATTGGCGCGGCTGCTTCGAAACAGGAAGGTGACGGCCTGATGAGAGAGGACAGGCCGGCGAGGAGGCGGCGATGAACCGCGCACAACTCGAAGCTTTGATTGCGGATTACCTGGACGGCGTCCTCGGGGAGCGGGATGCGGCGGAGTTTGAGAAATACCTGCCGCTCTATCCCGACCTTGCCGAACTCGTCGCGGATGCCGCCGAAGGAATGCGTTTGCTTGGGCAGGTGGATGCCCCGGAACCGCCGCCCGCGCTCTATACCCGGATTCAGTCCAGCCTGGACGATGCCCGGCGGGATGCGGAACGCGCGAAGTCCAGCACCGGCCTGTTCCAGGCGCTGGCCGCGTTCTTCGCCCCGGTTCTGCAGCCGCGTTTTGTAATGGGGATGGCGATGACCGTGCTCTCCATCTCCATGATCGGGCAGTTGACGGGAACCAGAATTGACCGCGTTACCGCGGCCGATCTGAAGCCAACGGCCCTCTGGAGTTCGGTGGAGTATCGCGTGCAGCGCGTGTGGGATCGCGCGGCGAAGTATTACGAGAGCCTGCGAGTGGTTTACGAGATGCGGTCGCGGGTGCAGGAATGGCGCTCGCAACTGGAGCAGGAAAGGGAGCGGGCGGCCAGCCGGCTTGAAGATCCGGAAACAGAGATTGTCCCCGGCGGAACAAGCCCGTCCGGTGCGCCGCAAGCGAGCGAAACAGGAGGCCAGAAGCGAAAGGCGAAGAATGAGTGAGCAAGCTGCATCCGGAGAGCCCGTGTCTCCGCGCGGGAACGGAATCAGAATTGCCTTTTTGCCAGAGTACGAGGCCCGAGCGAATCAATAGGGAGACCAGTTGGAGGGGAACGACCATGCCGGAATCAATGGAAATGCCACAAGAAGAACGCAATCTCGAACCGGAGAACGCCGCCGGCCTGCCGTCCTCGGCTGACCAGGAGCGACAATCTCCGGGATTCGAGGGGAGTTCCTGGGGGGCGCGCCCCCCCGCCGATCCTCCGCCAGCCGCCGCGCCTCCGATCGTCAACTATTGCCGGGTCTGTGGCTGCGGGCTCACCGCCGCGCAAGCGATTGCCGTTCAGGGGGTGGTCTACTGCCCTGACCATGCCCCGCGCTCGCCGGCGGCTTATGGTCAGCCGCCCTATCCGCCGCCTCCGTCCGGCACATTCGGCGGCCATGGCCCGTCGGAACCTGCGTCACCATACCGGGCGGCGGCCGTGGATTCCGCATCGCCCGGCCTCGCGTTCCTGCTGGGCCTGATCCCGGGCGTCGGAGCCGTTTACAACGCGCAGTACGTCAAGGCGATCGTCCACGTCGTCGTTCTTGGTCTGCTGATCAGCATTGTTTCGTCGGACGCAGCCAGCGGATTCGAGCCGTTGTTCGGCTTGTTGATCGCGATCTGGTACCTCTACATGCCGTTCGAGGCCTATCATACGGCCAGAAAGCAGGCGGCCGGCTTGCCTGTGGACGATATTTCGAGCCTCTTCCCCATGCGCTCGCGGAGTTCCGGATTCCCCGTTGGCCCCGTGGCGCTGATCGCGTTGGGCGTCGTCTTTCTGCTCGCGCAGTTTGACCTGATTTCCTTGCGCATTCTGTTGCGTTTCTGGCCCGTGGCGCTGATCGCGGCCGGCGGATGGATGCTCTATGAGCGGATGTCCGCGGAAGGCGAGCGCCCTTAGCCGGGAATGCGGGAAACGTAACTGGGGAATCACCCGGCCGCAAACGCCGGGAGTTGGCCGGTCGCGGAGAGGAACGTCGTCATGAATAACACATTGAATCTCATTCGGGCCACGCGAGGGCCGGTGCAACTCATCGTGCTCGGCATCCTCTTTCTGCTCGCCTATCACCAGGTGGCTCCGGTGTGGCAGACCTGGCCGGTGCTGCTGATCAGTTTTGGGCTGATGAAGCTGCTGGAGTGGCTCTACCTGCGCACGGTATCCGGGAACAATGTCGCCGGCGGAGGAGGGAACTTCCATGCGTAGAACTTCGGTGATCGGCCCTCTGATTCTCATTCTGCTTGGTGCGCTGCTGCTTGCCAGCAATCTCAGCCCGCAGCTTCGTTTCCTTGATATCCTGGCCGTCCAGTGGCCCTGGATCCTGGTGGCTTGGGGCGTGATTCGGCTGGTCGAACTGGCGATCTGGAGCCGGGGTTCCGAGCCCCTCCTACCCCAGGGGATTCGCGGTGGGGAGTGGTTTCTCGTAGCGCTGATTTGTCTGATGGGTAGCGGCCTTTTTGTGGTCCGGCATTTCGCCGACGGTTTTCCTTTCCGTGTAAACGGCCTGAGGATGTTCGGGGAAGCGCACGATTTCGGCCTGGACGAACTGCGCATGCCCGCCGATGGCGCTACACGGCTGATGGTGGAGAATCTTCGGGGGGAAGTGATTTTCTCCGGGGAGGATACTCCGGAGATCCGCGTCACCGGCCGCGAGAGCGTCCGCGCTCTCTCCGAAGAGGATGCCGCCAAGGTCTGGCGTGGGCGCAAGGTCGTCATGGAGCGGCAGGGGGATTTGGTGATCGTGCGCACCAATCAGGAAGCGGTCTCCTCCGATAACCGTCTCACCTCGTATCTCCAGATCCGCGTGCCCCGGTCAATGCAGATCGAGACGCGCGGGCGAAACACCGATTACGAAGTGAATCAGGTGGACGGCGGGATGCTGCTTGCGGCCGACGAAGGCGACGTCCGGGTGAAGGACGCCGGCGGAGACGTTCGCGTAAAATTCAATCGCGGTAACCGCATTCAATTGCGGGATGTGAAGGGGCTTGTGGAGATCGCGGTCAGCCGCGGAGACAATCTGTCCCTTGAGCGGATCGCCGGGCCCGTAACGATCTCCGGTTCGTTCGGGGGAAATATCGAATTGCGTGCCCTGGCCCAGCCCGTGAGCATGCAAGATCGCCTCCTCGACCTGCGTGCGCTGGCCATCCCCGGTGAAGTTACAGCGGACCGCGGCCGTTTCGAGGGCAACGGGATTACGGGGCCGCTGCGCATTTCGAGCGAATCGAAGGATATCGAACTGGAGCGGTTCACCGGCCCTCTGGAATTGACCCTGGAACGGGGCGACGCCGAGATTCGTAACGATGGGAAAGCCGTGTCTCCCATGACGATCGACGTCCGGCGCGGCAAGGTTGTATTGGCCGTTCGTGAGGGCGACGCCTTTGCCCTCGACGGCGAAGCACGCAAGGGAGAGATCGAGAACCGCACCGGCCTTGCTTTCGCGGTGGAATCGAGCGAATCCGGCAGCCGCATTCAGGGCGGAAAAGCGGGCGCGCCGAAGATCACCGTTCGCTCGGAACGGCTGGAGATTGAACCGTTGGAGAAGGCTGGGGACGATCAGGGCTGAGCGGGCGCGGCCGGTTTCCTAAGCCTCGGCGGAGGGAGACGTGGCTTCGGCGGCGCCTTCCGGCAGGTCGGGCGCGCCCGTGGGTCTCGAGTGGGTCTGAAAGAACCAGGCGACGATTTCCTTATCCGCCTTTTGCTGCACTACGGCGTTCACCAGATCGTGCAGTTCCCGGGCGGGGCAGCGGACTTCGTAGCCGTTCACCCGCAGGAAGATGAGCGCCGACGCGACGGCGGTCCGGTCGTTCGCGGAAAAAAACGGCCGGTTGCGGCTGAAGTGGAACAGGTACGCGGCCGCCATCTCAAACAGGCTGGTGTGCAGATATTGGCCGACGATGCCGGTGCGGGGCATTGTAAGAGAAGATTCGAGCAGGGCCGAATCCCGGATGCCGCGCTTGCCCCCGTAAAGACGCACCATCTCGTCGTGAATGTCCATCACTTCCTTCAGCGTAAGGAAGGCGGGCTTTAACGCGATTGTGGGCGTCGATTCCACTTTACTCCACCATTTCCCGCAGCATCCCATCGTATTCCCGCGCCACCGAATCGAGCGCGGCGTGGAAGCGGCGCTTGCGGCCCTTGGCGCGAATGGGCGTCATCACCAGGCAGTCGCCGTCGGTGGAAAGTTTCAGGTCGGTCTCCTCGTCGATGTCGAGGATTTGCAGTACGCCCGAATCGATCACCAGGGCGAGGTTCGCGTTCACGCTGATCAGCTTCCGGGTAGTCACCCTTTTATTGTCCTAGGGATGCGGGGGAAAGACAAATTGCAATCCGGCCGCGTGCGCCTCTTACGCGGCCACTCCCAGCCGCTTTTCCATCTCTTCGAGCGGGACGTTCTTGGTCTCCGGAACCATCAGCTTCACCCAAAGCAATTGCAGGCACATCATGAAGCAGAAGAAGCCGAAGATGGCCGCCGGGGGCAATGCCTCCGCCATCTTGGGGAAGGCCAAAGTCAGCGATGCCGCGAAGAACCAGTGCGTCGAACTTCCCAGCCCCTGCCCGGCCGCGCGGTGGCGGTTGGGGAAGATCTCGCTGAGGAAGACCCAGATTACCGCGCCCTGCCCCACCGCGTGCGCGCCGATAAAGGCAAAGATGCAGATGGGCACGATCGCATAGCTCTGGACGTGGAAAGCCCAGGCGCAGACGCCGAGAGAAAGGATATATCCGACGGAGCCGATATAGAGCAGCGTGCGGCGTCCGAGCTTATCGATCAGCCAGACGCCGAGATACGTGCAGAAGAGATTCACGATGCCGATGCCCACCGATTGCAGCAGGGCCGCGTTCTTGGCGAGGCCCGTCCACTCGAAGATGCGCGGCGCGAAATAGAGCACCGCGTTGATGCCGGAAAGCTGATTGAAGAAGGCGATCAGAAAAGCCAGCAGAATTGGAATGCGCAGCCGCCGCGTGAAGAATTTCTCGGGTGCTTCGCGATTTCCCGCGCTTGCCTCCACGGTATCCGTAAGATGAACGATCTGCGCTTCCGTGAAATCCGGGTTGATCTGGCGAAAGACGTCCATGCCTTCCCGTCGCCGCCCGCCATGCACAATCAGCCAGCGCGGGCTCTCCGGAAGCGTGAAGCAGAACAACGTATAGGCGAAGGCCGGGAACGCTTCCATCCCCAGCATCCATCGCCAGGCGATTTCTTCGTTCACGTAGCGCCCGAGAAGGTAGTTTGAAACAAACGCCGCCAGCACGCCGAGGACGATATTGAACTGGAACATGCCGGCAAGCCGCCCGCGCAGCCCGGCCGGGGAAATCTCCGAAATATAGAGCGGAGAGGCAACCGTGGCGCCGCCCACGCCCAGGCCGCCGATGAAGCGGGCGATCATGAAGGTGTAGCTGTCCGTGGCGAGGCCAGACCAGACTGCCGAAACAAAGTAGAGCGCGCCGATCCAGATGAGCGTTTGCCGCCTGCCCAGCCGTTCCGTAGGCCACCCTCCGAAGAGCGCGCCCACCACGGTGCCCCACAGCGCCGCGCTCATGGCGAGACCGTGCATCATGCTGTCGAGATTCCAGACGGATTGAATCTTCTGCTCCGCCCCGGAGATCACGATCGTGTCGAATCCAAACAGAAAACCGGCCAAGGCTGCCGTGATGGACCACATGAATAACTTGCGGTGATTCATTGCTCTCCTTCGTCGTCTTCATCCGGCTTCGCGCGTTCCGCGCTTGCGCACTTGTCCATTCTCATACAAGACTGGCGGGCAGCGGCGGCACGGCGCCCTGCTGTGTGCAAACGTAGGCGGCAATGGCGTTCGCGCGACGGTTGATCTCATCCAGGGGACGCTTCACCAGCAATCCCATGACGACGGCGGCCGTAAAGGCATCGCCCGCGCCAACCGTGCTCACCACATCCACCGGCGGCGGGCTCGCGAAGTTCGATTCCTCCCGCGAGATCATCCATGCTCCGCGCGGCCCGCAAGTCAGGATCGCCAGATCCAGCGGGAAGCGATCGAGCAGCGCTTCAAGCTGCTGCTCCGGTTTCCCCTGGAGGGAAAACCAATCCGCCATCACGGGCAGTTCTTCGTCGTTCACCTTCAGCACGTTCGCCGCTTCGAGTGAGGCGCGAACGAGTTCGGGGCTATGGAAGTGTTGGCGAAGATTGATGTCGAAGACCCGCAGGCAATCGCTTCTTGTGGCGCGAAGGAATCGTTCGATGGTCGCGCGGGAATGCGCGCTGCGCTGCCCCAGCGTGCCGAAGCAGAGTGCGTCGGCTCGGGAGGCGGCATCCGCCAGCGCGGACGTCCAGGCGATGTGGTCCCATGCCGTATCGCTCAGAAATTGATACTCGGCTTTGCCCTCCGCGTCGAGATGCACAAGAACGGCTCCGGTTGGCGCGTCCTTAAGCACCTGGATGTGGCTGGGATCGACGCTGTGTTCTTTCAGAAATGCGACGGCTCGGCGTCCGCGCTCGTCGTCGCCCACGGCGCTCACGACGGCGGCATCCGCGCCCAGCGACCGGCAATGGCAGGCGAAATTCGCGGGTGCGCCGCCAAAGGTTTCGCCGTCCGGGAAGACATCCCAGAGCACTTCGCCCAGGCCAAGAATTCTCGGTTGCCGCCGGGGGTTTGGAATTTGCATGGCGCGTTCCGCACGAGCCACGATGCGGCCGGCGGCTCCGTCATTAAATCACACGGAGATGCACCGGCGGAGTTCTCCGCCAGAAACTCAAGATCGGGCGAAACTCGATGCGCGCGTCGCGGCCGTGCCCTACATCCGGAGTTCGTGGCCCGCGCGCTGCAGGCCCTCAATCACGCGCTGCCGGATTCCGGTGAGTTCGTCGTTCGAAAGCGTGTGGTCGAGCGCCCCCACCACCAGGCGGTAGCTGAGGCTCTTCTGTCCGGCCGCCAGCGGCGCGCCTTCGTAAGCGCGGACAAACTGAACCTCGGCCAGATGCTCGCCCGCATAGCCGCGGATCTCGTCCTGAATGGCACCGGCGTGTTCGCGATGGTCCACCACCACGGATAGATCGAAACTGCTCGTGGGGTAGCGGCGCAGCGGCGTGTACTTGCGCGTGGCGGGCGTGAGCCGCAGCGCTTCGTCCAGGTTCAGATAGAGCACGGCTCCGCGTGCTTCAAGCAGTTCCGGGTGGAATTCAAAGAGACGGCCCACGTCCGCGCCCTCCCAGGCGACGCGGGCGGCGCGGAAGGGGTGTTCATGCTGGTGCGCCGTGTCCGGTTCCAGGCGCGCTTCGGCGAGCAGATGGCGCGCAATCCGCTTCAGCTCGAACAGGTTCGCCTCTCCCGCTCCGTTCTCTTCGTTTTCTTTCGTGCAGCGGCACACGGCAAGGTAGTTCACTTCCACCGGCAATTCCGTGTCGCTCTTCCGAATCTCGCGGCCGATCTCAAAAAAGCGGAAGCGGTCAAAGTGCCGCAGGTTTGATTCGCAATTGGCAAGCACGCCAGGCAGCAGGGTTGGCCGCATATAGGCGAGATCTTCGGCGATTGGGTTTGCAATCCGCACCATCGCGTCCGGAGAGTACCCGAAGGCGGCCGCCTGCTTCTCCGTGACGAAAGAATAGTTGTAGACCTCGGTGTATCCGAGCGCCGTGAGCGTTTGGCGAATCTGGTGGTGCTGGCGACGCTCCGGGTTATCGTGCGGCACCACGGCCGGGGTCAGCGGCGGGAGAGGCGTGATGGAAGCATAGCCCACCATCCGGCCGACCTCTTCCACGAGATCGTCCTTCACCGAAATGTCCTTCGTGGCGCGCCAGGAAGGCACATCGACGAGCAGCGCTTCCTCGCCCCGCTGCTCGATCCCGAAGCCGATCGATTCGAGAATGCGTCGAACTTCGCCGATCGCAATCCTCCGGCCCAGCTTGCGCTCCAGCCATGCATGCGGCAATTCGATGGGTCGCGGCTTGGGCGGCGGGAAATAGGCATCGCCCAACCCTCCCACGACGCGGGCCTCCGGGCACATCTCCAACAGGAGTTCGAGAGCGCGAGCGATCCCGCGCACCGTGTTCGCGGGGTCCTGTGCCTTCTCGAAACGCATGGATGCGTCTGTGCGCAACCGGATCGCGGAGGAGGTGCGGCGGATGTTTGAGGCGCTAAAGTTCGCGCTCTCCAGAAAGACGCGCGTCGTCGAAGCGGTGATCGCCGAATCCCGTCCGCCAATCACGCCCGCGATGGCAATAGGCCCGCCGCTGTCGGCGATCACGAGATTCGCCGGGTTCAGTGTGTAGACTTCCTCGTTGAGCGCGGGGCAGTCCTCATTCTCTCCGGCCGGACGTACGTAGATCGTATCGCCGCGCAGCTTGTCCGCGTCGAAGGCGTGCATGGGCTGGCCCAATTCGGCCAGAACGAAATTGGTGATATCGACGATGTTATTTATCGGATTGAGGCCGATGCTCGAAAGGCGATTCTGCAGCCAGAGCGGGCTGGGCCCCACCGTGACGTTCTCCACCAGCAAGCCGCTGTAGCGCGGGGCGAGCTTGCTCTCGAGAATTTCAATGCGGTACGGGCACTTGCCTTCCGGCACCAGAGCCAGGTTCACGGGGTCTTTCCGCTTTCCGCCGGTGATGGCCGCCACTTCGAGCGCCATGCCGTAGTGCCCCCACAGGTCCGGACGGTGCGTGAGACTCTTGTTGTCGATCTCGATGATCCAATCCGGTTCACAGCCGGGGAGCGCTTCGCCCGGTTTCAGCCCGGCTGCTTCCCGGTAGGATTCGAGTTCGAGAATCCCGTCGTGGTCGCGATTGAGGCCCAACTCGGCCCCGCTCGCCAGCATCCCCTCGCTCTCGACGCCGCGGATCGTCGCCAAGCCGATTTCCCGCCCTTCGATCACGGTTCCCGCCGGGGCCAGCGCCGTGAGCAACCCCTCGCGGCAATTGGGAGCGCCGCACACGAGCGTCTTTTCTCCCAGCGCGCCGGCATCCACACGCGCCTTCACGATCTTCGAATCGGGTACGGGTTCTACATGGGTGACGCGAGCGGCCACGACGCTGCCGAAATGCTCCGCCCAGCGCTCTACTCCTTCGCTCTCCGCCGTGTGGAGCGTAATGCGATCACTGAGTTGGCGCGCCGGCAGCGCCTCTCCTTCGACAAGTTCATTGAGCCAGTTGTAGGAAAACTTCACGGTGTTTGCTCGTTTGCTTCAGAAAATAAGATGGGGCGGGCGCGCCTGGCGGCAAGACGCCTCAGAACTGGTTGAGGAAGCGCAGATCGCCGCTCATCAGAAGCCGGATGTCGTCGATCGCGTAGCGCATCATCGCCAGGCGGGTGAGGCCCAGCCCGAAGGCGAAGCCGTTCCACTCATCGGGGTCAATGCCCCCCAACCTCAGCACGTTCGGATGCACCAGCCCGCAGGGTAACAGTTCCACCCAGCCGCTCTGCTTGCACACCGGGCAGCCGGAGCCGCCGCAGATGAGGCATTCAATATCGAGTTCAAAGCCCGGTTCGACGAACGGGAAGTAGCCCGGCCGCAGTCGTACGGTCACGTCCCGCTTGAAGACTTCGCTCAGCAGCGTCTTCATAAAGTAAATGAGGTGCGCGACGGAGACGTCGCGGTCAATCATCATTCCTTCCAACTGGTAAAACGTGTGCTCGTGAGACGCGTCCACTTCTTCGTTGCGGAAGACGCGGCCCGGCGCGATCATCCGCAAGGGAGGGCCCAGTTTCTGCATGCCGCGAACCTGCACGGGAGAAGTGTGCGTGCGCAGCAGATTGCCGCCCGCCATCCAGAACGTGTCCTGCATATCGCGCGCCGGGTGGTCCGACGGGATATTGAGCGCGTCGAAGTTGTGATACTCGGTCTCCACCTCCGGGCCGTCGAGCACCGTGAATCCGAGCGAGCGGAATACGTCTTCGATCTCGCTCTGGATGATCGTCACCGGATGCAGGCTGCCCCGGCGCGGCCCCTGGCCGGGCAAGGTCAGGTCTACCCATTCGCCAGCGAGCCGCGCGGCCAGCGCCGCCCAGGAGAATGCCGTATGGCGGGCGTCAAATGCCGCTTCGAGGAGTTCCTTCACCTGGTTGAGCCGCTTCCCCATGGCGCCGCGCTGCTCATGCGTGAGTTGGCCCATGCTCTTGCTCACTTGTGCCAGGCGGCCCTTGCGGCCCAGAACGTCCACCCGGATCGCCTCCAGCGCTTCGGGTGTCTCGCAGGCGTCTAACTGCGATTTCGCTGAAGTTTCCATTTCATTCAGCGCGGATTCCATCGATTCCAATGAGGTCATGCCGGTAAGTGGGTTTGAACTTCAAGTGTAACTTGGCGCGGCGACGGGCCGAAATGCGATTTCCGGCAGTATGTGGTGTCGATTGACTCGCGTACGGAAGTGCGCATACGCTGGCAGTACGGCAATTTGCCGTTTTCTGGAGGATTTCCGATGAGCATCACTCGACGCGATTTTATGGCAACCACCGCGATTGCTTCTGGTGTTGGCGCGGCTGCCTTGCAACCTTCCGCGGCGCTCGCTGCCGAAACCAATTCTAAAGGGATGCCGATGCGCAACCTCGGGAAAACGGGCGCCAAGGTAACCATACTGGCTTTCGGATGCGGAAGCCGCTTCCTGGCCTACAAAGACGAGGACGAAGCGGACCGTGTCCTCAATATGGTCATCGACCTCGGCATTGGCTACCTCGATACCGCTCAAGGCTACGGGAACGGGCACAGCGAAACGCGCGTCGGCCGCATCATGAAGACCCGGCGCAAGGAAGTTTTTCTTACCACCAAGATTCAGGAGCGCAAGGGCGACGCCGCGATGAAGCGCTTCGAAGAGAGCCTGCGCCTTCTCAATACCGATCACGTGGATCTCGTGCATGTCCACGCACTTTCCGGCGAGGACGATCTCGCCGCCATTGAAGCGCCGGACGGCGTCCTGAAGACCGTCTACAAGATTCGCGACCAGAAGATGGCGCGCTTCATCGGAATCACCTGTCACGCCTACCCGGACGTTCTTGCCAAGGCTCTCGAACGGCACGATTTCAATTGCACGCAGATGGCCTTGAACGCCGCCCTGGCCGGAATGAACCTGCCGGCCGGCAGAGGCTCCTTCTACCGTTGGCCCAAGGGCGGATTCCAGGAAACCGCCCTTCCCGTGGCCAACCGGAAGGGCATGGGCGTCATCGCGATGAAGGTCTATGGGCAGGATCATCTGAAGGGGGAAGCGACCCCCGAGGAACTCGTCCGCTATTCGCTCTCCCTGCCCGTCTCGGCGGCGGTGGTGGGAATGCCCAAGATTTCGCAAATCGAGGAAAACGTCCAAATCGCCAAGTCGTTCAAGCCGTTTGACGCGAACCGGATGCGGCAGCTTTCCGGCGACCTTTCCAACCGAAAGAAGGTGGCGATGGATCGATTCTTCGCGAATCATGTGGATGCGTAGCCGGAGTGTGGCAATTTTTGAGGCGGGGGCGGAGCGTCCCCGCCCTTCGCCTTTCTTGAATCCATGCCGGATCTTGCCGCATTTTTGATTCAGCACGGCTACCTCCTCCTGGTGGCCTTCGTTTTGTTGGAGCAACTCGGCTTCCCGCTGCCCGCCGCTCCGATGCTGCTGGCAGCGGGTGCGCTGGCGGCTTCCGGAAATCTCGACTTCGGCTTCGCCTATCTGTTTGGCATGGCTGCCTGCGTGGGTGCCGATACGGTCTGGTATCTGCTGGGCCGCCAATACGGCAGCCATCTCGTGCGCGTTCTCTGCCGCTACTCGCTGGAGCCGGATGACTGTTCCCGCCGCACGGGAGATCTCTATCACCGGCATGGCCCGCTGACGCTGGTTTTCGCGAAATACGTTCCGGGACTTAACGCGGTCGCCGCTCCCCTGGCGGGTTTGCTCCGCCTGAAGTTTCTTCGCTTCCTCTTCTTTGACGTGATTGGAGCGACGCTTTGGGTGGGCGGCATGCTGAGCCTTGGGTATCTCTTCGATAGCGAGGTGGAGCGAATCGGTGTCTGGCTTGCGGGCCTCGGTTCCAGCCTTGTGATCGTGGTGGTTGCGGTCTTCGCCGGCTACCTCGCGCTCAAACTTCGGATCCGGCGTCGATTTATCGCCCGTTTGCGCACGGCGCGAATTGCGCCGCAAGAGGTCTGGAAACATCTCAAATCCGGCGATTCGCTGGCCGTGGTGGACCTTCGCCACCGGGAAGAAATTGACCTCGTGGGCGCCAAAGTGCCGGGAGCCATCCAGATTCTTCCCGAAGAGTTGCAGCAGCGGGCGGCGGAGATCCCAAGGGACCGGGACATCGTCCTCTATTGCTCGTGCCCGAACGAAGTCACCAGCGCCCGCACGGCGATGCGTCTCCAATCCCGCGGAATCAATCGTATCCGGCCCTTGCTGGGCGGCTTCGACGGATGGGTGGAAGCGGGTCTCCCCGTCGAATCCGTGCATTCCGTGAAGTTCGGCGGACCCCACTCAGAACTCTTCCAGTCCAAGCCGCTCCCCGCGTCCTCGCACAACTGAAGCATCTCCGCCCTGGGAAAAATGAAGTAACATTAATTATTTTTTCTGAAAACTCAATTCTTAGAGGATTTTCTAGCGCGCCATCCGATGCCAGAACTCGAAGTCGCTGCGAGAAGATTCTTGTGTTCCAAGTTGGAACTCGACGGTCTGAAATCACCGCCCGACATCGGCGAAAACCACTGCGGGAAAACTCTCAAACGAAATTCCATGAAGGAGACTCAAGCGTACTATACCGATCGATCTAGTGCTTTCAGTCGTTCGCCTTGTCTTCTCCTCGAAATCACCCGGAAATCTCAGTAGTTTGTATCAAGAGCATTTTCCGGACGATGAGCGCAGTCAGCACATTCACAAGTTTTCCCACGCACAAGTACATGGCTCTTCCAGCCCATGCCGTGAAGCGGTTCCGGAAATGGTTTGCACACTCGCTGGCTCAACTGCCCAGTTGGTCTGAGCACGCGACCGCGGAGTTGCCGCCAACCCGCTCGATGGACTCTTGCCCCACCGCGTTGCCCGGTCTCAATCAGCGCCTGATTGAGAAGACCTGGCTGCAATCCACGCGGAAGTTGGTTTGCACGGATGGTCGGTTGCGGCTGAGCGGCCCTGAGACGCTGGATATCTGTGCAACGCCGCGAGAGACCGCGCGTTCGGTCCGCTATTTTGCGCGCTGGCTGGACTATTTGGCCGCCGATGGTATTGGCATCGAGATCCGTAAGCTTGACGGATGGCGTACCTGTGCCCTCGTGGATGGCGTCGCGGTACCAATTCGGATTCGGGAACGGATGCGACGGGTTCCGCGTGGAAATTGGCTCAACATCTTGCTGGAACGCTGGCTTGGCGGAAGTATCCCGACCACACTGGTTTCGAGCGGAAGACTGGAGCTGCAACTGCTCCGGATGGGAGTTGCATTTGCTTCGTTCCCCGTGGAGGGGGAAGTGCCCCCCGCAATGATGGGGACGATCGCACGCGCGATCCGGGACATGGCGGGGAGACAGGTGGATTATCAGCAGCGGATGCACGAGACGGCAGTCGCGGAGGCAGCGAGGGCGTCCAGGGCCGCCAGGAGAAAGGCCAAACGAGCTGGCGCGGAACTGCCGGAACCGAAGGCCGCAACCCGGGATGTGGCCGTGCCGGGCGCTTCGATGCCGAATCCTGGGCTGCAAGGCGTTCAAGTGGAGGCGCTGGCCAGTCTTGCGGCGCTTTCCGCACTAGGCAGCGCCCAGATTCGTGAACTCGTGCAGGCGATTGAGAAGTTGACGGAAAATACCCGTGAATCCGCCGTCCAAAGGGAACGGGAAATGAGCGAATCCGTCGTTTGCCTGGCGCAGGCAATGGCGAAGCCCCTCCCGTCACCGGTGGTGGATCGCGAGCCGGGCCTGGTGACCGCCATATCCAGCGTAGAAGGCAAATCCGGGAAGAAGGGCCTCTCCTCGCGTGCACGTCGCTCTCACCGGGTCGCGTAGTCTCCGCATCGGATCGTTCGCGGCTGGGTTTTAGCTTGGTTTCGGCCGAATATACATTCCGCCGCCGGGACGATTGCTGAAATCCACCGAAAGGATTCCGCCTGGGTCAGTCTCTGCTTCGGCCTGTTCCTCCCCGTCGATTTCCACCAGATATCGCGCGGAGGGGCGCAACCCCAGCCAGAAAACGCGATCACATTCGGGAATCTCCGCCACGGAATCTTCCCCGCTTGGGTTCGCGGTACCTTCGAGAACCAAAGTGGAAGGCCCCAGAGCCAAGATCCCGTTCTTCGTCGGCGGCGTGAGTACTTTGATCCCGTCGAGAGTGAAATATTGCATCTGTCCCTGGATCAACCCAAACCAGCTTGCATTCTCCTCCCAGGACGAACGCGCCAGCAGCGTGCCGAAGGCCGGCAGATGCTGATACAGCGGCAAATGGAAATAGCTCAAGCTGGGCTGGTACGGATTGCACCAGAAGAATTCGTACGGCGCCCCGTAAGCACTGCGCATCCGGAAGCGCGGGCTCAGCAGCCAGCCTTGCAGATACTGGTTGGCTTCCGCGTTGGTATCGAGCGCCACCATGGCCAATTCCGCCGCGCGCGACCGCGCGCACACGTCGGGATCCGGCTGCGCGTTCCCCGCGAACGCCGGCACGCGGTAATCGTTCTCTCCGCCGGGCAGGGAAGCCGGGTAGTGGCGCAGCAGGTGCCAGATCGGGAAGCTGCGGAAAAAATCGGACGCGCCCTCCCGCAAATCCAGTTGCAGCGCCTTCTCGAAGCTGTAAAGAACTTCCACGAACGCCAATGCCTCGCCATGGGCTACTGGGATCTGCCCTTTTCCGATCCGGGCGAGTTGGTGAGGCCACCAGATGGTATGCACCCACCGAAGCGCGTCGGCGCTCGCCTTGGGGTAGTCGTCCGCGAGGGCCACCGCGGCCAGCGTGGCATCGCGAGCCAGGCCCGGATCGTCCAGATTGGACGGAAGCGTCGTCGTGGCCGCCAGCAGGCGCTGGTCGAACCGTTCGAGATCGGCGGGCTTCAGCGCGGGTCGGCACCAGTCGCGCACCTGCGCGATCCCCCGGATGCCGGTGCGCGGGCCTACGGCGGAAATGGCCTTGGCCGCCAAATCCGCGTCCCCGGTTGCCAGATGCCCCAGCGCGTACGCGAAGGCGGGTTCGGGAAATTGCGCGCCTCCCTGCAGCAGCATCTCCAGTTGCACCCATCGCGCCGTCCGGCGTTCCACTTCACGCCGCAACAACCGCAGCCGGTCTTCATTCAAGAGCACGCGGGGCGATTGCTGAAACACGCCGTACGATTCCTGGCCCGGCAATCGCGCGGCCAGCGCGGCGCTCAACCCGGCGATTTTCAGCCAATTCCGGCGGTTCAACCCAGTTTCCCTATGCGCCATGCAGCCTCATTGTGTCATAGTGACACGCTTGTTCCGCCTGACACACTTTTGTCACTCACGATCATGGGTGGCGGAGACTCGTTTTCAACAGCTTAGCGGGCTTTGCATTTGGGCACCGGCGTGCTAGGATTCGATAGTGAATTGACGAAACTTGTCTTTTGACCTGCCCTCTGGTGCAGTTGGTGGATGGTTCCGGAACGGTCTCGCGTAGACATCGTGCTTGCGGGATCCGGTAAAAGGATTTCACGCCGTTCCGGGCAAAACACCTTTACTAATTGCAGCAGAGGGTTTTTTTTCGTCCACGCCCTCCTTCTTCCGCGATCGCGGCGCTCTTGAAACCGAAATTGGGCGCGCCCCGGCGGCGATAGCCGCGCTTGAGTCCATCGAAAACAATACGACCCCGGCAAAGCTCCGGGGTCGTTCACTCGTTGAGGCTAATTGAGCGAAAACAAATCTTGTCGCAAATGGTGGTGAGCGGTCAAGTGCCGGCGCTCTCGAATCAGCCCGCGAGTTTCTCCACTTCCGCAATCGCACGGTCGTAATTCGCCGCGCTCGCGATCTCCTTGACGTATTCGACGTATCGAAGCGTGTCGTCCTTATCCAGCACGAAGATGGCGCGAGATTCAATGCGCTGGTCCTTGATCAGCGTTCCGTATGCCAGCCCGAACGAACCGGTTCGGTGGTCGCTGAGCATCTTGATGTGCTCCGCCCCGAAGCTGGTACACCAACGCCTCTGCGCGAACGGAAGATCCATGCTCACGGTGTAAAAATCCACGCCGGGGAACTTCGCGGCCGCTTCATTGAAGCGTTTCGTCTGCGCATCGCAGACGGGAGTGTCCAGCGACGGCACCACGCTGAAGAAGCGCGGGCGGCCTGTGGTGTCGCTCAGTGTAACCACGCCCAGCGTCTGGTCCGTCAGCTCAAACTCGGGAGCTTTGTCGCCCACTTTCAGCTCCGGCCCGAGCACCGTGAGCGGTTTGTCCTTAAGGGTGACGGCGTCTTTGCGTTCCATAATTTCTCCTGAACTCGCCCCGATCTTGTGAGCCATGTCCGCGGGCCAAGGGGCTATTGTACCGCGAGCCTCCAACTACAGCAGGGTCAGCAATTGGCCGGTCGTGTTCACGGGCAATTGGCAGACGAAATTCTCGCATACGAACGCCGAGGGAGCGCCATCGGCGGCCTCCAGCGGAAGCGTTCCCGGTGCGATCGAATCCAACGCTTCGCGGGATTCCCCGTTCTTCCACAGCAGGATGCGGTTCGGCGAGAAGGGTTTCTGCGCCGTCATCAGCAGGTCCGCGGTTCTGGGGTCTCCGGCGTCGCCGGCGATCACCACTTGTTTCGGCGTGGCGCGCAGGAAGAGCCATGCCACCATCAATTGCGGGAGCGCGGTGGGCTGGTCGCTCAGCTTCTGGCCGAAGCTCTTGATTGTGCGTTCGGCGGATTGCCGTAACTCGTCTTTACCGGTAATGGCGGCCAGCCGCAGCAAATTGAGCGTGGCCACGGAATTGCCGCTGGGCTCGGCGCCATCATAATCTTCTTTCATCCGCAAAACCGGAGAGTCGTCGCCCTCCCGCGAACCATAGAACCCGCCGGCCTTCTTGTCCTCGAATAGCTCGCGCATCCGCTCGGTCAGGTGCAGCGCCATCACCAGATGGACCGGCTGGAAGTCCGCTTCGTAGAGGTCGAGCAGCGCCTGCGCCACGCACGCGTAATCGTCCAGGAAGCCGTCGATCGCCGCCGCGCCCCCGCGCATCCGGCGCAGCAGCTTGCGCTCGCCGGGTACGTAAAGATTGGTGACGATCGCGCTCATCGCCTTCTGCGCCACCGCCAGCAGGTGCCGGTCGTTCAGCACCCGCGCACCCAGCGCAAAGGCGGAAATCATGAGCCCGTTCCAGGATGCCAGCACCTTGTCGTCGAGATGCGGGCGAACGCGGCGGTTGCGCAATGCCAGCACCGCTTCCTCGGCCGCGGATAGCGCATCGCGCGCCGCCGCGACGGGTTTGCCAAACTTCTCGGCGGTCTCCTCCACCGTATGCGCGCGGAAGAGAATATTGCGGCCGGTGAACTCGGCGTGGGGGTCCTCTTGCACGTTGCCTTGCGGGCTCACGCCGTACCGATATGCGAAGAGCTCGGCGGTCTCACGGCCAAGGAGCTCAACGAGTTCTTCCTCGTAGCTGTAAATGTAAAAGGCGCCCTCACCCTTCTCGGCGGGCCTCGCTGGGTCGATTATGCTGTCGGCGTCCTCGGCGGAATAAAACGCACCGGTCTCGTCCGTCATGTCGCGTTCCACATACCGGAAAATGCGGCGCGCTTCCTCCGCGAAATCCTCGCGCCCCGTCACCTGATAGCACTCCAAATAGGCGGTAGCGAGCTGCGCCTGATCGTACAGCATCTTCTCGAAATGCGGCACAAACCAGCGCTCATCCACCGAGTAACGGTGGAAGCCGCCGCCCAGTTGATCGTTCATGCCGCCCTTGGCCATCTCCTCCAGCGTCTTCTCCGCCATCGCCAGCGCATCCTCGTCCCCGTGGATCTTGTGATAGCGCAACAGGAAATTAAGTACGCTTGGGCGCGGAAACTTCGGGGCGCCGCCAAAGCCGCCAAACCTTTGGTCGAATCCGCGGCGAAACGCCGAAAAGCACGTCGCGATCGTCTTCTCGTCCGGCAGAAAACTGCTGCTCACGCGCGCGTACTTTTCAAGCTGCTCCATCACCTGCTCGCCCGACGAATCAATGCGCGCGCGCTGGCTCTTCCACTGCGCGGCGATGTGCTCCAGCACCGTCCGGAATCCGGGCCGCCCGTAACGGTCTTCGGGCGGGAAGTACGTGCCGCCGAAGAACGGCTTCAACTGCGGAGTAAGAAACACGGACATCGGCCATCCGCCGCCGCCCGTCGTGGCCTGCACGAAGATCATGTAGACGCGGTCCACGTCCGGGCGCTCTTCCCGGTCCACCTTGATCGAAACGAAACTCCGGTTGAGAACCTCGGCAATGGCTTCGCTCTCAAAGGATTCGCGCTCCATCACATGGCACCAATGGCAGGTCGAGTAGCCCACCGAAAGGAAGATCGGCTTATCCTCCGTCCGCGCCTTCTCGAATGCCTCTTCTCCCCACGGAAACCAATCGACCGGATTGTGGGCGTGCTGCAGTAAATACGGGCTTTGTTCCCGTGCGAGTCGATTGGTCGCCATACTTTCGATTCTATCTCGGACTAATTTGGTACACCATTAGCCTGGCGGCAGCACCCGCGTTTCGGCTACGATCAGGGCGGAAACACCCATGCCTTCCACTCTTGCATCCCACGTCGAAGAAAACCGCCAGCGGACTCTGGAGGAGCTGAAGGCATTCCTGCGAATCCCTTCGATTAGCGCGCAGCCGGAACACGATGCGGACGTGCGCGAAGCCGCGGAATGGCTGCGTTCCGCCCTGGAGCGGGCGGGGCTGGAGAAGGCCAGGCTCATCGAAGGCGAAGGCCACCCGCTGGTTGCGGCCGAATGGCTCCGCGCTCCCGGCAAACCCACCGTGCTTTTCTACGGCCATTACGACGTCCAGCCGCCCGATCCGCTCGACGAGTGGCTGTCCGCTCCGTTCGAGCCGGAGCTTCGCGGAGAGAACCTCTATGCGCGCGGCGCGGCGGACGACAAAGGCCCCACCTTCCTCTGGGTGAAGGCCATCGAAGCCTTGATGGCCACCACCGGCGAACTGCCGGTGAATGTGCGTGTCCTCTGCGAAGGCGAGGAGGAGACCAATGGCGCGCACATCGGCAACTGGCTGGAGAAGCATGCCGCGGAGATTCCGAGCGACGCCATCGTCGTTTGCGATACGGAGATGTTCGCCAGGGATTGGCCTTCCATCACCGTAGGCTTGCGCGGCATCGTCTACGTGGAAATTGAAGTCCGGGGCGCGCGCAACGATCTGCACTCCGGCCAGTACGGCGGCGTTGCGCCGAACGCGGTCATGGCCGCCGCCGAGATCGTCACCGCGCTCAAGGATCGCGACGGTCGCATCCGCGTGAACCATTTCTTTGACGACGTGGAAGCCCCGAGTGAAGAGGAACTGGCGCAATGGGCGGCGCTGCCATTTAACGAAACCGAGTATCTCGAGAATGAAGTCGGTTCGATTGCGCTCACCGGCGAACCCGGCTATTCCGTTCTGGAGCGCGTTTGGGCTCGGCCCACGCTGGAAGTGCATGGCATTCGCGGCGGATACGTCGGGGAGGGCTCAAAAACGGTGATCCCCGCGAAAGCCACGGTCAAGCTCTCCTGCCGCCTTGTGCCGGGCCAGATTGCCGGCGACATTGTCCGCAGACTGGAAGAGGCGCTCAAGCTCGCCACGCCCGCCGGGGTCGTCACCTCTCTCACCGTGCTTGGCAGCGCTCCGGCGAGTCTGGTGGACCCTTCCCACCCCTATCTTCAACTCGCCTTGCAAACGATGTCCGGCCACTTTCCGAACCCGGCATCCTTCATTCGCTGCGGCGGAGCCATTCCCATCGTAGGGAAGTTTCAAAGCGCGCTTCGCGCCCCTTGTATCCTGTTCGGCTTTGGTCTGCCGGACGACAATCTCCACGCGCCCAATGAGAAATTTTATATGCCGAACTTCTGGCGGGGGATTCACGTCATCGCCGACTATCTGCGCCGGCTTGCGGATCGTCCCTCGTAGCCGCCATCTGGAACGCAAACCGCGAAACGAGAGCGCCCGTTCACCCGCGGGCGGCATCGCGAAATCCCTCTCGCCGCCTCGGCTCCGCCAATACAGAACGAGCCGGGGAGTGGCCCCGGCTCGTTCCTTGCGTATCTCTATTCCGCGATTCCCGGCGTCACGGGCGCGCGCCCGGCGCTCTGAACCGCTCCCTCATCCCGGCAGGAGAAGTCCTCAAGCCTACTGGCTTTGCGATGGAGCGGCGGTCGAGGGCTCGGCCGGCGTTTCCACCACGGGTGGCTTCGGCGTGTACTCCTCCACGACGCTCAGCTTCACCGGCTGTTCAATGAACATCGGCGTTTCCCCGGCCGTGAGAATCATCAGGCTGTAGCGCCCAAACTTCACATCCTTGCCGACCACGAAGGTGATCGCACTGTTCGTCTGCTCGGTGATCTTCAGCTTCACGTCGTTAGTGCCGTCGGTGAGATAAAGCTCGCCGACGTTCGCCTTGCCCAGGTTTTCCCCGCTCACCACGACGGCGTCGCCGCGCTTCGCCTCTTCCTTATCGAGCGCGCGCATCATCGGCACGCCGGTGGCCGCCAGAGCGATGGCGGGAAACGCGAGAGCCGCAATCAATAGCAGAATAAAAGACCGTTTCATCTTCTCCTCCTGTCTCAATCCTAGCGTCGAACGGGCCGGAAATCAATAAAAAAGACATTTTAGTCCTCTTTTTTCGCGCGCTCCTCTGCCGTCGGCCGTGCAGCCGCCTCTGGCACGTGCGAAATCAAGGGTTTGCGAAGGCCCGCCGCACTCGCCCCGGGGCTCCGTCGCGGGCGTCGCTTCTCGCGATCCGGCGCCTCTTTTCCGCCTCCGTGCGCTCCCGGCGCAATCTCCGCTGGGGCGTCTGAAACAGGCGTCCCCGGGGAGCTTCCGGCGACACTCTGGAACAGCGACGAAAATAGTCCTGTTTCCCGCCGGGAATCTTTGTATCATGATGATATGGGCATGAAGCTCATCGCATGAGGCCGTCACATTCTCAGTTTCGAGACCTGGCAGCAATCTCATCCCCGGAGCGTGTTTTCTTCCCGGCCGACCTCATGAATCGATACCATCGGTCAGGCATCCGCCTCGCGTCCTGAGTCCGGCGTGTTCCCGATGGCTTCGATACGGAA
Organism: Acidobacteriota bacterium; assembly: GCA_014584705.1. Classification (GTDB taxonomy): domain Bacteria; phylum Acidobacteriota; class Terriglobia; order Bryobacterales; family Bryobacteraceae; genus JACTMJ01. The sequence continues at coordinate 21,624 of JACTMJ010000022.1, read as the reverse complement.
TTGCGCGATTGCTGCATTGAAATTGGCGCGCCCCGTTTGGTTGGTGTCGCCTGGGATGTTGGGAGGTCTTTCATGACGGGAGAAGTATCTCCGTCCGAGTCGCTCGTCCGCGTCGACGACATCAGCGGGCTTAGTTCCGTACCGGTAGCGCGGGTAGCCGGCCGTCTGGATTCCGTGGTCATTCGCTTTGCCGGCGATTCCGGCGATGGTATGCAGCTAACGGGTTCCCAGTTCGCCACCACTTCCGCGCTCATCGGGAACGACATCGCCACCATGCCGGACTTCCCGGCGGAAATTCGCGCTCCCGCCGGTACCCTGCCGGGCGTCAGCGCCTTCCAGCTTCAATTCTCTTCCGGTGAAATCTTCACGCCGGGCGACGAACCGGACGTCCTGGTCGCGATGAATGCCGCCGCCCTGAAGGTCAATCTCGGAACGCTTCGCCACGGGCGCACCATCATTGCGAATACGGACGGCTTCGACAAGGGCAACCTTTCGAAATCGGGCTATGCAACGAACCCGCTCGAAGACGGCTCCCTCGACGGATTCAGGCTCATCTCCATCCCGATCACGACCTTGACGATGAAGGCGCTGGAGGAATCGCCCCTCGCCAAACCCGAGAAGCAGATGTCGAAGAACTTCTATGCGCTCGGGGTGCTCTACTGGCTTTATTCCCGGCCGCTCGAAGCAACCGAGACGTGGATTCAATCCAAATTCGCCAAGACTCCGGATATCTGCGAAGCGAACCTCACCGCATTGCGCGGCGGTTACGCCTATGCGGATGCCAGCGAGTTGTTCGACGCCCGCTACGAAGTGCCCGCGGCCGCGCAGCAGCCCGGCCTCTACCGGAATATCAGCGGCAACAAGGCCATGGCTTTGGGCCTCTATGCGGCGTCGGTCAAATCGGGGTTGCCCCTCTTTTTGGGCTCCTATCCCATCACGCCCGCGTCGGACATTCTCGCGGAGCTTGCCCGCCTCAAACCGCAAGGCGTCATCACCTTTCAGGCGGAAGATGAAATCGCCGCTGTCTGCGCGGCCATCGGCGCTTCGTTCGCCGGGGCGATCGGGCTCACCACCACGAGCGGACCCGGCGTCGCGCTCAAGAGCGAAGGCATCGGCCTGGCCGTGATGACGGAACTTCCGCTGGTAATCGTCAACGTGCAGCGTGGCGGGCCGTCCACCGGGTTGCCCACCAAGACCGAACAAGCGGACCTGCTGCAGGCGCTCTGCGGACGCAACGGCGAGTGCCCGGTGGTGGTGCTCGCACCGCAAAGCGCCGCGGATTGCTTCGACGTTGCGTTCGAAGCCGTTCGCATCGCGGTCACCCACATGACACCCGTTTTCGTGCTCTCCGACGGCTATATCGCTAACGGCTCGGAGCCCTGGCTCGTACCGCTGGAGAGCGATCTGCCGGCGATTTCCGTCCACCACCACGTGGACCCGGAAACCTTCCACCCCTTCAGCCGCGATCCCGAAACCCTGGCCCGCCCCTGGGCGGTTCCCGGCACGCCCGGCCTCGAACACCGCGTGGGCGGCCTCGAGCACAGCAACATCACCGGCAACATTTCCTACGATCCCCAGGTACATGAGGAAATGGTGGGCCTCCGCGCGGAGAAGGTGGCCCGCGTCGCCCGCGATTTCGCGCCCGCGGAGCCCTTCGGCGATTCTTCGGGCGATCTGCTCGTCGTGGGCTGGGGCGGCACCTTCGGCGCGCTGCGCACCGCCGTGAATCAGGCGCGGTCCCGCGGCCTCCGTGTCTCTCACCTGCATCTGCGACATCTGAACCCGCTGCCGGAGAACCTGGGCGACGTCCTGGCCCGTTTCAGCCGCGTCCTCGTGGCCGAACTGAACCTCGGGCAATTGGATATGGTGCTTCGCGCCAGGTATCTTCGCAACACCATCCGTTACAGCAAGGTGCAGGGCCAGCCGTTCCGCAGCACCGAGATTCTGGACGCGATTGACCGCGCCCTGGAAGGAGATCCGCAATGAGCACTCTCACCGTGAACGGCGATGCTCCCGCGCCGCCGGTATATACCAAGCGCGATTTTGTTTCCGACCAAACCATCCGCTGGTGCCCCGGCTGCGGTGACTACGCCATCCTTGATGCCGTGCAGAAGGTGTTTGCCGGTCTCGGCATCCCGCGCGAGAACTTCGTGATGATCTCCGGGATCGGTTGCTCCAGCCGGCTTCCCTATTACGTCAACACCTTCGGTTTCCATACCATTCACGGACGCGCGCCCGCCATTGCCACCGGCATCAAGGTGACGCGCCCCGATCTTTCCGTGTGGGTGGCCACCGGCGACGGTGACGCCCTTTCGATTGGCGGCAACCATCTGCTGCATGCTTTGCGCCGCAACGTCGATATCAAGATCCTGCTCTTCAACAACCGTATCTACGGCCTCACCAAAGGGCAGTATTCGCCCACCTCGGAGGCGGGCAAGAAAACCAAGACCTCGCCCTATGGCTCGGTCGATCAGCCGGTGGATCCCATCGCCTACGCCCTGGCCTCCGGAGCCACGTTTGTCGCGCGTTCGATCGACGTTTACGGGGAACACCTCCGCAACGTGCTCACCCGCGCCGCCAGCCACCGGGGCACGGCCTTCATTGAGATTCTCCAGAACTGCCCGATCTTCAATGACGGCGCGTTCGCCAGCGTGCAGGACCGCAAGGAACGGCCGGACAACACCCTCGAACTGGAGCACGGCCAGCCGCTGCTCTTCGGCCGGGATCGCAACCGAGGCATCCAGTTGCGGAACTTCCTGCCGGAGAATGTCGCTGTGGAAGAAGGCGCGGAGCCCGCACAGGAGCTTCTGCGCCACGACGAGACCAACCCGTCGCTTTCCTACCTCCTCAGCCAGTTGCGGCAACCCGAATTCCCCGTGCCCATCGGCGTCTTCCGCGCGGTGGAACAGGAATCCTACGACGCCGGCGTTCACCGGCAGATTGAGGAAGCCCGCGCCGCCGCCCGCAAGCCCGGCAACCTCGACAGCCTCCTCCGCCAGGGCGATATATGGGAAGCCACCGCCCCGAAAGCGTAGATAGCCTCACCCTCTCCTAAACGGGCTTCGGCGCGCGGAACGCAAGACCGCGCTCCGAAGCCCGTTCTGCATTAAGACGCGCGCATCGCCTCATCGCGCTATCGAACGGCGTCATCCGGCCGCAACCGAGCGCTTCCTGGCAAGGAGTCGGCCCAATCGGGCGTACGGCGCATTCAAGTCCCGAAGACTCGCCGCGCCTACATGGCGTTCGTGCCGATCCGAAAACTAGCCTCTGGCGCGAACGTATATACGTTGCGATACACTATTGGCGGTGGCCAGCGGAATCGAGTTTGATTGGGATGACGAGAATCGGAAGCACCTCGCCGCCCACAAAATCTCCTCGGCGGAGTTCGAGCAGGTGTTGAGCAACGATCCTATCGACTTGGCTTTCGGTCTGGTCGACGGCGAGGAGCGGTACCGCTCTGTTGGCCTTACGAATCGCGGTCGCTTGTTGTCGGTGGCGTGGACGATCCGCAATGGCAGGGTGCGTGCCATTACCGCCTTTGCGGCTAGCGTATCCGACCGGAAGGCGTTTCTGGAGAGACTCAAATGAAGAAGCAGTTGGAGAAAAAGACGAAGCGCGTCGTGCCGGCCTTCGCCACCGAGGCGCAAGAGGCGGCGTGGTGGCATGAGAACCGCAACCGGCATGGGAAAGACCTGCTCGCGGCCGTGAAAAGCGGAGACGCTCAAGTGTTGACCAAGGCGAAGTTGCGGGAGCGGATAGCCGCGTCCAAAAAAACGGCATCTCCGGTGGTCTCGCTGCGGATTCCCGCCGCGGACTTGGCCTTGGCCCGAAAGCAGGCTGAAGCCAAGGGACTTCCATATCAGACGTACATCAAATCGCTACTGCACGAAACACTGGCCGAGCGAGAAAAGCGAAAGGCGGGCTGGTAGTCCTCCGAACGAGTCCGAATCCGCCACTCCACCCGTGACTCACCCTCGTTGTCCCGGGCCTGCATTGCGGTTCACCGCCTCCGCGCGTTGGGAGTGTGGTCCCGCGGGAACCATAGATTCCGTTGCGGCATCACCCCGCCGCGCGAGTTCGTCGGCTGAAGCCAGGCAAACCCCGCGCCGAAAGCCCAACGGGCGACAGACGCCACCCCTGGGCGTCAGGCCAGGGGCCGCGCGCCGCGAACAAATCAGCCTCGCGCAAGCGAGTCCATGGAGCATCCGCCCAATTTGGCGGTGCGACTCCCCGGCGGCCACGCCCGCCGCATCCGGATTGGCGCCGAAGAGCCCGTCCGCTCCACCCGCTCTCCACCGGCCCTGCTCCGGCAAGCGATCCCTTACCGGAAAAACAGAGGGCAGGCAAAACCGTCAACCCATCTCCTCAATTCCCACTTTCCTTATCGGGCAATCCGTGCCTGACCGTCGTGAGGATTCTCCCCTTGTACGGTCTTCGCGCCCGCGCTGCGGAGACCGCCGCGGGAAACGGGTTTCACCAGTCTGTGTGCTCTCTCTTGCCGCTTTGAGGCGTCCCGCTCGTTAGGCGTGGCGCTTTTCTTGCGCGGGCGGCGCAGCGTGTCAGGCCAGCCGGGCAATGGCCAGCAAATTCTCGGTGACGTACGGCTTCGGTTTCATGGAACATCCTTGCGCACCAGCAAGTCCCTTCCCGCGGCTCCAGAGCAGGATGCAGCAGAAGTGCAACGCGTGGTGGAGAGCTCCGAAATACAACTGGAATTGGCAACGGGCGAGGGGGAGTGACCGGTACTTTCGAATGGGACTGAGAAGTCCCCAAGCGGAGAACATGCCTGGCTCTGTTTGTTCGCAACGATGCTACGACAATCTGATCTGGAAACACTACCACCTGGAGAAATTGAATGAAGCTAACGGGCTTTCGTTGTTTTCTTCTGGCACTCATTCTCTACGGGACAACTCAGGTCTTGCCCTTTCCCGCCTCGGCACAGCCGATCCGCTTTGATGCCAAACTGAACGGAGTTGTGTCAGACCCGAGCAGTCCGGGAGTGCTTTATGCCAGTTCGGTGGGCGGCATCCTGAGAAGCGACAATTCAGGTCAAACCTGGGTACAGATCCCGGTCTATCCGCTTGGTGAACAGCAGCCTTCGTTTCAGCCGGTCCTATTCGACTACGCGAACCCGTCGACAATCTACGCCTACGTTCGCGGCGAGATCGCGGGGAATCTAGCTGGCGCGTGGCGCTCGCATGACCGCGGCGCGCACTGGGAAAGAATTGTGGACGAGACCTCCTTCGCGGCGGGCTGCAAGCTGGAAGCAATTCTTGTGGCGCCCTCGAATGGCTCTGTACTCTATGCCAATACAACCCTCAACGGCGCATCTCGCATCTACCGCAGCGACAACGGCGGCAGTACTTGGAGCTATAAGGGCGAGGGCTTGATCCGCGCAGTGTCTCCGGCAAGTTCCGAGACCGTGTATCAAGCAAGTAATGGGTCAGTCCATCGCTCGGCCAACGGGGGCCAAAGTTGGACGACCGTTGGAACCATTCGGAATACAACCGGCTCCCTCGACGGTATTGCCGGATTGGCGATCTCGCCGGGCAACCCGAACTTGATGCTCGCCACAATGAGCGGACCAAATCCCACCGCAAATGGCATCTTCCGTTCCGTAAACGGGGGGGCTACCTGGCAGCAAGTGCGCGCCGGAAACAACATCGGCGTGCAATTCAGCCGAAGCAACCCGGCGGAGGCAATTGCCGGAGACTGCTGCGCCCTCGCCGTTTACCACAGTTCGGATAACGGGGCTACATTCTCGGCCGTAACCCGAAATCTGGGGAACACCCCGAATGTGATGAAGCTCAGCACGGACACCGTGAGTTTTGCGTCCGGCACTCCGGGAAAGCTGCTTGCTACTGTGCTGCCAGCCAATGGGGGCGGATTGGCTTCCCTCTCCGTGCCGTCAACCCAGTGGACTCCGCTCGCGGGCACGTATACCCCATCGGCCGTACTGAATACTACCCTGCCAGACGCAAGAGTCTTGCTCGGGGATACGAGTTTGCTGCACAGATCCGCAAGCGTCGTCGCCGCGGAAGGCGGATCAGCCGACAACTTTGTGGTGGGCACTCCGCAAACAAATGCACAGGCCATCGCTGTCGCTGTTCTGAAATCCGGAAGTGAAGAAGGCCAGCTTGAACCCACGCTCGAGCTGAAGCGTATTGCGAAAGATCTCGGAGCGGGCAACCATTCCTTGCAGGCGACGATTCCGGTCAGCGGAGCGGCCAACGACAAGATCGTTCTGAACGCCACCCTCGAGGTGTCGGATCAACCGGACGGGCCGGGTGTCTATCTGGGAGAGTACCCCACGGATCTTCGTTCCGCCGCTGGCATTGCCAATTCCCTCGCCCATCACAACGGTGTTCTATATGCCGGCCAGCTCACGTATATATACGCGATTGACGCGGCCGGCCACGCCGTCGTGGTTGCCGGAAACGGGAAGCTCGGGTACACCGGAGATGGCGGAGCCGCCACATCGGCAAGCCTCAGCCTCGTTGAATCGATCACCGTGACGCCGGATGGTGCAATCTATTTCCGCGACGGACTGAACGATGTCATTCGCCGTATCGACACGAACGGAGTCATCCAGACGGTGGTGGGTCGTGCCGGAAGCGGGACTTCGCTCACGATTACGGAGGGCATGAATGTTTCCGATGCGAAGGTCATGGGAGAGATTGCGTCAAAATCCGATGGCACGCTGCTGTTTGCTCAGTCTGGCAGTATCTGGAGGGTTTCGGGCAGTGTCTTGCGGAGAGTTGCCGGAGGAGGATCCAAGTCTCCCGCGGACGGTGTACTCGCCAGCGAGGCCTCCCTCTTTGGAGCGGATCAAATCCAGGTGGATGAGCAGGATCGAATCGTCTTTCAGCAAGACTCCCGCCTCTTCCGCATCGAGCGGAATGGCACTCTCAGGCACCTGGGTGGAACTTCCCCCACGAGCGCGAGCAGCACCAGCTCCGATGCCCGCAAGCAGTATCTCAACCTGGCCGCCTTCGCCGTTCAAGGGGACTACATCTACTTTTACGACAAGTCCAGGGCAAGGGTCCGCCGCATCGATCCGGATTTCACCGTCAAGGATGTGGCGTTGAATGGCGATGCCGGTGCCCCCTCCTCCTGTTCTGGTGCACTCTATGTTCCCGCTGTGAGCACCCTTGCCCCGAGTGCGATGGCGCTTGCCGGTCCTCATTTGATTGTCCTCGGCCAGAGCGGCTTGCCTCACTTCTGGCTGCCTCCGGCCTCCGCTAACCCCGCGCCGGTGCCTCAGGTGCCCGCAAACGGGATTGTCCACGCGGGATCGTTCCTGCAACGCATCGCGCCTGGCTCATTGATCAGTATCTTTGGAACGGACGTTTCGAACGAACAGAAAGCGGCGTCGCGTCTGCCGTTGCCGGCGGAACTGGGCGGGGCAGTGGCCTGTGTGGATGGCAAGGTGGCTCCGCTCATTTTCGCGAGCCCTCTGCAGGTGAATGCGCAAGTTCCCTTCGGGGTGGAACCGGGATCTCGAATTGCGCGCTTCTTCAATCGCAACGGAGGCAGCACGTCTGTTCCCGTCAACGTCGAAGCGACAGCCCCAGACGCCTTTCGGGATGAGAATGGCCGCGGAATTGCGATCAACCCGGATGGATCTCAGAATCTTCCCGGCCGGGGCGTTTCTCCCGGAGAGTATGTCGTGGTGTACTTGACGGGCATCGGCGAGGTGGAGCCGGATTTGCCAACCGGCGCGGGCGCAATTACCGATCCCTTGTCCGTGGCGAGCGCGGGGAGCAGCGCAACGATTGGAGGGAAGGCCGCGAATCTCGAGTATCTGGGGCTCAGCCCCGGCTTCGCCGGCCTGGCGCAAGCCAATATCCGAATCCCGGATTTGCCGCCCGGCGAACATCCCGTCGTCATTACGGCGGGCGCTTCCGCGAGCACTCCATTCGCGCTAACGGTCAGGTAACGGGAATCCGGCTCTCCCAGCGGGAGGCAGCAACTGTGATCCGCGAAGAGCACCTCGAACTCGAATAGCGCCCGGCTCCCTCGACGCCTCCCGAATGTCCGCGCCTACGTGCTCGATCTGACCAGGTGCTTTTCTCGCCGCGAAAGGTCTGTCACAATCGACCGAAGCAGGATGAACGAAGAATTCCGCTCCTCGCGCGGAGGGGTTGTCGCGGGCGGAGGCGGAGTTTTCGCTGGGGCGAAATTGAGATCTGGGGATGATGGATACCGGGCTGCAGTTCGAGAGCGCCGCGGACGCGCTGGGTGACGTTGTTTTCCGGCTGACCTCGGACGGCGTGGTTCTGTGGGCGAATGAGGCAGCGGCAAATGTACTGGGGCGGCCCCGGTCCTTATTGACGGGTTGCTCCCTCTTCTCCCTGCTCACTCCGGCATCGGCCGAGGTCGCAGAGCGGGCTATCGCGCACGCGCGGGACGGGAACTCTTTCGACGAGTTATCCGATCTGGAGTTCATTCGTGCGGATCTGATGTCTGCCCTCCTGGAGATACGATTCACCGCGCTTCGAAGCCGGGATGGCCTTGTGGCGGTGGGCCGCGCCGATGCGGATCGCAACGAGACCAGGAACCGGTTCCGGCGCGCACAGTTTCAGTCGGCGCAGTTCCAGGCGGCGCTGGTCGAGTTGGCCACATCTGAATTTGGGACCCTTCCCGAGCGGCTGCAACATCTGACCGGAGTCTCGGCTTCAATCCTGCAGGCCGCCCGCGTCAGTGTATGGCTGTTCGAGGAAGGACGCCGGGAACTCCGCTGCGCACACTCCTTCGACCGGGAACGTCTTCCGCACCCGCTGGAGCTGCGCCTGGAGGTTGGGCGATATCCGAAGTACTTTGAAGCCCTCGAACAGACCCGCGCCATTGCCGTGGAGGACGTGCATACGCACCCGCTCACTTCGGAGCTGCCGCCCGGTCTTGCCACGCTTGCCAACACAACGTCGATTCTTGATGTGCCGATCCATTGGAATGGCGGAACCGTGGGTGTGCTTTGCCACGAACATACCGGGGAACAGCGACAGTGGAATCCGGAGGAGCGAAGCTTCGCGGCCTCCGTCGCGGACCTGACGGCACTGGCGCTCGAGACGGCCCGGCGACGCCGGGCGGAAACCGAGCACGAGAAATCCCTTGCGCAGCTGCAATTGTTCTTCTCGCAATCGCTCGACGGATTCTTCTTCATGATGCTGGACGAACCCGTTCGCTGGGATGACAGCGTCGACAAGGAGAGAACCCTGGAGTATGTGCTCGATCATGAGCGGGTCGTGAAGGTGAATGACGCTCTCCTTCATCAATACCAGGTTGCGCCCGAGGAGATCATCGGGTCGACGCCGCGGATGCTGTTCGCGCACGCCCCGGAAGAGGGCAGGAAGCTTTGGCGCGAGATGCTGAATGCGGGCAGACTGCACGTAGAGAGCGATGAGCGCAGATCGGACGGAAGCCGAATGTGGGTGGAGGGCGACTACATCTGCTTCTATGACGGCGAGGGGCGCGTCACCGGACACTTCGGCATCCAGCGAGACATTACGGAGCGCAAGCTTGCTGACGACGCATTGCGGGAACTGAATCAGAGGATCGCCGCGCATGCGTCGGAACTCGAGAACCGGGTTGCGGAGCGAACGGCCGAACTGTCCAGCATCAATTCCCGCCTGCGAGATAGCGAAGAACGGCTCTCGGGCATCTTTCAAACGGCGATGGACGCGATCATCGTGATTGACCGGAACGGCGTCATCTCCATGCTGAACGGCGCCGCGGAGCGAATGCTCCGATGCACGCAGGTGCAGGCGGTTGGCAAGCCGGTGAATGCGCTGCTGACGGAGGAGTTGCAATCCTTTCTGCGGACGTACATGGCGGATGGGCGGCGGGAGCCTCTCTGGGTGCCGGAAGGCCACTGCGCGCGGCGATTCGACGGCGAAGCGTTTCCCGCCGAAATCTCGGTCTCGCGAGCCAGACTCTCCGGTGCCATGCTCTTCACCATTTTCCTTCGTGACGTGAACGAAAAAAAGAAAGCCGAAGAGCGGCTGGACCAGTTGCGACGGCAGAATGTCTACCTGCGGGAAGCAATCCAGCGCGAGTACGACTTCGAGGAGATCGTCGGCGCGTCGGAAGCGATGCGGGACGTGTTCCGGAACATTGAGATGGTCGCCGATACGGACTCCACTGTTCTGCTGCTGGGGGAAACCGGAACCGGCAAGGAGTTAATCGCCCGCGCGGTCCACAACCGCAGCCGGCGACGTTCGAACACGATGATCAAGGTCAACTGCGGGGCGTTGCCCGCCGGTCTCGTGGAGAGCGAACTCTTTGGACATGAACGGGGCGCATTTACCGGCGCGCTGATGCAGAAGAAGGGCCGTTTCGAACTGGCGAACCGCGGAACGATTTTCCTGGATGAGATCGGTGAAGTGCCGCTGGATACGCAATCGAAACTGCTGAGAGTACTGCAGGAACAGGAGTTCGAGCGCGTGGGAGGCAGCCAGAGCATCCAGGTGGATGTTCGCGTCATCGCCGCCACGAACCGGGATCTCGCCGAGGAGATTAAACGGGGCACTTTCCGGGCCGACCTCTTCTACAGGCTCCATGTCTTCCCGATCTTCGTGCCACCTCTGCGGCAGCGCCGGGAAGACATTCCGCTGCTGGCCGCCTACTTCGCCAGGAAGTTCGCCGAGCGCATGGGGAAGCGCGTTGACAGTATCAGCCCCGCCGTGAATGATCGGCTGAAGGAATACGACTGGCCGGGCAACGTGAGGGAGCTGGCCAATCTGGTGGAACGGGCCGTGATTCTCTGTCAGGGAAACACAATGCGTCTCGAACACATTGCTCTGCCGGCGGAAGCCGCCGTGCGGTCGGACCCTCGCGAAACTCTGCCTACGCTGGAAGTGGCGGAGAGAGATCTGATCGTTGAGGCTCTCAAGCGAACCGATGGCATGCTTGCCGGACCTTTCGGGGCGGCGGAGTTGCTGGGAATCAACCGTTCCACGCTCTGGTCTCGCATGCGAAAGCTGGGCATCGAGACGCCGAAGGCGAAGCGGAATTGAGGCGAGTGTGCTGAAATATCAGCGTTATGCGGATATTTCAGCACCGTGAGCGTCTCATTGACTTCGTTGTGCTTTCGCTTTCCAAACAATATCAATCAGATACGGAAACTCGGTGATCTTCTGCGTTTGGTCCTTGAGGTGCACGCTCTTGTGGCATGAAACGCATCGTATTCGCTCTGTTCCTCGCGGCGGCCTTCGCCTTCGCGCAACACTCGCACCATGAGAGCACCGCCGGCAAGCCAGCCGTACTACTCGAGGGGCTTGGCGATCATCGCCATCCAATCTCAACCAAGTCCGAGATGGCACAGAAGTTCTTTGACCAGGGCCTGGCGCTGACCTTTGGCTTCAACCACGACGAAGCGGCGCGGCTTTTCGCTCGCGCGGCCGAACTCGACCCACATTCGCCAATGCCGCACTGGGGAATCGCGCTTGCGCTGGGGCCGAACTACAACATGCCCCCCATGCCGGAACGCGAGGAGAAGGCCTGGATCGCGATCGAAAAGGCAACCAGCCTCGCGAAGGACGCTCCCGCGAATGAACGGGCTTACGTGGCGGCACTGGTCCAGCGCTATTCCAAAGACCCCACGGCGGACCGCATGCAACTCGCCATTCACTACAAGGATGCAATGAAAGAGGTGACGCAGCGGTATCCGGACGACCTGGACGCCGCGACGCTCTATGCGGAAGCGATGATGAATCTGCGGCCCTGGCAACTCTGGAGCGCGGATGGGGAGCCCGCGGAAGGCACCCTCGAGATCCTTTCGGTGCTGGAAGGCGTGCTGCGGAGGGACCCGACCCATCCCGGCGCGAACCACTATTACATTCACGCCGTGGAAGCTTCGAAGAACCCGGAGCGCGCGCTGCCAAGCGCCATGCGGCTGGGATCTCTGATGCCGGGAGCGGGCCACATGGTACACATGCCGTCGCATATCTTCCTGCGCCTCGGCGATTTTCAAAGCTCCGCGGAGGTGAACGAGATTGCATCGGAAGTGGACCGCAAGTACATCGAACGCTCCGGCGCGAAGGGCGTTTATCCGCTGATGTATTACTCGCACAACCTGCATTTCGTCTCCTACGTGCGGGCGATGCAGGGCAGGTTCGACGAAGCGATGGATTATGCCCGCCGTCTGAACAAGAACGTAGACGGTTCCATTGATGGCATGCCCATGCTCGCGCCATACGGCACCTTCGAATGGCTCACGCTTACGCGCTTCGGTAAGTGGAAAGAAATGCTGGCGGAGCCGGCGCCCAAAGAGAAGACTCCCTACCTGCAAGCCATGTACCGCTACGCGCGCGGTCTGGCATTCGCGGGCCTGGGGAACATCCCCGATGCGCAGGCGGAGCGCGAGCGCCTTGGCGCGATCGTCGCGAAGGTGCCTGAGACCGACAAGCTGATGATCAACCACGTCCGAAGCGTGCTTGCCATCGCCGAAGCGGATTTGGACGCGCGGATCGCGAGGGCTGAGAATCGCGACGACGAGGAAATCGCCCACTTCAGGATGGCCACGGAGCTTCAGGACAAGCTGAGCTACATGGAGCCGCCCGAATGGCACTATCCGGTTCGCGAGGCGCTCGGAGGCGCGCTGCTGCGCGAAGGAAAGCCAGCGGAAGCGGAGGCCGTATTCCGGAAGGATCTCGAACTGCATCCTCGCAATGGCCGCTCTCTTTTCGGCTTGCTCGAATCGCTGAAGGCGCAGGGCAAATCGGAGAGTGCCGAATGGGTGAACAACGAGTTCAAGGAGGCGTGGAAGTACGCGACGACGCAGCTCGAGGTGAATGAACTGTGAGGAGCTCAATGAAGAGGCTTTCTATGCTGCTACCCGGTCTGTCTGTTCTCGTGTGGTCGCTGGGGGCGCAGGTCCCCAGCCCGGACTTCTTCCCACTGCAACCGGGAAATCAGTGGGTTCTGGAAGCGGAAGACGGCTCAGGGGAAATTCTAAACATCCAGGTGCATCGAAGCAGATTGATGGGTGAGTTCACCTACTATCTGGTGTCAGGCTATGCGCCGAGTGATGTTTGGGTCCGTCAAACCGCGGAAGGGGAGATTCTCGTTCGCAACACGTGGACCGGGGACGAGGAGAAGATGGCGCACCTTGGGCTGAACGCTCCCGCCTACGAGACTTCGCTGAGCGGATGTACACAGGAGGCGCGTCCCGCCGAGGGGAAGCCGGGGCTGCCCGGTCTACTCAACCTGAATTACGCGCCGGGTTCATGCCGGGATGCGGGTCTCGTGGAGGAGCAGTACGAATCCGGAGTCGGGTTATTGCGGCGCACGATGGATAACATCCGCGGGGCAACCACTTACCTGCTCGCATACGCGAGAGTCGGCGACCGGACCATCCTCCCGAAACCCAAAGAACTGCTGTTTCACTACACCTTCAGCCATGGTGCCTCCGGCTGGCTGGCTGGCTTCTCAGACTACGGACTGATGAATGGCGACATGCATTTTCTTGGAGAATCTCGCGTCCTTCCAGACGGACTGGCCGGGGATGAGCAGCAGGGTTTCTTCCTCCAGAGCATGAACCGGTCTGATGACATGTTCATGTTCCTCAAGAAGGGGCTATTCCTCGCCGATGGGCTGAAGCCGAACCAGAGCTACAGTCTGTCCGCCGAGATTACCCTTGCATCGAATGCGCAAACCGGTTGTTTCGGGGTCGGCGGTGCTCCCGGCGAAGGAGTCTACCTCAAGGCGGGGGCCAGCGCGGATGAACCAGTCTCCGTATTGGCGAGCGGGCAGCACCTGGAGTTGCAACTCGACAAAGGCCATCAAGCGGTCGGCGGGCGCGACGCGGGCATCGTGAGCAACATCGCAAACGGCGATCCTTGTGACTCCGGGAACGCTCGCTATGTTCGCATGTGGAAGAACTACGAGCACGGATGGCCGGTCTTTACGGACGACCGCGCGCAGCTGTGGCTGATCGTCGGCACGGATTCCGCGTACGAAGGGCTTACCGGCTTGTACTTTGAGTCCATTACCGTGCGTTTGCGGGAAAACGAGGTTTCCATTTACCCCTCCGAGCCCCGATCAGGGCTGTGGCCTCGCAACGGCGGGTCACTCGTCAATGCAAGAACCCGGCTTGGTGCGGAAACCGCAAGTCCGCGACGTCCACAGCCGATCTCGCGAGGCCCAAGGCAATAGGAATGGCGAAACGGTCTCAGTTCGAGTGTTCCTGAGACCGTTCCGCGCGACGGGTGACGCAACGGGGGCGATTGCACTCCCGCTTCCGGATGCGTCAGCGGGTGCATCGGCCTCCATCGGGCCGAAAGCGGGCGGGGTCATGCCGGCTTCGTCCCCGAAATCTCGTCGCGCGAACCCATCGTTCCTCCCGTTCGCGAAGGCCAACCCCGCGTGCAATCAACACCGCCAGTTTTGGCTACCGCCGCCGGCGTCGCTTGCCGAACGCGGATGCGCCCCGCTCGATCACGTCCGTCATCACGCGGGTGAAAGCAATAATCTCTTCGACGGAGCCAAACGGGAGATTCTTCGCGATCGCCAGTTTGGCGATGCCATGCACCGCGGACCACGCCACCAGCGCCATCGGTAGCGGATCCCCTGGCGGCATCGTGCCGTCCGCCTGACAGGCGGTCACGTGTGCAACCAGGGCCTGAAATGCATGCATGCCGGCCGTGCGGGCGATCTCGTCTTCGGAAACCTGCGTGGTCCTCTCGAACATCACCGCGAAATGTTCCGGATGCGCCAACGCGAACGCCACGTATCCGCGCCCGCTGCCGTGCAGCCGCTCCATCGCCGTTCGGCCCGGCCGCGCCGCATCCGCCATATACTGCTCCAGCCGCTCAAATCCCTGTGCCGCCACCGTCGCAAGCAGATGCTCCTTGTCCCGGAAATGACGATACGGCGCGTTGTGGGACACTCCCGCCCTGCGTGCCACTTCGCGCAGCGTGAAGGATTGGTGGCCCACGTCGCGGATCACCTCAAGCGCCGCCTCAAGCAGCGTCCGCTTCAGATCTCCGTGATGGTACGTGCGCTTCGCCGCCGCGGAATCCTTTGCCACACCCTCTTTGTAGCAGATGCATGTTGACACGAGCAACATCTGCCTGTACGATGTTGACAGTAGCAACATTGCGTATGAAGCCGGCGGCCTTCCGCTCTTACAAACAGACCCGCGTGGCGGACGCATGGGACGCCATTGTGATCGGCTCCGGTATCGGCGGGCTCTCGGCGGCCGCGCTCCTCGGCCGCCACGGCGGGAAGCGCGTGCTCGTTCTCGAGCGCCATTACACCGCCGGTGGCTACACCCATAGCTTCCACCGCCCGGGTTACGATTGGGATCCCGGCGTCCACTACATCGGCCAGGCCGGCGACGCGGCGTCGCCCGAACGCGCCGCCTTTGATCACATCACGGACGGATCGCTCTCCTGGGCGCGCATGCCGGATGTCTATGATCGCGCGCTCATTTCCGGCAAGCCCTTCGATTTCGTTACCGGTAAGGGTCCGTTGCGAGAAGCGTTCCTGGAGAGGTTCCCACGGGAAGCCAAAGGAATCGATGGCATCTTCGGAGCAATGGACGCCTGCATCCGCCGCGCCTCGAGCTATTACGCGGAGAAGGCTCTGCCCGCGCCGATCGCGGCGGTGCTTGGAGGCGTCATGCGGATGCCGTTTCTCCGCTGGTCGGGCAAGACCACTGCCGAAGTTCTCCGCGCATACACCTCCAATCGCGAACTCATCGGAACCCTCACGGCGCAGTGGGGAGACTACGGCTTGCCTCCCGCGCGGAGCAGTTTCGCCGTCCATGCAACCGTCGCATCACACTACATCGGCGGCGGATACTACCCCGTCGGCGGCGCTCGCCGCATTGCGGAAGCGATTACGCCCCGCATCGAAGAGAATGGGGGATGCGTGCTCATAAGCGCGGAAGTGGAGCGTATCGTCCTCGAGCGCGGGCGTGCGGCCGGCGTTCGAATGGCGGATGGCCGCGAGTTCCGCGCGCCGGTGGTGATCAGCAATGCCGGCGCGTCGAATACCTTCGAGCGGCTGCTCCCCGCGGGCACCCCGGCAACCGTCGCCATCGCACAAGCCATCCGCGCACTGCCGCCCTCCATGGCCCATATCGCGCTCTATATCGGCGCACGGGGCGCCTCCGCTGAACTTGGCATCGAGGGCACGAATCTATGGATTCATCCTTCAGCGGATCACGACGCCAACCTCGCCCGCTTCCTGGAAGATCCCGGCGCGCCATTCCCCCTGGTGTTCCTCTCCTTCCCTTCGGCGAAGGATCCTGCATTCGAAGCGCGCCATCCCGGCCATAGCACGATCGAAGCGGTGGTTCCGGTCCCATATCATCTGTTCTCACGCTGGGAAGGCTCGAAATGGAAACGTCGCGGCGAGAGCTATGAGCAGTTCAAGTCTCTCCTCGCGGAGCGCCTTCGCGCCATCGTGGAGCAACACGTTCCCGGGCTCCGGGGGCGCATCGAGATCGCCGAGTTGTCCACCCCGCTGTCGACGCGCCATTTCATGAACTACCCGTCCGGGGAAGCGTACGGCCTTGCCGCCACGCCCGCGCGTTTCCGCCTCCGCGCCCTCCGTCCCCGAACGCCCATACCGGGACTCTTCCTCACAGGCCAGGATGTCGCCATGCTCGGCGTCACCGGAGCGCTCTTCGGCGGCGGTCTCTGCGCCTCCGCCGTCCTCGGCGCAAACATCGTCGGAAGAATGACCCTCCGGAAGTAGGTCCGATACCACGGGCCATTCCTTCCCTGCACGAGATGCGCACTCCCCGCATCCGCATTTCAGTGGCGGGTTCCACGGCTCTTGCTTTTCAATCCATTGCCTCGGCTACTGGCATCGAGCCGTCGCGTCAGCGGCTTGCAGTCATTGTCCGGGCATTACATACCGCTGGATCTGCTCACCTCTAGCCACCATATTTCACCAGTCGCCTCGCCGGGTGGTTTTTGACGCCGCTCGGGGGGCAGCGAGGATTATCCGTTAGCAGAGGCTGGATGGTTGGCGGCGGTGCCCATTTCCTGGCCGTGTCCGGCCTCGTGGGGGCGGTTTCCCGGCTCCTGGTTCGCTCTTCAGACACACTGTTCCGAAGCCGCAAGATCGCGAATCGTAAACTGTGTTTGTCTTGAATCGCCGTTTTGTGGCTTCAGCACCTCAGCGCTGTCCACACCTGCTGAAAGAGCCCTTGCAGCGGATAGCTGGCGGGCATGATCACCGCAAAGCGACGCGCGCTGAGTTTCAACTGCGCGCCGATTTTCTACAGCCGCGGCTGGATCGTCGTTGCCTGCGCCCGTGCCAATTCTGTTCCCGCGAGCGCCGTGCGCCTGAGGTTTCGATCAGCGTGTAGGCCATCGCCGACAGATACAGCTGCAGCTGGTTGGCCCGCATGATGGCCGCGCTCACCCGGCCCGCAAACAGGCTCAGCTGCTCTTTGATGCGGTTCTCCATCTCGCCCCGCACGCAATCGGGTTGCTCGTAAAGCGCCCGAGGCTTCCATGCTCCGGCCGCGAGCGAGGTGACCACATAGCGAGGGTTGTCCTTGCCCTGAATCTGTTCGGCTTTGGCGACCACGCGCCGCCTGCGCGGCCAGCTCTTGCATGTGCGATAGCCAAACTCGGTGAACGCGCGCGCCGCTCTGCGGGCCTGGAGAAACAACTCCACCAGCAAGCGGTCGATCGCTTCCTGGTTGTAGCCGATGCGCTTGCAGCGGTCCTCGGCGCAGCCTTCCTTGCGGGCGCCTTCCAGCCGGCGGAGCGTGCTCTTGCTGGCCAGCGCCTCCGCATCCCGCTTGCCCGCCGCTAGCGACAGCAGCGGATCGTGCCGCAACGGATCGTGATCGTTGAGATCCTCATAGCCCATCGCCAGCGAGAGCGCCCGCTGCGGGAGCATCTCATCGACGCCATGCTCGCAACGGTCCCGCGAGCGGAAGTCGGTGAAGCGCTGGGCCAAACGTCGGAAGATCCCCAACTTCGAAGCTACCTCACGCAACAGCAAAAGGCCCTCATCAGAGGTGCGGGTGCCCCCTTCGAAATTAGCTACCACCAGGCGACAACAATGGGATGCAAACTCGAACTCGGCTGAATACACTGCGTCATAGCAAAAGCCGTCTCTCTTGGCCCTAAACGATTGCTGACACAAAGGTTTATGCCAGATTGGACGGCTTTTTGTTATAGGTCTGGTGAAAGATCGCGGCTAGAGTGGAGTTCGAATCCAGGAAGGGAAGTCGTCCCGCCGCCATTTCTTGACCATAGAGTCTGCCAGAATCCCAAACATTTCTGAGAACGCCGGAGACGGGGAAGCGCTACGGTCTCATGTATTTGTCCAGGAAGTCGGTCACCGTCTTCCACGAGGGCGTGTACGGTGTGGGATTAACCACTGAGCAATCGTCTGATGTCGAGCGCATGGTCGCGGCCTCGCGCAGAGCGTCGTTGGTGAGGAATCCGTTCCAGTTTCCGTGCGGCGCTTTGGGCAGGCTGATGAAAATCGCGTTCATGCATGCCTTGTTCAGCGCCATGTAGAGTTGTTCGCCCTGATTGTGCGGGACAAGCTGGTCCGAATTTCCGTGGAGAATCATGATTGGCGGATCGGCCGGCGTGATGTACTGCATCGGGTTGGCAGCCTGGACCTTCTCGGGGCACGTTTGGATGGCACAGCCGACCAGCCGGGACTCCGGTGAAACGGCGGAGTCGTGACACCTTGGTCCTTCGCACTTGCGCAGCCCCCAAGCGTCCATCGTGGTGAAGTTGGTCGGCGGATAGAATGCCACCGCAGCCTGTACCCTACTGGACACGCCCGTGGTTCCGACGGAGCCTTCCAACTCCGGCGAATCGCCAGTCAGAGCCGCCATCGCCGCCGTCCAACCTCCGGAACTGTCTCCCATGATCGCGATGTGGTTTGGATCGAGGTTGTACTTCGTGGCATTGGCCCGCAGCCAGCGGATCGCCGCCTTGATATCGTGCAACTGCCCCGGAAACTTCGTCTGGGAGGTGGACCGGATGGAAACGCCCGCTACGGCGTAACCAGCGGGATGGATTTGCTGCGCGACCAGGCCGCCGCCGTTTTTTCCCGTGTCCGCCATCCACGCCGAGCCGGCGGTCCAGACTACGACCGGCAGCGGACCCTTGGCATCCGCGGGAATGTAGAGGTCGAGCTTGTGCCCATTACTTCCGGGAGGGTCAGCTGCAGCGTACTCCAGGTTGGCGTGCGTGGGCGGGAGGCCACGCGGGACGGCCGGCCCCCCTCGGCCGTCAGCCGGAAACTGCGCTGGTCCGGCCGGCTGGGCATAAAGCCCGATTCCAGCCGTGATGAGAATGAAGACGCAGAGTCTTTTCAAGTGTTGACCTCCGATACACGATTATTCGATAGCCCAGGTGTCGTGACAAGCAGGCACTTTTGCGAGAGTTGGTTACCTTGTGGAAACCAGGAATCGTAGCCGAGCCCAGCGGCCGGAGCGCAGTCCGCTTACTGCCGTTAGCAGTTGACCCCCTGCCCGAATCCCTGGATACTTAAATCGTGTTGAGAAGCAGGTTCCCTCATGAGTGATAGTCACCTTTTGGAAACCAAGCAGCCCTGGGATGTGTTCAATTCTCTCTGCCCGACTCGGGCGGTCCTGGACCGCATCGCTGACAAGTGGTCGGTCCTCATCGTTCAGCGTCTTTCCGGTGGAACGCTGCGGTTTGCTCAGATCCGGCGGGAGGTGGACGGGATCTCGCAAAAGGTCCTGACCAACACCCTCCGGGGCTTGGAACGGGACGGCATTGTGACCCGGCGGATTTATGCCAGCGTTCCTCCCCGCGTAGAGTATTCGTTAACGGACTTGGGGAAATCTCTCGTTGGGCTGGTAGCCGACATCTGCAGTTGGGCCGAAAACAACATCGAGCAGGTGTTGGCGGCGCGGGTCCGCTATGATCGGAAACCGCCCGAGGATTCCACGCCGAATTGGACCAGCCCTAGCCATTAACGAAGCGCGAGGCGCCGGCCTGCGTGAAACCCCACGGTGTACGTGTGCCCGCGGGACTCGCCAGGAAAAGCGATCTCCGCGGGATCCTAGTTTCTCTCAGGCAACTATCGCTCATTAAAGTGCCTACTTGTCAATAGTCCCCAAGTATCCAAGAATCGATTTGAGGACAGCAATGAACCAATCCATCTTGATTACGGGGGCTTCCGGAGTGCTCGGCAAGTCGATTGTCGCGGCCGCGCTAAACGCCGGTTTCGCGGTACGACAAGGCGTTCGAGATCCCAAGAAGGCCACTCCCATAGCCGAGGCGGTCAGCCTGAATTATGCTGACGCGGCGACGATCGCACCCGCGGTGGCCGGGGTCGCGGGTCTGCTTCTGATGGCGCCGTCGCTCGATCCGAACGCCCCAGCCGAACTCGCCCCGGTAATTGCGGCGGCGAAAACCGCGGGCGTACGCCACATCGTGTTCATTTCGGCCTTCGGGGTCAACTACAACGAGCAGGCGCCGTTGCGCGTGGTGGAGCGCCTGGTGATGAACTCCGGCGTCCCCTACACGATCCTGCGGCCGAACTTCTTCATGGAGAACTTTTCGGAAGGCTTCCTGTCTGGCAGCATCAAGGCACAGGGCGCCATCTTCTTGGCGGCGGGAGACGGCAAGACCAGTTTCATTTCCGTGCAGGACATCGCGGCAGCGGTGGTGGCGGCTTTTCAGGCACCCCTCGGCAATAGAGAATTCGATCTCACCGGACCGGAAGCGCTCGACCATGCGGAAGCGGCGCGGATCATCGGCGAAGCGGCGGGGCGGCCCGTGGCGTATCATTCGCTGACTGAAGAACAGATGCTGGGTGGCGCCCGCGCCCAGGGCATACCCGAACCAGCAATCGCGTATCTCGCGGGTCTCTACTCGGTGGTTCGTCAGGGTCTTGCGGCGGGCGTTACCGGAGATGTCGAAGCCATCACCGGGCGCAAGCCGATGACATTCGCGGAGTTCGCGCTGGCAAAAGCCGGCGCGTGGCGCACCCCCGTGCCAACAATGGCGGAATAGGAGTTCGAGGATAAAGCGGAGAGAGTTGCTCCAGCAAGCAGCTCTTGCGGGTGCCGCGATGGCTATGGAGGAATTCGCCATCAGGCAACGCAAAACCCAATTGTGCCGGCGTCGGCCGCCTAACCCTTTCCCGCTGGCGTAACCCGTGGATGCGGAGCTTCCGCTTCCGCCTTGGGTTTCCTGCCCCGTTTTCGCGGATGCGGCGTGCGTTCCAGCTTCGCTTCCAACTCCGCAACGAAGCCGGACGCGCCGAAGGGCCTGCCGGTACGCGTGGCTTCACGCGGACGGTCCAGGTCCCCCGAGTGCCGGAAGCCAAGCCCCAACACTTCGGCCCATTGGTCCGGCGGATCGCGCAATTGCCAGCCGCTGAGGTCTAGCTGCACGGGCGATGCCTCCATCCCGCGGTGCGCCCGAGCGCCCGACCAGGGATCATCCAGAACCGATTCCACCATCCCGGCGCGGACCGGATTGTACTCCACATAGCGCATGGCATACGCGGCGTGGGCGGGATCGAGCGGACAGGAAAAGTACCGATTCCGCCAGGCGCGACCGCGGCGGCGAAGACGGATACTCAGCCAGCGGGAGTACGCCTGCTCGGTATCGCGCATGGCGATGGCCATGGAATCCAGCCGGGCGGGAACCGCGA
>JACTMJ010000020.1 GCA_014584705.1 Acidobacteriota bacterium | reverse complement strand
CGAGGGCGGCACGGAGGCGTCACACCGGCCAAACGGGGCCGTCGCGACATGGTCTCGCTGGCGCTCGGCGGCCTTTGCTGGGCCGGATCGAGAGGGGATAGGGTCCGGTCGGCTCGGCTACTGGAGTAAGGGGCTGGCGCTCTGTTCGACGACAGGCGGCACGGTACCTCCTTCTGCGCCAGAGGGTTAGCATTGAGCGGAAGTCGAGTCCTGACACCGAATTGCCGAATCCCCAAATTCCCGATGAAACTCTGGTCAACCCTGTGGTCGCTCGGGCTGATGCAACGGATTCACGGACGGAGAGTATTAATTTCGATACTCGAAATGAAGAACTTCTGTTAATGTATCGTTACATTGCATCTGTGAGAGGTCTTTGCGATGGGAACGTTTCAATGGAAGAATCTCTTCATTCTCGTAACGGTTGTGGGGTTGCTGGTAAGCAGTGCTCCTGCGCAAACGGCACAGGGTCGTATCTCAGGCACAGTGGCAGATCCCGGTGGAGCGGTGATTCCGGGTGCGTCTGTGATTGCGGTTGACGAGGAAACCGGCGTATCCACCTCGGCAACATCCAATCATGTGGGCCTATATGTCCTTCCCTTTCTGAAGCCGGGCCGATATTCGATTACCTGCTCCGCGCAGGGTTTCAAGCGCTACGAGCGAACCGGCTTGATTGTCGAAACTTCGCAGGTAATGGGACTCAACATCACGATGGAACTCGGTGCGGTTACTGAAACGGTAACCGTTGCCGCGGACGCTCCCCTGTTGCAAGGAACACAATCCGGCGTGGACCAATTCATTGACAGTAGGGCTGTGAATGATATGCCCCTGGCGGGGCGACGTGCCCTTGAACTCGTCAAACTTTCCTCGGAGACGGTCTTTGTGAACTATTCTGGGGGTGCCAAACCGCAGTTTGCAATCTCCGGTGGTCGTTCCTACAAGAGTGCGTATGTATTGGACGGCGGCAATATCCAAAATCTTCGCATGGCGTCCTTGCAAGTGGAGATCGATCCTCCAGTAGAAGTGATCAAAGAGTTCAAAGTTGTCCAGAACGGGTATGCCGCGGAATACGGAGGATCAGCCAGCGGAGTGCTCATCTCGACAACCAAGAGCGGAACCAATGAATTTCACGGGAGCGCCTTTGAGTTCCTGCGCAACGATGCCTTTGACGCTTCTGGTTTCTTCGCTCCCGCGGAGGGGGGCAAGAAGGTGAAGGCGCCTCTGCGTTACAACCTTTTCGGCGGTACTATTGGCGGCCCGATCATCCGGAACCGCACTCATTTTTTCTTCGGCTATGAGGGCACACGTCGCTCCGATGGATCGACTCAGGTTCTTACGCTTGCGGATGCGCGTCAGCAGGCCGGCGATTTCTCCCGGACGGTGAACAGCAAGGGAAGCCCGATTCCGATCTATGATCCGATGACGAACGTTTTCAAGAATGGCAAGACAATACGTACGCCGTTTGTTAACAATGTCATACCGCAAGGTCGTTTGGATCCAGTTTCGCTGGCGCTCAGGGAATTCTGGCCTTCGCCAAACCGCTTGGCGACCAATCTCGCGGGCGCACAGAATTTCGCGGGAAACCGTTCCAATAAGTTCACGAGAGATAACATCACAACGCGAATTGACCATGTTTTCAGCGATTCAAACCGCTTGTTTTTCCGCTTCGTCTTTAACGACGACCCCTATTCCTGGACTAGCAATTACCCCGGAAATATTGGAGATCCCCAGGCGCCATTTTCACCAAAGCGTTGGGAAACTTCCTATTACGTAAACGACTCCATAACGGTGTCTCCAAACCTCATTACCGAAATAGGATACTCCTTCAGCAATCGGACCTGGGTCGCAAATTCCGCCGGATTGGGGAGCGGGATCGTGAGCAAAATTGGTCTGCCGAACGTATCGAACGATGCGTTTCCCGAGATTCGCGTTACCGGGATCGCGAGCCTGGGTTCGGGCATGGATCGCACACAGAATCCGATTCGTCAGCATCAGGTGACCAATAGTTGGACCTGGATAAAAGGCAACCACGTGCTTAAGTTCGGCGGTGAAGTGCGCAAAGGAATTAATGTGGACATCAACCGTCCGATAACAAGCGGGAACTTCTCGTTCTCACCGACCGGGACTGGACTTCCCGGTAACGCCGCCACAGGCATCGGCTATGCGTCCTACTTGCTCGGCTTCGTGAATGGCTTCAGTACCCGTGAAACGGAACTGCTTGACCGGTACAGCTACTATCTGGCGGGCTTCGCACAAGACGATTGGAAGATCAGTAACGACCTGACTTTGAATATCGGACTACGTTGGGAGACGGACACGGCTCTAATGGACAAGAATGACCGCTCGAACAGTTTCGACCGTTACGCGATCAACCCGGTTTCCGGAACGCCAGGCGTGGTGAAATTCGCCGGAGTGGACGGCTGGCCGGAAGCCCCGTATGGAACGGACTGGAACAACTTTGGACCGCGCTTCGGGTTCGCGTGGAAGCCCTTCGGCTCGCAGAAGTCGGTGATTCGCGGGGGCTATGGCATCTTCTTTGAAGGACCCTCCACTTCCGCAAATGCGGCATCGCTGGGTTTTGAATTGTCCGGGGCGACATCGTCTCCGGACAATGGCGTAACGCCCGCCTTCTATTTGCGGAACGGGCCGGATATCGCCATTGGGAAAGCGGAACTGAATGATGCCTTTGGAGCGGTTCCATTTGGCAAGCGAGCGAGCACGAATGTGAGTTTCTATGAACAGAACCGGCGCACCGGTTATGCGCAGCACCTGAATCTGGGTTTCCAGCGTGAAATTGCTCACAACATGATCGTAGAAGTGCGCTACACGGGGAATATGAGTCGCAAGCTACCCACGGGCAATATGCAAATCAATCAGGTCCCTATTGAGAATGCTGGCCCTGGAAATGCGCAGGTAAAGCGGCCCTACCCGCAGTTCAACAGCGTTACGGTGCTCTCTCCTACGATCGGTTCGAATAATTACCACTCGGGGACTGCTCGGATCGAGAAACGTTACTCGGGAGGCTTGGCCTTTACTGCGGGCTACACCTGGTCCAGAGCGATTGGCGATACGGTGAATACTAACGGCGGTCTGGGAGAAGACCAGACCTGGCAGGACATATATAACCGCCGTCTTGACAAGGGTCCGGACGCGCTTGATATCATCCACCGGTTCGTGTGGAGTTCCACCTACGATCTTCCGTTCGGCAATGGCCGTCGCTGGCTCGCGGATGGCCTCCTGTCCAAGATCGTCGGTGGATGGACGGTTGGCTCAATCGCGAGCCTGCAATCCGGCGGACCTTTCACGGTTACTACATCCTCGAATACAACCAATGTCTTCTCGGCCGGCGCGCAGCGTGCGAATCTCATTGACGAGCCAAACTTGGCGGCTTCTGAGCGGAGTGTCGAGCGTTGGTTCAACACCGATGCATTTGAAGCCCCGCCTGCCTACACGTTTGGGAACGCAGGGCGAGGCATTGTGCGTGGAGACGGGAGGGTAAACTTCGACTTCTCCATCAACAAGAACTTCTATTTCACGGAGCAACGATATGTCCAGTTCAGAGGAGACTTGTTCAATTCCTTTAATCATCCTGACTTCGTGCTCCCTAATCACACGCTTGGAAATGCCAACTTCGGAACGATTGGTGGCTCCACTGACGGACGCACCATTCAACTCGGTTTGCGTATTGTGTTCTAAATTTCGGGACAGGTAAAGGAAGGGCAGTGCCGCTTTGCGCGGCAGGTCCGGTTTCAGGAACGCGACCGCATGGATATCGAGCGGATCTGGAACATCAAGGTAGCGGATCCGCGAGGGCGGCTGTTGCCCCTGAGCCAACTGGCGGAGGTCTGGGTGGAGCAGGGCCCGGCGCAAATCAGCCGGGAGAACGTCCACCGCATGATCTCCGTGGAGACGAATGTCAGCGGACGCGACATCGGGGGATTCGTGGCCGACGCGCAGAGAGCCATCGCGCAGCGCGTGCCGCTTCCACCAGGATACTGGATCTCGTGGGGCGGGCAGTTTCAGAATATGCGTGAGGCGTCGGAGCGGCTGACCATCGCGGTGCCGCTCGCGTTTCTCGTGATCTTCGTCCTGCTCTATGCCACGTTCCATTCCGCAAGACCGGCACTGCTGATCTTTCTGAATGTGCCGGTGGCGGCGACGGGAGGGATCCTGGCGCTGGCTCTGCGCGGAGCGCGGCAACACTCTGCTCGCTGGCGGATTTTGCGAAACGAAGCCGTTTGGGGCTTGGGAGAGTTTGGAGCGGAAGAAGTCTGCTTCCGTGACGGGTGTGGGCGCGTTCATGAGAGATTCGAGCGCGCGCAGGGCGGCCAGTCCATGCCCTTTTCAAGCGACAGATCCTGAGGGGAGCATCACAGTAGAGAACCCCCATTCGTGCCTTCGATCTGCCCGCGCCGAAAGTTCAATGGGCGACGGAAGCCAGCCCTGAGCCCCAGTCCAGGGAAAAGCCGTTCGCGAGCGAAGCCATCTCACACCGCCCCATTTGACTGGTATGACCGCTCAATCTAAAAACCGCTCTGCTACCGGGAGGATAAGCAGAGCCTCCGTTTCCCCTTGACGCATACCCGTCACGAATGTCCCCGTATTCAAGTCATCTTGTTACTCCACCGTCATTCCACCGTCCACGGTGAGCGCGTGACCGACGACGTAGCTGGCGCCGGGGCTGCAAAGCCACAGCACGGCGGACGCAATCTCCTCCGGTTTGCCAGCGCGACCGATTGGGACGCTCTTCGCCGCTCCCGCGTATACTTGCTCGTCACCCTTGAACACGTCCCGGCCCACTTGCGTGTCGATCAGGCCGGGATTGACTGCGTTTACACGGATGCCGTGTTTGATGTATTCGAGCGCCGCCGTCCGCGTCAGACCGATAATCCCGTGCTTCGACGCGATGTAAGAGCCGATTCCCGGATTGCCCGTCAGCGCTCCGACGGACGCATTATTGACGATGGTGCCGCTGCCTTGACGCTCCATCTGGCGAAGTTCGTACTTCATGCAACTCCACACGCCGCGCAGGTTGATTCCGATCACGCGGTCCCATTCTTCGCGGGTGCTGTTGGCGGTCGGAGCAATGCGAGCCATCACACCCGCGTTGTTGAACGCGGCATCAAGCCGGCCGAACTCCGCCACGGTGCGTTCCACCATTTGCTCAACCTGCACGTCGTCGCTTACGTCACAGCGGACGGCAATCGCCTTGTAACCAGCGGTGACGAGCTTCTCGGCTTCCGCCTGGATGAGGTCCTCCCGGTAGTCGGCGAGAACAACTGCCGCGCCTGCCGCGGCAAACGCCTTTGCCGTTGCGAGTCCCATGCCGGTTGCCGCTCCGGTCACGAGTGCCACTTTTCCGCTGAAGTCCAAAGGATTCTGATTCATGACTCCCTAGCTCCCTCAATGCTGTTGGTGTTCGTCTCCGCTGATCGATTCCATGCGAGCAACGGCCATGACTTTCAATTCTTCTTGAACCGTTTCCATTCGCCCGCTTTCAATTTCAGGTTAAAGGCCAAAGGCCATATTGAGTAGATCAGAAAAGTGCAAAAGCTTTGTGAGCGAAATTCATAAATGAAGAGTGAACGAGTTGACTGCCATTCGGGAGTTTGCAGTGGGTGTCGAGGGCCCGTCCCATGCGCGGAGACCTCATCCGAACCGAAATCTTCAAGACTTTCCATCCACCCGCGCCAAAGGCCGCGGAAATCCTGAAGCGCGGGGAACCCGCTCCACGGCAAGACAGGTTTGATGCCGGAATGGGAGCAACGCGTTCTCGACACCACACTCAAGACGCAGCCTGGCGGCGGCGGTACGCACTGGAGCGCGCGTTGGTCCATTCTTGCCGCGCGGCGGAATTACCCGAAGCAACGGCCGGATTGCGTGTCCCAATCGCGCCCGCCTTGCCGGTTCCTTTGCGACCGGAATCGTAGCCCTATCCTTGAATTGCTTCCTGTAGAATCTCCGTATGCTGCGACGCCAATTCCTGACGATGGCGGGTCTATCCCCTTTTTGCGCGAATCCATTACCGGCCGGGCAGGCTATTCAGGCGGGATCTTCCTCCTCTCGGCAGGCCGGCGGGCGGCGTCCTCCCAATATCGTCTGGATCATGGCGGACGACATGGCATGGGCGGACGCCGGCTGCTACGGGCAGAAGACGATCCGGACGCCGCATATCGACAGTCTGGCCCGGGATGGCATGCGTTTCACGGACGCGTATGCCGGCTGCACGGTGTGCGCGCCCTCCCGAAGCGTGCTGATGACGGGCCTCCACATGGGGCACACTCCGGTTCGCTCGAACCCCGGCGGAGTGTTCCTGCTGGACCGGGAGACGACGGTTGCCGAGGTGCTGCGCGGTGCCGGATACACGAACGGCTGCTTCGGCAAGTGGGGGCTCGGCGACATCGGCACCGAAGGCGTACCCTGGAAACAAGGCTTCGACGAGTTCTTCGGCTACCTTCATCAGGCGCATGCGCATTTTTACTATCCGCCCTACCTTTACGACAACGAAAAGCAATTCGAACTGCCCGCGAACAAGGGCGGAAGGATGGGAACGCATTCGCACGAACTGATCGCGGAGAGGACGCTCGAGTTCATTCGAAAGAACCGGAATGTCCCCTTCTTTTGCTACGCCCCATGGACTCTGCCGCACTGGGAGCCGCAGGCCCCCGATGGAGAGGCGGAACCTTACCGAGGCAAGTTCGGCAAGGAGTTTGAGTACGTTGACAAGAACGGCCGCCTGCATCCGCAGAAGGAGACCTTCGCCAACTATGCCGGGATGGTGAGCCGGGTGGACCGGGATGTGGGCCGGGTTCTGGAATTGCTGAAGGAACTGGGTCTCGAAGAGAACACGATTGTGTTCTTTACGTCGGACAACGGCGGACACTCTCGCGGTTCTTTTGACCGTGAGACGCGCCTTGAGAACTATGGCCCGTTCCGCGGAAACAAGACGACGATGTACGAGGGCGGTCTCCGGGTGCCGATGCTGGTTCGGTGGCCGGGCAAGGTGGCCGCGGGGAAGGTGAGCGATCTGCCCTGGATGTTCGTGGATGTAATGCCGACGTTCGCGGAAATTGCGGGTGTGCGCCCGCCCGGGAACACGGATGGCGTCAGCGTGCTGCCGGCGCTGCTTGGCAGGAGCCAGCCGAGGCATGAGTATCTCTACTGGGAGTTTCCTTCGTTCAATTTGGCAAAGCGGGAGTGGCGACCTGGATTGCCGCCGCAGGCCCTGCGAATGGGCGATTGGAAACTGGTGCGGCCAACGTACGACGCCCCGCTCGAACTCTACAACCTCGCAAGAGACCCCGGAGAATCGAAGAACCTGGCCGCGAAGGAGCCGGCGGTGTTTGCGCGTCTGGAGGCGGCGCTCAAGACCGCCCGAACGGAACCGCGCATGCAATCGCAGCCAGATCACAGATGGTTTGAGAAACCCTGGTGGTGATGGGCGAGCGAGCAAATCGGCGCCACGTGGGCAGTGTCCTTTCCTTGAGGGGGCGGCAAGGCCGGTCCACCAGAGGTGGCAAGGGTGCCGGGGAGGGTAAAAAAGGGGGGCCATGGAGGCCCCCCTTTTTTCAAATGTTAGCGTCGGTGGAGATTATACTTTCTCCGGGACCACGAACGGCTTGCGGTAGGTGCGGGTGAACATCTTCGCGGCTTCCGGGTCGTTCTTCACCGTGCGGGTCTTGGGATCCAGGTGGAGGGTGCGGCCGAGAAGGTAGCTGATGTTGCCGAGGTGCATGAGGTCGCAGGAGGTGGCGCCTTCGGCGATGGGCGCGCCCAGTTCGCTCTTGTCGCGGCTGCGCACGACGTCGATGAAGTTCCGCCAGTTATTGCCGCCGGCGAACATCTCCGGCCCCGGTTGCTGATCCCGGCCGAGGTAACTCCAATAGGAATCGTAGCCGTCGACGGCGAGGTAGCCTTTTTCGCCGTAGAAGATGTTGCCGACGGTGTTGCTGTCCGGGCGACCCCGCTTTTTCTTGACGCCGGTGCCGATTTCGGCGTTGTGCTCCGTCATCCAGTGGCGGACGTCGATGGCCATCATCTTCTTCTTGCCGTTCACGTCAAATTCGAGGAGAGAGGTGATCGTGTTGGGGGTTTCCTGGTCGTCGTCGAACATGAACTTGCCGCCAATGGCGCTCACCTTCGTGGGCCAGTCCACGCCCATCAGCCAGCGGCTGAGGTCCACCTCGTGAATGCCCTGGTTGCCGATATCGCCGTTGCCGGTATCCCAGAACCAATGCCAGTTGTAGTGGAAGCGATTCTTGGTGAAGGGACGCTTGGGGGCGGGTCCGGTCCAGAGGTCGTAATCGACGTAGCTGGGGGCGGGTTCGACCGGAGCCTTGCCGATGGTGTTGCGCCACTTGAAGATGAGGGCGCGGGTCATGTAGACATCGCCGATCAGCCCGGCGTCAATCTGCCGTTTCGCTTCACGGACGGAGGCGCTGGAGCGGCTGTTGGTGCCGTGCGCGACAATGCGGCCGTACTTCTCCGCCGCGGCCACGATTTGCTTTGACTCGAAAATGTTGTGGCTGCAGGGCTTCTCGCAATAGACGTCCTTGCCCGCCTGCAAGGCCCAGATGGTCATCAGCGTGTGCCAATGGTTGGGCGTGGCGATGGAAACAACGTCGATATCCTTGTTCTCCAGCAGTTTGCGGATGTCGGCATACAATGCCGGCTTCTTCTTGCCATGACGATTCACCACCTCGTCCGCACGGGTGTTGAGGACCTGGGAATCCACGTCGCAGAGCGCGGCGATCTCCACGTTCTTCATCCGGGCGTAGTTGCCGATGTGGGCGTTGCCCTGGCCGCGAATGCCCACGCAGGCCACCCGCACGGTGTCGTTGGGGCTTGCGAGCGCGCTGGCGCTCATCGCGCCGGTGGCCGCGGCCGTACTCATCAGAAAATGTCGTCTTTCCATCAATGATGCTCCTTATGGGGAAATCCGCGACTGGCGCGAACCGACTACTATCAGACAGGAATATCCCTATACTATCCAGACTTCCGCCTGCCGTGCCGGGTTACGCTTCGAGGCAGGGCAT
Source organism: Acidobacteriota bacterium (assembly GCA_014584705.1). Classification (GTDB taxonomy): domain Bacteria; phylum Acidobacteriota; class Terriglobia; order Bryobacterales; family Bryobacteraceae; genus JACTMJ01. The sequence goes on along the minus strand of JACTMJ010000020.1, from coordinate 170,520 downwards.
TGGCCGGGGCCGGAGGGCGGAGATGGGGAACCAGGGGTTCCCGATACCAGCGCGCTTTCCGTTCCCGGAGACGCGACCCGGGAGGGATTCCGGGTACACTCGAATCTGTGGCTGCAACGGGCTCCAGCAACGAAGAACAGGTTTCGGCAAAGCGGTATGACTGGCAGCTTACGTGGCGGATGCTGGCATGCCTGCTGCCCTACCGCAAACAGGTGACGATCGCCCTGGTTTCGCTCGGATTCTATGCAGTGCTGCAGGTGGTGCCGCCGCTGCTGAGCAAACTGGCCATCGACAGCTACCTGGCCACGCCCCGGCAGCCCCTGCCGCCACTGCTTGCCCCTTATCTCCCGCAAGACGCACCCACGGCGATTGTCTGGATTACCGTGGCATTTTTCGCCGCGCTGCTGGTGACCTTCGTGCTCCAGTTCATCCAGAGCTACACGATGCAATGGACCGGCCAGCACGCGATGTTCGGCATCCGCCGGACCCTGATGGAGAAGCTCCAGGAGTTGGACCTCGCCTACTATGACCGCAATCCGGTGGGGCGGCTGGTCACGCGCGTGACGACGGACGTCGATGTGCTCAACGAACTATTCGCCTCGGGCCTCGTGACGGCGCTGGCCGATGTGCTCTCGCTCTCCCTGATCATCACGGCGATGTTTCTGCTGAGCCCTCAGCTTACGCTGCTGCTGATGCTCGCAATTCCGTTCGTTGTATACGCTACGTATCGCTTCCGAAAGGCCTCGCAGGAAGGGTACACGCAAACCCGCCTGGCCACGGCGAAGATCAACGCGTTTTTGAACGAGCACGTCACCGGGATTGCGGTGCTGCAATTGTTCAACCGCCAGCAACGCGCGAAGGACGATTTCGCCGCCGTGAACCAGGAATACCGGGAAGCGATGCGGCGCACCATCTTCGCGTACGGCTGGTTTTATCCGGTGGTCGAGTTCACGGGCGCGGTGGCGCTGGCGGCGATCCTCGCCCGCGCCGGCGTGCTCATTCAGAACGATGCGGTTTCGATCGGGGCGCTGGTGGCGTTCTTTCAGTACGGCTCGCGCTTCTTTCGGCCCATCCAGGAACTCAGCGAAAAGTACAACCTGCTGCAATCGGCTCTTTCGGCCGGAGAGCGCATCTTTAAGCTGATCGATACCCCGCTTGAGATTCAATCCCCGGCCGCGCCGAAGCCCTTCCCGGAAGAGGCGCGCGCCATTGAGTTTCAGAACGTCTGGTTCGCGTACCGGGATGAGGAATGGGTGCTGCGCGATTTCAGTATCCGCATCGAGCCCGGGGAGATGGTGGCCATCGTCGGCCATACGGGCGCGGGAAAAACCACGCTCATCAGCCTGCTGCTGCGCTTCTACGACGTGCAGAAGGGGCAGATCCGCATTGGCGGCATCGATATCCGGGAGCTGGATCCGCGCGACCTTCGGCGGCATTTCGGGATCGTGCTGCAGGACCCGTATCTTTTCACCGGCACGCTGGGAGGAAACATCCGCCTGGGCAGCGCCTGGATTCAGGATGAGGACATGGTCTCCGCCGCCGAACAGGTGAATCTGCTCGATTACATTGAGGCTTTGCCTCTGCGCTTTGATCAGCCGGTGCGGGAGCGCGGCGAAGGGCTCTCGACGGGCCAGAAGCAGCTCGTGAGTTTTGCCCGCGCGCTGGCCCACAACCCGCGCTTCCTGATTCTTGATGAAGCCACGTCAAGCGTGGATACGGAGACGGAACAGAAGGTGCGCGACGCCCTGGGGAGGATGGTGAAGGGGCGCACTTCGCTAATCATCGCGCACCGCCTTTCGACGATTCAGAAAGCGGACCGCATTCTGGTGATGCACCGCGGCGAACTGCGCGAGCAGGGCACGCACCGCGAACTGCTGGCCCAGAAGGGGATTTATCACCGTCTCTATCAGTTGCAGTACCGGGACCAGGAAAATTCCCATCGCGGGACGGAACCGATCCTGGCCCCGTTTCCGGAGACACATAACGCATGAGCCAGACCGATTTGAACAGGGCGCGAATGCAACTGCCGCGCGTCTATCCCATTCTGGATACGGCCACGCTTGGCGCACGCCGCCTGACGCCGCTCGACGCCGCGCGCGCGATTGTTGGGGGCGGCGGCCGCATCCTTCAATTGCGGCACAAAGAGGCGTTCACCCGCGTGCTCTTTGAGGAAGCCCGGCGCGTGGCCGCGTATTGCGCGGAGGCAGGGGTGCTGTTCGTGGTGAACGACCGCGCCGATCTCGCGCGCCTCCTGAACGCCGGATTGCACGTGGGGCAGGACGATCTGCTTCCGGGGGATGCCCGCCGGGTGCTGGGCGATGCACTGCCGCTCGGCTATTCCACGCACAATCTGAAGCAGCTTCGGGAGGCTGTCGCGGAGCCGGTGGATTACCTCGCCATCGGCCCCGTCTTCGGCACCGTGAACAAACAGAATCCGGACCCGATGGTGGGCCTGGAACCGCTCCGGCAGATCGCGGAACATGCCAACCGCCCGGTAGTGGCCATTGGCGGGGTCACGCTGGAGAACGCCCAGCGTCTGTATGACGCCGGGATCGCCAGCGCGGCGATCATCGGCGATCTTTACGCGCTGGGAGACACGGCCAGCGACATCCGGCGCCGCATGGCCCAATGGAGTGAACTTTATCCCCATGCCTGACGCACGCGCTATACGGGCGGGATCCGGCGGGGGCCTGGTGAAAGGGCTCGGGCTGCTTGACGCCACCACGATTGTGATGGGGTCCATGATCGGCTCCGGCATCTTTATTGTCTCGGCCGATATTGCCCGGCAGGTGGGCTCGCCGGGCCTGTTGCTGCTGGTCTGGGTGGTGACGGCGGTTCTCACGCTCTGCGCCGCCCTCAGTTACGGGGAACTGGCCGCCGCGATGCCGCACGCCGGCGGAAAGTATGTCTATCTCCGCGAAGCCTACGGCCCCCTGACCGGATTCCTCTATGGCTGGACCCTCTTCCTGGTGATTCAGACGGGCACCGTCGCGGCCGTGGCCGTGGCATTCGCGAAGTTCGCGGGCGTGCTCTTCCCGGCAATCTCCGACGCGAACCTCCTGCTGGCGCTCGGCCCCTTGCGCATCTCCACGCTGCAGGCGCTCGCCATTGCCGTGCTGGTGTTTCTCACGTGGTGGAACACGCGGGGCCTTCGATACGGCGCGATCTTGCAGAACGTGTTTACGATCACCAAGACCGGTGCGCTGCTGGGGCTGATCCTGCTTGGTTTGTTTCTGGGCAATCGCTCCGACGCCGGCGCCGTGAATCTGGAGACTTTCTGGCCCGCGCATCTGGGCTGGTGGGAAGGACTTCGGCTGGTGGGCGTGGCGACGGTGGGTTCGCTCTTCGCGTCCGACGCCTGGTACAACGTCACGTTCACGGGGGAGGAGGTGCGCAACCCGAAACGGAATCTGCCGCTTGCCCTCGCCATCGGCGTTTTGAGCGTCTCCGCGCTCTATCTCGCCACGAACTGGGTGTACCTGCGGGTGCTTCCCTTTGAGGCGATCCAGAACGCTCCGGCTGACCGGGTGGGTACCGCCGCCGCCGAAGTTCTGCTGGGTCCGGTGGCCCGGCAGGTGATGGCCATCGCGATCATGATCTCCACGTTCGGCTGCATTAACGGGCTGCTGCTGGCCGGTGCCCGGGTGTATTATGCGATGTCGCTGGACGGCCTTTTTTTCCGGGCGGTGGCAAAGATCAACCCACGCACGGCCAGCCCGAACGCTTCGCTGGTGGTGCAGTGCGTCTGGGCCAGCCTGCTGTGCCTCTCGGGCACGTATAACGATCTGCTCGACTATGTGATTTTCGCGGTGCTGCTGTTCTATGCCGCCACGACATCCGCGCTCTTCGTGCTTCGCCGGAAGCGGCCGGATATGGAGCGCCCGTACAAAGCGATCGGCTATCCATTCATTCCCGCGTTCTACACGGTCTGTGCCGTCTCAATTGCATTTCTGCTGCTGATCTACAAGCCGCGCTTCACCTGGCCGGGTCTCGGTCTGGTGCTGCTGGGCATCCCGGTTTACTATTTCTGGAAGCGTTATCGCGCCCGCGGGGTTTGAGCGCGGTGCGAGGTCGTGCGGTTTGTCCGCGACCCAGATTGCTCCATGTACGGATACCGGCAAGCGTGGGAGAATGACAGAGTGCAGGGCGTCCGCCGATGATCCTGCCCCTTGAAGCCCATCAGATATTACCGCCCGCCGATTTCTTGAGCCATCATGCCCCGCAAACGATTCCGTCTTGAACTGAAGCAGGAAACCATTCACCTGGGAGATCGCACACTGATCTTTCACACCACGAAGCTTCCGCGCCTTGAAGAACCAGAACAGCCTTTTCGCGACCTCGATGTTCTTGCCGCGCAAGCCGTACGGGCGGCGGAACTCGGGGCGGATGTGTTGGATCTTTCGGCAATGAGCCTCGATCCCGCCCTTTGGCCCGTGAGTGCGGAAGTGGAATTGCGCAGCGTGATCCCCATGGTGAAACGGCTGCGCAAGGAAAATATCCAATGGATCTCGGTGACCACCTGCCACGCGACAGTGGCTGCGCAGGCCCTGCAAGCCGGGGCCACGTTCATCAATGATCCGAGCGGACTGAAGATGGATCCGGAACTCGCCGCCGCCGTCTGCCAGCATGATGGCGCCCTCATCGTTGCGCACATGCGCGAGACGCCACCGCTTTGGAGCCAGCTTGCACCGTTGCATGACCCCGCGAATGAGGCGTTTGTCGTGCTTAGCGCGAATGTGAACCGCGCCCTGCGCGCCGGAGTTCCGCGCACGCGCATCCTCGTTGATCCCGGCCTCGGCCTCGGCAAGCGCAAGGAAGAGAATTCGCAGATCCTTGGCCACTATGCCCGGTTGCGCGAGATCGAGTATCCGGTCGTGCTCACAGTGGCGGGGAAACTCTTCGGGGGCGACGCCGTTCCGGACGGCGAGCGGGCCGCGGAATTGGCCGCCGCAAGCTTTGCCATCCAGGCGGGCGTACACGGAATTCGAGGAACGAATATCGTGGATTACCGCGCGATGGCGAACGTGATTGACCCGCTTCTGATCGCGCGCGGCGTGGAAGCGACTCCGAAGCCGAGACGTCCGCTGCTGCCGGTGCGCCCGCGAGCAGGTTCCGCGCGGCCAATGCCGGGAGGCGAGAGTCCCTCCGGCCGGGGTGGCGAAGTTTCGCCGTTGCGCCCGCCTCTTCGCGGCGAGTCGTAGTCGCCGGGGCGAGCACAGCTGCTTGAGCGCGCTACTTCGCCGTGTGGGTCGCGCCTCGCGCCCTGCCCGCTTTGGGCTGGCAGCGTTCGCAGAAATGGGTGCCGCGCTGCGCAACCACAATGCGCCGGATGGCTGCGCCGCAGCGCGGGCAGGGTTTCCCCTCGCGTCCGTACACCTGATGGCGTTCCTGGAATGCACCGCGCCTGCCCTCGGCGTCGGCGTAATTGGAGATGGAGGAGCCTCCAGCCGCAATCGCTTCGAGGAGCAGGTCGCGCATGGCCTGGTGGAGCGCCGCAGCCTGCCCGGTGCGTACCAGGAATGCCGGCGTTAGCGGGTGAATGCCAGCCTGGAAAAGGGCCTCATCCGTGTAGATATTCCCCATGCCCCGCAGGAACTCCTGGTTGAGCAGGACGGCCTTCACCGCGCTCCGCCGCTCCCGCAGCGCGGTGAGGAAGTCCGCCAACGGAATCTCCAGAGGCTCGGGACCCAGCGCGAGAGCGTCAGGCCCGTCGATCAACTCGAAGCGCCCAAACTGGCGCGCGTCGTCGAACACAAGCACATCCGCTTCCCCGCCTCGCAGGGATAGCGTTGCACGCGGATGTGTGGCTTGCGCGGAATCAAAGAGCAGTTTCCCGGTCATTCCGAGATGCACACGCAATACCTGATGATCGAGTTCGATGAGGATGTTCTTCCCGTAGCGGCGTGCCGCAACCATGCGGCGGCCGGGCAGGGCCGCTTCGAGTTCCGCCTGCCGCCCGCGAAAAACGCGCGACGTGCTCGTGGTTAGCCGCTCGATCCGCGCTCCGCCGAGGCGCGGGGCCAGCGTACGCACGACGGTTTCCACCTCCGGGAGTTCAGGCATCGGGGAACTCCACGCAAATCTCGCCGTCCCGGATCTCCACGGGATACTGGCGGACGGCTGCGTCGTCGGCATGCACGCATTGCCCGTTGCGGCAATCGAATTCCCAGGCATGCCAGGGACAGACCAGAAAAGGAGGGCTGAAGTTGCCCATGGAGAGAGGTCCGTTGGCGTGCGGGCAGCGATCTTCCAGGGCAAAGAAGGCGTCGCCCATGCGGCAAACCAGTACGTCCCCTTCGCTCCGCGCGAACGTCACCATCTCCCCGTCGGGTACGGCGTCCGCCGCGCCAACCGCTTCCCAAGCCATAACTGATTGTCCCGAAGAAGCGCGGCGTTTCGCCACTTGCGACGGGAGTTGCTTGCCGCCGGTCGCGGCTGAGCGGGGCGGGGCATGCCTGGGTCCAGGCTGGATGCGAGGCCGCTCAGCGGGGAAGGGTATAATCCCAAGTGAATGGACGTGTTTGAGGAAATCGTGCGGATGCGGCGGCAGGGGCGGAAGTGCGCCCTGGCGACGATCATCGACGTGCGCGGCTCCATTCCCAGCCACCGGAACGCAAAGATGCTGATTCGCGACGACGGCAGTTTCGTGGGCACGGTAGGGGGCGGCTGCGTGGAGGCGGAGGTCTGGGATGCCGCGCGGGAAGCGATGGATAGCGAACGCCCTCGCAAGCTCGTCTTCAATCTTGGGAACGACGTCAGTTATGAGACCGGATTGATCTGCGGAGGGCAATTGGACATTTACGTGGAGCCGATTCTGCCGATGCCGGTACTGCTGCTTTTCGGCGGCGGCCATATTTCGAAGAGCATTTGCAGGATCGCGAGCCTCGCGGGCTTCGAAACCACCGTGATCGACGACCGCGAGAGCTTCGCGAACGCGGAGCGGTTCCCGGACGCCCAGGCCACGCTCAGCGGAGAGTACGAATCTCTGTTCGAGAGCTTGAACGCCAACACAAACACCTACATCGTGATTGTCACGCGAGGCCACCGGGACGATATGCGGATCCTCCGCTGGGCAGTGACCGCCGACGCCCGCTATGTGGCGATGGTGGGCAGCAAGCGCAAGGTGATCTCCACGGTGAAAGAGCTCGAAAAAGAGGGGATGGCGCGGAGCCTCTTCGAGCGGCTGCACGCGCCGATGGGTCTCGATATTGGGGCCATCACTCCGGAAGAGATCGCCGTCTCCGTGGTGGCCGAAATGATTGCCGCCCGCAGAATTCCGGATGCCGAGTGGAGCGGCCTCTCGAAGTCGATTTTCGCGCGGGAAGAGATGAAGGCCTTGCTCAAGTAGCGGATACCGGAAAACTGAGGCCATGCGAATGCGACCCGAGAGGATTGCCGCGAAGGGTGCGGGGAACGAGTGCCCGGCGATTCTCCTCGCGGCCGGTGCCAGCCTGCGGATGGGTACGGTGAAGGCGCTGCTTCCTCTTGAAGGCGGCGTACCGGCGGTATGTCACCTGGCCCGGCTCTACGAATCTCAGTGCGGGGAGTGCCTCGTGGTGACCGGTTACCACGCGGAGGCTGTCGAAGAGGTATTGCGGGACTGCGGCAACGGAAGAGCCGTGCGCAATCCGGCACCGGAGCGCGGGCAGCTTTCGAGCTTGCAGTGCGGCTTGCGGGCGCTGCTGTCCGCGACGAGACATCCTGAGTGGTTCCTGTTCGCGCCAGTGGATTGTTTTGATGTAACGGTAGACGCGCTGGCCGCTCTGCGGCAGGCGCGATCGGCTGCTCCACCCGAGACGGTCTTCTGCATTCCGGAGTATCAAGGGAGGCACGGCCATCCGGTGGCGGCGCGCTGGGAGATGGCGGAAGCGTTCCTGGCGCTGGCGCCCACGGACAGTGCCAGAACCGTGGTGCGGAGCCACCGGGAGCGGAGCCTTTACGTGCCCATGGCCGAGCCAGGTACCCTGCTCGATTACGACACGCCGGAGGCATTCGGGCAGCGTCGCGCGGCTGCCTCATCCGGGATTGCCCATAGCGGGCGAACGCGCACCACTGGAAAGAGCCCGGTCTAGATTCGGAAAGGAACTTCGTGCTTTCGAAGCGAACAATTGTGCGGATCTGCCTCGCCTTGGCGGCTGTGGCGTTGCTGGCACTCGTGCTGGTCCCCTACCTGCCGGCGGAACGCTTCCGTGGACGGGTGGAGCAGGTCTTGGAGCGAACCCTTCAACGGGATGTGAAGATTGGCGAGCTGCGTTTTTCGCTCTGGGGGAGACCGGGATTCACCTTGAGTGAGGTGGTGATCGCGGACCTGCCGGAGATTTCCGCCGAACCCTTCGCCTACGTCGGGGAAGCGCGTGTGGGAATCGCGCTGGCCTCCCTCTGGCGGGGCGAGATGACGTTCTCGCGAATCACGCTTTCCCAGCCCAGCGTGAACGTCGCTCAAAGCGCCAGCGGTGAGTGGAACTTTGAGCAGATGCTGCGGAGCGGCGTGGGCGCGGGCAAGCGGACGGAAGGGGCACTGCCGGAACTGCGCGTCCGCGACGGCCGCATCAACTTTCGAAGCGGTCTTAAAAAGTCAATTTATTACTTCCGAAGCGCGGATTTGCAACTCTCCCAGGAGGGGCGGGGCACCGGTGCATGGCTGCTGGAATTTCGGGCGGAGCCAGCCCGCACGGACAGTTTTGCGCCGCGCTTCGGCACCGTGCGGGGACGGGGGCGATGGCTGCCGGCGGCGGGCAGGAACGGCGAATTCGAGGTGGATCTCGAAATGGAACGCAGCCCGCTGGCGGAAGTTGCTTCGCTGTTTCGGGCACCAAGCGCGGGGCTGAGCGGATTTCTGTCGGCGCGGACGCATCTGAGCGGGCCTGCCGAGGCGCTGGCAATTCGCGGAAACCTCGAATTGAGCCAGCGCGGCGATTGGGGCATGTTCGCTTTAACCGGCGAAACGGCCCGGGTTCCGCTGAAAGGGTTGTTGGACCTGCCGGCGAGGCGAATCCATCTGGAAGCGAACCCCGCGGCCGAACCCGCTTCCGTTCCCGGTGAGGAAGGGCAGGGGAAGGGCGGAGAGGTTGCGAGCCCAAGTCCAGGCGCGGGCGGTGGAGCCGGCAACCCGGCGATCGCACCCCCGATTGCCTCATTTGCCGCGTCGGTGGACTTTAACCCGCTCTCCGCGCCCGGCGAGTGGGTGGCGCGGGTCGAGTTCTCCGAAAAGCCGGTGGTGCAGGTGGCGGGATTGTTGCGGTATCTGGACGATTCGTTTCCCGACTATCCGCAACTCGAAGGCAAATTGAGCGGTGAACTCGATTATCGCAGCGCCGGCGGATTGCGGGGCGCGGTGAAGTCGGAGCGCCTGCTTTGGCAACCGGATCCGGCGTTCGCACTCCGTTCCCTGGATCTGCGCTTGGAAGGAGAGCGGATGGAGGGCCGGGGGCTGCTGGATCTGGAGCCGGGCGAGCCGGAGCCGGCCAGCCCGAAGGCGAACACGAGTGATATGGGTGAGCGGACCAGGAAGGAGGGATCCGTGGACGCCGAGGCCGGTAAGCTTGTGGCTGCGACGGAGAGTACCGGGGAGTTTCCCTCGTTCGGATTTGCGATGGATCGCCAGGATGGCCGTCTTCAGGTGTCGCTTGAAGGCCGGCGACTCTCGGCGGCGCATTTCGACGCTTTGGAGAGGCTGGCCCCCATCGCGACCCGCCCTCCGCTGCTCGAAGGCGCCCGCTGGGAGGCGTCGGGGAGTACCGAATGGATGCGCGCGGGGTACCGGACCCGCGCAGGCTGGCATGGGCGGCTTCTTGTCCGGGGGCTTTCAATCCCGGTGAATGGTCTTGCTTCGCCCGTTGTTTTCAGCCTGGCGCCTCTGCAATTGCACGACGACGCATGGAGGCTCACTGGCGCAACGGCGAAGGTGGGCGACATTCCGGTGAAGGTGGATGCGACGGAGGGCGCAACGCTCCGTGTGGGCGGGCTAGCAGAGCGTCCCGTGGTACTCTCCTTGACGTTTGACGAACTGAGTCTGGCCCAATTGCAGCAGCAGGTGAAGCTGCAAGCCGCCGATTCACGAGGGTTTCTGAGCCGGACGTTTTCGCCGGGGACTCCCGCTCCTCCGCTCTGGTTGAGAAACCGTTCTCTGTTGGCAAAAATTTACATCAAGAAAGTACTTATCGAGGATTCTAAGTACTACGACTTCCGAGGCGACCTCTTCTGGGACGGCACGGCGTTAGAGCTCCGAAACATATCGGTGCAGTCACGTTTTGGGGTGTTGCAGGCGCAAATTCGGCCTCATCTTGACGAGTCGCCGATGAGGTGGAGTTGGACGGCGATCGGACGGAATCTGCCATTTCGGTCCGGGGAAGTGGAACTGAGAGAGGATTTCACCGCAACCGGCAGTCTGGATAGCATGTTAACCAAGCGCGAGGGGCGGACGGAGATCGTGTGGCGTCGGGGGGCGAGCGCCGAGTGGTCGGCTCCGTCGGTGACGCGCCTGTCTCTAAGGTGGTTGCCTGGGGTGGAGGACCCATCGATCTGCGCGCAGTGTGTGGAGTTCCGCTCCGCGGGCGATGTGTATCTCGGCAACTGCGAACGAGGTAATGGTACGACCTATCGTTGCGTGCTGGAAGATCCGCGAACAGGGCAGGAACACGAGATAAATCTGCCGATAAGCCTGTTTGGAACTGGAGCAAACTAGTGTTAAGTAAGACTGAGGCGGCGTCTTCGCGAATCCTGCCTCCATTGACGGATGGAGCGGACGCCCGGGCACAAACGCAGCCTGGGGAAGCGCCGTTGTGGCGGTATGGAATGCGGGGGCGGGAACCGTCCTCTGGCGGCTAAGCGGGGAAAGGCACAAGTGCAATGAGTACGGCAGCGGCAAATTTCAACGATCCACGCGAGGACAGTCTCACCAGGTCCCTTGCGGAACGCGAAGCGGCAATCAAGGAACGGCTCTCGGCGGCGTGGCAGTTGCATATTGCCCGTGTGCAGGAGGAGTTGGAATCGGGCTGGCAAAGCCACATTGCGATGGCGGTGGAAGGCGCTCTCGTGAATCTGCAGGACCCGCTGCGGGAGGAGATCCAGCAGGTGGCGCGCAGGATATCGGACGCCCAGGCGGACGAGCTTCGCCGCGCGAACGAGGAAGAGATCCGGCACGCGCTCGAGGAGTCGAAAGAGGGCGCTGAGGAGGAGAAGCAGCACGCTCTGGAATCGCTGCGATCCGAATTGGCCGAACAGCACCGGGTGGAACTCGAGCAGGCGCACGAGGCATTCCGCCAGCAGATGCAATCGCTGCACAAGGCGGTGCGCCGCGCGGAGAACGCGGAAGGCCGGGATGATGTCATCGCGGCATTGCTCGACGGTGTGGCATCTTACGCCGAGCGGTCCGTGCTCCTGCAGTTGGAAGGCGACATGATAACCGGAATTTGCGGCGTCGCCGGCAGCGAAGATCCTTACGAAATGCATTCGCTGGAAATTCCGGTGGAGCGCGCGCCGGCGCTGCACAATTCCAAGCAGTCGGGAGAACCGCTGGTGGCGATGCGGCTCGAATCCGAATTTTCGGGCGAGATCCTGGGATATATGGGCGACGCGGTCGATGAAAAGATTCGCGTTTTTCCCGTTCTCAGCCGCGGTCTGGTGAAAGCCCTCGTACTGGTGGAAGCGGGAACGAAGCCTTTCCATGCCGGGAGCGTCGAAATCTTGACCATGACGGCCGGGCACCGGTGGACGGCCAGCAAAGAAGTTGCGGAACCCGCGCAGTTGATTGCCATCCAGGGAAGCCAGGAGCCGAAGCCCAAGGAGAACACGCAGAACTGGTTCCAACTGTCACCGCAGGAGCAGGAAGTCCACTTGCGCGCGCAGCGCTTCGCCCGCGTGCAGGTGGCGGAATTGCGGTTGTATCAAAGCGAGCGTGTACGGCAATCGCGGCGGGACAACAACATTTACGGTGTTTTCCGAAGCGAAATTGACCAGGCACGGGAGGAATTCCGCACACAATTTGTGGAAACCTGTCCGTCTATGCTGGACTACTATCATATGGAGCTAGTCCGAATCCTGGCCAATGAGAATGAAAATGTGCTGGGGCCCGAGTATCCGGGTCCGCTTGTTTAGACCGCTGTCGTTCTTTTTCCTCTTTGCTTTCCTCTGTGCAAACGGCGGAGGGCGGACTCTGGAGAGTCTGTCCTCCGCCTACGCAAAAGCCCCGACGCCCGCCAACCGGGCGGCGATGCTGCGTTACGCCGCGGCGCATAGCCGGCAGACCGACGGTGCGCTGGCATACTTCGCGATGGCGCGCGCGGAATCCGACGCAGGCTCTCACGAGGCCGCGCTGAATCACCTGAAATCAGCTGCTTCCCGCCTTCCGGAAATTGCGGATTATTTGGCATTTATTCAAGGCTCATCGGAATATCGGGCAAAAGATTTCGGAAATGCGGCCCGAACGCTGGGGAAATTGGCGAGAGATTCCGGCACGTCTCCGCTTCGGCCGGACGCGGCGGTTCTCGGGGCCAATGCGCTGCTCCAGTTGGGCGACGCCGATGGAGTGATTCGGCTGCTGCGGAGCCCCGGTCTGAAAGCGCTCCAGCCGCAGTTTGATTTTCTGCTGGGGAAAGCATATCTGGCGCGCGGCGATGCCGCGCTGGCCACGCCGTATTTGCAGCGCGTGGCCTTCCGCTATCCCCAGCGGCCCGAAGCGCCGGATGCACAGATTCTGCTGGATCAGGCGAAGGGGACACTAGGTGCGGCGTACCCTCCGCCCACTGCGACGGATCTGCTTGGCCGCGCCGAGGCACTGCGGACGAACCGCCGCTATGACGATGCCCGTGCCGCTTTCGAAGCGGTGATCCCGCAATTGATGGGGGACGACCGCGAGCGGGCGGAACTGCACATTGCGGTGATCGAGTACGAGCGGGAGCGGACCTCGATTGCGCGCCAGATGCTCGAATCGCTTGCTCCGAAATCTCCTGAAGTGGACGCGGAACGCCTGCACTATCTGGTGCAATGCGCGCGCAGGCTGAAGCTGGAAGAGGCGATGCTTCGCTACGCCAGGCAGGCGCGTGAATCGTATCCGAACTCCGCCTGGACGATGGACGCGCACCGCTGGGCGGGCAACTACTACCTCCTGAACAACGATGCCAAGACTTACGTTCCGCTGTTCAAGGCTTGCGCGGACGCGCGCCCACAGGACCCCGAGAGCGCCTATTGCCACTGGAAAGTGGCTTGGGCGGCCTATCTCGGCCGGGAAGCAAATGCGGCCGCGCTGCTCGAAGATCATCTCGTCCGCTATCCGCATTCCGACAAGTTCGCGGCGGCACTCCTGTTTCTGGGGCGGCTGGCGGAACGGGGCGGAAGTCTCTCCTCCGCGCAAGCTTATTACAGGGAACTCCTCACGGTGGAACCGCTCTCCTACTATGCGGCGCTGGCGCAGGAGAGCCTGGATGGCCGGCGGCTGAGCGCGGTTCGGCCGGATCCGGCTCTGGCGGAGAGATTGGCCGGCTTGCGCGGCAAGGAACTGCGCGAAGATTTTTCGAAGATCTCCGAAACTCCGGAAACGGCACGCCGCCTGAAGCGCGCTTCCCTGCTGTCGCGGGTGGGGATGACGGACTGGGTGGACAAGGAACTGCGTTCGTATGACGCGGACCTGGGGCAGCGGCAACTGCTCGCCATGGAACTGGCCTCGGTTTACGCGAAAGACGGAGACCACTTCCGCGCGCTGCGAACGATGAAAAGCATGGCGCCGGGGTATTTTCGATTGCGGGTGGACCAGGCTCCCACGGAATTCTGGCATCTGCTCTTCCCCATGCCCTATCCGGCTCCCCTGGCCAAGTACGCTTCCGCGCGAGACCTGGACCCGCATCTGGTGGCGGGCCTGATCCGGCAGGAATCCGAGTTTCGGGCCGATGCCGTTTCCCGGGCGAAAGCGCGCGGATTGATGCAGGTGCTCCCCAGCACCGGCCGGGATTTGACGCGAAAGCTAAAGCTGGGAACGTATCGGGTCAGCATGCTCGATAAGCCCGAGGTGAACATCAATATGGGCACCTACTATCTCGCTCATATTGCGGAGGCGTTCGGCGGCCACCTTGAATACGTGCTGGCTTCCTACAATGCCGGGAAGTCGAGGGCCGACAATTGGAAGACGTGGGCGGACTTCCGCGAGCCCATCGAGTTCATTGAGACGATCCCCTTTAGCGAGACACGCGAGTATGTGCTGAGCGTCTACCGGAACGCGATGGTATACCGCCAGGTGTACCCGAATCTTGCGAGCCGGGCCAGTAGCGAGAGCGCGTCCGCACTGAAGCCGGTGACGGAGACGGTTCGCGAATCCAGCGCCAAGAGCGCGGCTCCGTCGAAGCGGCCCGCGAAATCCGCTAAATGGCCGGCCGGAAAGCGGAAGCGATAAGACTACAATAAAATCATCGCCATAAAAACATCACCGACGAAGATGTTTTTTTGCTTCGATTCAGAGAAGGAGCCCAGCGGCTATGAGCAGCCAATCGCCCGTGGCAACGAGTGCATTCCTGATGGAAGAACAGATCGTTACCGCAAACGGCGAGGGCCCTCCGGTGGCGGTGAGCGGCGCGAGCGGACGCATGGCGACGCTCACCCTGGGAATCGTCGAATCGGCCGAGCAGCAGAGCATCGAAATATCCATCCACCGCTCCGGGGACGGGGAGGTTTGGGATGAGCCGCCGATTCTGGTTTTTCCGCAGCGATTCTATGCGGGTACAACGGCAATGACGCTGGACTTGGGCCGGTGGCAGGGCACGGCGTATCTGAAGGCCCGATGGAGCGTGAACCGCTGGGGAAGGGGACCGCTCGCCCCGCGATTTCACGCTTATCTGTTTCTGCGGCTGTGAGTGCGGTCCGGCTTTTCGCGGGAAACTACCCAGACAAGTCCAGTTAGAACATTTGCTAATGATTTTGCTGGCGATTTCTGGTTAGTGACCGCTAACAGCGGAAAGAATTGCGTTGCTATAATAAATGAGGATTCCATGCCTAAGGTAAACGAATCGAACTCTTCCCCTACTGTTCAGCGGATGGATGGCGAGGCGGCATCCGCGAAAAAGATACTGTTGCTCAAACCCAGAGGCTTCTGTGCGGGCGTGGTGCGCGCGGTGGATGTGGTCAAACTGGCGCTGGAATTCTATCAGCCTCCCATCTATGTGCTGCATGAAATCGTTCACAACAAGCACGTGGTGCAGGAATTGGGCGCGGCCGGTGCCATCTTCGTGGATGAGATCGCGGAAGTTCCCGCGGGGGCAAGAATCATTTTTAGCGCGCACGGCGTCTCACCTCAGGTGAGGAGCGAGGCGAAAAGCCGCAACCTGAATGTGATTGACGCGACTTGCCCGCTGGTGACGAAGGTGCACATGGAGGCCATTCGCTTTGCGAAGCAGGGATTTTCCATCGCCTTGATCGGCCACAAGCACCACGATGAAACGATCGGGACGATGGGGGAAGCGCCGGAAAGCATGTTTCTGGTGAGCGATGTCGAGGACGCGGATGCACTGACGGTTCCGGACCCGGAGCGCGTCGCCTATCTTACCCAGACAACGCTGAGCCTGGACGAAACGCGCGACATCATTCTGCGGCTGAAGGAGCGTTTCCCTTCCATTCAGGGTCCGCCTTCGCAGGATATCTGCTATGCGACGGAGAATCGGCAGCTTGCGGTGAAGGCTGTGGCGCCGCTATGTGAACTGCTGCTGGTGGTGGGCTCGCAGAACAGTTCGAACTCGCGCCGGCTGGTGGAAGTCTGCGGCAATTCCGGAGTTCCCGCCTATCTGGTGGACGATGCCAGTGAGATTTCGCCGGAGTGGCTGGACGGTGTATCGAATGTCGCCGTCACGGCCGGAGCTTCGGCACCCGAGGTTTTGGTGCAAGGGGTTGTGGATCAGCTGCGGTCGCGGTTTCACTTCAATACGTTGGAGGAGGTCGAATTGAAGGACGAAGACGTCCGTTTCAATCTGCCGCCTGAACTGAAGATTCTTGAGCCGCGTTTGCAATCCGTGACGAACTGAGGAAGACATGAGCGCATTAGGCCAAATGGTCGAAACGCAGGTGTCGCGTGTTGATGGGGCAATGGCCTCGGCGGCGCGTCACCTTCTAAGTTTGCAGAAAGCGGAAGGGTTCTGGTGGGGAGATTTAACCGCCGACAGCACCCTCGAATCGGATTTCATTCTGATGGAGCTTTGGCTGCATCCCCCCGCCCAGGGCCAGGCTCGCTGGGAGCCCCCCACTCGGGCCAGCATTGACAAAGCCTGCCGCCGGATTCTTTCTCAACAGCTGCCTGATGGCGGTTTCAACATCTATGCGGGCGGCCCCGCGGATGTTAGCGCCACAACGAAGGCCTATTTTGCCCTGAAGGTGAGCGGCTACGATGTGGACGACCCCTGCATGTGTGCCGCCCGGGAACGCATTCTTGCGCTGGGCGGGTTCCAGGCCTGCAATAGTTACGTCAAGCTCAATCTCAGCTTCTTCGGGCTGTATCCGCGGCAGTTCGTGCCTTCCATTCCGCCCGAGATGATGCTGGTGCCGGGAGGCTGGCTCTACGAGATGTCGTCGTGGAGCCGCGCGATCGTCGTGCCGCTCAGTGTCGTGCATGCGAAAGATCCAAAGCGTCCCGTTCCCGACGGATTCAACCTTGAAGAATTGTTCCGGCCGGACATTCCTCTGAGTTTTCCGAAAGCGGCGAATCTGATTTCCTGGCGCAATTTCTTCTACGGTGTCGATGCCGCCCTGAAGTTGTGGGATCGCTTCGGGAGTGCGCGGCTGCGGAGAATGGGTGTGGACCGGGCGATGAACTGGGCGCTCGAACGGACCCAGCAGTCCGACGGTCTGGGAGCCATTTATCCGGCGATGATGTACCTGATCATGGCGCTGGATCTGATGGGCTACTCGCGGGAATCCGAGGAGTTTCGCGAGGCGCTGGGCCAGTTCGAACGGCTGAAAGTGGAGACGGATGACGATCTCTTCTTCCAGCCCTGTTTCTCTCCGGTTTGGGATACCGCGATTGCCGCTTTCAGCCTGGCTGATTCCGGCAGGGCGACACCTGGAGCATTGCGGCATGCTGCCGATTGGCTGCTTACGAAAGAAGTGCGTCGCAAGGGCGATTGGAGCGTCAAACGGCCGGATACGGAGCCCTCTGGTTGGTACTTCGAATTCGCGAATGAGTTTTACCCGGATATCGACGACACGGGCATGGTGCTGATGGCGCTCGCCAGGTCGGAGGCGAGTGACCCCGCGGCGCATCGCGCGTGTATTGACCGGGCGGTGAACTGGTTGCTCGATATGCAATCGAGCGACGGGGGCTGGGCTGCGTTCGACGTTGATAACAACCTGCTTCCGCTGAGCTACATCCCCTTCGCGGATCACAACGCGATGCTTGACCCGACATGCGCGGACATCACCGGACGCGTGATGGAAGCGCTCATCATGTGCGGCGTGGATCCGAAGCATCCGGCGATTCGCAAGGGTGTTGCCTACTTGCGGAAAACGCAGGAGCCGGACGGCAGTTGGTATGGCCGCTGGGGCGTGAATTATCTTTACGGAACCTGCTTCGCCCTGCGCGGGCTGCGCGCGGCCGGGGAGAGTGACCGCGAAGCGCACATGCTGCGGGCCGGCGAGTGGCTGCGCTCGATTCAAAACGCCGACGGGGGCTGGGGCGAGGATTGCCTGAGCTATGCCACCGGCGAGTTCGTGGCGGCGGAGAGTACGCCGACGCAAACGTCCTGGGCTCTGATGGGCCTGATATCGAGCGGCGACAATTACAGTTCGAGTGTCCGCAAAGCGGTGGATTTCCTGGTGAACAGGCAGCTCCCGAATGGTGGGTGGGACGAGCGGCTTTCCACCGGTACAGGCTTCCCCAGGGTGTTTTACCTCACCTATCATTACTACCGCCATACTTTCCCGCTGATGGCGTTGGCGTGTTACCGGAACTCGCTGAGCGATAGCGATTAAGACTTCCGCCGTCGTGAGGAGGCCGGTGCGGTGCAATGCGGCGCGCCTGTTGGCGCATGAATTTGGAGTGAATGGGTATGCGATTTCCAATCTCGATGACGATGGGGCTGGCCGGATATATTTACCGCAACAAGCGGAATCCGCCGCCCAACTGGCAACGGGATGATTCGAAGAAGAGCGGGGCTTCCAACCCGTTCCGTATTCTGCATGAGAAGCATAGCCATGGCGGCAAGCGCACGCCGCACCCGATGATCAGCAAGCGCTTCCCGCTCGTGCTGATGCTCGAACCCTTGCACGCCTGCAATCTTACCTGTACCGGCTGCGGACGCATCCGCGAGTATGAGACCACCATCAGCAAGCGCCTGACGCTCGAGCAGTGTCTGGGCGCATCGGATGAATGCGGCGCTCCTGTCGTTTCTATTTGCGGCGGAGAGCCGTTCCTCTACCCGGAACTGGCGCAGCTCACCCGGCAGCTTCTGGAGCGGAACCGTCACATTTACCTCTGTACAAACGGGATGTTTCTGAGGAAGAAAGTCCACGAATATACGCCGGATAAGCGACTGTTCTTTAACGTCCACCTGGACGGGCTCGAGAAAACGCATGATCTGGCGGTGGAGCGGGAAGGCGTTTTCCAGGAGGCGGTTGCGGGCATCAAAGCCGCCAAGGAGAAGGGCTTCAAGGTCTGCACGAATACGACGGTCTACCAGGAGACCGACATGAAAGAAATCTGGGAATTGTACGAATTCCTCGAACAATTCGATCTCGACGGTCACATGATTGCGCCCGCCTATGGGTATTCAGCGGTGAATGACCGCGAAATTTTCATGACCCGCGACGATATTCGCGAAAAATTCAAGAATATTGACGCCATGGCGTCGCGTTTTAAGCTGAATTCCACACCGGTTTACCTGGATTTCCTGAAGGGAGAGCGGGATCTGCCGTGTACGGCTTGGGGAAACCCCACCTACAACGTGGAAGGCTGGAAAGGCCCCTGCTACCTGATCACGGATGCCCATCACAAGACCTTCGAAGCATTCATGACGGAAACGGACTGGGAATCCTACGGGCACGGAAACGACCCCCGCTGCGAACACTGCATGATGCACTGCGGCTACGAGCCGTCGGCGGCGCTGGGGATCAATTCGAAGCCCGGCGACAATTTCACCATGCTGCGCTGGATGCTGCGCTAGTCCGCGAGAGGCTGGGGAGTTGGCTGCACGTTGAAACCGGTTCTAGTCACGGGCGCTTCGGGATTCCTGGGATGGCATGTTGCGCGATTGCTGCTCGAGGAAGGGTTCCCCGTCCGCGCTTTGGTCCGGAAGGGGAGTGCGGTGCCCGGCCTCGCGGTGGAAATGCGCGAGGGCGACCTGAGAGACGCTCGCAGCGTGCAGCAGGCGATCCAGGGGTGCGACTACGTCTTCCACGTCGCGGCAGATTACCGGCTCTGGGCGCGCCGCCCGGAGGAGATCTTCGAAACGAACGTGCGTGGCACCGCCCAACTGCTGGAACTGGCCAGCATCGAGGGCATCGAGCGTTTCGTTTACACGAGCACGGTGGGCTGCATCGGGATCCCACCAGACGGCATCGGTACGGAAGAAACGCCGGTGGACGTGACGCAGATGGCCGGGGCTTACAAAGAGTCAAAGTTCCTGGCCGAAGAGGTCGTGCTCAAGATCGCCGCACAAGGCTTTCCCGCCGTGATTGTCAATCCAACCGCTCCCGTCGGCGAGCGGGATGCGAAGCCTACGCCTACCGGGCAAATGATTCTCGATTTCCTCCGCGGAAAAATGCCGGCGTACATTGATACCGGCCTTAACATCGTTGATGTGGAGGATGTGGCGCGCGGCCACTTGCTGGCGTTTGAACACGGTGTGGCGGGAGAGCGATACATTCTTGGCGGAGAGAATCTGACCATGCGGGAAATCCTGCAGCTCCTTGCCGAGGAGAGCGGCGGAAAGGCTCCCCGTTGGAAGCTGCCCTATAGCGCAGCGATGGGTTTTGCCGCGCTGAGCACGGCGGCCGCATTTGTTACCGGCAAGGCGCCGCGCGCGCCGCTGGACGCCGTGAAAATGGCCCGCAAGAAGATGTTCGTAAGCTCCGGGAAGGCGGAGCGCGAATTGGGGTACCGTCCCGCTCCCGCGCGACAGGGGTTGGCAAAGGCGGTGCGATGGTTTCGGGCGAATGGATATTGCCGATGAAGCGAATCGCGCTGGTGGCTTCCCAGAAAGCGGAGTTCTCGGGGCTTCACCGCAAGTTCGGCGAGGGAGACGCAATTGAGAGCCCGTTGCGTTACGCCCGCCGGGTGCGCACGGGGGGCGTGGAGTGGTTGCTTTTCGCGGACGGGCAGGGGGAGCGGGCGGCCGAACGCGCCTGCGCCGCAATCCCGTCGGCGGAGCCGATCTTTGCGCTAGGCAGCGTGGGATATTGCGGGGGAACCCAGCCCCGCTGGAAGCGCGGAGAAGTGCTGCTCGCGAGCGAGGTGCGAGACCGGGATTCCGGCGAGTGCTTCGAATGCTGGATGCCGCCGCGACAGAACGGCATGCCGCCAAACGGGCGGATTCTGACCGTAGGGCATGTGATTGGCGCGGCGAGCGAGAAGCGCAGGATCGGGGAAAGCGGGGTGGATGCCGTCGAGATGGAAGCTGCGGCGGTAGCCCGGTTCGCGCTGCGGCGAGGTCTTCGGTTCTTCGCGCTCAAGGCGGTCTCGGATCTTTCCGGCGAAGACCTCGAGATCGATTTCAATCGCGCTACGCGGGAGGACGGTTCCGTCAGAACGGGGTCGATCCTGGCCCAGGCGCTTTACCGGCCATGGCAGCGGTTGCCCCGTCTGCTCCAACTCGCCGGCGCGGCGAAGCTATCCTCGAAAAATCTGGGCGACGCCTTGGCCGCACTCTTTCCCGCGAATGGAGAGAATGAGAGGGATGCGTATGGGGATTCCTAGCGAAATGAAGGCGGCCGTCTACACGGGCGATAGCCGCGTGGAGATCCAGAGCATCCCGCGTCCCGAATTGGGCCGGGGTGAGGTCCTGATCAAAGTGGAGAGCTGCGGGATCTGTCACACGGACCTCAAGAAAGTGGAGTACAACCTGCTCCCGCCGCCCCGCGTGTTTGGCCATGAGACCGCGGGCCAGATTGTCGCCGTGGCCGACGGGGTGGAAGGCTGGGAAGTGGGGGACCGCGCCGTTGTATTCCATCACATCCCCTGCGGCGAGTGCTTTTACTGCCAGCGCCGCCTGTACGCGCAGTGCGCGGTGTACAAGAAAGTGGGCGTCACGGCGGGCTTCGAGCCGGCCGGGGGTGGCTTCTCCCAATATGTGCGGGTGATGGATTGGATCGTCCGCCGCGGGATGGAGCGAATTCCGGACGAGGTTTCCTACGACATCGCCACCTTCGTCGAGCCGCTCAATACGTGCCTGAAAGCGGTGGTTGGCTGCGACCCTCAGCCGGGCGACGTCGTCGTGATTCTGGGGCAGGGGCCGATCGGGCTGCTCTTCACGATGCTGGTCTCGCGGCTGGGCGCTTCCGTCGTGACCACCGACATGATGGAAACGCGCCTCGCGCTGTCGCGGCGGGTGGGTGCGCAACTCGCGATTAAGGCGAACGATCCGGATCTCGCGTCGAAGGTGCAGGAGCTTACCGAGGGACGCGGCGCCGATATCGTCATTGTCGCCGCATCCGCGCCCGGCATCGTCGATCAGGCCGTGGCGTGCTCCCGGCCCGGTGCCAAAATTGCGCTTTTCGCGCAGACCTCAAACCGGGAAACGATCGCCGTCACCGGGGCGGATCTGGTGGTGGCCGAACGCACCCTGATTGGGTATTATTCGGCGGACGTCGATCTGCAAGCCGAGTCCGCGCGCCTTGTTTTCAGCGGAGAACTGCCTCTTGCGGAGTTGATCTCGCATCGCTTCCCCCTGCCTGAGATTCATCGCGGAATTGAGCAAGCGTTGCATCCGGACGATAAATCACTGAAAATTATAGTTCAACCACAGAGGTGGTCCGAGTGAAGACGAACATGCTGGCGGGGGTGCTCTACGGCAAGGAACAATTGCGCGTGGAGTCCATGCCGATTCCGCGGATTGACCGCGGGGAAATCCTGGTAAGGGTCCGTGCCGCGTTGACCTGCGGAACGGACGTAAAGGTATTCCGCCGGGGTTACCACGCCAAAATGATCGTTCCTCCCGCCGTCTTCGGCCATGAACTGGCCGGAGATGTCGTGGAAATGGGAGGGGAAATTCCGGGCTTTTCCATCGGTGACCGCGTGATCTCCGCCAACTCCGCGCCCTGCGGCGAGTGCTTCTACTGTAAGCGCGACCTTGAAAACCTCTGCGACGATCTGCTCTTCAACAACGGCGCCTACGCCGAATATATTCGCATCCCGGCGCGCATCGTTCAGAAGAATCTGCTCCATATTCCGGAGCATGTTGCTTACCAGGAAGCGGCGCTGGCCGAGCCGCTGGCCTGCGTGCTGCGCGGATGGGAAGAGACGCATGCGCGTGCCGGGGATTCCGTGGCCATCATGGGGCTGGGGCCTATCGGCATGCTGTTCGTCTGCATCGCGAAGGCGTATGGGGCCAGGGTGATCGCGATCGGGCGGCGCTGGCAGCAACTGGACCGCGCGAAGGAAATGGGAGCCGACGAACTCGTGTGCACCGAGGAGACACACGATCTGCCGGAGCGTATCCGCGAGCTTACGGAAGGTCGCGGCGCGGATGTCGTCTTTGAAGCGGTCGGGAAGCCGGAGACCTGGGAGTTGGCTGTGAAGTTGCTTCGCCGTGGTGGCATTGTGAATTTCTTCGGCGGCTGCCCGAGCGATACCAGGATTTCGCTGCCAACCGCCCTCCTGCATTATTCGGAAATCACCTGC
Source organism: Acidobacteriota bacterium (assembly GCA_014584705.1). Classification (GTDB taxonomy): domain Bacteria; phylum Acidobacteriota; class Terriglobia; order Bryobacterales; family Bryobacteraceae; genus JACTMJ01. The sequence goes on along the minus strand of JACTMJ010000020.1, from coordinate 147,716 downwards.
AAGGCGAGCTTCCATCACACGCCGGCGCTGATTCGCAAGGCGCTCGATCTGTTGGCGGGCGGCGTCGTACCCGCCAAGTTCTTTATCAACCGCGTTGAGCCGCTCACCAATCTGCTTGAGGTGATGCGACACCTGATGAGCCATAACGGCCACCTCAAGACCGCAATCATTCCTTGAGGCCGCGCCCGGTGAACCAGTTTCTCCTGCGCCCCGTTGAGTTCGCCGCCAGCGCCAGAGCGAACGAGCACCGCTGGACCCTGGCGGAAGCCGAAGCCTACACCCGCTGGCTGGCAACTTCGCACTACGAGAATTTTCATGTCGTGAGTTTCCTGTTGCCGAAGGAACTGCACCAGGATTTTTACAACGTGTACGCTTACTGCCGGTGGAGCGACGATCTCGGCGATGAGACCGGCGATACAGCTGAGAGCCTGCGCCTGCTTGCGTGGTGGGGCGGGGAACTGGAAGCGATGTACGCGGGCACAGCGCCCAGCCACCCGGTATTCCTCGCCCTGAAGTCCACTGCCGCGCGCCGGGATCTGCCGCTTGACCCCTTCGCGAACCTCCTCAAGGCCTTCGTGCAGGATCAGCGCGTGACGCGCTATGCCGATTGGGACGCGGTATTCGCCTACTGCGTGAACTCGGCCGATCCGGTGGGCCGCCTGCTGCTGATGCTTTGCGGCTATCGCGACGAGGAGCGCTTCCGCCTCTCGGACAAGATCTGCACGGGCCTGCAGTTGGCGAACTTCTGGCAGGACGTTTCCGTGGATCTCGGCAAGGGCCGCATCTACCTGCCCCTGGCGCTGCTCCAGAAGCACGGAGTCTCCGAAGCGGACGTCCTCGCGCGCAAGGATTCACCCGCCTTTCGCGCCGCGGTGCGGGAAGCGGTGGACGTGGCGCGGGCGCTGTTCGAGGAGGGAAGGCCGCTGATCGGGACGCTCAACCGCCGCCTCAGCCTTGATATTGATCTCTTCTTGCGCGGCGGACTTCAGGTGCTTAAGAAAATTGAAGCGATCGATTGTGGCGTGCTGCTCGAGCGGCCGAAGATCGGCAAGGCGGAGCGAGCCGGGTTGCTGCTGCGCGCGCTGGCGGCCAGCGCATTTCGCCGGCATGCCTCATGAGACTCTCCATGCTACCTTGAGAAACGAGAATCCCATGCGCGGCGCGGATTTACAGGCTTCCTATACTGATTGCGAACGGATTTCGCGCTCCAGGGCGAAGAATTTTTACTATGCGTTCCTCTTGCTGCCGAAGGCCAAGCGGGAGGCGATGTGCGCGGTCTATGCGTTCATGCGCTACTGCGACGACCTGAGCGACGACCTGAACGACGGTACCGGAAAAGCCGCGGCGGCGATCGACCACTGGGAAGCGGATCTGCAACGCGCCCTGGCCGGCAATCTCCCGGACCAGCCGGTCTGGCCTGCCTTCACGGATACCGTGGCGCGCTTCGGGATCCCGCACGAATACTTCTTCGATATGATTCGCGGCGTGCGCAGTGACCTGGAACCCAGGCGCGTGGAGCGCTTCGAGGATCTTTACGAGTACTGCTATCGGGTGGCTTCCGTAGTGGGACTGACGGTGATTCACATCCTCGGATTTCACGGTTCCAAGGCGCTCGACCTCGCGGAGAAATGCGGCATCGCCTTCCAGCTTACGAACATCCTGCGCGACGTTCGGGAGGATGCCGAGAATGGCCGGGTCTACCTGCCGGCGGAAGACCTGGAACGCTTCGGCGTCACCCGCGAAGACCTGTGCCGCGCGACGCCAAGCGACGCGTTTCGCGCCCTGATGCGGTTTGAAGCAGACCGCGCCTGGGGCTATTACCGGGAGAGCTTTCCTTTGATCGCGCTCACGGCGCGCTCCGGCCGCGCCTGCATGAGCGCGTTGATCGGGATCTATTCGAACCTGCTGGGGGCGATCGAGCGTGCCCAGTTCGATGTGCTTTCCCGACGCATCCGCCTGAGCGCGGCAGCCAAGTTGTGGATTCTGTGCAAGAGCCTGGCGGGCGTGCAGCGGCTTCCGGAGATGGCGAAGCTCAAGGGATAGGCGGGCAGACGCCAGTCGAAATCAGACCAGTCGAAATCATGCCAGAGGAAATGGGGGCGCGGGTTCCGTCTCCGCGCCCCTTAGGAGGCGTTCACGAACGCCTAATTCGTCTTGGCCGCCGTAAAGTTGCGCGGAGGCCGTTCGGAATCCTTCATCTTGCTGGTGCCCTTCAGGCCATCGCCCTCGACGGTGCCTTCGTAGACCATCACCATTTCGCCGCGCGGGGTCTCGAATTTGGTCTCAAACGAGAACTTGCCATCGGCGATCTTCCCGTTGCTGATGGGCATGGAGCGGGCGCGGTCTCCCTGGCCCATGTGGACCTCTCCCGTCAGCGTGCCGCCAGCTTCCTTAAGATCGAACTGCATATTGGCGAACCAGTTGCCGCGCTGGCCGCCGCCTCCGCCCTGCGCGCCCGCGGGCGCTTCCATGGTTACTTTGTACTTCCCGGACACTTCGGCCGAGAGCAAACCGACGCCCAGCGTAAGGGCGGCTGCAATCGCAAGAAACATGCGTAACATCTTGAGGTATCCTCCCGAGGCTGGTAAGGGCTCAACTTCGCGGCTCCCGGGTTTTTCGCGCACGGGCGACGAACGAAGGGAAGCAATCCATCCAGGTACCGAAACACGGTACAAAGAGAAAGGTTGCGCGCGGCGCAGCGAAGTTACCCGAACACCGTTCCCATGCCTGGAAATCTCCCGATTTATTGCGATGTCAGCCTGCCGGTCCCGCTGGATCGCCCGTTCACGTATGCTCTCCCGCTCACGCTGCGGCACCGGGTGAAGGTGGGCTGCCGGGTGATCGCTCCGTTCGCACGCCGCAAGCTGATCGGCGTGGTGCTGGGGTTGCATGAAACGACGCCGGAGGCGGATGCCAGGGAGGTGCTGAGCCTCATTGACGAAGAGCCGGTTTTTGACGAACTGATGCTATCTCTGGCCCGCTGGATCTCCGAGTATTACTGCGCCCCGCTCGGAGAGGTGCTCCGCGGGATGACGCCACTCTCCGGGGAGTCCCGCCGCAGCGTCGTCTATACGCTCAGCGAAGACGGGCGGGATTTGATTCGCCAGAGCGTGCTCGGCTTGGGTGGGGAGGATGCCACCGAGCAGTTGCTGCGATTGCTCGATGAGCGGCCGCACGCGGAGGGCACGCTCAAGCAGCGGGTTCCGGGGGCGGGGAAGCTCCTTCCCAAGCTGCTCAAGAAGGGTTTCATCCAGCGGGAAGAATTCCAGATCGAGAAAGATCCCTTGCGAATGGCTTCCGAGCGGCTGCTGGTGGAGACGCTGGACCCGCCGCCGCCGCTGGAAGCCGGGGGCAGGAAACTCCCGAAGGCGGAGCGGGAGTTGCTTTCCTACCTGGCGTTGCACCCCGGCGAGCATACTCTGAGCGATCTGGAAGCACTGCTACGCAATGCATCCTCGGCCGCCCGCTCCCTGGGGCGGAAGCAGTTGTTGCGCGTGCGCGCCCGCCCCACCATTCCCACCGGATTCGGCGCGGGCCAGCGTCACGAACTCAACCCGTATCAAGCGGAGGCCCTGGCGGCCATCAGCGGCGCGCTCGATGCCGCTGCGTTTCAGGCCTTTCTGTTGCAGGGCGTTACCGGTTCCGGCAAGACCGAAGTCTATCTGCAGGCGATCGAAACGGCCCTCGCGCGCGGAAAGAGCGCGCTGCTGCTGGTGCCGGAGATCGCCCTCACCCCGGCCGTGGCTGGGCACTTCTACCATCGCTTCGGCGAGAACGTTGCCATCCTGCATTCCGCCTTTCACGACGCGGAGCGTGCGAACCAGTGGAGGCGCGTGCAATCCGGCGAAGCCGGAGTGGTGGTGGCCACCCGTTCCGGCGTCTTTGCGCCCATCCGGAATCTCGGCCTCATCATCGTGGACGAAGAGCACGACCACAGCTACAAGCAGGATGAAACGCCTCGCTACCACGGCCGCGACGTCGCCGTGTATCGCGCCTCCGTGGAGAAGGCGGTGGTACTGCTGGGCTCGGCGACGCCCAGCCTCGAAACCCGCTTCAACGCGGAAACGGGCCGCTACAAGCATCTGTTGTTGCCGGACCGCGTGAACAGCCGCCCGATGCCGGAAGTCGAGATCATCGATATGCGCGACGAGTTCCTCGCCACGCGCAGCCGCGAACCGTTCTCCCGGCGCATGGTGGAAGCCGTCACGGGCCGCCTGGAGAAGGGCGAGCAGGTGATGGTGCTGCACAACCGGCGCGGATTCTCGACACAGGTAGTCTGCCGCGCTTGCGGGTACGCGGTGGGGTGCCCGCACTGCGCCGTGACGCTCACGTTCCACCGCCGCCACAAGCGCATGCTGTGCCACTATTGCGGCCATGCCGAGACCGTGCCAGACCACTGCCCCGTATGCGCCAGCGAGCACGTGCATTTTCTGGGTTCCGGCTCCGAGAAGATCGAAGATTACCTGCACCAGTATTTCCCTTCCGCCCGCATCGCGCGCATGGACCGGGATACCGTCTCCGGCAAGCGCGGCTATGAGACGATTCTGCAAGGCTTTCGCGAAGGGGCGTTCGACATCCTGCTGGGCACACAGATGATCGCCAAGGGCCATGACATCCCGAACGTCACGCTGGTGTGCGTCGTCACCGCGGATGCCGCCCTCGCCCTGCCGGACTTCCGGGCCGCCGAGCGGACCTTCCAGCTATTGACGCAGGTGGCGGGCCGGGCCGGGCGCGGCCAGATCCCCGGCAAAGTGCTCATCCAGACGCTGCACCCGGACCACTATGCGGTTACCCTCGCGGCTTCGCAGGATTACGAAGGCTTCTATGCGACGGAGATGGCGTTCCGGAAGAATCTGCGCTATCCGCCCTATGCCTATCTCGCGAACGTCCTGTTGCGCCATGAGAGCCAGGAGGAAGCGATGCGCATGGCCACGGAGGTGAAGTGGCTGCTGGACCCCGCGCCGGAGCAGACGCGCGTCGTCGGCCCCGCCGAAGCGCCCGTGCCCAAACTCAAGAAGGAGTTCCGCTATCAACTGCTCGTGAAGGCCGCCAACCGCCCCGCCCTCCGCCGGGCGATCCTGCGGATCCGGGAGCACGGCGTGGAGAAGAAGTGGAAGGCGACTTCGCTGGTGCTCGACGTGGACCCCTTGAACCTGATGTAGTCTCCCGCGGAGCCATGCCGCACGGGACGCCGCCCGCCGACGTTGCTTTCGGGGCGTGCATGGCATATCGTTGACAATTTCCCGTTAGCGAGCCAATTTTTATTCGCACTCTAATATCCGATTCACACGCGAGGGCATTTCATGTCGCAACCGGAACTCAGCGCCGAACAGCTTGCCGCCCGCATGGATAAGCTCTACGAGTTTGACCGGGAGCCGGTGGACGAGAGTCGCCTGCAATCGAACGCGAGTTTCGCCGGGCTGCTGGCCGGAGAGCACGTCGCCGCCACGGAATTCGTGATCGGGGCGTTCTTCGTGCTGCATGGAGTGACGGCAGCCGATCTGTTCGGCGGGCTGATCCTCGGCAACGTTCTGGCGGTGCTCTCCTGGGCCTTTCTGTGCGCGCCGATCGCCGTGCAGACCCGCCTGACGCTCTACTGGTATCTCCGCCGCATCGCCGGGCCGGGCGTCACCATGATTTACAACATCGGCAATGCGTTCCTGTTTTGCATTCTGGCAGGCGCGATGATCTCGGTTTCCTCGACCGCGCTGGGCCTCGCCTTCGACATCCCCAGCCCGCGGTTGAGCGATATCTACCCGAACAGCGTGGCCTGGGTGCTGCTGACCTTTGCCATCGGCATGGCGTTCACACTGGTCGCCATCCTGGGTTTTGAGAAAGTCAGTAAGTTCGCCGAGCTGTGCTCCCCCTGGATTTTCCTGGTGTTTATCGCGGGGGCCTTGGCCTTGCTGCCGCGCCTGGGAGTGGCCCCTGATTTCTCCAACTTCTGGGAAGTGGCCAACCAAAAGATCTGGACCGGCCGGCCGAGCCCCGGCCAGGAGCAGTTCCACTTCTGGCACATCGCATTCTTCGCCTGGTTCGCGAACCTTGCCATGCACGTGGGCCTCTCCGATATGGCTCTGTTCCGCTACGCGAAGAACTGGAAGACCGGCTTCTATTCCGCCTTCGGGATGTTTCCGGGGCACTTTCTGGCCTGGATCTGCAGCGGCATCATGGTGGCGGCAGTGGACCGGGAAATGAACCCCGGGCTGATGGCTTTCACGGCGGCAGGAGTCGCGGGAGCGGTGGCGGTTTTCGTCGCGGGTTGGACCACCGCGAACCCGACGCTCTATCGCGTGGGGCTCGCCCTCCAGGTGGTAACTCCGAATTGGCCGCGATGGCGCATCACGCTGATTGCGGGCATCGCGACCACAATCGTCGCCTGCTTCCCCGTCGTGTTTCTGAAGCTGCTCGACTATGTGGCGCTCTACGGCCTGCTGCTGATGCCGATCGGGGCGATTGTGCTGGCCGAGCACTGGATACTGCTGCGCCTGGGCATCCCTCAGTTTGAAGCCGAGCGCCAGGGCAAGCAGATTAGCTGGGTGGTGCTGCTGGTATGGATCGGTACCCTGCTGTTTTGCTTCGCGCTGCCAACGCACCTTTACTTCCGCTGGCTGCCCGGTTATTTCGTTGCGCTGGGGGCCTACGTCCTGTTGCGGAAAGCGAGGGTGAGACTGGCATGAGGACGATACTCTGGATTCTGTCGATCGCCGCGCTGGGGGGATGCCTGGTCTCCGCGATCATGGCGTTCACCGGCGCGCTTGACGACGCCGCGTACAAGACCGCGCTGCTGGTGTGTTCGCTGCTCTGGTTTACGATCTCGTCGGTGCGGATCTATCTTCCGGCCAGGGGCTAGGCGCGACGCCGTCGACGGGCTCACCCATGCGGCCATCGGCGATCCCTGTCAACTCCGCGGTATCCGGCTCGAGTTCGGGGCCGGATGTCACCACAGGTTGTGTGGGCACTTCCTCGGCGGGCACCAGATCGCTCTCATCATTGCCGCGCAGAGCCAGCGGGATGTGGAGGTGCTTGCGCACCAGATCCTGGAAGCGTTCGTCCTGGGGATAGGGATGCCCGCGATACTGCCGGAACCCTTCGCCGATGCGAATGCCGGCCAGCGCGCCGCGCTCACGGGTCCACTTCTGCATGATCGAGACGTAGTTTTCAATGCCGTGCCGCACGCGCAGCCATTCCTTCTGGCTCTTGTGCTCCATCAGCATGGCGATCTTGAGGTCAAAACTCTCTTCGATATCGACGACGAAATCGGGGATCACGGGGCGCTGGTTGCGGTCCACGCCGCCAATCGGATCCATGAAATACAGCGCCGGAATCTCGGGCAGTGGCGTCGCCGGAGTCTGGTGGCGGGTCTCGTAATTGGGCAGCGCGGCGGAGAAGCAGGCGTCCCGCACGAGGACTGCCGTGGCCTCATGGTCCGCCATGTAGTCTTCCGGCGAGGATGTGATGACAATGCTTGGCCGGAGCGCGCGCAGAAACTCCGTGATGCGGCGGCGCGATGCGTCGTCGCTGAAGATCGCCATATCCTTGAAGCCCAGGCAGTAGTAGCGCGCGCCCACGAGGTCAGCCGAATTGGCCGCTTCCCGGACGCGAATCTGTGATATCTCCGTCGGGTCCAGCGAGACCGTACCGCAATCGCCGGCGGTCATGGAAGCCATGATGACGCGAATGCCGGCGCGGGACAGCCCGGCCAGCGTCCCGGCGGCGAGAAACTCGATATCATCCGGATGCGCGTGGATAGCGACGATAGTTTGTTCCATGCGGAAGCGTTCCCCGTACTGGGCGTTCTGGGACGGCGATCTTCCCTCATCGTAGCAGGGCGCTTCGGAAAACGGGGAAGAATGCAACGGACCACGTCAAAAGATGCCCCGCCGGAGGGAGCGCTGCGATACACTTCCCTACTATGCTCGTGGAAAACGCTTCGCCGGAGATCGCGGAGACGGCGGACCCCTATCTGATCACGGCCAGGGCGGTCCAGGAGCCGCCACGGACGGTGCTGGCCACATTCCGCAAGATCGGGCCGGGCATGATTCTGGCGGCGTCCATCGTAGGCTCCGGCGAACTCATCGCAACCACTACGCTCGGGGCGCAGGCGGGCTTCGTCGCGCTCTGGATCATCCTCTTCAGTTGCTTCATCAAGCCCATCGTGCAGGCGGAACTCGGGCGTTTTGTTATTTCCACCGGAGAGACCGGGCTCGAAGCCTTCGATCAGGTTCCGGGGCCGCGATTCAAAGTGAACTGGATCGTGTGGGTCTGGGCGCTGATGGTGTTGATGACGCAGTTCCAGGTGGGGGCGATGTTCGGGGGAGTGGCGCAGGTGCTGCATTCGCTGATGCCGTTTCTCTCCGTGAACCTTTGGGTGCTGCCGGTGATGGGCGTCTCGCTGGCACTGCTGCTGGGTGGCGGGTACCACCGGATTGAGAGCCTGGCAATGGTGAAAGTGGGTTTCTTCACCATGCTTACCGTGTTGTCCGCCGCGATGGTGATGAAGGCGCCCGAATTCAACTGGAGCGAGATGCTCGCCGGGCTTTGGCCCACGATCCCAGAAGGCGGTTGGGTGACGGCGGTGGCGGTGTTTGGGATGACGGGCGTGGGTGCGAGCGAAATCTTCATGTACCCCTACTGGTGTGTGGAGAAGGGATATGCCCGTTTCACCGGCCCCAGGGATGGCAGTGCCGCCTGGACGGAGCGGGCGCGGGGGTGGATCCGCGTGATGCACCTCGACGTGGTGTTCTCGATGGTCGTGTACACCATCGCCACCTGCGCGTTCTATGTGCTGGGGGCGGCCGTGCTGCACCCCAAGGGATTGGTGCCGGATGCGGGCACGATGATCGCCACGTTGTCCGAACTGTACACCAGCACCCTCGGCGAGTGGGCGCTGATCTTGTTCTACCTGGGCGCGGTGGCCACGCTCTACGGGACAATCTTCGCGGCGACGGCCGCGCACTCCCGGATTTACGCCGACATGGTGAGGATGATGGGCGGGTTCCGGCGGGACGATATCGTCGCGCGCAACCGCTGGCGAGACCGCTTCGTCGTGGCAATCACCGTCATTCCGGTTACGCTTTTCTATGTGTTCAAGAACCCCGTCAGCATGGTGGTTGCCGGGGGCCTCGCCCAGGCGCTTTCCCTCCCCGTCATCTGCTTCGGCGTGCTCTATCTGCGGCACCGGCTCCAGCCCAGGGATACGGCTCCGGGCACGTGGAATACCGTGTGGCTCTGGATCGCGGGAGTGCTGATCACGGCGCTGATGGTGGTGTACGTCGTGGGCGAGTAGTGGCTCGCTCTATAGCGCCGCGCCCTTTCGTCCGATATTCTGAGAGTAGGTCCGCCACCGTTAGAGCGGGCGTCTCAACCCGAAATTTGTCTCTCCATCATGCGGTTTTCTCCTCAACCTCCTCGTCGCGCGGCAGCGCGCGCGGACGATAGCGCGGCAAGCGGCCCAGCGGCAAGCGGTCCGGTGCCAGCCAACCGGGCTCGCGTGTTGTTTGTCTGTTATGGCAATGCTTGCCGCAGCCAGATGGCGGAGGGCTTTGCGCGGGCTTATCATGCCGATGTAATTGAAGCCGAGAGCGCGGGAGTTTCCCCGCTCGGCTTTGTCCCGGACGAGACCGCCGCGTCGATGCTGGAACGTGATGTCTCCCTGAAGGGGCATCATTCCAAGGGCATGGATGCCTTCGAGTTGCGCTCGTTCGATGTCATCGTCAACATGAGCGGCTTTCCTTTTCCCAATTCCCTCAGCCGTGCCGTGACGATTCTTGATTGGAATGTCGAGGACCCCTACCTTGGCAATGAGCGGCGTTACCGCAAGGTCCGCGACGACGTGGAGAAGCGCGTGGCCCGGCTGGCGGCGGAATTCCGCGACGACGGTCCGCGCTAATTTTCCGCTATCCCGCGCGGGGTTGGCCCGTGACGAGCGGAAACGCAGCCCACAAATAATGCCGAAACGGGTTGTGATACGCCCGAACTCTGTTATGCTCCAAGAACGCATTTCTTGTGGCATTCGTCGGAAGCCTCTCGATTCGCGCAATTTTACCGCTGAGTCAAGAAGGTACCGATGCGCATTCATATCGTCAATCCTAGCGACATGTCCTTCGGTGTGGGCGTCATCACCCCGCGATGGCTCTACGTGCTTGCAGGATGCACGCCGGCCAAGTACGGCGACCCGAACATCGTCGACGAGACGCTTGAGCAGATCGATCCCGAACAGATCCAGGCGGGCGACATTGTGGGAATCGGCATTCACACGGGCAACGCCCTGCGCGGGCTGGCGATCGGCCGCATTGCGCGCGAACGCGGTGCATGGGTGATCTATGGCGGTATCCATGCCACGCTGTTTCCCGATGAGCCCCGCGATTTGGGCGCGGCCCATGTGGTGGTGAAGGGCGACGGAGATCACGTCTGGCCCCAGGTGATCGAGGATTGCATTGCCGGAAACCCCAAGGAAGAATACGACGGCGGCCGCGTGGAAGGCGCGTCGCTCAGCAAAGCGCGTTGGGACCTGATGCCTCCCAAGGGCTATATGTGGGCCTCCGTGCAGACGGTGCGAGGATGCCCTAAGCATTGCTCCTTCTGCTCCGTCTGGCGGACCGACGGGCAGCAGCCCCGGCAGCGCTCCAACTTCCCGGTGATGCAGGAGATCGTCGAACTGCGGCGTCTCGGCTATCGCTTTATCGCCCTTGCGGACGATAATTTCTATCCCGTCACCCTGACGGATCTGGCACTGGCGGAGAAGCAGGGGAACCAGGCGCGGCTGGCCGAACTTACCCGCCTCCGCCAGGAACGGTTCGAACTGATGGACCAGCTCGCCGAGTTGCCGGGAGACATGGTGTTCTTTACCCAGATCACGATGGAGGCGGCCGAGGATGTGGAGTTCCTCAAGCGGATGCGGGCCGCGAGGATCCGGGGCGGATTGGTGGGCGTAGAAGCGGTCACCGAAGCCGGCCTCAAATCGGTGTTCAAGGATTTCAACCTGTCCGGCGAAAACCTGATCCACCGCCTGAAGCAGTTCCGCGAGTACGACGTACACGTCCTCGGCTCGTTCATCTTCGGACTGCCTTCTGACCGCGAAGAGACGTTCAAGGCCACCTCCGAACTAGCTATTAAGGCCAACCTCACCTTCGCGCAATTCGTGATGATGACGCCCTTCCCCGGCACCGTGGATTTCGGACGCTGGGAGAAATCCTTCAACGGCGATGTCCCGATGGTGGAAGGCGTGCCGATCACCCGCTATTGGCGGATTCCGGCCGAAGTGCGTCCGAAGATGTTCACTCCGCACCCGACCATGTCCACGGACGAGATTCGCGAGCGCACGCAAGGAGTTTGGGACGACTTCTACAGCCTCAAGGAAGTCTGGCGGCGCGCGGATTGCGTCAAGTCGTTGAAAGCGAAACTGGCCTTTGTGCTGATCTCGAAGCTATACCGGCAGATGTACGCGAACACCGGCATCAGCACGGACAGCGCGCGTCGCGAGAAGGCGAACCGGATGGCCCGTTTCATTGCCGGGATCACGCGCCGGCTATTCCGGACGAAGGAAATGCCGGGCCTCCCGATGCCTCCGCTCGCCGCGGCCGGCGCGCTGGCGTCCAGAGGGCCGCTGGTCACGATCAGCCATTGAACAACCCCTCCGCGGCACCGTGTTCGTGCGCGCTTCGGCGCTTCCATGGGGGCGCGCCGGCCTCGCATGCCGGGCGCGATAGCGGCGTACGCGCGGCTCCGCTGTTCGTGAACTTCGCGAGCGATTGAACCTTCCCACCCTGCAATTTCGCGTATAGCAGTGAGGGGAAAGCGGCTCCGCCGGATTTCTCTTCGCGGAACGGGAATCTCGCGCGGGCGGGCTCTCCGGCTGCGTTGCTCAAGGATTATCCGGTCGAAAACTGCGCAATGAAGGCCGAGGTCTGTTTGGACGAGGTGGTGGAATGAGGCGTCTGGTTTCCGGGTTGACGATGGTCTGCGCCATCCTGCTGTTTGCTTGTTCCGCCCCGCAATCTGGCACGCGTGGCACACCGGAGCCCGCGGTCCAGTCGGTTCGCACGCCGCTCGGCCCCGCTTCCTGCGAGAAGAAAGCGGACATGAGCGACCCGGATGAAACGCCCTATCTGTTGTGCCCGGGTGCGGCCGGCTATGCGCTGATCGTGCGGAAAGTGGAATCGGGCCGGAAATCCGTGGATGTCGTGGATGCCGCCGGCCAGGCCCACCCGCTGAACTTCCAGGAGACGATCACCCGTTCCATGTCGAACCTCACCGGCGAGGCGGAATGGCGCGTGGCTTCGCGCGGCGGCAAGCAGGTTCCCGCGGCGCTGATTGTTCATGTGCAGGCGCGGGAGAATGCGGACGACCCGGAGACGGTCACCCATACTTACGCCGCCGTGGCCAAGCTCACGCCGGATTCCGTTTGCGTTACTGACCGGATTCCGGCCGGGACGAAGACCGAGGAGCAGATTCTTGCCATCGCGGATTCCGCGGCGAGCCGGGCGTGCGCCCCGCCGCAGCCGCCGCTTTCTGAAAACGGAGAGGCGCAACCCTAGCGCGGGAATACGCCGGATTGCGAGGAGAAGCATGCCAACACCCGTTGAGTTCATGAACCGGTACCGCAATATCCAGGTGAATGCGGTGATCGACGATGCGGCCGCCGGCGTGTGCCGTATGGGCACGCACACGGTGCAATTGCGCAAGTATTTCATGATGGATTGGAGCGACGGAACCGAGGAGCGCTCCGACTACAATGTGGTCACGCGGGGTTCCGCGCGGGACGCCTGGTTTCAGGCCAACAAAGAGCGGATCAAGACGGCCGCCATGGGCAAGGGCGCGCCGGAAGACTATGCGCTGGCGCTCGAATGGGCTGTCCGTTCGGGAAAAATCCCAAGCGTGAGCCAGGCCAGCATTCAAACGTATTTTGACGAACATCTGGGAATCGATTGCTCAGGCTTTGCCACCAACTATCTGGTGGCTTGCGGCAAGAAGACCTATTCGAGCAATACGGTTCGCAACACGGGCGCGGCATCCTACTTCAAACCCGCCAAGGCGGTCAACGACTTTACACAGGTCCGCCAGGGCGATTTGCTGGTCTGGATGAACGGCAATGCCGTGAAGTCGAATCCAGGGCATATCGCGGTGGTGGAATCCTACGTCGCGCAAAGCAGGCCCGGGGGCAATATGCGCGTAGTAGAGGCCACGGGGGCCTCCGGCGCGAACCCGAAGCTGCTCGATTCCATGTATACCGTGGAGCAGATTCTTCCCAAGCAAGGCGCCCGGCCCGCGATGATCCTGGTGGTGAAGCGCCACGGAGTCTCCGGCAGCCACGTCGCCGTCATTCGCGAATAGGCCCACACGCGCGGCCAAATCCTCTGCTCCGTTGATTCGCTTTGCTCGCGCGGGGTCTGTTAGCCTTGGGTTTGAGGCGACTCCGCCCAAGTCAACAGGAAGGCGAGACGGCGATGAATCGGAATCCGTTCGTGTCTGGAAGCAAGTTCGGTCTGGTCCTGGCGATGCTGCTCATGAGTGCGGCGGCATGGGCCGGAATAGAGAGCAAAGCCTATCCGCTGCAACCGGGAGAGACGCTGCTCCGCGTGCTTCCGCGCGTGCAGGGCGGTACATACCTGATTGTGTCGCCATCCGAGGGAGTGGCTGGCTGGATCGTGCCCGCGGTGAGGGTGGGCAATTCGGCCCAGGCTCCAGCCTCGAACGTCATTCCCGTAAGCAGGTTGAGCGACCGGTTCATCCAGACGGACGGTGCCGTGTTTGGGGCAAACGGGCTGACTGTCGTGCGTTTGGATGCGATGGACCGCGAGGTTGCCCGCTTTGCGGTAGGCGGCGAAGGATACGCGGAGATGACTTCCGCGCTGCTCGATTCCGACGGAAGCCTCGTGATCCTGGGCGTGACGATAGACCGGGAATTCCCCGTGAAAAATCCCCTGTTCCCGCTTTCGATCCCCGCGGAGGGCAACGCTTTCACCCGATACGGGTTCCTGGCGAAGACGGACCCGGCGGGCACCGGTATCGTGGCTTCCACCCTGATCGGAGGCCTGGAGCCGGGCGACGGCTTTCTGTCCCTTGGCACCATTCCGAGGGATCTCACCAGGGATGGCGCGGGCAATCTCTACGTGAGCGGCTCAACCACGCACCGCGATTTTCCGGTAACGGCAAACGCGTACAAACGGAATGCGGACTTTAATGTGAGCCTGAAGGACTCCGAAGGATTCCTGATAAAGGTCGACCGTCATCTGCGCTCGCTGCTTTTCTCCACGTTTTTGGGTTCCGACGAGGGTCGACGTTACGATTGTCCGGAGGGTCTCCAATGCGGGGCGTCGACGCGGCGAATCCGCAATGAAGCGGTGGGCGTGCGCGTGGGCGCGGGGCAGCAGCCATGGGTGGTGTTGCATACCAGCGGCGCGGCGCTCCCAACCACTCCAGGCGCGTACGTAGCGGAAACGCCGGACGCGCCGGGCAGTCCTTCGAATCCATTCCTGCCGCCATATCTGCTGGAGTCCGTGTCGCTGCTGAAGCTGGATTCTCAGGGGAGTGCGGTTGTTGTTTCCGCCTTCCTGGGCGAGACGGGGCCGAGGGCTTCCCAAAGCGATGCGTTGGAGTTGCTCTCCGACGGCAGCCCGGTGGTTGTTCTCGATCGCCAGACGATGCTGCCCGGCGAAATCGATGTGACCAGGCTAACGCCCGATGCCAGCGCGGCGAGCGCGCATTACACGCTGAAGGCGGAGGCTGCGGAAATCGTGCGGCGGAATCTGGCCCTGGGCACGGATAACTCGCTTTGGTTCTCCGGGAATCTGTACCGCCGCGGGGAAGAACCGGGTGGCTTCGAGGGTGTTACGCCGTCCGTAAATCTGGGCGGCGATTTTCTGCTGCGTCTTTCGGGAGGGGACTTGCAGCCGCGATCCCTGTGGCTGCTGCCCGAAGCGTTGGCCGGTCCGCTGCGGGCGACGCCGTTCGGAGTGGAGATGGCTTCTCCCAAGGGGATTGTGACGAGCGTGCCTTTCCCCGGCATGCCGGGAACGGCCGTTGCGGGCGTGCGCAACGCGGCGGCGCGGAGCGTCCAATCCACGGTCTCTCCCTATGAGTTTTTAACCCTCGAAGGCATTGGCCTTGATTTGCCCGATGCGGCCGCGCCCCAGTTCGACCGCTTCGGGAATTTGCCTCGCTTGCATGAGGGCGTCCGCGTCACGTTGAATGGCGTGGCGAGCCCGCTGCTTTCGGTTTCCGCCGATGCGGTGACGTTCATTGCGCCGGAGAGTCTGGCTGCCGGCTCGGACGGAGATTCCGTGGAACTCGCGCTCGAGAGCGGCGGCCAGGTGGTGGCGCGCTATCCCTTGTTCGCGAACCGCATGAATCCACGATTTTTTACGACTGGGCGGGAGGGGATACGGCCCTTTGCGGCGGCGGTGAATCAGGATGGTACGGTGAACTCCAGGGAGACGCCGGCCAAGCCGGGCGAGACGATTTCGTTCTACCTCAATGGCGGGGGCGCGCCCTTGACGCCGGTGGCCGCCGGAACGCTCATGAAATCGGCTGGCGTATGGTCCACCCTGCGGCCGAGAGTCGTGGGTTTCGCCATCGGCCAGCCGCTGCCGCCATTGACCGGCAACACGTCCTGGGAGGTAGGATACTTCGGGGTCGCTCCGTATCTGGCGTCCGGGACGCTGCAACTGAACGCCCGCATTCCGGCGGATCTTCTCAGCGCGAAGGAGTCCGGCGGGGAAGCCTCCGAAGCCGTCGTCCAAGTCCTCTTTCTTCCCATGACGCCGGTGCCGCCCGCGGAACCGGATTTATTTCCGCCTAGCGATAGCGTTTCCATTTGGGTGGGGCGCTAGCGCCGGAGAACCGGATTCCGGCGGCACGATTTCGAGGGAACCCGTTGGAGCGCGAGCGCTCCAGACACTTGGCCGCGCCCGTCGCTCGCGGGGTCCGCGCTTGCCGAATCGCTTGCGATGCGGGGTACCCTAGGGATAGGTGTGCTGCATGCACGGAGGAGGCGTGATGGCTCGCGATGACTTGTTCCGCACTTCGAACCCCACACTGAACGACCGGGTTTTCCAGTCCGGGCGGGAAGTTGTGTTCGGAGAGACGATGACCGTGAACGGCGTCGTCAACAAGACCGGATTTCTGCTCTTGCTGGTGACCCTGGGGGCGATCTGGCCCTGGACGCTGGCGTTTGAGAACCCGCAGAATCCGCTCGTTTCCGTGCTCATGATTGGCGGAATCATCGGCGGACTCGTGATGGCGCTCATCACCACGTTCAAGAAGGAGTGGGCGCCGGTGACCGCGCCCGCGTACGCGCTGCTCGAAGGGCTGGCGCTCGGCGGGATCTCCGCGATCTTCGAACTGCGCTATCCCGGCGTGGCGCTGCAGGCCGTGGCGCTGACGTTCGCAGTTCTGGGCGTGATGCTGCTTGCCTACCGCAGCGGCCTCATCAAGGCGACGGAGAAATTCAAGCTGGGCGTGGTTGCCGCGACCGGCGCGATCTTCCTCGTCTATCTGGCGGGATTCGTGTTGAGCTTCTTCGGCATCCAGATGGGCTTTCTTTACGGCAACAGCCTGCTCAGCATCGGCGTGAGCGGTGTGATCGTGGTGGTGGCCGCGTTGAATCTGGTGCTCGATTTCGACCTGATCGAAACCGGCGTCCGGCAGGGCGCGCCGCGCCGCATGGAGTGGTATGCGGGCTTCGCTCTGATGGTGACGCTCGTGTGGCTCTACCTCGAAATGCTGCGGCTTCTCTCGAAGATCAACAGCCGCCGTTAACAAGCGGCTCCTCTGGCTGCGCGCGAGTGAAGCGCAGGCCGCGGCGGGCGTTCGGTCGCAGCGCCGGACGGATTTGCATGACGTCTGCGTTTTCCGCCCGAACTGTATCCGCTAGCTTAGGCATATTGAAGGAGCGTGAGTGATTTCCTCGAATTCCACCCCTCTGCATATCGTGATTATGGCGGCCGGGCTTGGCACGCGCATGCGGTCTTCCCAGGCGAAGGTGCTGCACCGCGCGGGAGGGATGACGATGGCCGAGTTGATCGTCCGGCAGTCATTGCGGCTGGCCCCCCGCGAACGGATCTGTGTGATCACCGGCTATCAGGCGGAAGAGGTGGAGCGCATCCTCGCGCCGTACGGCGTCCGCTTCGCGCGGCAGCCGGAACAGTTGGGCACGGGGCACGCCGTGCTTTGCACGCGGGAACTGCTGGAAGCGGAACCGGGCACGCTGATGATCATCAACGGAGATTGCCCGCTGCTGCGCGCGGAGACGCTGGAGGCGCTGCTTGAAACCGCGTGGCGTCCCGGTGTGGCGGGCGCGGTGGCGAGCACGGTGCTCGACGACGCCACCGGCTACGGACGGATGATTCGCAACGCCGCCGGCGAACTCGAAGCGATCGTCGAAGAGAAGGCCGCTTCCGTGTCCGAACGCGCCGTGCGCGAGATCAACACGGGCATCTACGCTTTTGACGCCGCCCGGTTCTGGCCCGCGCTCAAGCAGGTGAAGCCCGATAATCCCGCCCGCGAGTATTACCTCACCGATGTCGTTTCCATCCTGAACGCCGCAGGGGAAACGCTGCTCCCGCACGTGGTCGCCGACCGCCGCGAAGTGCTGGGCGTCAACAACCGCGTGGAACTGGCTGTGGCGGACCAGGTGCTGCGCATGCGCAAGGCGGAGGCATTGATGCTCGATGGGGTCACCATCGAGAAGCCGGAAACGGTGACGATCGACGCCGACGTGACCGTGGGTGCGGATTCCGTCATCGAGGCCAATGCGCAGTTGCGCGGAGATACGCATGTGGGCTCCCATTGCCGCATCGGCTCCGGCGCGGTGCTGCGGAACGTGAAGCTGGGCGACGGCGCGGAGGTGCTTCCTTACTGCGTGATTGAAGAGTCCGTGGGTGGCGACGGCGTGCGGCTGGGCCCCTTCGCGCGCTTGCGAGGCGGTAATGAGCTGGGTGAGCACGTCCACGTTGGCAACTTCGTGGAATTGAAGAAGGCAAAGCTGGAGCCCGGCGTAAAGGCCGGACACCTCACGTACCTGGGCGATTGTGAAATCGGCGGCAAGACGAACGTCGGAGCGGGGACAATTACCTGCAACTACGACGGGCTGAATAAGAGCCGGACGACGGTGGGCGAAGGCTGCTTTATCGGCAGCAACGCCACGCTGGTGGCGCCCTTGCGAATCGGCGCCGGCAGCTATGTGGCGGCGGGCAGCGTGATCACGCACGAGGTACCCACCGGAAGCCTGGCGTTCGGCCGTGCCCGGCAGGCCATCAAGGAAGCGGGCGCGGAGATCATCCGGCGCAAGGCCGAGGAGCGGAAAGCGAAGAGCTGAGGCACGGTGCCGCCCCTCTTCGCCAACACGCCTTTCTTGCTCCGCTACCCCGCGCGGCCAAGCGCCGGGTCCGCCCCAATCGTTCCGTGCAGCTCGTCGAGGTAGGCCGGGGCGCTCACGCGGGCCAGCCGGGCACGGGCGGCCGCAAGGCGATCCGCCGGGTCGAATGCGCCGCTGCGTTGGGCGCTGTTGCAATACTCTTCGAGAGCGGCAACGTGCCGCTGCCAGAGCGCGATATCCCGGCGCTGTTTGGTTTCGAGGCGCTCCCGGTACCACGAGCTTTGCAGCAGGGCGTCGAGCGTGAACATCGCCCGCAGTTCCGGACTATCCACCGTCATTCCCTCGTAAACGCCGTGTACCATCAGGTGCAGCAGCGCGCGGAGCGGCGGGCAAGCGGCATTCACGCTCCCATCCTCAAAGTACTGTTGCGCCACGCGCGCCTGGCTTTCGACGATCGCGTCGACGCCATTCACGAAGATGGCAAGATCCTGCTTCTCGGGCCGCAGCAGATCTTCCGTGAGCACGGTGTCCGGCGTTTCAAACACCCTCCCGAGGAAGCGCTCCGCGAAGATGCCGGTGATCCGGTATCCCAGGCGGCTGGCTAGCACGGGGCGGCCTTCGTATTCGAAATCTTCCACCTTTTCGAGCATGCCGTTTGCGAGCAGGTACTCTGGCGTGCGCTCTTCGACGCTCATGCGGCACCAGATCTCCGGCACCAGCATGCTGATGTCGTGATCCACGCGGTAGTACGGACCGATGGAACCGGCGCCCGTCGTGAAGCCGGCATGCCGGTTGAGGATGGCGGCTACCAGTGCGTTGTTGAGATCGATCACCGGCGGAAGCGCGTTAAACGGCCCTTTCGTGAGCGCACCCTCGCTGCCGAACCCGGTAGTGGACGGGCTCTTGCCGGTGAGGCTGCAAACGTAATCCATGAACAGTTCGGGCAGTTCCTGGTAATGGATGGGACCGTAGACGGCGAGCGGGGGAACCCCTACCGTCGGATCCGGCGGGTTGCCCCTGCGTCCACCCAGCACGGCGTCCACCGGGAAATGCATCTCCTGCCTGGCCGGCACGCGCCGGTAGAGGCGGGCCGCGGCTTCCGCCAGATAGGTGTCACGGGCGTTCACCCGGTCCGGACGGCGCTGCAGATAGCGCGGGTTCTTGGAAGGCTTGCCATCCACCAGTCGCGGATGCGCGGAGGAAACCAGCCACTCGGTCTGCGGGTTTGCGGCGAACTCGCTGATGAGTTGCTTCATCGGTTCGGTGAAGGCATCAAATTCGAGCACGCGGTTGGTGAGCGCGCGCGCATCCTCGATCGAAAGCGGCTCGAAATTCGAGAGGAAGGTGCCGGGTGTGGCGATGTCGGCTTCAGCCTGCGCGTCGATGCCGCGATGGATGGCGTCGTCGGGGCGTTGGAAGAGGCGGGATTCACAATTGTCCACCAGCTTGACGCTGGGCGCGGCATAGCGGTCTCCCAGGTTCTCCAGCGTGCGCGTGGGCACGGTGGCGCTGGCGGTGATGTCGTCCTCCACCTGCACCTTGGCGGCGGGGTTGAAATCAGGGCGAAGCTTGTAGACCCGCCAGGAACCGTGCGGGTCAAAGCCTACGCGGAGGTAGTTGCCCACCAGTTTCTGATCGTCATACTTCAATTCGTGGCCGAGGAAGCCGTTCACGCGATCGACGCTGAAGTGGTCGCGCCAGTTCTCTCCCCATTCCGGGCGATAGTAGCGCTTGACGAGGCAAACATACTGGCGGATCGTTTGCGGCAGCGCGCGCAGCCAGGCGTTATGCGCGTCGGTGTAATCGGGCGAGGGCGTCAGCAGCTTGATCACAGAGCCGAGGGAGCGGTCCGGGCTCAGGATCGGGCGCTTAGCGCGCTCCGCGCGCTCCCCTGTGGGCGGCACTTTGTAGATGGCGCTCGTATCCATCGCGAGAATCTGGGCGACGTGTTCCGTATCGCGCGGAAACTCGTGCACAAACACGGGACCCTTCACGACCGAGCCCGCGAAAGACTTCGAAATCTCACTCTTGCCTCCGCCCGAAACCGTGCATGGCTTGTGGCAAAGCGTGCCGTCCGGCCGCGTGCCAATCAGACGCCATCGATTGCCGCCGCGCTGCTTTTCGAGTCGGATGCGATACCCCGCGGGAAGGATGTACTCGTCCTTAGCTCGAAGCGGCAGTTCATGGCGCGCGCCTTCGTGTTCCCATCTCACATTTCCGCTGCGGACGCTGAATTCCGCGCCGTACGGCAGATAGTAGATGTCGGGGAACCGCTTATCGACGGCGTAGCCCTCGGGCTTCACCTCCACGCGGTCGCCCAGCAGCGCCATGGATTCGAGGAAGTCGGCCTCCTTCAATATCACCGTCCGCCCGGCCAGGAATTCATAGCCGAGCACATAGGAAGGATAGGCAATGGCACCGCCGGCATGTTCTTCTTCCGCGTTGCCGAAAAGATTGGCGGCGAAGCTGATTTGGGTCTTCACCTCTTTCTTGCAATAGCCGTAATAGTTGTCGGCGATGATCGTTACCATTACGCCGCGCTCGTCGCGGCAGGAAAGCTTGAAAGCGGAGCCTCCGTTGTAAGGCTCCTCGGGATCCTCCCAGCACATTCCGTCCCGGCGTTGGCGTTCAGTGGCCTCGCTCACATGCGGAAGCCCGACGTCCTTCTTGAGGATACCGGCCAGGTGCGGCGCAAGAATCACACAGCCGGTGTGGCCGGTCCAATGGAGCGCGTCGAGCGCGGCATCGTTCTCGGGAAGGAAAGGATCTCCGCCGTTGCCAAAGATCTCTTCTACGAAGTCCAGGTTGCTCACAAGGCTGCCGGGCGCGAAGAAGCGAGTCTCCATCGTCTTCTCCGTATCCGTGCCCGTAGCCGGGCATACCAGCGGCCGCATCAGCAGGGATACGAACGTGCGAATGGGTTCCTTTTCGCCGCCGGAAAAGGGCAAAGCCAGAACATCGTCCGGAGCGCGCAAGGCTGCGTCCAGGATGCGCAGAAAGGCGATCTTCGGCACCTCGATCTTGTCCGCAGGCACGGGCAGACCGCCCTCGACGATGTGAAAAATGCCCTTGGTGGTGCGGCGGTCAGACTTGGGATTGTGCAAAACGCCCTGTGATACCCGATAGCTGTGCAGGTAAGGCGAAGCATACGTATCCCCCCGCAGCGGCAGGGAGAGCACGCGCGCCATGCCGGGGCGGTCAAGCACAAAGCTCATTGCCGGAAGATGCGGCACGGTTTCCGCCGCGACGTCGCTCAGGTACGAATTCAGGAACGACTGGATGCGGGCGTCCGCCGAGCATAGCTTCTCGCCAAGCAGCAGGTTCTTCTGGTAGTGATTGCGAAGCAAAGGCGCCGCAATCTCCATAAACGTATCGTGCGCCGTGCTTTCCGGGACGGGCTGGCCCAGCGCCGCTAACTTCAAATTGATATAGCGAAGGAGGTTCGTGTCCGTTTCGCGGACCTCCCTCTTGGGAACCGGGTGATCGGTTGCGGGATTCATAGTCACTTCTTCATGGTACCGGGAGATCACTCCAATCGGCATCCAATGTCGACTGCCTTAGGTTGGATTGGAGAAACCGCGAACTTTCCGCTGGCAACCGAACGAGACTCGGGAGATAATAGGATAATCACATCCGATTAAGTGTTGGCGATGCAGGAGGCGAATATGGCGCGGAGTTCGTCCCGGAGGCTCTTCTTCAAGGAGATGGCCGCGGTTGGAGCGGCGGCTTCCGCGCCGTTTCCGATCGAGGGCGGGAGCGGGACCAATGCCACGATTGTTTCTCCCGTTCCCATCCCGACGGTGGATTTCCACGGTACCCGGATCACGAGGCTGCTGATCGGCTCCAATCCGCTCTACGGCTATTCCCATTTCAACTCTATTCTTGACCGCACGATGAAAGACTGGATGACCGGGGAGAACCGCGTCCGGACGCTCCATCGCGCCGAAGCGGCGGGGATCAACACCTGGCAAGTGCATTACAACGATCCGACCATCGAAGACCTGAAGCGCTATCGCGACGAAGGCGGCAGGATGAACTGGCTGCTGCTTGGCGATTTTGCCTTGATGACGGATTGGAAACTCATTCGTGAGATGGCCAAGCTGAAGCCGCTCGGCATTGCTCATCATGGGAACCGGACCGACACCCGCTTCCGCAACGGCGAGATGCACGTCGTTCACGACTTCGTGAAAGCGGTGCGGGACGCCGGAGTGCCCGGTGGCGTTTCCATGCATAACCCTAGGGTGCTCGCATACATTGAGGAGCGTGGCTGGAAAGTGGATTTCTACATGACCTGCCTCTACCACGTGAGCCGGACGCGGGAAGAAACGCGCGCGGAGTTTGGCGAGGCCCCCTTGGGCGAGGCTTTTATGGAAGGGGATCCCGCGCGGATGACGGCGATGGTGCGCAAGACGCAAAAGCCGTGCTTCGCGTTCAAGATCCTCGGCGCCGGCCGGGCGATCGGCAATCCTAAGGCGCTGGACGAGGCGTTCGCGTTTGCCTACTCCAACATCAAGCCGAGCGATGCCGTGATCGTGGGGATGTTCCCCCGGTACAAAGACGAAATGCGGGAGAATGCCGAGCGGGTCGCGCGCCTGCTGGCGGGCACGACGCCGCAATCGTGAGCCGCACGTTCTCCGGCGTCCATGAGCGTGCCGAGAGATTAGCGCTGTGCGGCGAGCACCGCTTTCCTGGTATTGATCAGAGTGGCTTCGAGAGACTCTTTCGGCAAGTCCCGAATGATCGGATTGATCATCCAGCCCAGCCCCGTGGGCACGTCGCGGGAAAGCGAGATGGCGCGGCATTCCACATAAACGCCTCCCTCCCGCTCCTCCCAACTCCAGTACGAATTCAGATTCCAGAGGAAGCCCTGTCCCTCGCCGGGCGGCAGTTCGCGCTCGCCCGCGGTGCCGGGGTTCTCCACTTCGCTCATCTTGGTGGAGCGGGCAATGGAGTAGCCCGCCAGGGGAGAGAGATCGGTAAACCGCGTTGTGTATTCGCTCGAAAGAATCACGGTGAGGATCTTTTTCTTGCGCAGCCGCAAGGCCGAATGAAACTCGTCGCCATTCTTCGAAAGCACCTTCGATCCGATCACTTCCGGCTGATAGTAGTCCTTGTGCCGGTCAAAATTCTGAAGCACCGTCTTCACCCCGGCGGCGGTGCCGCCCGGAATAAAGATCGCGCCCAGCCAATCGTGGATGTAGGCGGAACCGACGTCGTTGGGGTTCGGTTCCGCACCGGATTCGACAATCGCTTTCCCTCCGTTGCGCTTCACCCGCTCTCGCAGCGAAACGATCCGCCCTGAGGCGATGCGAGCGCGAATCTCCTGCTCCACCTTCCGGTCGTAGGCTTTGAAAGCAGCCGCGGATTCGGGTGCAACGCCCGCCGCGAAGAGGGGCAGTGCAAGCAACAGGAACGGGAGGAATCGAATCACCATGAACATCGGTACCCTATCATACGCATGAAATCCGGCCGGGATTTCGTTCCGCTCCCGTTCGCCGCGCGCTGCGTGGAACCCAGGCCGGAAATCGGCTTGCCTAGCGCAGCCAGTTCGCCATCGCCGTGACGATGGCGGCGTTCGTGAAATCGATCAGAAAAGCGCCGGTGAGTGAGACGATAATCACGGTTCGCGGCGCGGCTCCATACTTCGAGGTAAGCACTTCCATGGAAGAGAGAGCATTGGCGGTGGTGCCCAGCATGAAGCCGCAGAAGCCGCCGCTCGCAACGGCGCTGTCGAAGTCGCGGCCCATCAGCGAGTAGACCAGAAAGCGCGCCATCGCCCAAACCAGCAGCACTTGGGCGGTGATGATCATCAGCACCGGAAGCGCGAGATTGAACAACTCCCACAGGCGCAGGGTGAGCAGGGCCATCACGATAAACAGGTTCAGCGCGACGTTGCCCAGTTCATCCACCCGTTCCTGAGAGATTCGAAGAAAACGGAAGGAATCGTCGAGGTTGCGGATGAACGCCGCGGCGATCATCGCACCGATATACTCCGGCAGAATCAGCCGGATGCCCAGCCCGGCCGCTCCCGCGTTCAGCCCCAGGCTCACCAGCGTGCCCAGCCCCATGGCTACAGCAATCACCAGCGCGTTCATCATGATGGACTCGTTCGCGCCGGAGGATTCCGGAGGCGGCGCGATGTCGGCGGAATCGATCCGGGCGGCAGCGCCGCCATCGCCGATCGAGGCGGGCCGCAGGCGTTTTCCCTCAATGATCCCGCCGCCCACGAAGCCGCCCAGGAGGCCTCCGCTGACGATCCCTGCCATTGCGGCCGCTACGCCGAGCACCGTCGCGCTTTCGACGCCCCATTCCTCAAAGGTGCCGCCGAAAGCCAGCGCGGTCGCCGGCCCGCCCGCCATCGAAACGGACCCCGCCACCAAGCCGATGAGCGGATTGAGGCCAAGCAGTTTTGCCAGCCCCACGCCCACGATGTTCTCGAGCAGCGCACCCAGCGATGCGATCCCGAAGAAGACCGCCATCAATCTTCCGCCCACCTTCAGCAGACGCATGCTGGCGCCCATCCCCACCGTGGTGAAGAAGGCGATCATCAGAACCCGTTGCAGCACGAGATCCATCTCGAAATTGATCACGCGATCCCGGAGCCCGAGGATGAGCAGCGAAAACACCAGCCCTCCGGCCACCGACGTGGGGACGTTCACGCGCTCGATGAAAGGAATCCAGCGCTTCAGGTACACACCGACGGCGATTCCGAATCCGGAGATTGCCAGTACCTGAATCGAATCGAGTTTGAGCGTGGTCATGGCGTGGTGATGGAGTGCCGCGTCTAAGATTGCTTGACGACGCCGCATCCGGCCCGGGAATCAAGCGTTCCGGCCGACGGCGAGCAGCGCGGATTCTCCAGGGTAACGCGAATTCGCGTTCGCGGTGTGAAGGGCCGAACCCGCTACCGCAGGGCTTCCGTCCGCTTCTCCACCGATGCCAAGGGGGGAAGCCCGTTCTCCGGCGAATCCAGGTAGAACAATGCCACCGCCGACCAGTCGTCGCGCCGGTAGACGTTCACCCAGGCATCGTCGGGAGCCTTCAGCGTATCCAACTGCACAGCCTCCCCGGGCTTGTTCAGTCCGGTAAGCTTTCCCCCCTCATCGATACTCACCGGGCGCATGGCCACGCCTCTCTTCTGCATGGCGATCATCTTCGCCTTCGTGTCGCCGCCAATCTGCTGCATGGTCACGCGCAGTTCCTGGTGGAAATAGACGGGGTCGGGGATGTGGTAGCGGTAGAACGCATACTGGCCGGTCTTGTTGTCCGAAACGGTGCTCCCCTGATACCGGTGCTTGTAGACGCCTTGGCCCCAGCCGGTGCCGATGTAGTCTTCAGTTCCGGTGCCGACGATGGTGGGCAATTCCCGGTCTCCGTCCATGTACATTTTCACTTCGCCCTCGCCCCACCAGCCGATATTGTCCGGATGGGTCATCACGCCCACATGCACACCGAGGAATCTGCCCTCGCCGCGAACCTGCGGGAGCAGTTCGAAGTCGCGTCCCAGCGTGGTCCAGCGCTCCCGCCGCCAGACGGCGTGGAAGTAGAGCGAATCCGGGTCCGGCTTGTCGAGCGCCAGCAGGTCAATGTCATAAAAGAAATGCGTGATGTTTCGGCTGGATTCATTCGTCACGGTCACTCGCGCGCCGCTGCGAAAAGGCATAGGAATGTAGCAGTTGAACGAGCGGCCTTCGGGGCTGGAGAACAGTTCGCTCTCGAACGGTCCGAACCGGCCCAAGATGGCACCAAAGAAATCGCCGAAGGGTACGGAGACGGCGGGCGTGCGCTTGCCATCCCAGTAAATGTCCAGGCGGAGCGATCGAAGCATCTCGGGGTCGCGGTCTTTGATCGTAGCCCAGATGCGCCGGATCTCGCCGGGCCCGGTGACGGAGAGCAGGGTCTTGGTCTCTCCCGCGGCAATCGAGTCAAAGGCATGCCCCTTGGCTCCCCGGTTCTCGCTGCCTCCAACGCCTTTGCCGGCCGTCGGGTTCTCAAACGAGGACCAGCGGGTATGCGCTCCAGGACGGCGCTTGGCCAGGTCAGAGGCCAGCGCCGGCAGCAGGCTGGCGACAAGAACACATAGGAGTGCGCGATAGAGCATGCTCCGATGCTACCGTAGCCCCGCGAGCGTGCAAAACTCCGCGGGTACCCGGCCCGGAATCCTTTGCCTCCCGCACGGTTCCTACTGGCTGACGAGCGCCGGGTTCCGATCCACGTGCGCTGCGGGGCGTGGCTTGGAAGAATGTATGGTCTCGGTTATCTTAGGAACGCTGCTCTCCGGCGTTCGGCGGAAGCCGACGACGCAATGGACGCCGCCGTTGAGCACCAGCGTATTGCGTGCGTAAACGGGAACCACCACGAACGGCGGCGGCAGTTCCCGCTGGAGTTTTTCCATGATCTCGTTCTCCGCCTCACCTAACGCAAACGCGGGGACAAAGACGAAATTGTCAATGATGGCGGAGTTCACATAGCTGATTCCAGCCCATCGAATCTCTCCGGTGGCATCCCCCATGATCTGAGGCACTTCCACAATGTCGAAGCCCCGCTTCCGCAGTTCACGGATCTTCGACTCCGCGAGCCTGTCGCGCGCGCTTCCGTCGATCTCCAACTGGCCGGCGAGCAGTGCGACCAGCGAAGCCGCGAGATGGGGCGCGGACTTGAGAAGCGTTGCTTCGGCAACCCAGTCCTTTGCAAGCGCGGGATTCCTCTCGAGCATGAACTCGAACCCCTCACCGGATGTGCAGAGAGATTCGTCTTCCTGGCAGTACTTGTTCCAATACGTGCTGAATCTTTCGAACACGTCAACTTTCACCAGCGGGTCCCAGGATGAGAGCGTTTTTCGGGCTTCGGCCAGCAGGGTAAGTGTCTCCGGTTTCCCGGAACCGAAGGCGCTCTCTTCCGTGGCAAATTGCTCCTTCAGCTTCAGGAACAAGGGGTTTGGGCCAAAGCGCCCGATGAGAACGTTGATTGCGGTCTGGCAGAGTTCGAGGTTGTTCCGCATCTCCCGCGAGACCATCAGCGTCCTGCCGTCGGGAAGAATCGATACGAAATAGTCGATATGCGTTGCCAGACCGGACAGGTCCATGGCATCATCCGCGCCAAATTCGAGTTTGAGGACGTATTCGTATTCCGCGGGTTTCAGAGATTGTCCCCAGTACAAGCGCGCGGAATCTCCATAAAACAGGATAATGCGGCCTGGAATGCGTGGATTTGCCCCGAACTGGATATCGCCGCCGTCCCAACTGAGCTTCGAGCGATACCAGCCCTCGGATTCCAGAGACTTGAGGAGCGCGTCGAACGCTTCGCCGTGTTTGCCCTTTCCCTCGTAAGATTTCCAGGTCACCAGCGTGTGCGGCTTTCCGGAGACGTCGCCGCTCTTGATGTAATCCTGAGCCCAGACGTTGGGCCGGTCGGTCGGGTTATCCCGAAGGTGGATGCGGTGGGAACGGTTCGGGAGAAAACCCGCGAGCGCCGCGTTCCGCCACTTAGCGGAGACTTCCGCCTTGCTCTGAATGGAGACGTCGAGCGGCCGTTCCACCGTCTCCAGAATGCTCTTCGCGACGTCCAGGCTGTCGCCCATGCCCGTATCGCCCCGGGCCAGAAATCGGCGCGAATCCACGGTAAACACAAGGCCTTCCACACGATTCGATTCCGTGTACGCCCGGAAACCGGCTACCGATGGCTCGTAGTAGATATGGCAGTAGCGCTTCTGCTTCCGGGAGACCATGGTATCGACGAAAGGAAGGCGTTTCTTCGTGAAATGTTCCCGCAACTGCTCCAAATCCTGCGAGCAGAGATAGCGAAGCGCGTCTTTTGCCACGGCGTCTTCGAAACCAGGGACGGGAGCCACGGGAAGAAATGTCAGCTTGGGTGCGGCTCCAATCATGGGAAGGGCGATGCTCAGGGACAGCACCAGCAGACTCAGGCAGAGCCGAAACGTTCCAAACACTCGACAGCACAACACAGGGTACGATCTCCTCAGCGCGCGCAAAACCGCAGGATCAAGCCACATCCAGTTGGCTCAACACATACCCTGCTGATTGTTTTGACGGCCGGGTTCGCGGGTCGGTTATCCAGGCCGCGGATTCGCAACATTAAATTCCCGTAGCAATCGAAGGAAGAGATCGTTGGAATAATACAGACACGGAGGCACGAGGCGTACGGTGCATTGTGATGTAATTGCCGTGGCGGGGCGATTGAGGCCAGCGTGCGCCGCTCCGCTTCCAGGCAGGTTGCAATGCTCGCATTTCTGTTGCTTGCGCTCACGGTAAGCACTTCCTTCGAATCCGGGTCTCTCAAGAGTTCCAAGTGGGAATCCCCCACGCATCTGGTGGCCACCGTGCAGGGCCAGGCGGACGCAGCGGGACGGAATTATCAGCCAAGCTGGTTCTATTTCTCCGTTGACGGATTCAAAGACCCCTCGGTGAAAGGCCGGGAGATTACCGTGGATCTCGCTGGCTTCGAAGGGGAGTACAACTTTCAGCCGCACGACGGCAGCGCGCATCGCAACGTCCATCCCGCCTATAGCTACGACAACCTGCATTGGCAGTTCTTTGAGACGACGGAATGGCTTGATAAACCGGCGCGGATCCGGGTGAAATTCCAGCCGCGTGGCGAACGGATCTGGATCGCGCGGATTCCGCCCTACACCCTCACGCAGTTGGACGAACTGGTCCGTTCGATAGAAACGCGGCGCTGGGTGACGGTGCGCGAGTTCGGCCGGAGCGTGCGGAACCGGCCGCTCCAACTGATTACGATTACAGACCCCACAGTGCCCATTGAGAAGAAGAAAACAGTGTGGCTGATGGCGCGGCAGCATGCCTGGGAATCCGGTACTTCGTGGGTGTTCGAAGGCGCTGCCCGCTTTCTCGCCGGCGTGGCCCCGGCGGCGGCCGAACTGCGACGGCGCTATGTCTTCCAGATGATCCCCACGCTTGACCCGGATGGCATCGCCGCGGGCGGCGTGCGCTTCAACCGCAACGGCTACGATCTCAACCGCAACTGGGACGTGGACGACGCGCGCCAGATGCCGGAGATTGCCGCCACGCGGAAAGCGATGGAGGCCTGGGTCGCGGAAGGTCATTCCATTGATTTCTTTCTGACGATGCACAACACGGAATCCGCGGATTATCTCTCCGGGCCTGCCGGCGAGGAGAACGTCGCGGCGAATGCCATCGGGGAGCGGCTCAATACGCTGCTCAAGACCTCAACCCATTTCAGCCCCGCCGGCGGCGTGCGGGATAGCGCGGCGGGAGAGAAAGCCCGGGGGCGTCTCACCGTGGACCGCTGGGTCTTCTCGAAGACGGGCGCTCCCGCGTTTCTGATGGAGTTGATGACGAATCCGAGCCCGGCGTTTGGTCGCCCGCCCCTGACGAATGACCGGCTGAACTTCGGCGCGGCCCTCCCACGCCTGATCGATGAAGCGCTCACGAGCGCGCCCGCGAGTGTGAGCCACTACAGCACCCCGATTCGCGAACGCTTGAACGCCTATGAAGGCACCCTCGAGCGCTGGCTGCGCGACGACATCGTGAACGGCTACCCGGCGCGCGAGGCGAAGTTTTGGCATCGCGACTATACAAGCGTAGCCGCCTATCTCAAGAGCGTGGAGCCGAACCGCACGCGCTATCGCGCGATGTTCGTGTTGCCGGGTCTCAAACCGGAAGGGGTGCTGCGCAGGACGCCGTTCACCCGCATTCCCGGCATCCGGGCGGAGTGGGTAACGCTGCCGTTATCGGGGGGAGTGGTTGCCGAGGGCCTTCTCGCCGTGCCCGAGAACGCCCACGGCAAGGTGCCGCTCATCATCGCCCAACACGGCATCGATAGCTACCCGGAGCGCGTATTCGGTCTCGAAGACGAGAGCGGCGTCTACAAGGCTTATGGGCGGGCGCTCGTGGAGCAGGGTTTCGCTGTGCTCGCGCCGATGAACCTCTCCTCCATTGAGCGGAGAAACCGCGTGGAACGCCTGGCGCGCCTCGATGGAACGTCGCTCGCCGGGGTCGAGTTCGAACGCATGAAATTGCTGCTCGACGCCGTGCTGGCGGATCCGGCGATTGACCAGGAACGCATCGGCTTCTGGGGCATCAGTCTCGGGGGCATGGCCGGCATGTACTGGACTCCGCTTGAGCCGCGCATCAAGGCTTCGATCATCACGGCATGGTTCAACCACCGGCGGAATAAGATGGCCGTCCCGGACGCGCGCTATTCCGTGTTCCTCGATACGAACGAGGAGTACGTGTTTCTGCGGGACTGGCTGACCGAGTTCACCGATAGCGATGTGGCCAGCCTGATCTGCCCCCGTCCGCTGATGGTGCAGCATGGGAAGAAAGATGGCATCGCATACTGGCCGCAGGTGGTAGAGGAGTTCAACGCCGCGCGTTCGCACTACGAGAAACTCGGGATCGGAGACCGTGCGCAACTGGTGATGCACGAAGGGAAGCACGAGATCGAACTGGGGAGCGGCCTCGCTTTTCTCAAGCGCTGGCTTGGCTCGAATGATACAAAGTGATTGAGGGAATGGCATGGAACGAACATCAAACCGGCGCGAGATTTTGAAGTCCCTGGCCGGCACGGCTGCCGCGGCGCAGGTGCTGAATCTCAACCCGAAGGCGCTTGGCGCGAACGACCGGATCAACGTCGCGCTGATCGGTGGGCGCAACCAGGGACGGAGCGTGGCGCTGCGCATGATCGCAGCGGGTGGGCGCATTGCAACCTTCTGCGATATTGACCAGGCGATTCTCGACAAAGTGTCGCCCGATCTTGAAAAGGCACAGGGCGTTCGCCCGAAGCACCAGCGCGACTTTCGGCGAGTGCTGGAAGACAAGTCGATCGACGCCGTGGTGATCGCGACGCCGGACCACTGGCACACCCATATCACGCTCGACGCCCTCGCCGCCGGCAAGGATTGCTATACGGAGAAGCCGCTCACGCAGACGATCGAGGAGGGGCATCTGGTCCGTGACGCCGCGCGCAAACTCCAGCGTATTGTGCAGGTCGGCACGCAGCGGCGCAGCTTCCATCACTTCATCAGCGCGGCTGAGTACGCGGCGTCGGGCAAGCTGGGCAAGATCTGCCAGATGAAGGCCTGGATCAGCCAGGTGCGCCAATCGATAGGTAATCCGCCGGATGCAACGCCCCCGGCAACCGCGGACTATGAGATGTGGCTCGGACCCGCGCCCGAGAGGCCCTTCAACATAAATCGCTTCCACTACAACTGGCGCTTCTTCTGGGATTACGGCAACAGCGAACTGGGCAACCAGGGAGTGCATGTGCTGGATGTGGCGCTGATGGCTCTCGGAAAGATGAGGGGCCAGGAGAACTGCCTGCCGAAGCGGGTTTCGGCCACAGGCGGCATTTACTGGCTAAACGACGCCAAAGAGGTTCCCGATACCCAGACCGTAGCCTATGACTACGGAGACATGTTGCTGACGTTCGACCTGCAAAGTTTCTCGCGATCCCGCGCGCCCGAAGGGGAATGGGCCGGGACCGCCTTCTACGGCTCTGAAGGCACTCTGGTGGCGACGGGGAGTGGCTGGAAGGCGTACGCTCCGGATGGCTCGCTGGCGATGGAAGCGAAGGACACCGGAGGCTCCCACGAGGGCAATTTCCTCGAGTGTGTAAAGACGCGCAAGCTGCCGAACGCCGATGTGGAGATCGGGCGGATGAGCACGACGCTCTGCCATCTCGGTAACATCTCCTATCACCTGGGGCGGGATGTGAAATTCGATCCCGTGACAGAGACGTTTCCGGGCGATGTGGAAGCGAACGCGATGCTGCGCAAACGCTACCGGGATAAGTGGCCCATGCCGCGCGTTTGAGTGGGTAGTCTGCGCGCCGCCTGCCAGTGAGGAGTGCGCGGGCAGGCGGCGTCGCGGCTTAACGCGGCTTCGCGGAGGGCGGCCGATTAGCGATCGAGCCCGAACTTCGGATTCTCCCGGTTGCCCGTGATGGCGATGTTGAACTGGGCGCCGGCGCCCCCCTTCGAGAAAAAGGGATCAACCGGTTTCAGAACCCAGCGCTTCCAGCGCGTTTTCATCATCTGGGAGAGTTTGGCATCCGTTCGCAACGTACCGTGGAAATCCAGATCGTCGCTGGCGAGGTTGAACGTTCCGCTTAATTGGACGGCGGCGCCGGGGATAAAAAATCGAAGCTTCGATAAGTGGAGCACGCGATCCTGCAGGCGGAAATTGCCGTCAAAATCCGTGGCCACATTCTCGCTGGGGGGCTCAGTGGGGTTGCCCAGCGCGCGGCTGCTCATGTCATTGAGTTTGGCCTGCGTATCTTTGTTCGTGAAATGGCCCTCGCTGAGTTTGAACTTTCCGGTTACAAGTAGCCGGTCGGCGTACTGCCCTTTGCCGGGTGGCACCTTCAGGTCAATATCCAAACCAATCCTGCCGCGCAGCGGAACTTGGTCATTCTTCATCGCGAGCAGGAGGATGTCGCGCAGATCGCCGTCCTTTGCCGTCACTTTCAACCCGACGGTCTTGCCGTTCTCTCCGGGGAAGCGCTCGACGGAACCATCGCAGACGAGCTTCGTGGAGCCGATGGTGGCCTCGACCGGCCGCAACTCCGTGTTGCCGTTCGTGCCGTCGATGATGGCGTGATATTTCGTAACCAGCTTCACCGTGTTCTTGCTGTAACTGAGTCCGAACTCGGGCGTCTCCGCGATGCCATCGGCAATGATGCGGTTCAGTTGTCCGCTGAAGTTTCCTTTCGAATGGAGGATGCCCCGAATGCCCTTGAAGACGGAGAGGTCCGCATCGTCAAAGGTGAAAGTGCCATCCAGCGGCGAGTCTCCCGGTTCGCCGGTGACATACGGGCCGAAGTGACCAACGCTATGCACCACGCCGGGTGGTTTCGGGTTGGTGAGATCCGCCTCGTAGCGCAACGGCGCGCCGGGAGTGGCTCCGAAGAGGCGGAGCCGCTTCATGTCGAATTCAAGCGGCGCCTTTGCCGGGTTCGAGGAAAGAATGGTGAGGTTCATTCCGTCGGCGACAATTTCTTCGAGGATCACCTTGGGTGTTCGCTTCTGGCTCTCCGCGGGCTGCTCCCCGGAGGTGGAATCGCCGGGCGCAGGGCGGTGAGCGGCCAGCGCCGGACGGCGGCCCTTCGGCGGGACGGTGAAGCGGAAGCCGGTGAGCGCCACATGCTTCACGAACACCGTGTCCTCAAACAGGGAAGGGAAATCCACCACCACTTTGAGGCCCTTCCATTCGAGCAGCGGGGGCAGGTCCTCCAGCCCGGTCTGGGAGACTTTCACGTCCTTCGCGAAGAGGTTCAGGCGCGTGCCGCGTCCTTTGGAGGTGATGAACTTGTAAGGGTCGTCTATGGGCAGTGAGGCATCGAGCTCTCCGATCTCAACGTTGGCATGGAAGCGTTCCTCCAGATACGCGATGAACCGCTCCCTGGCGTAGGGTTCAATGCGGGATGCCGCGATGCGGGCGGCAATCCATGACGCGGCCAGAAATATCGCAAGGAGAACCAGCAGCACTTGCCACCACCGGCGACGCCAGAATCCCCGTTTCGCTTCCGTCATGCGCGGCGTACCTCCCTTGGATAGTCATGGATTCCCTCACCGGCGGGCGCCTGCCGCCTCGTCGGGTGGGGAAGCCCCATTATGTCGCGAACCGGTATGATCGTTTCGTCTTTGGTCGCCTTGTTCGTATGGATTTGGACAATGGATCCGGGCAATCGAATGGGCGGAGTTCCATTTTCCCGCTGTTCGCGGCCACGCCCAATCCCACGCAGCCCATCGCCAAGGGCGTTGCTGGCGCAAACCTGCCGGCGCGGGTGGCGGTGCCCGAGTTCTGGGAAGCGATCTGTTGTCGCCGCCGATGGATGGCGGGTATCCCAATAGGATGACTTTCACCATGATTTGTTAGCCGCGCGAACGATTGCTGGAGGATTTTCACTGTATCGAAAGAGTTGCCTACCCCGGGACACGGGAATGCGGACTATCAGGAGGTTTCTCTGTGTGTACGAGGCATTCCGGGTGAAATTTCCGGTGAAACATGCCTTTGGCGCAAGTGTGGCCGTATCGCGTGGCTGCCGGGTTTTTGGTCACGCGCTCTTTGGGCGGCACGCGGGATGCACGGAAGGGGTAGCATTTTATCCCTCTTCATGTACAATTGGGTTTACAATTTCACTCCAATCACCGAGGGAGTTTTCATGAGAATCATTCGGACCCTGTTTCTTGCCACCGCTTTGGTTGCGCATGCCTTGGCCGGGGAGTTGTTTTCTGACGATTTCTCCAGGTTTCCCGCTGGATTGCTGACAAGCCCCGTGGGGGCATTGAACGCGGCGATCCAGGAATATCACTACATGCCGAACCGGGGCGTGCCTCTGGGCCCGTGGGATAGCGCAATTTCCCACATGGATTCCTGGCTCGTGAGCTCCGAGAATGGGAAGCCGTTCCTGGAACAGCATTTGACACCGAATCAGCCGGCGTTTTCCTCCGCGACCGCGATCTTTCTGACGGGTGAACCGGAGTGGAGCGATTACACGGTTGAGGTGAAAGTGAAGCCGCTCGCCTTCGATGACGTGGCGGGCGTGGTCTTCCGCTATCACACCAACATGCACTACTACCGCTTTGGGATCTCGGGCGGAAACCGGGCGGTGCTCAGCCTGCACATGCCGCTGGAGAAGGCGTTTCGCGTGCGCGACGTCCGCGAGATCGCGTCAGCCGAGTTTTACTACGACACGGATCGCTACTACACGCTCCGGGTGGAGAACTCCGGCCCCAGCATCCGGGCCTTCGTGGATGGCAAGCTGGTTCTCGAAGCTTCGAGTTCGGAGCTCTTGCAGGGCAAGACGGGGGTGACCGCGGCGGTCCCCGCGCGCTTCCAGGATTTTCGCGTGAGCGCCTCCGACGAGACGGAGAAGAAGATTGCGGAGCGCATCCGGCAGCGCAACAGCGAACTCGAACGGGTGCGCGCGGAGAATCCCCAGCCGAAGCTGTGGAAGAAGTTCGAGACTCCCGGCTATGGTGCCGGACGCAACGTGCGCTTCGGAGATCTGAACGGCGATGGCGTCATCGACATGCTCATCGGCCAGAACATCCCCCAGGTTCGGGGCGACGCCTTTGACAGCATCAGTTGCCTGACCGCGGTGGATCTGGACGGCAAGATCCTCTGGCAATCCGGGCGGCCGGACCCGCGAAACGGCTTGCTCACCAACGACACCCCGTTCCAGATCCATGACGTTGACGGCGATGGCCGCAACGAGGTCGTGCTGATTCGCGATTTCCAGCTCCAGATCCTCGACGGTTCCACCGGAAAGCTCCGCAAGTGGGCATGGATGCCGAAAGCGCCGCCGTCCCGCGAGCGCCCCTTCGAGCGCGTCAACGGGGATTCCATCGCGTTCGTGAATCTCTCCGGCAACCCGGCCCGGCACGAAATTCTGGTGAAAGACCGCTATGACAACTTCTGGGTCTTCAACAACTCGCTGGAAATGCTCTGGACGGGGTCGGGCCAGCTTGGCCACTATCCCTATCCTTTCCCCAGCGAGGGCCGGGATCTCATCGCGATCGGCTATGCCCTGTGGGATCACACCGGCAAACAGCTATGGTCCAATGACCGTGTGCTTCACGACCATTCGGACGCCGTGATGATGGGCAACCTGAGCGGCGACCCCAACGCGGAGCCCCGGATTTACTCGAGCGGCAGCGACGAAGGGTTCCTGATGTTCGACCGCTCGGGGAAATTGCTGAAACACGTCCGGGTGGGCCACAACCAGAGCCCCGCGGTGGGGCGCTTCCGGCCGGACCTGCCGGGCCTGCAGTATATGGGCATCAATTTCTGGCGGAATCCCGGAATCGTGACCCTGTTCGATTTCGACGGCAATATCATCACCCAGGGCGAGCCGGTTCACACCGGCAGTTGCATGCTCCCGGTGAACTGGCGCGGGGACGGGCAGGAGTTCGTATTCCTTTCCGGCGGCCCGAAGCAGGGCGGCATGATCGACGGCCACCTGCGGCGGGTGGTGATGTTTCCCGACGACGGGCACCCCGCCCTCGCCGCTTCCGTCCTGAATCTGACCGGGGACGCCCGCGACGAGATCGTGCTCTGGGACGAGCAGCGGGTGTGGATCTATACGCAGGACCGTCCCTTCGAAGGCAAGCGAATCTACGCGCCGATACGAAACCCCGACTACAACGAATCGAACTATCGGGCGAACGTTTCCTTCCCGAACTGGGAAGACACCGGCAAGAAGTAGACCGCCAAGAAGTAGACCTGCCAGAAGTAGACCCGCCCGAAGCGGAGATCCGCTCCTGGCCCACCCCGGGGGCGGCGCGACCCACAGCGCCGCCCCTCATCTGCCCACGACATTGAGCCCGGCGCCCCTCGTAGCCCACCTGACCGCTCAACTCCGCCGCCATCGCCTACTCAACCAACGGCTTCGCCAATTCTTTCGAATTCCCCGGAACCCGCAATCTGCCCGGCTCCCGGTATATCTTCAACAGCCCATCCTGAGCCGATTCCAACGTGGTTACTTCCATGCGTCCTCGTGTCCTCTTGCCCTCTTCGAGCACGCGGCTTACACAAGACTCGTTATGCCCTCGGTAAGAGGCAAGACAGAGCGGCACACGACGTGCGCCGCGGACCGAAACGCATCCAAATTGACACGCGCAACCAGGCAAGTGTCCACGAAAAAATCGTGGACACTTGGCGGTCGATCCACGGAAAGCAAGCGCGAGCATGACGGCCCTTGGCGGACGCGTATTAAAGGAAGGTCAAAACTGAGCTTTCAATGTTGCCTGATGCAGGAGCGCTCTTGGCAGATGAAAGGGGTCTTTCACCGGTAGGGCCACTAACGTGTCGGATGGGCTGCCATCGCGATTCAACCGCTGCCGCCACTCGCCGTTCGGTAGTTCGAAGTGTGACTTGCAATAAGCTTGAATACGTTCGTACCATTTTGCAAAGCGCTCGTCACGCGTAGCGTGGAATAGTAATGCGGTTGCATATAGAGCTTCGGTATGTGGCCACCAGATTTTCATTTCTCCATTTACATAAGCACGGCGATTTCCGGCAGTATTGGAGTTCAGGACCAGTCCTCCGTATTCAAGATCCCAGCCAAACTTGAGAT
This sequence comes from Acidobacteriota bacterium, assembly GCA_014584705.1. Lineage (GTDB taxonomy): Bacteria > Acidobacteriota > Terriglobia > Bryobacterales > Bryobacteraceae > JACTMJ01. Next base: position 110,317 of record JACTMJ010000020.1, on the reverse strand, counting down.
GGCGGAGCAACGATGCACCAATAACATCCAGGTTTTCTCCGCCACGCCGGCGGAGACTCAAGTGGGCCATGAACCACATGCATTCAATAGCGTGCCCTGGTACTACCAATGCATCCATCGAATGACGAAACGGGCGAAACTCCCGATCCAGGTACTCGACGATCAACCCGTTATTTGGCTGGAGGAAGTTCCCTAGGATTCGAGCCACGCAGTTATCCGCAACTTCGTCTGCTTCGGGAAAGCCATCCAGAGTGATGGAGAGTTCCTGCGCTGTCTCCAGGAGGATCATGTAGACGGCATGGGCTCGCCACCCCGGTTCCATCCGGTAGGGGCGAATTGCCGCGAAATCGCTGGCCTCGATTCGGGTAATCACGTTTCGGAAGGTTTCGAGCGCGAGATCAATCGCCCATGGTTCCTTGCTCAGACGATAATATTCGCTTAATCCATATATTGCAAAGCAATCCGAAAAGATACTTGAAGGCCCCTCCAGGGCACACCCTTCCCGGCTCAGGAGGAAGTTCCAGCGGCCAGGTTCATGCTGACCGAAACGGCGCAGAAAGTCGGCCGTGCTGTGCGCGGTCTCGATCAACTCCTGAGTAGCGCCCAGCCGGTTACAGGTTGCGCTCGTTACCCACAGCCACCGAGCCTGCGACCATACGAACTTGTCCTCGCCGGTGATCACTGCTTCGTCAGAGATCATCGTTCGAATGCCGCCGCGATCGCGGTCGACAGCGTTTTCGATCCACCAAGGAAGCACACGATTTGTAAGGGTGTCGCTTGACCGCGCGGCTATCTCACCGAAGTCCATGGCGTTCAGAAGTCTCGTGCTATGGACTCAGCCGTGAGGAATAAGCGCCCTAGATACTTTGCCAGGTTGGAGTTGGCAAAAACATCGCGTGTATTTGAAATACTGATACTGGCAACGACGCGACCGGCTCTGTCACGCAGAGGAATCGCAAGGCAGCAGCATCCCAGCGTAGATTCCTGATTGGAGAACGCCCATCCTTGCGCGGCTACTTCTTTCAATTCCAAGCGGAGGGCGAGAGGATCCACAATGGTGTAGGGTGTGTACTGCTTTAATCGGCGCTGCTTGCCAACAATCTGGTCGAGGACTTCCGGCTTCAAGCTCGCCAGCAACACCTTGCCGGTCGCCGTGGCATGCGCGGACGCGCGCAGGATGGGTCTTGAGTTGAATCGCACGGCACGTTCCCCGGAGGCCTGCATCAGTTCAACAATTTCGCGGCCGTCGAGTTCAGCCAGGTGTGCCGTTGAATTCGTGGAATCAGCCAAGCGGCGAAGCGCTATGTCCGCGCCGTTCAGCATGCTGCGATCAAAACGATAGACATTCCCGAGTTCCAGAGCACGCACCCCGATGCGGTAGCGTCGGTCCGCGGTGCGCTCAACAAATCGCATCTGCTCGCAGGTCACCAGGATCCGATGTACGGCGCTCTTTGACATGCCCAGATAGTCGGCCATCTCCGTCACACCCCATTCTGGACGCTGAGTAGTGAAGCAGCATAAGAGTTCGAGCGCCTTGAGGACGGAGGAGAGCGAGTTCTCCCGAAAGACCGGCGTGATGAAAGGGATTGCGCGATATGCAGGGCTACTCATCTAAGCCTCCACTCTGAACGTTCGGAATCTCCCCAGACATGGGGGGCCGACGACGACATGGAACTCCAGGCTTCCAACATCCGCAACATAGGCGGCGGTGGTGGGGAATACCCCATGGGACGATCTATGGCTGCAGATGGAATAAGCGGTGTCGTGATGGTCGCGAAACCAAATTTTGAAATGGCTAACAGTCACCTCCTCGCGCGCGTCCGAGAGCAGAGCATCAATACGTTGCTGCCGAGACGAGGATCCAGGAGATTCGATGACAGATCGATCACGATCCCGAAAGCGCCCCAGTATCCCATTCGCGTGGCCAAGGAGGCCAGTTCTCGCTTCGATCACGTCACACTCGCCGCCAACCCACTCGAGGAAAACGGCGCGGCCGCTACGATCCGCGGCTCCAAAACAGCAGTTCCCGAGGCGCAACCCTTCCGAGCGCTCCAGGGCTTCGCTCACCGTGGCCGATTCGAGAAAGATCCTCTTCATCAAACTCGCGGGCTGTACGAAGCCGGAGGGTTCGGCGGCATAGAGCGAGTTGCCGGTCCATGCGAGCCCGTGGCTGTTTAGGCTCATATTGCCAATCCAGCCCGGGTAGCCTAGTGCCACCGCGCGTAGCCCGGAATCGTATTGCAATTCCATCAGTTGGTATCGGTTGAGCGGAGCCGCCGTGTCTTTCGTTTGGCCAATGATAGGCATTCCGCTTGCTGAGCGGTTAGCGTCGCAGAGAACGGCCGTACAACCATGCCGGAGAGGGAGCAGATCTCGCGTGGCCGCAAAAAACGCAATCTCCAGAGGAAGGCCACTTCCCTCCGCGATCCCTTCAATCTCGTCAATAGAGGATGGCACGCGCCGCGCAAATTCGCCGCGATACACACGCCATACCCTCCTTGCGGCATCTATCTCGGATTCACCGGTTGTCAGCGCCAACTCTTTCAATGCGCTTGCGAACTCCTGGCGAATTTCATTGGAGAGCGCGGACCCGTGCAGTTTTCCAATTTGTCTCGCCGACCCTCGCCAACGGTGGACCAGCGGGAGTGCGTCGCCAGGAACCACTTGGAGAAGTGGCATTCCGAGTACATCCCTACGTGTCATTTCAGTTATGAACAGTCTACAGGACCAACTCGTCGAGAATACGTTTCTCGGTCGAGTGTTCCGCATTGTGGAACGGAACTAGCCGGAATCCGACGTAGCGGCCATAAGCTTTAGTCATGCCCCGGTTGCAATTACTGGGGCGACGAGGACCCAACTTGGCGGAGTGATTGTGAAACCACGAAGCAACACGCCGAGTGCAGTTCAGCCCGACGGGTTGAGATGAGGAAGGAGATTTCGGTGAAGGAGCCGGAGACAATCGAGTTGACTAGCCGACTTGCGAGAGAGGGCGTACTGCTCGGGTGCGCCGTGGACAGCGGTTCACCCCAATTCGTGGAGATCGCCGGGTATCTGGGTTACGACATCATCTGGATTGATCTGGAACACTACTGCCGAGACATCTCCACCTTGCAAGCTTTCTGCATGGCCTGCGATCTGACAGGCGCTCTCCCGCTTATGCGATTGGCAAATGCCAGCAGGACATCCATTCTCCACGCGTTGGAGCTGGGCGCGCGCCTGATTGTGATTCCGATGGTGAGCGACGCGGCCACCGCCTATGAAATCGTGCGGCATGGGAAATTTGCTCCTTTGGGGAATCGGGGATTCAACGGCGGCACGCGCGCGCTGGCCTATGGCCTGGAGGGCAGCGCCGCCGCGATGCTCTCGGCGAACGCCGATACGCATCTATTTCCACAGATCGAAACCGCGGAAGGCTTCGATCGGATTGAGCAAATTGTCGGCGTGGAAGGTATCTCGGGGGGGCTGGTCGGACCAGCGGACCTTTCGATTTCACTCGGCATGCCTCTTGAGTTTGAGAATCCGAAGTTCGTCGCTTGCTATCGGCAGGCTATCGCCAGGATTCGCTCCTGCGGCAAGATTGCCGCCACAGCCACCGGCCACAGAGGCTTGCTTCGCTCCGCTCTCGATGCGGGCGCGCAGATCGTGATTGGAGCGTCGGACATAGGTGCCGTTCGTGATTCGCTACGCTCGACGCACACGGATCTTTGCGCCCTGGTGGAGAGCACGGCGAGGTTGGAACAAGGGTCGCATTCCGGTATGCGGAACATTCGTTGATTCGCCAGGGCAGCCCACCACATGATGAATCAAAGGTTCAGTCTCGAGGAGAAGATCAGCATGAAACACCTACCCTTCTGTATCGCAATCGTGATCGTCCTTGCGCTCACGACCTTACCCGCTTCGGCGCAAGTTCTCTATGGAACAGTTACGGGAACGGTGACCGATGGCACCGGTGCCAGCGTGGCGGGCGCATCGGTAACACTGACGAACACGGCTATCAATCAACCCCGGACAACGATGACGAACGCATCCGGCATTTTCTCGTTTCCGAACGTACTAAGCGGTCCTTACGAACTCCGGGTTGCCCAGGATGGCTTCACCGAATTTGTGAGACAAGGAATACAGGTTTCTATCAACCAGGTCGTGCGAGTGGACGTTCCGCTGCAACTGGGGCAGGTCTCCGAGAGTGTCGTGGTTGACGCGCGAGTGACACCGTTGCAGATGGACCGCGCGGATGTACGAAGTGAAATCGACGCCCGCTCGCTCGAGGAACTGCCTGTTCCGCCGGGGAGAAACTTCCAGCAGTTGCTTAGCACTTTGCCCGGGTTCACGCCCGCGGCACAGACAAACAGTGTAGCCGCGAATCCGGCGCGATCACTGACTTTCAATGTGAACGGCTCAAGCCGCTATGGCAACAATATAAAAGTCGATGGTGTAACGACAAATGGTGTTTGGCTTCCTCACCTTACCACTTACGTGCCGTCGCTTGAGGCCATCGAGACCGTGAACGTATCCGCCAATAGCTTTGACGCGGAGCAGGGTATGGCTGGTGGTTCGGCGATCAATCTGCAGATAAAAAGTGGCACGAACGAGTTCCGCGGATCGATATTTGAGTACCACAACAATAATGCCACCAAAGCGAAGCCCTTCTTTTTACCGGCGGGCGAGCGCAATCCGAAGTCAATCATGAATCAATTTGGTGGCACCGTCGGAGGACCCATAGTTAGGGACAAAGTGTTCTTTTTCGTTGCCTATGAGGGGACAAAAGATCGTCAAACGGGGACCTCCTTTGCAAGCGTCCCGACGGTAGCAATGCGAAGTGGCGATATGTCAGGCTCCACTCGACCAATTTATGACCCGGCGACTGGCAACTTGAATGGTTCAGGAAAGCTTGCCTTTGCTAATAACCAGATTCCCTTCAATCGGATCTCTCCCATTACGGCAAAGCTCACGGCACTGACGCCGCTGCCCATGTATGAAAACCGATTGGCGAGCAATTACTTCAAGGGTGACCCCTATCAATTTGACAGAGATACCGTGGACTTGAAGCTCAATTGGAATGCTTCAGCCAATACCTTCCTATACGCCCGCTATGGCTTTCTGCAATACCACATGGACAGCCCGCCGATCTTTGGAGAACTTGGCGGCCCCATGACGAAGAGCAACTCCGGATTCGCTGGTGTTGCAAGAGGTAACACCCACAGCCTAAGCCTGGGAGGTACCCGCGTTATCACACCTGATCTGCTATTTGATGGAAATTTTGGCTACAATCTTCTAGATACCGATTCCCAACAGATTCGAATGGATGAGAAGCTCGGGCTCGACTTCCTAGGGATCCCGGGTACGAACGGACCGCGGCGATTCGAAGGCGGCTGGCCTCAGTTTGCAATATCGAATTTCACTAGGCTTGGCCTAAACTCGACTAATTGGCCCATCATTTGGCACGATCCGGCGTGGCAGTACTCTTCGAATCTGAACTGGACGAAACAAAACCACAATATCCGCTTCGGGTTCGACGTTTCGCGTCAACACATGAATCGAATTCAATATGAGCTCGGCGGCGGGGGCGGCGGAGCGGCGGGCGCATTCAGCTTCACCGGCGGCGTTACCAACGTGCTTGGCGGTCCGTCTCCCAACGCGTACAACGCCTACAGCGATTTTCTGCTGGGAAGCCCTTTCACCGTGCAGAAGATGCTCCAGGTTCCCGATGAGATCACTACTCGGGCCACCGTCATGGGTTTCTACGCGCGAGATCAGTGGCAGGTGAACCGAAAACTGACGCTTTCCTATGGCTTGCGCTGGGAGCACTTCCCCGTACCCACGCGAAAAGACAGAGGATTGGAGAATTATAATCCTCTCACCAACCAGATGATGATATGCGGCGTGGGCGAACAACCTACCGACTGCGGAGTAAAGGTATCGAAAAGGAACTTTGCTCCGCGCCTCGGAATTGCCTACCGAATCTCCGGCGACACAGTAATCCGGGCTGGATATGGTATCACGAACGATCCCTACGTACTTTCTCGACCGATGGTGACGAACTATCCGGCGCTGGTGGCGCTCCGCCTCGACGGAGCCAACTCCTTTACGGCGGCAAGACAGATTGAGCAAGGGATACCTCCGCTTGTCGCCCCCGACCTCGGCAATGGCCTGATCGACGTTCCAGGACAGTTCGCGACAAATAGCATGCCCAGGGACTTCCCGCGAGGGTACCTGCAATCCTGGAACCTCACCCTCCAAAGGACGATAGGACTCGGCTTTGTTGCTCAAGCGGGATACGTCGCAACCCGGCAGGTGCGTCAACTTGGCTTCTTCGACATCAACGCGGGCAGGCCTGGGGGCGGTAACGCCAGCAGGCCGCTCTACGCTCGCTTCGGACGAACAACCTCTACCCGCTACGTGCAGCCGCTCGGCACCGGCACCTATGATGCCTTGCAGGCTTCATTGAGCCGGTCATTCGCTCGGGGAGTGCAAATTGGCGCCAATTACACATGGTCCAAGGCAATAGGTATTTGTTGCAACGACAACAGCGATGCGACTCCGGCCATTCAACTCACCGACTACTATCGTCTGAACCGGTCCGTGACCGGCTACGATCGAACCCATAATCTGCGGGTTACCGGATTGATTGAGCTGCCTTTTGGGCGCGGACGGCGCTATTGGAATAGCGGCGGCGTTCTCTCCGCGATCGCGGGTGGTTGGCAGCTTAACGGCATCTTTAGTGCGTTTTCAGGGCTCCCGTTCTCAGTAACCGCTTCTGGTGTATCTCTGAATGCTCCTGGGAACACGCAACGCGCCGATCAAGTGAAGTCGAGCGTTGAGCGATACGGGAAGGTGGGAGCGGGCGCAGCGTTCTTTGACCCGCTCGCTTTCGCCCCTGTCACGGAAGCCCGATTCGGGACGGCCGGCTTTAACACACTGCGAGGTCCGGGCTACATTGGGGTAGATGCCGGGCTCTTCCGCAACTTTCGCGTCGGAGAGCGCGTTGCCGTTCAGTTCCGCGCCGAGGCGTTCAACCTGACGAACACCCCCCATTTTGGGAATCCCGGGGGGAACGCGTCGAGCATGGTGCGCAATGCCGATGGTTCCATCCGCTCTCTTGGCGGGTTCATGGAGGTAACCACAATCGGGTCCACCGCGGCCGCCCGCGATGGTATCGATGAGCGACTCTTCCGATTTGGGGTACGCATTTCCTTCTAGCCAGGATGGGTGCGAAGGCTCTGCCGCGCCGGCGAGCCGGAGCCTTCGCACCGGACACGAAAACTTTGTCGGAGGGCGGTCGACCGCGGTCGATCGTGATGTATTTGGGAGAACGCCAGAAAATGGGTGCTTTGATTGCAAGACAAAGCGTATGCGTGTTGTGGGTTCTGCTGCTGATCCAGTCGGCTCCCGCTGAGGTTCTCTATAACGGGATACGGATCGAAGGAGTCTGGCCTCCGCAACGAACGCTTTCGCGCGCATATCGCCCGGTGCCCTACCTGGAGCACCCACCCGAGGTCGTGCCGATTGATGTTGGCAGACAGCTGTTTGTGGACGATTTTCTGATTCAATCCACCACGCTGAAGCGGCGCTTCCATCAGCCGCGGATGCACTCCGCGAATCCTGTAATTCGCGCCGGGCTAGAGGGTCAACGCAGGTACGCGATGGCGTTCAGCGATGGCATTTTTTACGACCCCACGATGAAGCTGTTCCGCGCGTGGTACCGCTGTGACGCGGACACCTGCTATGCCACATCCCGGGATGGCGTGAAGTGGGAGCGTCCGCGGCTGGACGTTGTGCCCGGTACGAACGTCGTACGCAAGGGTCTGCGCGACTCGGCGAGCGTCTGGCTGGACCTGAATGAGAAGGATCCGGCGAAGCGCCACAAAATGATGGTGTTCACAAGCGGGCGGCTCGAAGACGCGATTCACTTCATCGCCTCGCCCGATGGAATTCATTGGGGCGAGACCCTGGGTACGGGCCGCACCTATAAGCAGCCCAATTACGACCGCAGTTCCATGTTCTTCAATCCCTTTCGGAACCGCTGGGTCTACAGCGTGCGCGTGAGCAATGTGGGTCCGCTGTCCGCGCCTGAGTTGCCGCCGGGGATCGGGCGCGTTCGCTATTACAAAGAAGTCGAAGACTTTGCCGAAGGTTGGAAGGAACGCCGGGAACTTGCGCAATGGGAAAGCGCGGACGAGCGCGACTTACCGGACCCGGAGATTAAGGCGCCGGCCCAGCTTTACAATTTGGATGCCACGCCGTATGAGAGCCTGATGCTCGGCCTGTTCAGTATCTGGAGAGGGCCCGAGAACGCGGAGATTGTGGACAGGCCCAAGCGGAACGAGATTGTGCTTGGTTACAGCCGAGACGGATTTCATTGGGACCGCCCGGATCGCAGGCCCTTCATCGGAGTCTCTGAAAAGAGAGGCAACTGGAATTGGGGGAATGTGCAGTCGGTTGGCGGAGGCTGCATTGTGGTGGGAGACAAGCTCTATTTCTACTTCAGCGGACGTCGCGGCAACCCCTCGGGCGCGCCAGGCATCAATGCGGATGGGGACGCGAGCACTGGCTTGGCGGTGCTCCGCCGCGATGGTTTTGCATCGATGGATGCGATCGGGCAGGGTGTATTGCTCACCCGGAAACTGCGGTTCAGTGGCGCTTATCTGTTTGTGAATGCTGACGCGAGCCGCGGATCCATCGAGGCGGAAGTGCTGGATGCGGGTGGCCGTGTCTTGGAACCGTTCAGTCGCAAGCAATCCATTGCCGTGAAGCGGGATGGGACCAGACTCGCCCTGTCGTGGAAAGGGGGACGCACCCTGGCGGAGCTTGCGGGCAGGGACGTCGCCATTCGTTTCTATGTGCGCGACGCGAGTCTCTATGCCTTCTGGGTGAGCCCCACACCGGCCGGTGAAAGTCGCGGCTTCCTGGCGGCGGGGAGTCCGGGCGCCGAGGGAACGCGGGACTTGCCTGTGCCGTCAAGCTCCAGCCACCGTGAGTAGTCCCGGCCGCGGAGTGGCCTCCCAGAGGCCACGTGATGCGTGCTGTGCCGTGATCTGGGGGATTCGTGATCTGGATAGATTGGCTAGTGATTGCCAGTTACCTGACTTTGCTGGTTTGGGTGGCTCGTTATCAGAGTTCGAAAATCCACAATCGTGAGGATGTCTTCCTCGCCGGACGATCCATGGGCCGCTGGCCCGTCGCTCTGAGCATGTATATGGCGCTCTTCAGCACCAACACCTTGATAGGAGTGACTGGGTGGCTGAGCCGGCCAAACGGGACCGTGTGGATCGGCTTGCAAACCATCGGCATCATTCTCGCCGCGCCGGTAGTGATCTGGCTCTTTCCGACCGTCTTCATGAAGCTCAAAATAACAACGGCGTATGAATACCTCGAGAAGCGCTTCGATCTGAAGGTAAGGTCGATGGGAACCGTGCTGTTCCTGGGCGCCAGGATCATGTGGATGGCGACGATGGCTTACTCCGCTTCTCTGGTGTCCGTGCAAATGCTCGGTTGGGGTACGGAACAACAGCGATGGGTCATCGCTTTGCTCGGCGGTCTTGGAACCTTCTTCGCATTCACAGGGGGTATGTATGCAGTAATCTGGACCGACGTAATCCAATTCTTTGTGTTCACTTTCGCCATTGTCTCTATGGTGTTGCTGGGTGTGCAACTTAGCGGCGGGCTGGAGGGTGTTATTACAACCGGGCTTGCGTTCGGCAAGTTGGAGATGCCTCCGTTGTTTGATCCCACAACGGAACTCAGCCTCTCAAGTGGAATTCTTCTCGGATTCGTGGGGATGCTTGCCAGTTCGGGAGCGGATCAGGTGATACTGCAGACATATCTCACCGCGAAATCGGAACGAGAAGCTAAGGCAGCCTTGTGGCGAAATGCCATTTGGTTGAAGCCCATAAGCCTGATCTTCCCTTGTCTGGGGCTGATTATGTTTACGTATTTCCATCACCATCCGGAAGCTGCCGCGGCGATGCGATCGCCCGATGACGCATTTGCCGTCTTTGTGATGAATGTGCTTCCGGCGGGAGTTCGAGGCCTGATGATCGTTGCCGTCGTATCCGCCGTTCTCACGAGCCTGACCTCGGGGATTACCGCAGTCACCGCGGCTATCCATACTCACGCTATTCAATGCTGGTATCGTCGATCGGTAACCGAACCGGAGAATCTGCGGCTCGCGAGACGATTGATCGCCGCCGTGGGAGTTGCGATCATCGTTTTTGGCTTTGTCGTAAAGGAATTGGGGGAGAAGAATAACATTCTGCAAATTTTGAATATCGTGATGTATCCCTTCTCCGGCGTCCTCTTGGGAGTTTTCCTCCTGGGTCTACTGACGAGGCGGACCAACGGGCGAGGAGCATTGATTGGCGCACTCATCGGATTTCTCATAACTATCTGTGTGCCGTTGCTCAGAGTGCTGGTTCCCTCGGACAGCGGTATCGGCGCATCCGGCGTGGCCCTCGCCGCGATGGAATTGGGACGAATCTCCACGTTCTACTTCGGTTTCCTGGGAACCTTGGCTACGATGGCATGCGGCTATCTCGCAAGTCTGCTCTCTTCATCGCCGCCAAGCGATAAATGGCTGGGCTTGACGCGGTGGAGTCTGCCTGTCGCAACCATATCGGAGGAGATTGAGGCGAAGTCGTGGGATCTCCGGGGACATTCATGATGCGTCTCTGTGAAAGGAAGACGGAGGACTCCCTTGTCGTCCCGGTAACGAAGCAGTCTTGAGATCGAAGCAATGCAGCCTACACTGCGTGGTCGGGGCCGATGCTCTGGCATCGTTGTCACAGGTCTGTATTTCTGGTCACCGCCTCCTTGCGTTGGGGTGGGGTCCAGCGAAAACCGCACATGCATTTTTGGCCCCGCCCCTCGACGAGAGCGCGTTGGTCGAAGCCAGGCAGGCCCGCACCGATGACGTCCGAAGTTAGAGCCAGGATTTTGACCGCCGGTCTTGCAGTAGGCACGACATCCTTCCGACCGTAGGACAATTCCACCCCCCGCCCCAAAAAGCCCAACGGGCGGCAAACCCCAGCCCTGGGCGTCAGCCCAGGGTCCGCGCCAACAACTCCGCCTCGCGCGAGCGAGTCCGCGGAGCATCCGCCCCGTTTGGCGGTGCGACTTCCCGGCGGCCACGCCCGGCCACATTTGGATGGGCACTCGAACGCCCGTGCATCCCAAAGGTCCCCCACTGGCCGCATGCAGTGAGACGACGCCCTTCCCGCCAACGGCATTCCAGGAACGCCAAACCAAAACGCCGGCCGGCCGACAGGAACGCGGAGAATCCCTGCGGCTCAATGGAACGGTCACCGCTACTTCAAACAAATTCACCCGCCCCTAACTCCCGCCAACCGAAGCGATTAGCCGCCCGGGAAGCACGCCCGCCCTGGCCGGACAGTTCGTTTCGGGCAATGCAAAACCGACAATCAAACGTGCGGGAGAACTGCGTTCCCCGGTGGGTTTGGCAACCCACTGCGCGAAAGGCATTCCTTCCACCGTTCCTTGACAGGCGAAACTTTGGAAAACTCCGCATCGAACAGCGCGCAGTTCCGCGGAAAACCGGCCTCAAGCACAGGCCGGATTGTCCGGATCCATCCGGACAATCCGGACAACGACCAGCAGTCAGAAACCTCTGTAGGCTACTGGAGACAAATGGCTTAGGAAACTTGGAACGCCCCGCGCAAATCGTGCAATTTTTCTCAATCCTCACGGCATGGCGTCAATTGAGCAGTGTGCTCGCACACCCCGGCGCCGTCCGCTTCCTTGCCGGGCAACCCGTGAAAGCGAGAGTGTGGAGAAGATTCAGTTGGCACAGTATTTCGGTGACTGGCGCGACTTTCACGTGGGCGGCGCTATGCGAACTCTCCTGGACTTCCCGGATGGTTCCGTCCCCGCTCCGCAGTGAGCCTGGCGGCATCGGGCGATTCCGCGGCAATGCGGGAAGTTCATATACTCGGTAGCGTGATGCAATCTTCAATCGGTCGAAGGCGGTTTCTGGCGGGTTCCATGGGTGCGGGCGTCGTGGCTGCTCCTCAATCTCTCGGGGCTGGGGCGCAGGGCTCTTCCGGGAACCCGGCGGCGTTACCGAATTTCGTGTTTTTGATTTCGGACGACCATAGCGTGCCCGATCTTGGCTGCTATGGCAATCCGCACGTCCGGACGCCGCGGATTGACCAGTTGGCTCGCGAAGGCGTGCGTTTTGCGAATGCGTTCGTGGCCTCTCCGCAGTGCAGCCCGAACCGTTCCGCTATCTTCTCCGGCTGCACACCGCACACGATCGGCACGTCGCGCTTGCACGCGCCGATGCCGCCATGGGAAACGACGGTGCTCGATCTGCTCAAAGAGCGCGGATATTTCACCGGCATTTTCCGTAAGCATCACCAGGGCGCGAACTTTGAGAAGAAACTCGATTTTTACGGCGATGCCAAAGCGCCGTTCTCCGCGTTTGCCGACAAGCTGCCGAAGGGGAAGCCGTTCTTCCTGCAGTTTGGCTCCACGGACCCGCACCGTCCGTATGCGCCCGGCGCGGTGACGCCGCCGCACGACCCGGCGAAGGTGACCGTGCCGCCATATCTGCCCGACGATCCGGCGGTTCGCAAGGATCTGGCGCTCTACTACGACGAGATCTCCCGTTTCGACACGGAGTGCGGCGAACTGCTCGGCGTTCTGCGCGAACGCGGTCTGCTCGAAAATACGCTGGTGATTGTTACCGGCGACAATGGCCTTCCCTTTCCTCGCGCGAAAGGAACGCTTTACGATCCGGGGATTCACGTCCCGCTGATTGCATGGTGGCCGGGCAAGATCGCCGCTGGTGGGGTGCGAGACGAGCTCATCAGCCACGTGGACCTGGCGCCCACGTGGCTGGCGGCGGCGGGGATTCGGCCGACGGCGAAAATGCAGGGCCGCGGCTTTCTGCCTTTGCTGCGCGGAGAGGCGTACGAGGCCCGCGACGCGGTTTACGGCGAGCGCAACTGGCACGACACCTACGACCCGATGCGCTCCGTGCGCACCGCCAACTTCAAGCTCATTTTCAATGCGCGACCGGAGTTGGGCTACCGCCCGTCCTGGGATCTTGAAGACTCTCCGAGCTGGGCGGCGATCCGGCGTCGGGCGAGGAGCGGGGGCCTGACGCAGCAGCAAACACGGTTGCTCGAAACCTCCCGGCCGGCGCTGGAGTTTTACGATCTGCGGAAAGACCCCAACGAGTTCGACAATGCCATCGATCGCCCCGAGTATGAGGCCGAAGTGCTAAGGCACCGAAACCTGCTGAGTGATTGGATGAACGCGAGCTACGACTATCTGCCGCCGCTCTCGCGGCAGCCCAACGCGGGGGACCCCACATCCGTGCGCGGCATTGTGCCCCCGGCGCTGTAGCGCGGGCCAACTTAGCGCGGCGCGGACGGCACCGTTGACACCGGGGGCGGCACCGATATCGCGGCGGGGGCAGAAGCATTTGCTCCTTCGACGGGATAGCGCCGCATGACCTCGTCGAAGAACGCGCCGTCCTGCAGGAACCGCGGGTCCCGGTGGCGGGTGAGGTAGTCGTCGAGCTGCGCGCTGAGAGAGCGCTTGGCGTCGCTGAACTGCGGGTCCATCGCCAGATTCTTGAGCTGGAACGGATCCTCCGCGATGAGATACAGCTCCTCCGCGGGCCGCTTGCCGAAAGCGGCGTCGAAAAGCATCGGGAACGAGTCGCGCTTCTCGTAGAGAGCGGTCTTGGAGGGGCCGCCGTCGGTATCGCCGTAGCCGCCAACCGGGTCGTCCGCCGGCCAGACGGGGCCGGGGATGTCGCCCACCGGATTACGGTCCGGCGTGAAATTGCGAATGTAGAGATATTCGCTGGTGCGAATGGCGCGGGAGGGGTAACCGGCTCCGTTGGGGCGGCTCCCCGGAAAATGGCGCTCGATGCCGAAAACGGCATAGTGGCGCTTGGGGTCCACTTGGCCGCTCTGCCGCGTATCGAGCACGTACATCAGGCTTTCCCCGCTCATCGAACCCGGCACGCGCAACCCGGTGACTTCAAGGATGGTGGGGGCGATATCGCGGTGACTGACGAAATCGTCCACCACGCGCCCGCCCGGAATGCGCGCGCTCCAGCGGATGGCGAGCGGCATGCGCGTGCCGTAATCGTAGAGGTTCCCCTTGGCGCGGGGGAATGCCATGCCGTTATCCGACGTTGCGATAATCAGCGTGTTGTTCAATTCTCCGCGTTGCTCAAGCAGGCCCAGAATGCGCTGCAAGTGCTTGTCGGCATGTTCAATTTCATAGGCGTAGTCGGCGATGTCCCCGCGAACTTCCGGAAGGTCCGGAAGAAATCCCGGCACCTCGACGGCGGCGGGGTTCTTCCCGTTGCGCGCGCCCACGCCTTTGTCGAACGGGCGGTGCGGCTCCTGGAAGCCCACCCAGAAACAGAACGGCGTATCTGGCGGCCTCGATTCCAGAAACAACTCGAAGTTCCCGGCGTAATCGACGGTGGACAGTTCCCGGTCGGGAGCGGCCGCTTTCGCGGTGTTATATTCCCGCCCCGCCGGGGAGACCGCGCGCCCGGAAACCTGCCAGTTTCCAGGCCCCCAGCCTTTGCCTGTAAAGCCGACGTGGTAGCCGTAATCGCTGAGCATGTCGGTATACAAGGGGATCTTTCCCAATGGCCAGACGGTGTGGTTCATCGAGGCTTCCTTGAGCAGGAAGAAATCAAGGCCGGCAAGCACCGATCCTCGCGAGGGGCAGCAGGATGGCGTCGACACAAACGCGTTCTTGAAGAGCACGCCCTCGGACGCGATGCGGTCGAAGCCGGGGGTGGACACGAACTTTGAACCGTAGGCACTGGTATGCGGTTGCGATTGATCGTCGCTAATAACAAACAGCACGTTGGGGCGGGGATCCCGGTTCAGCGCGCAGGAGCCCATGGAAGCTGCAACGGCGGGCGCGGCAACCGCGGCCTGCAGGAAACGTCGGCGGTTCATCGCCGCCTATCGTAGCACCAATGCCTGCCCGGCCGCAGATGCGGTTTCTTCTCCGGAAAGTGCCGGCCGCTGTGAGACACTGAGCCTCAGCGGGAGAGACTCTCGCTACTCAAATAGAGGAACTCTTGTTTTATTTATGCGCAGAAATTTTCTTTGGATTGCTTTAGGCCTTTTTTCGCTGATTGCGGGTGCTTCGGCGGCTCCCCAATTGCAGCAGGGATCGATTGTGAACGCCGCCAGCTTTGCCGTGGACGGCTCTCCCAACGCGGCGATTGCCCAGGGAAGTCTGTTCACGGTTTTCGGCGTGGACTTGGGCCCGACGACGGCAGTGAACGTGAACCAGTTCCCGCTTCCCACCTCGCTGGGAGGAGTCTCGGTTCGCGTCAGCGCGAACGGGCAGAATTTCGATTGCCCGATGATCTTTGTACTGAATTCTCAGGTGTCCGGTATTCTCCCGTCGAACGTTCCCGCTGGGACGGCTACGCTGGTGTTGACGTATAACGGCCAGGCCAGCAATGCGATCACTTTCCCGGTGGTTGCTCGCATGGCGGGTGTGTTCTCACGCAATTCGTCCGGCTCCGGGCAATCCGTAATCCAGAATTACATCAGCCCGTCGAGCCAGCCCGACAATGCCATCAATCAGGCGGCGCATCCGGGGCAGGTTGCCATTCTCTGGGCCACGGGGCTCGGCGCTTCTCTCAATGGCGACGACCGCAATCTACCGGCGCCCGGTGATCTGCTGCCTCGAGACCAGGTTCGTGTTTACGTGGGCGGTGTTCAGGCGAATGTCGAGTATGCCGGCCGGTCCGGCTGCTGCGCAGGCGTTGACCAGGTGAATTTCGTCGTGCCCCAGAACGTTGAGGGCTGCTTCGTTCCGGTGGTGGTAACGCTGAACGGTATTCCCAGCAACTTCACGATGATGGCGATCAAGAATGGCGGCACTCAATGCGACGGTGCATTCGGGCTGGATTCGAACCGGCTTGACCAGTTGATTTCCAAGGGCAATCTAAAGACAGGCTCCATCGGGCTGATGCGAACCAGGATGCAGTTGGCTGGCTTCGAGACTTCCACGGAGTCTGGCGCAGCCGCCTTTGTGGAACTCAACGGACTGGGTCTGCTGGCTGGCGGTTCGTCGATGGCGCAGGGGTCCCTTTCGGCGAATAGCTGCGCCGTGGCGAACTATCGTGTGGATTTTGACAATGGCAGCGCGGGAGAAACTCCAGACCCGATGGCTGCGTATACCATCCGCGACCTTGATGCAGGCGCTGCCATCTCGGTGGCCGGCCCGAACGGCCAGAAAGACTTGCCGAAGACGACGGGCGAGGTGGGCAGCTACTTCGGGATGCTGGGGAACGTGCTGAATCCACTTTCCAGCTTCCTGACGCCGGGAGTCTATACGATGGGCAACGGAGCGGGCGGCGCGGATGTGGGCGCTTTCAGCTTCACGAAGAATGTCCCCACTTTTATCGATTGGAGCAATCGGGCCGCGATTGTGGACGTCGTCCGTTCGCAGCCGTTGAACGTGACCTGGACCGCGGGCCAGGCACAATCCGGAGTGGTTGTCATTACCGGGCTCTCCTATTCCGTACCGAAGAAGGTGACCTCCGCATTCTTCTGCTATGCGGATCCCGCGGCGGGCGCCTTCACCGTTCCCGCCTATGTGTTGAATGCCATGGTGGCATCAGACAATGGCGGAAACACATTGCTGCCTTCGGGAACGCTGAGTGTGGGCGGCGCCATCACGCCGGGCTTTTTTGAAGCGCCCGGCATTGACCTGGGAGTGTTCTCCGTCAGCGCGGTGGACTCAAAATCCGTGAATTATCAGTAGAGCGTGAGCGCACGCAATGCGGCAGCAATGGCGGGGAAGCATGAAGCTTCCTCGCCATTGCTGCGTTTGGCTGCCTCGGAACCGCTCTGTGCGGAAGTCGGCGGAACCGGTGTTCGTCTCCGCCTGGACAGCCACACGCTGGAGGAGCGGGCACGCACCCCCAGTCAACGCCGTCGCGGCTTCCCTCGATGCCACGCCGTGCGTGACGGGGTGGCTCGCGCGCGGATTTTGCGAAACGAAGCCGTTGCATGCGGTCGCCGTGGCAGGGCGGGGGGGCAGACGATTTCCCAAATGGCAACTTGCTGCGAGGGCGTGTGGAAAATTCGGTTCTTCCGAAGAATCTCCAGAGATCTCGTAAGTTGTTGATGCTGGGCCGCTTGCGACGGTCGAAGCCATCGGACAATGTCCGGTTTGTCCGGATGGATCCGGACAAACCGGGACCTTCCAGGGCAGCGGTTGCCGTCGTTCGAAGAGCTTGATTCCGTTGTCAAAGAGCTGCGGTAGGATCGGGATTTCCAGGATGGGTAGCCAGGCCGACCGGAGAACACAATTCTCCCGCACGTTTGATTATCGGTTTTGCTTTGTCGAAAACGAACTCCTTCATCGGGAGGGTGGGATCCTCGATTGGCTAAGGGGTTTGGATGGAGGGAGTTCGGAGGACATGAATTTTTCGTAAGTAGCCGTAATCGATTCCGGGAGCGCGTCTCGGGATTACGGGTGGCCGAACTCATCCGCCATCGGGATCAGTTGTTCGTAGACGTGGTGGGGAATGGCGGAGTCCCAGTGGCCGGTGAGTTTGGCGGCAATCACGAAGCCCAGGAAGAGGGCGACGACGCCGGCGGCCATCCACTCCGGGTGGAAGAAGCGGGTGGCTCGGGATGTGGGCACGCCGATCACCTGCATGCCGAGTGCATCTTCCACCGGGCAACTGGCGACACATTCCATGCAGCCGAGGCACTCCGCGGAACGGATCTGTACCAGACGATCCACCGGAAGCTGGGACGGGCAGGCCCGGGCGCACTTGGCGCAATCAATGCACTTCTCCGGAATACGCCGGATCCGAAGCGGGCTAAGCAAGCTCGTGAGGCCCATGAGCGCGCCGTAGGGGCACAGGTAACGGCACCAGAAGTTCGGCGTAAAGAGGGACATCACCGTCAGAAGCACGAGAATGATGCCGCCGGTGAGGCCAAGATAGCGGAAGAAGTTGAGCATCTTTACGTCTGAAATCAGGCCGTAGGGAGACCCCGCGAAGGCGGCGATCGCAGCGGCGGACATCGTGCCCACCGCATAGATGAAGAGCGCAAGGAACGTGTACTTCAATCCCCGCAAGATAATGTCGAGCCAGCGGGGCGGGAAGTACATGCGACGCGTGAAGCGGCGGCCCAACTTCCACAGGTATTCGGAAAGCGTGCCGATCGGGCATAGCCAACTGCAGAAAGACCGCCGCAGCAGCAAAGACATCATGACGAAACTGACGAGCAGCACACCGGCCGCCGGGTGCAGTTCCGGGATGCGGCCTGTCAGGAACGCGTACTTGGTCTGCATCAGCCCCATGATGGGGAGCCAGCCTTCCACGCCCGCGGGACGGGAAACGGGGAAGGGCAGGGAATAACCCTCAAACTGGCGCACGAAGAGAAGAAATTCGGTGCAGATCCAGACGTTCAGCAGGACGAAAGCGAACTGGGTGGCGCGCCGGTAGCGCTGCGAGCGGTTCGGGTCAATCCGGCGCAGGTATTGTTTCTTCTGTTTCCTTTCGCCAGCGGCGGGACCCGGGGGTGTAACAGCACATGCCACACCTTCATGCTCCCTTGCGGGAGTGCGAATGTCCGTGACCCCAGTCACAGCCTTGCATCGCATTCCGGGCCATTCTGAATGGGATGGCTGCGGCTCTACAATTCGGAATCCGCTTCGTTGCGCAAGCCCCTGGCATCGAGCACCCGGATGCGTCTCCGTTCGATCACCAGCAAGCCCTCCGCCTGGAATCGGCTCAGGTTACGCGATACCACTTCCCGGACGGTACCCAGGCGCATGGCGAGTTCTTCGTGGCTGGAGGGGAGGGCGAACTCGTCGCTACCGGCCTCTGCTTGCCAGTCGAGCAACTGCCGCGCGAGACGCTGGCGAACGCTCCCGAAGGTGACCGCTTGCACGAGCATCACCAGTTGCCGCAACCGCTTCCCCATCACGCGAAGCATCTTCATGGGGATCTCGGGGTGAGAGCGGCAGACGCGATAAAAGTCGTTCTTCGAAATCAGGTAGGCGACCGTATCGCGGACGGCGACGACGCTGGCCGGATAGGGGCCGCCGTCGAAGATGGGCACTTCGGCGACGGTAGAGGGCGCGGCCTCGAGCGTCAGCATGATCTCTCGACCGGACGTGGTGGTCTTGACGATTTTCACGACACCTTCGCCAATCAGGTAGATGCCTTCGCAGGGCTCGCCTTCCGCGAAGAGGACCACACCGGGCGGATAGCGGCGTTCAACCGCGAGTTCCGCCAGCGCCGCGCGCTCGCTGGCGTCGAGGCTCGAGAACATGGGGATCTGAGCAAGGGTTTCTTCCGCGCGCGATGGGGATGTTGTCATGGCATGCAGGATTGAAACCCACTGTAACGCATGCGGCATCTGTCTGGCCATCTGCCCGGTGAACGCCATCGTGGAGACCGCCGCCGGGATCGAGATCTCCCGCTACCTCTGCACGGAGTGCGTCGGTTACGCGGAGGCGCCGGTCTGCATCCCCGCGTGCCCGATCGACGCCATCTCGGAAGCGGCTACGATGGGATGGGAGGCCGGCCTCGAGATGAATCGCCGGGACGCCGGGGAGATCTATTGATGAGCGAGAAGTACGCTTTTGTTGACGATCTGCGCGAACATGTTCCCGTGCCCGAGCGGGGCATTCTGAGCACCACGCTGCAGGCGGACGAGCACAGCAAGATCATTCAATTCGTGTTCGCGCCGGGGCAGGAGTTGAGCGCGCATACCGCTCCGTTCCCCGCCATCCTCTATATCGCCAAAGGCGAAGCCGATCTTACGCTAGGCGACGACGCGAAGCAGGCAGCGGAAGGAACTCTTGTCCACATGACCGCCCAATTGCCTCACAGCGTCAAGGCCAAGACCGAGTTGGTAATGCTGCTGATCATGCTGAAGAGCTAGGGGAAGGAAGCCCCGGTCTGCCCGCGCGTCTCCCCTATAATGGAATGCATGTCCACCGTGATGGCGCCGCTGGCAACCGCCGAACAACTTGCGAAGTATGAGGTCGTGATCGGCCTGGAAGTCCACGTCCAACTGGGCACGAACACCAAGATTTTCTCGGCGGCGCCAATTACGTTTGGAGATGCTCCCAACACGATGGTGACGCCTTTGTGCCTCGGGATGCCCGGAACGCTTCCGGTGCTGAATAAGCACGTAGTGGAACTGGCCGTGAAAGCCGGTTTGGCGCTGAATTGCGCCATCCGTCCGGTCTCGGTCTTTGCGCGCAAGAATTACTTTTATCCCGATCTTCCGAAGGGCTACCAAATCTCGCAGTACGACCAGCCGGTAGCGGAACATGGCTGGATCGATATCTCCGTGGATGGGAAGTCCAAACGCATCGGGATTACGCGCGCGCACCTGGAAGAGGATGCGGGAAAGAGCATCCACGAGGGGTTTAGTGACTCCTCCAAGTACAGCTACGTGGATCTTAACCGTGCCGGCGCGCCGCTCGTTGAGATTGTGAGCGAGCCGGACATTCGCAGCTCCGACGAAGCGTATGCCTATCTCAGCGAAGTGAAGCTGGCGCTGCAGTTCGCGGGCGTCTCGAACTGCGATATGGAGAAGGGACAGCTTCGTTGCGATGCCAACGTCTCCGTGCGCCCCATTGGCCAGGAGAAGTTTGGCACGAAGGCCGAGATCAAGAACCTGAATTCATTTCGCTACGTGAAACTCGCGCTCGACTATGAAGTTTCCCGGCAAGTGGGGTTGATCGAGGCGGGCGGCGAGGTGGAACAGGAGACACGCCTTTACAACGTGGGCACTGGCGAAACGGTGAGCATGCGCAGCAAAGAGCATGCGCACGACTATCGGTATTTCCCCGAACCGGACTTGCTGCCGCTGAGGATCAGCAGCGCCTGGCTCAAGGAGATTGCGGCGGATCTGCCGGAATTGCCGGCCTCCATCCGCAAACGCTTCGTGGAGGAGTTCGGATTGCGCGAGTACGATGCGCAGGTGCTCACTCTCACCAAGGAGATGAGCGAGTATTTTGACGTTGCCGCGCGCGCATCCTCGAACCCAAAGACCACCGCGAACTGGGTGACCGGAGAACTGCTTGGCGCGCTGAAGGGCGCGGGCAAGGAGATTTCCGAGAGCCCCGTTGCGGCGGAGCGAATCGGCGAACTTGTTTCCCTGATCGAGAAAGGCGAAATCTCCGGCAAACTCGCCAAGGAGATTTTCGCGAAGATGTTTGAAAGCGGGGATTCCGCGCGCGAGATCATGGAGCGCGAAGGCCTGAAGCAGATTTCCGATTCCGGCGAACTGGAGTCGATCATCGACGGCGTCATCAGCGGAAATCCGGCCCAGGTGGAGCAGTACCGGGGCGGGAAAACGACAGTGATCGGCTTCCTCGTGGGCCAGGTGATGAAGGCGTCCCGCGGCCAGGCCAATCCGCAGGCGGTGAACGAGATTCTCCGGCGCAAGCTGGACGCATAGAGACGCAGCCCATTGCTTTCGCGACTGTCATTCGCGCTGTTTCTAGCCGTGCTGGCGGCGTTGCCGATCTCCGCCGGAGAGTCGAATTCCGTCTCGCGTAAGATTCGCGAAGAGACGTTTCGTGCCGTGTGGGAAACGGTGCGGGACCGATACTTTGACCCTGCCTTCGGGGGCCTCGATTGGGATGCGGTGGGCCGGGAGACAAAGCCCAAAGCAATCAATGCCCCGACGGACGAAGCCTTCTACGAGTCGCTGCAGGAGATGGTGGACCGCCTGGGCCAATCGCATTTTCGGGTGTTGCCGCCCACCTGGATTGGCACGAAGCATCTGAATCGCAGAGGCGCCGCGAGCGCCGGGATTGAGATTACTGAAGCCAGCGGGAAAGTGCTGGTCTGGCGCATGCGCGAGCCTGCTGTTGCCGGAGGGCTTCGGCCCGGCTGCGCGCTCCTGGATGTTTCCGGTACTTCGCTCCGCGACCTCCGGGCGCAGATACGCGCCCAATCGAAAGGCGCGGCGGCGGACAATTTCCTCTATCATGAAGCCGTCGAAACGCTGCTCACGGGCCGGGCCGGGGATCAGGTGAAAGTCCGCTTCACCTGCGGCGCGGCGGAGGAACTATCAGCGGAAGTGCCGTTGCGTTATTCGCAGCGGGAGCGCTCCGAGAGTTTCGGTTTCATGCCCAGCATGGAAACGGATTTTGAGGTGAAGCGGCTCTCGCGGGGCATCATCTCGATCCGCTTCAATCTCTTCGTCATGTCGCTGCTGCCCCGGATCCGCGAAGCCGTGAAGCAGGCTGCCACGGACGGGACACGGGGCATTGTGTTTGACGTACGCGGGAACCCCGGCGGCATCGGAGCCATGGCAAACGGCATCGCCGGCTATCTCGTTAGCAAGCAGGCGAGCCTGGGTGTGATGAAGATGCGCGGGACGGAACTGAAATTTCTGGCCTTTCCGCAGGATGGCGCATTCCGTGGCCCGGTTGCGGTTCTTGTCGATCGCAACTCAGCATCCACCTCCGAGATCTTCGCGGCGGGATTGCAGGAGATGGGCCGCGCGATCGTGGTAGGGGAACGCAGTATGGGCGCGGCGCTCCCTTCCTATATCGTGGATCTGCCGAACGGCGCACTGCTGCAGTATGCCGCCGCCGATTTTGTCACACCCAAGGGAGTTCGCATCGAGGGCAAGGGCGTTGCACCGGACATCGCGGTTTCGCTTAGCGCGGAATCGCTGCTAGCCGGGGAGGACCTTCCACTGGAGGCAGCCCGCGCGGCACTGGACCGCATGGCCCCCGCCACCAGCGGTCCCGGCAACGGCGGGATTACCGTAACGGGAGAATGAGCCATCGCATCTCAAGGGCACGCCCCGTTCACTGTAAAGGATGATATGAACCTCCACCGATTCCCCAGTCTTATCGCCGCGCTCACTCTCGCGTTGTCGCTGCTGCCGGCTGCCTTCGCACAGACGTTAAGCGCAGCACAGAGCGAAGCGAAAGCGGACCAGATCCTCGACCGCTTCCTGCGCGTCACCGGCGAACTGGATGCGCTGAAGGGCCAGACCTCGCGGCGTGACCGAGGGAAGATGACGCTCACGGGCATGGGCGTTTCGGGTGATGTCGAGGTTCTTTCCAAGGCGCCAAACAAGTCGCGAACGACGATGAAAATCGCGGGCATTGGCGAGATAACTGAAGCGTACGATGGCACGACCGCCTGGGTGCAGGACCCGATTCAGGGCTACCGTGAGAAGACCGGCCTCGAACTTGCGGCCACCGTGCGGCAGGCCGATTTCTTCATGGCGGCCAACTACAAGAAGCACTATCCGAAGCGCGAATGGCTGGGCGTCGAGACGCTGAACGGCACCAAGGTGGACAAAGTGCGCCTGCATCCGGCGGAGGGATCTCCCGAGACCTGGTTTCTTGCCCAGGAAAGCGGCTTGTTGCTGCGGATGGATTCGGTGTCGAATATGCCCCAGGGCGATATCGAGAGCCAGATTTACCTTGAAGACTACAAGAAGATCGAGGGGACGATGGAACCGATGCGCGTCCGCGTGGTAAACCCTCTTGCCCCGATCACGATGGAGCTATCGAGCTCCGAAATTAACGTCGAGTTGGACGATTCCCTCTTTACCAGCCCGCGCGCAAAGGGCGGCGAAGAGATCATCGTCGTCCACTAGCGCTGATTTGAGGCACAGCTTCGCCCAGCGCCAGACCCCTGATTTGCAGGTGAGTGCTCTGGCATCATAAGACTACGCTGGGATTTTGTTCGATGCTCTCCATCCGGAGCCAACTCGCGACTCGATTTGAACTCGCCGGTTTGTTGGCTGACAGTACCGCGGGCCTTACCTACGTGGCTCATGACCGCGAGGGTCAGACCGGGATATCCGGGCGCTCGCGCGACACTACCGTCTTCCTCCAGTTCGTGGGATGGCAGCACAGCCGTCCTCGTCAGCGCGAGCGATTTCTCTATGAGATCCGGGCGCTGGCGCAGTATCCCCACCCCAACCTGCTGCCTGTCCGGGAAGTGCTCGATGGGGACGACGGCCTGCTGCTCGTTTACGACTACTTCGCCGGCCAGACTCTCGCGCAGATGCTGGCCAACGGTGCAATCCCCGCGAATCACGCGGCCGCTTGCATCATCCAGTTGGCCGACGTGCTGGAGGCGGCGCATCGCCAGGGCATTGTGCATGGGGGCGTGGACCCTTCCACCGTCCTGATTGCGGAAACCGGACTCGTGAAGCTATTTGGCTTCGGCTCCGCCGCGCTGCGAATGATCGAAGATGAATGGCAGTTCCATGGCGCCGATCCGCACAGCCCGGAGCATCAGGCGCTCGAACGCGTGCGGTTGCGGCGCGCCGGTTATCGCGCTCCCGAATGCATCGCGGGGCAGACGCCCGATTCGCGCTCCGATGTGTTCTCTCTAGGCTGTCTGTTCTACGAACTGCTGAGTGGCAAGCGGGCATTCGCGCGCAAGAATAGCGAACTCACACTGAGAGCGGTCACCGAGCGCCCGCCGCGCCCAATTGATGAGGTTGCCCAGGGCGTTCCGGCAGAGATGGTTCGGGTGCTGCGGCGGTGCCTCCGGAAAGACCCCGACCGCCGATACCAGCACATGCTGGACCTCAAACTCGATCTTCAGGAACAGCGCGAAGATCTGGAGTTCGCCGAGATTCTCAGCACCGTGGAGATGCCCGGTGCTCCCCGAATATGGTGGGTGTTGCCGGTGCTGGCGGTGCTCGCCATCGTCGCCTATTTCGGCGGGCACCGCGTGCTGTTTCGGGCCATCTCTCCGAAGCGCCCCCCGCCACCCGTTGTGAGCGCGGTAACAAGCGGCGACACGCTCAGCCGGGATCCGGCAATCAGCGCCGACGGCTCCACTCTGGTCTTCAGCAGCGACCGTGGCGGCGATAACCTCGATATATATATCCAGTCCGTTGCCGACGGTGCGGTTCGCCGGATCACCTCCGATGCCGCCGATGAGCGCGACCCCACACTGTCACCCGACGGCCGCACGATTGCCTGGCGCTCTGAGCGCCTCGCTGGAGGCATCTATACCGCTCCCGCGGACGGCAGTTCCGCACCGCGATGGATCGCCAATCAGGGTCGGCGGCCACGGTACTCACCCGATGGAAGCCGGATCGCCTTCTGGGCACGAACCCTGCAGAACGAAGACGTAGGGGCAATCTACGTGATTCCCGCTGCCGGGGGCGCGCCGAGGCAGCTTGCTTCCGATTTCTATTCCGCGCTATATCCGGTGTGGTCCGCCGACGGAGGCTACTTGCTTTTCCTGGGCTCCCGTACCAAGGGAGATCCGCTCGATTTCTGGGTGACGCCCGCAAGCGGTGGTGTTGTCGAGAACCTGGAGGCCTACCGTATCGTGCGGCGGTGGTTTCTGTCGGCGATCGTCCCGGACGCGTGGGTGAACGATACGCTCTACTTTACGGCCCGCGCCGGGCAACACACGAGCCTCTGGAAGTTGCGCGTCCCGATGGCAACGCGGAGGGCGGAAGGCGATTCGCAACGCATCCTCGATGGTGAAGAGGACTTCAGCCACGCGAGCGTAAGCAATGACGGCCATCTCTACTTTTCGTCAACGCGAGACAGTATCAATCTTTGGATGGCTCCCCTCGACGCCGAGAGTGGGCGCATTACCGGTGCGCCAGAGCGCTTCTATGTGAGTGGCGGTTTGGCCGTTCGGCCCTCGCTGAGCCATGATGGCCGCTGGCTCGCCTTTACATCGGACCGAAATGGCCAGCAGAATGTTTGGCTTCGGGATATGGAGACGGGGAGTGAAGAGCCGGTAACCGCAAACCCGTACCGGTTCTTTACGCCCACCGGCGTTCTTACACCTGATGGCAAGTGGCTGGCCTACACGCAATGGGAGCAAGGGAAGACGATCATCTATCTTCGCGGGACACAGGGCGGTGCGGCTACAATGCTATGCGAAGACTGTGAGACGCCGAGAGACTGGTCCTCGGATGGCAACTATCTGCTTTATTCGCGCTCCTCGCACAACTACAGCATCGGCATGGTGGAGCGCGGCACCGGCGTGCGCACCTTGCTCGCCCAGAGCGACCGTTTTCCGATCCTTTCTCCGCGATTCGGCCCCGGAGATCGCTGGATCGCCTTTCATGCAATGGAGACGACGGACGTTCGCAAGATAGTGGCTCTCGCGATTGCGGGAACTTCTTCCGCCGCCGAACGGCAATGGATCCCGATTACAAGCGGCGGCATTCTCGACCGTGGCGCGCAGTGGTCTCCGGAAGGGAATTTGATGTACTTTATGTCGGAGCGGGATGGCAACCGGAGCATCTACGCGCAGCGCCTCGACCAGCGGACACGGAAGCCGGAAGGGCAACCCTTCGCCGTTTTTGAGTCGAAGGCGGCACGCCGTTCGTTACGCAACGTGCCGCGCGGATACGCGGAGATGATCGTTCAGCCGGGCAGGCTGGTGTTCACCATGGGGGAACTGAGCGGCAATATTTTCGTGGCGGAGCCGGTCAATAGCGAGAGCAACTCGGGAGCCGCACCCGGCGCTCCGCGTTGAGCGCGAAATCTATTTCGCCAAGCCCGTGGCTTGCACCATGGCCAGGAACTTCGCGGCGTTCGCTTCCACCGTTTTCTCCGGCCCGGTGAACTTAAAGAACACCGCACCCTGAGGTCCCTGCACGATTGCCCCGATCAAACGGAACCCCGGCTTCTCCGCGGTTACCTGCATCATCGGCCCACCGATAGCCATGTACGTGCCGGTAAGGTCTACTAGCGTAATGGGCAGCGCGCCGTTAAGCTTGCGGGTCTTTGCTTTCGCCGCGGACGAGGAACCGTCAGGCTGCTTCATTTGCCCGATCCAGCGGTCTATATTGGCTTCGACGCCGCCGCCCTCATTGGGACCAAAGTAAAACACCGCGCATTCCCCCGCTTCCGTGTCGTCCGCCGCGGACGGAACGCGATAGGTGGCGGCACGCATGGGCCGTTCCGCTTCGGCCGTCCAATTCTCAGGAGCGGACCACTGCAAGCCGCCCGCCTGCGTGGGTATTCCCGAAGCCGGGCTGGCCGGTGCTGCGCCGGGCGAAGTATTCGAGGTGTCGCCAGGCAGCGTCCCTGCCGGCGGTGGGGAGGAAGCGGCAGGCGCGGAGGGAGGTCCGCCCGCGTCTGGTGGCGGCGTATTGGACGTATTCTTGCCGCAGTTGGCGAGCAGCAGCGCAACTGCCACCAGCCCGCCAATATGAACTCGTTTTCGCATCATGAGTTTCCGTTGCAACAGGAAGTCGGGCGCGGAGTGGCCTTAAATTCGTTTCACCCAGATTTCGCGGAACTCCACCCACTTGCCGGGCTGATGCGCCTGCAACTCGATCCGGCCCGGTTTGAGGTTCTTGAGGTCGCTGTACTCCATGACGGTTTCGCCGTTCACCCGCACCCAGCAGTTCGCGCCCTTGGCGCCCATCTGGAAGAGGTACCACTTCTCATCCTCGATTTGCGGGTATCGGGAGCGCTTGTAGTGATACAGCGAACCGGTGGGGTAATGCGCCTCCGGTACGTTATGCACCTGAATTTCGTACTTCCCTTCGATGGAGGCGGCCTTGTCGCCATTCGAGCGGAAGATCACGCCGCTGTTGTGCTGCCGGGGTCCCCGAATGTAGAGATGCAGCTCAAAATCGTCGAACATCTCCTTGGTGCCAAGATTGCCGGCGCCATCGCACCAGAGCACCGGGCCATAACCGACGAAACGCACCGGGTTGCTCTTGCGATTATCGGTAATCAACCAGTTCTTCTCAATATCGGAGGCTTCGTTAAAGAGGACGATCCACTTGTCGGTGGGGGGGAGTTCTTCGATGCGCAGATTTCGATACTTGAGGGGATAGCCTAGGCCTTCGAGACCAATGCTGCCCTGCCGCAGGCGATGGGCCAGTTCGGGATTCTGGCGCACGTCGAGGTCCTGGATCTTTTCGCCGTTGGTCCACACCTGAAGCGTGGGCCAATCGAAGCGAATGCGCATGGTGTTCCATTCGCCCTTGTTTTTCACATTTACTTTGGAGGGCGCGACCACCGGAAAGATCGCTCCCATCGAGTTGGACTTTGGCTCCGCATCCACCTGCTGGAAGATGTTCACCTTGAAACCGCAGGCCGTGGGTGGGCCGAAGGGGGGAGCGGAGAAGTAAACCCCTCCGTCGCTCCAGCCGCCGACAAAGAACTCGAGCGAAAGGTCGAAGTTTTCAAACCGGCGATCGGAGGCGAGCCACGCGGGCCACCCGGACGACGGGCTGGCGCAAATCGCGCCGTCTTCCACATAGAAGGCGCTGTCCGGGCCATCGACGATGTGCCATCCGGAAAGGTCCTTGCCGTTGAAGAGCGGCTGCGGCCCGGCCGCGCGCGAAATGGCCGGCGTCACGGCGAGGGCCGCCGTGCTCAGGAGAAAAGTGCGTCTCTGCATTGCCCTTCCATTCTTGTGACTATCGCCGCCCGCGCGCAACCGCGCCGGAATCCATTCCAGCCGCGTGAAAGATCAACCCGCCTTCACCGGGTTCCGCAGAATGCCGATTCCTTCGATATCGACTTCCGCGATGTCGCCCGGCTTCATCGCGGACGTGGAACCGGGCGTGCCGGTATAGATCACATCGCCAGGATAGACATCCATGTACTTTGAAACGTGCATGAGGATCGCCGGGAGGTCGAAAATCAAATCCGAGGTGTACTGCTTCTGCA
Source organism: Acidobacteriota bacterium (assembly GCA_014584705.1). GTDB lineage: Bacteria > Acidobacteriota > Terriglobia > Bryobacterales > Bryobacteraceae > JACTMJ01. The sequence goes on along the minus strand of JACTMJ010000020.1, from coordinate 81,667 downwards.
TCACCTTGCCGTTGAGCCGCATTTGCACGAGCAGATTGCCGTAGTTCACACCACGGGCGATCGACGGCCCGAGAGGCCCGAAAGTAGCCGCGCCTTTTGCGCGCCACCACTGCAGGTCCTTGTCCGGCCCGCCCTGCCAATCGCGCTCCGAAACGTCGTTGCCGCAGGTGACGCCGAAGATGGCGGCCTCGGCCTGGGCGCGCGTGGCGTTCCGGACCGGCTTGCCCACCACGATCACAATCTCGGCCTCGAAGTGCACATTCTTCGCGCCGGGGGGGATCAGAATCGGATCGCCGGGATTCTGCAGGCAGGAAATGGACTTAAAGAAAATCTCGGGCCGCGTGGGAACGGGTGCGCCGGCAAGGTGACTACGATAGTTGAGTCCGCAGGCGATCACCTGCTTGGGTTCGCAAGGAACAAGGAGCTTTGCGTCTTTGAGCGGTACTACCTGTCCCGTGGGACGATGGTTTCCGAAGAGCCCTCCCGCCAGGATTCGCACCTGCTCGCCTTCGAGCAACCCGTAGTGCCTTGCCCCGCCGTGAGCGATCCGCACGAAGTGCTGCACTTGTGCGCTCCCCGGTTTGGTGGCGGATGGCTTTGTTTGTGCGGAAGCCGCGGATGAAATCGCGCCCGAAAGCAGGGAGGACGCGCCGGCGGATTGCAGGAAAGTTCTGCGGTTGTGGCCCATGTAGAGTCTCCAAAAGATAGTCATGCTTGCCGCGAAGAAATGCGGCTAAGGCGTGTGAAAAATCATACCAGAGTGCCACGACAGGCCGTGCGGCGATGAGAGGTGTGGGCAGCGCTACACCATCAGCACATGATGATCCTGGCAATGCTCGTGGGTCCCGGCGTAGATGAGGTCCACGACGCCTGTACCGTAAGCGGCGAGGAACGGCAGGAAAGAATAGGTCCGCTCCTGCAGATGCTTGCCGGGGTAAATGAGGCCGCTCAGGTAGTGCGCATCGGCACGCACGCGGACTTCGCGGCGGGCGACTTCGCGGGCCGTCTTTCGCTCCAGTTTCTGGAACTGATAGAGGACGCGCGTTCGGCTTCGTTCCGCCGCCGCGGCCAGTGTGGGGTCGAATGCCAGGAGTTCCCGCCGCAACCGGTCGAGCAGCGCTTCCGCCTCGCTCACGGAACTTGCCATGGTGCTCTTCAATTCGGTTGGAATCCGCGTGCGGCCCAGACGTTCCTCGAACACTTGCCCCGTGGAAAAGCAGTCCGGTATGGTCAGCCCGTAGCGATCCAGATAGCGGACGGCCTTTCCATCCACGAGAGTGAAGCCGTTGCGCGGCAGAAATACCGGCTCCCGGCCGAGCAGTTCCTCATAGAGGGGCGCGGATTGCGCCAGATAGGCGATCTCGGCGCCGCCCCCCACCAGACACGCAGTGGGGAGCAAATAGTCTTGTAGCACGGGCCGCAACAGCGCGTTCGGGGAAATGGAGGCAGCGTGCGCGGCCAGGTCCGCCGCGCTCCAGGTACGCTTGCCGTTGGCGAATCCTCCGTTGCGCGCTTTCAAGCTCAGCCGTTCCCCTTCGCTGAGCAGAAAAAAGAAGGACGTCTCCGCCTCAAGGTGTACCTGTGTATGATAGCCGGCCTTCTCGAGAGCGGCTCCGCGCGCAATCACGCGAGGGGAAAGCACCGGGAACTGCTCAACCGCCCTTGCAAGCAGGGGTGCGGCGAGAGTGCGAATTTCCTCCGCGAGGGGGTCGAGGAAGAGCAGGCGGTGGCTTCCAAGCATGCGTTCCAGGAGTTCTCGGAACGCCTGCGCGTAGGTTTGCCCCTCGCGGTAGGTCTCCCCGGCAAGCGCGGTTGCCATCGCGCCGAAGGGCAGATCCGCGAAGGCCCGTTCCAGTTCCTCCCGGCGCAGCGGGGGGATGGGCAGCGAACCCACCGGCCGCGTTGAGTTTCCATCGTGTTCCGCCGAACCGGCCTTCGCCTGATATCGCAGCGGTTCCCGGCAGCCGTCAAAGAGCCAGGCATGATCGACCTCTTCGAGATCATGATCTTCACTGGCAAGCCAGAATACCGGTACGGCGGGAATGCCCGACGCCTCCAACTTTTCAGCCACACGAACCGCCGTCAGCGCCTTGTAGACCGTGTAGGCCGGACCGCCCAGATAGCCTACCTGCTGGCCGGTGGCGACCGCGACCGTCCCCTCTCCCGCCAGCTTTTCGAGAAGCGGAGAGCCCGGGTTCTGCACACTCAGCGCTTGCACAATCCCGCGTCGCCGTTCGGAGGGGAATTGGATGGCCTCCGCCGCGCGTCGCGCTGAATCCGGATCGTAAGGGGCGTAGGTGTAAAACGAGGAGAGATTCTCAAACCGGTAGACGTAATCGAGAAGCAGGCGGCTCGCGCCGGGTAAGCGATCGTGTCGCAGGCAGTGTGATTCCATTCGTCTAACCAGTCTGTTCAGATGAGAGTGCGCGGAGGAAGGCTTCGAAAGGTTCCAGACCGCATCGCCAGATGGCGATACACCGGGCACGCCAATATCAGTGTAGAGCATCCATTCCGGCGATCTTTTGTTTGGCGCTGCGGAACGCCAGGAGGTTTCCGGCGGATTGCGGTTTGCGCTACCCGGAATCCGAAGTAAACCCGCGATTTCCGGCGCGCGTCTATCCTGGCAGCGCTTCTTTGCGACAATAGCAGGAAGTGCCCCACATTTGGAAAGGATTTCCCCTTTGTTGAGATTAAGCTCTTTCATTATCAGCGGCTTGGCCGTGTGCGCGATGGCCGCGTTCGCGCAGGATGCACCGCCCCCCTCCGCCGCACCGGTTCCCGCGCCAACTACGCCGGCTGCCACGGCAACCCCGAACCCCGCCGACGCAGTTGCTCCGGACGCGGTTGTGCTTCGCGTGGGCGAGCAAAGCTTTACACGCCAGCAATTTGAGAATCTGATTCTGGCGCTGCCGCCGCAATTGCAGGCAGCGGCCCGCGGCCCGCAGAAGCGGGAGTTCGCGCGGCAGATCGCCGAGTTGTTCGCCGTGGCGGATGAAGCCGAGAAGCGAAAGCTCGATGCCCAGCCGGAGTTGCAGATGCGGCTCAAGTACCAGCGGGACAACATGCTGGCTGGATTCCTCTATCAGCAACTGGTGCGGGAGGCGCGGGTGGACCCCGCGCAGGTGGAGAAATTCTACACCGAAAACAAGGATTCGTTCGAAGAAGTGACGGCGCGGCACATTCTGGTTCGGTTCAAGGGCTCCCAGGTTCCGGCGCGTAAGGACGCTCCCGAGTTGAGCGAGGAAGAGGCGCTCGCCAAGGCAACGGCCTTGAAGGCCCGTCTCGCCGCCGGAGAGAAGTTCGAGGAACTGGCTAAGGCGGAATCCGACGACACGGGTTCCGGCCAGGGTGGAGGGAGTCTGGGCACCTTCGGCAAGGGGCAGATGATCCCTGAATTCGAGAATGTCGCGTTTACGCAGGCGATTGGTCAGGTGAGCGATCCGGTGAAGACCGCGTTCGGCTACCACCTGATACTGGTGGAGAACCGGAAATCGAAGACGCTCCCGGAAGTGAAGGACGAGATTACGGAGCAATTGAAGCCCACCGTGGCACGCGAGCAACTGAAGACGCTCACTGAATCGAAGGGCGTTACGCTGAACGATACGTACTTTGCGGCCGCGCAGGAGCCCGAAGGGGTGAAGCCGGCGGGCCCGGCAGGCGAGTAAGACCGCCGGAACTCAACGACTCGCTCTCCGATTTCGAAGCCGTGCCTTTCCCTCCCCTCGGGCGGGAGAGGCACGGCAAGTTCTTGCCACCGACGAAATCACGTCTCTCTTCCCGCCTCGCTAAACCTAGTCTTTTCAGTAAGTTCCCTCTTGGCAAGGGAACTGCAACCGTCGCGGTGTATGATTGACCGCGTCGCGCAATCGCTAGAAGTCTACCTTGATCTTGTAGCCACCCGGCAGAAACTGGTGGCATCGAACGTCGCCAACTTGGATACGCCCGGATACCGGACCCGGGACATTGATTTCCAGAACGAACTTGCTTCCGCCCTCACACGCACCCGGGCGGGCCAGGATGCTGTTCATTCAGCCATGCCGCCCGCCGCCACGGAGGTGGAGGGCCTTGCGCTGAACAACGATGGGAACAATGTGAGTCTTGACCGGGAGGCTCGGATGATGGCCGAGAATGCCATGCGCTTTGAGCTGGGCTCGGCGTTGCTGGCCAGCCGCTACCGGACGATTCGCCTCGCCATTAAGGAAGGGAACTCCTAGTGAGCCTCATGCATTCTCTCTCGATCAGCGCTTCCGGAATGGATGCCCAGCGCGCGCGTCTGCAAGCGCTCGCCGAGAACCTCGCCAACGCGGAGACCACCCGGACGCCGGGCGGCGGCCCGTATCTGCGCAAGGATGTCGTCTTCGAATCGAGCGCGCTTTCGGGCGGTTCGTTTCAGGACCATTTCGCGTCCGCGCTGGATGCGCCGCAAATGGGCGTGGCGGTAAGCGAAGTGCGGGAAGATCCGCAAGCGGTCGAGCGGCGCTACCAGCCGGGGCATCCGGATGCGGACGCCAATGGCTACGTGGCCTATCCCAGCATCCAGCCGGCGGAAGAGATGGTGAACCTGCAAGGCGCCGCGCGGGCGTATGAGGCGAATATCGCGGCCATGACCGTAACCAAAGATATGGTGCGCCGCTCCCTGGAACTCTTCCGCGCCTAGGGAAGGCGCTTCGCGGCGGACGCCTTCGCCGCGCCGAGCCGGTGAAGATGCGCTCCTCGCGGCCGCGCTCTTGCGTATTCCAGGATTCGTGTTCGTCAAGCTCGAAAGGAGAAGGACTTCGTATGATCCCCTCGATTCCCCGTGCCGCCCCCGGCCTCGCAGGGCTGGAAGCTCTGGACAACTTGTACAAGAGCCCACTGGGGGCCGGGAGCGCCAAGCGCCCGGGCGATGCCGCCGAGGCCTCCTTCGCGACGGAACTTGCCGGCGCGATGGCCAAGGTGGAGAACAGCGCGAGAGCATCGGGCGAACTGCGGGAGAAGCTGCTGCGCGGAGAGAACGTGGAGTTGCACACCGTCGCCATTCAGGCGCAGGAAGCCCAGATATCGTTTGAGTTGCTGTTGCAGGTAAGAAACAAGCTCATTCAGGGTTACCAGGAAATTATGCGTATGCAAATTTAGGATTCGTCCGCGAATCTCTCCGGGATTCGTCTCAAGTTCTTTCGCGCATCCGCCGATAAACGCTTGGATGCCGGTAAGGAGCCACACCCCAAGCCACCCGCAACGCGCCGGGGACGGAGCGCCCGCGCGGGGGCACGAGACACGGTCGAATTGCCCGATACGTGGCGGGGGCCCGGCGGGGGGGACATCTCGAACGGGCACTGGCGGGGTGGCGACGGAACTCGGGTGCGAGCACGAAGAGGCGCGGCTGAGGTGCGGGGAAACGCTTAGGCTGCCGCGCGTCCGGGTGAAGGCGCTATGACCCAATTGATCCAACTCTTTACCAAGCTCAGCCTTCGCCAGCGTCTGGTGATTGGCGTTGCCGCGGTTGTGCTGGTGGCGGGGCTCTACGCCTTCGTTCGGTGGCAGACGGAGAGGGATTTTCAGCCGCTGTTCGACAATCTGAATCCCGAAGAGGCCGGGCAGATCGTCGCCAAGCTGAAGGAAGCGGGCATCCCGGTGCGCGTGAACGACGCGGGGACGCGGATCTCCGTACCGTCCGCGCAGGTGGCGGAACAGCGCCTGAGCCTGGCCGCGCAGGGCCTGCCGCAAACCGGCCGCATCGGTTTTGAGATTTTCGATCAGACCAACTTCGGCGCGACCGATTTCACCGAACACATCAACTACAAGCGCGCGATTGAGGGAGAACTGGAGCGCAGCCTGCGCACCATCCAGGCCATTGAGCAGGCACGGGTGCATGTCACCTTCGCGAAGAACTCCGTCTTCCTCGAGAATAAGGAGCCGGCGAAGGGCAGCGTGATGGTGAAGCTGCGGCCCGGCGCCACGATGGACCCGAAGCAATCGGCGGCCATCGCGCATCTGGTGGCAAGCGCGGTGGAGGGGCTGCGGCCGGATCAGGTATCGATCATCGATATGCGGGGCAACCTGCTCAGTCGCCCCAGGAAGGAAGAAGGGGACGAAGGGCAGGAGCCGCCCGAAGCCCTTCTGCAGTATCGCCATCGCGTGGAAGCGGACCTGGAATCGAAGCTCAGTTCGACGCTCGATCCGCTGTTGGGGCCGGGGCGATATCGCGCGAACGTTTCCGCGGATCTGGACATGACCAGCGGAAACGAGAGCGCGGAAACGTTCGATCCGGAAAGCTCGGTGATGACGAGCACCCAGAAGCAGGAGGACGTTTCGAACGGTGTGCGCAGCGGGGGAGTCCCCGGCACGGCATCCAATCTGCCGAGGAGCGGAACCCGTGCTCGCACGACATCAGGCGGCGTAGTACGCCGGTCTGAATCCGTTCAGTTCCAAACCAGCCGTACCGTTCGCAACACGGTGGTGCCGCGCGGCGTGCTCAAGCGCGTTTCCGTGGCGGTACTGGTGGACCACAGACTGCGATGGGAGGGGACCGGCAAGGATGCCAAGCGCATTCTGGAAGCGCCCAGCCAGCAAACGATCGACAGCATCCGGGAACTCGTCACAGGTGCGCTGGGGCTGCAGGAAGACCGCGGCGATCAACTAGTAGTGGAGGCGCTCCCCTTCGACGCGACAATCTCCGAACCTCCGCCCCCGGGCGTCGCGCCCGCCCCCGGCTCAACGACGGATTCTCCCCTGCCGGGGTGGCTCTCCTTCCTGCCGCGGGGGACGCCCCTCTGGGTTTGGGGCGCGGGCGCCGGAGCGGTGCTGCTTCTGCTGCTGACGGCGGGGTTCCTGCTGTTGCGGAGGCGGAAGAAGCTCCGCAAGGTAACCTCGGTGCCCACGCCACCTGCGCTGGGAGCGCCGTCGGCGGCGCATGCCGTCCCGCGCGGAGCGGGAGGAGAGTTTGAAATTCCAGATGGTTTTGATGCCAACAGCGGGAATCTGGAGGCCTTCATTCAGGAGCAGCAGGAGCGGCTGAAATTGAAGGAGAATGCCGCCCTCGCATCGCTCAAGGGGGTGAAGCCGAGAAGCGACAGCGAGGTCCTCACCGGCCACTTGATCGATACGGTGAGCAAAGATCCGGCGGGAGCGGCACAGATCCTGCGCAGTTGGCTGACGGAGGACCGCCGATGAGCGCCGCACCCGAGACCGGCACGGAACTGGCGGTATTGCCGCCGCCGGAAACCGGAACGAAGAAGCGAAGCACAGACAAGTTTAGCGGCGCGCGCAAAGCCGCGATGCTTCTGGTGATCCTTGGGGAGAAGTCCGGCGCGGAGATCGTGCGGCATCTGAGCGAAGACGAGGTGCAAACCATCTCCAAGGAGATTGCGCGATCGTCGACCATCACTTCGCAGAATGTAGATGACATTCTCGAAGAGTTCTATCAGATGACCGTGGCCCGCGAGTACGTCGTGAAGGGCGGCATGGACTACGCGCGGAAGATGCTCGTGGGTGCGTTCGGGAATGAACCGGCCCGGCGGATTCTCGATCGACTGGCGCAGACGATCGGCGAGGATGCAGCCACCTTTGATCCGCTGCAGAAAGCGGACCCGCAGCAACTCGCCAAATTCATTCAGAATGAACATCCGCAGACGATTGCACTGATCCTCTCGCACCTGAACACCACGCAGGCGGCGGCGCTGCTCACGTCTCTACCGCCGGAGTGCCATGCCGATATCGCCACCCGCATGGCCAATCTCGATCGCATTTCGCCCGAGATTGTCTCTCGCATCGCCGCCATTATCGGCCAGAAGATTCAGGAGCTGGGCGAATACAGCCGGGAATCCTACGGGGGCGTGCAGGCGGTCGCGGAATTGTTCAACCGCCTGGACGCCAACTCCACGAAGGAGATCCTCGAACAGATCGAGAGCAACGACGAGACGCTGGGCAAGAGCATCCGGCACCTGATGTTTGTTTTCGAAGACATCATCAAGCTCGATGCCAACGCGATCCGCGAGATTCTATCCAGGGTGGATCGCAAGCTCCTCACGGTCGCTCTCAAGGGAACGAGCGAGGTGCTCCGGCAGCACTTCATCAAAGTCATGTCCGGGCGAGCGGCGGATATGCTGCGCGAGGATATGGATGCGCTGGGTCCGGTGAAGATCCGCGATGTCGACGAGGCGCAGCAGCAGATTATTGAAGTCGTGCGGCAACTGGAGACGGAGGGTGCGATCAACCTTGGCGGCGCCGGCGGAGATGAGTATGTCAGCTAAGCTACCGCCCGCGGGAATCGTGCGTAAAGCGGCGCATCCGGGCGACGCTACCGGCCGGATAGCGCCCGCGGGAGCGTCGGTTACGCTGCGCGAGGATATGGGTACGCTGGGTCCGGTGAAGATCCGCGACGTCGACGAGGCGCGGCACCAGATGATCGAGGTGGCCCGGCAACTGGAGACGGAGCGCTCGATCGGTCTTGGCGGCACGGGCGGAGATAGGTATGTCAGCTAGACTGTTGCCCGCGGGAATCGTGCGTGAAACGGCGCATCCGGGAGACGCTTCCGGCTGGATGGCGCTGGCCGGAGCATCGGACGGCGGCGGGACCCGCGGTGCCGCACCGGCACGGCCCACGGAGAGCGCGCCACCGGCCGAGTTTTCGCGGGAACTGGCCGCCGTCCAGACCGAGTTGCAGCGTGCGCGCGCCGAAGCCGAAGCAAACATCAGCGCGTCGTACCAATCCGGCTTCGACGCCGGTTTCCGAAAAGGGATCGCGGAAAACCAGGGAGAGATGGACCGTTTCCGGAGCCAGATTGCCGCGACGCTTCGTGCAGCGGAGGCGGCACGCCGCGAATTGCTCGAACAGGCGGACGCCGATCTAGCCAGACTCTCGATCGCCATCGCCGAGAAGATTCTCAACCGCCAGATCCAGATCGACCCGGAGGCGCTTCAGGGTCTTACCCGGTCCGCGCTGGAACGGCTCGCCGGAAAGACGGTGCAGTGCGTCCGCATTCATCCGGCGGATCGCGGGGCGGTGGAGGAAGCGCTTGCCGCGCACTCTTCCAAACGGGCCATTCGCGTCATTCGCGTGGAGGCGGACGCGTCGCTGGCGCGGGGCGCGCTGCTGTTCGATACCGACTACGGAACGCTGGACGGGTCGATCGCCACGCAGTTGGAAGAAATTGAGAGCGGGTTGGTGGACCGGCTTCGAAGGAGCGCTCCATGATGCGGTCCAGGCTGTTTAAAGCGAATGCCGGCCAGAGCCTCCTGGCGAGCCGCCAGTTCAGCCGCTGGACGGGAACGGTGACGCAGGCGGTGGGCTTGCTGATCGAATCGACATTCGCGTGGAGGCGGACGCGTCGCTGGCGCGGGGCGCGCTGCTGTTCGATACCGACTACGGAACGCTGGACGGGTCGATCGCCACGCAGTTGGAAGAGATTGAGAGCGGGTTGGTGGACCGGCTTCGAAGGAGCGCTTCATGATGCGATCCAGGCTGTTTGAAGCGAATGCCGGCCAGAGCTTTCTCGCCGGCCGCCAGTTCAGCCGCTGGACGGGAACGCTGACGCGGGCGGTGGGCTTGCTGATCGAATCGATAGGTTCGATGGCCGCCCTGGGCGATCGTCGTACCATTCGCGTGGAGGCGGACGGGTCGCTGGCGCGGGGCGCCCTGCTGTTTGATACCGACTACGGAACGCTGGACGGATCGATCGCCAGGCAGTTGGAAGAGATTGAGAGCGGGCTGGTTGACCGTCTTCGAAGGAGCGCTTCATGATGCGATCCAAGCTGTTTGAAGCGAATGCCGGACAAAGCTTTCTCGCCAGCCGCCATTTCAGCCGCTGGACGGGAACGGTGACGCAGGCGGTGGGCTTGCTGATCGAATCGATTGGTCCGATGGCCGCCCTGGGCGATTTCTGTGAGGTGGAGACCGCCACCGGACGCCGCATCCGCGTGCAGGTGGTGGGCTTCCGGGACCAGCGGGTGCTCTCTATCCCGCTGGAGGAGACGGACGGCATTCACCTGGGAGACACCGTGGTTGCGAGGCCAGAGGCGGCGCGCGTTGAAGTGGGACCGCATCTGCTCGGCCGGGTTCTCGATGGCTTTGGAAACTTTCTGGATGTTCCCGGCGGGGAAGGCTTCCCGGTGACGCCGCCCGGGGAACCCGAAAACGCACCACACGAACGGGGCGAAGGCGCACCACCCGGGTTTTCCCATGGGCCGCGCCAGCTTTACGACCTCTACCGCCAACCCTCGAACCCGCTTGACCGGGAAAACATCCGGAAGCCTCTCGCCACCGGCATCCGGGTGATCGATGGCTTGCTCCCCTGCGGGCAAGGCCAGCGAATCGGCATCTTCGGCGGATCCGGCGTGGGCAAGAGCACGCTGCTTGGGGCCATGGCGCGGCACAATGCGGCCGACGTCTCCGTGATCGCGCTGATTGGGGAACGAAACCGGGAGGTGCGCGAGTTCATCGAGAACGACCTTGGCCCCGACGGCCTGCGGCGCTCCGTGGTGGTAGTGGCGACTTCCGACCGCCCCGCGCCGCTCCGCGTGCGGGCCTGCTTTGTGGCAATGGCGGTGGCGGAATACTTTCGGGACCAGGGCGCGAACGTGCTGATGGTGATGGATTCGGTGACCCGCCTCGCGATGGCGCAACGCGAGATCGGCCTCGCCGCCGGAGAACCTCCCAGCCAGAAAGGGTACACCCCATCGGTGTTCAATTTGCTGCCCAAAGTGTTTGAGCGCGCGGGCAATTTTCCGCGAGGTTCCATTACCGGATTCTTCACCGTCCTGGTTGAAGGCGACGATTTCAATGAACCCATCTGCGACGCCGTGCGGGCGATTCTCGACGGGCACGTGGTGCTTTCGCGCGACCTTGGGTCGGCCGGTCACTATCCGGCCATCGACGTGCTTCGCTCCGTAAGCCGGCTCTCTTCGCAGATCAGCGAACGTCCACAATTGCAACATGCCCGCGCGTTGCGGGAATCGCTTTCCCGGTACGAACAGGCGCAGGACCTGATCAACCTCGGCGCTTACAGCAAGGGTACCAATCCAAAGCTCGACACCGTGCTGGCGGTGAAGCCGGAGATCGAGCGCTTCCTGTGCCAGGAGCCGGATGTAGCGTCCCCGCGCGAGGAGACGCTGGACGGCCTCGGGAGGCTCGCCGCGCTGCTCGAAAGAGGATAAGCGATGAAGTCGTTTCGATTCCCGCTAGAGAAAGTGCTGGCGTTTCGCAAGCGCCAATGGGAGGCGGAGGCGGCGGTTCTTGAAGCGCTCATCGCGAACCGGGCGCACCTCGAATCGGAACGGCGGCGCGTGGAGGAGTCCATGGACGAAGCGGGGAATCAACTCGCAAGCGCCGCCTGGGTCTCCAGTGAGAGCGTAGCTGAGTTTCGCCTTGCGCATGCCAGTTCCCGGGCAGCCGTTCGCGAGATCGCGGCCCAACTGACGAGCCTTCACGCGAAGATCGCGGAGCAGCAACGGGCTTTTCTTCAGGCCCGCCGCAACTACGAACTCGTGGCGCGGCTACGCGAGAAGCGATACGCCGAATGGCTCAGAGACGTTAACCGGCAGGAAGAGGCGGACGCCACGGAGAGCTATCTGGGCCGGTTGACCCAGCGGCGGCTGGCGCTCAGTTCCCGGGTGCCTGCCCCGGAGCGCTCATCCGCCGGGACTCCGCCTCCGTCCGCAGAACCCGCAGATGTGCATTGAGTCTTTCGATCGCCTCGGCGGCTAACGCAAGTTGTTCCCGCGCCAATTCCGGCTGCCGCTGCTCCAAGGATTCGCGAATGCCCGGCAGCGTCTTCACTCCGTATCCGGTGTAAAGCCCGGGGGCGTAAATCGGATGCCGGTACCAAGGCCGGCCGGGCAATCCCTTCCCGAGGGCCAATTGCCGTTCGGCCGCGATCAGGTGTTCGTTCAGAGCGGCTTGGCCGGTGCGATCCGCGGCCAGGCTGTCGAGGTGACGCCTCGACCACGAATTCCATTCCGCGCTCTCGCGCGCAAGCCCGGCCACGGCCCGGTCAAAGCGTTCGAAATCGAGCGACACGCGGCTCTCTCTCGCCAGTTTGGCGATGCCCGCGCGGTAGCCTTTCACGGTTGTGGAAAGCTCTTCAAAGTCATAAGGGAGCAGCGGCGCGGCGGAGATCCGCAGGAGTGCCGTGAGCATCACGTCGCTAAACGCCTTGCCATAACGATGCCCCGGGTCGCAGAACTTCTCATACCAAGCGAGCGTGTCGTAGACCGAGTGGTAGACGCCGGCTCCCGGGCAGCCGCCGCTGAACCCGAGATTCAAGGAAGGCATCGTGATGTGATGCAGGAACGGCGCGTAGTCCGAGCCCGAGCCTGCCGCGTCCACGGTGAAGGGCCGGACTTCTCCATCGGCCTGGCTCTGGGCCTGAATTCGGGCCTCCAGCACCGAACGCCCGCCCGCCGGGACCGGCACATCGGCGAGCACCTCGCGCAGAAAGGGCGCGAGATGGTGAGATCCGGCCGCCCGGATCTGCCCGCGGCCGTTGGAATCGGAGTTGAAATAGGCAGCCAGCTTTCGCTGCAATTCGGGTCCGTGCTTTTCCACCCACTCCGTGCTGCCAATGATCCCGAACTCCTCGCCGTCCCAGAAGGCGAGTTTGATGGTACGCGAGGGCTGCCAGCCGCCGCGGCGCAATTCCCCCAGCACGCGCGCGGTTTCGAGCACTACCGCACTGCCGCTCACCGGGTCGTTGGCCCCATTCACCCAGGCGTCATGATGATTGCCGTAGAGCACCCATTCGTCGGGGAAGTCCTTCCCGGCCATTGTGGCGATGACGTTATAGATCGGCCGAATCGCGAAGTCGTTCTCGACCTGCAATCGTACCTGAACCGCCTGTTCCCCTTCCGCCGCGCCGAGCCGGTAAGTGAAGCGAAGCCCTCCCTGCCACCCTCTTGGCGCTTCCCTGCCGCGCAGCGCTTCGAGCAAGGGGCGCGCGTCGTGATGGGAAATCGGCAGCACGGGAATCTTCAGAATCGTGGGTGACGCTTGCACGCTCAGCCGCTCCACGCCGGGGACGCTGGCGACGAAGGGCGTGGTTGGGTCGCCGGGATAAATCGGCATATCCATCACGCTTCCGCGCTGCACTCCTTGCGGGGGGCGGTACGGACCCTCGGGGTAGGTGGCGCCCTTCCCGTAGCCGTCGTCCGCCGGATCGGAATAGATCAGGCAGCCGAGAGCGCCGTGCTCCTGCGCGAGTTTCGCCTTGATGCCGCGCCAGCACTGCCCATAGCGGGCGATCGCAATTTTGCCTTTGAGCGAAACGCCCATCGCCTGGAGCGATGCGTAATCTTCCGGCGTGCCATAGTTCACGTACACCAGCGGCGCGGTGACATCGCCATTGCCGCCGTAGGCGTTGAACGTTGCCAACTGGTTGGCGTCACCCGTGTCGCTATCCTGGTCGATCGCCGGTTCCGAGAGGGATGCCACGTAGCGCTTGGGAGACAGCATCTCCAGGTGACGCCGCCCGGGAAACGGCAGCAGCACATCGAAGCGCTCGATCTCCGCCTTCCAACCCCAGCGGCGCAAGTTCTCCACAATGTATTCCGCCACCTTGCGCGATGCGGCCGTGCCCGCATGGTGCGGTTCCGCCGCCATCGCGTGCATGTATTCCTTTACCTTTGCCGCGCTGGCCAGCCGGCGTGCCTTCTCCTCGACGGCGCGCTCCGTGGCCACCGCTCCCGCCGGGAATCCGCGCATCGGCGCGTTCTGGGCGGGAAGGAAGGCGGCACCCAGCAAACCAAATACCGCGCAGAGGAGGGTAAGGGGCAGGAAGTTTCGCAGTCGTGTCATGGCTAGCAATTCCCGGGACGAAGGGCGGATGCGGCCGGAGGCATCCTGAAGAACCAGAATACAACCGCATCGGCGCGGCGGCACTTATGCAGCGGAGAAACGGGCGCAATAGAGAATCCGGCCTTCGGCGTCTATTGGGGGCGCACGAGCGGCACCCTGGGGGGCGGCGTCTTATCTTCGGGCTTGAAGCTCAGCGTGACGGTGGCAAGGTGCTTCCCGTCGTCGAGATCTACTCTGGCTTTGCTGGAACCCAGGGAGTCAAACAATTGCCGCTCCCGAATCTGGTCCAGGAAAAAGTCGGGATAAAGCGAGTTGAAGGGTTGGCCCGGTTCCATGGCCCAGAGCTTTCGGATTCCCGCCTCCGCGACCAGATCCAAGCCCTCGATTTTCAGCTCCTGGAACAGATACCGCGGGCCTTCGTCGATCACCACGGTAACGTCCGCCGTCTTCGCCTGAAAATCGAGCTTGGGGTCGAATTTGGCATCAGCCTTGATATAGCCCTGCTTCTTGTAGCGATTGAGAATTTCCCTTACGCCGTCGGCGACGGTCTTCATCAAGGCCGGCTCCCCGATGGGGAACTTGCCCAACTTCAACAGCTCCGCTTCCGGGAATACGCGGGAATCCACGTGCGCGGCGTTCAGGACGAATTCCGGGCCTTCGTCCACGGTCACCAGGACGCGGACGCCCTTCTCCTCTGTCAGCGGCACGGCTACTATCTTCGGAAACGTGACGCCCAGGCGGCCAATCGCCCAGTAGGCGGGCACGATCTCGTTTGTGAGCACGGTGCGGAAGCGCTCTTCGGTAAACAGCAGGCCCGTGGCGGTCTGGATCAGGATGCGGCGCAATTCCAGAGGATCGATCTTGACCGAGCCTTCAAAACGCACATCGGAAATGGAGGGCACGGGCGTATCCGGGCGGTACATCACGGAAAGTTCACCGCCCTGCTCCGCCCAGACCTGCCCGCGCACTTTCATCTTCTTGCCGTTCGCGGCCAGGTACTCCTCAATCATCCGGCTGTAGCGCCGGAGCGCGGGTTCGGTGGCGGCGGATTCGCCGTCAAACGCCGGGTCCGCCACCTTGAGGTGCGCGAGCAAGTCGTCCCGTTCCGCGGGGATCTCCTCGAAGCGGATGGGGTAGAAGAGTTTCGTTTCCTGAACCTCAAAAGTGACAATGTAGCCGTGCGTCGCGGCGGGCTTTTCGAAGCGATAGGCGACGCTCTCGAACAGTCCGGTGTCCATGAGAGCCTTGTGTGCCGCGGCGAAGGAATCCCGATTCACGGAAACGCCCACGCGCAATCCGCTCAGCGCGGTCACCTTCGCGATATTCAACCGGTGGTTGCCTTCGACTCGCACGCTCAGCAAAGGAAGCCGCGTTGCGGGATCAAAAGTGTTTCCGGATTTCTTCACAGGCGCCGCGGGAGTTCTCACCTCCGGCGCGGTTGCGGTTGCGGGCTTTGCGGGGGCGGGCCGCCGGGCCACGGAGGGCGCCGTCCCCGGTGCGGTCTGCGCAAACAGGGGGAGGCACAGGGCCGGGAGACAGAGGGCCAGCAGACACGCGAAGCGGAGTTTCGGCATAGCGATACACCAATTGTACGGCTCGCTCCCCGTCCGGGTTGCCGTTTTGGGCAGTAGCCACTCACGATGCGGCGCGCGCTTCGTTCCGGTAGCGCCACGCAGCCGGATTCTTCTTCCGCCCCCGCTGGTTTCGCGGGACCGCGAGGCCGAACGTGATGCAAGCGGAAGAACGCGGATGGGGCCCACCCGCCCTTACATGCTCATCATCAGCACCGGGTGGAGGAAGCGGAAGCAGGTGATCACTTCCCTGGGGTGAAACGGCTTCTGAAGAAAGACGGCACGCTCGCCAAGGGCCGCCAAATCCATACTCTCGCCAGGAGGGAAGCCGCTCATAAACACGAGCCGGAGTTCCGGTTCTCTGGCCAGAATCCACTTTGCGAGGTCGACGCCGCAGTCAACGCCGAGTTGATAGTCGACCATGGCAAAGGCGAATTTCCCGGGATGCGAGAGAACCGCTTTCTTTGCCGAGGCGGCCGCACGATGCAGGGACACCTCGAAGCCGAGTGAGACCAGGTAGAGTTCAAGCGCTCTTCCCAGTTGTTCGTCGTCCTCGGCAATGAGAATCGGCAACATAGCGTTGTGGATGTACCGGAAATCCGCGGCGTTCGCGATCGATTTCCGGTGAAGCCTCGCCCGCCCCCCGGGGCGCTAAAACAGGGGCAATGGGAACGCGGACGGGGACCAGAAAATGCCGGTAGACACCCGGTATTGGTTCCTGTCAAGAAATGCGTTGGAAATGACGGAACCGGCACCTCCGTAACGGCGCACCGAGAAGTTGTTGGTCCAGGAGAAGCCACGCCCCATCATCACGGAGAAGCCGATATCGGCGGAAGTGCTTCTGTAGTTACCGTAGTCCAGCTTAAGCGACTTCATCTCGTTATAGAAAACGCCCCCACCGGCATTCCATCGGCGGGCGCTATATCTGACGCTCGCACTCGCGGTGGTGTTCCGGTTGGTTAACACAATCCCGTTGCCAGAATTGATCGCGCGTCCCGCGCTCACCTCGGCGGACCAACTCCGCTTGCTGTAGCGGAGGCTGCCTTGAAAGGTGGGCAAATACGAGTTCCGGTAGACAGCCGCGATACCGCCCGTTGTCCCGAACAGCTCCGCGATGATCGGATCCACCTCCACACGCTCGAGGGATTGAGATTCGACACGCGCGCCGCCCACGGAAAGGGCGAGGTCCACGGTGCGGGACAACCTGGCACCATATTCCACATTGAGGGTGTGCACGTTCGAACCGCCGTACTGGTTCGTGAAGAAGTACTGGTTGAACAGATAGGTGATGCCGATGGTCTGCCTCGCGGAGATCCGGTAGGAAGTGTTGGCAAGGAGGTTACCGGCCTTTACCCCGGCCAGGGCGCTCGACCTGCGCCACTGCATGCTGCCCCCGCCTCCAACGGCGAAGGAGAGCCGGGCCGTTTTCTGATAGCTAAGCGTCTGGTTCGATTGCAGGAAGAGCACCGGCGAGTTGAAAAACTCATTGTCGGGGACGATATTGCCAGCGTATCCCAGGTTCTCAAATCCAAAACTTCCGAAGAAGGCGTTATTGGAAATTCCGAAGGTATTCTGCGAACTCAACTGGAGGCGGCGGCTAAAGGCGTGAGTTATCCCGAGGGCGCCCTGATGGTTCGAATTGGAAAGGGAAGAGATCCTCGGATAGTGGGAGTAGCCGCCGCGATACATGAGACTCATCAACGTATGGCGGAATGCCTTGCTTCCCGTTATACCGAAGGATAAGTCGACTCCCATGGCGGATCGGGAAGGAAAGACGCCGTCCGCACCCAGGGTGAGCGGGGCCAGGCCGGTATCGTAAATAGCGTTGACGCCGAGATACGGGGCAATCCGGAACAGCCCTTCGCTGGAGCGAATGGCTCCAATACCCCGTTGGGAAGGCAGCGTAGGGCCTGCCTCATCCCCTCCTGGAAGGTAGACAGGAATTTCATTCTCGCTTTCTGGCGGCGTCGTAGATACGCCGGCCTGCGGGGCCTGGGAAGCGTTCCAATGCAGGAGCGGGCGAGTGCCAATGGCGATGGACGCGGAAGCCCCGGCCAGGGAAGCCGCGCCGCCATGCGCCAGGGGCAAGCCTGTCAACACCCATATCACCAACGCCGCGCAACGGCTGACGGTCTGATAACGCAATTTCTACCCCCAAAGCATGCAGAGATGCGAACGGAATGAATCCCATTTGTCTGAAGACAATAGCTGTCGCCGGCTCTGCCGCGGCCATGACACATCGCCTGGAAGCGCCGTGCGGACGCCAGACCCGGACATTTCGAGTCTGACGAAGGGCAGGAACGCTGTCAAGATCCATTCCGTTTATCTTGAGTAACATGCCCCGCCGGAAACAAATGATGCGACGGGCGCGGAGGCCAAATTTCCGCTTCCGTTCGTGTCTGCTGATATCATCCCGGGATATGACGTTTCATACTGAATACCTTACCTTTCATACCAAATCGAAGCGTGACTATATCAACATCACCGGCGAAGTGAGCACCGCGCTGGGCAAGAGCGGGATTAGGGATGGAATGATTCTGGTTTCCGCAATGCACATTACAGCCGGGGTGTACGTGAATGACGCCGAGGACGGGTTGATCTCGGACATTGACGATTGGCTGGAGCAACTGGCTCCGTTCCGGGAAAACTACCGGCATCACCGCACGGGCGAAACCAATGGGGACGCTCACCTCAAGAGCCTGATTGCGCATCATCAGGTAATCGTGCCGGTCACGGACGGGAAGTTGGACCTGGGACCCTGGCAGCAGGTATATTACGCCGAATTCGACGGACGACGCCCCAAACGCGTCTTAATCAAAGTAATGGGCGAATAGCGTGCGTTCCGTCATAATCGAGGTCGGGGCTGTATTCCGCACGCCGCCGGGCCGGAACATTCTGCTGGCTTGCAGAAACCGCGCGCGCTTCCCCCTCGTAAGAAGGGATAACCAGCTATGAAAAGACTGTATTGTGCGATCCCAAGCCTTGCCGCCGCGCTATTCGCCGTGTCCGCCGGTGCATGCGCGCAGGAACTTCCGGTGCGGCGGGTGGTTCTGTATAAGAACGGCGTGGGCTATGTGGAGAGGGTGGGCGAGGTAAGCGCTTCCGGCCCCGTTTCTCTCACCTTCGGCGCCGATGAGATGACGGATGTGCTCAAATCCCTCAGCGTCAGCGCGACGAATGGGAGCGTGGAGCGGGTGCGGTTTTCCACGGACGAGAGCCTCGAAGAGAAGCTCAAGTCGTTTCCATTCCGCATCAATCCCGGAGAAAACATGGCTTCGCTGCTGGATGCGCTGCGGGGAGAGCGAATTGAGGCCGCACGCGGGGCGGAGAACGTGCGGGGCGCGATTCTCTCCGCCCAGACGGTGCCCGCGACGAACCAGACTCCCGCGAGAGAGTACGTAACGCTGCTCGAAGACGGCGGCGCGATGAACAGCTACGAAATCGCGTCTCTGGGGCGGCTACGATTCGCGAATGCGAAGCTGCAGCAGCAGGTGACGGACTATCTGCGCATTGTCGCGGAAGCCCGCAACCAGAACCGGCGCAGCGTGTCGATTGATGTACTCCGGAATGGAAATACGCAGCTTTCGGCTCGCTACATGACGCCGATGCCGGTTTGGAAGTCCAGTTATCGAATGATCTTCGGGAAAGAGGGTAAACCAACGCTTGAGGGCTGGGCGGTGGTGGACAATACCTCCGGCGAAGACTGGAACGGCATCAACCTCTCTCTGATATCCGGGAAGCCGGTATCCTTCCTGACGAATATCTATCCGCCCGTCAATGTGGCACGACCGTTTGTGCCCCTGCCGGGAATTGGCAGCACGGCTCCGGTGACATACGAGAGTGAGATGCGCGTGCAAGCCGCGATTGCCCCCGCCCCCGCGGCGGCGCCTGCGCCGGCAATGGAGAAGGCGATGGCCAGTGCTTTGGCGAGCGGCAGGTTTGAGAGACGGGACATGGCCGCCGATTCCGCCCAGAGACTGGAGGCGCGGCCAAGCGGCCTTGCATCCGTGGCGGCCGGGATTGAGGCGGGCGCGCTGTTCGCGTATCACTTCCCCGGCCATGTGAATGTCCGCAAGGGAGAGTCCGTGATGCTGCCGTTTCTGCAGAAACCGGTTTCGGCGCAGCGTCTGCTGATTTTCACCGAGCGCCAGCCCGTCACCAACCACCCGATGCTGGCCTTTGAGATGACCAACGATTCCGGCCTGACGCTGGACGGAGGGCCGGTTACGGTTTTCGACGGGGGCGAGTACGCGGGAGAGGCGCTTTTCGAAACCACGAAAGAGGGCGAGAAGCGGCTGATGAGCTACGGGCTCGATCTGGGCACGTCGCTGCGCACGGAGCCGTCGAGCGGCACGCGCACGGTGCAGGAGATCTCGATGCAGCGCGGGGTGCTCTCGGTAAAGTCGAAGCAAAGAACCACGATCAAGTACACTCTTTCGAATGCCGACGCGCGCGCGAAAACGTTGGTGATCGAGCGCCTGGCGCGCCCGAACTACGAGACGGTGACGCCGACGGTGAGCGAAAAGACATCGACGGCGAATCGTTTCCGCGTTCAGTTGCCCGCGAGCGGCGCCGCTTCGCTCGAAATCGTGGAAGAGTTCCCCTTCCACGAATCGCATCAGGTGACGAACCTCAATGAGGATCAGTTGGGCGTGTACGTCCGCAACCAGGCGCTTCCCGCGGCCGCCCGGCAGGCGTTGGAGCGGATCATCGCCAAGAAGCGGCAGATCGCGGAGAACGAGCGGCAGATGAGCAGCGTGCAGGCCCGTGTGAACAGCCTGAATAGCCAGATGGAACGCGTACGCCGGAACATGGGGAGCCTCAACAACATCGCCGGGCAACAGGCCCAGGTGCAGAAACTCGCGGCGGAACTGGGCGTCCTGCAAACCGACGCCGCGGGGCGGGAGGCGGAGATGGAGCGGCTGCGAGAAAACGGGCTCACGTTGCAGCAGGAACTGGACGGTCTCATCGAGAACACCCAGTTTTAGGAGGCGCGGCTCTATTCCAGAGATTGGTCTCGTCGGCGGGGACGGCCGGCTTCGAGGCGGAAACCTCGCCCGTTGCCCTTCCGTCCTACCACTGTCCGGCCCCAACGCAGCGGCCTTGGCGAACGGCGTTGACGGGCTTGGGCGGGGAGGGGGCATGATATCGTGGTAGCTGTGAACGAAAGTCGTGTCGCCGGATGGAAGCGTCTGTTCATGTGGGATTTCCCCAGGGGCAGCGTCGCCTACGACATCAAGGTAGGCGCGATTCTGGCATTTATCTTCCTTACGCCCGCCTACATCTTTCGGGACCAGCCGACGCTGGACAAATCGAAAGACAATATCGTGATGCTGCCCCCTTCGGATGCCGGTGAGCGCTACTGGCTGGAGGGCAGCGTTGTGGAGGCGATTCCCCCGCAGCAGCGCGCGGAGCGTGTGTCCTCCATCCTCAGCGACCGAACGGGACGCACACGGCGCGTCGTACGAATCGATGCCATGAATTCGGGTGACGGCGCGGTTCATGGCTATGTTGCGATTACCGCACCCTAGCGCGGACGCCGCGGCCAGCCTTTTGACGAGATCATCCGGAGGGACCAGACCGATGCGCAATTGGATAGTGACGCTGCTCGCGCTCGCCAGCTTTGGCGTCGCCGTTTCCCAGCCGGCGCATGCCGCCACGGAGAAAGAAATCCTTTCCCGGCTGGATGCGGCCGCGGCGACATTCAAGAGCCTGCGCGCCGATATCGTTCGGGTGAAATATACCGCGATTCTGGACGACCGTTCCGAGGAGAGCGGATCGATGGCAATCCTGCGCTCCGGCAAGGACATGCGTGCGCGCATCCAGATCGCGAAGCCGAATGAGCGCGCGGTTTCCTTTCAAGGCGACGAGGTGGAGATTTTCTATCCCAAGATCAATACGGTCCAGATTTTCGATGTGGGCAAGAACCGCGGACTGATCGACCAGTTTCTGTTGCTGGGGTTTGGGAGCAGCGGAAAAGATATTGCGAAAGCCTATACCGTGAAGGTCGCCGGACAGGAAAAGATTAATGGTATTGACACGACGAAGATCGTACTTACACCAAAGTCTACAAAAGTGCGAGAATCGTTAAAGAGCGTCGAAATGTGGATCCCCGATGGGCAAGCCTATCCGGTCCGGCAAAAGTTCGTGGAGCCTTCCGACGACTATATGGAAGTCACTTACCGCAATAGTAAGGTGAATCCAGGCCTGACGCCCGCGGATCTAAAACTTGACCTCCCTCCAGGAGTGAAGCGGGAGTACCCGCAAAAGTAAGCGTTGTCTACCGACATTCAAACCACCACCAGCAGCAGTGCGGATGCACAACCCGCACAACCCCCTTCCGGCGGCCAGAAAGCGAAGACAAGCACGGAAGGCCGCCTGACCTTTATCGACTGGACCCGCGGAGTTGCAGCGCTGATCATGCTGCAGGGGCACAGTTTTCATTCCCTGCTCAACCCGGGAGACCGCAAGGGAGACGTCTATACGCTCTCTCAATTCGTCGGCGGGATACCGGCGGCAATTTTCCTGTTTCTTACGGGTATCACGCTATCCTTTTTGCTGGATAGCCGGGAGCGCCGGGGCATGGATGGCATGGGCCGCCTGGCCGCTGGACTTCGCCGGGCCGGGTATTTGATGTTGCTTGCCCTGGGCGTCCGCCTGCAAGCCTTTCTGTTCGCCTGGCCATGGGCGCGTCCGGACGACATTCTGAAAGTGGACGTGCTGAACTGCATGGGAATCTCGCTGGCGCTGATGGCCTTCACCGCGTTCTTCACCACCGCCGAACGGATCAAGGTTTCGCTGCTGATCGGCACTGCGATTTCCCTGCTGGCTCCCGTGGTTTCCGGACTGCCATGGGACGGTTCCCACCCGCTGCTGCGAGCCTATCTGGCGCCGAGCACGGAGATCTTCGGGCTCTTTCCCTGGGCGGCATTCACGGCATTCGGCGTGGCCTTCGGCAGCATGCTGCGGCTTTCCCCCAAGGCGGAACTGGACCGCTTCATGCAGTGGACCTGCCTGGCTGGACTCACGATGATTCTCGGGGCGAGCTACATTGCCTCGCTTCCCTATTCGATCTATCGCACGTCGGATTTCTGGCTGAATAGTCCATCATTGGTATTTATTAAGATTGGCGTTATACTGCTCGTAATTTGTTTCGCGTATCTTTGGCTCAATTGCCTGCCGTCGCGTAACTTCAGTTTCGTGACCTTGTTGGGCACCTCTTCGCTGCTTGTCTACTGGGTTCACCTGGAGATCGTCTATGGGCGCTGGCTTTGGTTCTGGAAAGAGCAGTTGTCGGTAGCCGAAACAGCGGTTTTCAGCCTGGGACTGGTAGCGGCCATGGTGGGATTGGCCCTGGCCTGGCGAAGGCGGCGGGAAGTCTGGGCCTGGATGGGCACGCTGCGCCCTCCGGGAAGGTCACCGATTCCGGAGACGGAGGCGGAGAGCTAGAGGGAACGGAGTTCCACATTCGTGCAACGTCCTCGCGATTCCGTTCTCTAATCAGGCTGGAATGGCTATGCAGCCGCAAGCGTTGCCGCGGTACGGTGACCGCTTTGTCGCGAACATTGCTTTATTCGCGCGCGGTGGGTAACTTTTCCTTCACAGTGGTCGCCTAAACCGCTCAGGTATGGGCGGGTGTACTCAAAACGGCCGCACCTGGAAAGGCAGCAGTCTCACCATGAGGCTTCTCATCGTTGATGGCGAGAAGGGGATCTCCGAATTTCTTGCCCACTCTCTGGCCGGCGTCGGCTACCAAGTGGAGTGCGTTGGCACCGGGGAAGAAGCGCTTGCCAAACTGGCGGCGGACCAATTCGACCTGCTCATCCTGGAACTGACCCTACCGGATATTGACGGGCTCCGGCTTCTCGAGAAGGTCCGCAATCGCAAGGGCGATATTCCCGTGATTGTGCTGAGCGGGCGCGCCGCGGTGGAAGAACGGGTGCGCGGCCTGGAACTGGGGGCCGACGACTACATGGTGAAGCCCTTCGCCCTGATTGAACTGCAAGCCCGGATCCGCGCGGTCTTACGAAGGTCAAAGCCGAACCAGGATCGGCTTCAGGTGGCCGATCTGATCCTTGATTGCGTGCGCCGCAGGGTGAGCCGGGGTGGGCATCAGATTGACCTGGCTCCCAAGGAATTCGACATCCTCGAATACCTGATGCGAAACGCGAGCCACCATTTGAGCCGCACGCAGATTGTGCAGCATGTCTGGGAACGGGATTACGACGGCCTCACCAACATCGTGGACGTCTACATCCGGCATCTGCGGAGCAAAGTGGACGACTCCCACCCCGTCCGGCTGATCCAGACCGTTCGCGGCATCGGCTATACGATCGAACCGAGAGAAGCAGCGCAGCCTTCCCGGGTGGGATAATAGCCTCTCCATGCGACGACGCCCGGATTCAGGGACCGCCGTCGTTTGCGTGCCGTCGAGAGGCCTTGCGGACGTTCCGTACGCTATTCTTGGCATGAGGGCTCTTGTGCCGGACCACGGCGCGGGAAGACCGTCCGGGATGTCCAGATATGCAATTTGAGCGAAGAACATCGGATGGAATCACCATCGTCGCCCTGAGCGGCAAGCTTATTGTGGGTGAGGCCACAGCGTCGCTGAAGGAACTGATCAAGAGGCTGAGCGACGAAGGGGTGAAGAATCTCATTCTGGACCTTGCGGAGGTGGATTACATCGACAGCTCCGGTCTGGGAACGCTGGTCTACTGCTTTTCGACGTTCCGGAAAAACGGCGGTACGCTCAAGCTGATGCGGCTTACCCGGCGCAACATCGAACTGATGCTACTCACGAAGCTCGAAACGGTCTTCGAAGTTTTCGATCAGGAGCAAGCCGCGGTGGACAGCTTCTTTCCGGGGCGGGAAGTCCGGAAGTTCGATATTCTCGAATTTCTTCGCGGACAGAATCAGGTCTAAGGCATGCATCTTGTGGTGATCGGCGGCGTGGCCGCCGGAATGAGCGCTGCCTCCCGGGCGCGGCGGATCTCCCCCGATCTGAAGATCACCGTAATTGAACGCGGCCCCGTCGTTTCCTATGGCGCCTGCGGACTCCCGTATTGGATTGGCGGCGCGGTCAAAGACGCCAATGCATTGATTGTCCATCCTCCCGCGTTTTTTGAGAGCGAGAGGGATATCCGGGTGCGCGTAAACACCTCGGTGGACGAGATTCTTCCTTCACGCCGTCGGGTACGGCTGGCGGGCGGGGAAGATCTGGCCTATGACCGTCTGGTGATCGCCACCGGCGCGCGAACCGCCACTCCGCCTATTGCGGGCGATCATTTGCCCCATTGCTTCCCGTTCCACACATGGGAGGATGCTCAGCGCCTGGAGGCCTTTCTCAGGGAGCGTCAACCCCGCCGCGCGGCCATTGTGGGCGCAGGTTTTGTGGGTCTTGAAATGGCGGAATCGCTGCTGGCGCGCGGCCTGGAGGTGAGCCTGTTCGACCGATCCGACCATTTTCCGGGCTGGCGGGACGAATGGCTTTCGGAGCGGATTCAGGAACGCCTCGCACAGGCGGGTGTCGCGCTGCATCTCGGGCAGCCGGTGCGGGAGATTCGCGAGGGTGCAGTGGATGGGTTCCCGGCGGATGCCGTGATCTTGGCCCCCGGGATTCGGCCTAACTCGGAAATTGCCGCCTCGGCCGGGCTCGCCCTGGGGCGCAGCGGCGCAATCGCCGTGAATGAGTTACTGGAGACCAGCATCGCCGGCATCTATGCGGCAGGGGATTGCGCGGAAACGCATCACCTGCTTCTGAACGCGCCCGCGTGGATTCCACTGGGCACGACGGCGAACAAAATGGGCCGCGTTGCGGGCGCGAATGCCGCGGGACGGCGGGAGCGATTCCCCGGCGTGCTGGGCACGTCGATCTTGCGCGTATGCGGCATCGCGGTGGGCGTGACGGGGCTTTCCGAAGCAACGGCGCGGGAGGCGGGGTTTCGGCCGGTCTCCGCCACGGTTGAGGCCCACACGCGCGCTTCGTATTTCGGCGGGGAGGCGGTGAAGGTTAAGTTGGTCGCCGACCGGAACAGCGGCAGGCTTCTCGGCGGCGCGCTGGTTGGAACGGATGGCGTGGAAGGCCGCATCAATGTGCTGGCCACCGCGCTCACGGCCGGCCTGCGGGTGGAGGAGTTCCAGTTCGCGGATCTTTGCTACGCGCCGCCCTACGCCACGGTTTGGGATCCGCTGCTGATCGCCGCCCAGCAGTTGCTGAAGGAGACCGGCTGAACGCCTTGTGTCCACATTCGCGGCCGTGTTTCGCTAAGCTAGGAGATAACCATGGGTAACAAGGTCACCGACATTCTGGGAGGCGCGTCCGCCATCGCGAAGGGGATGGGCGTCACTTTCAAGGAGATGATGTCGCCCACCGTGACGGAAGATTATCCGGACGGCCCGGCGAAGCTCCAGGAGCGCTATCGCGGCAAACATGAGTTGCAGCGCGACGCGAACGGAATGGAAAAATGCGTCGCCTGTTTCCTCTGCTCGGCGGCGTGCCCCGTGCATTGCATCTACATCGAGGCCGAAGAGAACAAGGAGCAGAAACGGATCAGTGGCGGGGAACGCTATGCGAGCGTCTACAACATCGATTACAGCCGCTGCATTTTCTGCGGATACTGCGTGGAGGCCTGCCCGACGGACGCGATTACGCACGGGCACGAATTCGAATTGGCCAGCTACAACACAAGTACGCTCATCATGCGGAAAGAAGACATGCTGGTGCCGTTCCCGCCCGTGAAGTAGGCGATCCGCCGGGTTGCCGCACGCCTAGGCTCGGATGGCGACGGGCGGCTTCTCCAACCGCCGCAGCACGCGGGTGGCACGCCGGGCCACGATGCGTTCCTCGTTCGCTTCCACCACCAGAACCTTCGTTTTGCTCGCTGGCGCGGAGATGATGCGGTCTCCGCTCTGGGAGACGTTGACGGACTCATCGAGTTCCACACCCAAAAATGCCAAGCCGAGGCAGACCATGGACCGTACGCGGAAGCCATTCTCGCCGATGCCGCCGGTGAATGCGATGGCATCCAACCCTTCCAACGCCGCCGCGTAAGCGCCCACGTATTTCTTCACGGAATAGCAAAACAAATCGAAGGTCTCGCTTGCCTTCTGGTCTCCGCGTTCGGCGGCCTTCACGATGTCGCGGATGTCTCCGCCTTCGACGCCGGAGAGGCCGGTGAGCCCCCCTTCTTCGAGCAGGCGGCCAACCAGTTCCTCCGTGCTCAAGTTCAGCTTCTTCTGGAGATAGAACACGGCAAACGGATCGAGTTCCCCGTGGCGCGTGGCATTTTCGAGACCGGACTGGGGAGAAAACCCCATGGAGCAATCGATGCTTACGCCACCGCGGATCGCGCAGACCGAAGAGCTTCCGCCCAGATGGCAGCTCACCACCCGCAATTCCGTCTTCGGCCGGTCGAGCAATTCCGCGCTGCGCTCGCTGACCCACTCGTGCGAGGCCCCGTGAAAGCCGTAGCGCAGAATGCCATACTTCTCGCACCACTCCTGGGGAATGCCGTAGCGCTTGGCCCAGGCCGGACGGTTGGCATGAAACTCCGTTTCAAACGCCGCAATCATCGGAGTTCCGGCCATTGCTTCCTGGAAGGCGCGAATGCCATCGAGGTAAATGCGGTTGTGCAGGGGCGCGACGGAGCAATACTCTTCCATTGCCTGCAGAACGCCGTCGTCCACCAGGTAGGTTCCGCAGTAATCCGGCCCGGCATGCACGGCCTTGAACGCGACGGCATCGACGGGCGCATCCAGCTTGCGCACCTCCGCGACGGCCGCGCGATAGTCCGTTACGCGTTCGATTTTTCCCTTGGCGAGCACGGTCTCGGACGGCATGTCGAGAAGCTGATATTTCACCGAAGTGGAACCAAGATTGGCTACAAGGATATTCATGAAGTCCTTTCCCGGCATCTCGTTCGCACCGGGTTACGGAATCGGCAAGATTCATGAGTATCGCAATTTCGAGAGACCCGCAAGCGGAGTTGCGGCGCGATAATGAAGAAATAGCGATGCCCCGACCCGATTGCCCGCGCTGCGGCGGAACTGGATGGATTGTGGAAGAGCGCCACGGCCTCGAAGGCGCCAGCGCATGCGATTGCATGGAAGCCGTTTCGCCGGACGGGCTCTGCCAGCGGGCCGGTATACCTCCGCTTTATCGCGAAGCGTCCTTTGATAACTTCGCCACCGTGAGGGGAAACCCGGCCTGGGAAAAAGAACTGCGGGACACCCTGTTTCAGGTGAGCCGGTACGCCAAGGATCTTGCCCGCCGACCTCGCAACGCACCAAAGAAGAATCCGAATGGGTTGTTGCTGGTTGGACCGCCGGGAACCGGGAAGACCCACCTTGCGGTGGCTGTGCTCCGGGAACTCCTTGCGGCGGGGTATCAATGTCGCTTTTTCGACTATCAGCAGCTTCTGGAGATGATCCGTTCGAGCTTCGATCCGCTTTCGGGAGCTTCCACCCGCGATGCATACAGCACGGCACTGGAAGTGGAAGTGCTGCTGTTGGACGATCTCGGCAGCCACCGCGTCTCCGATTGGATTGAGGACACGATTACGGGCATCGTCACCTACCGCTGTAATCATCAGAAGCCCACGATTTTGACCACGAACCTCCCGGATCCGGATGCCGGCGACAGTCTTCGCGAGCGCAATCCGCATCTGCCGGCGCAGTCGATGATTCGCACTTCCCTCGCGGACCGCATCGGATCGCGGGCGCGTTCGCGGCTCTTCGAGATGTGTACCGTTCTTCGCATGCCCGCCGTGCCGGATTTCCGGATCAGCGCCACGCGCTGAAGCGTCCCGCGGCCATTCCGCGCGGCGGCGAGGTCAGTCGTCAGATAATAGAAAAAGTCACCACGAAAAGAGGCACTCCGCTTTGAAGATTCATACCGTCGCGGTCCACGCCGGGGACCGCAAGAAGCCGGGCAGGCATGTCCCGGTTACCACCCCCATTCACACCGCGGCTTCGTACTTTTACGGCGAGAGCGAGATGCTCGACAAGATCTTCGGGCATGAGGCGGAGGGTTACGCCTACGCGCGTTACGATAACCCGACCAACTCCGCGCTCGAAGAGCTGCTGGCGGCGCTTGAAGGCGCCGCGCCGGATACCCCCGCGCCGGAAGAGCGGGGCGGCGCGCTTGCCACGTCTTCCGGAATGGTGGCGCTGCAGGCAACGCTGCTCACCTGCCTGGCCGAGCGCCGCAAGAAAGTGCTATGCGCGGAGGCCCTTTACGGCGCAACCGTCAAGCTGTTGATGAACATGCTGGAGCCTTTCGGTATCGAAACCCGCTTCGTGGATATCTGTGATGAAGCGGCTCTGGGAAAGGCGCTCGAAACCTTCCAGCCGGGTTGCGTACTGATGGAAACGGTTTCAAACCCGATTCTGCGCGTCGGTGACCTTGCCCGGATTGCGGAGCTTTCGCATGCGGCGAAAGCGCCCCTGATCGTGGACAACACGTTCGCGACCCCGCTGCTCGTGCGGCCGTTGGAAAATGGCGCGGACTATGTGGTCCACAGCCTTACGAAGTATCTTTCCGGCCATGGCGACGTGATGGGCGGGGCGATCATCGCCCGCGGAGAGAAGCTCGAAGAGATCCGCGCGATGTCGAGGGTGGTCGGCCCCATTCTGGGCCCGTTTGAGGCATATCTTGCCATGCGCGGAATCAAGACCTTCCCGCTACGCATGGAACGGCAGTGCCGCAACGCCGCCGCGGTGGCGGCCTTCCTGCGCACGCATCCTGCGGTGGAGCAGGTCTATTATCTGGACGATCCGGCTCACCCGGACCGGGCGAGCATCGACAAGCTGTTTACCGACGGCCTCTATGGAGCGATGGTGAGCTTCGAAATCAAGGGCCTGGACAAGCACGGAATTTTTGCGTTCATTGACCGCCTGAAGCTGGTGGTGGGGGCGACCTCGCTCGGCGACGTGCACAGCATGGTGCTCCATCCCTGGACGGCTTCCCATCGCGACATCGCTCCGAAGCACAAGGCGCGCACGGGGGTTCGTGAGAACCTGGTGCGCCTCTCGGTGGGCATTGAAGACGCGGCCGATATTGTCAACGATCTGGCACAGGCCCTGGGCTGAGGCGCGGGATGACGAGAACGAATGCCGCGCGACTGCTCGATTCGGCAAACATCGCGTATGAGATCGTCGAATACGAGGTGGATCCCGAGCACCTGGCGGCGGAATCGGTGGCAGAGAAAATCGGGCTCCCTCCGGAGCAGGTTTTCAAGACGCTGGTTGCTCGCGGAGACCGTAATGGCGTCTGCTTTGCCGTGATACCGGGCAACAGCGAGCTCGATCTGAAGGCGCTGGCCCGCGTGAGCGGCGACCGTTCGACGGAGGTTGTCCCGCTCAAGGAAGTGCAGCCGCTCACGGGCTACATTCGCGGAGGCGTCACGGTGCTGGGCGCGCGCAAAGCCTATCCGGTTTACCTTGATGAAACCGCGATTCTCTTCGACCGTATCTCCGTCTCGGCGGGCCAGCGCGGGTTGCAGTTGTTGCTCGCACCCGAGGATTTCATTCGCGCCACCAATGCGACTATGGCGGAGATCGGCCGGGAAAAATCAGGCTGAGCGCGGCCGGCCGGTCTCGTTCCAAGAGATTTCCTTGAGACGCCGCTCCAGAAAGCGCCGCTCCGGAGCCTGCCTGGCCAATTCCAGCGCGCGCTGGTAACACGCGCAGCCTTCCTGGATCCGTCCTGCCCGGACGCACAACTCCCCGCGCGCGGCATGCGCCCGATGGTAATCCTTCAGTTCGTCCCGCTCGAAAATCGCATCCAGCGCCGCCAAGCCGGCCAGCGGGCCATCGCGCATGGCCAAGGCCACGGCACGGTTCAGTTCCACCACCACGGTGGGCTCCAGCCGCAGCAGCACGTCATATAAGCCCACAATCTGGCTCCAATCCGTCGCTGCGACGCTGGGAGCATCGGAATGCACGGCGGCAATCGCGGCCTGGATCGAATAGGGGCCGAAACGGCGGGAAAGCAGCGCGCGTTCGAGAAGCTGCTTGCCTTCGTCAATCTGAGCGCGGTTCCATTGGGAGCGATCCTGGTTCTCAAGCAGCACGAGTTCCCCAGCTTCATCGAGCCGCGCCTGTCTCCTTGATTCGTGCAGCAGCATCAGCGCAAGCAACCCCAATACTTCGGGCTCTGGCAGGATCTCGGCCAGCAGGCGGCCCAAGCGAATGGCCTCCATGGAGAGTTCGACGCGGGTGAGCGATTCGCCGGAGGAAGCGGTATAGCCTTCGTTGTAGACCAGATAAACCACCCGCAAGACGGCATCCAGACGCCCTGGCAGCGCGTCGCGCTCCGGAACTTCGTAGGGGATGCGCGCGTCCCGAATCTTCGCCTTTGCCCGCACGATGCGCTGCGCCATCGTGGCAGGGCTGGTGAAGAACGCGCTGGCAATTTCTTCGGTGGTGAGGCCGCAGACCTCCCGCAAGGTGAGTGCCGTTTGAGCATCCGCGGGCAGCGCCGGGTGGCAGCAGGTGAAGATCAATCGCAGCCGGTCGTCCACGACAGACGTTTCTTCGTAAACGGGAGTCTCTACGTAAGCCCCCAGCATCTCCGGCTCACCCGGCAGCCCGGTTTCGAAGCGCTTGCGGCGCCGGAGGGCGTCAATCGCCTTGAACCTTCCGGCGGAGATCAGCCACGCCGCGGGATTATTTGGGACGCCATCCCGGGGCCACTTCTCCACCGCCGCCATGAAAGCATCGTGCAGCGCCTCCTCGGCCAGTTCGAAATCGCCCAGCAGACGAATCAACGTTGCCAGCACACGCCGGGATTGGGTGCGGTAAATCTCTTCCACCGCGTGCTTAGGGTCACTTTGAGAGATTCCGTTCATGGGGTGAAAAGTGCCGCTGGGAATCAAGCGTTCCGAGCGCCCGTTTCGTTCCGCGAATCCGCGCCCAGAACCCGGCCGGGAAGTTGCCGCACGGGGCGGATTTCAATGGTGCCAATGCGCGCCGGCGGAATCTGCGCCGCCACCTGAATCGCGGCGTTCAGATCGCGCGCATCAATGAGATAGAAACCGGCCAGGGCTTCGTGCGTTTCGGCGAACGGCCCGTCGGTGACGGAGACCCGGTCATTGCGCACCCGCACTGAGGTGGCACTTTCCACCGGCAGTAGCGCTTCGGAAGCGATACAGATTTCCTTGGCGCGCATCTCTTCGTCGAACGCGACACAATGCGCGGGATCCATCTGCGACATGGCCCGCTCTTCTCCGTAAACAAGGCACAAATACTTCATCGAGTTCCTCCCTATCCGCACATGCGGCGAACCTTCGTGAAGTTACCGATTGACGCCTTCGCGAATCGACATGTCCCCGGCCGCGATTGTCGCTGGAACGATCGAACCGGAAGCAATCTAATCCATTTTCGTCCAGAATTCTCCCGCCGTAGCGGCGAGATTGTGAAAAACCCGTGACACGCATTTCGATTCGCGCCAGGCGCGCATCACGGTTGCCGCTCTGACGTTCGCCCCGGTTGAGTGATCCGGGGGCCGGTGGCCACGGAAGTTCCGTTCGCAAAAAAAAGGGAGCGTCCTCATCGGACGCCCCCTTCTATCGGTTCACGTGAACCGGTTTAGAACTTCACCTTGAACGCCTTCCTGCCGGCGTACTTCGCGGTGGAACCCAGTTCCTCCTCGATGCGGAGCAACTGGTTGTACTTGGCGATGCGGTCCGTCCGGCTGGCGGAGCCGGTCTTGATCTGGCCCGCGCCAGTGGCCACGGCGAGGTCCGCGATGAAGGTGTCTTCCGTTTCGCCGGAGCGGTGGGAAACCATGGCGGTATATCCCGCGCTTGCCGCGAGCGCCATGGCGTCCAGCGTCTCCGTGAGGGAGCCGATCTGGTTCACCTTCACGAGAATCGAATTGGCAACGCCCTTCTCGATTCCCTGCGCCAGGCGCGCGCTGTTGGTGACGAACAGATCGTCGCCCACCAGTTGCACCTTGTCGCCGATCTTTTCGGTGAGCAGCTTCCAGCCATCCCAATCGTTCTCGTCCATGCCGTCTTCGATGGAGATGATCGGATACTGGCTGGCCCACTTGGCCCAGAACTCCACCATCTGTTCGCTGGTGTACTCGCTCTTGTCGGACTTCTTGAAGACGTACTTCTTCTTTTCCTTGTCGAAGAATTCGCTCGAAGCAGGGTCCAGTGCCAGGCTGATCTGCTCCCCAGCCTTGTAGCCCGCCTTGTCGATGGCTTCGAGAATGACTTCGATCGCTTCTTCGTTGGATTTCAAATTCGGTGCAAATCCGCCCTCATCGCCCACCGAAGTGGCATAGCCCTTCTTCTTCAGAACGCCCTTGAGCGTGTGGAAGACTTCGGCTCCCATGCGGAGCGCATCGGAGAAGGTTTCGGCACCGTGCGGCGCGATCATGAACTCCTGCGGGTCAACGGAATTGTCCGCGTGCGCGCCGCCATTGAGGATGTTCATCATCGGCACAGGCAGAATGGATGCCTGCACGCCGCCCAGGTAGCGATAGAGAGGGATCTGCAAATAGGCGGCGGCGGCGCGCGCCGTGGCCATCGATACGGCGAGAACGGCGTTCGCGCCCAGTTTGGCCTTGTTCGGCGTACCGTCGAGTTCAAGCATCGCCCGGTCCACGAGCTGCTGCTCAAGGGCATCCATGCCGGCGAGCGCGTCGGCAATCTCACCGTTTACGGACTTTACGGCGTTCAGCACGCCCTTGCCGAGGTAACGGCTCTTGTCGCCGTCCCGCAGTTCCACGGCCTCATATTCGCCGGTGGAAGCGCCCGAGGGCACCGCGGCGCGGCCAAGCGTGCCGTCTTCCAAAATCACATCGGCTTCCACGGTAGGGTTGCCGCGGGAATCCAGAATCTCGCGCCCGATAATTTCAACAATTGTGCTCATTCAATGAGTCCTCCAGGGTACTGGCGTCAAACGCTGGATTCCGCGTGTCCAAGCCGGTAATTTCACCGCTGCTTGTCTGAAACCCAAGGACGCTTATCTTCTCTATTGTGACGCACTCCCGGGCCGCACCGCATTTTCGGATCGCAAAAAACGTGGCACGTGTGGGCACCATTCGTCGTTTATCCGTCAATCCGCGATGGAGTTTCGAGACGGGAGAATGCCGTGTATTCGATGGCAGGGGAGGGAAGGGGTGGCGGGGACGACGGGGCTCGAACCCGCGGCCTCCTGCGTGACAGGCAGGCGTTCTAACCAACTGAACTACGTCCCCACAGACGTGTATCCAACCTTTTCAAATTAGCACGGCAGCGGCCCTTCCGCAACAGCCGACGGGACCGAAAATGCAATGCGGTTTCCGTGCCGTCGGCGACGTTCATCGCAGCTCGATACTGCCGATTCCGTACCAACCCTCGCTGTCCCGGCCTTCGTTCGCAAGCCGGATCGCGGGCTTCCCGGTGGCCGGGTTCACGATGGCAATGCGCAGATGATAGCGGCCGGCGGGTAGGTTCTCTGGCAGTAGCACCGGCCCTTCATAGACCCAATCGCCCGGCCCCCATAGGGTCAGTTCAATCGGTAGTTGCACCTTGCCCCGGTTCTGGCCGGAAGTCAGTTCCAACTGCACCTGATACCGGTCATACACCGGGGCAACCCCCTCGTTGAGCCACAAGGTCTTCAGCAGGAAGGGGACGCCAATGGCGCTCTGCCGAGGATATTCCACCCGCCTCAGGGAGTAGCGGTACCCCAAGCGCTTCTCAAACTCCTCGAACGCCGCTCTCCATTCCTCCGGGATGGGGCTCGATTTCAGGTTGATGGTGCTGGCGTGCCAGCGCATGGCGGCGTCAAAGATCCGCTGCAGCGGGTAGTTCAGCCGCTTCCAACTGGCCGTGGTGCCGCACACTTCGAGCGAAACACGACCATGCATCCACGCATTGCGGACGCCCTCGGAGGCGAGATAGCGGGGGTACATGTCGATCATGTGCGCGAAGTTGGGCTTGCTCGGCCGCCCGAAGTCTCCCCAGCAATCTGCGCGCCACCCCGCGCCGCGGCCGGTTCCGTATTCGAGCATCTCCTGGACATCAAAATTCATCAGCAGCTTGGTCTTACGAAAGACCTCGAAGTGCAGGTCCACAAGCGCCCGCTGCACTTCTTTGGACGGGGGATACGGACCCCATCCTTCTCCCCAATAGCCGAAGGTGGAGATGTCGACGGTATCGAGGTCTGGATGGCCGTCGTAGCGCTCGCCCAGTTTGCGCACCAGCGCGGACCAGTGCGTGATGTAGTAGGGATCGTCCGAATCCGGAGACCAGATGACGCCGTCCGCATCGCCGGGCTTGTTGGCGCGCCGCGCGTTTGAATTGCGGTACCACTCCGGCAGCGGAGACTTCGGATCGTATGGCATGATGCGAATCGCCAGTTTCTGGCCGTGGCGCTTCGCCTCGCTCAACGCACTGTCGATAATCTGCCAGGCGTAGACACCGGGCTTTGGCTCGATCTGCGACCAGAACCAGCGCACGTAAGCCACGGTGGATTCCGGGAAGATCACCCCCTCCGCGGCGGCCAGGGGCGCTTCCGGCCCCACTTCGGACCACGTAGTGGGTGGGTTTAGCGCCTGCCCTTCGAATCGCTGGAACGTCTGAATGCCGCGGCCCGGGTTTCGAAGCGTTCCATCGAGAGGCTTCGGCTTGATGAGCACCGTATCCGTCTGCGCGGAGAGAGCGTATGAGAACAGCAGTGCCAGTGTCAGGAAGAGAATGCGCAAGTCACACCTCCAGGCGATCTACGGGGCGCCCGCTCGGGAACAAGAATACACTTTCCTTCCCCTCGGTGTCAGTGGCCGCCGCTCGTCTGGATGCGGGCGGTCGAGGGCGCATGGCTCAGCTTCTGCCAATAAAGGCCATAGAGACCCACCACGATGAAGCAGAGCGCGGGAACGATGAATCCCCTGGACATGTCATAGTGATCCGCGATCGCGCCCATGATCTTCGGCACCACCGCCCCACCGGAGACCGCCATCACGAGAAACGCGGAGGCGCGTTTCGCTCTGCCGCCCAAACCGAAGATTCCCAGCGCAAAGATGGTGGGGAACATGATCGACATGAAAAAGAAGGTGAGCAGCACGCAAACGGCCGAAGTCCAGCCAAGCTTCAGGAAGACGAGCAGCGATGCGAGCGCGCACAGGAAGCCGTACAGGCTGAGCACGGAATGCGCCTGAAAGCGCTTCAGCAGCAGCGAGCCGGAAAAGCGCCCGAGGAGAAACAGAACGAAGCCGAACGAGGCGAGATTCGAAGCGCCCTTATCCGTGAAAGCCACCGCGCCGTCGGGAGCGGCAAGGAACCAGCCGGAGAGCCAGGAACTGAGGATACCGGCGTTTGCGGCGAAACTGTCGAATCCGTTCTGCCACGCGGAGGGGATCGCGGGCAATTCTTCCGTAATGTAGTTGATGAAGAAACTGAAGATGCCGGCCTGCGCGGCGACGTAGAGAAACTGCGCCAGCACGGAGAAAGCAAAATGCGGGTGCTTCCACACCGAGTGATGTTTCTCTTCGGCTTCTTCCACGGGTGCGTAATCTTCGGCGGGCTTGAGGTCCGGGATAGAAGAGAAATAAAAGACGACGGCGAGGATTGCCACCACGACGGCAACGCTCACATAGGGAATAAAGAGGGTTTCCGCTCCGGTGCTGTTGCCCGCGGCATCAGTCGCATAGAAAAACATGCTGCCGACGATGGGTCCGAAGATCCACCCGACGCCATTGCACGATTGCGCGAGATTGATGCGGGTGGCGGCATACTTCCGGCTTCCCAAGACGGTCGCATACGGATTGGCCACCGTTTCGAGAAATGTGAGTCCCGTGGCGATCAGGCAGACGCCGGCCAGGAACGCCGCGAATGCAACATTGTTTGAGACAACACCCTGCTTCGCCATGAGGCTTACTTCCGTGGCCGGGATGAACCACATGCCGCCCAGCGCGACAATCAGCAGGCCGACGATGATACCGCCCTTATAGCCCAGCTTGGCCGCGAGCCACCCGGCGGGAATCGCCATCAGGAAGTAACCCAGATAGTGCGCAAACTGCACCCAGGCCGATTGCGCCTTGCTCAGGTGCAACTCGTCCTGGAAGTGCTTATCCATCACGTCGATCATCCCGTTGCAGAAGCCCCAGAGCAGGAACAGCGAACTCAGCAGGATGAAAGTGAACGCGAGGTTGCGTCCGTCGTCGAGCGTAAACATTCCGCCTTTGCTCTCAGAGGGAACGGTGGAAGTGGTGGTATCGATGGCTGACATTGTGCGTCGTTCGTATTGGTCTTGAGAGTCGTCGAAACGGGGTGTCGCGGACGCGGGCGTCCCCCCTTACGGCACGCTCGCGTTTCGGGCAACGTCCAGCATATCGCAGTCCCGGCGACGCCCGAAGGCGGCATTCACCGGCGACGCGGCAACGGGTTGCGTGGCATCCGCTGCGCCGGTTCACTCACCCTTTGCGCCGGGCGTCTTCTCCGGGATCACGGGAAGAATCAGGGCTGACGCGTGCGCGGCGTCGTGCAGGATTCGCTGGGTGGCGGGAATGGGGTTTCGTTCCGTGGCGATCTCCCGGCCGGTGTTGGGGTTCACGTTGTAGCGCGGGGCGTTGGACGAACTGATCTCGAGCCGGATACGGTGTCCGACAAGAAAGCGCACTGCCACCGGACCCACCTCAATCGGGAACAGGTACGTGGTTCCCGGCTGCATGAGCACCTCTCTCTCCAGCCCTTCGCGATAACGCGCGCGCAGGATGCCTTCGCTCACGATCAGTGCGCGTCCGTCCGGAAAGACGTCCACGAGCTTGGCCGTGAAATCCGTATCAGCAGCGGTGGAAGCGGCATACAATTGCACGCGCGCCTGCCCCATCACGAGCACCGCCTCCTTGAGAACTTCGCTCGAATAGACCAGCACATCCGGGCGCGCTTCAATCTCGCGCTGGTCGGCGGGACCGGCGCTGCCGGCGTCTCCGTGGCCTCCTCCGCGCGTGGGTACGGGATGGCAGGGGTCGAATACGAACGAATCTTCAGGCTGGGAACCGGACGGCTTTTCCAGGCGCAGTGCGCCGTCTCCGTTCAGAGTTCGGGCGTTTCCGGCGGAGTGCAGATAGTAGCTTTGATCCTTGGCCGCTTGCGGGGGCCAATCCTCTTCAAATCGCCAGGTATTGTCTCCGAGGACGTATGCCTTCACCGTCGGCCGCGCCGCCCATCCGTTGTCAACGCCTTTGAGCGTGAAGTCCAGCCAGTCTTTCATCTCTTTGACGTATTCGAAAGGAATCTCCTCGAGCCAGCGCTGGCGAATGCCGTAGTTCTTGAGGTTGGCGTTGAAGAAGCCATGGCTCCAGGGGCCGATCAGGATCTTCGTATGTTTTCTGGCGAGATCGGTTCCATGGCTGCGCATCCATTGGAAATCCCGCATCTGGCCGTCGAGCATAAAGTCGTACCAACCGGCGACGAGAAAGGCGGGAGTCGGCATGCTCCCGATACCGTCCGTGGCGTTCATGGCGCGCCAATAGGAATCCGGCTGGGGATGGCTCACCCAATCGTTGAAGAACGCGATATCCCGCAGAGAAACGTCATCGCTCTCGATCAACGGAAAATGAGAATAGCCGCGCTGGATGTTCTTTGCGCCATTCCAGTCTCCCGTGCGGCCGTAGCTTGAGAGGCTCCAGTGCAGATACGTGAGGAGCCCAAACGCACCGCCCTTGTAGATCCCGTAATAGATGTCGGAAGCGATAAAGGTGGGCGCGATGGCGTTGAGCGTCGGGCGGTTGGCGGCCGCCCACTGCGTGTAGCCAAGATAGGACGGGCCGAAACCGCCCAGTTTTCCATTGCACCAGGTTTGCTGCCGCGCCCAATGCGCAAAGTCCTCGCCATCCTCGCGCTCTGAGCGAAAAGGGTAGAACTCGCCTTCGGAATCAAAGCGCCCCCTGGTATCCTGCACGGCCACGGCATACCCGTAGCGACAGAAGAACTCGCCGAAGACTTTCCCCTCTCCGCGCGAGTACGGTGTGCGAATCAGAATCGCCGGCCACGGCCCATCGGAGGCGGGCAGGTAGAGATCGGTTGCAAGGCGCACGCCGTCGCGCATCGGAACGAGGGAGGTTCGCCGGGGCCGGATTCCTTCGCCGGGCCAGCCGGTTCCCGCCCGCAGCGCCAAGCCGCGAATGAGCAACTGCGCAGCCACCGCTTCGGCCGATTGCCGCGCCAACTGAGGAAAGAAGTAGCGGAACCCCGTGGCGGCGGCCGTCAGCAGGAGCAGCGGTGTCACCACCCAGAGCACGAACCGCCGCATCCGCCTGCCGCGCACTCGTTCTCCCCCACTCGGCGGATGTTCTCCTGAAGCCATGCTCAATGGCCCTCGTTCGGAGGCTGAAAGCGCGAGTCTTCGAAGCCGGGGTTGTGCGTCACCCTCCGATTCAGGACCCAGATCATTCGAGGGCTCTCGTAGCGCACGCGGCTTGCGACCGGGATGCCGTCCACCGTCTCGTAGTTCTCAAAGAGATACCGCACTCGCTGCTTTACCCCGTTGGCGAAGGTTTCCGTGGATTCAATTCCAAGCAGCAGGCCCTGGTCCGTGCTGAACCAAAGGATGTTCTCCTCACCGTCCGCCGTCACCGCCTGGAGGCGCAGCGCCGGCTGGCCGTCGATGTTGTCGCGGCCCGCCACCGTGAACCGCCGGTAGACCGCCCTGATCTCGAGAGGGAGATGGAACACAGCCTGCCGCCGCACCTGAGAGAGGCGTTCGCCGGAGAGCGATTCCACGCCATACTCCGGGCTCTCCTCCCAGGCCCGTTGGCCATCGTAGCCGCGCTCAAACCGGCCGTAACCGGGAAAGTGGAAGATGCGCTGATAACGGTCCGGCGCTTTGGCGAACTCCTGGTAGTTGCCCCGAACCCCATAGGTGGAGACGGAGATCGTTCCCGCGAAGGCCCGG
Organism: Acidobacteriota bacterium; assembly: GCA_014584705.1. Classification (GTDB taxonomy): domain Bacteria; phylum Acidobacteriota; class Terriglobia; order Bryobacterales; family Bryobacteraceae; genus JACTMJ01. The sequence continues at coordinate 42,442 of JACTMJ010000020.1, read as the reverse complement.
GATGCAATCTTCCTCAGCGCCGCTTCGCCGCCCATCGCCGCGAGATATTTTCGGAGCACCTCCTCGGCCGAGGGGAGCGGGGCTTCGGCCACGGCTTCCGGCTTCGCCTTGAGCGCCGCCGAGAGGCCGGGTATCCACCGAAGCGCATTCTCTCGAAAAATCTTTCGTAAGACGGTATCCGGCAACGCCAACCCTTGCATACTCCGTGCTCCTTCCTGAATCGTTTCTCCGGTTGCGAAGTATCGCCAATCGCGCTCATAGGTGGATTCCCAGCGAGCGATGGCCTTGGCCGGGTTGCTCCAATCCAACTCCAACGAATCCGTGGCCCAGATCACGCGGTCCTGATAACGAATCAGAAACGCGCGCACCTTCTCGCGCGGCTGCCGCATCAGGTCCGACACGCGCGCCGCGGTATCGACGGCGAAGTTCGGGTATTGGTCGAGCCGGCGCGCTACTTCGTCCACGTCGTGCTCCATGCTGCCGAGGTGCGCGCCGATCACCTTAAGGTCCGGGTGAGCCGCCAGCATGCGATCGCGGGCGGCGAGGATCGCTTCCCAGGACGGAACTTCCGGGTGCAGGAACATGTGCCATTCCGGATTCGCCTTGTAGTAGCCAAAGTGGGGGTCGGCCGGGTCGAGGGGCATCCAGCTTGACCGTGGCTCTCCCAGGTGCGCCAGCAGCGTCTTTCCGCTTTTCGCAATCGACGCCAGCACCGGACGGAGCGCCTCGTCGTCCGGCATCAGGAACTCGCCGGAGCGGCTTCGGATGTGCATGCCAACTGACTTGTAGATCTTCACGGCGACGGCCCCGCGCGCGAAATCCGCGCTTAGCCTCTCCGTCTCGCGGTGTGCGAAACCGGTTGATTCGAAACCCGCCGGATCGAGGGCGGCGGTCCAGCCGATGCGCCCCCCGCTGGCCTGGGCAATTCCGGCGGCCCAGGTAGCTTGCGGTTCCGGCTTGTCGAATCCGGGAACGGTGGGGTCCACGAGCGTCACATTGAGGATCCGCACCTTCGTGCGATCCAGCATCTCGAGGAAGGCAGGCGGAGGAGCCACCACATGCACGTGGGCATCGATTCGCTCGAAGGCGGGTTGTGCGCAAAGTGGCAGCACGGAGGCGGCCAACAGAACGATTGCCAGCTTCATAACGGCTACCTCGGGAAGCGCGCTTCTCGCGGCGGCAGCGCGGGGAACGGCTTGTGCGGTTCGGTCTGATACCAATAGGCGACCGAAGAAATATCGTCCGTCAGGGGTTGGAATTTCGTGTTCGGCCAATGCCCAAGGGCCTGAATCGTAACCCGCAGATTCTTCTTGAAGCGAATCGGGTCCGGCACATGCCATCGATAGATCGCATGCTTGGGAATCTGGCCCGCCGGTTTATGGAAGAGCGGGTAGCCGAGGAAGGGGGTGGAGAAGGTGGTGTCGCCGAAATTCCAGGCACCGCCGAAATAGTCCTCGGTTCCGGTGTAGCAGATCGTCGGAAACTCGCCGTCGCCATCGAGGTAGAATTTCACTTCGCCCTCGCCCCACCAGCCGTTCGAGAGCTGCTCCCATCCAATGAAGGTGCCCACGTAGTGGCCGCGGCCCTCGATGCCATCGACAATCGTGTGCTCGGGATGCGTGCGCGTGGTGAGGGAGCGACGCCAGGATGCGTGGAAATACGCCGCGCCTTCCGGGACGGGCTCCAGCGAATAGGTGATCTGGTAGAAGAACCCAGGAATATCGTCCGGGCGCTGGTTCTCCACGGTGATTCGCGCGTGCTTCCGAAACGGCATCGGCCAGTAGGAGTTGAAGCCGCCACTCGGGTTGACGGCGACCATGAGCGAGTTCACCGGATACCGCATGCCGTGCGCGTTGGCGAAGAAATCGCCCAGCGGAGATTCGATGGAGGGCTCGGCCTCGCCGTCCCAGTAGACGCGAAAGATGGCATCGCGATACGCCGCTTCCTGAACCGTAATCCAGATATGCTGGATCACTCCCGGCCCCTCGATATCCGCGATGGTTACGGTTCTCCGCCGGGGGAGAACGATGTCCGGACTCACCTTCCAACCGGTGCCGAGATCGGAGGCGTCGCTCAGCGGCGTGGGCGCCATCCTCGCACCGCCGCCCCGCTCCCCGGTGGGGTTCTCGGCGGAGATCGAACGGGTTTCCGCGTCGCGAAGTTCCGGCAGGGAAGCGATTCCGAAAAGCCCTTGCGCGGGTCTCGCCGGCTGCTGCCCCGGCAGCAACGCTCCCAGGGCAATTGCCAGGACCGGGACGAAGAATCGGGTCGTATGTAGGTAGGAAGTCTTCAGCATCCTGCAATTCTCCTGGGTGCTCCGCGTGAACCGGCTTGGTTGAGTTTGAGCGGGGGCGCGTCGAGAGGCGGCACCCCCGCTCTTTGATCAAAAGTGCAGCCGAAGCGTGTACTGCAATTGGCGGCCCAGGTTGGCCTGGGTCACGGAGCGGCCGAACTGCGGGTTCCCCACATCCATCACCGGCAGGCCCGGTATGAAGCTGTTGGTGAGGTTGTAGGCTTCCATGCGAAGTTCGAGGCGGAGGGCCTCGCTCATCGGAAAGTACTTGGCCACGCTCAGATCAATGTTCCAGTTCGCGGAACCTTTGACGTCATCGTATTGCCAGGGGTTCGTTCGCGGCGTATACGCCGGCAGCAACTGGAACATGCTTGTATCGAAGTAGCGCTCCCGGCCGGGATTCTCAATCGAAGGATCGCTCCCGTTGACCAGAGCCGGTCCGAAGCGGAGATACTCGCCCGAACTGTACTTCCAGATCGGGCTCACGGACCACCCACCCGCCAGCAGATCCACCGCTTTCGGTACAGCGGAACCGAACTTGCGGCCTTTGCCGAAGGGCAGATCCACGGTCGCCGCAAGGGAGGTTCTGTGCCGGGGTTCCTTGCTCTCCATCATGGTGAAACGGTCGGCGTACTCGTCGATGTCGTTGAAGAACGCTCCCGTCTTCTGCCGGACGTATCCGTAGTTCCACATGAACTGGTAGCCCTGGCTGAACTGCTTGCGCAGGCTAACCGAGAAGGCGTGGTAACGGTCCTCGATTCCCGGAGTATTGCGTTGAATCAGGTCCAGATACTGCGGGTACGGGCGCAGTTGGTATGTGGCCGGAACGTAGGGATAGTTTCGTAACAGGCCCGGGAACTTTTCCACCGGGTAGGCGCCGAAGAACGGGTTCGGCGCGCCCTGTTCCGCCGCGGCCTTATAGGTGTAGAGCAGTCCCGGATCCATCAGGTTGAAGTTCTTGTTGTAGGGCAGCCCCCGCCCGATATTCAGGAAGTAGGTTGCCTCCGCAAGGATGCCCGAACCGAGCAGGCGCTGGAAGGAGAAGTTCAGCCGGTCATTCACGCCCGTGCGGAATGTCGGGCTGTCCCAGGTGACGGAATCGCCAAGCTGGGTGTAGCGTCCGTATGCCTTCCCGGCGGGTTCGAGCAAGGTGGGGAACGGCTTGCTCAGGGGCGCTCCGGGGACTCCCAGAATCTCGGGCGGCAGAAAGGTGGATTGGCTGAAGCCATAGAAGCCGGGGTCGTCCGTGATCGTCTTGCTTACCACCAGCGGAGGAACCACGAAGCGTGCCCATCCGGCACGCACCGACGTTCGGTCGTTCACGCGAAAGGTCGCGCCAATCCGGGGCAGGAACACGTGCGGATTCGCATCGTACTTTCTCGGGTGATCGCTATCCGTAAAGTGGAAAGCCCCGTTGAACGTGAACGGCTTTCCGAACATCTGCTGCACAAGCGGGTGAAATTGCGGGGGATTCGATTGCATTTCCGGAATCGGGTCCGTGAGATCGAGCATGCGAGTGAGGCGGTTCTCCGGGTCGAGCGGGGCCGTCTCAAACTCATAGCGCAGGCCGAGATTCAGCGTTACCCGCCGGTTCAGCTTGAAGTCGTCCTGAAAGTAGAGGCTGTAGAAGTTGACGCGGTTGTCCTGCGGGGCAATGTAGGAAGCGGCGGCCGCCTCCGGTGCGCCCACGAGAAAAGTGGCCCAGGAATCCCCGGTCAAGCCCCAGTTCGGGTTCTGAAACGTATCCGCGGTCGGATTCGGCGAGAAACCGAATCCCATCAAGTTCGGCAGGTGAACCTTGCCGAAATGAAAGCGCGTTTCGAGGCCGGCTTTGAGATCGTGCGAGCCTTGGGAGCGCCGGACGCTGGCGTGGCCGCTGTAATGTCGCGGCGTTTGCAGCCAGTAGAGGTCCTGTCCGAAGATTGCGTCGCCAATGTAGAGCGCGGGGTAGTACAGCTTGGGCAGGTCCTTGAGATAGGGCTTGTACCAGGGGTTGTTCGGCCAGAATTCCGCCAGTTGCTGCTCCGTGATTTCCGATGGCGGCGAATCGTAGTTATCCGCCAGGCTGGCGTATCCAAAGCGGAAGCTGAAGATCGTCCGCGGATCCTTCACCCAGACGGCGTCCGCCGCGAAATTGCGATTATCCATCACGCCCCCGTTTGCATCGCGCTGGGCGGGGGATCCGGAGTAGCGTTCCGGTGCGAGGTCCGTGTTCACAAAACTCAAGCGGCCGAAGAGACGCCAGGAATCGCTAGGGTTCCAATCCACCCGTTCGCTGAAGTTGATGTACTTGGTCCGCATGGGGAAGGTCTTCTTGAAATTCTGCAAGCCCATCAGGGAATCGCCCTCGCTATTGGGGCTCCAGATGTCTCTCATAAACCGCACCGCGGTCGGATCGAGTTTCCCGGACGGGATGATGTTCCCGGCGAAGGGCGTTCGATGCACGCTGCCCGTCGCCGGGTTAACGATGGTGGACCAGGGATCGTAGATCATCTGCATGCCGCCGATGGCGTTCAGGGATTTCGAAAAGTCTCCCGTGCGCTCGAGGTCGGTAGGCAGGGTGAAGAGATTGTTGAGCGGCTCATTCATCTTCCACTGTTCATACGAAGTGAACGCGAAGAGCTTGTTCCGGATGATCGGGTTGCCCAGCGTGCCGCCCCAGATATGGTTGCGCGACGTGCTGGTCTCGTGTGTGATCGAGTTCACCGCGGCGTTGAGCGCCGGATTGCGGCCGAAATAGTAGGCCGTTCCGTGGAACTCGTTCGTCCCCGATTTCATGCCGACGCTCAGGATGCCCCCGGCGCTGTGCCCGTACTCGGCGTCCACGCTGTTCTGCTGCACGCTGAATTCCTGCACGGCGTCCATCGGTGGCGTGTAGGAGCCCTTGGGACCGATCTGCACCGGGGTGCCATCGACGTAGAGATCGTTCTGGCGCGCATTGCTCCCCCCGACGTCGATCGTGCTCGAAGACCACATGAAGAAGGGGTTGGCGTTCGCCGAGGCGTACGCGCCGGTGTACTTGTTGACCACCAGCGGATCGAGCGTTGCCAGCTGGAACGGGTTGCGCGCCATCACGGGCAGTTCCTTCAGCATCGTCTGGTTGATGGTCATATCGACGGAACTCGTATTGAGGGTCAGGGCGGTGGCTGTGCCCGTCACCGTGACCGATGCCGCCGTGCCCTGCAACTGAAGCTTGGGGTCAATCGTGATGTCAGAGCGCACCTGCACCTGGATGTCGCTGACGACGTAGAGTTCGAAACCGGCCGCCTCCGCTTGAAGCTGGTAGACGCCTGGGGTCACGAGGTCGAAGAGGTAGCGGCCCTGGACGTCGGATTCCGCGCTGGCGGAAACTCCCGTGTTCCGGTTGGTGAGGGTGACCTTGGCTCCCGGGACCGCCGCCTGGCTTGGATCCATCACCACGCCTTGCACCTTGGCCCGGAATTCCTGCGCATGCAAAGGCGCCAGTACGAGGGTAAACAGAGCCAGCATGGCCAACCCATACCGGCATGGAGTGAGACGAGTGAAATGGGGAACCATTTGAGTTAACTCCTTCTGGGCTGTGACTGGCTCCGGGAGCGAAGTCCCGCCGTACCGAATGCAATCAGGTCGTGCAGGAACGCCTCGGTAGTGTCGATGGGATTCTGGCCAGGGTGCATCTTCTCCATGTCCTGGCTGTTAAGCAGCGTGTAGACCACGCCTCCGAAAAGAAAATGAATCCAGAAAAATAACTCGTTCTCGGGAACGTCGGGGGCCGCGCGGCGGGCCGCCCGCAGAAAGCGCTCGATCAGCGGGACATACAGCCCGTGAATATGGTTCGTCAGCTCAGCATCCGGCTCGCTCTGCAGCCTTCCCACCAGCAGGATGAAGTTCCGGTTGGTTTGCCAGGCGCGCAGCATCGGTTCAAACAGCGCCCGGAGAACCCGTTCCAGCGTGAGCGGTCCGCCGCCATTCTCGGCTTCCCCCAGCATGCGCAGGCGTTCGGCATTTAGCGGCTCGAAGCTGCGCTCGAACACGGCGCGTACCAGCGCATCCTTCGAACGGAAATGGTAATTCACGGCGGCGATGTTCACTTCCGCCAGCTCGGTGATCTCCTTGAGCGAGGTCCCGCGGATGCCCTGTGCGGCAAACAAGCCTTCCGCGGCTTCCAGAATGCGTTCGGTCGTCGGCTTGTTGGCGGTTTCGAGCGTTTCCATCTCCGTCCTCGTTTCCAGGTATCAATTAAAATGAATAATTCAAATGGGCAATTGAAGTATGTGCTTGAAGTGAATCTCTGTCAAGAGATTTTTTGCCCGGATTATCCGAGACCGGTTTCGACGCGAAGCGACCGGTGAGAGATAGGTTCGGGAACCGTAGAGACAGAGTTTGCCGCGCACTCGCGTCTCTCCAGGTGAGTTTCGGGCTGAACGTGAATGCGTAGGGAGGGGGAAGCTGTTGGGGGAGTCAGTCGTGGAGATGCTGGAGAGGCGACGACGCGGCGGAAGGTTTTAGGGAGAGTGTCTGCAAAGTGGCGGAGGAGGCCTTCCCTCCGCGGCTTTCATGGTGCCCGGGGTGGGACTTGAACCCACACTCCCGTTGCCGGAAAACGGATTTTAGGTCATTTTCCGCATGCCGTCATCAAATGGAAAACACAAGTGTTGTCTCCCGATGGCTAAGAAACCGCGTAAGCCAATGCGAGAATCCGGGGCCCGCCACCATGACAAGATCTGACGAGATCTCTTTTCCGGCAAGCACTTTGTCGTTAATCCCCCACTTCTACGAGCTGAACCGAGCGTCCAGCACGCCCGGAAACAGGTGCTTCCGAACTTGCATTGAAATGCAACGTACTCACTAGTCCCGCCGCCAGCGTCAGGAGAGCCGCGATCTCCAGGCCGAATCGGGGTGCTGCGTCGACGGATGTCACGGTGAATAGCAGGGTCATGGTCAGGGCGCCCGCCGTTTGGCCCGTCAGGCGTGCAGTTCCCTGCATACCCCCTGCGGCGCCGCTGCGGTCGCTCGGAGCGGAGAGGAACATCGTCCGGTTGTTGGGAACGTTGAAGAGCCCGAAGCCGAAGCCGGAAACCATGGTCAGAGGTGTGAGTGCCGCCACGCCGCCATCAAGCGGCAACAGAGCCGTGGTCCCCAGGCCGATAGAGAGAAGTACGCCGCCTGTCGCACAGAGCCAGGCAGTCGATAGCCGGTTCGAAAGACGCTCAGCCAGCGGCGCCGCTATGGCAACGGTGAGCGGCCATGGCGTCATATAGAGGCCTGTTTCCCAAGCACTCTGGCCGAGTCCGTGCTGCAGATAAAAGGGCAATGCCACCATTGCCGCGGCTACGCCCGAAAAGCAGAGAACCGAAGCGGTCACTGAAATCCGGAATGCTCTACCGCGGAGCAAATCGAGGGGGATGAGCGGTGCAGCTTTCGGCGCTTCTCGGCGGAGGAGCACAAGAAAGAGCATGGCGGCGAAGGCCAGCAGCGCAACCGCTCGCACCGGGTGTTCCGGCAGTAGCTCCGAGCCCATGACCAAAGAAGCGAATGCACCCGCATTAAGCGCCACGCTGCGCATGTCCAGAGGGCGCTTCGTGCCGGCTACATGGGGGAGAGCACGGGAAGCAAACAGCACGAGCATGCCCACGGGCAGGTTCACGGCGAAGAGCCAGGGCCAGCTTGCGACGGACAGTACCGCCGCGCCAATCGAAGGACCGATGGCAGACGAGAGCGCGACCGCGAGCGCGTTCCAACTGATGGCGGCACCCAGCCGCTGGGGTGATACCGTAAAGCGCAGGAGTGCGACCCCTAGCGCCATGACAGCGGCTCCCCCGAACCCCTGTAGGATGCGGGCGGCCACGAGCCAGGGCAAGGACGGCGACAACGCGCAGAGCGCCGACGCGCCGACAAACACGACGACACCCGAGATGAAGACACGCTTATGTCCAAGACTGTCTCCGAGGGCCGCACAGGCAAATAGCGCCATCACCAGCGCCATCTGATAGGCGGTGATCACCAGGACCGACATTGCGGGCGTGACGCGCAGCTCTCGTGCGATCGTCGGCAGAGCCACATTGGCGATGGCCGCATCGAGCACCACGAGAACCATTGCGGCGAGAACCGATGCGACTGCGAGTACGCCCCGTGTTCCGCGCAGCCCCGACGTGGTTTCTCCGGACTTTGTCTTCGTTGCATCCGCCTGTGCGGATGTCGAGGAAGGACGCCCGCCCTCGTGCCCTAAAACAGGCGATTCCGGGTGTTCGGCGGTGCCGGTTAAGAGATCTGGCATGACGCGCCTCCCGTCCAGACGCCATTCTTCTGGACATACCGCGTTATCTTGTGTCCCTCGCTCTCTTCCTTTTTCAGGTCGCGGTCGGTGAAGCGGTAGTAGAGTACGGGGCCTCTTGTACACCTCGTGTCGTGGATATCGCCCGGCAAATAAACCCGTGTCTGGCCGGCGTGAAGCAGATATGTTTCCCGGAGGACGAGCCTCTCGCTGCCGCCGGGTTCTTGAACCCGCACGTATGTGCTGATCTCCATTTCGCCTTGCTGCACCCCATAGATGACCCAGCCCCGGCCGTGGTCGTGAGGTGGCCTGTACTGGCCCGTTTGTTCCGTGTGCGCCAGCAGGACAAAGCCGTGGGACGGATCCCGGTACAATTCCTTGTTCGCCAGACCTTCGAGATGCAACGCCTCGAGCCATTCCTCCGCGGCGTGCGCCTTCAGGAGGCCTTCCAATTGGTGGCGGGACAGATTCACGACTTCCGAACTTAATGGGCCCCAGGCCGCCCTGATCCCGTCGATGAACATCTGGAGTGTATGGTCTTTCATGATTTTCGTTCCTTCCTGCCTGGATGTAAGTCATTCAGGCTTATGCAATTAACGTAACGTGGGATTTGGGATTGCGGAAGGCGCATTATTTGCACATAATCATTGCGTTTGACGCCATATCTAAAGCCGTGCTACGGTCAGCGCATGTCGCACCCGGATTTCAATCTGCTGGCTACACTTGATGTCCTGCTCACAGAGAGCAATGTTTCCCGAGCGGCGAAGCGACTGCGATTGAGCCCTTCGGCCGTGAGCCGAGCGCTGGCACGGCTGCGAGAAACGATGGGCGATCCTCTCCTGGTCCGTGCGGGGCGAGGCCTCGTTCCTACCCCGCGAGCCATCGAGCTCCGCGAGATCGTCAGCCGACTCGTGCCGACAGTCGAGGCGGTTTTGCGCCCTGTCGAGAAGCTAAATCTTAAGACGCTGCGACGAACGTTTGCTTTGCGAAGCAGCGAGGGCTTTGTTGAGAGCTTCGGTCCAGAACTCATCGCGCGGGTCGAGGTGGAGGCCCCCGGCATAAGATTGCACTTCCTCCAGAAGCCGGATAAGGAAAGCAAACCGCTTCGTGAGGGGATCGTGGATTTAGAAACGGGTGTCGTGGAAGATACGACGAGCCCGGAGATACGGGCCAAGGCGCTGTTCCGGGATCGCTACGTCGGCGTCGTTCGCCCGGGCCATGCGTTGAGCGAGGGAGAGATCACTCCGGCCCGCTATGCGGCCGGACGCCATATTCTTGTGTCGCGGAGCGGCTTCGACAAGGGGCCTATTGATGGATCGTTGGAGTCGGTGGGTCTTGAACGTGAAATCGTGACGAGCGTCGGCGGCTTCTCCACCGCCTTGGCCTTGGCACGCTCCTCGGACCTGATCGCGACAGTTCCGGAATGGCACACAAGAGGTATTCGTGGCGACCTGTTCACATTCCCGCTTCCGTTTCGCACTCAGGAATTTGCAGTCTCATTGCTCTGGCACCCGCGAATGGAAGCCGATCAAGCGCACGGCTGGTTGCGTGGATGCATAAGCGACATCTGCGCAAAACCGCCCGGCGGTTGATACGCGATCGCTCTCGACCGAGCCAGGAAAAAGCGATAGTGCGGGCGGAGGGACTTGAGCCCTTGCGTTCCTGCGGACTACCTCTAATCCGTGTCGGTCACCACGAGTACCCAAAGTCTGCGAAGGCGGCGATCAAAAACGATCTCCGTTAGGTCCCAAGCGATCCCATGAAACCAAGGTGTCCAGGCTTGGGAGCTCTCGAACAAAGAGACCTCGCCGTAGCGTAGGCCGAACATCGCGTCGCAAACATCCAAAGCCAAGGACTTTGAAGCTTTCCCGTCATTCTTGGCGTTCCAGTAGGCTCCGCCAGCATACAGGCAACGTGCAAGCCTGCCGTCGAGGAGAAATGGATCGGCGAGAGAGAGGCCGATGTTGGCTTTGACCTCGGGCACACGGATTTCGCTAAGAGCCTCTCGAATTGACGGATGAGTGATCAGGGTGTCGATCAGTTCCTCCTCTGAAAGGCGATTGCGTGAAGCGAACCAATCGAAAGTGGCGTCGGGCGGAACGTCAAATGCCGCGATGTGCGCGCCGCCATTGCTGTGGGACTCGCGAAGGTAACGCAGGGAATCGCTAAACGGTTTCTCAGGTAACGTCACAGGAGCCAGACCAATACGCTGCGTCATTGCGCGTACGTCGGCGAACGTGGGTCGTGGCTGGGCCCAATCTGGTTCCAAGATCATTGGCTCCGTCATACGTTGATCCTATGTTTTGTTGTGCCCTGTCTAGATAACTCCCCGACTTGGCAACGATACCCCCAGAAAGGACGGCTGGGCAGTCTGAACAGTCTGGTGCTTGGTACGGGCGGAGGGACTTGAGCCCTCACTCTCCTTGCGGAAAAGCGGATCTTCCAACCCGGCTACGGCTTTCGTCACTCTTGCATCGCGAAAGGTTTGGGGTCTGGACTATCCCTGCACCGTACCTGGGTTTCATTCCAGGTCCAGGTGCTGCCCGTCTAGTCTCTACACGTTCTTCAATCGAGAACTTCCCGACTAAGGCTTGGCTCGGGATCGCCATGTTGGAGGGTTCCCCGAATTTGAGGAGTTCCGCACCGCCGGTTTCCCAGCAAGCGCTCAAGTTGCGCTTAAGTCCGTTGCGTCTGCCGATTTCGCCTAATTTGGTGCCCGGGGTGGGACTTGAACCCACACTCCCGTTGCCGGAAAACGGATTTTAAGTCCGTTGCGTCTGCCGATTTCGCCACCCGGGCACTCTTCTGAGTGTACGCCGTCGTGGAGGTTCCGCGTTGCGGGTGCGGGCGGCAAGCCCAATCAGGCAATTGGGCAGCCGCGTCCCGCTCCGAGCCGGATTCCCTTACGCGGAACGGCCCTGGAACCGGTTCTCGGTTCCAGGGCCGTCATTGGTTTCAAAGTTGCTGTTTCGCCGGAAGCGAGCGGCTACGTCCGATGCACCGCCGCGCGTTTCCGGCTGGATTCGTTCCCGGTCAAGTTCACCTTAGAAGATGAACTTGATGCCGAACCGTCCCGCGAAGCCGGGGTTGAACAGGTCTTCCCGTCCGAATCGCGGATCGAGTGCGCCGCGCGGTGCGCTGGCGTCCGGGGTGGCATTGATCAAAGCCATGTAGTCATAGCCCTGGAACAGGTCCACGCCAGAGAGGTTGATTGCGGAACTGGGAACGGCTACGCCCGCGCCGCGGTTCACGTAATTGAAGACCGCCCGTGCCGTCTTCTGGTTGAAGAGGTTGAGCATGTTCATTTCGAAGCGCAGCGTCTTGTTTTCGCCCAGCTTGAGGTCATGGAAGATGTTCAAGTCGGTCTGCGTGAGCACCGGAGTCCGCCCAAGATCACCGCGGCCGTTGACGAACACCGGGATCTGGTTGCGGGTGTTCACCAGCGTGCTGACGGGCGTGCCGCTGCCGCCATAGAAGAACAGGCCCACGTTCGTGCCGAAGGAGAACTGTTTGGCACCGTAGATTTTGAACACATGCGGACGGTCTGTGTTCAGGCGACCCTTGATGTCGGCATGGCCATGAGAGTCGAAGAGGATCTCATCGAGATCCCAGGACCGGTTGGCGTTGCCACCCTGCCGGGAAACGCTGCCGCCAAGCTGCTGAGCGGTCGCGGAGCCCACGTTCGTGCTCGGCAACGTGATTTCGTCGGAATTGGCGATTCCGGCGTAGTTGCCGTAGAGCCGGCTGTAGACATAGCTGATGCTCGCGAAGAAGTCGTTTGAAAAGCGCCGGGAAAGCTCCATTTCGAGCGCGTCGTACTTCCGCACGGGCTTGGGCATCGGGAACGGCTTCGTTAAACCGGAAGTAGGCTGTGTTTTTGCATCGCCTTCCCCGGGGTTGCCGTAGAGGTAGACTTCATTCCCCTCCGCGTCAAGCGCGCCCAGATCCTCGATCGTCCGTCGCAGGTTGTTGTGCTTGTACCCCACGCGCAACACCGTATCCGGCATGATCTGCATTTCCGTGCCGACACTGATCAAATCGGAGCTCATCGGCTTGAGGTTCTTGGCAACCAGGTCAAAGGCTGGAATGCGGCGATCACGCTGGGAGGCCGGATCCGCGGCCCAGATGTTCCTGCCGGGCTTGTTCGTGCCGCTCAAGGAGAGGATGTCCAGCGTGTCCAGGGTTCGGTAGTCGATTTTCCAGAACTGCGCACCGAAGGTACCGCGGGAGAGTTCGTACTTCACCCAATCAAAGGTGCGTCCGAAGGAACCGTACAGCTTCACTTTGCCGTTGCCGAACAGATCGTAAGTAGCGCCCAGGCGGGGAGCGATCTTGTCGCCGAATCCGAACGAGAACGCATAGTCGCGAATGTCGCGCCGGAAGGAGGGGACGTGCTCATTCTCCAGGCGCAGCCCGAGGCTGATGCTCAAGCGTGGGATGATGCGCCACTGGTCCTGGAAATAGTAGTTCTGCATCGTGCCGCCGGTGGTCCCGCCGGTTCCGATATCGTTGACCTCGTAGTAGCCATACTGGCCCGTTTGCTTGCCGAGAGTGGGGCTGTTGAACGTGCTGTTCCAGAAGATGCGCACAAATCCCTTTCCAGGATAGGCTTCGAGAACATTGTTCACCGTCTTGGAGACGCCCCAGCCCGCTTTGAAGTCGTGGGTACCAAGCGCCCGGAAGAATGCGCTGCCGTCCACCTGGAAATAGGTTCGGGTCGCAAGGTCGTGGAACGTATTCGAACGCCGCGGAGAAAATGCGAATCCCTGCGGCTGTTTGAAGGCATCCGGAATCGTGAACGGAAGGTTCGTGGCCGAAGAGCCGTATTCGATGGAACTGTTGCCGGGGATGCCTACCGTCTTGTAGTTGTCCCAGAAGCGTCCGGCCCGGAAAGAGAGCAGAGTCGTGGGGCTGGTGGTGATGTCCACCTGCCCGGTGTAGCTCGATTGCGGAGAGAACGTTCCAATAGCCTTGTTGTAGTTCGCGGAGGCCAGCGTCTGCGACGATTGATTCGGCCCCACCGAATAGCTCAGGAGCGTTCCGTCCGCGGTTGTGGGAGACCAAAGGTAAGTGAAATTGGTGCGAACCCGCTCCGTGGGGACCCAGTTGATCTTATGGAACATCATCCAGGTGTTGGTATTCCGGTCCAGGGTTCCCTGCTCCTTGCCGCTGGAGAATCCGTAATCGCGGGATTCCCGCGTGAATCGCGGAGAGAATGCGCTGAAAAAGAAAAGTTGGTTCTTTACCAACGGGCCGCTGAAAGAACCGCCAATCTCATTGGAGTCGTTCTTGAACTTGCTGTCCTGCACATAGCTGACGGTTCTCTCATCGGAGGGGTCCAGCAGAAGTCGCTTCACCGGTCCCGCGTTGAGCTTGTTGCCGGAGAGATAGTAGTGCAGATCGCCGTGAAAGTCGTTTCCGCCGGACTTGGTGATGGCGCTGATCACGCCGCCCATCGCCCCGCCGAACTCGGCGTCGATGCCGGCCGTCTTCACCTGCACTTCCTGAATGATTTCGAACAGCGCGTTCTGCCGGGACTTGCCGTTGATCAGGCTCGTCGTGGAAACACCGTCAATGGTGAACTGGTTCTCCGCGCCGCTTGCGCCGTTCACCTGGAACCCGCCCTCGATCTCGCCGGTGTTAACCGAACTGGACGTGAGTGCAAGCGCCTGGAAGGAACGTCCTTTCGGGAGCCGGTCAAATTCCTCCGCCGTGACGTTGTGCGCGAGTCTTGCGCTCGAAACGTCGATCAGCGGCGCAGCGTCGGTCACCTCGATCGTTTCCGTCGTTGCGCCAACGCTAAGCGACTGATTCACTTGCAGTTGTGCGCCGGCGGTGAGGTTGATAGCCGGAACTTCCGCTGTGGTGAAGCCGGCATTTTCGAACCGCGCCGTATACCGGCCCGGCTCCAACCCGCGCAGGATATAGCTGCCGTCGCCGCCCGTGGTGGTGGTTGAAGACCTGGCGGTGTCGCGATTGGTGACGCTCACCTTCACGCCGACCATCGGCGCCTTGGTGGAATCTGTGACGACGCCGGAGATGGTACCAAAGCGCTCTTGCGCCCCCACTTGCATCACGGATGCCAGAAGGAGAACGAAAAGCGAAAATACGGCGATACGGAAGGGATCGCGCCACGTTCTGGCATCGAGGGTCCGCATCGTTCGTAACCGAACGAAATTGTGTTTCATTGGAATTTCCTCTAAAGATCGACCTGAATTTTTCAAAACAAATCAGTTGGAGACAACCGGGAACGCGTGGACTCTGTGCCGAGTCTTTGGTTCGAGGTGAGCAACATGGGATCCGACTATCTGACACTCAATGCGCCAGTTGAGATTCAGAGAATCGCGATGTACCAAAGTCAAGTGAATCGATCAACAAGCTTGTATATCCGGATTGATGATCTGGGGAATATCCCTAATCGCGATGGGGAATATGGGTGAATCATCCCCCTTCGTGTTTGCGTTCGTATCCGATGGAGCGCAATTGGCCACGACTCGTAGCGTGAGAGTCCGGGAATCGCCGACAGGGATCTCAATCCGGTCATCAATGCCAAAGCCTACTAAAACATCGGGAATATGCCAGTCCAGAAGAGAGATTAGCACAGGATCTCTCCGAATGACATCACTTTTCTTTCCACCCCACGTATCTTGCAGAGAATGTACAGATTCCCACAAGTACCCTGTACTCTCGCATGCTTGACGGTCATAACTGATACTTATGGCTAGAATCTCAGCTTACATTTGAAACATACTCTTTCGATGATGCTCTAAGGCAGCAATGCTTCCTATTTTGGTAGAGCTTCCCGGGATCCTGGCCCGATCCAACGCCACCGCGCGAAACCGAATCGACCTCATACCGTCTATCGGATGGGCGTGCGCTTCGGGCTTGCCGGGATCCGCCCCCACGCACGATATGTCGGAGCCACGCGAATCCGTTTTGTTTCTCATGCGGGGCCGGATGGCTCTTGAACAGACGATGCGCCCGGCGGGACGGACACGGTGGCGGGCCATGGACGATAATGGACTTAGCGACGCGCGAAACGCCTGCATGGCGAGGTGCGCGCGAACCCGGCTCTCGTTTTCACTCTCTCTTGAATCTGGATTGTTGGATGAAAGCAACTCACCTCTTTTTCCTTGGAATCACTTGCATCGGCGTCTCTCTGTGGGGTCAAGCTCCCGCCGCTTCGCAGTCCGGCCATGCGCAGTCCGGCCATGCGCAGTCCGGCCATGCGCAGACGGAGCATTCTGAATCGGTGCTGGATCGCGTGCCGGAACCCAACGCCGTGGTGGCCGTCGTAGACGGCGCGCCGGTTACCTACAGCGAGCTACAGAACTTCCTGGCCGCGATGCCGCCGCAGAGCCGTGCCGCGGCCACCAAGGATCCGGAGAGCTTTCTCCGCCAGTTCGCTCTCATGCACCGGCTAAGCAAGGAGGCCGAAGACCGGCATCTCGACCGGCAATCGCCGTACAAAGAGCAACTCGCCTATCAACGGGCGATGCTGCTCTCGACGGCCGGGCTCAACGTGCTGAGCCAGGAAGTGCGGGTGGAGAGCGCGGAAGCGCAAGCATACTTCGAGGCGCACAAAGACGACTTCGTGGAGGTTGCCACGAAGGTGATTTACCTCCCTTTCAGCAATGCGCTTCCGAAGGCCGGCGAGGCCCGAACGACGATGACGGAGAGCGAGGCGCTGGCTCTGGCGGAGAAGCTGGTCTCCGAACTTCGCGCCGGCGCGGACTTCGTCGCCATGGTGAAGAAGTATTCCAAGGACGAGGCAAGCGCGAACCGGAACGGCGATTTTGCCACGCTCAAGAAAACGGACAACATTCCGGCGGAGGTCCGGGCCGTGGTGTTCAAGCTGAAGGAGCACGAGATCGGCGGCCCGGTTCGCCAGCCGAACGGCTTCTATATCTTCCGGGCTGAGTCCGTCACGGAACCCGAGTATCTCAGCGTAGCCGCCCGGATCAACACGCGCATTCACGACGAGAAGTTTCGAAAAAAAATGGATGCGATGCGCGACGCCATTCAAATCAAAGACATCCGCCCGGAACTGATCAAGTAGCTTTCGGGCTCGCCGGGGGCCTGCGCCGGACGGCAGGCGGAGAGAAGTTCTGGAAAAGCGAGGCACCGTGAGAAAGCTCAAAATCCTGATGGCAACGGTCTTGGCAATCGGTCTGTTTTCCTGCACGAAGACGGATGAACCCACGGGTGCGGCCAAGCTCAAGGCGGAACACACCCGGAACGAAGCGGCCGATTTCGCTCTGGAAGACGCCAACGGGCAGACCCTGAAGCTCTCCGACCTTCGGGGAAAAGTGGTGCTGCTCAACTTCTGGGCAACCTGGTGCGGACCCTGCAAAGTCGAGATCCCCTGGTTCATCGAGATGGAACGTGAGTTCAAGGATCAGGGCTTCGCCGTTGTGGGCGTGTCGATGGACGAGGACGGCTGGAAGGCTGTAAAGCCGTTCATGCAGGACATGAAGGTGAACTACCGCATGGTGCTGGGAACCGAGGAGATGGCGCAACTCTACGGAGGAGTGGAGGCGCTGCCCACCAGCTATGTCCTCGACCGGAATGGCAAAGTGGCCAGCGTCCACATGGGGATTGTCAGCCGCAAGGTGTTTGAGGAGGAGATTCGTGCATTACTGGAAGCGAAGGCCACGGCGGCGGCAGCAGACGTTGATAGCGCTCCTTTGCCTGTGGGCATGGTGGCTGCCGGGGCAAATTAGCGGGGCGGCTGGCGCGAAACCGAATGTCGCAAGCGTTGCCGTAAAGGGTCCGGTGGCCGCCAGGCGGGGGGATTCGGTTACGGTACCCGTGACCGTGACCGTTGCCAATGGCTACCACGTGAC
This sequence comes from Acidobacteriota bacterium, assembly GCA_014584705.1. Taxonomy (GTDB): domain Bacteria; phylum Acidobacteriota; class Terriglobia; order Bryobacterales; family Bryobacteraceae; genus JACTMJ01. Next base: position 25,050 of record JACTMJ010000020.1, on the reverse strand, counting down.
GAGTGCAACACCCGGAGACCGTTATCTGAAGCCGCTGCGCCTCTCCTGGGAGAAGGGCTCGATTTCGCCCGAAGCGCCCCGTTACCCAAAAGCGGTTCTGCGCTCGTATCCCTTCTCCGAGGGCAAACTTTCCGTGCTGGAGGGGACATTCGTAATCGAGCAGGATTTCCGGATACCCACAACCGCCGGGCAAGGCTTTGGAGCCATCACCGGAAAGCTTCATTACCAGGCCTGCACGGAGAAGGAATGCCTGCCTCCGGCTTCATTGCCGGTTCGCCTGAGCTACGACATCCGCTAAGCCAGCGCCCCGCCATGCGCCGCCTCTTTATCCGTCCCGGAGCGATCGGAGATTGCTTGTGCTGGCTGCCGACTCTGGCGGCGATGAGGCCGGAGACGGCGGAAGTCTGGGCTCCCGGGCCAGTGCTGCCGCTGATGGAACTCGCGTCGAGCCGTCGAAACCTGGCATCCACCGGATTTTCATTGCTGGGGATCCCCGGCGTGCGTCTCCCGTTCGACCTGGTTGAATCCCTGCGGGGCTTCGACGAAATTCTCAGTTGGCACGGGGCAAACCGGCCGGAATTGAGGGAGGAATGCGAAAGTCTCCGGTTACCGATCCGCTTCTTCGAACCTCTCCCTCAACGGGACTCAGCCTGCCATGTCAGCGACTGGTTTCTGCGCCAGACAAGCGCCTGGCACGGACTTGACGCGGAACCGGCCGCATGGCGTGGCGAGGGCGGCCGTCGCTTTCTGCTGCCTTCTCTGGATGGAAACCGTCCGGGCAAGGAGCCGCGAGTGGTGATTCACCCGTTTTCGGGAAGCGCGCGGAAAAACTGGCCCATAGAACGGTACCGGCGACTTGCCCGGTCAATCGACACATTCACCCGCGGCGAGGTCTCCATCCAGTGGTGCGCCGGGCCGGAAGATGCCTTGCCGAAGGACCTCACTCACGATGCCTGGCGATTCGGGGACCTCGACGCGCTGGCCCGTGCGCTCTCCGGCACGGCTCTGTTTATTGGGAACGATTCGGGAATCACGCATCTGGCCGCCATTCTCGGCGTTCCGTGCATCGTGTTCTTCGGCCCGGAGAGTCCCCACATGTGGTCTCCGCGGGGCGCTCGCGTGCAGCTAGTTGGTCCGGCCGGGGACGGTGCGCCGGCATCAGAGATACCGTATGAACAGGGCGAAACGGCCGCATTTTCCGTTCTCCGGGATTTAATTGGGAAATGCCAGTAATTTTCCTGGCGTTGCCGGAATCTGACGGAGCGACCCTGTCAATTTCATCAGGAAAAAAAGTACTTGTAATCTTCGGGAAGCGGTGATAGAAAGGGGTTAGAAAGCGATTGAAGGAGGAAACAAAAACGGAATTAGTCATTGATCGCGGGGCGATCACGACTTCCGGCTGAGGGCTGCACCGCCATCACGCGCGTCGATTCGATACCCCGGATGGGATCGCGATGCACCACGGTTCTTACCGGTTCGGCGAGACGTCAGCTTGGGAAACCGCGGGCTTGAAAGCGCGCGAGTCCCCGCGAAAGTGTCGGTCGGAATAATTGTGGTCGCCCGTTTTTGAGTGAATGTGAATCGTTTTAGCGAGGAGTGTTATTAATTCGTGAGAAAAGGGCCGCCGGGATGGCGGCCTTTTTCTTTGAATTTTCAGTTAATCCGCGAATAATCCTTCAAAAAGGATCGTGCTAAGGTAGCGTTCCCCGGAATCGGGCAGCACGGTAGCAATTGTCTTACCTTCAAATTCCGGCAAATGCGCCAGTCGCACCGCGGCCGCCACGGCCGCCCCGCAGGAGATGCCGGAAAGAATACCCTCTTCCCTGGCCAGCCTTCGCGACATTTCGATGGATTCCTCGTTGCTTACCAGTTCCACCCGGTCCACGATCGAGAGATCCAGCGTGTCGGGAATGAAGCCGGCGCCTAGCCCCTGGATCTTGTGCGGCCCGGGCTTCAACTCCTCGCCCGCCAATTTCTGCTTGATTACCGGGCTGTTGTCCGGTTCCACGGCCACCGCCAGCAGATTCTTGTTCTTTCCCTGTTTGAAGTAGCGGGCCACTCCCGTAATGGTGCCTCCGGTTCCAACGCCGCTCACCAGAACGTCCACGTTGCCGTCGGTATCATTCCAAATCTCCGCGCCCGTCGTTTCGTAGTGAATATTGGGATTTGCGGGATTTTTAAACTGTTGCATCATCACGTAGCGGTTCGGGTCGGATGCCACCAATTCTTCCGCTTTCGCGATGGCGGACTTCATGCCCCCGGCGCCTTCGGTCAATACCAGATTCGCGCCAAACGCCTTCAGCACCTTCCGCCGCTCCAAGGACATGGTTTCCGGCATCGTGAGCGTGATCTTGTATCCCCGTGCCGCCGCCACGAAGGCCAGCGCGATACCCGTGTTTCCGCTGGTTGCCTCCACAATCTCCTTGCCGGGACCCAGAGCGCCGCGCTTCTCGGCATCCCACACCATGGCCGCGCCAATCCGGCACTTCACCGAATACGCGGGATTGCGTCCTTCAATTTTCGCCAGGACCGTGGCCTTTGCCCCATCCGTGACGCGGTTCAGCTTCACGAGCGGCGTGCGCCCGATCGCAAGGGAGTTGTCTTGAAATATCATCTGGTTTCTCCTCCATTCGGCCTCAGGTGCCGCGTGCCGCGAAAGCGTTCCACCCAGTGCGGAACTATATTTGCCAATCCGGCACGTACGACGAGCGGCGTTCCCGCCACTCCCGCACCAACGATGCGAAGTTCGTGCTATCCAGGATGCCGGCAATGGCGCTATCCACTTGCTCCCATACGCCATGGAAAGGATCGTGTCTTGCCGTCCGTTGAGTGCGTTTGCGCTGTTTTGCGCCTTCAAGAAAGCGCAGGACCTCCCCGACCGAAATCAGTTCCGGTGCCCGCGCCAACATATACCCGCCCTCAGCGCCCCGGCGTGACTCCACGAAGCCGCCCTGCTTTAGAGCGGCCAGAATCAATTCGAGAAACTTTTGGGGGATATCCTGGCGTTGTGCGATGTCCGCAATGCGGATTGCGGTGCCGGGCGGCTGCTCGGCCAGATCGAAGATAGCGCGTAACGCGTACTCTCCTTTAACGGAGCTTTGCATCTAATCACCTAATTCCTATTAGAGATTATGACTTTGAATCTCTATCGAGTCAATTAGGTTTCGTTAAGAATTTGCGTCATCCACGCCAAGAAATCTCTCAAACACCTCATTTGAAACGAGAATACCCTGAGGAGTGAAGCGAAGGCGCTTGCCGTTCCATACGAGCAGTTTGTGCTTTACCGCATCGTCAATCCGGGAGCGAAGCGCCGGGGAAAGCGCATCCCGGTCGGTGGCCAAGCCCTCGTCCAGCCGCAATCCCGTGAGAAAACGTTCCTCGATGGGACGCACCGTCTCCGCGCCTACCTCGCGAGGAGCACCTCGGTCGACGTAGGCTACATAATCGCGGACTTGCTCCGGGCTTCCCCATCGCATCGCGCCGTCGAAGGAGTGGGCGTCCACGCCAAATCCGAGGTAAGGTTCCATGCGCCAATACTTGAGGTTATGCGCGGAGGCGAAGCCGGATTGGGCGAAATTGGAGATCTCGTAGCGCGGCAGGCCCAGGGAAGCGAGAAAGGCGACAGCCCGTTCATAGTTCGCAACAATGCCCTCGTCGGGAGCAACCGCACTCGCTCCGTAGCGCCCGCCCTGGCCGAGAATCTCCAGCCCCAGGCGGCTGTCTTCGTCCACCTCCAGCATGTAGACGCTCACATGACGTGGTTGCAGGCGCTCCACCCAAGCCAGACTCTCTTCCCAACTTTCGGCGGTCTGGAACGGAAGACCGGCAATGAGATCCAGATTGAAGTTGCAAATCCCCGCGTCGCGGAGCATCTCGCAATCGTCCGCCACGGTCTGCGCAGAGTGTCGCCGCCCCGTTTGGCGGAGTTCTTTTTCGACGAATGATTGGACGCCCAGGCTCACCCGGTTCACACCCAGCCGTGCCCATTCAGCCGTCAGTTGCGTGTTCAGTGAGCCCGGTGCGGCTTCCAGAGTGAATTCCCGCCAGGGGGAGCCGGGGATCTTCTCTACGATTCGCGCCAGATCCTCCACCGTCAGCAGGCTCGGCGTGCCACCGCCAAAATAGACGGTCTCCGGGACGAACGGCCAGTCCTGCCGCGCAAGATGCGTGCGAAGAGCGTCGAGGTAGCTAGCCTGGATCTCCGGCTTTTCCACGCCGGAAGCGAAGTTGCAGTACGTGCATTTTTGCGCGCAGAAGGGCCAGGATATGTAAACTCCCGCCATGGCAGTACCCGTATGAACCGGCGTCCTTCCCGTTAAGACCAGCCCGGCTAGCTTAGTACCACGGTTTCGTCCAACTGTTGAGAGATCGCACGGCTCATCATGGCTTTCAAGTCCTCTCCGGTGTCGGGAAGGACGAATGCCTCGCGCCCGGCATCCCATTCAAACTTGAAGCTCCGCGAATGCGCCGACACCCAAATCTGTCTCACCGGTGAATTGGGGCTCACAACGAACTTCGCCGGCGGGTCCTCAAACTCTACCGTTAGCGCGCCGTTGTTCATGTCGGCTTCGAAGTCGTGTTCCTCCGTCGCCGCCACCAAAGATCGGTAGAGCGCATCGATAGTTTGGTCGCATTTCAGCGGAAAGCTAAGGTCATCAAGCATGCCGTATTCCTGAGACCATTATCCGATAGCGCCTCACCGCACCGTCGGGTACTTCACGCCGAGTTGTTCGAGATAGGTGCCGTACTTCTCGGGGTTGTAGTAGAACTCCTTCATGCGCGGGCGGAATTCCCGCATAATTCCCTCATTGAGCCAGATTGCCGGTTTGTCATCCGGGCGGATGAGCGGCCGGTAGGTCTCATTCTTCGTTTGGACGTTCCGAAAGTAGTCCCAGGCGGCGGCCACGAGGTCCGGGTTGGTGAGCAGGTCTAGAATACTCATCGCTTCCACCTTCGCTCCGGCAACCACGCCTTTGTGCGCGATGGGAGTGGCCATCGCGACCGCGTTCGCCCAGTTGTGGCCGGGAAGCCCCGGAATGTTGGAGGGGTAACGCAGTACCACCGTAGGCACGTTCCAAGAGACGTCGCCGATGTCGTCCGAACCGCCGCCGAGGCGGGCGCGCGGGTCCGGCTCCTGATCGCGGTTGGCATCCTCGTCCAGTTTGGCCGGAAGCCCTTCCTGTTCCACGCCCAGTTCCTTCTGTAGCGCTTTGGCGAGAGATTGATCGTTGTCGCTCCAAACGGGCAAGCCCACGGCATGGATGTTTGCCTTCACCGCTTCAGCGATGGGCTTGCTGAAGTGCCCTGGCCAGGCCGAACCCAGCACGCGCGAAGTCACGGAGGTATCCGTCATCATCGTTGCACCTTCCGCCATGCGGTCCCCGATCTTCCACAGATTCATAATGGAGTCGTACGTGAGCTGGCGGAAGTAATACCAGACCGTGGCATTCGGCGGCACGACATTCGGCTGATCGCCGCCGTCCGTGATGACGTAGTGGGTGCGCTGCGCGAGCGGCAGGTGTTCCCGGCGGAAGTTCATGCCGATGTTCATCAGTTCCACGGCGTCGAGAGCGCTTCTTCCCCGCCAGGGTGCCACCGCGGAATGTGCGCTCTCGCCGCGAAAATGGTACTCCACGGAGACGAGTCCGCTGCCCGCGCCGGGTCCGCTTGAGACGCCGAAATTGCTCGCGACGTGAGAGAAGATCACCGCGTCTACGTCTTTGAACATGCCGGCGCGGACAAAATAGGCTTTCGTTCCGAGCAGTTCCTCGGCGACACCCGGCCACAGCATCAGTGTGCCCGGGATCTTCTCGCGTTCCATGAGGTTCTTCACCGCGAGCGCGGCGAGGATGTTTACGACCTGCCCGGAATTGTGACCTTCGCCATGGCCGGGCGCACCTTCGATCAGCGGGTCGTGATAGGCCACGCCGGGGCGCTGCGACGCCTGCGGAATACAGTCGATGTCGGAGCCGAGCGCGATAACGGGCTTGCCAGTGCCCCACCGGGCTACCCAGGCAGTGGGGATGCCCGCCACCCCGCGCTCAATGGCGAAGCCTTCCTTCTCAAGAATTCCGGTGAGATACTTGGAAGTCTCCACCTCCTGAAAGCCCAGTTCTCCGAAGCTGAAGACCATATCCGTCATTACCTGCGCCTGCTTGGACATGGCTTCCACCTGGCCGGCCAGATCGGCCTTCATGGCCTGTGTCTTTGCCGCGTCCGCGGCCGGGGAAGGACTAACCGTTGCGCAGAACATCAAGAGAAAGATCAACCATTTCATTGAGATTCTCCAGGAATCGGAACTTCGTTCGCCGAGGCGGAAACGGGCCGCGGGCCGGGAAGCAAACAACGATGCGGGGCGGGGAAGCCAAAACGCCATTGACATCCAGGCACCGGCGGAATGCAGGCGATTATGTCATACGGCGCGGGGCGGGAACAATGCGGCGTGTTGCCCGGACAAATCAGGCAGCCAAAGGAATTGGGCGGATGCAACGCCCCTAAACAACGCTGGCCTCGCCCGAAGACGAGGCCAGCTTTCCTGGAGGGGAGATGTACCGTGAACTACCCGGCCGCTCCCGCCTTGGTGGCGGCTGGCACTTCGATCAGCTTGCCGCTGGCAACATCGTAGATATAGCCATAAACGGGGATGCTCTTGTTCACGAGCGGATGCGCCTTGATGCGCTGGACGTCTTCGAGCACGCTCTTCGCGTTATCCGAGAATGCCAGCCATTCCACGAACTGCCCTTCGGCGGATCCCGGACCATTGCCGGTATCCTTCCACCCGTCCGCGCCGATACTGGCCGTATCGAGGCTCTTCGCCAGCAAATCGCGGATCACTTCGTTCGTGAACGTGAGCATCCCGCAGTCTGTGTGGTGAATGACGAACCACTCGTTCGTCCCGAGCAGTTTATGGGAAATCACCAGCGAGCGAATGGCATCGTCGCTGGCGCGTCCGCCCGCGTTACGAATGACATGGGCGTCCCCTTCGGACAGCCCGGCGAACTTGGCCGGGTCGAGCCGCGCGTCCATGCAGGTGAGCACCGCGAAGCGGCGTCCCGGCGGCATCGGCAGTTTTCCCTTGTCACCGAAATCCGCGGCGTAGGCTGCGTTCGCGTTCAATACTTCTGTCAGGATCTTGGACATGGTCGATAGTCTCTCCTTATGTGCTTAGATGCACTCTATCAGGAAATAGATCCCAATGTCTATCAAGAAACACTAGATTGAGTGTGCGGCCGGGATTGCCTATGTGACACCCAGAAACAAAAGACAATCGCCATGGGGAGTTTCCGCGCGGACCGTGCCAGTAACGACGGTCTCCTCCGGCCCTGGCGAAATCAACGTCCTCTGCCAAGTTGCCCGCAGGGCTGCGGCAAGCCGCTTGCATCCGCGGTCACCGGACGGAAGACCGCGGCATGTCCGCCGCTCGCGGGCAGCGACAGCCGGAGCGGCTCTCTGCTTTCAAGGAGACACGAACTCACAGCCACCTTCGTTCGTGGGGACATCTTTGCACGGGTGTTGTGCGCGCCGGGCTCTTCGTACAGGTCCACCACATAGCGCAGCTTCGCATCCAGAAAGCCTAGGGGTACTTCGAGTGTTCGTGCTTCCGTGTTATTGGCCGTCGCGAGCCACCATTCGTTGCCTTTGCGCCGGGCGATGCTGATGTACTTGCCGATCTCGCCCTTGACGACGCGCGTGTCGTCCCAAACCGTGGGTAGCTGTTCGAAGAACTTCATCTCCGGCTCGTTCTCAAAATCGGAAGGCCGGTCGTACCAGAAGACGAACTGCCATGGACTGTACATGATCACGGCGAGGGCCAACTGGTGCGGATGCGTCGTGCGAATGCGCGGCGTGTAGTAGCAGATCGTGTAGTCGCCCGCTCCTGCCAGGCCCCGCGTAAAGGGGAGTGTGACGTTGTGCGTGGCATCCGGCATCGCTTCATTGCCGAGGATGCCTTCCTGTGTCATCAGATTGGGCCAGGTGCGGCTCAGCCCGGTGGGGCGATACTCATCGTGGATGTCCACCATCAGCTGGTGGTCAGCCGCCTTGCGCACTGCGTCGTGAAGCCAGCGCGTGCATTGCTGGCTGCCCACGTTCACGAAACCGAACTTTAACCCTGCCACGCCCCAACTCTTGTAGAGCGGCAGCAACTCGTCGAGTTGCCGTTCAAGGTGCCGGCGGTTGACGTAAAGAATCACTCCCACGCCTTTCGATCTCGCGTAGTCGATTACTTCCTGAAGCTGCAAGCCTCCCCAGTTTGGGACCTTGCTCGTGCGGTCGGGGTCTGGCGTGACGGTGCGGGCGTCCTGTTTGTCATCGTATTCGTGGCCGTACCAGCCGGCGTCGTATTCGATGTACTGGATGCGGTGCTCAGCGGCGAAATCCACCAGCGCCTTGCCGCCTTTCGTCGAGAGCGTGACTTCCCGCATGACCTTGCCGGGCTTGATCCACGAAGGGTCCGCGATTTTCGATACCTCGTTCAGGTTGAGCAGCAGGTAGTTCCGCTCCAAGAGCTGGCCGGCGCTGTTGCCAAGCAGCAGCACGCGCCACGGCATGGCGGAAGGCACGGGAAGTTCTGATGCGGAATCGAGAACCGCCCGGATGCGGGGCTTGCCATCGGCCGCCGGGGCGGGGGAGAACTTCATGCGGGCGAAATCGTCGAGTCCCGCTTCGGCGAGCGCCCCAAACCCGCCGTCGGGAAACTCGAGCGTCAACGGGCGTTCGCAGCCCTCCTGAATCTTCTCCACGGGAACGCGCTGATATTCAGCCTGGGCGCGATTCGTGCTCCACGCCGTGGCGCCTTCGGGGAACGTGTAGGCCGTGGTCTCCGCGTTCACCCGGATGCTGCTAGCGACCTCGCCTTGCGGAAACAGCAAGCGCCAGGCAAGGCCCTCATTGTAGGCACGCAGCTCAATCTCAAGTACGGGAAGTGTGCCGCGGCGCGGAGCCAATTGCAGAAGCATGCCGCGGAAAGCGTCCGGGTAGCTTTTGCGCTCCCCGTAAAGCGGTTGCCATTCGGTATGCTTCGCAAAGCGGGACGCGCGCCGGACGCGCAATTCGGAGATCGGCGGCAGAGAAGGCGTATCAATGCCGGGGTCGATTTGCAGAATCGCCGCTCCCTTTGGTCGGCGTACTTCGATCCTGGGGAGGCCCACGCGATCAATGCCAACCGGCCAAATCAGGTAGACCGTATAGCTATTGTCTGGGGGGAACAGGGCTTGGACAATGCGTGGAGACTCCGCCTCTGGCGCGGGCTGCGCGAATACCGCTCCCGCCGTGAACGCCAGCGCCAGCGTTAGAACGATTCCAATCCGGAATCGCAGCCGCCACCCGGCGGCAAAGGTTGCTCCGTAAGCATCTGCCATTGTCTAAGGCTAACGCGAAGGGGCGCCGGCGCGGGTTTCGCCGTCCGACGCCTAGCGTCGTTAGAAAGTAAAATTGGCTTCGAGGAACCCGAATGCGCCATTCTTGTCGTCCGGATAGATGGAGCGCATCACGCTCTTGCCATTGGCATAGCCGTAATAGCCTTCAATCGAAAACTGCTTGTGGAGCGTGAGAATCGCGCCGATATCCGCAAGAGTGGCAAGACCGCGCGCACCGCTGCTTGCCCGTCCGGCGTAGCCGAAGGTCCAGGGCTGAAAAACGCCGCCGCCGGAGTACCAGAGGTCTCCCCGAGATGTCAGCCGCAGGGCGTGAATCTCGCTTACGATGCTCAGCCTGGCATGGGGGCGAAGGGTCAGCGTCGCGTAGCGATCCTCGTTGTTCACCATGTCATAAAAGGGCATCTTGGCATAGGGGCGCGGCGTGGGCATCAACTGGAAGAAGGTGTTATGAGTGCCATCCGATGGGTCGTCGTCCCCCGTCGTGCGAGAGTAGCCTGCTCGCAGCCATGGCTTGAGAGCCGGAATTCCCTTCGGCTGAAAGCCGGCCTCCAGCACCACGGCGCCCGCGCGATGATCCAGCCGTTCCCAGGAACCCGTTTGTCCGACACCCCAGACGAGCAAGTCGAGCGTGCCCCCGGGGGTCTCCGCTGCGTGAATAAAATGGCCGCCGAAACTTGTGATATTGATGTTCTCCGCATCCGCCTGCCGGATTGCTAGAGGGCGGTTGTCGGTCTTCAGGACATCCCGGAAGTCACTGTAAAACATACTGAAAACGCGCACTTCGGAAGCGTTCTTCTTCGCGGTGAACCCATAGGAGTACGCTCCGTATGCGAATGCCACGCGGTTCCATCCCCAACCGTCCACCTGAAATACGCCCCTCGTGGGCGTCGCTCCCACCACGATCACATTGCTGGTCTTGCCATTCCAGCTATAGTGAGCGCCGTCGAAGCTGCGCCCCACATGGCTCCATCCAAATGTGCCCAGAATACGCTGGTTAACGCGTGTGCGCTTGAGAGCGGCCAGGGTTGCATTCTTGGGTGTCAACTCCGTGCCGTCGATAAACTCGAAGCGCCCGAGTTTGATGGCGTGCTGCTGGCCAGCGCCCAGATGGTGAAACTCGAGATAGGCTTGCTTGGAGAAGATCATCGCGGCATTTTTGTTCCGGTCGTTTGCCGCGTAGTAGGAAGCGCCCAGGCCGAGTTGGCCCTTCACCCCGGAAATCTGAGCGTCATCGGGTAACCCGAGCAGGATCGGCGCGGCCAATTCGATCTTCCAGTTCGTGTGCTGGCGCGTCTGCGCAAAACTCAGCCTAACGAGATTGCCGGAGTAGCCGTAGGCGCTTTCACTGGTGCCTCCGAACCAATCCCACATCTCGAATCGGGAGCGGATGCTGCCATGGATTTCGATCGAAGAGGCGCCGCCCGCCGCGGCTGGACTTGCGGGTTGCGTCAGTCCCGCCGGTTGCAGGCCCAGAATCAGAAACATGCAGATGATCGCGGGCTTCCGGCAGCACGCTTTGAGGAGTCTGGTTTGTGATAACATTCGCGTCAATTTCTCCATTCGGCCGGATTTCCCTTCGGGATTACGGCGGAAAAGGGTGATTTGGTCTTATTTTCGCCGTTATGTTGAGAAAACGTGCTCGAAGTTGTGCATGCCCAAATCACCTTGATGTAGAATCTAGTAGAGTATCAGAGTACGGAAGCTGATTTTCCGAAATTCGAAAAAATTGGTCAACGGATAGCGGAGATGAACGAACTGGTCACCAACCAACCACGACGGGCTGAAGGATCCCAACGGGGCGTCGTTGGCGCATCCATGCTGTGGATGTCTCTGGCCCTTGCCACCGGGCTGGCGATCGGCTTGGGCGTGTTTACTTTCGTCTACGCGCAAGGGGCGTCCTATATGACGAACGACCCGGCGGCTTGCGCCAACTGCCACGTCATGAACGAGCAGTATGCCGGGTGGATGAAGGGGAGCCACGCCGGCGTGGCGGTTTGCAACGATTGCCACACGCCAGCCGGGTTCGTGCCCAAGTATTGGACCAAAGCCCAGAACGGATTCTTCCATTCTCTGGCGTTCACAACCGGATGGTTCCCGGACAACATTCAAATTCACGGCCGGAATCTCGAGATCACTCGCGAGGCTTGCTCAAAATGCCACGCGGAGATTACCGAACGGATTCAGGCGACGCGCGTGGACAGCAAGAGGGTGGATTGCATCACCTGCCATGACCAGGTGGGACACGCGAAGTAGATCGAATTTTGGCTACATTGCCGCGAGGCATAAGCGATTTTGAGAACGATTGCACACAGCGAGGAATGGCGATGAGTGAAGACAAGGGAAAGCGGAGAGAAGGCCCCAGCTTGAACCGGATGTTGATCACCACCATGGTGCTGAGCGCGCTCGTGACGTTGGGCGTTGCGGCGCTGCTGGTGAATATCTTCGAACGAAAGCAGGAGGCGCGGACGCCCTTTGCGGAGGTGGTCAAGCTTACCGACGATATCTCTGACCCGGCGGAGTGGGGCAAGAATTTCCCGCTTCAATACGATTCCTATAAGCGCACGGTGGATATGGTGCGGACCCGCTATGGCGGATCGGAGGCCATGCCCCTGGCCCCGCCCCATGCCGATGGCCAGGTCGTGATGTCGCAGAGCAAGATCGACGAAGATCCCCGGCTTAAGACCATGTGGGCCGGTTACGCCTTCAGCGTCGATTTTCGTGAGGAGCGTGGGCATGCGTATATGCTCTTCGATCAGGCGCATACCCGCCGCGTGACCGAATTCAATCAGCCCGGCACTTGTCTCAACTGCCACGCCTCTACCTACAACATATACAAGAAGCTCGGCGACGGCGACATTATGAAGGGTTTCGACAAGATGAATGCAATGCCTTACCAGGAGGCCGCGAAACTCGCCGATCATCCCGTGAGTTGTATCGATTGCCACCAGGCGGATTCAATGAAACTCCGCGTGACGCGTCCGGCCTTCATCGAGGGGATTCGCGCGTACAAGGCCACCCAGGGCATTGAGAACTACGATGTCAACACGATGGCGTCCGCCCAGGAAATGCGGACCTACGTTTGCGGGCAATGCCACGTCGAATACTACTTCAAAGGTCCGGAGAAGCGCCTCACCTATCCCTGGCTGAAGGGCATCAAGGTGGATAACATCCTCGCCTACTATGACGAGGTCAAGTTCAAGGACTGGAACCACAAGGAAACGGGTGCGCCCGTGCTGAAGGCGCAGCATCCGGAGTTCGAAATGTATAACCAGGGCATTCATGCCCGCAGCGGTGTGGCGTGCGCGGATTGCCACATGCCCTATCGGCGGGAGGGTGGTATGAAGGTTTCTGACCACCAGGTCCGCAGCCCCATGCTCAACATCAATCGTGCCTGCCAGGGCTGCCACCACTTCCCGGAACAGGAAATGAAAGACCGGGTGGAGCAGATACAGACCCGCTTCTTCAACGCGCGCAACATCGCCATGGATGCGCTGATGGCGCTGATCGCCGATATCAAGGCCGCGAAAGAAGCCGGTGCCTCCGACGCGGAACTGGCGGCTGCGCAGGACTTCCAGCGCAAGGCGCAGTTCTACCTGGATTTCGTCGAGGCGGAGAACTCCACGGGCTTCCACGCGCCCCAGGAATCCATGCGCGTCCTGACGGAAAGCGTCGATTTCAGCCGCAAGGGGCAAGTGGCTCTGCGCGGCGTGAAGGGATTGCGGACGGCGGCCTTCCCCGCGTCCGCGAATGTGGCCGCAGCCGCGAACCGATAGCGGATCCGCGGAGTTCAGATTGAAGACCTCAACGCGGCGCACACCGGAATCACGGGCGCGCCGCTTTTTTCTTCGGCTTCCCGCCTTCGGAAGCCGGCCCGCATTTTGATACAATCGACCGTTCTTATCCGAATTTTTGTGATTCAAAGAGGAGATTCTTGCGATGCGCTTTTGTTCCCTACTTGTCGTGGCGCTGACAATTTGTCTTGCGCCCTCGGCGGCGCTGGCGCAAAGCCAGCCGTTTAACGGCCTCGATACCGGCTTGCATAATCTCTACCGTCTCTCGAACGCGGAAACCCGCTCGATCAGCCCGGAAAATTTTACGGGCGAGAAAGGTCGCGGGGGAATGGCGACGGAGGGCAGAGGAAAGAACGCGGCGCGGAATCTCGGGCAGGGATGGAAGGTAAGCCCGAGCGTCCTCATCAAGGGCGGAACAACGTTCACGCTCGGCGAGATAGAAGGTCCCGGTTCCATCCAGCATATCTGGATGACACCCACGGGAAACTGGCGCTGCTCGATTCTGCGCATCTATTGGGATGGCGAAACGGAACCGTCGGTAGAGGTGCCGGTGGGCGATTTCTTCGGCATGGGTTGGGGGCAATACGCGCCGTTGAACTCCCTGGCCGTCACGGTAAACCCCGGGAGCGCCTTCAACTCTTACTGGCAAATGCCTTTCCGCAAGAAGGCGCGGATCACCATGGAGAACATCGATAACAAGGACATGGTGCTTTACTACCAGATTGACTACACCCTTACCCAGGTTCCCTCCGACGCCGCATACTTCCACGCCCAGTTCCGCCGCGTGAACCCGCTGCCGTTCAAGTCCGTCTACACGCTGGTGGACGGCATCCAGGGCGCGGGCCAGTACGTGGGCACGTACATGGCATGGGGCGTCCACAATCGCGGTTGGTGGGGAGAGGGCGAGATCAAATTCTACATGGACGGAGACACGGACTTTCCCACGATCGCGGGCACCGGAACGGAGGATTACTTCTGCGGCTCGTATAACTTCGAGAATCGCGCCACGAAGCAATATCAGGAGTTCTCGACGGCTTACGCGGGCCTTCACCAGGTGATCCGCCCGGACGGCGTTTACGCATCCCAGCAGCGGTTCGGCATGTACCGCTGGCATATCGTGGATCCGGTTCGCTTCAAGAAAGATCTGAAGGTCACCATTCAGGCGCTTGGATGGAAGGCGAATTCCTCGGGCGAGTATCTTCCGTTGCAGGACGATATCGCGTCCGTCGTGTATTGGTATCAGACCGAGCCGCACGCGAAGTTTCCGCCGCTGCCCAGCCGGGAACAACTGGAAGTGAACTGACGGGGAACGCGCGGGCCGCGGAGCGTGTCGTCGCGCCACCTTCCGGCGCTTCGCGTTACGGCGCTTCGCGGCCCGTGTCTCCAATGCAGACGGCCCGATTGTGGTTCCCGCGCCGCTATGCCGCGGATTCGAGAATGACGTGCGCCAAGGCGGTTTCGCTGGTATGCGTCAGGGAGAGGGCGACGTTGGCGGCGCCCAGCCGTTCGGCATACGCCGCGGCGACCCCGTGGAAGCGCAGCGTGGGCTTTCCGGTGGGGCGATTCACCACCTCAAAATCCAGCCAGCGAACGCCTTTTCGCATCCCCGTACCGATTGCCTTCATTCCCGCTTCCTTGGCGGCAAAGCGGGCCGCGTAGCGCTCGTACTTGTTCGCCTTGCTCTCGCAATAGGCAATCTCAATCGGAGTAAAGATTCGATCCCGGAAGCGCGGGCCGAATCGGTCGAACGAGGAGCGGATTCGGGCGACTTCCGCGAGGTCCACGCCCACGCCGACGATCATGGGAGCATGCTCCGCGCGAAGGCCGGAATGAGGGCGGGTAGCATGGTTTAGAGTTCCCCCGCCGCCGCGATCACCAGCGTCGAATGGCGCACGCCGCGCAAACTGCCCAAGGCGCCGGCGAGCGCGCGCAACTCCCCAGCCGCGCCGCGCAGCACGATCACCTCGAGGCACAGGCTGTGCGTGATGTGGACGTGCATGGTGGAGAGAATCTTGCTTTCGGATTGATGCTGGATCTCTGTCAATTTTCCGCTCAACTGCGGGACATGATGATCGTAGAGCAGGGTGAGCGACCCCACAGCCTTTTCCGCGTCGTTGCGGGCGGTGTCTTCGGTGAGCGCGGCGCGCGCCAGATCCCGGAACGCCTCGGAACGGTTCTCATATCCCAGGCGGCCGATGTGCTCGTCGAACCGGCCAAGGAGGTCCTCCTCGATCGCAATTCCGATTCGGCTCAGCACGCTCATGGGTCAGTTTCAGGGTATCCGATCGGCGCGGTTGCGGCAAATGGAACGCTTGCCGTTGAAACCGCCGCGGACGCCGATTCCCGGGGAGCGATCGCAACGAAGAGCGCGCGTTCGCGCGGAAAGTCAGGTTTCGATGAGCAGGGTAACCGGGCCGTCGTTCACGAGGCTCACCAGCATGTGCGCCTGGAAGACGCCCGTTGCCGTCGGGATGCCGCTCTCCCGCGCGCCGAGGACGAAATACTCATAGAGAGAGCGCGCTTCCTCCGGCGGGGCAGCCCGGTCAAACGACGGGCGACGCCCTTTGCGGCAATCGCCGAGCAGCGTGAATTGCGACACCACCAGCAAAGCTCCGCCGACGTCGCGCAGCGAACGATTCATCTTCCCGGCGTCGTCCGGGAAGATGCGCAGATGCGTCACTTTGTCGAGCATCGCGTCCGCATTCTTCTCTCCGTCCCCGCGCTCCACGCCCAGCAGAACAAGAATTCCCAGGCCCACTTCCCCCGCGATTTCCGACTCCACCTCCACTTTTGCCGAAGAAACTCTCTGAATTACAGCGCGCATGTGCTATTCAGTATGCCAGAGCGCTCTTTATGAATTCCTCCGCGATTGAGACTTACGCCTACGCCCGCGCCGGATTGCTGGGCAACCCGAGCGATGGCTACTTCGGAAAGACGATTTCGGTGATTGTGCGGAATTTTCGGGCGCGCGTCGTGCTTTGGCCCAGCGCCCGGTTGGAGATCCGCCCTTCCAAGGCGGATATGCCGATCTTTGAGAATCTGGACGATCTCTACGCCATCACCCGCTGGCGGGGCTACTACGGCGGCATCCGTATCATCCAGGCGTTGATCGTGCGCTTCGTCGAGTATTGCCAGGAGACCGGGCACACGCTGCATGACCGCAATTTCACCATCGAGTATGAAACTACGGTCCCCTTGCGACTGGGCATGGGCGGTTCGAGCGCCATCATCACCGCCGCGCTGCGGGCCCTGTGTGAGTTCTACGAGATCTCGATTCCGCTGCCCGTCCAGGCCAAACTTGTGCTCGAAACGGAGACCCGCGAGTTGAACGTGGCCGCCGGGCCGCAGGATCGCGTCATCCAGGTCTACGAGGGGTTGGTCTACATGGATTTCAACCGCGAGAAGATGGAACGCGACGGATTCGGCAGCTACGAATCGCTGGACCCGGCCCTCCTGCCAAACCTGTATGTCGCTTACAGGACCAGCCTCAGCGAGGGCACGGAGGTCTTCCACAATAACGTGCGCGCGCGCTGGATCAACGGGGAAAAGGCGGTTGTGGATGCCATGCGGAAGTGGGGGGAGATCGCCGAAAGCGGCCGCGCGGCGCTGCTTCGCGGAGACACAGCCCTGCTGGGCCGCCTCATCAACGAGAATTTCGATTTGAGAACCACGATCTACAAGATCAGCGAGGGCAACATGGAAATGATCCGCCGTTCACGGGCGGTGGGGGCCACCTCCAATTTCGCCGGGTCGGGCGGAGCCATTGTTGGCACCTTCAGCGGCGACCGGATGCTGGAAGAACTCAGGCAGACGATGGACGAAGTTGGTGTGCGCGTCATTGTCCCCAAGATTCTGCCCTAGTCGCCATTGCCAGGACTTCAAGGCGGAGTCGCGGGCGGGGAATCGTTTCCGTCGGGAAGTACCTGCCAAGGACTCGCCGTTTTCGGGCGTGCATCGCTATGGCAGGCACTTTCGGCTGGCTTTCATTCGCTATGCGATACGCCTCCCGCGAATGGAGGGTTGCTCCCCCGGTTTCCCCTCCCTCATCCTCCCCGGCGGGATTCGAGGGGGATCCCGCCGCTCCGCGCCGCTTCCGCCCGTGCCGGCGTCCGGTATCCATTTCTTCGTATCCCGCGCTTCGCGGCGCTCGTCCGCAAAATAGTGATATAGAGGGAAAATACCGTAAGGTTCCGTTTCCCGGAACGCCCGCCCCAGCTTTTGTTGCACGCGATAGACCGCGTGGAAGAACCCTCCGCGATCCATCTTTAGCCGCGCACAGCACAGCTTCCAATCCGCTCCCAGAAGGTAGTGAAACTTAAAGAGGCGAAACTCCGCTTCATTCAGCGTTCGCTTCGCGATGAGCACAAAGTCCGCCGCGTACTCCTCATATTTCCGGTCGTACATGACGGCCGCGTCTCCCCCGGTGCCGGGCACATATTCCAAACTTACCTGAGTGGTGCACTGCGGCTTATCAGAGCAGTGCCGAAAACGCACATAACAAGCGCGAAAAATTGCGCGCAACACGCAATTGCAGGGAGCAGAACTCTGTCCCCAACTTGGACGCAATCCAATACCATGGCAAAGCGTACAGGAATGTTTTGCGAGAGCAATCGTTTCCGATCGGGTCCATTCCATAAAAAAACTCTTGCCTTTTTCTGCTAACGTCGGTTCGACGAGTCCTTGCGGACATGTAACGAACTCTTCTGAAATCCTAGCGGGCCGTTCCCGTCGAGTAACACTCGTTTCCAGCCAAATTTGGCACAAAGTGAGTACTTAGTACTATCAGCCGGTTAAGGCCGCCAGATTCAGCTACTTACAGGAGCAAAGAGAAAGCGCCCGCGACACGCGGCTGGTGCCCATTCGGGTGCAAATGGTTCTGGACGGGGCACTTATTTCTTAGTGAAATAGGCCTTACTGGACTTGATTTGGGATTCCACCGATTGCTCGATTGCCTCCTTGGCGAGGCGAGACTCCGAATCCGGAACGGCCAGCTAACAGAAAGCGGGCTGGCACGGCTTTCCGGGATTTCTCAACCCCACATGCACCATATCCTCATGGGAAAGCGGGGGCTGCATCCAGATGTTGCCGATCGGCTTCTTGCCGCGCTTTCGCTCGATATCGCCGTGTTGATGGAACTTGAAGCGGGCGACGCAGCTTCAACGGAAACGGCCGGTGCCAGTTTCCGCCACCCCACCGCCACGGAACCCGTCGTCCTGGTCCCGATCCTGTCCGGATTGCTTGGCCCCGGCTTCCCCTCGCCGAAGGCGATGCCATCCCCGAAATACCTGCCCTTGCACCGGCGGGAGATTCCGAAGGACTGCGCGCTCCGCGCGGCCCGCCTGGCACACGACTCTACCCTCGAACCGTTGTTGATTCGCGACGACCTCGTCGTCATCGCCATGAATCCACTTCCACCGCGAGTGCGGCAAGAGACATCGTTATCCCCGCGCGTGATGGAATCGAATGGGGCTTGGTACATCCACAAACCAGGGGACGCTCCGGCCTCGGGCAATTCTTCCGGGGGGGGGGGTGGAGGAGGGGAACGTGATCTTTCCGGTTGGTGTCGTTGTTCTCACGATCCGCCGGATGCGATCGCTGAATCTCTCATTCTCCTCTCCCGCGGAAGGCGATTGAGAGGGCCGAGCGGGTGCGGGATTGCGCAGCGAACGAGGGCGTGAACCATTTTTTCTGCCGCTACAGCCTTTGCGCGGTTTGCCGGTAAATCTCCGCCACCTGCCTGGCGGCTTCCAGCCAACTGTACTTGCGCGCCTGCACGAACCCTTTCTCAATCAGGGAATTGCGCAGTTCGGCATCGAGCAGCACATCGTGAATTCCGCGTGAGATTTCGAAGACATTCTCCGGATTCACGAACTTCGCCGCATCGCCCAGCACTTCGGGAAGCGCGCTAACATTGGATGCCACCACGGGCGTACCGGCCATCATCGCCTCAAGCGGGGCGAGTCCGAAACCCTCGTAAAGAGAAGGGAAAACGAAGGCCTCCGCGGCCTCAAAAAATACCCGCAGCGTATCGTCCGGCACAAAGCCGAGAAAGCGGACCGAATCCTCCAGCCGGGTATGCAGCACCGCCAACCGGACGGAAGGGTTCTTGGAAATCTCGTCGCCGATAATCAGCAGTTTCAGCCGGCCGTAGTGCGGATGTTTCGTGAGTTCCGCCCGCAGAACGGAGAAAGCCTCAATCAACCGCGGGAGGTTCTTCTGCGGGCGCACGCTTCCGGCATAAAGCAGGAACGGCGAGTCGATCTGAAACCGTTCCAGCAGTTGTTTGCGATGCGCCACCCGGTTCGGACGTGAAGGTTCTTCGTCGGCCCGGACGGGAAACAGGTCGGGGTCCGGCGCATCGTAAATCCGGTGCAGCCGCTCCGCCGGGATATTGAAAAATTGCTGGACGTCGCGCTGGGTGGCTCCGGAGACGGCGATCACCTTGCTTGCCCGTCGCAGTCCGCGGCCGATCAGACGCTCCCGCCATTGCATCCGCCAGTCCTTCTTCTCGGGAAACAGCAGAAAACCGATGTCATGGACCGTCACTACGTAAGGCTTCGGCATCAGGAGCGGAACCCACGCAATGGGCACGTGATAGATATCGCCCCGGTGTCGCCTCAGGAACCAGGGGAACGCCAGGTGATCCTGCCAGGAGTCGTCCCGGCCTTCGAAATACGTTACGCTCACGCGGCTGGAAAGCTTGGCGAGCATCCGCAAATCCCCGCGCGATTCCCGGTATCCGATCAGCACGTATTCGTTGACCGTATCCACCTCGAGAAGCGCCCGCAGCAGATTCCGGATGTAGGTGCCGATGCCGAAGTTGCGGATATGTCTCGCATCAAAGACGATACGCATCCGGGGTCTCCTCGTGTGGACGATTGTGGACCGGCGCCGCCCGCGCGGGCTCACGCATGCGCCATGCGCCAGGAGTACAGAGGGAACTTCTCGGTAAGCGTCTGCACCCGGCGGCGCACCGCTTCGAGTTCGCTCTCGCTCTCCCGCCCATGAAGAGCGGCGGCGATGCACGATGCTACCTCGCGCATTTCGGCCTCGCCGAAACCGCGCGTCGTCACCGCGGGGGAGCCCAGGCGGATGCCGCTCGGGTTCAGCGGCGGATTCTGGTCGAACGGAATCGCGTTCTTGTTCGCGGTGATGCGCGCGCGGTCGAGCGCCTCTTCCGCCTCCTTGCCGCGCATTTGCTGGCTGAACACGTCCACCAGCATCACGTGGCTGTCCGTGCCGCCGGAAACAATCCGGAAGCCGAGCTCCGCCAATGTCCCCGCCAGAGCCTGGGCGTTGCGCACCACCTGCTTCTGATACTCCACGAACTCCGGCGTCATCGCTTCAAGGAAACAGGTCGCTTTGGCCGCGACGATATGAACCAGCGGGCCGCCTTGGGCTCCAGGGAAGACGCAGCGGTTAATGTCCTTCGCGTACTTCTCTTTTGCCAGAATGACGCCGGAGCGCGGTCCGCGCAGCGTCTTGTGGGTCGTGGAGGTCACGATGTCGGCATAGTCGCACGGGTTCGGGTAGATGCCCGCGGCCACCAATCCGGAGAAGTGCGCCATATCCACCAGGAACACCGCGCCCACCGCATCCGCGATCTCGCGGAAGCGCGCGAAATCGATGATCCGCGAATAGGCGCTTCCGCCCGCGATGATCAGCTTTGGCTTATGCTCTTCGGCGGCGCGGGCGAGTTCGTCGTAATCGATGCGTTCGCTCTCTTTTTCCACCCCATAGCCCGCGACATGATAGAGCTTGCCGGAGAAATTGAGCGGATGACCGTGGGTCAGGTGTCCTCCGTGGTCAAGACGCATCCCGAGGATCGTGTCTCCGGGATTGAGAACGGAGGCAAATGCGGCCTGATTCGCTTGCGAGCCGGAATGCGGCTGCACGTTCGCATACTCGGCGCGGAACAGCTTCTTGGCGCGTTCGATCGCAAGCGTCTCCACAATATCGGTGTACTCGCATCCGCCGTAATAGCGGCGTCCCGGATAACCTTCGGCGTACTTGTTCGTGAATACGCTCGATGTGGCCTCCATCACCGCTTCCGAGGTGAAGTTCTCGCTGGCGATCAGTTCGATATTGTTGTTCTGGCGCTCGGTCTCCTTGCGGATCGCGTCCATGATTTCCGGATCCACTTCCGAGAGCGGTCTTGCGAGTCTTTGCTGTTCAGTCATGCCTGCGGTTCACTTTCGCGTGTAGCGGTCACGGCCCGCGCCACTGGCGCGGCCCAGATTAGCGGTGCGGAGTCGCGTCGCCCGGCGCACTGCCGGGCGTGTCCGATTCGAGAGCCATCATCTTGGTCACCCGGCGTTCGTGCCGGCCGCCTTCAAAGGGCGATTCGAGGAAGATATCCACCCAACGGTTCGCCGCGTCGAGGCTGGTGAAATTGGCGCCAAGCGTGAGCACGTTCACGTTATTGTGGGTCCGCGCCAGCCGCACTTCCTCATCCGAACTCCCAACCGCGGCTCGCACTCCGTCCACCTTGTTCGCGGCGATACTCATGCCGATCCCCGTGGAGCAAACAAGAATGCCGCGATCGGATTCGCCGCGTGCCACCCTTCGGGCGACTTGCGCGGCATAGTCTGGATAGTCGGTGGAATCCGAAGAGAAAGTGCCGACGTCGGCGACCTCGTGCCCGAGGCCCCTCAGCCGTGCAACCATTTCATTCTTCATGGGATATCCGGCGTGGTCAGCCCCAATCGCGATCTTCATCGAGCTTTCATTGTAGCATCGCCCGTAAGGCGGGCATTTGTCTTGACCGGAACGATTTCGAGGGCGGTTGCCCTTGACGTTATCCTCCGCCACCCTCGCGGACGGCAATCGTTCCCGCGCGAAAGCTCGGCCCCGCGTCCCGGTTCGGAAAGGGGGAAGGACACCCTCGCGGTATAATCAAAGTTAGCCGCTGCTTCGTCAGGCCGCCATTCGCGCGGACACTCCTCGGCCCAAAGGAACCCTACGCCTCTTGCTTTCTCTGAATAACGTTTCCATGCGTTTCGGCGCGAAAATTCTGTTTGAAGACGTATCCGTCAACTTTCTGGCTGGCCGCCGCTATGCCATCTCCGGACCGAACGGAGCGGGCAAGTCGACCTTGATGAAGATCCTCACCGGCGAACTGGAACCCTCGAAAGGGTCCGTGGTTCGGCCGAAAAAGCTCGGCGTTCTTAAGCAGGATCAATTCGCGTATGAAGACCAGCGCGTCCTGGACGTCGTGATGATGGGGAACCAGACGCTTTGGGCGGCATTGGCGGAACGGGAAACGCTCTACGCAAAGGACCCTTCCGCGCTTACCGACGAAGACGGTATGCGGCTCGGTGAACTCGAAGGCATTGTGGGCGAGGAAGATGGCTACACGGCCGAAAGCGACGCCGCGATTCTGCTCGATGGCCTGGACGTGCCCGAGACCTGTCACGAGCGCCGCATGAGCGAATTGCAGGGCGGGCAGAAGGTACGCGTGCTGCTGGCGCAGGCGCTATTTGGAAACCCCGGGGCTCTGCTGCTCGACGAACCCACCAACCACCTCGATCTCGATTCGATTCACTGGCTGCAGAACTACCTGACCCACTACGAGGGCTGCCTGATCGTGATTTCGCACGATCGCCACTTCCTCAACGAGGTCTGCACGCACACCGCGGACATCGACTACGAAACCGTCATTCTCTATAACGGCGGTTACGACGATATGGTGATGGCGAAGACGCAGATTCGCTCGCGAATCGAAGCGGATAATGCGCAGCGCGAGAAGAAAATTGCACAATTGAACGAATTCATTGCGCGTTTTGCGGCCGGCACGCGCTCTTCGCAGGTCACCAGCCGCCGCAAGGAAGTGGAGCGGTTGCAAAGCGCGGAGCTGGCGCGGTCGAATATCCAGCGCCCGTACATTCGCTTTGAGATGAGCCGCCCTTCCGGACGCCATCCCCTCGAAATCGAGGGCCTTTCAAAATCGTATGGTGATCTCAAGGTCTTCCAGAATTTCACCGCAAGCATCTCTCGCGGCGAGAAAATCGCTCTGGTCGGGCGCAATGGGGCGGGGAAAACCACCATGCTCCGGTCGCTGCTGCGCAACGCAACCGGTTATCTGGATGCGGCCGATCTCAGCTTCCCCATCGATTCGGGAGAGGTCAAGTGGGGCCACGAAGTCCATGCTGGCTATTTCGCGCAGGATCACTCCGATTCGATTCGCAAGGGGATGACCGTGATCGACTGGCTGAACGAGTTCGACGCCAAGGCTACCCAGCAGGAACTGCGCGGTCTGCTCGGCCAGATGCTCTTTAGCGGCGACGATGCCCTCAAGATTACGGACAAGCTATCGGGCGGCGAAGCCGCGCGGCTGATCTTTTGCCGCCTGATGCTGCAGAAGCCGAATTTTCTGGTGCTCGACGAGCCCACCAACCACCTTGATCTCGAAGCGATCAACGCCCTCAATATCGCCCTGCAGAAGTACGAAGGTACGGTGCTGCTCGTGACGCATGACCATGACCTGATCGACGAGGTGGCAACGCGCATCTGGCACTTCTCCGATGGCCAGGTCGAAGATTTCCAGGGTCCGTACGAGGACTATCAGAAGGAGCGCGATGGCGTGAAGAACCTCGTTCGCGGTTAGCGCCGCGGCCGCGCGCCGTGGCGGGCGGGGCGCGCCTCCGGCCTTTCCGGTGCGTTTCTTTGCCCGATGATTGACCGTCCGCGTTCCGATTCGTAAAATGAAGAGTCGGGGGAAAGCTGTCAATGGCCTTCGGTCGCGGCGGTTTTTCCGGCGGGTGAGCGGGAGTAGCTCAATTGGTAGAGTGTCAGCCTTCCAAGCTGAATGTTGCGAGTTCGATCCTCGTCTCCCGCTCCAGAGTTTTGCTTGTTGCGTCCCTGATTGTGCCGGGTTTCGCGGTTGTGCGCATTGAAGAATGCGCCGGTTGAAGAATGTGCGCGGCGAAGACGTTGAGTGACGGCCGGAACCGTCGCGGATCTGGTACAATCGAAGGTTTCGAGCGCCGGCGTAGCTCAGTTGGTAGAGCATCTGATTTGTAATCAGAGGGTCGGGGGTTCGAATCCCTTCGCCGGCTCCACTTGCAGCGGGAACGGATGTCCGGTTCGCCGGGTTCCGGAGCCGGCCGCCGAAAGGTGGCGGCGCGGACGGCGGGTTTGTCGGAAGATGCCGGAGTCGATGCGAGCGGGGGGTGCCAGCGCGGCGAGGTGCTGTCCAGGGATCGCTCACGCCTTGGCTGTAAAGTTCGGACAGGTGGGTGAGTGGTTAAAACCAACAGACTGTAAATCTGTCGCTCCTTGCGAGCTACGAAGGTTCGAATCCTTCCCTGTCCACCAGAGTTTATTGAAGTCTTTGCCGGTGCATTGCACGAAAAGTGGCCGCGAGAAAGAATTTGCGGCTCGCCGGAAGCGGGTTTGCTGATGTAGCTCAGCTGGTAGAGCGCGTCCTTGGTAAGGACGAGGTCACCGGTTCAATCCCGGTCATCAGCTCCAGGATTGGGGGCTTCTCCGCGGAGAAGCCCCCGAGCCAACCGATCGGAAACAATTTCGTCGGACGTCCGGCAGGCGTTTCAGCCTGCTTTTTGCTGTCCGCGGCCGGGAGGCTCGCGCCAGTTTCAAGGATCTGCGTGCCGGGATATCCCGGTGACCGCTCCGATTGAAAAAATCGGAACCCCCCTCGGGATCTCGAAGCTCCGCGGGGGCCTGGATAGTCTTGAATTCGACGGGCTTCCGAAGGTTCTGCCGGCATCTGGGCAATAGACGAACTTCGGGAAGCAACATAACCTCGGGAGTCACGGAGTCCACATGGGAAAAGAGAAATTCGACCGCAGCAAACCGCACGTCAACATTGGGACGATCGGGCATATTGATCACGGGAAGACGACGCTGACGGCGGCGATCAC
>JACTMJ010000028.1 GCA_014584705.1 Acidobacteriota bacterium | reverse complement strand
CATGCGCAAGTGTGTGGGAGAGTAGGAAGTCGCCCAATTATTCTTCATGCCCCAACCGGCATACCAAAAAGCCCGCCACTCCGGCGGGCTTTTTGCGTTAAGGGGCAAGTGCGTGTGAGTTTGCCCTACCGCTTGGAGTTGGCACCACCAAGGCGGATGGTGTCTGTCTCCAGGAGGCGCAGCGACCTTACCATATTCCGGGTTCCTTCTTTGTAGCGGATGAAGTGCGGAGTCTTCAGGTGAGCCTCGTAGGCCGCGAGGTCAACATACGTTTCGAAGATCCGTATCTGGTTCGGATCCTCCTTCAACGAAACGGCAAATAGGGTCAGGACACCCGGTTCCAGGCGGGTGGTGGACTCGATCTCTTCTTCGAGGAATTCCTTGTACTGTTCCAACTGAGCAGGATCGATCTCAAGTTCCGCCAAACGCACGATAGGAGTTATTTTCTCCTCAGAGTACATACGCTCCCACGGCCACAGCAGGGAAAGCATGAGAGCCGATGCGCCGAATAGCATTGTCTTGCTGTGTCCCATTCGTTGGTCCCTCCGGAACGGCCCAGCCCTCAATTACTTCCGATACTGCTCTTCGGTGACGTGCTCCATCCACTCGACCGTCTTCCCGTCGCGGCTCTCCTGGATGGCGATATGGGTCATGCCGGTGCCAGGGGAGGCCCCGTGCCAGTGCTTCTCTCCCGGGGGGAACCAGACGACGTCTCCCGGCCGGATTTCTTCCACCGGTCCGCCTTCTCGCTGTGCCCAGCCGCAGCCGGCGGTGATTATCAGCGTTTGCCCGAGGGGGTGGGTGTGCCACGCAGTGCGGGAACCCGGTTCGAACGTAACGCTCGCCGCCTGTACGCGCGCGGGGTCGGGCGCCTGAAAAAGCGGGTCAATCCGTACCGCCCCTGTAAACCAATCCGCGGGCCCTTTTCGAGATTCCTGAGAGCCGATTCGTTTGATTTCCATACCGATTTCCTCCTTATCCGAGACCCCAATCGCTTAAGGCTGAAGCAGCGTCTTGATGGCGCGGCGCTCGTCCATTGCACGGTAGCCTTCCGCCACCTGATCCAGGGGCAACGTCAAGTCAAACACCTTCCCAGGCATTATCTCTCCGTTGAGTACGAGGCCCATGAGATGGGGCAGGTAGCGGCGCACCGGTGCCGGACCACCGTGCAGGTGAACGTGGCTGAAGAAGAGCTGTTGCCCGTTCAGTTCCACGCCGTGCGGAACGCCGACAAAGGAAACGAACCCCCCGGGTCGGGTCGAGTGAATGGCTTGCATCATCGATTCCTGAGTGCCGACACACTCCAGTACGGAGTCCGCGCCCACCCCCTTGGTAAGGTCTTTGATGCGGGCGACGCCCTCGTCCCCGCGCTCGGTAATAATATCCGTCGCGCCAAAATCGAGGGCGATTTTCTGCCGGGATTCATGGCGGCTCATGGCAATGATTCTTTCCGCACCCATCTGCCGTGCCGAGAGCACGCCCATGAGGCCGACCGCGCCGTCGCCCACAACCACCACCGTGACGCCCGGCTTCACATTGGCCGCGTCGGCCGCATACCAGCCGGTGCCGAGGACGTCGGAGGTCGTGAGCAGGCTCGGCAGGAGATCCGCCGAAGGAGCGCCTCCCGGTGACGGGACCAGCGTTCCGTCGGCCAGCGGCACACGGAGGTAGGGTGCTTGCGCTCTGCTAATGAACTCTCGCTGCGCGCACGAGGATTGATAGCCGTACCGGCAGTGCGCGCATGTATTGTCGGAAGTCGCGAAGGAGCCGACCACAAACTGCCCCGGTTTGATGGACGTGACGGCGCTCCCCACCTCTTCCACAAAGCCGCAGTACTCATGCCCCATCGGCGTCGGACCATTCAGAGGCTGCAATCCCCGATAGGGCCAGAGATCCGATCCGCAGACGCATGTTGCCGCCATGCGTATGATTGCATCCGTCGGATCGATGATCTTCGGATCCTCACGATCTTCAAACCGGATGTCGCCCGGTCCGTAAAGAACAGTTCCTCTCATTGCCAATCTCCTTTAGTGGGCTCGCTTTTCAAAGACATCCTTGACAACGGGCAAAGCGGAAAAGACGTTAGGCCAGCCCGCATAGAACGCCAGGTGCGTGAGCGCCTCGGAAGCCTGTTCCTGGGTGAGGCCGCTGTCCATGGCCCGGTTGAGGTGGTAGGGAATCTGCGCCACCTGTCCGGAGGCGATCAGCGCACTGACAGTTACCAGACTGCGGTCACGCGGTGCCAACCCCGGCCGCAGCCACAGATCGCGAAAGAGCAACTCCGTCGTATACTGCACAACGCCTGGAGCAACTAGTCCAAAGCTGGCCTGCACGTGGGAGGCCCGCTGCGCTTCCGCCGCTTCATTCAGCGGGAGGAGTTTCTCCTCGGCTGCGGGAAGCTGAGCGGTTCCGATACCGCGGGCGGCAAAGACCTCTTTCACCGGGGCCACCGCGCCAAGTACATTTCCCCAGCCAGTGTAAAAGGCCAGATGTGTTATGAGTTCCGAGACCTCGCGTGGCTTCACCCCGCTGTCGAGCGCCTGTTTGAGCGCGTCCGGCAAAGCCGCGGTCTGATTGCGCGCGACCAGGGCGGCAAGGGTTACGATGCCTCGGTCGCGCGGAGAAAGTCCGGGACGATTCCATACCTCACCATTGAGGCGGTTTCGGGTGAACTCTTCCAAAGCCGGTGCAACGCTCCGCAAGTCTTCATTTGTTACTGTTCGCCCATCGCCGATTGTCGTTCCGGATGACGGCGCGGGGCCGGATTCTTCGCGTGTCTGTGCCATCGTGTATTGCTCCTCTGTTACCTTTTCCATCCAATCGACAACCGTCCCGTTGAGATGCTCTTGAAGGGCGATATGAGTGAGGCGTGTCTCAGGCGTTGCACCGTGCCAGTGCTTCTGGCCAGGGGGTATGCGAACCACATCTCCTTCCCGCATCTCTTGAACGGGGCCGTTCCAATGGCCCACCCATCCCGTGCCAGCGGTCACGATGAGGACTTGACCGAGCGGATGGGTGTGCCACGCCGTTCGCGCGCCCCGCTCAAAAGTGACCAATCCGGCGGAGACGCGGGACGGTTCAATCGCCGAGAACAATGGATCGACACGGACTGTGCCCGTAAAGTGCTCAGCGGGGCCTTGCCTCGAAGGCTGCGAGGCCTTTCGAGTGACCGTGATCCCCTCCGGTTGAGCCTGTGCGATGGCCAGCGCACAGCAGATCGTAAGGATTGCAGCCAGTCTTTTCATGCTTCCTCCAATACTTCTACATGCGGTAGCCAGGTTCGTTGTAAAGCCTGCCTGGCGCGTTGACGATGTCCGGCCCGTAGACCTTTTCCGCCCATTCCGCGGCGCTAATTTCTTCAATTCCGACCGAGACGGATTCCTCGCCGTAATGAAGAACCTCCATCACATCCTTTGTGATTCTTCCGGCGAGTTCCGCCTTCTGCATCTCGGACTTGCCGGGCCACAGCTTGATGATCACGTGCGGCATATTCCCTTACTCCTTCTCGTTTCCGCGATCACTGCGAGGTTCGATGCGAATTGTCGCGGACCTGGCACGAGCGCTGATCATCGGTTCAAGGTATGGGCTACCCCGGTACTTCTCGCGGTAGGCCGTATCAACGCGATCATTGAGCTGACCATCCACCGGTTCGAACAGGACCTCCGTCGTCATGCCGACAGCCGTAATTCGCCCGAACTTCTGACGCAACGCGGCCCGGTACCACCGCGATTTCTTTCCGTTATACGGGCGCACATAAAGCTCGTTGCCCACGCGCACGGACCAGATCCATGTAGGAGTGCCATAGGTCACGCCGTCTTCCCGAAGCGGTGCGATATGCAGATCGTCCGCATCGGTGATCCGGCGCAGTTCGTCTTGGTTCCAACCGCTCATTGCCGCACCTCTCGCACTATTCGTCTTCGATCGTGACAGGAAACGTTGTCGCGTCCACTGTCTCCGGGTCAGGACCACCGCGCTCGCCGGTGTCCAATCTGTCGATTGCCGCCACCTCGCCAGGTGTCAGCGAGAAATCGAAAATGTCGATGTTCTCCGCGATTCTCTCCGGCCGCACGGATTTCGGAATGGCCGAGAGCCCATGCTCTAGATGCCAGCGGAGAATGATCTGGGCGGGCGTCTTGCCGTACTTCCCTGCAAGCGTAGAGATAGCCGGGTGGTCAAGCGGACGGCTTGCTGCGTCCGGTGTTAAGTTGAATATCCCGCCGATCGGCGACCAGGCCTGCGTGACGATACCGAGGCGGGCATGAACGTCTCGCAAATCCCGCTGCGCAAAGAACGGGTGCAACTCCACTTGATTGACCGCGGGGACGACTGCCGTCAACTCGCGTAACTGCTCCAGGTGTTTCGGACCGAAGTTCGAAACTCCGATGGCCCGAACCCGCCCTTCGGCGAGGAGTCTCTCGCAGGCCCGATAGGCCTCCACCGTCGCACCAAAGTCCGAGGGAATCGGCCAATGAAGCAGATACAGGTCCACGTACTCGAGGCCGAGTTTTCTCAGGCTGATATCAAACGCCCGGAGAGTACGTTCCGCACCGTAGTCGCTCGCCCACAACTTGGTTGTGATGAATACTTCGGAACGAGGGATGCCGCTTCGCCTCACGCCCTCTCCGACTTGCCGTTCGTTCTGATAGGCAGCCGCCGTGTCGATGAGCCGATAGCCATCGGCGATCGCCGTCGTGACCGCCTCCGCCGTCTCCTCGGGCGCACTCAGAAAGACGCCGAGCCCAAGAGCCGGCATCTTGATGCCGTTGTTCAGTGTCAGGGTCGGGCTCTTTGCAACTGTTGTTTCCATCGGATGTTCTCCATTTCTTGCAAATTGCTCAGCTAATCAAGAGCGCTTCTGCGCTTCTCGGCCGCCGCCTTGAAAGCCGCCAGATCAAACGCGTTCGGATCGGGGCCGCCGCGAAGGTTCCGGTTCAGCCCATCGATCGCCGCAATGTCCTCGGCGCTTAGCTCAAATCGAAAGATGTCGATATTCTTCAGCAATCGTTCATAGTGCTGCGACTTTGGGATCACGATCCGGCCGTGCTGATTGTGCCAGCGCAATACGATCTGTGCCGGAGTCTTTCTGTGCTTCTGCCCGAGTTTGACGACGACGGGGTCCTCAAGCAGGTGCACCACATTTGCGGCGTCTCTTGGGTGATTCGTGAAGATGCCGCCAATGGGCGACCAGCACTCTGTCTTGATGCCATAGCGATCGTTCGCCTTCACGACAGCTTCCTGAGACAGGTAGGGGTGCACCTCGACCTGATTGATCGCGGGAACAATCTCCGTGCGGTCCCTAAGCAATTGCAGATGGTCGGCATTGAAGTTGGAGACGCCGATTGCACGAATTCGTTTGTCGGCGTAGAGCTTCTCCAGAGCCTTGTAGGAAGCGATCGTCTTCTCAAAATCCACCGGCTGTGGCCAGTGCAGAAGGTAGAGATCAAGGTAATCCAACTTCAGCTTTCGCAGGCTCTCATCGAAGGCGCGCATCGCCGCATCGTAGCCATAGTGCTCCAGCCACAACTTCGTGGTCACGAATACATCGGAGCGCGGCACGCCACTGCTCGCAATTCCTTCGCCCACTTCCTTCTCATTGCCATAGTTGGCCGCCGTGTCAATCAGCCGGTACCCGTTGTTCAGTGCGAAGCGGATGACCTCCGCTGCTTGAAACGTTGGAAGGGCGTAAGTGCCCACTCCGAATACGGGCATCTCGACACCGTTGTTCAGCTTGGTCAGGGGACTCACCGCGGCGAGCGCATTGCGGGCCGAGCCGCTATTGGCGGACGATTGCGCCGCAAGGACGCCTGGGAAAGACAACGCGCCTACTGCCGCTGCCGCGGCGGACAGGAACTCTCGTCTGCTTGGCATCTTGAAACTCCTTCTCGAATCTTGTTTCGGCTGACCTATCTGGAGGTGTAGCCTCCGTCGGGCGTCAGCGTTTGGCCAGTCATGAAACTTGCACCGGGGCTGCACAGCCACAGCACAGCTGACGCGATTTCCTCCGGTTGTGCCATCCGGCCCATTGGGATATCCCTGATGACTTCGTCGAGACGGCCAGGCTCTCGCTCCATGAGTCCTTTCACCAGCGGTGTTTCGACCGTGCCGGGGCAAATTGCGTTGATGCGGATGCCCTGATCCGCGTACTCAAGGGCGGCGGCTTTGGTCAAGCCAATCACACCGTGCTTCGATGCGGTATAGGCGCTAAGTCCAGCGATACCAACGAAGCCGCTTTGGGACGAAGTATTCACGATGACGCCGCTTCCCTGTGTTCGCATCTGCCGCAACTCGTGTTTCATGCAGCAGAAGACGCCGCGGAGATTGATTGCTACAATTCGGTCGAAATCGGCTGTCTCGACATCAGCGGTCTCCACCTTGGCGACATGAATACCTGCATTGTTGAACGCAATGTCGAGACTTCCGAACTCTGAAACTGCCCGATTCACTGCAGCGGCAACTTCCGCTTCGTCCGATACATCGCACCGAACGCCGATTGCTTTCCTTCCTGCTGTTCTCAGTTCCGCGGCGGCGGTTTCCGCGGCGGTGCGATTCATATCCGATATGACCACCGCCGCTCCGGATTCCGCGAAAGCTTGCGCTGCAGCCAAACCAATGCCGGCGCCCGCGCCGGTGACCAAAGCAACCTTGTTCTCAAACGGATAGTTCATTTCCTTAACTCCCGAGTTCGTCTTCGATCGTGACGCGAGCCGTGGCTGAACTAAAGACCTCCGGGTCAGGCCCGCCGCGCACTCCAGTGTCCAAGTTATCCAATGCCGCCACCTCGTTCGGTGTCAGCGAGAAATCGAAAATGTCGATGTTCTCCGCGATTCTCGCCGGCCGCACGGATTTCGGGATGGCCGAGAGCCCATGCTCTAGATGCCAGCGGAGAATGATCTGGGCGGGCGTCTTTCGGTGTTGCTCTGCCATCTTCAGAACCACCGGGTGCCTGAGCGGGTTCTTTGCCGCATCCGGATCAGACGACCAGTAGAAGTTTACGCCTCCGATTGGAGACCAGGACTGCGTGACGATCCCGTACTTCCCATCCGCATCGCGTACCGCGTGCTGCGTGAAGAAGGGATTCAACTCCACTTGATTGACCGAAGGCACGGCTTCCGTCCGGGATACCAGGTTCTCCAAGTGCTTAGGACCAAAGTTACATACTCCAATCGCCCGAACTCTTCCGTCGGCGAGGAGCTTCTCGGCTGCCTGGTATGACCGGACCGTCCGATCAAAATCTGAGGGGACGGGCCAATGCAGGAGGTACAGGTCCAGGTAGTCCAGCCCGAGTTTCCGCAAGCTCACGTCAAATGCCCGAAGCGCGCTGTCGTAGCCATAGTTTGTGACCCACAGCTTGGTTGTGACAAAGATCTCCGAGCGGTCAACTCCGCTTCGCCTGATCCCTTCGCCGACTTGCTTTTCATTCTGGTAGGCGGCGGCGGTATCGATGAGGCGATATCCTGCCTTGAGCGCGGACTCGACCGCATCCCCCGTCTGTTTCGGTGAACTCTGAAACACTCCGAGGCCCAGGGCGGGCATCGCCACGCCGCCCTTTAAGGTGAGGGTGGGGCTTGCAATTATGGCCGATACTGATGACGACATGGAGAATTCCCTTCCTTCGTTTGTTTGTTTGTGAATGGATTTCCGCGGACCGAGTTCCGACGTCTTCCTGAGCGCTTACCGATACGTCAACCGTTCCAACTCTTCGGGATACCTCTCACCCTGCACAGCGATTCGCGCTGCTGATGCATTGATCTGCACGAGGTCGTCCGGCGTCAGTTCGACATCGGTAGCCCCGATGTTCTCTTCCACGCGCTCGAGCTTGGTTGTGCCAGGAATGGGAACGATCCACGGCTTCTGTGCAAGCAGCCACGCCAGGGCAATCTGTGCGGATGTCGCCTGCTTCTGTTTGGCGACAGCGGCGATCACATCCACCAGCGCCTGGTTTGCTTTCATCGCCTCCGGCGAGAAGCGAGGAATGCGGCTTCTGATGTCCGTGGCGGCGAAGGTCGTGTTCTGACCGATCCTGCCCGTCAGGAAACCTTTCCCGAGTGGACTGTACGGAACAAACCCAATTCCGAGATCTTCCAGGGTAGACAGGACTTCCTCTTCAGGACGACGCCACCACAGGGAATACTCACTCTGAACGGCGGTTACCGGCTGTACCGCATGCGCGCGACGAATTGTGCGCGCGGCGGCTTCCGACATGCCGAAGTGCTTCACCTTGCCGGCTTGAATGAGATCCTTCACCGCACCGGCCACGTCTTCGATCGGAACGTCAGGATCCACGCGATGCTGGTAGAAGAGATCGATCGAATCGACACGAAGGCGCTTGAGAGATCCCTCGACACCTTGCTTGATGTACTCCGGGCGACTGCTAAGTCCGACATTCTTCGGACCCGATCCGGCGTCCTCATAGCGAAACCCGAACTTCGTCGCGATCACGACCTGCCCCCGGAACGGGGCAAGGGCCTCTCCCACAAGTGCTTCGTTCGCGAAGGGGCCATAGTTTTGCGCCGTATCGAAGAACGTGATTCCCCGTTCGACGGCGCCTCGAATGACCGAAATCATTGCTTGCCGATCGCCACCCGCACCGTACCCGCCGCTCATGCTCATGCAGCCGAGCCCGAGTGCGGATACGCTCAATTTGCTTTTTCCAAGTTCGCGTGTGTGCATACTCAATTCCTCCTCACCGCCCGGACGACACTCGGGATTCTTCCGCCGTTGTGGCGACAGTTGGCTGCCCGGAGCGTCGAACCAGCCTGTTGCTTATCTTCTTCACATCTCCATCTTGAACCTCTTCCGTTCGTGAGACTAGCCCATTTGTGTTTCGTTCCGTCATGAGTACAGCTCATGAATGGAACAAATGGAAGTCTTTGATTGCACTTGGTTTGGAGTAGTCTCGATGGGATTCTGTTCTCCGGGCATTCGCCTGTTTGGGGCCTGCCCGGCCTGTCAGTAGCGTCTACGGGCATCCCTCTCACGGCTTCTCCGCGGACTCTACGGCAAGGGAGCTACGCAATGAGCGGCCCTCCCACACAAGGTTTCGGCTGAGGCTGAGGGAAGAGGATTCAGGAGCGGGCAACTAGCTTCGTGCCATGTTGACGCGCTGGCGCTGAATCCGGGCGTGCGGGAACGGATTCTGCCGTATTGAAGGAAGCGGCCCGCACCAATTGGGGTGGCGCGGGCCGCGAGTTTCAGAAGGGGGTAAGGCGAGTCTTAGAAGTTGTAGCTGAGGGAGACCCAGACTCTGCGGGGTTCCTGGAGGTTATTGTAGTCGCTGGCGTAGCTTGTTATGCCGCTCGAAAGATAGGGCCGGTAGGTGAGGAAGTTCGTATTGAAGACGTTGTAGACGGTCGCGTTCAAAATGATGTGGTCCGTTAACTTGTAGTTGGCGCCGAAATGGGCGAGACCGTAGCCTTTGAAGGGGCCGAGTTGATCAGCAGCCGCCAACGCCGCCGCGCTTGTGCCGCGGGTACGGCTGGAGCGGGCCTCGACGCGAACCCAGGTGCTCAGTCTTGAGGTGGTCCGGTGTCGAAGCGTGGCGTTGTACATGTGCTTCGGCGTGTTCACGAGAGGCCGCCCGATCGCTGCACCGCTGCGCTGCTCGCTTTCCGTGAACGTGTAGTTATGACGGAGGTTAAAGCGGAAGGGGAGCGACGCCTGCATATAGGTCTCGACGCCGCGGGTGACGGCTTCATCCACGTTGATCTGCTGGCCGAAGAGATCGACGTTGGGCCAGTAACCGAAATCCACGCAGCCGGGGCGATTCGGGGAACCCGCGAAACTGCAGTTTTCCAGGCCGGGACCGGTGGCGATCTTGTCGTTGAAGCTGTTGTGGAAAAGAGTGAAGCCCAGGCTGACGGCATTCAGATTGAAGGATGCTCCGGTTTCCGTGCTCGTGCTGGTTTCCGGCTTGAGTCCCGGGCTGCCGATGAGGGGAAGTGTGCCCTGACGACCGAAACCGACAATCCCAGTGGCGAGTTGGTTCAATTGCGGCGTCTTGAATCCGCGGCTCACGCCGCCCTTAAGGGTGACGAAGCTGGTGGGTGAGTAAACCAGATAAGCGCGGGGGCTGGTGTTGCCACCAAAGGTATTGTGGTTGTCGTAGCGGAAGCCGAGCGTGAGGGCGAGCGTGCGGGCGAGACGCCATTCGTCTTCGGCGAAGACGGCAGCCTGGCGATGGTCATAGGGCGCGGGGGCGACGGCATCCACCATGTTGGCATCCCACCACTGTCCGCCCACGGAGAGGGTGTGCGTAAGGCCCACAGCGGCGACCAGCTTGGAATCCACGACATTGTTCGTGTTCTCCAGCGTGCGGGCGTCGCCGGGCACACGGCCGGGTGTGCCGGGCGGAATGGTGCGCCCCTTGGTTTCCGTTGTATTGCGTGCGTAGCTCGAATCGAGCTGGCCGAAACTAAAGCGGGCTACGTGGGAGAGCATGGACTGGTGACGGTTGAAGCGGAGGCGATCCTCATAGCCGCCCTGAAGGCCGACGGTGCCCAACTGGCGATTGTCGTTGTTGTATCGCTGGAACATCGAATCGTAGTCGAAGTAGATTTCATTGTTGGCGTTGAGCATGTAGTTCACGCGGGTGCCGACGTTCTGGATGTCGGATTGCGTGGGGCTGAGGCCGAACGAGGTGATGGGGACGGCCTGGCCGTTGACGTTTTCATACTTCAGTGAAGCGGCCTCGCGGCGGAACGCGCTGCCACGAAGGGCGACGCCGAGCCGATTCTCAATGACGGGTCCAGCGAGGTAGACACTGCCCTTGCCCGTGTCCCCGTAATCGCGATTTGTTTGCAGCGTTCCGTCGACGGTAAGGGAGCCGCTCCAGCGTTCACCCACCCGGCGCGTGATGACATTGACGACACCGCCCATGGCATCGGATCCGTAGAGAGTGGACATCGGGCCACGCACGACTTCGATTCGGTCAATCGCGCCGACGGGAGGCATGAAGCTGGTGGAGGTTTCGCCAAACCCGTTGGGGGTCACGTTGCCGGCGGAGTTCTGCCGCTTGCCGTCGATGAGCACGAGGGTGTAGTCGCTGGGCATGCCGCGCATGCTGATGGAAACACCGCCGGTCTTGCCGGCATCGCCGGAGACATCGACTCCTTCCACGTCGGAAAGCGCCTGGGCGAGATCAGAGACGCGCCGAGTTTCGAGTTCCTGCGCCGCAACAATGGAGACGCTGGCCGGTGCTTCCCGGACAAGTTGCTCAAAACCACCCGCGGTCACCGTGATGGAATCCGCGGCAGGGGCGAGACGCAGAGTGATGTCGCGCTTCGTCTCGGCGGAAGCACTCAAAGAAACGGATTCCGTGTGCGGCGCGAACCCCGGCTTGTGAACGGTAAGGACGTAGGAGCCGGGGGCCAGTTCGACGAGAAAGCGGCCGTCGAGCGGCGTCTCCACCGACTTTTGCACATTGCCGCAGCCGATGGTGACGACCGCGGCGGAGATTGCGGCCGAACTCGTGTCCATGACGAGACCGGCGACCTTGGCCGGAGCGCCCGATATGGGGCCGGAGCAAGCGGCGGATTGCTGGGCGGGAGCATCCGCGGAGAAGCAGAGCGGAATCAGCACCCCGGCGAAGGTGTGAACGAGTCCGCGGCGGCAGAAAGCGCCGGGGCGGTATCGGCAGGAATTGGATTCACCATTTGTGAAAGAACAAGTCATACAATATCTCCAACGTGGAGTGGCGGCATTTGCGAGGCGGCGTGCCGCGCAATATAAGATCAAATGAGTCCGATATATAAAGTTGCCGTCTCGCGAAGAAGCCCCATGCACGGTTTTCTTTGGCAATTGACAGTGTCTTGCAAACCCGGGGTCCGGCTGCCCGATCAGCTCTTTCGATGGATCACGATTCGCGCTCAATGCTGACGGAAACCTGCCCAACTAGAGCCTTGGGATGCCGGATTGGATACCGTTCTGCAATTTCTCAGATGCCACTGAGTGGCATCTTTCAATATAGAAGCATCAAAAGAACGCTGTCAACGGAATCTCGCACGAATTTGGTCTGAGATCAATAAAGGATTGTGAGCCGGGGGATGCGGGAAGCTTGCACCGTCGTGGAGCCTGGCTTCAGCAGAGGCTGCGGCACGGATCAGCGAGATTACCGCGCGGCTGTGCCTCGCAACTATTGGAAGCCGGTCAGCAATGCCAGATCCGTTTCAGTTCGCCGTTCCTGCACACACAGAAGGGTCTGCATCCCGGATGAAACAGAACAGCGTCCATTGACAATCGGCAGGTTCCCGAGTCGTATTGCCTGCTTGGACACGCCACTCCGTACGTCATAGCGCTTGAGCCAATAGGTCCAATCCGAAGCGCGGCTTCCCTCGCGGAACAGATAGTAGATGGCGCCGGGCATCACCGTCCAGTTGCGGGAGTTTTCCCATTGCAAATCCGGGATCACAAGAGTTTCCGCTCCACCATCGGCGGGTATGCTCCACAAACCGGGAACGGAGCGACGGCTGTAATAGAGGGTTCTTCCATCGAGGGATTCTTCAGCCTCGGACCCACCGTTCCGAGTGATCTGGCGCGCGACGCCACCCTCGGCCGGAATCTTCCAGATCTGCTGAGTGCCGGAGCGGTCCGACGCGAAATAGAGAGAGCGTCCGTCGGAGGACCAGGCCGGGCGCGTATTCTGCCCCGGGCCGGTGGTGAGCGCTCTCGGCTTTCCACCCTTTGCATCGACAACAAAAGCGTCGTAAACACCGAAATTGTTGGTTGCCCGGAAGTCGAAGGCAATGAAACGGCCATCGGGAGACCACCGCGGGCTGCCGGAATAGCCACCTTCATTGGTCAGGGCTACGGCGTTCTTCCCGTCGGCGTCGGCAACCCAGATCTTGTTGCGGTCCGGTGCCCCCGCGGAAAAAGCGACCCTGCTTCCGTCGGGAGAGAACTCCGGGTTGCTCGCATCCTGAGAGAAACTCTCAACGCCGGCGGGTTCCGCGACAGCTTCCTGACGGGAGCCCAGGGCGGGTTGAAGCGATATTCGGACGATCTCCTCCCGAAGCGGCCAGCGTACGTAGGCGAGATTGCCCGTCTTCGCGGAAATTGCCGGGAGTACGGCTGCTTCTCGCACTTGGGGGACACGCTCGATGACGCCATTTTCCACCGCAATACGCCAGAGCGCCGGTTCTCCGGAGCGTTCCGACGAGAAAATGAGGTTCTTCCCGTCGCTCGACCAGACAATGCCCCGGACACGGCAGCGATCACTGGTGAGGCGCCGGGGGCTTCCCCCGTTCAGGGAGAGCAGATAGAGATCCGCATTCGATTCGCTCTCACTGCGGATGAATGCGAGACGCCGACCGTCGGGAGAGAATGCGGGAGCGCCATCGCCCCGGATTCCCGACGGAGGCCAAGTGAGCGCTTCTCCGCGCCATGCGCTCACGAGAAGCACGAATATACTGTAAGGCGCGTCCGGTCTGCTCTTGTCCACATAGGCGATCTCGCGTGCATCCGGCGACCAGGACAAGGCCGCGAGGTCCGGCGTGGCCGCGCGAGCGGATTCGACGGAGAACCGAACATCCGGCCCAACGTTGAGCCCAAATCCCGCGGTCTCCGTCATTTCCCGGCGGCTGGAATCGGCGATGTGGAGATATGCGCTATCCCCGGCGCGCCGGTAGAAGGCAATGCGCCCCCCATCCGGGGAAAAGGCGGGGGCAAAGGCGTTGCCAGCGATCCTGGTCACGCGAGACCGGGCTTTCGATAGGAGATCAAGCAGATAGATATCCAGCTTTCTGCCTTCTCCACCGTCCCATGCGAAGGCGATTTGTCCGCCGTTTGGGGACCAGGTCGGAGTGGTTTCCGTGCCCGGAAGATCGGTGAGGGTCTGGGGCTGCGAGGCATCCCGGGGTAAGGATCGGCTGCTCAAGATCCAAATCAGAGTCACCACGGCGGCGACGATCGAGGCGATTGCCAGAGCCGGCACCCACCATCTCCGCGTAGACGGGGATCTGGCGAACGAGGCCGGCGGTACCGATTCGATTTCGACCCCCGAGTGGCAAGGGGCTTCTCTCTCGACCCTCTCCACGGGTGCGACAAAGCGATAGCCGCGGCGCGGCAGCGTTTCCACGTAGCGGGCTTCCCCGGCAGTGTCGCATAGCGTGGTTCGCAGCCGGTTCACGGCGGTACTCAGAGAGTGGTCCGAATCCGCGGGGGGACCTTCCGGCCATAGCCACTGCTGCAGTTCCTCTCGCGAGACGACGTCGCCGGCCCGGCGAAGGAGAAGCATCAGAACCTGGAAAGGCTGGCTTGGAAGGTGAAGGCGCACTCCGCTCTTGCGGAGTTCCTCCGTTTCCGGATCCACCTCGAAGCTCCCGAAGCGCCAAAGTGCGCAGGGAGCACGGAGAGAGCCTGTTCTCCCGCTGCCGGATTCAGGGGATGAGGTCGTCGCCATCCTTACTCTATCGCTCCGTCGGAGTGATTATAACACCGGGTTGCGAGATGGCATTCACCGCATTCGACCCCGCGCGATAAGGACATGCGGGCGGCGGTGACGCACGGTAGTAAGTGTTGTAACTTCAGTGGCTTACCCAGTGATATCCAAGTGATGGGGAATTGATTTGACTCCCATTGCCGAGGCTCATAGCATTGCCCAAGGAGAATTCCGGCGTCGGGTGGCACATCCACTCCGCACGCCGGAAACTGCCTTCTCTCGAAAGGGGACTGCCGATGAAAGTCCGGCTCTATTTGTTTTTTGGTCTGGCGATTGCGCTGGCCTTATCAATCCTGCCCGCACTCGATGCGCAGACAAGCACCGGGACGGTGTCTGGCACTGTGATGGACCCAGCGGAGGGAATCATCCCGAATGCCAATGTAGCGATCACGAATACATTGACCGGGAGCAGCCGCCGCGCGCCCACAAGTTCCGCCGGATTGTTCGTCTTCAACAGTCTTCCGGTGGGGAATTACCAGTTGACGGTGGAGGTTCCGGGGTTCAAGACTTACCATGCGGAGGGGATCCGCCTGGACGTGAGCGACCGGCTGCATCTGATCGTCAAGATGGAGGTGGGACAGACCACGCAAAGCATCACGGTGCAAAGCGAGGCGGGCGACTTGCAGACGGAGAGCGCGGATCTTTCCAATCTTGTCGCGCCGGTTCAGATCCAGAACCTCCCGCTCAACGGGCGCGTGTACTCGCAGGTGCTTGACCTGTTTCCCGGGATCTCGCCGGAAGGCGGCCGCCTGAGCGGCGGGACGGGCTTGAGCGCCGATACCGGCGTCTCTATCAACGGTGGCCAATCGAACTCCAACGTCTGGATGGTGGATGGCGTTTCCAATATGGGCCTCGGCTCGAACAACGGGAACGCGGTAACGCCATCGGCGGATTCGATCGAAGAGTTTCGGGTGCTGCGCGGCAACTACAGTGCCGAATACGGCGGCGGCACGGGCGGCATCGTGAACGTCGTTACCAAGGCCGGCACGCAGCAGTTCCATGGATCCGCGTTCGAGTTCATGCGAAACGACAAACTGGATGCGGCCGATTTCTTCCTGAACTCCACCGGCGGCACGAAAAGCAAGCTGCGACAGCACGATTTCGGCGTCACCGTCGGTGGGCCATTCTGGATTCCGGGAGCATACAACCAGGACCGGACGAAGGACTTCTTCTTCTTCTCATACGAAGGCCGCCGGGAGAGCCGTGGAGTCGTTCAGACAGGCACGGTTCCCACGGCACGGCAGCGGGCGGGAATTCTGGACCCCACGTGCGCGATGACCACGGGACCATGTACTCCACAGGCTTTCGACCCGATGGAGCAACTGGTGGATGGACCCAACGTGCCACAGAGCATGATTGACCCGAACTCCACCGCGATGCTCGCGCGCTATCCTCTGCCCAACGCGGACTTCACGGTCCACGGTTTTAACTGGATCGACAGCCCCAACAACTATGTGGTTCACAACCAGGAGATGGGGCGGTGGGATCACAATTTCACGGACAACACCCGCCTGATGTTTCGCTACGTGCAGGAAGACCAGGCCGCGACGAATTACCAGGGCGCGTGGACCGACGACCAGTTTCCTTCCGT
The DNA here is from genome assembly GCA_014584705.1 of Acidobacteriota bacterium. Classification (GTDB taxonomy): domain Bacteria; phylum Acidobacteriota; class Terriglobia; order Bryobacterales; family Bryobacteraceae; genus JACTMJ01. Next base: position 98,754 of record JACTMJ010000028.1, on the reverse strand, counting down.
GAACAGCGACCTCTATTTCGCCAGCAAGAATCTGGTTGCGAACCTCACCAATATCCTTAGCCCGCGATTGCTGAATGTCGCTCAGTTCGGCTACAACGCACGGCCGTTCGGCTTGGTGGATGGCAAGACGTCCGATCCGAAGCTGCTCTCCAGGGACGGTTACACCTATACCGAACTGTTTCCGGAGACCAGCGGTTCCTGGCCGCGGAACCGGGGATTTGACGGGTTCGACAGCCTCAAGCACCGGTCGAATTACCGGAACGACATGGAGATCTTTCAGGTGCGGGACAACATTTCCTATACAACGGGCGCGCACAACTTCAAGGCGGGTTTTGACTGGAGCTCCGGAAGACTCAGTGAACCGGCGAACGGTTCGGGCGATTTCACGGCCGGGTATTTCAAGTTCCGCTCCATGTACGCCATGCTTTTGGGAAACGTCCGTTCCTATCAGGAGGAGCAGACGAAGAACGTGGTTCCCAGTCGGCTGAACGATCTTGGCATTTACGTGGCCGATACGTGGAAGGTGAATTCCAACCTCACCCTCGATATCGGCCTGCGGTGGCAGTATCTTGGACCGGCCCGTTCGGCGCAGGACAATATCTCGAATTTCTACCCGAGCCTCTACGACCGCTCACGCTGCTCCGTGTCCGCCTTCGACGACGACGGACTGGTCGATCCGGAACTGTGCGACACCCTGAATGGCATCGTCACGCCCGGTTCGCCGCAAGCGACCGGGCCGGCGCTGGTGGAGCGCCACTTCCAGGATTGGGAGCCTCGACTCGGGATTGCCTGGATGCCGCTCTCGAATCGCCGTCTGGTGATTCGCACCGGCGCGGGGATCTTTCATGGGCGCGACGCGGGTTCGCTAACGAGCGCCCTGGGCTTGCCGCCACCCTACAACCGCACGGTCGAACTGACCAGCCTCTCGTTTGCCGCGCTTTCGCCGGGAAAGCTCTCGCCATTCAATCCGGAGACACCGCAGGCGCCGACCTTCCTGCAAGTGCTCGATCCGGTCTACAAAACGCCAACCAGCTATCAGTACAGTTTCGGCGCGCAGTATGAACTCGCTCCGCGCTCCACCGTCGATCTAAGCTACGTGGGGAGCCGCCAGATTCACCAGGGCCGCAACCGCGACATCAATCAGGTTCCCGCGCAGTACCGGAAGGAAGTCTTCGAGGGGGAAGTGAATCCGGACTTGGTGCGGCCCTACCTCGGGTACTCGAACATTTACGTGAACGAACGTGTGGGCTCCACGCGCTACAACTCGCTGCAAGGCATGTTCAGCCACCGGATGGGAAGAGGGCTGACGTTCCAGGCGGCCTACGCGTGGTCAACCACGATCTCCACGGTCGCCAACCGGGACTCCGAGGCCATCGATTCGGCGGTCTATGATGCGTACAATCCCTCCCTTGAGAAGGGGTTCGCTTCGGCCGACCAGCGCCACTCGCTCACGATGAACTACAACTGGGAACTGCCCTTCTTCAACAATGCAAGCGGCCTTAGCCGCTCCGTGCTGGGCGGCTGGCAGCTCTCGGGCGTTACGGCGTTCCGCAGTGGGATGCCGGCGAGCGTCTGCGGCGAAGGGGGCTATGCCGGACTGTTCGGCGCCGAATGCGAGCGAACCAACCTGATCGGAGACCCAAACCTTCCCAGAGGACAACGCACGCTGCTGCGTTACTTCAATACGGACGCCTTCGTGCTGCAGGAGCCTGGCACCATCGGCAATGCCGCCAAGGGGGTTGTGCGCATGCCGGGCGTGAGCAACTGGGACATTTCGGCGTTCAAGGAGTTTCGCCTGCCCTGGTTCAACTCCCGTCCGTCCGGTGAAGAAGCCCTGCTGCAATTTCGCGCGGATTTCTTCAATGCCTTCAACCACACGCAGTTCTGCGGTGTGAACACAAACTTCGTGCCCCGTTCGGACACGGCCGGATCGGCGGCGGACCCGGACTCGGGCTTTGGAGCGGTCGATTGCGCGCGGTCTCCGCGCGAGGTGCAACTGGGGTTGCGGCTGGTGTGGTAGCCGGGATGCGCAGTCTCTTGGTTGCTTTCGCCGTCGCGTTGGCAGCCTGGACGAGCGGATGGGCCGCCGAGGGAGTGCCTGCCACCCCTCCGCGGAATCCGCTCGCCCGGGTAGTTAGCGTCAGCCAGGACCGGTTGGACCGCGGCACGCCCGCGTTGTTGGAGGAGACTCTGGACCGGATGGAGCAGGCACTGTCCTTCCGGCCCGACATCGTCTGTTTGCCGGAGCACTTTGCCGATCAAGCACCCGAAGCGGTTCCAGGCGGAACCGTCACCGAGCGAATCCGCGGATGGGCGCGGAAGCACGCGGTGTACGTCATCTTCGGGCTGGCGAGGCAAGACGCAGGCAGGGTTTACAACTCCGCCGTCGTGGTGGGGCGCGGCGGCGAGATTATCGGAATCTATGACAAGATCCACCCCACGGAAGGGGAGATTGCGGCCGGTATCACACCCGGCAACCCGGACGCGCCCGTGTTCGATACCGAATTCGGGCGGATTGGGATCCAGATCTGCTTCGATGTGAATTGGTGGGACACCTGGGCGCTGCTGAAGAAGAAGGGCGCCCGACTTATCTTCTTTCCTTCCGCGTATCCCGCCGCGCGCCAAGCCTCCGCTCTGGCACTGAAAAACCAGGTTTTCGTGGTGACTTCACCGCAATCGGGAGCCGGCCGAATCTACGACGTCACCGGCAATACGATGTCGGAATCGGGCAAGTACCAGCGGTGGACCGGGGCGGTGCTGCCGCTGGGCAGCCGCGTTTTCGAGATCGACTTCCACCTTGCGAAATTCCGCGAGATTCAGCGCAAGTACGGGCAACGGGTGCGGATCGATTGGGGCCACGACGACGATTGGGCGACGCTATCTTCACTCGATCCGGAACTCACGGTTGACGACCTGATTCGCGAGTACGGGCTGTTGCCGTTGGACCTATATCGCGAGCGCAGCACCAAGGCGATGGAGCGGGCTCGCGAGAAGGCCCGGCTGAACCGTTAGCGTTCTTCGGATGCGATCTTCGCTGCGCGATGCCGCGGCATTGCGCGCATGAGCAGCGGCGGTGCCGACCTAGCCGATACCCAGCACGATGCGGCCCAGGAAGTAGATCATGGCGGGGATGATGGCCAGGGCCATGACGTCCAGGGCGGCGCCGGCGCGGAACATGCGGGGGATGGTGATCCAACCGCTCGAGAAAACGATGGCGTTGGGCGGGGTGGCCACCGGGAGCATGAAGGCAAAGGAAGCGATGATGGTGGCGGGGATCATCAGAAGATAGGGGTGGACGCCGAGCTGGACACTGGCTTCCGCGAGAACGGGGGCAAGCATCAGGACGGTGGCGACGTTGGAGGTGACCTCCGTTACGGAAACGGCCAGGAGGCAGCCGGCCGGCAGAAGGACCCAGAGAGGGAATCCGCGCAGGGCGCCGAAGCCGGAACCGATCCAGGCGGCGAGGCCGGATGTCTCGAGTCCCTGGGCGAGGGCGAATCCGCCGCCGAAGAGGAAAACGACCCCCCAGGGGATGCCTTTCTGGATGGTGGGCCAATCAATGAGGACGCGCGAGCTGCCCGCGGCCGCGGGCGCATTCGCGGTCTGCCCCGTACGGGATTTGCCCGCGGGCAGCACGCAAAGGAGAATCGCAAGTGCCATGGCGACGGTTGCGTCGTGAATGAAGGTGGGGTAGGGAGTAAAGGAACTCCAGCCGGGAATGACGAAGGCGCCGAGGCGGATGTCTTCGCGGAAGATCCAAAGCAGAGCGGTGGCGCAGCCTACGACGAGCACCTTTTTCTCCTCGGTCTTGATGGGGCCGAGGGCGGCGAGCTCTTCGTCGATGATGGACGTACTCGTGAGGAAACGGATGCGGGAGACGGAGAAATCGCCGCCGAAACGGCATACGTAGAGCCAGGCGAGGGGGAGGAAGACGACGACGAGCGGTACTCCGATGGCCGCCCATTCGAGGAAAGAGATGGGCTTGAGATCCGGGAACCGCTGGCTGGCGAAGCCGAGGAAGGCAACGTTCGTCGGTGTGCCGATGATGGTGCCGACGCCGCCGATGCTGGCGGCATAGGCGACGCCCAGGAGCAGGACGGAGCCGAAGTTCTCACGGATTCTGGCGGGGGCCTCTTCGTCCGGGAAGCCGTCGACCGTGGCAGCGATGGCGAGCTGGTTGACCACGGCAATGGTGACGGGCAGCAGCATCATCGTGACGGCCGTGTTGGACATCCACAGGGAGAGCGCGCCGGTGGTGGCCATGAAGCCGAGGACGATGCGGTCCGGCTTAGTGCCAACACGGCGGATGGTGAGGAGAGCGATGCGCTTGTGGAGGTCCCAGCGCTCCATGGCCAGTGCGATGATGAAGCCGCCGATGTAGAGAAAGACGAGGTGGTTGGCGTAGTTAGGCGTGACGTCCTGGCTCTTCATGATGCCGAGGAGCGGGAACAGGGCGATGGGAAGAAGGGAGGTGACGGCGATGTGGGTGGCTTCCGTGAGCCACCACACGGCCATCAGGGCGGATACGGCCGCCATGCGCATTCCGACGGGGGAGAGACCCTCCGGCGCGGGCAGAACGAGGAGAAGCAGGAAAAGGAAAAGACCGGCGAAGAAGCCGAAGGATTCTCTGGTTAGGCCGGTGGCGGACATACAAGGGGCTGAGGCTAAGGCTACGCAACCGGCGGGGAATCTGTCAATTCGTCACCCGTCCATTCGTCACTCGGGACCGAGTGGTCTCGCCAACTCTCACGACGGAATTCCATCGTCCCGGCCGGGTTCCCATATCCGGAGACCGGCGGCGCGGAGCGGGCGGGCGTCGTTAGCGAAAGCTCTGAATGGCGGTGGCTTCGTCGTCGAAGACTTCGAACACCGTGTAGAGTTTTGTGATCTGGAGGAGGTCCCGCACGCGCTTGGTGAGCTTGAGGAGTTTGAGTTGCCCGCCGGCATCCTGGATGTTCGTGTATCCGGAGACAAGTTCGCCGATGCCGCTGCTGTCGATGTAGTTAACCTCTTCGAGGTTCAGCAGAACCTTGGGTTGTTTCGTCGCGGCACAATCGCGAAGGGATTCGCGCAGGATGCTGGAGCCTTCTCCAAGCGTGATGCGCCCGGAGACGTCCAGCACAAAGACCTCTCCAACCCGCCGGGTTGTCACCGCAACACTCATATCCCTTCCTCCTGAATTGCTCCGGCTGTCCGGATTCCTCTGGACATCCGGGCCTCTTCCCTGGCAACGGTTCCGGCCAGACGCCGGCTGAAATCGCGACGGGCTAGCCAGCCCAGCATGAAGAACTACCCGGCGGTATTCCCGCCTGGCAGATTCTTAATCATGTGAATTTGGGTGCCTCCACCGGGGCGGGGCGAGACGGCATAGCCATCCATAAAAGCACGAATCAGCATAATGCCGCGGCCGGACTGGGCCAGGACATTCTCTTCCGCGTTCGGGTCCGGCAGCGCATCCGGATCGAAGCCGCCACCCTCATCGCCGATGGTAATGGCAATGGCTTCGGGATTCGTGTGGACGCGAAAATGGACCCTCTTGTTCCGGTTGTAACGGTTGCCGTGGACGACGGCGTTTACCATCGCCTCGCGGATGGCGATGCCCACGCGATGGAGTTCCTCTTCCGGAATTCCGCATCGCGCTGCAATCTCCAGAGTTTTCTCCTCGGCAAAATCCACGCTTTCCAGATTGGAAGCGAGTTCGAGGTTGAGATCAGGGCCGGCTTGTCCGGAACGTTCCGTCATGCTGATTGCGGGCCGGGTGGCCTTTGGACATTCTATCTTGAATGGGGGTTTGGCTGCCGGAGCCGGGGCTAGCCGGCATCGGGTTGCCGGCGGACCGGCGTGGCCTGGGGCGCGCGGAGGCGGCGGGGCGGGGAGGCCTGAATCGGTTCCCCCGGCCCCGCGCGATGAGGAATGGTTAATTGCCGGAATCGGATTGGGTTTGAGCCATCATTTCGATCTCGAGCGAGATTTCCACCTTGTCGCCCACCAGCAACCCTCCCGTTTCAAGCAACGAATTCCACGTCATGCCGAAATCCTTACGGCTGATGACGGTGCGGGCGGCGGCGGCGCGCCGGAAGACCCCCCAGGGGTCTTTGATCTCACTGGTGGGGCCGTCGACGTCGAGAACTATAGACTTGGTGACGTCCCGGATGGTGAAATTCCCCGTCACTCTCAGCTTGTCTTCCCCGGCAACTTCCACGTTCGTCGAGACAAACGTCATGGTTGGGAACTTCTCGACATCGAAGAAATCGGCACTCTTGAGATGGGCATCGCGCGCTTCGTCGCGCGTGGCGATCGAGGCCACGCCGATCACGGCTTCCACCTTGGAGGCGGCGGGATTCGCGGGGTCGTATTCGATGGTTCCCTGAACGTCGGCGAACTCCCCCTTCACTTTACTGATTCCAAGGTGGGCCACGGCGAAGGTGGCGCTGGAATGGGAATGGTCAATCTTGTATTCGGTTGCAACGGCAATCATGAATGTCTCCTCCTGAATGATGATCTTTCGTTCAAACCCTCAGTTCCGCGCTTTGGACGCGAATTCTTCGTCCTTTGCGGTTTGGCGCGGGGCGGCGGGTTCGCCCGGTTGAATGCTTTGGCGCGCGGCCGCGAGCAGTTGAATCAGTTGGCCGAGCGCGGATTCCTCCATGCCGGAAAGCCCTAAGGCGGTGCTCGAACGGAGCGGTTGGTCCAGGTTATCCAGCAAACGCAAACCCTCCGTCGAGATGCGGGCATGGACCACGCGCCGGTCAATCTTGCATCGGGTTCTTGAGACCCAACTCTTGGCTTCCATCCGGTCCAGGAGACGGGTGATACCCGGCGCGGACTCAATCATCCGGTCTCCGATTGCCAGTGTGGGCAAGCCCGCTTCGCCCGCGCCGCGCAAGATGCGAAGCACGTTGTACTGCTGCATGGTGATGCCAGCGGGAGCCAGAAGGTCCGTGATGGCGGTCCGGACCAGATCCGCCGTTCGCAAGATCGAAAGTATCGCTTCCTCGCTCAGAGACCTGAACGGTGTGGTTTGCTGAATTTCCGCTTGAAGGCTGGAGGGGACCGCTTCCATATCTATAAATTATCAGACAATGATTGTCATGTCAACTATTGATGCAAAAAACTTTAGATTGCCTGGAAGAGGCGTTGGGAGAAACGAGATCGCCCGCCGCGTGACCCCAGCGGATGATGCCATTGGGGCCGCGCGGAGGGCGCGTAGGATACGGAGAACTGACCGGAAGGCTTAGCTGGCAGGCGCGACGTGGGGGTGGTCGCCGTAGACGATCTCCACCATCTTCCCGCCCTGGGCCAGGGATTGGCGGCCTGCTTCCACGACGAGTTCGTTGAAGGCGCTGTTGGTGGGCGTGGCGAGAATTCCCTTCGCGTCGATCTCGCCGAGCATCGCCACGCGGGCGGGCAAGCTCTTTGCGCGATCGGCGGGGTCGGCCAACGCCTCTACCCGGCGGCAGGCATCGACGAGGTGAGCGACGGAGCGATATCCGTAGCCGACGGGTTGGAGTGTTTTCCCGCCGGTATCGAGGTACTGAAAATAGTCCGTGCTGGGCTCGTGATAGGTGGTAGCCCCGGGGCTCGACGGCGCATCGAGGTAGGCGTAGCGCATGCCGCGATACTGGTCATCGTGGGAGAGGAAGCCGCCGCGATCCTTTGCAGTATCTCCGAAATAGAGAGTAAGGCCCTGGGTATTCGAGCCAGGGGCGGCATCGGGGAAGCTGAGGGAGTTCTGCACGTTCAGGCAGGCGCCGTTCTCCCAAAGGATGCGGGCGTCTGTCCAAAGGTACCCCTCAACGCCATTGGGGAACTTGTCCTTAATGCCGTAGAGGCTGACCGCGGTTGGGAGAAGACCCGTGATGAAGTGGACGAGATCGACGTAGTGGCAGCCGATGTAGGTGAACGCATCCGTGTTCTCTGACTTGAACCAATTCTGGAAATTGGAGTGGCGGTAATACCACTTCTCCATGAGATTGGCGGTGCCAAGACGCAGTTCGCCGAACATGCCGGAACGGTAGCGGCGGCGGGCGATGAGGCTGCGGTCGTCGAATCGCTTGTGGTACTCGACACCCACGAAGAGTCCGCGAGCCTTGGCCTCGCGCTCCACGATCACGGCCTGCTCATGATGCAGGACGAGCGGCTTGACGCAGACCACGTGGAGGTCATGGGAAAGAGCCGCCATCACGGTTTGAAAGTGGAGCTGATCCGGCACGGCTGCGACAGCGATGCTGCCGGGCTTGAGAGAGCGAATGACGTCCTCGTAAAGAGACGGGTGCTTCTCTTCGGGGTCCGCATCCAGGCTCGGCCAGGCGCGAAACGACGATTCGGGGAAGGCGCGGCGGATGGTTTCCGAGGCGGCCAGTTCCCGGAGGGCGCGGCTTTGCAAGGCGACGATATGGATCTCGCCGACGATGCCTTCGAGTTGAAGCTGGTAGAACGAGGGGAGGATCTGATCGTGCGTGATCATCCCCCCGCCGACGATGACGACATCTGGCGTGCTCATTAAGCGGACACCTCGCTGACGGCGTTTGCACGCCGCTCGGCCAGGACCGCGGTGAAGGCCTCTTCGAAAACGCCGCAGGATTCCTTCATGGCCTCTTCCGTAATGGAGAGGGGCGGGCAGATCTTGACGGTGCCGCCGCCGAAGCCCACGGGATTGAACATCAGGAGGCCCCGCTCCGCGCAGGCGCGGACCACTTCCCACGCGAGATCGGCGTCCGGTTCCTTGGTGCCGGGCTTCACGCAGGCAACGCCCGCCACCAGACCGCGACCCGCAACGGTCCCGATCTCCGGTGTGCGCGCGGCGAAGGAGCGCAGGCAGTTGTGGAGCATTTCTCCCATCTTGCGGGAGTTCTCAACCAGGCCTTCGCCGAGGATGACGTCGACGGACGCGAGGGCGGCGGCGCAACAGACCGGATTTCCCGAGTGCGTGGAACTCATGCTGCCGGGGGGGTGGAGGTCCATCAGTTCCGGACGACCGGCGACGGCGGAGATCGGCAGAGAGCTGGAAATTCCCTTGCCCCAGGTGACGAGATCCGGCACGAAGCCTTCATACTGTTCGAAGCCCCAGAGGGTGCCTGTGCGGCCAAAGCCCGCCTGCACTTCGTCGGAAACGACGAGGATGTCGTGCTCTTTGCACCAGGCGCTCAGGCGGCGGATGTAGTCATCCGGCGGGAACGCGGCGCTGCCACCCTGGTAAAGCTCGAAGACGACGCCGCAGATGCGGTCCGGAGTAACACCCTGGCGGGCGATCTCCGAGAGAAACAAGTCAAACGAGGTATCTTCCGTGCGGTAGCCGTCGGGGAAGGGAACCTGGATAAAGCCGGGATCGAAGTTGACGATCCAATCCTTCAGGGACGGGATGCCTCCAATCTGCTGGCTGCCGAGTGTGCGGCCGTGGAAGGCCTTGTCGAAAGAAACAACGACATTCTTCTTCGCGCCGCCCACCTTGATGCCATGGGTACGGCAAAGTTTAATGGCGCACTCGACGGCTTCCGAGCCCGTGGTGAGGAGGAAGATCTTGCGGAGCTTCTCCGGCACGAGAGAGCTGAGGCGCTCCACAAGCTTGGCGCGGGCCACGCTGGGGAAGGCGTACGTGGTGAGCAGTTGCTTCTCCGCAGCTTCCCGGATGGCGCGGACGATGGCGGGATGGCCGTGCCCGGCGTTGGTGATGAGCACGCCCGAGGACCAATCGATCCAGCAGTTCCCGTACGCATCAAAAACCTGGAAGCCAACCGCGCGATCCCACAGGACCGGAGGCTGGCCCTGCATCGCTACAGGCTCATGTTCAGCCAGGCTCTCCAGCACTGGAATCGATTCCGGGACAGGGAAAGACGTAACGATCCGGCGCAAGGACGTCTCAACCGGGGGAATCTCCCGGGGGATAAGGGGATATACTTTAGCCACGACCCTATTGTCTGAAACACAGCCCGGAGACGCAACCTAAGCGGCCGGAACCGGGGCGGGCGGCGATTTGCGCCAGGGATGTGCGAGGAACTGCGCCAGCCGGCCGCGTGGGGCCGGGACGCGATGCGCCGTCATGGGCGACCGGCGCGCCGGCTCATTCGATGGCGGCGACGGTTTGCCGGTCGAGTTCCACGGCGTCCATGAGGTCGTCGTAAAAATTCGGCAGGGCGGCGAGGACACGGCTCCAGTTGGGAATGAGCGGCCTGCCAAGCGGGTCGTTGTTGAATCCTTCGGCCGCATCGCGGAGGCTCTGGGCGAAGATCGAAACGGCGTACTCTTCGGCATGCCGGTCAAAAATCAACCCGTTGAGCATGGCGTCGGCGTAATAGCGGGCGATCGTGTCCTCGGCCATGCGGACATAGCGGATCTGAAGGCTGCGGAAATGGTCGTTGGTGAATACGACGCCTTCGCCGGCAAGGGTGCGGAAGAGGGAGTTCGCGATGTCCATGGTCATGCGGCGGAGGCCTTTGGTGGGGTCGTCGTCGCCCAACTCCTGGTGCTTGTGGTCGTAATTGTCCGCGAGGTCCACCTGGCAGATGCGGGCCGGGGCACAGTTGCGAAAGACTTCGGCGAGGACGCCGACTTCGAGCCCCCAATCGCTGGGGATGCGGTTCACCAGGGCGAGATCGGCGCGCATGGCAAACTCGCCCGAGAGCGGATAGCGGAAGCTGTCAATAAAGCGAAGGAAGGGCGTGCCGACCGCCATGCTTTCCATCGAGCGAATTAGCGGAGTCATGAAAAGGCGCGTCACGCGGCCATGCATCCGGTCGCTCACGCGGGCGTAGAAGCCCTTGCAGAATTCAAAACCGAGGTTGGAATTCACGATCGGGTAGCAGAGCCGGGCGACGAACTCACGGTTGTAGTTTCGGATATCGCAATCGTGAAGCGCGATGACGTCGCAATCGCCCCGGGCAAGCAGGTAGCCATAGGCAAGCCAGCAACTGCGGCCTTTGCCATCCTGCCCGGCAGAGAGGCTGACTTCCTCGAAGCGGTCGAAGAGGCTTTGGACCCGGTCTCCGTTGATCCACAGAAAGTGGACCGGATACGGAAAATCCTTGAAGAACGACCGCGCATGCCGGAACTGCTCCAGTGTGGCGCGTCCCAGCGCGACCACGATTTGGCTGATAAAGCGGACGTGGCGCAACTCGTCGACGATGAGTTGCATGGCGGGCGACTCAAACTCCGTATAGAGCGCCGGCAACACCAGCCCCACGCGGGATTCTTCCGCGAACGCAAGCATGTCGGTCTCAAGCCGGTCATACACACTTGGACGGAGCCGATGCAGCGTCGTGACCTTGCCGGTTTGATGGAAGTCAGCCATGGTGTTTTCTCCTTTCGAGCGGCGAAGGTTCGGAATTGCTTCAGATCGGAAACGAGGAACCGGGGACATCCGGATCGGAGACGTTCCCCTTAGCCGAAAGCGGGTCCCGCGTAGCGGAGCGCGGAACCCCTCACGCAAACAATATATTTCGAGAAGCAAGATCCAACGGGAGGATCAGGATTGTGTTTTCTTAAGCCTGACATGAATGGCTTCGCTGAATCAAACCCATTCGAGGCGATTGCACTTCTACAGGGGAGCGCTTTCCAGGCCGGATTCCCGGCGCGCGCCCAGGCCACACTCGGCATGCACGGCTTTCGCGGCCTTCTCCACGCCCTCGCGCCGGACGACGATCGCAATGGTGAGTTCGCTGGCTCCCTGAGAGATGGCAATGATGTTCACCATTTCGCGCGAGATGGCCGTGAATATGCGCCCGGCGAGACCGGGAGTGCCTTTCATGCCTTCGCCGACGATCGCCAGCAGCCCGACATCGTCATTGATGTCGAGCGGCCGAATGTAACCGTGATTGAGTTCAAGACTAAGGGCGGTTTCGATGCTTCGCGTTGCGTCCGCGAGCTCGTCCCGGCGGACGAGTAGGCAGAAACTCTGGCGGTAACTCGAACTGGAGAAAGCGAGCACCTCCGCATTGACGCGGGCGACGGCATCGAGGCACCGGGCCATCACGGCATTGGGATTCACGGAGGCGCTGGCGGGGTCCACGCTGATGAGAACCACGTTCTTCGAGGAGGTCACCGCGCGGGCGCCATCGCCGTTCAGGGTGCGGTTGACGATCTTCGTTCCGGGGAAGGAAGGGTTGAAGGTGTTCTTGCTCCAGAGCGGGATATTGCGTTCGGCGATCGGCAGCAGCGTGCGCGGGTGCAGGATCTTAGCGCCGTTATACGCGAGTTCGGCCGCCTCGCTGTAAGTGATCTCGGGAAGGACGACGGCGTCGGGAACCACGCGGGGGTCGGCCGACATAATGCCGTCGACGTCAGTCCAGATCCAGACTTCGGAGGCATCGAGCCCGGCGGCGAGAATGGTGGCGGTAAAGTCCGAACCGCCGCGGCCGAGGGTGGTGATGTGGCCATCTTCCGTGGCGCCGCAGAAACCGGTCACCACCGGGAAAATCTTGCCGGTGAGCAGAGGCAGGAGGCCTTCCTTCGCGCGGAATGCAGTGAGTTCCATGCGGGGAGTGGCGTTGCCATGAATCGGATCCGTGACGATCACTTCCGAACCGGGCACCACCGCGGCGGGTATGCCGACGGATTCGAGATAGCCGGCGAGTAGCGTGGCGGAAAGAGATTCGCCAAGGCTCACGGCTTCGTCCAGCGCGCGGGGCGGACGCTCGCGCAACATGGCCATGCCGCGCACAATGCGGTCGAAGCGCGCCAGCAGAGACTCCAGACGGTCACGAACCTCGGGCTGAAACTCTTCCGGAATGAGGCCGGCGCAAGCTTCCTCATGGCGCTGCCTGAGCCGCCGGAGGTTCTCGGAAAAGCCGGCTTCGTCGCCGCGCTCGGCGTGAAACATGGTTTCGAGCATCAGGTCCGTGACTTTGGACATCGCCGAGACGACCGCGACGGTGGGGCGTCGGGACGATTGCTCTCGGCAGATCGCGGCGACGGTCCGGATACTCTCCGGAGTACCCATGCTGGTGCCGCCAAACTTCATGACGAGGAGGTTCTGCACGCTTTGCTGATTCCTTTCTTCAGTCCGGGCTCCCGGACGTGTTCAATGCGAGGTGCGGGCGCGGACAAGCCTCAAGACAGCTTCTTCCACGGCTTCAATGTCCAAGGATGAGGCATCGACGTATTCGGCGTCGGGGGCTTGCAGCAGCGGCGCTTCGGCCCTGGTGCGGTCACGGTTATCGCGGGCGCGAATTTCCCGTTCGGTCTCCGACGGGTCGTTCTCGATTCCCTTGTCCTGAAGTTGCCGGTGACGCCGCGCGGCACGCACCTGCGAAGACGCGTCGAGAAAAATCTTAACGCGCGCTCCGGGAAACACGACCGTCCCGATGTCGCGGCCTTCCATGACCACGCTATGCCGGAGGGCAAATTCCCGCTGCTTCGCGACCAGCGCCTTTCGGACGCCAGGCACGACGGAGACCCGGGAAGCCGCGCCCGAAATCGCTTCGTCGCGGATTGCCTCCGTGACGTCCTCGCCGTTCAGGAAGACCCGGTTTGTGCCCTCCTCCAATTGGATGTCGGCCGCCGATGCCAATTGTTCCAGGCGATGCCAGTCGTCAAGACCGGTGCCGTTGCGGACCGCCCAAAGAGCCACCGCCCGGTACATCGCCCCGGAATCGATATAAAGATAACCAAGCCGTTCGGCAACCCGTCTGGCAATGGTGCTCTTGCCCGCGCCCGCCGGGCCGTCTATGGCGACGACAATGGGAGCGTTCATCGAGAGCCTGCCGCCCGGATTCGCGAGAGATTCTTCATCCTTCTATCTAGTTTGCAATGAAGCGGGGCGAATGGGGAATGCCGGGGGAGGGGATTCGTGCGTCCGGCGGGGAGCGGCAGGGATGCCGGAGGGGGGGCGCCGCGCGAGGCGTGGGGTTCCGCGGGTCCCGGACGAAAGGCCGGGCGCCCGCGGAGTCGCGGAGGGGCTATCCCTTTTTCCCCTTGCCCGCGGCTTCCTTCTCTTTCCGGCGCTTCCAGGCGAGACGCATCTTCTCACGGGTCGCTTCCGACATCGGGCCGCGCCGGCCGCGCCGCTTCGCGCTGGTGTTCTCGTCATGGCCGAGCGCTTCCAACTGCTTGTCAATTTCCGAGCGCTTCGCCAGCAAATCATTGATGGCGGCCTGGCGCTTTGACTCATAATCGGCTTTGGCTTTCAGAACCTGGTCCAGAGGTGTGTTGCTCATGGTGTTTCTCCCATTCATTTCCGTTACTCCTGATATTGCCGGACGATGTGTTCCGACCGTCCGTCCGGCGGGATTCGCTTAGGACGGACTGGGTGACGGCGATTTTTTCGTCTCAGTCGAGATGGCGGATGCAACCATCGGATGACGTTTGCATCGACATCCGTATTATATACAGTTCAGGCATCGAAATATGGAGAATTGCCGATTTTCTTTCCTGTTTCCGTGCATCCGGACCAGTCCCCTTAGACGAGCTGCGATTTCCGATCCGCACAATCCATGATGTGCGAAACGGATGAGCGGTTTCCCCGAAGCGCGGATTTGAGGGATGAGTGTTCTTCGCGCGGACGAATGACAAAGATCGCGAGGAGCGATAGAATCTTCATCGGCGGATATATTCCCATTTATCAACATCGTTAATTTGCATGTACACTCCGGTTTTGCATTCCGTCAGCTATTCATCGGCATGGCCCGGCCAGGCTTTTCTTTCGGTTCCCGATTTTCTGGCCAAGGCCCGTGAATTGAAGTTCGGCGCGGTGGCGCTGGTTGCAAAGGTTCCGCATGTCTCCCCGGCGTCGTATTCCAAAGCGGAGAGGCGGGAACTGAGAGCGAGAATCTCGGATGAAGGATTGCATCTGGCGGCGCTGATGGGATACACGGATTTCACCTGCGGCTTGCGCCGGCCGGGAATTCCATCGGGTGAAATGAACGCACTCTACATAGCCCAGCTCTGTGAATTATGCGCGGATCTGGGGTGCGAATTCCTGCGCGTGTTTACCGGTTACAGACTGGATGAAGTGGCCTATGACCTACAGTACGGCGAAGTGGTTCGAGGCCTTCGACTGGCGGCGAAGTATGCGGAAGAATTGGGTGTGACCCTGCTCTTGCAGAACCACCATGATATCGCCGCTCACTTCAAGGAGTTTGCCTGGCTATTACGGGAATTGGATCACCCTCGGATTAAGGCTGCATTTGATTGCTGGGCGGTTTGGCTGCAAGGGGCGCGGGGCGAGCAATTGCGGCAGGCCGTTCGCGAGATTGCGCCGTGGCTGGCATTCACGACCGTCGCAGATTATAAAGTGATGCCGCAGTTCATTTATCAACCCGATCACGTCCATTATATTGAGTGCGTTCCTCCGCTTACCCGCGCGACGGCGCCGGGGGAGGGCGAATTGGATTACGACGCCTTTTTTGCGGGGTTGCGGGATGCGGGCTATCGGGGACCGGTCGCGTACGAGATGTGCGCCCCGCTTGAAGGAGGCGGGCGGATCGAGAATCTCGACCGCACAGCCACGGCATTCCTTGATTTTCTTCGCCGGCGGCAGGACGCCGGATAAGCAACGGACGCCGGACGCGGACCCGCGGATGACGATTCGGGGCTAGATAGACTCGCCCCGCACCAGATCCTCCCAGGTTTCCCGCTCCCGGATGACGCGCCACGAAGCGCCGTCGACCAGTACTTCGGCGGCCCTCGGCCGTGCGTTGTAGTTCGAGGAAAGCGAGAACCCGTAGGCGCCGGCCGTGCAGATAGCGATCCATTCGCCCTGCGCGATTGCCGGGAGCGCACGCTGCTTGGCGAAGAAGTCGCCAGATTCGCAGACCGGGCCGACCACATCCGCGATCTCAGGCTGGCCTTCACCAAGGGTGAGCGGCACGATCTCGTGGTGAGCGCTGTAGAGCGACGGGCGAATGAGATCGTTCATAGCCGCATCCACGATGAGAAAATTCCGGTCCGAAGCCGATTTCCGATGCAGCACGCGGGTGAGCAGCGCGCCGGATTCCGCCACCAGGGACCGGCCCGGCTCCACGGCAAGGGAGAATCCGCTGCGATGGAATCTCTCGATCACCTGCGCGATGTAGGCGGGAATCGGGGTGGGCGCTTCCTGGGGACAATAGGCGATGCCGAGGCCCCCGCCAATATCGACTTCCCGGATGGGAATGCTCTCGTTTCGCAGGCTGGTGGCGAGAGCGAGCACCTTTTCGATCGCTTCCACCAGCGGGCTGACATTGAGGATCTGGGAACCAATATGGCAGCTCACACCCACCCATTCCAGCCCCGGTTCGTCGCGATATTGCAAGTAGATACGGTGCGCGTCGGC
This sequence comes from Acidobacteriota bacterium, assembly GCA_014584705.1. Taxonomy (GTDB): domain Bacteria; phylum Acidobacteriota; class Terriglobia; order Bryobacterales; family Bryobacteraceae; genus JACTMJ01. Next base: position 82,508 of record JACTMJ010000028.1, on the reverse strand, counting down.
GAAGGGGATGCCGAACTTGTGCTCCTGGAGACCCGTTGAGATGTAGCGATGCGTGTTGGCATCGACATCCGGGTTCACGCGCAGTGCAACTCTGGCCCGCTTGCCGGCCCGGTGGGCGGTGGCCGCTAGCAGAATCAACTCCGATTCCGATTCGCAGTTGAAGCCATGGATACCCCGTTCCAGGGCGTAGCGGATGTCCTCTTCCGTTTTCCCGACACCGGAGAAAACGACTTTCGCGGGGTCTCCCCCGGCCCGCAAGACACGGTAGAGTTCCCCGCCGGAAACGATGTCGAAGCCGGAACCCATATCGGCGAGGAGTTTCAGGACGGCGAGGTTGCTATTGGCTTTGACGGCGTAGCAGATCTCGTGCGGAACGCCGGCGAGGGCGTCGCGGTAAGCCCGAAAGCGCTCCCGAATGCCGGCGGCGCCGTACACGTAGCAAGGCGTTCCGGCGGAGGCCGCAATCTCGCTTAGCCGGACGGCTTCACAATAAAGTTCGCCGCCCCGGTAAGAGAAGGGGGCAGAAACCAACGCGGAAGGCTTGGGCGCGGCTGTGTCGGCGGGTGCAACGCCGGTTGGTGGTGAGGGGTCTAAGGGCATACGAGGGAATCTTCTTCAGCATAGCGTCAACGGGCCACGAACAGAGGGCCGAGCCACGATATACTTAAGGATTCGACCTCCCAGGGAGTTGGAGCTTTATGTTTGACCTTTTCCGAAGCCGCGCCAAAGCAGTGCGCATTTTTTTGGGTGCAATCCTGTTGCTGGTGGCCGCGGCGATGGTGATCACGCTGATTCCGGGATTCGGCGGTGCCGACTTTGGCGCAAATGCGCAAACGCTGGGAGAAGTAGCGGGCGAGCCGATTACGATCGCGCAGATCCGGGAAGTGGTGCAGCAACTCGCGCGGCAGGGCCGCGTGATGTCCCCCAGCGAAATGAACGCCCTGTACCCGGTGGCGTTCCAGAATCTGGTGCAGGAACGCGCTCTGCTCTACGAAGCCAAGAAGCTCGGATTCGACGTGAGCGACCAGGAACTGGCACTGATGATCCGCCAGATGCCCACGTTTTCCCAGGGCGGGCAATTCATCGGTGTCGACCAGTATCGGATGCTGCTCGAACAGAACGGAACGAATCCGGCCCAGTTCGAAGCGAATGTTCGTAAGCAGCTAATTACGAACCGGTTGAGCGCCATCGTGGCACGGAGCGTGGTGGTGAGCCCGGCGGAAATCGATGCAGCGCTGCACGAGCGCAACGACAAGGTGGGGCTCGAATACGTCTACATCGAACCGGAAAAGCTTCTTTCCCAGGTGACACCCACGGAAGAGCAGATAAAGCATTTCTACTCTCAGGTCGGGAACAAGACGCGGGTGCCGGAGCGCCGCGATTTTGAAGTGGTTCGTGTATCGCTGGAGCGCGCGATGGAGAGCTTCCGGGTGAGCCCGGAGGAAATTCAAGCCTTCTACAACGCCAACATGGACCAGTGGAACGTGGAATCGCAATTGGATTTGCAGCACATTCTGTTCACGACGGAAGGAAAATCTCCCGAGGAGAAGGCGGCCGCTCTCAAGAAAGCGGACGAAGTGCTGGCAAAGCTGAAGAGCGGAGGCGATTTCGCGAAGCTGGCCGCGCAGTATTCCGAGGACCAATCGAACAAAGACAAGGGCGGCGAACTAGGTATAGTCGTGCGGGGCCAGACTGTACCCGCATTTGAGAAAGCGGCTTTCGCGCTGCAACCCGGCGAGATCAGCAACGTCGTCGAAACCGAGTACGGGTACCACATCATTAAGTGCAAGTCCCGCCAGGAGGCGCGGGTGAAGCCGCTGGCGGAGGTTCGCGAGCAGATCGCTTCCAACCTCGCGCAACAAAAGGCGGGAGAACTCGTGCAATCGACGGCGGAGCGCCTTCGCGCGGCGGTGCTGGCTAAGCCGGAGCAGCTTGCCGAAATCGTGTCGAAAGAGCCGCTAGCGCAGGTTTCGTCGTTCAAGGACATCGCGCCGAATATGTCCGCCGGCAATATCGCGGGGAACACGCCGCTAATGCAAGAAGTGAGTACAGCGCCGGTTGGTGATGTGACCAACGTGGCGGACGTGGGGGGTGGTGCGATGGCGTTCGCCGTGATCACCAAGTTCGAGCCCTCTCGGGAGGCGACCTTTGAGGAAGCCCGCGGCCGCATAGTGGATGCACTGAAGAACCAGATGGCGGGCACGCTCGCCGAGCGAAAACTGACCGAAGCGAAGGAGGCTGTGGACGGTGGCGCTTCGATGAAGTCGGTGGCCCAACATGCCGGACTCACCTACGCAACCGCGGCTCCCTTCACACGGATCACCGCGGCCGAGGGAATCGGGAACGCGGGCGATGTCTACAAAGCGTTTGACGTGAAGGTCGGTGAGACGCTGCCTCCCTTCCGCTCCGCCACTCGTATGTTCCTGGTGCGGGTGACCAGCCGGACTGATGCGAATCTGGCGGAACTGGCCGGAGAACGGGAAGAGACCCGGAAGCAACTCTCGGCGGTGAAGTCGCAGGAGCGCGTGGAACTCTATATCAACGGAATTCGCGATCGCCTGCAAAAGGAAGGGAAGATCAAGATCGACACCCAGCGGCTGACGGCGTTGATGCAGGCCGGCAATGGTGGCGGTTTTTAGCAACCTGACCGGTTGAGTTCCTTCAAGTTCAATCGTTTTCCAAGTGCGCGGCTCGCCACACGTCTTTTCGTGCAGGCGGGCCGCTTCGTTTTGCTGGCGACCCTCCGCGTTTCGCGGGCGGACCCGAGCGGGAGGGTGCCGCCGTTCCCCGGCGCGCGTTCTGGCTGCGCGACGGTTTGATGACGGCTTCAAGATCGGCCGGGTAACGAACCGCTTCGAGGTACAGGCCGGCAGCGGGTGCAGTCCAACGGGAGATCGCGTCCTGGTAGCGAACGTCTCCATCGAGGGCGGCGGCGAAATCGGCAAGCGGAAACTCGCCCGTCCCCACTTTCACCAGGGCGCCTACGATTCGGCGCACCATCCTCCAGAGAAAGTGGGATGCTTCAATGCGGAAATGCAATTCATCGCCTTCGCGGTCCAACCGGGCGCTCTCCACGACGACGATAGGGGATTCATCGGGCCGGGAGGGGTCATTCGCATGGAACGCGCTGAAATCGTGGCGGCCGGGCAGCATGGCCGCCGCCTCTCGCATGGCATCCGCGTTCAGGTTTTCCCTCACCCACCAGACATGCCGTTTGGCAAAGGCATTCTTGCGGAGCGAAATCCGGTAAAGATAGCGGCGGCTCTCGGCGTGGTGCCGGGCGTGAAACCGCTCTGGCGCTTCTTCGAGCGCCAGGAGCGTGATGTCGTGGCCCAGCGCATCGTTAACGGAATTGACGAGTTGTGCGAGAGAGAGGGTGCGCCTGGGATTGGCTTTGATGTGGAAGACCTGGGCGAGTGCGTGTACGCCGGCGTCGGTACGTCCCGCGCCGTGCAATTCCGCCGGGACGCCAAGCGTGCTTTCGATTGCGTCGCGAAGCGCGCCCAGCACGGTCTTGGGCGCGTTCTTCTGCTCCTGCCAGCCACTGTAGCGGGAACCGTCGTACTCCACAGTTGCTTTCCAGGTGGGCATGTCTTCCAGAATAGCCGAGCGGCTGCGCGGGTACGGAGAGAAAGCCCTCGCAGGCGGCGGAGAGATAGCATGGGAATACCATGCGGATCGAGGTGAAAGTGAGGCCGAATGCCCGTGCCACTCGTGTGGAAACTCAGGCGGACGGGAGTCTGCTGGTTTCGGTGAATGCGCCCCCGGTGGACGGAAAAGCGAACGATGCCGTGATTCGCGCGGTGGCGGAGTATTTCGGAGTACCAAGGAGCCATGTGGAGCTTGCGCGAGGAGCTTCCGGGCGGAAGAAGGTGCTGGAAATCCGGGAACGCGAGGCCGGGGGTTAGGCGTCGCAAGAACTAAGAGACGGACGGGGATATGATGGATGAGATTGGCCAGCAGCATGGCCGCACCACAGGAGAATCATTATGGATCGACGTTCCTTTCTTGCCACGACGGCCGCCGCCGGAGCGCTAACCGGCCTGGCCGCAGCCCAAACGTCCGGGCGATTGCCGGTGGAAAAGGGCCTTGTTTACGGCATGCTGGGCCGCCAGGGGAGTTACAAACTCCGTTTCCAGATGGCGAAGGACGCAGGCTTTGAATGCGTGGAACTGTACACCACGGAAGATCCAAGGGAAGTGGAAGCCCTGGCCAAGGCCTCGCAGGATACGGGGCTCCGGATTCACGGCGTGATGAACCAGGCGCACTGGGCTTACCCGCTCTCGAGTAGCGATCCGGCGGTGGTGAAGAAGTCAATGGACGGGATGAAGACGAGTCTTCAGAACGCCAAGACCTGGGGCGCGGACACGGTGCTTCTGGTGCCGGCCGTGGTGAACCCGGAAACCACGTATGAGCAGGCGATGGAGCGCTCGAAGCGGCAGGTTTCCGAATTGCTGCCGCTGGCCGAACAACTCAAGGTGATCATTGCGATCGAGGAAGTCTGGAACAAGTTCCTGCTGAGCCCCATCGAATTCGTGGACTATGTGGACAGTTTCAAGTCGCCCTATCTGAAGGCCTACTTCGACGTGGGGAACGTCCAGCTTTACGGGTATCCCGAGCACTGGATCCGCAGCCTCGGCAAGCGGACGGTGAAGGTTCACTTCAAGGATTTCCGTTTCCGCAACCGTCAGGCCGAGTTCGTCAACCTGCTCGACGGAGACCTGAATTGGCCGGCGATCTACGATTCGCTCGCGGCGGTCGGCTATAAGGGGCCGATCAGCCTGGAGATCGCGGGGGGAGACCTCGAGTATCTGACGGATGTGAACAAGCGTTTCGAGGCGATTATCAAGGGCGCCACGGTGCTCCGGAAGGCATAGCCTTCAGGCGCGGATGAAACGGCGGAGAGCATGCCCTCAAGGCGACCGTCGCAAACGGCGTTTGCGCGGCTGGATCGGTAGAAGAACATTATGAAGAAGTTTCTGATTGGGCTGCTGATTGGGATTGTGCTCTCCGTCTTCACGGGAATAGTGGTGGCGTTCGCGTTTGCAAGGCTCTCGGAGCGGGAGCCAAGCGTTCCGGAGAATTCCGTGCTGCGGCTCACCGTGAGCGGGCCGGTGGACGAGATGGCCGGGTTCACCTTCCCGATTCCGGGGCAACCGCCAAGCGGGCTGACCACGCTCGAGATCTGGAGTTCTCTGCGGAAGGCCGCCGTGGATTCGCGCATCAAAGCCGTGATTTTCGAGCCGGTGATGCCCGGCCTCGGCTGGGCGACCGCGCAGGAGATCCGCGGTTCGATCGAGAAGTTCCGCAAGGATTCCGGCAAGCCGGTTTACGCGATCGTGCGGATGCCGCGCATGGTGGATTACTACATGGCATCGGCGGCCGACAAGGTGTACGCCAGCCCGGAAGACATGCTGCTGATGCAGGGGATGCGGCTGGAGGTGATGTACCTCAAGAACACGCTCGACAAGATCGGCGTGACCGTGGAAGTCGAACACGCGGGCAAGTACAAGGATGCCGGAGACCAGTTCACGCAGACCTCGATGACGCCTGAAACGCGGGAAGTGCTGACATCGGTGCTCGACGATCTCTATAACGACTTCCTTTCGACCGTGGGAACGGCCCGCAAGAAAAGCCGGGACGAGATGGCCGCCATCATCGATCAGGGGCCGTTCACGGCGGGCGCGGCGCTCAAGGCGGGCCTGCTCGACGGGTTGAAGTACGAGCAGCAGATCAAGGACGAGATCAAGAACGAACTCAAACTGGCGGAATACAAAGAGGCCAGCGTGAGAAATTACCGGGATGTGAGCCCGTCGTCCCTGGGGTTGACCGGCGACGCGAGCGTGGCGATTCTCGCGACCCAGGGAGCCATCGTGCGCGGCAAGTCCGACGCCTTTTCCCGAAGCTCCATGATCGCGTCGCAATCGCTCATCGAGGATTTGCGGTCTCTTGCCAAGAATGATTCCATTAAGGGCGTAATATTGCGGGTGGATTCGCCGGGCGGCGATGCCATCGCGTCCGACGAGATCCTGCATGAAGTGCGCGCGCTGAGCAAGAAAAAGCCGCTGGTGATCTCGATGTCCGACGCGGCGGCATCGGGCGGTTACTACATCTCGATGTCGGGCGACCCGATTGTGGCGTATCCTTCGACGCTGACAGGATCGATCGGCGTCGTGTTCACGAAGCCGGTGCTGAAGGGCCTCTACGACAAAGTGGGCATCACAAAGGATTCGCTTAGCCGGGGCCGGAATTCGGCCTTCCTCTCCGATTATGTACCGCTGGACGCGAACGGCCGCGAGAAATTGCGGTCCTTGATTGACGACACCTACGGGGCGTTTCTGGCGCGGGTGAGCGAGGGGCGCAAGCGGCCGGTGGACGAGATCGCCCCGCTCGCGCAGGGTCGGGTCTGGCTGGGTTCCCAAGCGAAGGAACGGGGACTGGTGGACGAGGTTGGCGGCTTCGATGTTGCACTGGCAACATTGAAAAAGAAAGCGAAGATCGCCGAGACGGACAAGCTCAAAATTTTCGTCTACCCAGGCAAAGTGGGCTTACTTGAGATGCTGACGAGCCTCGAAGACAGTTCGATGGGAGGCGCGGACTTGAAGGCGTTGCTGCGAGGCACCCCGCTCGAACCGCTGGCGGCGAACCCGCTGCTCAAAGCGATGGAGACACCGGGGCTCAAGGCTCTGATGCCCTACGGCATCGAATTGCAATAGGCGGCATCGCGCCAGCGAGGCAGATCCGGAAACGGGAGCCCGCCGTACGAGTGCGATGGGCGCCTTCCGCCCGGAATCAGGCCCTCGTCAATGTCTGGAAATACTGGTAGCCCTGGCGAAGAACAGCGATGGCGTTCTGTGCGGTCACCTCTTCCTGTTCGATGAAATACGTTTGAATGCCGGCGGCCTTGGCGGCGCGGATCGTCGTTTTCCAATCGATGACTCCTTCCCCAAACGGTGCGCGCGGTGGCAGGATGTCGGTCTCCCCGGTGGTAAGTCTTGTCCAATCCTTGACATGGCCGAGGCAAAACCGGGTCGGATATTTCCGCAGATATTCGATGGGGTCGGCATTCGCGGCAATCGCGTTGCCAATATCCAACTGAAAAGAGACATGCTTGGGGTCGGTTCTCTGAACCATATCGTCGAACGCCACAATGTCGCCGTAGCGCCGAAAATCCATACCATGGGTGTGGTAAGCAAAACGCATGCCAGCCCCGGATATCCTCTCCGCAATGCGGTTGAAGCGATCGGCGGATTCACGCATGTCTTCCAGGGTGATCTGGCGAACCGCCCAGCGCGCTTGTTCCATCGATGTGATCGGCAGTTTGAGATGCCGGATGATGGGGGAAGCGGCGCACATGTACGGCATCCTCAACTCGCCGCAGAAATCAATCATCGCTTTCAGCGCATCATCGGTCATCTCCGCGCGAACGCAATGGGCGCTGCGCACTACAAGCCCATTGGCTCGGAGCAGCCTGGCCAGATCGGCGGCGGATCGATCATAGAAACCGGCGAACTCGACGTACTTGACGCCCGTTTCAGCGACCTGCGCCAAGCCCCGCTCAAAATCTTGAGCGAGTAAGTCCCTGAGCATGTACAGTTGCACGCCGAACTCCAGCGGAGCGTCCTCGGCTGCGCACACGGCGGATTGCACCCCGGTCAGGAAAGCCAGGCTCGGAAGCGCCATCGCCGTCAGGAATCCTCGCCGGCTGGAGGTTAGGTTCGAAGTTAAGCCGCTCATGAGGGGTCTCCCGTTCGCCTCGACGGAAAGTTCCATCGTATCCCGCCAGATTCCACCATACCAGCCGAGTTCCTCGCAGTCAGCGCCGGGCCAGCTGGCACGATGAATCGGTACGGTTGAGGTGATGCGCGACGTCGGCTCCCGATGGGAACGCCCGCCCGCGCCTAGACGGAAATCGTTCCTGCCATCTCAGGGAACTTGCGCGCCGTCAGACCGAGGCGATCCTGAATTTCTCCGTAAACCTGCTCAATCGGCCGGTCTCCGTTGATACTGAGCAAGAGCTGCTTCTTGTTGTAGAGATCCAGCAGGGGTTTCGTTTTCTCGTAGTACTGAGTGAGGCGGGTCTTCAGCACTTCCGGGTCGTCGTCCACGCGTTTGGTGAAGCCGCCCCCTTCTCCCAGGCGAGCGCGGGTCATCACGCGTTCGTAAACCACATCATCGGGGATATCGAGGTAGATCACCTTGTCGATGTTGTAGGTTTCAAAGAGATACTCCGCCTGGGGCTTGGTGCGCGGAAATCCGTCCAGCACAAAGCCGTAGTTCCAGTCGTGTTCTTCCAGGCGCTTCTGCACGACTTGCGCCACAATGTCGTCCGGAACCAGGAGACCGGTGTTGGTGATCTTGCGAATTTTCGCGGCCAGTTTCGTGTGATTGCGGACGTTCCAGCGAAAAATGTCTCCGATCGAGATGTGAACGAAGTCGAAGTCGTTTGCCAGAAGGCGGCTCTGTGTTCCTTTTCCAGAGCCTTGCGGCCCGCACACAATGTACTTGTCCATAGAGATCTCAACTCGTCTCGCTGCGATGCGCCGACGGTTTTTCCGGCAACGCCGGGCGGTCCATCGCGGAATCTGGCGGACTATTGCAGTATATATTGGGTTGAGCGGCCGGAGGACGAATTTCGTGCCGATCATGCCGCGTAACTGCTTTGATTTGATGCGGGAAGATGCCCGAGGGCATCCAACAAACGATGTCCACTTTTCACCCGATGATCGCGACGAACGGCCACGGCCGGGCCCGGAATGTGCTGGGCGGACCGCTGGGAGTGTGCTGCGGCGCGCCGGTAACCGGCTATTTTCGAAACGGGCGCTGCGATACCAATGACGATGATACCGGTTTGCACGCCGTCTGCGCGATCCTGACCGAAGAGTTTCTTGCATTCACGAAATCGCGCGGTAACGACCTGAGTACGCCGCGCCCGGAGTATGGATTCGATGGGCTGAAGCCCGGCCAGAAGTGGTGCCTGTGCGCGGCACGATGGCAGGAAGCGTTCGAGGCCGGCTGCGCGCCCCCGGTGGTGATGGAAGCGACCCACGAAGCGGCGCTGCGCGTATGTCCGCTCGACGCCCTGAAGCAGCATGCCGTGCTAAGCGATGAGAGCGGCCCGGCTCTGGCGTGAGCGGGCGGCGCGAAACCTCCCGGTACTCCATCCAGTTTTGATCAGGAATCCGGCGCCCCTCCAGGCGACCCGCCGTGTATCGGCGGATGTGCAATCGCGGAATTTTTCCGGCGTTTGACGCATCTATCAATGGGGGATGCGTATGTCTGGATTCAGATGGAAATTTGCCCTCCTGGGAGGGGCGCTGATGTTTAGCTGGTTGACTGGCAGTTCCAATTTGGAAGCGGCGGGGCAGGATAAGCCCTTTCCGGGTCCCGCCCGGGATACCGTTCTCGAAAAACAACAATCGAAGGCTACGGCGGTTTTTGCCGGCGGGTGCTTCTGGTGTACAGAGGCCGTTTGTGAACGCGTCGTGGGTGTGAAAAACGTGGTTTCCGGCTACGCCGGGGGCAGTGAGAAGGACGCGGATTACCGGAAAGTATCGTCGGGAACCACCGGGCACGCCGAAGCGATTGAGATCACCTACGATCCTCGAAGAATCAGCTATGGCCAACTTCTGAAGGTCTTCTTCGCCGCCGCGCACGACCCGACCCAATTGAATAGGCAGGGTCCGGATTGGGGCAAGCAATACCGCTCCGCGATCTTCTACACCACGGAGGAGCAGCGCGAGGTGGCGGAAGCCTATATCAAACAACTGGATGCGGCCGGAATCTTCCCGAAGAAGATCGTGACGACGGTGGAGAAACTCGACAAGTTTTACCCCGCCGAGGAGTACCACCAGAATTTTGTGCGGAACAATCCCAATCAGGCCTACGTGGTTGTGAACGCCTTGCCGAAGGTGGAAAAGCTGAAGAAGAAGTTGCCGGACCTGGTGGCGGATAAGACGCGGAAATAGCGGCTTCCTGTTGGATTGCGACGCCAGGGCGCCTTGGTGCGCTGGTGTCACCGGAGTCTGCCCGGAAGGAGAGAGAATGGTCGGCCTACCGAGGCCGGCCATTCGTGCGTTTGGACGGCGGCGCGGAACGGTTGACCGGGTTGAATCGTCGTAAGAAAGCAAGCATACTCCTTCGTAGAGCGTCAGCGACGGCAGGATATGATACTCCGTTCGGCGATTCTGTACGCATCCGGAAACCAGTTGCTGCGGCAATGGATGGAGCACTCCGCGAACGCGCGCCCGCTCACCCGCCGATTCGTGGCCGGGAATAGCCTGGACGACGCAATTTCGGCCGTGAGGGAACTGAGCGCGGAAGGATTGCTTTCTTCGCTCGACACACTGGGAGAGAAGGTCGGCGGTGAAGAGGAAGCGCGGAGAGCGGCGGAGCGCTACGTGGAGGTGATCCACCGCGTCAGCATCCTGGGATTGCCCGTGAGTGTTTCTCTGAAGTTGTCGCAACTAGGGTTCGATACAGCGCGATCACTCGCGGAAGAGAACCTGGAGCGCATTGCGGCGGCGGGACACGAGACGGGCGTACGGGTGGAGGTGGATATGGAGGCTTCCCCCTACGTAGACGGCACGCTTGCACTGGTGAAGCAATGCCACCGGCAGTGGGGAAACGTGCGCGTGGCGGTGCAGGCCTATCTCTACCGCACGGAAGAGGACGTGCGGGAATTGAACCGGGAAGGCATTTCCGCGCGCCTGTGCAAGGGTGCGTACCGGGAAGGCCGTGCCATCGCCTGGCATCGCAAGCCGGATGTGGATGAGAACTATCGGAAGCTCACGACGCTGCTGCTTGAAGAGGGAACCTGGCCCGCGATCGCCTCCCATGACGAGCGCATGCTGAAACATGCGCGCGCGGAAATCGCCCGGCTGAAACTTGCTCCGGAGCGGTATGAGTTCGAGATGCTATACGGGATTCGGCGGGATCTGCAACGGACGCTGGTAAGGGAGGGGCATGCGGTGCGGATCTATGTTCCCTATGGAGAGGCGTGGTATCCCTACCTGATGCGCCGGATGGCGGAGCGGCCGGCCAATCTCCTGTTCGTCCTGCGGAACTGGCTGCGGTAGAAGGGTGCGGGCAAGGCGGTTCGCGCAGACGGGTGCAACTTTGCGGCGCGGCACGGTGTCCTACGGATAGAAGCCCCTTGCAGGGGCGACTTGCGGGCGTGGCTGCGCGGAAGCCCGCGGGGCGGCTGCGGGAGCGGGAAATAACGATGCGCTACTGGGGAATTTTCATCTTGAAGCTGGGCGTTATTGCCTTGCTCATTCAGGGAATCTGGCGCGGGCTGGTGTGGCTGCTTCCAGCCCCAGCCGCGTTTCTCTACCAGAACTTTCGCCCGTTCGGGCGCGATTTGACCTGGACCGTGGCGATCCTTCTCGTATTTCTTCTGGCGACCGGCCTTGTCTACCTCGCCGTGGCCGACCAGATCTTTCGCTGCCGCAAGTGCGGGCGCAGACTGCGAATGCCGGTGCTGCGCGGATCCTACAGCCGGATGCTGCGGGAAGGGCGGCCGAAGATCGAATACATCTGCCCTTACGGCCATGGCACCTTGAGCGTTCCCGGCACGCACTTCCACGGGCGGGATCCCCGAGTCTGGCAGCCGAACAAGGGGCTCTGGGAGAGCCTGGTGGCGGCGGACCGGGGGCGAAATTGATTCCGGACGAATCCGCCGTATCCCTTACGCATGGTTCGAAGATTCCCTTTACGGAGCGATAGGGGGAGTTGCGGAAAAGCCGCATTCTGGAAGCGTCGGAGCGAACGGATTTTATCGATATCGCAATGACATCAAGGAGATCAGATCGATGAAACGCCTGTTGGTAGTTACGATGGTAGCCGGCCTGATGAGTTTCGGCGCGATTGCCGGCCAGAGCGCCAAGCAATCGGCGAAGAGCACTGCCCCGCCAGCGGCCACGTCCTCCGCTTCCAGCCAGTCGGCCACGCCGACCGAACACCCGAAGCACGTGAAGAAGAGCAAGAAGAAGCACAACAAGGAGGCCGACGGCTCCGTGAAGCCCAAGAATTAGCCGAAGTGTGATGAAGCAACGAAGACCCCTGAACTCGGTGCATTGCACCCTTCCCAAGGGAGCCGGTCTGGCGATTGGCTCCCGATTTTTTTGCCCGTCACCGGTCTTCATGCCTTCTACGCTGGGAGCCGGGGAGGGAAGGCGGGTTCAGGCGCCGCGCCGCAACTGGTCCCGCATGCCGCGCAGCGTAAGCCCCGTTCGAGAGAGCGCGAAGAGGCCGATCAGCCAGAGTGGCACCGTGAGCACCAGAAACACTCCGGCGCTGAAGCCGGCGGCCAGATCCTTCTCAATCCCAAAAAGACCGAGGCCCAGGACCGTGAACAATTGAAAAGAACCCACATTCGCCGGGGCGTTGGGGATCGCCGTCCCGAGATGCACGATGAGGAATACCGCTACCCCGGCAAGCACCGTCACCGGCAGCCGGTATGCGGCAATCACGCACCAAAAGGCCAGCGTCTGAAACACCAGTACGCCGAGAGACGCCGCCGCGGCGGGGATGAGAATGCCACGGCCTCGGATTTCATGAATGCCGTTGACGAGATCGGCGAACCAGCCGCGAAGCGTTCCGAGGACGCCACCGTCGCGAGCGGAACTCTCTCCTCCCACCAGGCGCTTGCGCACGCCCGGTATCAGCAGAAGCAGAAAGAGCGCGATTCCGACGGCCGTCGCCAATCCAAACAGATCTCCAGCCCAATTCAGTTCGCTGGGCAAAGGAACGAGGATCAGAAGCGCCGCAACCGCCAGCGCCAGCCAGACGCCGTCGAATAAGCGGCCGAGAAGCATGGAGGGGAGCACTTGGGCGATGGGCAGGCGCAGCCAACGCCCGGCCAGGAACGCCGCCGCGAGTTCCCCAACCCGCATGGGGAGAATCTCATTGACGAACAGGCCCACGTAGATGGCCTGAGTGGCTTTGAGAGAGGAGATCTTCCCCGCGGGCTTGAGCAGATAGCGCCAGCGGACGCCCTGGCAGCAATAGCTGAAAATGTCCGCCGCGATGGCCGGAAGAAGCCATCGGAGCTCGACCCCCTGAAGCTGGCGAAGCATGGTTCTCCAGGAGATGTCATGGAAAACCCAAAGGAGGGCCGCGGAGGCAGCCAGCCAGAGAAACCACGCCGAACGGGACGATGCCGAAGGCGTCGTCTCCGGTTCAGAGCCGCTGCCTTCGACGGGGGAATCTTGTTGCGCCGCGGTCACGACGTGGGCCCTGATCCCGCGGCGTCGTGAAGAAACAGGAGACCTTCTTGCACCGCTTTTTGGAAAGCGTCGCGACCGCCCCAGAAACGATGATCTTCGGCTTCGACAATGAAGATCCGCTTCGGCTGCACGGCGGCGTCGAAAATTTTTCGCGTGGTTTCCATCGGGACGTATTCGTCATGCGTGGGCGCGACCATCACGAGAGGAAGCGGCGTCAGTTTCCTGATGTGGGGAAACGGGGAGAACATGGGCTCGTTGGGAAGCTGTCGCGTGAAATAGGTGAGATTGTCGATGAAGCGCCAGCCGAGGACTGCCTGATCCGTAATCCCGATCGCGAGGACGCCGCGGCAGTACTCATCCGGTTTCGACGCCACTCCCGCCAAAAGCGACATGTTCGCTCCTTGCGACCATCCCGCATAGATTACCGGCTGGCCGGACTTCTGATGCACCCAAGCGCCGAGCGCGCGCAAGTCCGCGGCCATCTCCGCTTCGCTCAGTGTGGTTTTCCCGGTGAAATCGCTGAGATACGTTTTGACGTCAAAACCGTACACGTTGTAGCCGAGCGAGGCTACCATTCGCGCCATCTGGGCGGCGGAGCCGATCCAGCCGCCGTCGCCGGGCATGAAGATCACCGCTTCCGGCCTGGGACTGCCAGTCGCGGCCAGAAAGCGTATCTCCTGCGGCTTCTTCCGGACGAGCCATTGGTCGCGAGAATCGGCCATGTCGCTCAGGGGCGCGATCAGGGTCAAGCAAAAGAGAGCAAGCGCCAACGTCTTCATTCGCCATCCTCCGGAGCCGGGGTTCGCATGCCGGGGATCTCGGAGACCTTCCGCAGGGCGAGAGCCAGCCGCGCGAGGTCGAAACGGTTGCGGTAAATCACGTAGCGCGGTTCCCATTGCGTGGCGAACTTGGCCTTATAGTCCCGGATTCCCCGGTAGCGAAAGCCCAAATTCCACTTCTTGAAGAACAGGTGGATGGCCTTCTCTTCGGGGCTGGCGGCTTCACCGGGCTGGAACCCGGACATCGGCGCCATACCCAGCGAGAAACGCGTGAACCCATGCGCTTTTGCGTGGAGCATCGCTTTCGTGAATAGGTAATCCATCACGCCGTTGACGGAATCGGCGCGCCGGCGCATGAGATCCAGGGAAATCTCGCCCGGCGCGAAGGACGGGATGAGGTTCAGGAAAGCCTGCATCGAGCCGACGGAATCGAGCAGGGCCAGCACCGTGGTCTTGCGAAGATAGTTCCTGTCGAACTTGCCGAGGGTGAATTGCCGCTCGCGATGGCCGGGAAGACTCAGCCAGGAATCCGACACCTCTTCCATTTCGTCAAGCAGAGCGTCGGCGAGAGGGGCATTGTAGACCGCAAGGGAATATCCAGCCTTCTCGATCTTGTTGACGCTTCCGCGCAAGGCTTTCCCGCGGCTGCCCTCGATCGAGAACTGGCTAAGCAACACGACCGCATCGTCGCCAATCTTGAAGCGTTGGAGGCCAAGGGACTCGTAGAAGTCCAGCAATTCGGAAGTGGTCTGGTGAAAGGCGAAGGGCCAATCGTTGTCGTGGCAGAACGCGGAAAAATCCCGTACCAGGGAGGGGAACTCCTCGCGGGGGCCGACGGGATCCCCAAGGACAACGGCGAAACCGGCACCCACGCGATAGGCAAGAAAGCTCTGGCGGCTGCGGGAAAAGAAGAAGCTCTTGTCCGGCCACACCTTGAAGAAATCGAGGCCGGCGCGGCCGTGGCGGGTGACAATTTGCCCGGCCTCGTGAAGATCGTGGGGATGAAGCCGGAACGCGTAGTAAGCGGGCCGGAAGAAGAGATAGCCCGCGTAGAACAGAACCATGGTGGACGTCAGTTCGAGGGATTGGAGGAACCAGACGGCATAGCGGGTATGCGGTACGATCTCGGGATCTTTTCCCAGCGTCAGGTAAGTGGCGGCATGCAGCATGGCTTCGCGCCAGGCGAAGTTGTTGCGGAACTCGATCGGTTCGAGCAGCCAGAAGCCCATCACGCCATAGGCGAAGGCGATGAGGGCGATGACGGCGACACGGGACGCGATCTCCCTCCAGCCGGTGATGCGGCTGCGCACCGTGAACAGATTTCGCGTAACCAGCAGCGCGATCACAAGCAGGGCGCTGACGGAGACTTGTTCATAATCCAGCCCCTTCGTGAAATGAAACAGCGCGGAGAAGGACGTCGCGGCCACCGCGAGATACCACGCCGTGCGCTTGCGGCGCAGAATGTTGACGGAGAGCAGAATCAGCCCGTAGCCGATCAGCAGGACCGCCGAGCGGGAGAAGTGAACGAATTCCATCGGGAAGAGATGGCGCAAAGTCTCCGTTCGCCCGGCCGCGTCGTGGCCCATGACGGAATAGACGTTCAGGATGCCGCTGGCGAGCGTGAGCGCGGCAACGGCGGCGACGAGCCACGAAGATTGGGGAAGGATCGGGGAACGCCCAAGCGCTTCCCGGCGGGATGGGAAGATTGCTTCTCTGGGGTTCGCGCCCTCCCATGAACTCGGCAACCGGCCCTCCGGCGCGGCGAGCAATGCCGCGGATTGTGGCGGCAAGGGGGAAGCGGCTTCGGTGCTGGGTTGATGGCGCATAGGCCAGAGGCCGGCCCCGGCGAGTTCACGCGGAAGCTCCGACACTCCTAGGGTACGTGAATCGCGGGCGGGAGTACCATCGCCTGTCCAGGGGATCGCCGCAACCCGCGATATGCAACGTTCGGGTGAAACGGGACGCGGATAGCCTTCGCAAGGGATAGCGAAGCGCCGATGAATCCTGGATGATGCAATAAGGACCCGCGCGCGGATGGCGAATGCTCCGAGGGATGATGGCCGATTGCGGCTCGTGCCGGCACTGCCGGGACGGGAGTCCGCGCCGGTCGGCAATGCGCTCGAAACTCCCATCACGAACAAGAATCTGCTTCGGATCCTCTATGTGGGGTTTGCGCTGGTGATTCTGGTGCTGCTGAGCGCGGGAGTGATCGGATTGCGCAACGCCCAGGCGATGCACCAGAGCGCGGCGCGCCTTTCCTCGGAACAGCGCATCACGGCGGGCCTGCTGCAGCAGCTCGAGTTGGAGCAGAGTACGATGTCTGACGTGATCTACCGGCTACTCAGACGGCCGGGCCCCGCCGGCGAGGACGCGATTCTGGGGAGACTGGACCAGTTGGACGAGACGCTCAAGAAACTCCGGGAGGAGGACGACGAGGAGTCCGCGCCGGAAGGATGGGACGAAATTGTGGAGGCAACCGAGGATTTCTCCGCGCTGGCCCGTTCTCTGACGCGCAATCCGCAGCGGGATCCGCAATCGCTGGAACTGCTTTTTCAGCACCATCAGCGGGTGCAGCAGTTATCAGACGTCATCCTGCTGGCAAATTCGCGCGGGGCGATCGCGGATGGGAAGTCGCTCGAAACGCAGGCGAACAGCATGGTGACGGTTTCGCTCTCTTTGCTCGCCGTGTGTCTGGGCCTTGCGGTGCTATGCGCCGGGCTGACGCTGCGCTTCGCGGCCACCACGCTGCATCAACTGGACCGGCAGGCGAACGAATTGAACCGCGTGTCGTGGCAGATGCTGCAAGGGCAGGAGGAGGCGGCGCGCCGGTTTTCCCACGAATTGCACGACGAACTTGGGCAATCGCTTGCGGCCGTGAAGGCGAATCTGATTGCGCTTGCGCCGGGCGGATTTGAGGAGCGGCGCGCGGATTGTATTCATCTGGTGGATGATTCCATCTCCAATGTGCGCGAACTTTCGCAACTGTTGCGGCCCGTGATTCTGGACGATTTCGGCCTGGACGCCGCCGTTCGCTGGCTTTGCGAACGCTTCCAGCAGCGGACGGGCGTGCAGGTGTCCTACGAATCCGACGTGCTGTCGCGCCTTCCCGAGCGCGCGGAAACGCACCTGTTCCGTATCACGCAGGAGGCTCTGACGAACATCGCGCGGCACGCCGGGGCCACTGCGGTGGAGGTGAGCCTGGTATCCGGAGGGGGAAGAGTGCGATTGCGAGTTGCCGACAACGGGAAGGGAATGACGCGGAGAAACAATAGTGGCAATGGGATCGGGCTCGTGGGGATGCGCGCACGCGCCGTGCAGGCTGGCGGGGAACTGTCGATTCGGATGCCGGACGGAGGAGGGCTCGAAGTGATTGCGGATTTGCCCTTGGAGCATACAACCGATGACGTCCCAGCCTAAGATCCGAATTCTGCTGGCCGATGACCACAGCGTGGTGCGGCAGGGATTTTCCGCGATTCTGCGGACGCAGGAAGATATGGATGTGATCGCCGAAGCTACCAACGGCCGCGAGGCCATTGAGAAAGCGCTCGCGCTGAAGCCGGACGTGATCGTGATGGATGTCGCCATGCCCGAGCTGAACGGAATCGAGGCCACGCGGCGCATTCAGGAGGAAGCTCCGCGAAGCCGGATTCTCGCGCTGAGCATGCACAAGGACGCCGTTTACGTTAGGGAGATTCTGCGGGCGGGCGCGCGGGGATACCTGCTCAAGGATGCAGTCGACACGGATTTCCTCAACGCCGTGAGGGCCGTGGCCCGGGGCGACGGCTACATCAGCCCGGCGGTGAGCGAGGCGGTGCTGAGCGATTACCGCAGGCACGTCACCAACCCCATCGATCTGCTGAGCAGCCGGGAGCGGGAAGTGCTCCAGATGATCGCGGAAGGGCTGATTAACAAGGAGATCGCCACCAAGCTGGGCTTGAGCGTGTACACGGTAGAGGCGCACCGAGGGCGTGTGATGGAGAAACTCAACCTGCACAGCACGAGCGAATTGGTGCGGTTCGCGATTCGCAACGGATTGATTGATTGATGCGCCGGGAGTCTAAGCGGACGCCTTCGGAGCCTGTGGTGTTCCTCCCCCGGAGTTTGCAGTGGGGTTCCTCTTGAACGCTTCCGAGAGCGCTTCCAACTGCAACTCCACGCTGCTGAGTTTCTTGCTAATGACGCGGACTTCCTGCTCCGCGCGGCGGTTGACCCCGAAATCGAGCTCGGCGCGCAGACGGTCTTTGGCGTCCTGCCGGTTCTGGCTCATCATGATAACGGGTGCCTGGAGGGCGGCGAGCATGGAGAGGAAGAGGTTGAGCAGGATGTAGGGATAAGGGTCCCATGCTTCTTCACGCAGTTCGAAGTTGACGAGCACGTACATGCTCAAGAGGACCGTGAAGAGGATGATGAAGTTCCAGGAACCGCCGAAGCGGGCAACGGTGTCGGCGACGTGATCGCCGAAGGTTTCTTCCTGGGCAATGACTTCGTTGGGGTTGCGCATGGAACGCGAGCGTGCGACCTCCTGCACCGCGTGCATCTGGCGGCTGATGGTGGTGAGCATGTCGAGCCCGGCGTCCGGTTTGCGCCGCACGAGTTGCACCAGATCCTCGTGATCAATCTCCACACATTCACTGGGGACGACGGCGCGGGCCGTCGTTTGATGCGCGCTCTCGTTGAGTAGCGAAGCGAAACCGAAGAAGCCGCCCGGGCCGGTTTCGGCAAGAATCAGCTCCTGGTCGTCTTCATCCACCGTGGCCACTTCGACATTTCCTTGAACGACAACATAGCCGCGTCCGCCGGGTTGGCCTCGCAGGTAGATCACCTGACCGACGGCGAAGGTGCGCAACTCCACATGCGCCGCAAGCACCGCGCGTTCTTCGTCGTCGAGGAGTGCGAAGAGGTTTACGTGCCGCAGCAGTTCCGGGTCGCATGGCATGGGATTTCCCTCCTGGTTGTCGATGGCCGCGCGGGCCCGTGCAAGTGCGTCCGGCGGGACGGGCGGCAGCCATTACAAGTTTCGCGCAGGCCGGGTTGGTGTGTCAGAATTTTTGCGACGGAAAATCGGCGGCCGTGGCCGGAATGCGACAGGAATGCGGGGCAGTTGGAGGATGCGGCGAACTCTGGCAGGATAGTCGAAGCCAATGATGCCTGGCACAAGGAGGAAGATGACGAAGCACGTTGCGTTTCTGCTGTTTCCGGCGTGCGCGATGTCGCTCGGATGGGCGTTTCGCGGGTTTATCGGCGGAGGACCGCTGGGGGCGATGATTCCGGGCGCGATGGTGGCGCTGGCACTGGCGTGGCTGCTCGCGATGGACGATCCGGCCGCCGGGGAGGAGGTCTCCGTTCGGACGGGTATGGTTGCGGCGTTCGGCGCGGTGGGGATCGGGTTCGGCGGACAGATGACCTACGGGCAGACGGTGGGGCTGGCATCCGATGTTGCAACGATGCCCTGGGGCTTGCTGGGGCTTACACTGAAGGGCGCGATCTGGGGCCTCTCGGGCGGCGCGGTGCTGGGCCTCGGGTTCACGATACGGCGCTACTCGCGCATGCAGGTGGCGGCCGCGCTGGGCGCGATGCTGGCGGGCACCTGGGCGGGGTGGCGTTGGGTGAATGTGCCCAAGTTGATTTACTTTTCGAATCGGCTGGACCGCCCGCGCGAGGAAATGTGGGCCGGGCTGCTGCTGGGAACGGTAGCGCTGCTGGTGGTGCTGCTCGCCATCCGGTGGAATGCGCCGATGCTGCGTTTCGCGCTGGCTTCCTTCGTGGGCGGAGGACTGGGTTTCGGGTTGGGCGGCGCGTTGCTGGCCGCGGGCCGAAACTCAACGCTCAATCCGGAATTCTGGCCCTGGTGGAAAGGGATGGAGTACACCTTCGGATTGCTGTTCGGCCTCGCGCTTGGCTGGGCGGCGTGGCGGAGCAGGGCGGAATTGGCTGAGCAGCGCGGTGCAAGGGGACCGGAGAGTGCGGAGGAAGCGAACCGGCCGAGCGGGAGGCTTCTGCTGCTGGCCAGCATCCTCCTGATCGGCGCGGCGGTGCCCTTCGAATATGCGGGGATTTTCCGCTTCGGGTACTCGATCGTGGGGGTGACGCTTCTGCTTGTGGCTCTCCGTTCGGAAACGCTGGCGTGGCATATTGCGATGACGATGACGTGTTTCGCGTTCCTGATGGACCTGGCGGAAGCCTACTACGGAGACCTTGCCATCGGGCCGATGTGGGCGGGCGTGGCGCTCGCCGTGACGGGGGCGCTGGTCTTCTGGAAAGCGGTGGAGCGGCTGCGCGTGGCGGGCCGGGATCGCCTCCCGAGGATGTTTCTGCTGATGACGTCTACGGCGTTTGCGGTGACCACGACAAGTTCCGCGATGCGGGCCTGGTACGGGCATCCAAGCTATGCCGAGTATGCGATGTTTGTGGCAGCCACATTGGTTGTCTGGCGAATCTGCTCCCGGCTGCGCGGCGCGGAGCGGCTGAGCGCGCGTTCCAGCATATAATCGCAGACAAGATGAAACCGAATCCCGCGATTCCTTCCTTTAGCCGCCGCGAGAGCTTCCTGTGGCTGGCCTCCCCGCTGCTGGCCACGATGGGTGCGCAGCGGCTGGCTGCCGCATCCGGCATGGCGGAAGTCGTGATCTATGGTGCGACCTCGGCCGGAATCGCGGCCGCGGTGCAGGTGCGGCGGATGGGCAAGACTGTGCTGCTGCTTGACCCGGATGGGCATGTCGGCGGGCTCACCACGGGCGGCCTGAGTTGGACCGACATCGGCAACAAGCAGGTGATCGGGGGCATTGCCCGCGAATACTACCAGCGCATCAAAGCCAAGTATGACCCGGAAGGGATGTGGGCGTGGGAGAGCCGCGCCGATTACTATACGAAACGGCATTCGGAGAACGTCCACGGCGAAGACGCCATGTGGACCTTTGAACCGAAGATCGCCTCGGAAGTGTACCGGGACCTCATGCGGGAGCACGGTATCGAGGTGGAGACCGGCAAGCGCCTCGATTTGCGCCCCGGCCGCGGCGTGAAGAAGTCCGGCCCCTGGATCGAATCCATTGCAATGGAGGATGGCACCGTTTACACGGGCGGCATGTTCATCGATGCCTCGTACGAGGGCGATCTGCTGGCCAAGGCGGGCGTGAGCTATACCACCGGGCGGGAAGCCAACGCGAAGTATCAGGAGACTTACAACGGGGTGCAGGCGGGCTGGAAGCATCTGCACCAGTTTCCGGACGGATGCAACGTGGATCCGTATGTGAAGGCGGGAAACCCGAAGAGCGGCCTGCTGCCGATTATCGATCCGAAAGGCCCCGGCGTGGAGGGCGAGGGGGACCATCGCATCCAGGCATACTGCTTCCGCCTTTGCATGACCACGGCCAAGGGGAATCAGTTGCCCATCGAGAAACCCGAGGGTTACAACGAACTGGACCACGAGATGCTGCTTCGCTATGCCGAGAGCGGAAAGTATCACAGGCCATCGCAGAAGTGGGATCCGCTGCCCAATGCCAAGACCGATACGAATAACCATGGCGCGGTTTCGACCGATTACATGGGGGCGAACTACGAGTATCCCGATGGAGACTATGCCGTGCGGCAGCGCATCGTCGAACGGCACCAAGTCTACACGAAGGGATACCTGTGGACGCTGCAAAACCATACGCGCGTGCCGAAGCCGATTCGCGATTGGTACCGGCAGTGGGGTTGGCCGAAGGATGAGTTCGTGACGAACGGGCATTTTCCTACGCAGATTTACGTGCGGGAAGCGCGGCGGATGCTGAGCCCGGTGGTGATGACCCAGCATCATGTGGAAGCGCGCGAGTTGGCGAAGGACTCCGTGGGCATGGGCGCTTACGGGATGGATTCCCACAACGTGCAGCGCTACGTGACCACGGCGGGCTTCGTGCGGAATGAAGGGAACGTGCAGAAGGGCGGGTTCAAGCCGTACCCCATCAGCTACCAATCCATCGTGCCGAAGAAGGAAGAGGCGGGCAATCTGCTGGTGCCGATATGCCTGGGGGCGTCTCACATTGCCTATGGCTCTATCCGCATGGAGCCGGTGTTCATGGTGATGGGGCAATCGGCCGCGACCGCCGCCTGCATGGCGCTCGATAACGGACAGATCGTGCAGAGCGTTCGTTATGAACGGCTGCGCGACCGGCTGGCGGCCGATAAGCAGATTCTGGGGCTTGCTCCCGCGTAGCGCGGGAGCCCCCGTCAGGCGCGCGCCTTGAGCGCCGCAGCATGCTTCTGAATCTTCTGAATCGCGGCGACGATATTGTCCATATCGCCGCGCCCGCCCAGAAGCATCGTCTGCGTGAACCAGACGGCCTCATTGCACAAGCGAACGTTATCCGGGCAGCGGTTTTGTTCCATCACTTCGGCGATCCGCTTTTCTCCGTAGATCTTCTTGTACGCTGCGGATTCCAGGCGCGCTTTCAGAAAGGGTTCTTCGGTGAGCGGGGAATAGCCCGCGCCGCAACTGATGCCTTCGGCGTTGAGCGCCTTGATAAACGTCGAGCGGGGAAGACCGGCGAAGTTCTCCGGATTGTAGCGGAACATGTAGAGGTGGTAGGCGTTGCGCGTGGTGCCGCCATAGTCGATCGCGGGAGTGATTCCGTCGATCTTCTTAAGCTGAAGCGTAAGGTAGCGGGCGTTCTGCTCCCGCGTGGAAGATTGGGCCTCCACGCGGCGCATCTGTGCCAGCAGAATTGCAGCTTGAAACTCCGTAAGGCGCAGGTTCGCCCCGTTCGAAGCGTAGCTGAAATTGTAATTGGTCACTTTGCGTCCGCGGCCGTTGTTGTGGAAGGCGTAGCAGCGCTCAATAAACTCGCCGTCGTCGGAAACGATCGCTCCGCCTTCGCCGCTATTCAGATTCTTCGATGCCTGGAAGCTAAAGCAGCCGGCCTTGCCCAGAGTGCCGGAACGCTTGCCGCGCCATTCGGCCAGGTGGGATTGGCAGGCGTCTTCGAGCACCGGGATCTTGTGCGCGTTGGCGACTTCCAGAATCTCGTCCATCTCCGCCATTCCGCCGCCGAGTTGCACCGGCATGATGAGTTTGGTGGCGGGTGTGATGGCGGCCTCGATCTTACGATGGTTGATCTGGAAAGACTCGATATCGGTATCGACGAAGACGGGCAAAGCGTAGTGGAGCAGAACGGCGTTGAGGGTAGCGACGAAGGTATAGGGCGGAATGATGACCTCGTCGCCGGCACCGATGCCAAAGGCGCCCAGGCTGGTGATCAGGGCGCTGGTTCCGTTGGCGGTCGCCAGGCAGTGGGCTGAGCCGAGCAGCTTGGCGTAGGATCGTTCGAACTCCTCCACCCGGTGGCCCCCGCCCCGGCCCCAGAGGCCGCTGCGCAGCACGTCGAGCAGGCCGTTTTCTTCGGTCTGATTGAAGACGGGCCAGGAGGGCCATTTCTCGCGGCGGACGGGCGAGCCGCCGAGCAGCGCGGGCGTGTCGTCGGCCGCCTTCATCTGAAACCCGCGCAGCAGAAGAGTGCTGGCGGCGGTGCTGTGCAGAAATCGTCGTCGCTGCATAATTCGGTTTCCTCCGGCTGGCGGTGTTCCCGGCACGTTCGCACTGCCGCGGAAGCGGCGGCGGCTCTCCGAACGTGCCGTAAGTGCTGACTATCCTATCGCAATGGCCAATGAAACGAGAGGAGCGCGCGGTTCGTCCCAGGATGCGGAAGAGCGGCGATCCACGTGCGCGCGGCCACTCCGCAACCGGAGCGTCGCGGATGGGGCGGGGAACACGTGAGACAATAACGCCGAGAGGCTTGTATTTGTCGAAGCGCAAGAAACAGGGGCCGGGCGGCCCGGGCGTGCTCGCGCGAGTGCTTCGCAGCCGCGCAACGAAGGTGTTGGCCGTCGTCACCGGCGTGTCGGCTGTTATCGGCCTGGCGGTGATCGCGTACTACTACACGCAGTTCGCCCGGATGATTGACGCTCAATTGGAGCGCGGACCCTTCCAGACCACGTCCCTGATTTTCGCTTCCCCCGTGCGGGTGGCGATCGGCGATGCATCCAGCCCGGACGCGATTGTGGCCCAGCTCAGACGCAGCGGCTACGACGAACGGAGGAGCAACCGGCTCGGATGGTACCGTCGCGTGGATGACGCGGTGGAGATCTACCCCGGCCCGGAATCCTACTTCGATATGGAAGGCGGAGTGGTTCGCTTTGAGGGCGGGCGCGTGAGCGAGATTATCTCTCTCCGCGACAATACCCGGCGGAACCGCTACCTGCTTGAGCCCGAACTGATTACGCACCTTTCCGACGACAACCGGGAGAAGCGCAGGCTGCTTGAGTTTAAGGAAATTCCGCCGGCGCTGGTGCAGGCGGTGATTTCCTCGGAGGACAAGCGGTTTTTTGAACATTCCGGTTTTGACCCGCTGCGCATCCTGAAAGTGGCGCTAATTGACCTCAAGGAAGGCCGCTACGCACAAGGGTCCTCCACACTTACGATGCAGCTTGCCCGCGGATTGATCGGGGCCTACGACAAGAACTGGAGACGCAAAGCCACCGAGGCGCTGATTACGCTGCATCTTGAAAGCAAGCTCACCAAGGAACAGATTTTTACCTACTACGCGAACCACATCTACATGGGGCGCAGGGGCAGCTTCAGCATCCACGGGTTCGGGGAAGCATCCCAATCCTACTTCGGGAAAGCGGTGCAAAATCTGACGATTCCCGAAGCGGCGACGATCGCGGGCATCCTGAACCGGCCCAGCTATTACAACCCGTATCGCAGCCCGGAACGCGTGATTAAGAAGCGAAACGTCGTGCTGCAGTTGATGCGCGATAACGGCTACATCAACGAGAAGCAGTATCGCGATTCGATCGCCCAGGGGCTGCGGCTCACCGATGAGCCGATGGAATCAGCCGACGCGCCGTATTTTGTGGATTACGTGAACCGCCAACTGCAGGAGCAGTTCGGCGACATCGACTTTACGGAAAAGTCGTACCGCGTCTATACCTCTCTGGATCTTCGCCTGCAACGCTACGCGGTGGAGGCGGTGAACGAGGGGATGAAGCTGGTGGACGAGCAGGTCTCAAAGCAGCGGCGCTGGAAAGGGCAGAAGCCGCCGAGGGCGCAGGCCGCCATGGTGGTGCTCGACCCGGAAACCGGGGCGATTCGCGCGATGGTAGGAGGCCGAAACTATGCGGAGTCTCAGCTGAACCGGGCTGTGGCGTCACGGCAGCCGGGTTCTATCTTTAAGCCATTTGTTTATGCAACCGCATTCGCAACTGCCGTCGAGAACACCGGGCAGGTGCTTACTCCGATTTCGGTTGTGGAAGACGAGCCGACCTCGTTCGAGTTCGGTGGCGGCCAGGAATATAACCCGAACAACTTCGGGATGAAGTTCGCGGGCGCGGTGACCCTGCGGGAAGCGATGCGCCGCAGCCTGAATATCCCGGCGGTGAAAACGGCGGAGATGGCGGGGCTTCGCAATGTGGTGCGGACGGCGCGGGCCGCGGGAATTGAATCGCCATTGAGCGCGACGCCTTCGATCGCGCTGGGTTCGTACGAAGTGACTCCGGTGGAGATCGCGGGGGCGTACACCGTATTCCCCAACCTGGGTGAGCGATTGAAACCGTTCAGCGTGGGGCTGGTCCGCGACGACAATGGCCATGTGATCTACACGCACGAAGTGAAGAAGGAACGGGCGATGGATCCGCGCGTGGCCTACATCACATTGGACGTGATGCGGGACGTGCTGCGGCGGGGCACGGGCGCCGGGGTCCGCAGCCGGGGCTTTTACCTGCCCGCCGCGGGGAAAACAGGCAGCTCTCACGACGGCTGGTTTGCGGGTTTTACCTCCAAGCTCATCTGTATCGTCTGGGTGGGCCTGGATGACAACACTGACCTCAAGATCGAAGGCGGGCGCTCCGCATTGCCCATCTGGACGCTGTTCATGAAGAAGGCGCACGAACTGCCGGACTATGAGCGGGTGAGCGATTTTCCGGAACCGGAAGGCGTCGTGCGGGCGGATGTGTGCCCGGAGGCGTTCAAGATGGCGAGCCCCGCGTATGTGCCGTCCGAAGAACGGCTGGATAAGGGATTGCCGCCGTGCTATGAACTCGAAAGTGAGGTGTTCGTGGCTGGTACGCAACCGATGCAGGCCTATCCGTCGGGGTTCCGCGGTGCTCCAGCGGGGAGCCGTGTTTCGGGCTGGGACATCGTTTCGAACGCCGTGGAAGCGCTCAAGCCGGGACGAAATTCAGACACCAGCCATCAGACCGTGGCACAGCGGCGTCCGGACAGCGAACCCCCTCCCGCAAAGGTTCCGGAAGATAGCAATGCTACCCGCCAGCAGCCAAAGAAAGGCCTGTTCCGCCGATTGCTCGATGTGATTAAATGAGGCTAAGGAGGCGCGCCATGTACGCCCACGTCATCGCCTCTTCTTTCACGCGGGGGGTTCTGGCCGGGTCCATTTCCGTGATGGCCGCAACGGTTGCCTCCGCTCAATTGACGGGAAGCCAACTGGTCCCCTCCGCCAGCGGGAGTACCGTGGCGGACAGCCTTAGGACGCCTCCGCCGGGCCAGGATCAGGGGTTACGGACGAAAGAGAAAGCGCTTCCCATCCGGTCGGAAATCAGCGCCGAGCAGCGGGCGGATATTCTGATGGCGCGCAAGATGTACCGCGCCGCCGCGGATGCTTACCAGGAGGAACTGGCTCGCGTGACGGAGCGTCGCGCGGATTTGCTCCGGCTCTATGCCGTGTCGCTCCGCGGGAGTGCGCGCGAGGCGGAAGCCCGGGCGGCGGAAAGCACCGCGAAGCAACAGGAGAAGAAGGCGGCGGAGCTGAAAGAAAAGCAGCAGTATCTGCCGGGCTCTTCATCCGGGTTTTTCGCCCGATTGTTGGCGGCCTTGGGTATCGGCGGCCACACTCCCGCCGTTCCTGAAGCGGCAACCCGCCTTCAGCCTCCGGCTCCCGTTTCGGCCGAGCTTGCGGAAGCCGTGGCGATGCCGGAAAACTTGAGTCCCGCGGAGCAGGCGAGTTTTCTGGCGAAGCACGGCCGCCCGGCGGAGGCGGCGGAGATCTATGACCGCCTCGTGCGTCAGGATCAACGCAAGCAGGCTGTCTTGTGGAACAAGATCGGAATCAGCTACCACCAGATGCTGGATTTTCCAGCCGCTTCGAGATGCTACCGGGAGTCGAGTTCCGTCGATCCGCTGTATGCGGAAGCAAGAAATAACCTGGGTGCCGTGTATCACGCGCAAAGGCATTTTTCGCGCGCGATCGGGGAGTATAAGAAGGCGCTGGCGGTGACGCCGTATTCCGCGAGCATTCACGGGAATCTTGGCACGGCCTATCTGGCGAACAAGGAATATGAGCAGGCCAGTATTCACTACGCCAAGGCGATTGAAATCGATCCCATGATTTTTGAGCGGCAAGGCGGCCAGGGGACCATCCTGCAGGAGCGGGGCGTGGACGACCGGGCAAGCCTGCATTTCTACCTCGCCAAAGTGTACGCGCGGAAGGGGGATCTGGACCGGTCTCTGCTCTACATGCGCAAAGCGCTCGAAGAAGGCTTCAAGGATCGGAAGAAGTTTGTGGAAGATGAAGACTTTGCCGCGCTCCAGGCGGTGCCCGAATTCCAGACTCTTCTGGCGACGGAGTTTCGTGTTCTCTAATCAACGGTGGAAGCGATGGGTGGTTTGGGGCGTCTTGACGGCGGCTCTGTTTGCGATTGGAGGCTGCCGGAAGGGCGCGCCCGACGGCGTTCGCCGGATTGCCCTGCTGCCGTTTGAATACCAGGGTTCTGAGATCGGGAATCGGTGGCTGGCGGATGCGCTGGAAACGGCCGCGGCGGACCAGATGCGAGGCGTTCCGGATGTGATTCCGCTTCGCGCGACAGACGCGGGGAGTGCCGCGGTTCTGGGGGCGACGGAAGCCCTGCGGGGCATCGTTAGCGGGGGGCCCGAAGCGCTGCGGATCCAGCTTTACCGCGAGAATCTGACGTCGTCTCAGGTGCGGCCACTCGGGAACGGCCGCCCCATCCCGCTGGGTGAGGCGCTGCCGGAATTGCGACGACTATTGGAGGCGGCGGGTGCGGCGGGCGCGCCATTCTCCACCGCGAACCCCAAGGCATTTGAGGCATTTGGCCGCGCTCTGCGCGCCACGGACACGGCCCAGGCTATTTCGCTTCTCGGAGAGGCGCTATCGCTGGCCCCGCGGTTTACCAGCGCCTCTCTCCGGCTTGCGGCGCTCTACCAGCGGAACGGGGAGATCGGCAAGGCGGAACAGGAAGCCGGCCGGCTGCTGAAAGCTCTGCCCGCGGACCGGGCGCTCGATCGCGCATACGCCGAATTGCAGTTGGCTTCGTTTCGCAAAAACGACGCTGAGATCGAATCCGCGCTGGCGGGGGTGGTGAAAGCCGCACCCCACGATCTCGAAGCTGCCAATCGGCTGGCCGTGATTTACCAGCAGCGGCGTCGCTATGGCGATGCCGTGAAATTATTGCGCGAGATGGCGAAGACCGACCGGCGTAACCCCGCGTTATGGAACCAGATCGCCTATGCGGAAGCCTTCGGCGGGAATAGGCCCGGAGCCATGGAGGCGCTGGGCGAGTACCGGAAGCTCAATCCCGCCGACCCGAATGTGGAGGATTCCACGGGAGATGTGCTGTTCTTCTTCGGCAAGTTCGCAGAGGCCGCCGAGAGCTATGAGAAGGCGCACAAACTGGGGCCAAAGTGGCAGGGCGGGTTCGCGCTTTTCAAGGCAGCCTGGGCACGGATGTACGCGGACGACCTGGCGGCGGCTGATTCGCGGATGGAGCAGTATCTGGCGCTGCTGCGGACGGCGAACAAGCAGATGGCCGAATTGCGGGCGGCGCAATGGCAATTCCTTCGCGGGCGTCGCGCGGAAGCCCGATCCAGCCTGACGGCGATCCTCGGCCAGGGGTCCCTGGCGCGCCCGTATCGTGGGCTGGTGGCTTCCCAGTTATATGTTTGGGATATCGCCGAGGGCCGCCTCGCGCAACTGGTAGCGGAGTTCCGAGCGCGCACGCCTCGTTATGGTACGGAAGTGACTCCCGTGCTGGCAGGTTTGCTCGAAGGGGCGAAGGCCGGGTTGACGCCCGCGGAGCGCGCTGCGGCGATCTCGCGCGTGATGGGCGGAAATGCGCCGGGCATGACGGTGGCGGCCGCGACTTTTCTCGAAGCGCGTTTGCACCCGCCCCTGAGCGCGGAGGGGCTGCAGGCGCTGGTGATGGCTGACAACGCGACACCGGAAGCCTCCGCGATGTTTACACACGCGCTTGCCGCGTGGGGTTTCCTGGAACGGGGTGAGGCGGCAGAAGCCGCACAGATTTTCGCCCGGCGGATTCCTCCCGTGGCGACCGACGACGGCATGCTCTGGCCTTTGATCTTTCCACAGAGTCTGGAATGGGAGTTGGAGGCGTGGAAAGGGGCGGGACAGCCGCCCCCCGTGCCGCAAATGCGGAAGTTGGCGGATGCGCTGCTTCCAGCCACTGCGCGAGGCGCTGCCCGATGAATGCCGGCCCGGGTCGCTAAGTGGCGCAGGGAACGGCGCGGTGAACGCGGAAAAGATTATCGACTCTTTGCGCCGCGGCCGGCGTCTTATAGACAAAGCCCGTTTTCCCTCCACGCAGGAACAGTGACCCCCAGGGCGGATTGAGGAAACGCGATTCCCGCCTCGGTGCGTACAAGCAGTAATGCCCTCGCTCCGATTCAGCCACTGAACTGTTAGGGTATTGGGTAACGGCAGAGTTCGGGCGCCCCATGAGATTTCCCAGACGAGCACTCTTTCTTGTTGTTCTTTTCGCTTTGGCCGGTATCGTTGCGTTTGCATTCCAACGAGGCTTTCGTTACATAAACCCGGAGGAGGACGCGCCCATCCCGGAAAATCCGACCGAGCGGACGGAGTTTGTGTTTGCGCGGCTGCAGTATCCGCAGATCAATATCGGAGGACTTTGGGGCCGGCGCGGCAGTTGGACCACAGACTATCCGAAAGCGGACCGCCACCTCACGGTGGGGCTGAAACGACTGAGCCGATTGCACATCCGGTCCATGGAAGAAGTCGTCTCGCTCGACGATGACCGGATCTTCGATTACCCATGGGTGTACGCGGTGGAAGTGGGCCACTGGGAACTGGAGGATGCGCAGGCCGCCCGGCTGCGTGAGTATCTGCTGCGCGGCGGGTTTCTGATGGTGGACGATTTCCACGGCTCGCGGGAATGGGAGATTTTTACCGACGGCATGTCGAAGGTATTTCCCGACAGGCCGATCGTCGATATCCCCGAAGCGGATGCGATTAACCACACCGTGTTCGATATCGAGGACCGATTTCAGATTCCCGGAATCCAATACCTATATACAGGGCGGGAAGCGGAGTACGACGGATACGTTCCGCATTGGCGCGGCGTCTATGACGATAAGGGCCGCGTGATGGTGGCGATTTGCCACAATTCCGATCTGGGCGACGCGTGGGAGCACGCCGATGAGCCAATGTATCCGGAAAAGTGGACTTCGCAAGCCTACCGCATGACATTGAACTATATCGTTTACGCAATGACGCATTAGCGGCGAGGCGCTATTCCCGGCTCCGGGATCATTGCTCCTTTTTCATGCGACGGGACGATTTGAAGAAAGCTTAAGAATGGAATGGCTGTTCCAATATCCGAGGATCGTCTTTGAGCGAGGCACTTTCGTGTTCCTCAGCGGCTGGCCCGTGTGGCTGCTGGTGTGCGCGGCGGTGGCCGTATCGCTGGCACTGGCCTGGCGCCTGTTCTGGCCGCGGAACGACCTTCCTCTGCCAAAGCGGATTCGTGAACTCGGCCTAGGCGCGCGCTTGCGATTGAACCTGACGCCGCGCGGGATCACCGTATGGGTGCTGCAATCCCTGTTCGCGGCCCTGGTGCTGTTCCTGCTTTGGCGGCCCGGTCTCGAAGTCTCCGCCCTGCGGTCCCAACAGAACATGATCGCTGTCCTGCTCGACGATTCCGGAAGCATGCTCGAGAACGACGGGGGTGAGACCCGTCTCGCCAGCGCGAAGCGCGTGCTGGCTGATGAAATCCTTCCTGGCTTACGAGATCGGTTCGCGGTGAAGGCGTATTCGGTGGGCGGGGGTATCCAGGCGCTCGGCGATCTTTCCGCGGCGAACGGCGGAAGCTCCGCCTCTCATTTGGGAGAAAGCCTGGCACAACTGGCCCGGGACACTTCGAATCTGCCCGTTGGTGGCGTGCTGCTGGTGAGCGACGGCGCGGATAACCGGGGGGCGATCACTCCCGAACTGCTCGCTACGATCCGGGCGCGGCGTATTCCAATCCACACGCTGGGCATCGGCCGGACGGAGATGGAACGCGACGTAGAGATGGAAGACTTGCGCGCGGCGCCGCGCACCTACGCCAATGCCAAGCTCTCGGCGCAGATTCGCCTCCGCCAGGCTGGATTTTCCGGTAGGACGGCACGGCTGACGCTGAAACTTGACGGAAAAGTGGTCGCGAACAAAGAGATCGCGCTGGCCGGCGACGGGCGGCCCCAGATTGAGGAGATTACGTTCCCGGCGGGCGCGGCGGGTGCAAAGATCCTCGAAGCGTCCATTGATCCGATGGAAGGGGAGCCGAATCTCGCGAACAATGTTCGCCGCCAACTGGTGAACGTGGATCCGGAAAAGCCGCGCGTGCTTTACATCGAAGGCGAGCCGCGCTGGGAAATGAAATTCGTACGGCGGGCGATGGAAGACGACGAGACCCTGGAACTGGTGACCATGCTGCGCACGACGCAGAACAAGATTTACCGGCAGGGCATCGCGGATGCCAAGGAACTGGAAAGCGGATTCCCAACCATTCCCGAAGACCTGTACAAGTACAGCGGGCTGGTGATTGGCACCCTGGAATCGAACTGGTTTACTCCATCGCAGATCAAGCTGATCCGCCAGTTTGTGGATGAACGCGGCGGCGGTCTCCTGATGCTGGGCGGGCGCAACGGTCTTTCCGACGGCGGCTATGGGTCGAGTGAACTGAACGGGATTCTGCCGGTGAGCATCGGAACTTCGCCGGGCACCTTTTCGAGAACCGCCGCCAAGCCAATCCTCACCGCGCGCGGGGAAGAGAGTCTGATCACGCGCCTGGTGGACGACCCCGCCGAAAATCGCAAGCTGTGGGAATCCCTTCCCGCACTGGGCGATTTTCAACGCGTGGGCGATCCGCGCCCGAGCGCGCAGGTACTGCTAGAGACGGATCCCGAGGGACGTCGCACGCCCTTGCTGGCGATGCAGCGGTTTGGCTTCGGAAGGACGGCGGTGTTCGCCACGGGCGGAAGCTGGCGCTGGAGGATGCAGCGCGATCATAAGGATATGGCGCACCACAATTTCTGGCGGCAACTGCTGCGCTGGCTGGTAACGGACGCGCCGCGCCAGGTTTCCACGGAGCTCTCCGAGCAAATCCTGATGGACCGGGGGGACTTCACGTTGACGGCGCGGGTTCGCGACAAGAAATGGAAGCCGGTGAACGACGCCACGGTCTCCGCGCGGATGGTTGGCCCCGATGGAGCCAGCACGGAGCAGCGGCTGGAGCCGGTGGCGGGACAAGCGGGCGAGTATAAGCTCCAGGGCAATGTGGCGCTCCCGGGTACCTACGTGGCGGAAGTGGTCGCCAAGCGAGGCGCGGAGGAAGTGGGGCGGGATACGCTTTCGTTCCGCCGTGAGGATGGGGTTGCGGAGGCATTCGGACGCACCCAGAACCGGGGCTTGCTCGAAGGGCTTTCCGGGCGCACGGGCGGTAACTACTACACCGTGGCGGACGCCTCGCGCATTCCGGAGGAAATCACATTTTCGCAATCGGGATTGACGATGAAAGAGACCCGGGATCTGTGGCCGCTGCCCATCTTCTTCCTCGCGCTTGCATTGCTGAAAGGGGCGGAATGGATTCTGCGCCGGAGGTGGGGATCGTTATGAAGATGCTCCTTGCACTGACATTGCTGCTCCTGGCCGCGCCCTTTGCGCTTGCGAGGTCCGCGTGCCTGATTGTGGTGGGCCATCCGGGAGAGGACGACTATAAGGTCCGCTTCCAGGGCTGGGCGCGGCAAATTGAAAGCGCGCTTGCGGCGTCTCCGGAGAAGCCTCTGGTGAAGACGGTGGGCGCGGCGAGCGGTGGCGCGACCATGGCGGAACTGGAATCCGCCATTAACGAGGCCGCGAGAACGGCTGGCGCGGATGATACCTTCACGCTCATTCTGATTGGCCACGGCACCTTCGACGGCGCCGACTACAAGTTCAACCTGAAGGGGCCGGACATCCGCTCCGCGCAACTCGCGGTGATGCTGGACCGGATTCCGTCGACGCGTCAACTGGTGGTGAACACGACCGCCGCGAGCGGAGGGGCGATGGCCGCGCTCGTGAAGCCGCACCGGGTGGTGATTGCGGCCACGCGGACCGGCACCCAGAAGAACGCCACGGTCTTCGCACGCTACTTCGCGGACGCCTTTACCGATGCTTCCGCCGATACGGACAAGAACGAGACGATCACGGCGCTCGAAGCGTACACGTACGCGGTACGCCGGACGAAGGAGTATTACGACCAGGAGAAGCGCATCGTCACCGAACAGGCGGTGCTGAACGATATCGGCTCCGGCGCGGGCGTGCGGGACCCCGGCGCGGACAATGGCCAGGGCTTGCTGGCGGCTTCATTCCCAGTGCTGCGGCTGGGTTCGACGGCGGCCGCGGCGGCCAATCCGGAAAAAGCGGCTTTCCTCAAGCGCAAGGAACTGCTTGAGCAGCAGATTGACCGTCTGAAGTATCAGAAGGAATCGATGCAGCCGTTGGACTACCGGCGGCAAATGAACGCGCTCTTGCTCACGCTGGCGCAAACCCAGGCCCAGATCGATCAGTAGGTTTTCGATGAGACTGTCCTTACGCATCGTCGCTTTCGTCCTGCTCGGTGCAGCCGCGCTTGTGGCGGCGGACCCGCGGACGTGCTGGAGAGAACGCAAGCTCGGTAAGGCGGCCGAGGCGAATGCGTGTTTCGCCGAACTCACCCGTTCGGGCAGCGCCTATGAGCGTGCGGAGGGTTTGTGGGGCGAGGGCGCTTTTGAAGCCGCGAATGTTTCCTTCCGCGAGGCCCTGACACGGGAACCGGCCAGCCTGGACGTGCGCGTGCGCTGGGGAAGACTGTTTCTGGAGCGCTCCAGTAAACAGGAGGCGCGGCAGCTATTTCAGGAAGTGCTCAAGGTGAACGAGAACCACGCCGGGGCGCTGCTGGGCATGGCGCTGCTGAGCGCGGAAGGATTCTCAAGCGAGGCCGAGGAATTGGCGGAGAAGGCTGCGAAGGCGGACCCCTCGTTGCTCGAGGCGCAGGAATTGCTGGCCCGGCTGGCGCTTGAACGGAACCGCCTGGATGAGGCTCGCGAGACCGGGCGCAAGGCGGTGGCCATGAAGCCGGGTGAGGCGCTGGATGCGATGGCGGTGCTAGCAGCGGCGGACTGGCTGGAGGATAAGCCGGTGAGCGAGTGGGAGACTGCCGCCCTTAAGATCAATCCGAAGTATGGCGAGCTTTACGGGATAGCGGCGCGGATCTTCATCCTGCACCGGCGCTACAAGGAGTCGATTGCACTGTATGAAAAGGCCCTTCAACTCGATCCGGAGAACTGGCGGGATCGCAGCGAACTGGGCGTGAATCTGATGCGGCTCGGCCGGGATGCGGAGGCGCGGCGGAACCTGGAAGCCGCATACAACGCCGGTTTCCGCGATGCGGCGACGGTGAACACGCTCCGGCTTCTTGACAGCTATTCGCGTTTCGATCTCATCCGGAAAGGCAACACCGTCCTCCGGCTGAGCAAGAAGGAATCGGGCCTTCTGCGGATCTACGTGCAGGCGGAACTCGACCGGGCGATTGCCACCTACGACAAGAAGTACAAGACGAAGCTCACCGAGCCATTCCAGCTTGAGATGTATCCCGACCATGAAGATTTTGCGGTGCGGACGATGGGCCTCCCCGGTTTGGGGGCGCTTGGTGTGGCCTTCGGAGATACGGTGGCGATGGATAGTCCGTCCGCCCGTCCTCCGGGTGAGTTCCATTGGGCCAGCACGCTGTGGCACGAACTGAGCCACGTCTACGTGCTGAAACTCACTGACCATAAGGTGCCGCGCTGGTTCACGGAAGGCATTTCCGTCCATGAGGAAACGCAGGTATCAAAGGAATGGGGAGACCGCCTGGATCCGCCCATTTTGAAGGCGGTGCGGGAGAAGAAACTGTTGCCAGTGGCCGAGTTGGATAAGGGCTTCCAGCAGCCAGATGCGCCATCGCAGGTGCTGGTGAGTTACTTCCAGGCGGGGCGCGTAGTCGATTACATTGTGGAAACCTGGGGCTGGGACAAAGTGCTCTCGATGATCGCGAGTTTCAAGCGGATGCGGCCGACCTCGGAAGTGATACAAGCCGAGTTGGGGATGAGCGCCGCCGAATTCGATAAGAAGTTCCTTGCTTGGCTGGACGCACAGGTGGGCCGGATGGCCAACGACTTCGGGGAATGGGAAAAGAAGATGCCGGGCGTGGTGAAGGCGGCGCAGGCCAAGGATTGGACTACCGTGCTGGCCGATGGCCCCGCGGTGCGCGATCTCTATCCGGAGTATGTGGGCAAGATGAGCGCTTACGAACTGCTGGCGAATGCGTACAGCGCGAACAAGCAACCGGACAAGGCGATCGAAGAACTTTGGCGCTACACGCGCAAGGGCGGGCGAGATCCGGAAATCCTCAAGCGCTTCTCCTCCATGCTGATTGCGGCCGGGCGGGAGAAAGAGGCCGCGGACGTGCTTGAGAGGCTGAATTGGATTTACCCGATCGATGCGGATCTGCACGAGAAGCTGGGGAGCCTCCATGCGAAACTTGGAGACAAGAAGGGGGCTATCACCGAGTTTCGCGCGCTGGTAGCCATGAATCCGGGTGACCGCGCCGGCGCTCATCTGCAACTGGCGAAAGCCTATCGCGCCAACAATCAACTGCAAGAGGCAACCGATCAGGTCTATCTTGCGCTCGAAGTGGCGCCCGGCTACAAAGAGGCCCAAAAGGTGTTGCTCGAATTGACGGCCGGGAAACCATAGAGGGTCCGGATACAAAGGAATAGCCGGCATTTTTCCGGCGGAGAACGAGGGTGAAGGCGATGTTGGAACAGATGACGGAAACGATCGATTCCACGGAGTTGCAGGGGCGTGTCACCCGCTTTCAGCAGGTGAACGAGAATATCATCCGCGAGATGCGGAAGATTATCGTCGGCCAGGACGACGTGCTCGAGCAGGTGATGATCGCGCTTTTCGTGGGCGGCCACTGCCTGATCACGGGCCTGCCGGGCACCGCGAAAACCCTGCTTGTGCGCACGATCGCGGGCACGCTGGGCCTGGAGTTTCGCCGCATCCAGTTCACGCCGGACCTGATGCCCACCGACATCACCGGCACCGACATCATTGAGGAAGACACCGCTACCGGCCGCCGCACCTGGACCTTCGTGAAGGGTCCTATTTTCGGCAATGTGCTGCTGGCCGACGAGATCAACCGGACTCCGCCGAAGACGCAATCCGCGCTGCTCGAAGCGATGCAGGAACGAAGCTGCACGGTGCGGGGCAATATGTACATGTTGCCCAATCCGTTCTTCGTGCTGGCGACGCAAAACCCGATCGAACTGGAAGGCACGTATCCGCTGCCCGAAGCGCAACTGGACCGCTTCCTCTTCAACACCAAGCTCGACTATTTGAGCGCCAACCAGGAACTGGAAGTGCTGTCCCTTACCACCACGACGCATGAGAGCGCGGTGGTTCCGGTGACCAGCGCCGAAGAGATCATCGGCTTCCAGAAACTGGTTCGCATGGTGCCCGTGGCGGAGAGCGTTGCCCGTTATGCGCTGGCGATTGTGCGGGGGACGCGGCCCACGGACGAGTTCGCGTCGGAGATCGTGAGGAAGTACGTAAACTTCGGATCTTCCGTGCGCGGCGCGCAGTTCCTGCTGCTCGCGGCGAAGACGCGCGCGCTCATCCACAAGCGCTATCACGTGACGTACGAAGACGTGAGCACGCTGGCCATCCCCGTGCTGCGGCACCGCGTGCTGCTCAACTTCCACGCCGAGAGCGACCGGCTGGATTCCGACTACGTACTGGCAAAGATGATCGAGGGCATTCCGGTTCCCAAGGGGGAATAGCGGACCCGAATCCGACGGGTGGACAAAGTGATGAAGGCGCAGCCACAGCGATTTCTCGACCCCAAGGTGCTGGCGGGTATCTCCACGCTGGACCTTGTGGCACGCACGGTGGTGGACGGATTCGTTTCCGGACTGCACCGCTCGCCCGACTTTGGCTTCAGCCAGGAGTTCGCCGAGTATCGCCCCTACACGCCGGGCGACGATCCGCGGCGCGTGGATTGGAATGTGTTCGCGAGGCTGGACCGGATTTACCTGAAGCGCTACCGGGGCGAGACCAACACGCTGCTCACGCTGCTGCTCGATTGCAGCGCGTCGATGCGATACAACTCGCATGCGCTTTCGAAGCTCGACTATGCGCGGTATCTGTGCGCATCGCTCGCGTACCTTTCGAACCAGCAACGGGATGCCTGCGGGCTGATCCTGTTCGACGAGACGGTGCGCGAGTATGTGCACGCCTCGTCCCGCTATGGGCAACTCAACCGGCTGCTGCATGCGATGGACCGCGCCACTGAGGGCACGCAGACCGACTTCGAAGCACCGATTCTTCACTTTCAGCAATTCCTGCGGCGGCGCGGCATCGTCGTGATCGTGTCGGATTTCTACGCCGAGCCCGATGCGCTGATCCGCCAGATTGAACCGCTGCGGCAGCGCGGCAACGATGTCGTGCTCTTCCATGTGCTCGATCCGCTCGAGATCGAACCGCACTTCCAGGGCGCGCAATTGTTCGTCGATATGGAGAGCGAGCGAAAGCTAGAAGTCTCCGCGGAGTATCTGCGCGGGCCGTACCGGGACCGCTTGCGCAAGCACCTTGCCACGCTCCAGGCGGAGAGCCGCCGGACCGGTCTCGACTACATGCTGCTCTCCACGGACAAGCCGCTCGACGCGGCGCTGCGGGAGTATCTGAGCATCCGGCAGGGGAGGTTCTAAGTGGGCTTTCTCGCGCCATTTTTCCTGGCCGGTCTGGTTGGTATCGGGCTGCCCCTGTGGTTGCACCTGCTGCGCAAGCAGAAGGAAACGCCGGTGCCGTTCTCGACGCTGATGTTTCTGCGGAAGACCGAGCAACGGCACACGCGGAAGAAGCAGTTGCGCTATCTTCTGCTGTTCGCGCTGCGGGTGCTGATCGTGGTGCTGCTGGCCCTGATCTTCGCGCAGCCGTTCTACCGCGAACCGCTGGCGGTGACGCAATCGAGCCGGCTGCTGGTGGTGGCGCTGGATTCCTCCTTGAGCATGCGGCGGGAAGGTTTGACGGAAGCGGCACGGCGGGAAGCGCTCGGCGTCGTGGACGCCAACGCCGGCAA
The DNA here is from genome assembly GCA_014584705.1 of Acidobacteriota bacterium. GTDB lineage: Bacteria > Acidobacteriota > Terriglobia > Bryobacterales > Bryobacteraceae > JACTMJ01. Next base: position 44,065 of record JACTMJ010000028.1, on the reverse strand, counting down.
GGCCATGCAGGTCATCGGGTTCGCACACGGCGCTTCCATGCTGACGGAAGTGACGAACGATGCCGACAAGGCGCGGGATGCGCTTCGCACCTGGAAGCCGGGCTATTCGAACGGGTCCTTCGCGGAATTGGCGCAGGCGGCCGCCAGCATCCATGCGAACGAGAAGAAGCCGCTTGATCTGCATCTCGTTTCCGACTTGCAGGCATCGGGGATGCCGGCCGGGTTCGAGGAGAGCCAGTTGCCCCCTGGCACGGAACTGGTGACGCATGCCGTGGGTGAAGTGAAGCAGGATAACTGGTCAATCGATGCGGTGGTGGTTCCTTCGCGCGTGGCGCCGGAGTCGAAGGTGCTGGTGCGCGCGGTGCTGGCCAGTTACGCCGATGGAGACCGGGAGTTGCCGCTCGGGCTCTACTTCAACGATGCGAAAGTGGCTTCCGCGAGCGTGAAGCTCAAGGCCGGAGAACGCGCGGAGACCGCGTTCGCGGAGGTGACGCCGGGGCCGCGCTGGACTCGCGGAGAGGTGCGGATTGAAGCCGCCGACGCGCTGCCCGAAGACAATCGCTTTGATTTCGCGCTGGAGAAGACGGACCTGCGGACCGTGGCATTCGTCAGCGGAGCGACGGTGAATCTCTCCGCGAAGTACATGGAAACGGCGCTGGCGGCGATTCCGAGCACGCTCTACCGCTTCCAGATGCTCGCGCCGGGCCAGCTTAGCGAAGACAACATCCGCACGTTTGCGTATGTGGTGGTGGACGCCGGCACGGGTGTGTTTCCCGCGATTGCGGCGGACGTCTCGCGCTATGTGCGCTCCGGCGGCGCGGTGTGGATCCTGCTGCCGAGGAGCGGGACTCCGGGAACGAAGATCCCGCTCGCCGAAACCACGCTGCTCAGCGCGAGCCAGGGGGCGGACCGCGGCGAACTGCGGCTGGACGAGCTGGCCCAAGCGCATCCGATTCTTGAGGGTCTCGAAGGGCTGCGCGGCATTCGGTTTCTTTCCGCATGGAAGGTCGACGAGCAGGGTTTTGACGTGCTGGCGAGGCTGGGAGACCAGACGCCCGTGCTGCTGGAGAATCGATTGGGCGACGGGCGCATTCTGCTGCTGACGAGCGCGCTCGATTCGTCTTCGAATGACATTCCGTTTCACCCCGTATTTGTCCCCTTCATGGAGAGGGTCTCGCGGTATTTGAGCGGGCTGACGGCGCCCGTGTCGTCCCGGCACGTCGATGAGTTTCTTGAGGTGCGCGCGCCGGGTACGGCGGGCGCGGCCGCCGGTTACGAGATCACGGGACCCACGGGGACGCGGCTCGTCAGCCGGGCGGAGAGCCTTGAGACCGAGGGCGTGCTGCTCGAAGAGCCCGGCTTCTATCGCGTGGAACGGCTGGGAGGCCGCGAGGAACTAGTGGCGGCGAATGTGGGAGCGCGGGAATCGAATTTGACGCGCATGGACGAGACGGCGCTCGCCCTATGGAAGCAGGGCGGCGGCGAGGCCGTGGCCGCGGATCGCGCGGAGAACAAGAACGATTCGCGGAGGCGAATTCCTATCGGGTGGTATGGGTTCCTGCTGCTGGCAGGCGTCCTGGTGGCGGAATCAGTGGTAGCCAACCGGTTCTGGCGGCGGAGCTACGAAGGCGAGCCGTAGAGGCTCGGGTTTCAACATCCTGCGGCGCACCCGGATGGGAAGACGGGATGCGCATGGAGGTTTTGCAATGAGCGCACGGGAACAGCTATTTCGTTATCTCGCGGAAGTGAATCGCCGCTATCGGACGCTCTCTCTGGTGCGGGGCGCCGCTCTGGTTCTGCTGTTGGCGGTCGTGGGAACGGCGCTTGCCGTTGCGGGGCTGCTGGCGAGACCGATGGGGATTGGTGCGCTGCGCGTGCTGCAGTTCGCGCTGTTTTTCTCTCTCGGCCTGGGCATCGCATACCTCGTGGGATTGCCACTCTTCAGTTGGACGAGACGCCGAACGGCGGGCGAACTGGAACGGCGGAATCCGGAACTCGAACAGCGCTTGCTTACCTTCGCGGAAGAGAACGAAAAGAACCCCGGGAATCCGTTCCATGAATTGCTCGCGCGCGACGCGATGGATCGCGCCGGTTCGCATCCGCCGGAGGATCTCGTCCCCGGGCGGCGAATTGCCGCTTTCGCGGGCGGCGGAATCGCCGGGTTGCTCTTCCTGCTGTGGATGATCTTTTTGGCTCCGCCGCCGTTCGGCCCCGGCGCCGCTCTCCTTTGGGCGGGTTCGGCCACCGCGCGGGAGAGCTTGCTCGCGCGGGTGGATGTACAGCCAGGCAATGTAACGATTCGCAAGGGGGCGGACCAATGGATCACCGCCACCGTTCATGGTTTCGGCTCGGACAGGGCCGTGCTGCACGTTCGGAGCGAAGGCCGCGCGGAATGGGAACGCATCCCGATGACGCAGCAGGAGAACCTGGCCACGTTCGAGTTTCTTCTAGCCGGCGTTGCGCAACCGCTGGACTATTTCGTGGAAGCGGACGGCACGCGTTCCCCGCAGTTCCGGCTGAAGACGATCGCCCTGCCGGAGATTGAGAAGCTCACGCTCTCCTACCAGTTCCCGTCCTGGATGGCGATGCCCACGGCCTATCAGGAGGCGGACGGCGATGTGAACGCGGTGGCGGGAACCAAGGTGACCGTACGCGTGCGGACCGATAAGCCACTGGAACACGGGCTGCTGGTTTTCGACGATGGCACGGAATTGCCCATGAAGAGCGAAGGCGCCGATGCCGAGGCCGCATTTACTCTCGACGAAAAGGCGAAGCGGACTTCGTACTACATTGCCTCGCGGGAATCCGACGGCATCATCCGGATGAGCGAGGACTATTTCATCAAGGTGTCTCCCGAGCAGCCGCCCGTGCTTCGGATCGCCCGGCCGGGCAAGGATGCGCGTGTGAGCCCGATTGAGGAACTGGGCATCCAGGTGAGTGCCGAAGACGATTTCGGCATTCAGTCTTTGACACTGCATTACTCCGTGAACGGGGGCGAAGAACGCACCAAGGCTCTCCCGTTCAGCAAGGGAACACGGCAGATCGAGGCGGAGGCGATGCTCTATCTCGAGGACTTCAAACTCGTGCCCGGCGACATCGTTTCCTACTACGCCAGCGCGAGCGATTCGCGCAATACCGTGCGCACCGACATCTATTTCGCGGAGGCGCAGCCGTTTGAGAAAAACTTCAGCCAGAGCCAGGTGAGCGGCCAGCCGGGGCAGCCCGGAGACGAGCAGGGCGACATCGCGCAACGGCAGAAGGAAGTGATCGCGGCCACCTGGAACCAGATCCGCACTCCGCCCGAAGGCGCGGCGCTGCGGGAGACTTCGCAATTCCTGTCGCAGGTCCAGGACAAGATCAAAGACCAGGTGCAGACCCTGGCGCAGCGCATGCGCGCGCGCATGCTCACCGAGAGCGGCGAATCTTTCAAGCGCTTCGCGGAGCAGATGGACAAGGCGGCCGAAGAGATGTCGCGGGCCGTGGGCGAGTTGCAAGGGGCCAAGTGGAAGACTTCCATTGAGCCGGAGCAGAAGGCGCTGCAGGCACTCTTGCGGGCGCAGAGCATGTTCCGGGATATCCAGGTGGCGCAGCAGCAGGGCGGCGGGGGCGCCGGAGGCAGCGGAGCGAGCCGCGATCTTGAAAGCCTGCTTGACCTCGAACTGGATACCGAGAAGAACCAGTATGAGACGGGCCAATCGCAGGCCTCGGGCGGCCAGCAGCAACAGCGGAACGCGGAACTGGAAGCCATGTTGCGGCGGCTTGAGGAACTGGCCCGGCGGCAGCAGGAGTTGGCCGAGCAGGCCCAGCGGAACCAGCAGCAGGCGGCTTCGCGTTGGCAACAGGAAATGCTGCGGCGGGAAGCCGAAGAACTCCGCAAGCGGATGGAGCAGATGGCCCAGCAGCAGTCCCAGGGGAGCCAATGGCAACAGCAATCGATGAGCCGCAATCAGCAAGGCCAACAGAGCCAGCAAGGCCAATCTTCGCAGCAAGGGCGGCAGAGCCAGCAGCAGAGCCAGCAAAGCCAATCGCAAGGTCAGCAGAGCGCACGCCAGCAGGGCGGCCAGCAGCAGCGACCGCAAGGGGCGCAGGATCCTCAGGGACTCTCGCGCGACGCCCAGCAGCGCTTGCAGCAGATGCGCCAGCAGGGAGTGGATCCGCGCCTACAGCAAGCGCTGAACCGGCTGGAACAGGCGGAGCGGGAGATGGAGCGGGCCGGGTCACAGAATGCAACGGAACGCGGCCAGCGCGACCAGGCAACCCAATCGGCGGCGCGCAGCCTGCAGGAAGCCGAATCGGCTCTACGCGGGATTCGCAGCGCGGGTGACGAGGAGGTTCTGGATCAACTGGCGGAGAAGGCGGGCGATCTGGCGAACCGGCAGCAGGAATCTTCGAACAAAGTGCGCGAGACTTTCGGCGCTTCCGGCGCGCGCCCCTCCCCGGAATCGTTGCGCCAGAACCGGATGGATCCGGAGCAGAGAAGACAAGCGATGGAGCTCTACGAGGACAAGCAGGAAATCGCCGAACAGATTGAGAGGCTCCAGAACGAGATGCAGCAGGCGGCCCGGCGGCTGGCCAACAACCAGCGCGGCGCCGCGGAGAAGTTGCGGGAAGGCCTCCGGGAGGCACAGCAGGATGAACTGGGGCAGCGCATGCGGTACTCGGCGGAGTTGATTCGCCGCGGCATGGGCTCGATGTCGTACTTGCGGGAAGCGCCCGTCGGGCAGGGCCTGCGCCGCTTGCAGGAGAAGCTCATGGAAGCTCGGGATTCCCTGCGGCCCGGCGGCCAGCGTCCGGCGGATCTCGCGGCCGCGCTGCGGGGTGTGGAGCGCCTTCGCCGCTCCGCGGAACAAGCCGCGCAGGGGGAACAGATGCGCCAGGCACAGCAACAGCGCCAGCTAGCGCAGCAAGGCCAACAGGGTCAGCAAAGCCAGCAAGGGCAACGGGGGCAACAAGGACAGCAGGGCGAGCAGGGGCAGCGCGGTCAGCAGCAAGGCCAGCAGCAGGGGCAGCAATCCGGCCAGGGCGCACAGGGCCAACAGGCCGGGCAGCAGCAGGGCCAACAGGGGCAACAGGGGCAACAAGGGCAGCAGGGACAATCCGGCCAGCAAGGGCAGGCCGGCCAGCAGGGCCAGCGTGGGCAATCCCAGATTGGTGAGCAGCGGTATCAGCCAACGGGCGGTGCCGGAGATGGAGCCGGCTATTCGGCGATGAACGACGGATCTCTCCCGATCGGGCCGATTGCCCCCGTGCGTAGCGCGGAGGATGTCCGGCAGGACTACCAGCGAACCATGCGGGAACTGGAGCAGATTGCCCGCTCCGCCAGCGACAACCCGGACCTTGCCCAGGAGGTGCGCGAGATCATCGCCCGCATGCAGAAGCTGGATCCCGCCCGCTTCCAAAGCGGCACGCTGATGGAACGCATCCAGCACACCATGCTGCCGGCTCTGGCCGAACTGGAAGCGCAACTGCGCCTGAAAGAAATGCAGCGCGAGGGCGGAGTGGTGCGCAGCGAAACCAACGCCCGCGTACCAGAGGGCTATAGCGACGCGGTGGCCGAATACTTCCGGAAGCTAAGCGAGGCATTCGGCGGCAGCAAGTAGGTCGCCGGCACGCGTCGCAAGCGAGCCAGTGCCCTTCGTCAGCCTCGAACGGGAGCATTCCCCATCGACGGAGAGCCGATCCGCGCGATGCCGTGCACCGGAGGCGACCAGTGCGGACGCGCGTACCTCGCGTTGGCTGAAGACGTCGAACAGCATCCCGGCACCGGTCCTGGAGATCGGCATGAAGACCAGAGCACCGACGGCCGGCGGTTCCCGCCGCATTGGCGCTTCCTGTTCGCGCAACCGGCGGCACTGGCCGCGGGCTGCCACCAGCTCATGCAGCCGCGACGCGACGGCGCGGAAGCGTTCGCGCAATCTCCGCGTGAACGAGACTGGGCTGTTTACGGACGGGGTGCGGTTCCTGCGCTTGCGCTCAGGGTTTCCTGCTGACGCTCTTCGATCCCAGAGCGCTTCTTGCGCGGTGCCGGATTGTCCGGGTGCGTGAAAAAATACGGGGCTTCCGAGGAGGACGGTGGAGTCTTGTAACGTGTTCATCGTGCGTGGGTTACTGCGAATCTAGGCCGTCGTTCATTGTCCGGATTGTCCGGATGGATCCGGACAATCCGGTACCTTCTTGCGGGCGCGTTTTTGGCCGTTCGGGGTGCCGTTCTATGCGGTCTTTTCGATCCATTCGTTTGTCAAGGAACAGGGGAGGGACTGCCATTTCCTCGGTGGGTTGCCAGGCCCACCGAGGAACGCAGTTCTCCCGCACGTTTGATTATCGGTTTTGCCTGGTCCGAATCGAACGGACCTGCCGTTGTGGGGCGCTGCCATGGAGGCTAAGCGTTTGGGCTTGCGGTAGTTAGGGGTGGGTGAATTTGTTTGGGGTGCCCGTGACCGTTCCTTTGAGCCCAGGTGGATCTCCGTGCTGTTCGCCGCCCAAGGGCGTTTCGGTTCGGCGGGCAAGTGGACTTGTTCGCGGGATGGGGGCTTGCGGTTAGCGGCCCGTGTGGAGCGCGTGGTGCCGCCCGTGGCGAACCGGTGAATCGGACGGGCTTATCGGGTGCCAGGCCAAGTGCGGGCGGGCGTGGCCGCCGGGGAGTCGCACCGCCAAACGGGGCGGATGCTCCGCGGACTCGCTGGCGCGAGGCTGAATTGATTGCGCGGGGCGCGGCCTCTGGGCTGACGCCCAGGGCTGGTTTCTGTCGCCCTTCGGGCTTTTGGTGCGGGTGGTGGCGAGATTGCGCGGCGAGGATGGCCGCTGCGGTGTGGGTCCGTGGCGGAGCCGCTTGTGACTGGCCCTCGGAGGGGCTTAAGTTTGGCGGGTGGATTCGCTGGTCTTGGCGGGGTCCGCGAGGGCGGATGGTTGCCCGTGGCCCTGCTGAGGTGGGGCTGCAGGTCTCGCGTAAACGGATCTGGGCGTTGGTAACGCCGGGTGATTGGGCCGCCAGTCGCTGACAGGGCGACTCGATGCCGGTGACTGCGGAATAGTCTAGAAAAGTGAAAGTCGCCTGTCACCGCGATGCCTGTCACGGAAATGCCGGCCCTCGGTTGTTGCGGGAACACTGGTCCCGCAACTTCGCGCACTGTCTCAAGATCCCGAACCGCTATGTGCCATCACATCGTCTAGAGTTCGGGCGTGCAGGAACTGCGCGGGGTTGTCGGCGTCCGCGAGTGCCTGGAAATGCGCTTTGCCGCATGCGAGCTTCGCGCTCTCGCGGTCGCGCAGATCGTCGGCGAAGAGACTGGCCTTCGTCTCCACCACTAAGTAAAGCCGCTCGGCGCCATCCTTCTCGATGAGCACCGCCCAATCCGGGTTATAGCTCCCTAGCGGCGTCGGCACCTTGAACCAGCCGGGCAGCTTGGCATAAACCTTCACCGCCTCGTTCTTCTCAAGTTCTTCCGCGAAGCCGCGCTCCACACCGGAAGAGTCATAGACAACCTGCTCATACACCGATTTCTTTGCGGCCAGCATGTTCTTGAGGTACCCGCTTAGCTCTTCCTGTTCGAACAATTCCTGCGCGTAATAGACCTCGTCGCCGATTCTCTGATAGCGGATTCCGTCCACTAGCGCCAAGCGTTTCGTTCGGTTGATGCACTCCGTGGCAATCTCAATAAACTGCTGCGGATTGCGCTTGAAGTCGTCCAGACGAAGGCTGCCGGTTAGGATGCGCGCCAGGCTCCGCCGCGTCAGTTGCGTCTTGTCCTGAAGGTCGGTCAGGACATCCGGCAGCTCGATATCGCTCTCTTCAATCACGATGGGGGCGGCAGAGGCGGTTTCCTCCGCGCTCACGCCGCCGCGCCCGATGGCGAGATCGGCCTTGCGGATCTGGACGCGCGTTTTCGTGACGGGCGGCCCTTTGCGGATGGCGTCAGTGCAATCCGAGATGAGCTTTTCGTTATCGAACTGTACCCGGTAGGTCGTCTTGTGCTTGATGCGATCCCAGAGCGCCCGGAACTCAGGGCTATGCAGGATTGCCTTGCGCGTGGGGATCGGGTGGCGTTCGTCGGCGTTCTTGATGTCGAGTTTACCGGCCAGTTTGCGGAGGATTTCATTCACTTGGGGCTGCTGCGCGGAAAACTCGTCAGGCAGCGTGACCTTACCATCTTTGAGGGCTTGCCGCAGCGCGTCCTGCACTTTGCCCTTCGCATCGACATAGCCAGCTTCTTTGAGGTGGGCCCAGATCGCCTCTGACTGCGAAACACCAAGCGCCGCCGTCTGGCCTGCCGCGTTCGTCACAGGAATCGCAGCGAATTGATGCTTCTCCACAATGCCAAACCGGATACCGGTATCCTGCTCGATCTCCTTCTGGAGGTTCTCCGCGAACTGCTCATAGCCTTCCGTCGCGATCACGGTAAGCGTGTTTACGTCGAACCCGCGCAGGCGCTCACCCTCCTGGTTCACGCACAGACGCAGGCCGCGCCCGATGGTCTGGCGGCGTTCGCGTTCCGTACCGATGTCGCGCAACGCGCAAATCTGGAAGACGTTGGGATTGTCCCACCCCTCACGCAGTGCGGAATGGGAGAAGATGAACTTCAGCTTGCTGTCGAAACTCAGCAGCTTTTCCTTGTCGCGCATGATGAGGCTATAGGCGCGCTCAGCATTGTCGCGGCTTACCTGATTGCTCTCCGAGGTTTCCGTCCACTTCTCTTTCTTGTCGATGGAGAAGTATCCATTGTGCACTTCCGCCGCACTGGAATCGAGATCGACTTCCTTGAAGAGCGTGTTGTACTTGGCCAGCTTCGCGGCCGCGCGATACTCTTCCTCGAATATGAGCGCGTACTTGCCTTTCCGGGCAGTGCCGTCTTCGGCATAACGCCGGTAATGCTCGACCGCGTCGATGAAGAACAGGCTCAATACCTTGATGCGCCGCGGACGCAGGCGCAGTTCCTTGTCGAGGTGCTCCGTGATCGTACGCCGGATCATCAGGCGCTTGAGCGCGCCGTCGTCCACGTCGCCGACGGATTCTCCCGGCTGTAGCGGTTTCTCGAGATTGCTAAACTCAAGATACTCTTCACCCGCTTTGCAGCCGATGCTCTGCACCAGATAGTTTGCGTAGACGGCGCGGCCGGTGCTTTGCTCCAGATCATCACCGGGCTTCACCGTCACCGTTTCCCGGTTCACCGCCGCGCCGCGCTGCACATCGAGCGCCACCTTTGCCGTGAACGCGCCTCGCGTATTGCTTGTGGAGAGCAGCTTGATATACGCCTTATTGTGCCCGCCCTCCACTTCAAGCGAGGCAACCTCGATCTGCTTGACGAGCTTTCGTTCGTAGGCGTCAACCGCATCCAGGCGGTAAATCATGTGGTGCTTGTCCGCATGTGTGGCGGAATAGCGCAGCGTGCAGAGCGGGTTCATCGCGCCGAGCGCTTCCTTGCCGCGCCCCTCCAGGCCGCCATCCACGCTTTGCGGCTCGTCCACAATCAGGATCGGGCGTGTCGCGCGGATCAGGTCAATCGGTTTTTCTCCGCCCGTCTTCTCGGTTTCTTTATAGAGGTTGTTGACATCCTTCTTGTTGATGGCCCCGACCGTCACCACCATGATCTGGATATGCGGGCTGGTGGCGAAGTTGCGAACCTGGCCGAGCTTCGTGGAATCGTACAGGAAATACTCGAAGGGCGTATTGGCGTAGAGCGAGCGGAAATGGTCTTCCGTGATCTGGAGCGTTTTGTAGACGCCTTCCTTGATGGCGACAGTGGGCACGATGATGACGAACTTCGTGAAGCCATAGCGGCGGTTCAGCTCGAAGATTGTCCGCAGGTAGACATAGGTCTTGCCCGTGCCGGTCTCCATCTCGATGGTGAAGTCACCGGAGGCGAGGGAGGACGAAGGGCGCAGGCCGTTCCGGATTTGAACATCGCTCAGATTGGCGAGCAGTTCATCATCGAGGAGTTGCAGCCGGTTGCCGATGCCAAGGTCGGTCTGCGCGTATTCAAACGCCTGCTGGGCGCTGCCTTTGTCACGGACAACGGTAAATTCCGTGCGGCAGATTTCCTGCCCCCGGAACAGATCGCATGCGGATTCAATGGCCGTGAGTTGATACTCCAGATTTGACTCGAAGTGAAGCTTCATGCGCGATGCCCGTCCTTCTTCCGCGGTTTCGGCAGTCTCTTTGCCGCCTCTTCCAGTGCCCGTCGTTGCGCCCGTTCCGCTTCGGCTTCCGCGAGCACGCGCCGTCTGGCGGCGAACTCCTCGTACGCGGCCTCCGCCCTGAGATCGGCGTCCGCCTTGCTCACTCTGCCCTTGCCCTCCAGCACCTCACGGTCGTTGAAACGCAGAAACTCGTTCAGCTTGGTCTCCCAGTCCTTGAGGAAGACCTGCTTGCGCCGCCGCGCCTGGTCCTCGGCGAAATCCAGCCACATGGTCACAATCCGGTTCAATTCGCCGATCTCTTCCTGGCTGAGGTAGTTCTTCGCAATGGTTACGTCGGCCTTGCGAACCGCATCGCCCTTCCAGGATGTCAGTCCCATGTTTGGTTTCGACTCATCCGCGCGGCTGGCGATCAGTTCCGGAGCCGTCATGCCGATGGCGGCGAAGTGGAGACGGTTCTGGATCGTCTGGAAGAACTCCGTAGTCAGGCGGTTCCGCGGGTTGTAGTCGCCGGCCAGCGCGAAGATCTCCCTAACCCTCAGGTACATCCGCTTTTCACTGGCGCGGATGTCCCGAATCCGTTCCAGCAGTTCATCGAAGTAGTCCGGAACTCCGGTGCCTGGAACCGGCGGGTTCTTCAGGCGCTCGTCGTCCATGGTGAAGCCCTTCAGCAGATACTCGCTCAGCCGCTCGGTGGCCCAACGCCGGAACTGCGTGCCACGCTCCGAGCGGACCCGGTAGCCGACGGCGAGAATGGCGTCCAGGCTGTAGTGCTTCACTGACCGACGAACCTCGCGTGTGCCCTCCCGGCGAACTTGTAAGTATTCCTTACAAGTTGCCTGCTCTTCGATCTCCCCCTCGGCATACAGAGCCTTGAGATGCAGAGTGATGTTCTGTGGACTGGTTTGGAACAGTTCCGCCATCAGGGCCTGGCTCAGCCAAAGCGTCTCGCGCTCAAAGCGGCATTCGACACGGGTCCGGCCATCCTCGGTTTGGTACAGGATGATCTCGCCGCTGGGTTGCATCGAGTCTTCGGCCATAGGACGCTCTCCTAGAGGCTCCGCACGTTTCCCAGCCCGTGCTGCTGGAGAATGGCCGTCAGGTTGGTCTTGGCGATGTCGTCGGCAAAGGCGCTGTCCCGAAATACAATTGTGGTCTCCCCGGCGGCTGCTTGCTCCTGACGCCACTTGACGATGCCGAGCGCCAGCGCTTCTACCTCAGTGGCGGAGATCTTCTCCGCCAGACACGCCAGCAGTGTGCCCGCGCCGACGCTGTAGACCGTTTTCCCCGCAATCGTCTTTTGAACGACCGGAACCGTCAATTCGAGGCCGCGCTTCAGCAGGAGTTCGAACAAGATGTCTTGTTCCGTGCGGTCGGTTTTGAGGTGTTCGATTGATTCTTCGAGGGTTGCCGGTATGTCGTCGCGATTCGGATCCCAGGCGCGGATATTGCTGGAAGCGAGTTTGAAAACGCGGAAGCCGAGGTCGCCTGCGAACATGGGATTCACTCGGCGCGTCATTGCGGCGGCTCGGCGCAAACGTTCCTTAGTTACTTGTGCGATGCTTGCGAACAAACCCGCCTCGATCGGTCCTGGCAACTGAACTACTATGTATCGCCGATTGCCGCCATCCTCGGCATTTGCGTCACCAATGGCATGCCCGACAGTCCCCGCCCCGGCAAAAAAATCTAAGACGATATCCTGGGAATCCGGGCGAGTAGACAACTCGATTATCCGGCGGATCAACTGGACTGGTTTCGGGGTATCAAAGGCATCGCCCTCAGGGAAGAGTGCGCGAAGTTCTCGCCGCGCATCCTGATTGTCTCCAGCAAATTCTCTCGGCCACCAAGTAGACGGAACAACGCCATCGTCAACGTCCTGGCGAAAGGTCTTCATCCGCGGTATGCCAGTTCCATCCTTGCCCCACCAGATGCGCTTCTCGTTGATCAGAACTTCCATTGCTGGGCGTTCATACGCCCATACTCGAGTCTTGTTTGGCCAAACCTCTTCGCCAGTATTTGGATTTCGTATAGAGAAATACAGATTAGGACGCTCATCCGCAGTCTTGTTGCAGGTTAAATCTGCCGAAGTCCAATCGCCGCGTACATCATTGTCACGATTCTCGTACCGCGCTTCTTGGGAAGCCTCACGTCGGGTCCTATTGCGAAGCCACCCATTCAAGTCCGTCTTGTTTAGACGAGCTTGCCGGGCGTAGACCACAACGTAGTCATGCATATCCGATAGGTTTATTGCATCATTTTGAGGAGATTGCTTCTTTTGCCAAACAATTGTTGCAACAAAATTTTCTTCACCAAATATTTCATCCATTATTAGGCGGACCCGACTTACTTCCTGGTCTGCAATACTCACGAAGATCGCTCCGTCGCCCCTGAGAAGGTTCCGCGCCAACTTCAGCCTTGGATACATCATGTTCAACCAGTCAGTATGAAAACGGCCTGATGCTTCTGTGTTGGAAGATACTCTCCTACCATTCGCATCTACCTGTCCGGTGAGCTGTAGATAATTCCTGATATTGTCCTGAAAATCGTCCGGATAGACGAAGTCTTTGCCCGTGTTGTACGGCGGGTCGATATAGATGAGCTTCACCTTGCCCGCATAGCTCTTTTGCAACAACTTCAGCACTTCGAGGTTGTCCCCCTCGATCATCAAGTTCTGTGTGGTGTCCCAATCCACACTCTCCTCCGGGCAAGGCCGGAGCGTTCCGGTGGAGGGTGTCAGGGCAAGCTGGCGGGCGCGGCGCTTGCCGTGCCAGTTCAAGCCATATTTTTCTTCCCGTTCTTCTACATTGCCGCCAAGCAGTTGCTTGAGAACCTCGAAATCAATCTTGCCTTCCGTGAAGGCCTCCGGGAACAGCGCCTTCAGCCGGTCCACATTCTCCGCGACGAGGTCGGGGGACTTCGATTCCGGGTCCTGGGCGGTGATGGGCTTCATCTTGTTTGCATTCCTTCCAAGGTTTCTTTCATTTCGGCCAGTTCCGCTTCCAGCCGCTGGATTTCCAAATTCAGGGCGACGCGCCGGTTGATCTGCTTTTCTTTATCGGCCTTCGCGCGCAAGCCCGCCACCTCGCGCTCCAGACGCTCTCGCGCGGCGAGCTTCTCCCACAACGTGTCAATGCTCCCCGACGCTTCCGGCAGGCGGAAAGTGCCCGTAACCCGCGCCACCGCCAGAGCGGCAAGGCGGCGGGCCCACCCCTCGTAGAGCACGAAAAGATCCTGAGCCGGCTGCCGGGAAAAAGCGAGACTCTCCAGAAAGTCGCGCTCGGCGCGGGAGGGCGAACCAGCACCAAGCCGGGCCAGCCGAAGCTGCTCCATCACAATTTTGCCATCCCCGCCCAAGGACCGCCGCTTTCGGGCGAGAGAAATCGTGAGAATTCCTTCCGATTCACAGATAAGGAAGATCGGATAGGGGATGGTCCGATGGACCATCTCGATCAGCCGGGACGTTTTGGCCGCGGGCCGGACGCGTGCCGTGAGCACCTGCAATTCGAGATACTCCCGCGCGGAATCCGTGAACGCGGCGACACCAGTATTCGACGGCTTGAGCGCCGCCACCCAATGCAGTTCCTCGATGCCGTCCATGATCTTGCGCTTGCCGGCGGCGGCAGGCGCGCGCTCCTCCGCCAGGAGCTTCTTTGGAATGCGCCGGTCCACCAAGGCGCCGCGCGGCAAGGCGAGCGCATCGAGCACGGCCTCAAACGTCACAGAGGGCCATCCTCCGGCAGCACGACCAGGAAAGCGACTACCTCGAAATCATTGATGCCCTGAAACTCGCCCTTCAAGGCGTGAGTGCCCCCCGGCGTGAACAGGCTCTTCAGGGCGCGCTCTTCCTTTCTTCCGGCAATGGACGCCACCGCCGCGGCGAACCGTTCCCGCGCTTCGCTCATATCCTTGCCCTGCCGGGTGGACTTGTCGAAGCGGGCACAGGCCCGGGCATCCGGCAGGTCCCGCCCAATGCAAAGCCGCTTCATGCGCTCAAGGGCTTGTCTTGCCTGCGTGAAAGGCAGCAGGGCCGTGCCATCCTCCCCCACATGCACGAGATAGTGCGGCGCAAGGGGATAACCGGGATCTATCGCCTTGAGCGCTGATTCGCCCGCGGCGCGCAGACAGAAGAGGATACCAGGCGGAATTGCGCCATCGCCAACGCTTTCATTCCGAAGGGCGCGGACGCTCGTGACCGCGAAAGCGCCAAGCGGCAGGGACTCGAGCTTTGCCGCGTGTTCCTTGAGGTAGCTCGCGAGGTCAATGCGGAAGTCGTAGAGTGTCAGGTCCGCAATCGAGACGCCGCTGCTGAGGTCTTCGAGGTCAATAACGGCGTCCTGCAGCTTCAAGAGCTGCTTGCGGCGGTACTCGAGATCGTTCATCTGATCACCGGACTGGTGTTCAATGAGGTTCTCTTCGCCCGTGGCCGAAATATCCAGTAGCGTCATTCGCCCGCTCACGCGCTGCTCGAGGTTGATGTATTCCTCAAGCTCAATGTTGGGCCAAAAGTTCACCAACTGGATGCGCTGATTCGTGGAACCCAAGCGGTCAATGCGTCCAAAACGCTGGATGATACGCACCGGGTTCCAGTGGATGTCGTAATTGATGACCGTGTCGCAATCCTGCAGGTTCTGGCCCTCGCTAACGCAATCCGTGGCGATCAGGAGATCGATCTCGCCCTCTGACGCCAGGTCCCCCGGGCGCTCTTTCGAGCGCGGGGAGAAGGCGGTGATGACGCTTACGAAATCCTTCCGCAGATTGGGGAGCGTGGCCTGATTGCGGCCGGCGCCGGTGACAAGAGCCGTGTGCACCCCGAGCTCCTCCCGCGCCCAGCCGGAGAGCTCTTGGAAAAGGTACTCCGCGGTGTCCGCGAAAGCGGTGAACACAAGAACCTTGCGGTTGCCGGGATTGATGGGATTGCTGCATTTGCGCGCGAGCACGTCCTTAAGCGCTTGGAGTTTGGCGTCGCGGGCAGCGCTCACCTGTTGGGCGGCCGACAGAAGCGCTTCGAGACGGTTACGGTCTTCCGTCAGATCCTGCCGCCAGCGAACCTTGTCCACGTCCCGCAGGAGAACTTTCACCTTTCGCCCCACCAGGAGACTCTCAAATGCCGGATCATCCACATCGACATTTTCGATTTCCAGTTCCTCGATACTCTCGGCCTGAGCTTCCAGCTTCGCGAGAGTGGACTCGACATCGGCAAGTTGACGATCCAGGGTGAGCACGAAGGAGGGGACCGCGCTCTCCATCCGTTTCAGCACATTCACGCGAAGCAGGTGGACGAGGCTTTCTTCGCGGTCTGCCTGCCGGAAGAATCCCTCGCCGCCACGGATCCGGGTACTGTACTTGGCATCGTATGCGGTCTGCTTGTGGGGCAGCACGTAGCGCAGGGGCGCATAGGCCGCCAGCGTCAGGCGGCGAATTTCGTTGTTAATCTCCCGGATCGGCCGGAACTCGCCCGCCAGATCTACGTCCGGCTTGATATTGAGGGGCCTCAGCCGTTCAGGAAACCGCCCGGTCTCCTCCGTGCCGTAGTATTTCTCGATATGCTTACGCGACCGCGCAATTGTAAGCAGGTCGAGGAGCTTGAAGTAATCGAAGCCGAGCAGGTCGAGAAGACGGGCCGGGGTCCTCTCGGTGTCTTCCAGCTTGAGCCAGCTGTTGAACTGGATCTGCGCTTGCCGTACCGTGGCCTCAATACTGGCGATGCCGTGCTCCAGGAGGGCTGAATCCTTCCCTTCGGTCACGAACGCGATCTGGTTTTTGAGGTCCGCCAGCCGGTTATTTACGGGAGTTGCGGAGAGCATCAGCACCCTGGTTTTGACGCCTTCCTGGATGATGCGGCGCATCAGGCGGCCGTAGCGGGTTTCGCGCGTGTTGTGCGTCGACTTATTGCGGAAGTTATGCGATTCGTCGATTACGACGAGATCATAATTTCCCCAATTCACATGGCCGAGATCGATATCGCCCGACGAGCCGCCGTCTCGCGAGAGGTCCGTATGGTTGAGGACATCGTAGTTGAAACGGTCGGACGCGAGGATATTGCGGCGGTCATTCGCCTTGTAAAGGGTCCAATTATCGCGCAGGCGCTTGGGGACGAGAACGAGGACGCGGTCATTGCGTAACTCGAAATACTTGATGATGGCGAGGGCTTCAAAGGTCTTGCCGAGGCCGACGCTGTCGGCGATGATGCAGCCGCCCAGCCGCTCCAGCTTATCGATGGCGCCGACTACGCCATCGCGCTGAAACCGATAGAGTTTCTTCCAAACGGTCGTGTTTCGGATACCAGTGGCGGATTTGACAATCTGTTCCTCATCGAGTTGCTTCTGTTGCCCACCGAAAATATGAAAGAGCGTGAGGAAATAGATCAGAGACGGCGGCTTGTGAGAGGCCAGTTCGTGGAGGCGCGACAAGAGAGTTGCCTTGTGCTCCGGGGACGGCGGAACAGAGTCCCACAATTTGGTTAACCAATCGGTGTGGGGCTCTGATTCCGCGGCGTTCTCCATACACTGAATCATGCCGAGCCGATTGCCGGGCGTGAGGCCAAGCCCCTCGGTAGTGAACGGGCAATTCCCCGTGATCACTCGTCGCACTTCCGCGGATGGGCTCTCCGCCATCAGCAGGGATTGCGGGAGATGCCCCGGAGCGGGCCGGAATTCCACTTGATTTTCGATCCAAGCAGCACAAGTCCGCGCCAGCCAGTGCGTATTGAGCTGGTTCCGGTACACAGTATCCCCGGGGCCGCCCGCCAGCCCTAACCCGTCGTTCGCGGACCCCAGCATGACGCGGCAATGTGAGAGCGCCGCGAGGGTCTCTTTCAAAGCGGAGAATGCGAACAGGGAGAGCGCGGGCGAAGCAATGGAGAGCATGGAGCCCGCCGGAAGCGCCCGCTGCAGTTCGTCAACGACGCGATCCGCGCCCGTATTCGAGATCAGCTTCATCGCCGGATTACTCCCTGCCCGCACCGAGGCGTTGAAACTGGAGACTTCGAACCCAAGGCGCACCTGTACAGCGGAGCGCAACAAAACGGTTTTGCGGAATGCAACTTTTCATGCCAGCGGTCGTTTGGCTGGTTACCGAGCTTTTCATGCAGAAGATCAATTTTACGCAATTCCCGCAACGATTCTGGCGATGAACCGGCCAGCGCAGCCTGCCGATCCTTTTCATGCGATTTCTCAGCTAACCGTTCCTCTCGGGAGGTGACGGGGTGACTGACCGGATGTTGCCGTGTTCGCCATTATTCCAGATTGGGGGACGATCCGGCAGATGAGAACCTCAAGACTGATAAGGTGAGGTACTGGGGATGCAGCGGGGCTTCCCTTTGAGCGGAGCAGGAACGACGCTTGCCGCCAGGCATCCCGCACGGCGTTCGGAGAGTGGCTCCGCGATGCGAAGCCTATTCGGCTCAAGATTCCAGGAGATCCCTCCGGGGGACGCCCAACGGCGGACCGCAGTGGACGCTTTGGCTGTGGGTGTTCTGGTCAACTAACTTTGGAGCAATTTGGAGCAGGCTCGCGGGCAAGTTGCTGTACGTTACTGATTTTTGGAGCGGGAGATGGGACTCGAACCCACGACGTCCAGCTTGGGAAGTCGATCAGCTATTGAAAATAAAGAACTTATGCGTTCACGGCGTCAATCCTGACAAATTGAAGCCACGTAGTTTCAACAAGTTGCGAGCCGCAGAAAGCTTAACGCAGTAATCGCAGTAACGGTCCTTTCAACACAACGAACGTCGGAATCCCCACGCAGAAATGCTCAGCGACGGGAAGCCTTCAAGATTGCTTGCTCAAATGCTTCGCCCAGCGCACCGGGGAAGTTCCTCGCCGTCACTGAACCCCACGCCCCTCTCCTCGGTAGCGTCGAGAGGTCCAGTTCGTCCATAGCATTGTGCAAGACGCCGATGATGCCTTGCAGCACTTCGCTCGCACTCACATTCGGCTCCGGGCTATACGTGCGGACGTGCTCGATAACGTCCTCGAACATGTCCCTCGCCTTCGGTGACAGATTGAGCTGGTAGCGGATAACGCTTGCCGCGCTGCGCTTCGGCTTGCGCGACGGCTGAGGCTCCTCATCCCGTCTGCGATCCGGGACTATCTCAGGTCGGAAAACACGCTCCTCGGTCGGGAGTGTCTCAGGCTTCGCACTCATCTCCCGGCGTGGAGGGACTGGTGGAGGTGGCTCATCGAGCCAATCGCCGATTGAGACGGGCTGCTCACGCTGGATGTCCAGCGAGAACTCAGATGGAAGGCCCCGGACGGATTTAGCCATTCGCTACCCTCCCGAAAATCTCCTCCCCCGGCAGCGGGTTGAGCGTTTGGTCTTTGCGCTTCGAGCCCCGGTTGATCATTTCATGTATGAGTGTCAGGAACTGCTGGGCCTGAGTCTGAGCTTCCGGCAATTCGAAGATCGTGACACCACGAACAGTGGCGTCCCGCATCCGGACGCTGCGCCCGATAGTTGTGTTGAATACGACCTCTTCACCGAAGCGGTTCTTCAGCATCTGGTGAATGTCGCGGTCGAGGATTGCTGTCTTGTCGAAGTTGCCGAGAAGCACTCCGGCTAGGCGAAGCTCCGGATTATACCGTTCACGGACTTTCGTCACGGTCCGCATCAAGAGTTCGAGCCCCTTCAAGTCGTAACCGGAAGGGAACACCGGGATGATGAACCAGTCTGCTGCGACCAAGGTCGAAACCATGAGGAAATCGAGGCTTGGTGGTGTGTCGATGATGACCACGTCCTTCTTCCCACGCAGAGTGTCGAGCGAACGCTTCAGCCGAAGGCGTTGTTCGCTGCGCATCTCGTCCGCATCCAAAGTCGTCTTCTCGCCGTCGGCGATGGCGATCTGGAGTTCGGACTCCAACTTCAGGGGGACTGAGCTGAGGCCTCGGTTCCCCGGAAGAATCGTCAGACGACCGCCGAACCGGTCATCGAATCCAAACTCAATGTCCGTTGCGGCCCGCTTCTTCAGATACGCATCGGCCAAGGTATACCTCCCTCCTTCCACAACACTCTCCGCGCGAACTCCAAAACTCTCGGTCGCGTTGCACTGGGGGTCCGTGTCAGCAAGGCAAACCGAGTAGCCGAGGTGGGCAAAGGCCGAGGCGATGGCCACCGAGGAGGTGGTCTTGCCACATCCCCCCTTCTGGTTCACAAGCGCAATCATCTGGGTTCGAGGAAATCTCATCGCTGCTGTATGCCTCTATAGAGGCAGAAGGCGCAAGACGGAAAATTGCCCTTTCGGGGCGTGTGCCTCTATAGAGTCTGACGTCTGACTCTATAGAGGCATACAGACTAACCGAGCAGGTTTGGCGTCGAGATCCGCCGACTTCCCTGGGGTCCCCCGCAGCGCGTTCCGACCTTCTCTCCATGCCGAGACCAAACCAGCAACCAAAAGTTCAATCACGGGACGCCTGGGAGCTATAAACAGCATCTCAGATCCAAGCTCCGAGGCGAGCGTGGGTAGGACCGGCGAAAACCTCAGAGAGACCGCCTTTCGTATGCCTCTATAGAGGTATACGAGCCGGAAGCGCATCGCCGGGCCGGGCCAATGTGCCTCTACAGAGGCACACGTTTTCCGCTGCTCGTGCTTTTCCCCCTTACGCGGACCGGGCCGACCTGCTACAAGTGCAAGCTGGTTAAACCAAGACTGCCTGTTCAGGAGGGCCTTGAACACCGCAAATCTCATCCACCGGCGTCAGGCACGCAGCACACTACCGGCTTCCCATACACGGATGCCACCCAATTTTGATCCCTCAAGCGGTTCCCAGACCTTGCGACAACCCCTACTTCGTGCTCCGACTACCGGCTTTCCATACACAGAACTACCGGCGTTCGGCCCACGAGATCACCGGCGATCCACACACGGCACTACCGGCGTTCCATACACGGATCTCCCAGAGACTACCGGCGTTCCATACACGGAACGTATACCTAACTACCCGGTTCTACTGCGAAACGCGTCGCATAACTCTTCAAAACTGATCTCTATAAATACAAAACAGACTGCCCCTGTTGTTGTTCTCTCGCGGGGAGGGAACTAAGGATGGCGAATCCGGCACGCACAGAAGTGGCCACGCCAAGGGAGTCCTGCCGGGATGAGTTGAACTTTGCTGAGTTTCCACTGGCCTCGCTGACAACCACGATTCCCAAAGGCCAGAAGACCCTGGAGTTCACTGACGAGATCTACGACAAGGCTCGAAATGAGCGGGTTACGCGAAAGCTCACGATCACGGCCTCGGACAAGTTCGGCCTCCCCACGGCGATTGATGACGAAGTGATTCTCGGGCTCATCCAGCTTTCGGCACAGCGAGATTTCGCTGATCGTCGCGTACACTTCTCGCGCTACGAGTTGCTGAAGCTCCTCAACTGGAGTGATGAATCGAGGAGCTACAAGCGCTTGGAGCAAAGCCTGAAGCGCTGGCTTGGGGTCACACTCTACTATGACAAGGCGTGGTGGTCCAAGGAGGAGCAGAGCTGGGTCAGCGAAGGATTTCACCTCATCGATCATGTTCAAATCCTGAACCGCCAACGGCAACGCAACGGCGCAATGAGGGAAGGGGAGCAGGCCGGGAAATGCTCCTTCGTTTGGAACGAACTGGTGTTCAACAGCTTCAAGGCCGGATACCTGAAGCAGCTTGACTTCGACTTCTATAAGCGGCTCGATAGCGCCGTTTCCAAGCGCATGTATCGCTTCCTCGACAAGAGGTTCTATCACCGGCAGCAACTTCAGTTCGACCTTCGCACCTTCGCCTGCGAGCACATCGGCATGTCGAAGAACTATCACTCCGGCGAATTGAAACGGGCGCTTGCACCGGCACTCAGGGAGCTTGAGGAGCAGGGATTTCTGAAGCCGATTCCGCCTGAGGAGCGCTTCACGCGCAAGGGACGAGGGGAATGGACGGTGACGTTCCAGCGGCAAGCGGCAAAGGAATCGTTTGACGTGGAGGTTCCCGAACTCGTCAAAGCGCTTGTGGAGAGAGGCGTCTCGCGCAGTTCCGCCAAGTCACTCGTGGCTTCATCGGCAGAAGCGAAGATCCGGGAGAAAATTACATTCTTCGACTGGCTTCGTGCGCGGAACGATCCCCGTGTCCAGAAGCGACCGGCGGGGTTTCTCTACCGAGCCATAACGGATGACTACGATCTTCCTGAAGACTACGTCGCGGGGCTCAACAAGCGGAAAGACCGGCCAGAATGCAGGGTCATTCCGATTCTCAAGACGGAAGCGGCACAGCCGAGGCCTCAAGCGGAGCTGGCTGAACGGAAGGCCATTGACGAGTTCTGGGCATCGATTCCCGAGGACGAGCAAGAGCGAATCGAGCAAGAGATCGTCAAGCACGCTCCAACGTTTCTGCGCCAGCAATACCTCGAATGCCGACAGGAGAGGGGACTGCTGTTCCGGGTAGTTCGTCAGGCCATCATCGACGATTATGTCCGAGGCGTGCTCAAGGCACGCGTAGCCTAATCACTTAGGGAACTTGCACCCGAGATTTGCCTACTCAATATCAACAGGGTATTTTCTGCCCGTGTGCCAATCGCCTTTCTTGGGGGCCCTATATGCAGTCAGCTTCACTTCTTCGAGTCTGCTTCATCGTATTGAGTTGTCTGGTCGCCTCTGCCTCAACGGCTCAAGACTATACAGGGCGCTTCTATGGAAAAGTCTCGTATAAGGGGGTGTTTGGTCCATGCCTGAACTTGATGTCCACCGCGGAAGCTATTCGGTTTGAATCTCAGGTGCTGCAAGCACTCGTGAAGGACGGTGTCAATCTCTCAGGTGCACCCTTCGCATTGAAGGTGAAAAGGAAGAACGGACGATACCAAGCCCTATTCAATAACCATCGCGTCAGGCGCCTATCCGCAAACCGCAGTAGATTGTTCGTCTATCTGTCGTCGAAGCGGGTTAAGGTTCCGGTTGTGACAGACAGAGGCACTCTCTGGCACACCTGTTCAATAACACACGACGTCGTGTTAAACCCGCCCAGTAGGTCGTCGGCTTACGGAAGCTATTACATAGGATTTCATAACTGCGATTCAGGAATGCCTTACTGTGCGTTTCAGTTCAGTGGCCGCATGAGGAGATCCAGCGCCAAGTAACCCTGAGCGCGACTCACCGACAGAAGTTTCGAACGGCCGCACTATCCTCCTACGCAACCTCAGACAGTTCAGGGTCAAGGGTTCCATCTGTGCCACCCCCCGCGCTTCGTTCACCCTCTTCCAAAGGGTGACGAGTTGACGCCGGACCGGCGCGTAGGGTTCAAACGGCAATTCGAAGAACGTCCGTTCTAGCCACTCTGTCGGGCGTCTTGTGGCGTGGTCGAGGAGGAACCCCTTTAGGTCCCGGTAGGTCTCCCGCTCGATCCGGACATGGGCGTGGCCCCCTCGGTGACTGATGGCGTAGCTTGCGAACTTGATCGGGGTCTCCCTGACGTCCTTGATCCGGCCCTTCTCCTCCTGGAAGAAGTCATGCCGCCCATGGGTGGCGATGAGGATGAAGAAGCGACCGTGCCGGAGGTATTGCACGTTCGCCAGCCCGGCCCTTTTGCGCCGGCAGCGGGTAAACTTCGAGACCGAAACCCCATACTTCCGAATGAGCTTTCGGTCTATCGCTTGCGGATCCTTCCCCTCGGGGACGATGCCCGTGACGTAGAACCAGTAGCCGTTCGCCACGAGCTTGACCGCGAGCTGTTGCAGAAAGCCCTCAATCGTGGTTGCTTCGCAATTGTATTCCGCTCGCTCCTTCACAGGCCCTCGCTCCGAACTGGGATGACGCAAAGATGGGAGATTGTTTTATGTCGGCACAATCTCCCGAAAGCCTAAACCTCACCTGCGTGTCTGCCACTTGCTAGCCCCGTGCCAGCCCCTCAGGTCTTTGGCGTCATCCCAGAATCGGTGTGGCCCGGACCCCGCCGCCGTGGGGTCACAGGCGCACACCGAGCCGCTTGCTTACATGGCAAGCGGCGCAACGCGCTTATCAGCGCGCTACATTCAGAATGGTCGTTGCCTATACCTAATGGTTGCGGCAATCCACACAGACAACCTTCCGCAGTAAAACCCCCGTGTGAAGACACACGGGTAGCGTCACCGCCGTTTTCGTTGACAATTCAGGCCCCTCACCAAAGGGGTCTGGACTGTCCACGACACTACCGGCCAAGGACCCGGCCCGAGAGTCTTTCGACCTCAAGCCGGGGCACTGTAGCTGCGGGCAAAAGGCCCGTCCGTGCTTTCGTGCTCCCTTTTCATCCGGTGCCACCCGGACAGGGAACGGTCCTCCACTGCCTTGCAGAGGTGTCCGTTCGGTCAGGTCCGCATCCAGCGGCGAACCTGCCCGATTCCTACTTGCACGCCGCTCCCAGAGTGCAGCCTTTCAATCACCTGGTAATCAGCCAGGCACCGGGGAACCACCCCGACAGCTGCACCCCTTCCCGGATTAGTGATGGTCTACGTCTCCGAACAACCGTTCGACATGGAACGGTCATTCCAATCGGTCACGTCGCTAGGGTCACACCCAGATCAACTTCGCACGTCTCAGGCTCCCGCCCGAGCGTAGTTTCCAACTCCCTCTGTTCCGCTCTACCGGCCTTTGGCCAGGAACGGGGCAGGGGAGCTGATTTCAGCAGGCCGAATGTAGAAGCACCCGCTTATCCCTCGAAGTTGACTTTTCGCATTTCGGCACCGTCTCCGATTGAACTGACTGGCTCGCCCTTTCGGGCTTTGTAGAGTTGAGCTATTCACCGGCGGGCATTTTCGGCCCGACGCCGGAGCTGATCAGGCTCCGGTTCTCCCTGTCACCAGGGTAGAAGCTCCCTCCGCCAGACGAGTTGAACAAGCCTTACGGGAATCTCACCCGGTCCGCCGTATGAAGGCGGGTTGTGGCCTGAACCCCTCGTGTGGGATTTGCACCCACTTGAACCATCACGGCCTCAGCCGACACTCAGCCTTCCGTGAGGTGCCACCCCCACCAGGCCAAGCGCTAGCTAAGGTCTTTCTCCGTCGCCCCCCTTCGGAGGGCGCAAGAGCGCATCGGATAGAACTCACGGATTGGCCCTGCTCCCGGTAGTTGGCGCTACCGGGATGAGGATTTACTCGTGAGAGCCTCCGTCGCACCGGACGAGCGCCTCTCGACGCATCCGGCGCTACGGGCACAGCTCCAAGGTGGCTGGTTGGGCCACTCCCTTAGACTCGGTTGGCAACCGAGCTTTACCGGGCGAGCTGCTCCCACAGCTACAGAGCCAGTGACGCATCACGCTTCTGGCAGTCTGTGCACGAGGTCCTCCCTCGCGCATAGGGATCGTCGGAAGGGTAGGGGGCGAGCTTGAGCAGCCGAGCCGGGAGGCGTTCCCCCTCCTCGACCTCCCCCGACTCGCCGTCGGGCAGGGGGGAATGAGCTTTGGGGAAGCCGCTCATCCCCCTTCGGTCCCAGTCTGGGGGCAGACCGCCGTCAAGACCATGCCGTGGCCGGTGCGCTGCGCGCAGCCTTGACTGCTCGGTTCTACATGTGGTTCCGTGCGACTTGTGCAGATCCCTGAGATCGCATGAAATGATAGTTCTGCTCCCTGTAGGAGAATTCTGAAGGAACATGCCCATCACCGAAGCCGACACCTGCCGAAAGTTCGTCCTTCCGAAGCTCTACGCGGCTCAGTGGACGGATGACCAAATCAGCGAGCAGAAGACCTTTACCGATGGCCGAATTGTCATTGCTGGCAACCGGCCGAGGCGCAAGGAGCAGAAGCGGGCTGACTACCTCCTCCGGTATAGGCGGGACTTCCCGATTGCGGTAGTGGAGGCAAAGGCCGCCTACAAGTCAGCGGGCGACGGTATCCAACAGGCCAAGGACTACGCACAGATTCTGGGCCTCAAGTTTGCCTACGGGACCAATGGCAAGGAGATTCTTGAGCACGACTTTCTCACTGGCAAGGAAAGTAGCATCGACCAATTCCCGACCCCAGAGGAGCTGTGGGCGAGACTAAAGGGAGCAGAGCACATCACTTCCGAAGTCGGAGAGCGACTCCTCGCTCCCTACTACCACTTGAGTGGCAAGTCCCCACGCTACTACCAAGAGATCGCAATTAATCGTGCGGTGCAGGCCATCCTCCAAGGGAAGAAGCGCATACTGCTCACGCTTGCCACAGGAACAGGAAAGACCGTCGTAGCGTTTCAGATCTGCTGGAAACTTTGGAATTCCAGGTGGAATAAATCGGGCGACTACCGGCGTCCACGAATCCTGTTCCTTGCCGACCGCAACATCTTGGTGGACGAACCCAAGGACAAGACCTTCGTGCCCTTCGGCGATGCTCGCCACAAGATCGATGGCGAGTCTATTAAGAGCCGCGAGATGTATTTTGCCATCTACCAAGCTCTTGCGAAGGACGCGACCCGACCCGGTCTCTACCGCGAATACGCGAGGGACTTCTTTGACCTCATCATCGTCGATGAGTGTCACCGAGGGAGTGCCCGAGACGAGAGCAACTGGCGCGAGATCCTCGAATACTTCGAGGATTCCTACCAACTCGGAATGACGGCTACGCCACTTCGGGAGGACAACCGCGACACCTACCGCTACTTCGGAAACCCGCTTTACACATACAGCTTAAGGCAAGGAATCGAAGATGGGTTTCTTGCCCCCTATCGGGTTCACCGGATCGTTTCAACGGTGGATGCAGCTGGCTGGAGGCCTTCCCAGGGCGAGCTTGATCGCTACGGAAGAGAGATTCCCGATGCTGTCTACGGAACCCCTGAGTTCGAACGCCTTGTAGTCCTCAAAGCCAGGACCGAGGCTATCGCGAGGAACATCACGGAGTTCATGAAAAAGAACGATCGCTTCGGAAAGACCATCGTCTTCTGTGTGGACCAGGAACACGCCGAGGACATGAGGAAAGCGCTCAGCAATCTCAACTCGGACCTTGTGAAACAACATCCGGACTACGTTGCCCGCGTGGTTTCCGACGAAGGCGACATCGGACGCGGCCACCTCAGTCGGTTTATGGAACTTGAGACTCAGACCCCGGCAATCGTCACCACTTCACAGATGCTCACAACTGGTGTGGATGTCCAGACCTGCAAGAATGTGGTTCTCGTCAGAACCATCAACTCCATGACAGAGTTCAAGCAGATCATCGGACGAGGAACCCGCGTCAGAGACGACTACGGCAAGCTCTTTTTCAACATCCTGGACTATACCGGCAGCGCAACTCGCCTATTTGCCGACCCTGACTTTGACGGTGACCCGGTTCTTGTTACAGAACAACCGATGAGCCCTGAGGGAGAGTCCATCGGCGAGCCAACAATTGTCGATCAACAGCCTCCCTCAGAGCCAGATGAGCATGAAGATCCGAACGGAGGTGGGATCATCGACGATGATGACCACGAAGGCGAGAAGCGCAAGTACTACGTAGACGGGGGAGCCGTCGAGATCGCAGCCCACCTGGTCTACGAGCTTGACGCAGACGGCAAACGGCTTCAGGTGAAGAAATTCACCGACTATACAGCGGAGAAAGTCCGCAGCATGTATGCTTCGGCCGCGGACCTGCGTACCAAGTGGACCAACTCAGAAGAGAGAGCGGCGATTATCTCGGCGCTTGAAGACCGGGGCATTTCCTTTGATGAACTAATCGACGCAACCAAGCAACCCGATGCAGATCCCTTTGACCTGCTCTGCCATGTGGCCTACAGTGCCCCCATTCGAACCCGCCGGGAACGAGCTGAGGCACTGAAGGCGGGCAAGGAAGAGTTTTTCAATCGGCACACGAATGGAGCCCGAGAAGTGCTCCAAGCGCTTCTTGAGAAGTATATCGAGTTCGGAACGGCACAGTTCCAAATTCCGGACATTCTCAAAGTTCCTCCGATCTCCCATCGCGGAAACGTGATTGAGATCGCTGGTCTCTTCGGAGGACCAGACCAGCTCCGCAAAGCGGTGGATGAACTCCAAGAACTCCTATACGCAGCGTAAAGAGACGAGATGGCACAAAGAAAATCAAAGAGGGCGGAAGCCCCCAAGAGCACAGCCCAGCAACTCGGCAGCCTCATAAAGTCCTGCCGGGACATCATGCGGAAGGACAAGGGCCTAAATGGGGACATCGACCGGCTGCCGATGCTCACGTGGATCATGTTCCTAAAGTTCCTGGACGACATGGAGAGCATCCGCCAAGCTGACGCAAAGCTTGCTGGCAAACGCTACGTGCCTGCGATCGAGGCCCCTTATCGCTGGCGAGACTGGGCTGCAAAGGAAGGCGGCATCACCGGCCCCGAACTTCTAGCGTTCATCAACCAGGATGAAGCCACGCGGCCCGATGGAAACAAAGGCCCCGGCCTCTTTGCCTACTTGCGGTCTCTCCAAAGCATGAACGGAGACCGGCGCGACGTAATTGCCCGAGTGTTTCAGGGCACTATCAACCGGATGGTAAACGGCTACCTCTTGCGGGACGTGGTCAACAAGGTGAACGAGATTCACTTCACATCGAAGGATGAGATTCACACCTTGGGGCACCTCTACGAGACGATGCTTCGAGAGATGCGAGATGCCGCTGGCGACTCTGGGGAGTTCTACACGCCCCGAGCAGTAGTGAAGTTTATCGTGTCTGTGGTAAACCCGAAGCTCGGGGATGCCATCCTCGATCCTGCGGCCGGAACAGGCGGCTTCCTCGTCGAAGCTTTCGAGCACCTGCAGAAGCAGGCAAAGAAGGCGGAAGACTACGCACGGCTGCAAGGCGAAACGCTTCACGGAGTTGAGGCGAAGCCGCTGCCATACCTACTATGCCAGATGAACCTTTTGCTCCACGGAGTGGAGTATCCCCAGATTGACCCCGGCAACGCTCTCGCTGTGGCGCTTCGAGAGATCGGAGACCGCCAGCGTGTAGACGTGATAATGACCAACCCGCCGTTTGGGGGGGAGGAGGAGAAGGGCATCCTCTCCAACTTCCCAGACGACAAACAGACCGCAGAGACCGCGCTACTGTTCCTTCAGCTAATCATGCGAAAGCTCCGCCGACCTGTATCGGGAGCAAAGGCGGGGAGGTGTGGGATGGTTGTTCCGAACGGAGTTCTCTTCGGGGACGGTATCTGCGCGCGCATCAAAGAAGAACTGCTCAAGGAGTTCAACCTTCATACAATCGTACGGCTACCGAACGGCGTCTTTGCTCCGTACACCGGCATTCCTACGAACCTTCTCTTCTTCGACCGAACCGGCCCGACGAAGGACATTTGGTACTACGAACAACCACTGCCGCAAGGCAAGAAGAGCTACACAAAGACGGCCCCTATCCAGTTCGAAGAGTTTTCCGGTTGCCTAACTTGGTGGAAGAACCGCCAAGAGAGCGATCAAGCGTGGAGAGTCTCCGCCACTGAGGTCTTGGCGGACAATTGCAACCTTGATCGCAAGAACCCCAACTCCAAGTCTGATTTCGAACACCTTCCGCCAGAGCAACTTGCCGCCGACATCCTTGAGAAGGAGCGCAGAATCATTGAGCTTGTAGTTGAAATTAAGCAGCTTTTGAGGCATTCAGTATGACTCCCTGGAAAAGTGTTGCTCTTGGTGAGCTTCTGCGCCGGTCTGAGGAAAGCGTCGAGATTTGGGCAAACCAGCACTATCGGGAGGTTACTGTTCGACTGTGGGGAAAGGGCATAACCGAGCGGGGCGTACGCAGTGGTTCAGAGATTTCGTCTGAGAGGCGAGGCATCATCCGCAAGGGTCAGCTACTTCTCTCGCGCATAGACGCCAGGAACGGAGCGCTCGGCATTGTTCCCGAGCACCTGGATGGTTCCATTGCCAGCAACGATTTCCCCTCATTTGAAATAGTCCAGCACAAGGCAGATCCAGCGTTCATGGGATGGCTGGTTCGTACTGAGGTCTTTGTTGACCTCTGCAGAAGGGCAAGTGAAGGTACCACCAACCGAATACGACTCAAAGAGGACAGATTCTTGGCCATGAATGTTCTTCTTCCTCCAGTGGAAGAGCAACGCTGCATTGTGGCCCGTATCGAGCAGATCGCCGCCAAGGTGGGGGAAGCCGCAAGTCTTACAGCGCAGAACATTGAGATGTCCAAGTCTCTATGCAGGACGATTCTCGCATCCGATAGTGAGACTCGATTGCCGATGTGCGACCTTGTCACGCTTCGGGAGCCGGACGTGTCTGTGCGGGCGGATTGCACTTACGCCTTCGCGGGCGTGCTGTGCTTTGGTCGCGGAGCGTTCGCATCCCAAACGAGAACCGGTTCTGAATTCGCCTATAAGAAACTAACGACGCTTCGTTCCGGAGATTTTCTCTACCCGAAACTCATGGCATGGGAGGGCGCATTTGCCGTAGTACCCGAGGGCCTGGCAGGCCGCGTTGTGTCTCCCGAGTTTCCTGTCTTCGAAGTCAACACGGAAAGAATCCTCCCAGAAGTCTTAGATGTGTACTTTCGAACTCCTGAAGTATGGGTGGAGGTGGCAGGCAAGAGCACTGGAACAAACGTCAGGAGACGGAGGCTCAACCCTCGCGACTTCCTGCGGTATACGATGCCAGTACCCTCCAGGCACACGCAGGAGAAGTTGCAGGCTGTTTACCGACGCGTCCAAGTCCTTCATCAGCTACGCTCCGACAACTTGAAGCGTCTGCAGACCCTGCTGCCAGCTTTTCTAAACGGTTTGCTTAAAACGCCATCTTAGAATCCGCGCCAACGTAATCCATTGGTTTTGTTGAAGATGATCCAGGGTTCCTTTTGGGGCTTGTCGCTCGTCTCGCAATATGGCAAAATCATCTCATGAAGAGCGATGATCGTTTCATGAATGAGCTATTTCGTATCGTATCCGGCGCTCTTCGTCTCGATGTGGACAAGGTCCGAAACTACACTGCCTTTCTTGCCGACAAGCTTGAGAAGGCTGGAGATGCCAGTTCGGCGGACCGTCTCCGGCAAATGCTCCACGAGACCGACCACCAACTCCGCCCAGCCGGGGCGAGTTTCGCACGTTCTTTGCCTGTCGATTCTGAAAGCCGATTCCCTCTCCTGGAACGCATCGATCTAAAGACGCTTCGAGAAGCCCCCGTAATCATCGCGGAGGAGAACTGGGCCGTCGTTCGTGAGTTCTTGAGCGTTGCCAAGAGCCACGCTCAACTGGAGGCAGAAGGCGTCTCCCAATCCCTCAGTCTTCTCATGTACGGTCCGCCAGGCTGCGGCAAGAGCCGTCTTGCCCGCCACATCGCTGCTGAACTCGGGCTGGATCTTTACGTTGCTCGTCTCGACGGTCTCATATCCTCCTACCTTGGCAGCACAAGCAAGAACATCCGTGCGCTCTTTGATTTTGCGTCACGCACGCCATGTGTCCTGTTTTTAGACGAGTTCGACGCAATCGCAAAACTTCGGGGAGACTCCCAGGAACTGGGTGAGTTGAAGCGGGTGGTGAACAGCTTCATTCAGAACCTGGACACAGTAGGCAGACAGTCCATTGTCCTGGCAGCGACGAACCACGAAGAACTTCTGGACTCCGCCATTTGGCGTCGATTCAGCTATCGCCTAGAGCTCTCGTTTCCAACGCCCGACCTCCGCGCCGAGATGTGGAAGCAGTTCCTGCCGCCGGTTGATTTCTCTTCCAAGGAAATCGACCTCCTCGTGGATCTATCCGAAGGGTTTTCGGGCTCTGATATCCATGAAGTCTGCGTGAGGCTGAACCGGCAGCGAATCGTTACTCGGTCACAACCAAGTCTGCATGACGCCTTCAACATCCTCCGCAACCTCGGACTCGGAGGCGGAGCTAATCGGCGTTTTCTATCGCAGATTAAGGAACAAAGTCCCACGCACGTGGCAACATCGCTCCGGAAGCGAAACCCCAAGCTCTACAGCCACGCGGCGCTAGGTGAACTGCTGGGTACGTCAAAGGCCACTGCCTACCGGTGGACCAGCCTGGAGGAGGTAAAGAAGAATGGCTGACGCATCGAAAGAACGTTTACCAATCAAGCTGATCCTGCCCAATCAAGGCACGCAGCGGAAGACCACCGGCGGCGGCTCATCGCGCGAGCCATTTCGAGTTGTTGACGCGGAGTTTCGGAGAACCCTATCGACTCAGGTCTCGGCCATACGCGCTGCCGTGGCACCGCAGCTGGCCCGCACCGGAAGTGCTCCGGTTAGGGTCAAGCTTCAATCCAAGGCAGTAGCGAAGAGCCATAGGCCCGAGCACCTGTTCTCCCGGTCATCATGCCCGATCATTGGCGCTGGCAAGCTCGGAGAACTCTTCATAAAGGCCACCCCAGAAGGACTCGAACGACTCGAAGGCACGATCCGAGACAATCACGCTGACACTATCGTCAGGGAGCTCTCGACCGTGGAGGCGATAGAACCAGTCACGCCTGCACAGCGGCGTTACGGCGTTGCCTCTCTTGACATTCTTCGGCACAGCCCGAGAGGCCCGAACGGGTTTATCACCAGGGTCCGCTTGTTCGATTACGGCCAAGACGACGATCAGGCAAGGCTCGTCGCCGACTTCCAGGAAACCTGTCGCGAAGCAGGCATTCGAATCAGTCAGAGAGGCTATGCCCCAACAAGCTACGTCTTTGAGGCGGAATGCCGCACGGTCGAGGATGTTGAACGGCTCTCCCGGACAATCAGCGTTCGCTCACTCGGCCCTATGCCGCTCATTAGGACAATCAGGCCCCAGATGCTGAGCCCGGCCAGTCTTCCTCCCAACCTTCCGCAGAACTCGGCAGATGGTGACTTCCCCATCGTAGTGGTTGTGGACAGTGGGATCTCCAGTGATCTGCCAGCCCTAGAGAGCTGGGTTGTTGGCCGAAGTGCCAACGTTGCTCCTCAATACACGAACACCGATCATGGAACCTTCGTCGGTGGTCTCATTTGCTGGGGCGCCCATTTGAACCCGAATCTCCCAGGCGTCGATACATCACCGTGCGGTGTGTTCGATCTTCAAGTCCTCCCGAACGATGACCCAAGCCGAGGCGACGTGGAGGAGCTCTTAGAGAGCACCTTCGTCCAGGTGCTTGAGGTCGCCCTCAAAGAGCACGCAAACAAATACAAGGTGTGGAATCTCTCCCTCGGAAGCAATCAGGTCTGCTCACTTGACGAGTTTTCGCCACTGGCCGAGCAACTCGACAACCTTCAGGAGAAGTACCGTGTTTCGTTTGTCATCAGCGCAGGAAACTACACGACCCCGCCGCTGCTCGACTTCCCTCGTAGTGATGGGCAAATCCAATCTGGCAGGATAACCAGCCCAGCGGACAGCGTCCTTGGGGTCACGGTTGGTTCCGTGTCGCATATGGACTATCAGTCAAATGGACCGAAGCAGCACTGTCCATCGCCGTTCTCCCGGCATGGGGCCGGTCCGAACTATGTCATCAAGCCCGATGTCATTCATTACGGAGGAACTTGTTCTCTTGATGGTGCGCACATCGGTGGCATCCGATCTGTCAACGGCACACAGTCGGCGGAGAACTTGGGAACAAGCTTCGCCGCGCCCCTGGTTTCTCGCACCCTAGCTCAGATCTACCACCAGATCTCGCCCACTCCGTCCCCGGTTCTGGCAAGAGGTCTCATCACTCACCACGCCAGAGATCCTCGAAACGCGGGCCGCGTTCCCGATGATGACGTGGACTGCTATGGGTTCGGATTGCCCGCCCCAGCTCCTTACTGCTTAGAGTGCACGCCATACACGTCAACGCTCGTCTTCGAGGACCAGCTTCGACCTGGATACTTTCTCGAATGGGACGACTTCCCCTATCCACCCTCGCTTTATCGGAATGGCCGCTACTTCGGCCAGATCTGGATGACGGTTGCCTTCGCTCCCGCGAGGGGCGCTCGGTGGGGCACGGAGTATTGCGAAACGCATATCGAAGCTCATTTCGGCGTCTACTATCCGAGGAAGTCACGCGACACCGGCAAGACGAAGATGACATTCAAGGGCCTCGTCCCACCGGAGCACAAGAATCCTGGAATGTTGTACGAATCCTACCAGGTCGAAAAGCTCAGAAAATGGGCACCAGTGAGGACATACCATGGGGATCTTGGCTCCAAAGGTGAACGCGGGGATCGTTGGCGGTTAAAGGTGCAACTGCTCACGCGTCACAGTGTTGAGCACCAAGAAGCGTTTAAGCCGCAGCCCTTCTCTCTGATTGTGACAATCGCAGACCCGGAGAAGAAGGCCGACGTCTACGACGAGATGGCAAAGATCGTCCTCAACAGATTCAATGCGGAGAACCTGACGCTTCGCGCAGCAACGCGAGTGCGGACGAGGACCTAAAGTTCCTCGGAGTCAAAAGGCTTCGAGAGTATTGCTAGATGAAGGAGATGAAACGTATGGCAAAGACAAGTGGATTGAAGCCGGGGCAGACCGCTCCCGCTTCAGGTCAGTACCAAAAGATCGGCCCCCGTGGAGGCAAAGGCCCGGAGGTAACTTCCGTCAAAGGAGAACCTCTCCCACCTACACCAACGAAAGGATCGACCTACAAACTTGTGGACCGCACCAAGCACAAATGATCAACCCGCCGACCTTGGTGTCTGACTCGCAAATCGGACGCCAAGGTTCGGCTCAAGACCTGAGAGGCGATTCTCATGCGCCAGGAATTGCTGTTCAACCGCTACCAGATTTGTGGAGTGCTGGAAGGTCAGGCTGCCGCCGTCAAGAAGCACATTCAGGAGATTCCGGCCAACGTCATTTTGGGCGGAAGCGAAGCCGACCTTGCTAAAGCGGTGACGGAGCGATTCTGGTTGAACGTACCCGAGATCAAGGAAGACGATATTCATATCGGCTATTCGGGTGAAGAGAAAGTTGACGTCAGTGGTGATCCCAGGAGAGCCTTCCTCGACCCGTCAAAGCCTTTCTACATCACCGGTTCGAAAACCGTGATCGTTCTACCCTTCGACGGGGACGCGGAGTTCTTTCAGGTTCAACCGCAGACCTACACCTTGAATCCACCGCGCGGGGAGGTCCTCAAAGGCGAAGTACACCTGACGTTCATCAGAACGGACCATGATGGCAACGCTATCAAGCAGGAATACCTTGGCATTCTTGAGTCCATCAAAAACTACCTTCGTTCACTTTCCCAGTCCGCCGCGAGCTTCAACAGCAAGCTGGAGGGCGAGGCGCGGTCTCAGATCCAGGCCAGGAAAGCTCGGCTACTGGCGGACGCCGGAATGACGGCGGCCATAGGCCTCCCAATGAAGAAACGACAAGGCGCACCAACCACCTACGCCGTCCCGGTGAACAGGCGAGCGCCGAGGATCGACCCTGTTAAGGTCACTGGCCCCTTCACGCCTGAGCCAGCTCTCTCGCCGGATGACTATGAAGAAATACTTCGAATCATAAACAACATGGTCACTGTGATGGAGCTGAGCCCACACGCCTTCCACGACATGGGCGAAGAGGACCTTCGTTCCCATTTCTTAGTTCAGTTGAATGGAGCTTTTGAAGGGCAAGCCACTGGCGAAACCTTCAACTTCCAGGGCAAGACAGACATCTTGATCCGGGTTGACGGCAGGAATGTGTTCATCGCTGAGTGCAAGTTCTGGAAGGGAGAGAAGGCATTCCTCGCCACAATCGACCAGCTACTGTCCTATCTCAGTTGGAGGGACACCAAAGCGGCCGTTATGGTGTTCAGTAGGAACGCCGATTTCACCGCCGTCCTTGGCAAGATCAAAGAAACAGCACCGAAGCATCCGCAGTTCAAACGCGATCTGGGTGTCCGCAGCGAAACGGCATTCCGGTATGCGTTCGCCCAACCCAACGACCAGAACCGCGAGATTCTCCTCACGGTAATGGCCTTTGACATCCCGACTGCCCCAGCGGAGGTCAAAGCGCTAGCCGCTGGGCAGACCCCGCCGCACACCGCCACCTAAATCGGCACTTCGTGCGAAGCACACTCGGAGGTTGACCTGCGCCGTTTGTCGTAAATCTGCGTTGTCGTCACATGCCGGTGGCCGAGGAGTTGCTGAACCTTGATGATGTCAACTCCGGCGTCGAGGAGAAGAGTTGCTGTTGTCGCTCGAAGGGAATGCGGGGTGTAGACACAGTTGAGCCGCCTCGATCCATCCGACTCCTCGAACGCCTTCATCGCCCCCGGCAATCGCTTCAGGTAACCGAGCATCAGTCGCCACATTGTTGCTTCATCCATCGCCCGGTCGCCCAGTTCCTCAGAACGGGACGACTTCTTGGGGCGAAACAGCGGACCACTCGCGATCCCGGCCTTTTCGATATACTCCTGGATCGCTTGCCCCGCCGTGTAGTGAATCCCGATGGTTCGCCGCTTGTTGCCCTTCTCGTGTAGCCGGAGCGTGTATTCGTCGCCGTCCTGATGGAAGTCGGAGACCTTGAGGCGACAAACCGTTCCCAGCCGAGCGCCGGTGTATAGGAACACCTTCATGAGAGCCCGGTCACGGCAGGCAAAGACATCGTCTCCCTCGGGCAGGCTCATAAGCTGCCGAGCCCGCGTTGCGCTCAGGTGGTGGGTTTCATCCCGAGGATCTGTCGAGGACCGCGCGATGAACTGGGCATGGGCCGGATTCGGGACCGTAATCGGTAGGCGAAGCTCCGCCGCAGCGCCGCCCAGGTATTTATAGAAGCTCGACAATGATGAGATCCGGCGATTGATAGTCTTTGGGGCCGCATCCTGTTCTACCAGGAAGTTCCTGAAGTTCAGGACGTCCGTGATCGAGGTCCGCAAGAATTCCGTAGCGTCACGGGGCCAGCGCCAGCCCATGAACTGAACGAACGCCATGACATCGGCCCGATAGGCCCGACGAGTGTGGAGGCTATCGCGCCGGTTCACCCAGGACTCGAAGATGGAAGCGATTGATTGGTAGAACTCACGAACCCGACGACGGACCTCCGGCGTCGCTTGTCCGGCCAGAATCGGCGGCATTCCTGCTTCGTCCATAGACAGGCCCCGACTGTCGGAACTTGAGAGTGTTCCGCGTGCCTGTGGGCGAAGATTTCCAGTGTCCGATTCCCGACCCATGAAGTGCCTGTAAGCTTCTGATCTTCAGGCACTTCTAGCACGGTTTGATGCAAGATAACAGATTTTATCTTGCATGAAACGGAAGGCCAGATGCTGCATTTACAGCGCCTGTCCTCAGTCGATAGAATCTGACTTTCCGTTCGACGGGAGGTGCCGGAAGGAGGATCGTGGCAGAAACAGCACAAGTGGCGACCGCTCTCAGGCGACAAGCTGTATCAGCAGCGCGCGAGAGAGGCCTTGCCACTGTTGGTTCGTCAAGCTTGGGCTCACTCCCCAATCTTCTACTCTGACCTTACGGGTGAGATGGGGATGCCCAATCCACGTAATCTGAACTACGTTCTGGGCAGCATCGGCCAGGCCCTAGAAAGTCTAGGAGCCGCATGGGGAGAAGCGATTCCTGCCCTTCAATGCGTCGTCATCAACAGGCACTCCCATCTGCCCGGTGAGGGCATCGGCTGGTTCATCGAGAAGAAGGAAGACTTCAAGAAGCTCCCCAGAAAGCATCAACGCATGCTGATTGAGGCTGAGTTGAAGCGGATCTTCGCCTATCCCCGCTGGCATGACGTCCTGGACTACTTTGGCCTCAAACCGGCCAGAACAGATTTCTCTGGGGTCATCAACACGGCAGCACAGCGGCAGGGTGGCGGTGAAAGCCTTCAACACCGGCGGCTTAAGGAACACATTTCGTTGCACCCAGAGGCTGTAGGGTTGTCACGACGGCTTCGCCCAGGAAAGACTGAGTATGCACTTCCATCCGGTGACGTGTTGGACATCCTATTCGAGAATGGCATCGACCTCATCGGTGTTGAGGTCAAGTCGTCAATCTCTGATTCTCCAGATCTCGTTCGAGGGATGTTTCAGTGCGTGAAGTATCGTGCTGTCCTTGAGGCTCTGCAAGCCAGCAATGGTAAGCCCCAAAGCGCCAGGACAATTCTGGCCATCGAATCGTCACTCCCGTCCGATCTCGTGCCCTTGAAGAATCTCCTGGGCACGGAGGTCATCGAGGTGAGAGTTGCTTCCTCTGCTCGGTCGCATTCTTTGGCTTCCGCCAGCTCTCCCCTCGCTCCAGGAAACCGCCCGAAAAGTTGAGGGAGTTGCCGTCGGAGCGTCGGCGTCTCAGTCCGCCTGATTGTGATAGTCAGCGGACGTCTAATCCGCTACTCTCCGCCAGCCACGCGCGTCCGGACGACACTGCCACTCAAGACTTCGTGTAACCGCACCATCGCGAATGTATCCAGCTTGCAGTAGTCCAAAAGCGCTTGCCTTATCGCCTTAGCATCCTGGCCGGTTAACTCACCCCTGGCCATGCGGGCATACATGGCAATCGCCTCATCGCCATTCCCGATGGTCAAACCTTTGTAGGATAGATCGGGAACCAGGGCCGGGAGGACGTTCTTGATGGAGAAGCTACCTTTGAATGCCGGATGATAGACGTTTTCCTTGACGATTGGATGGAGGTCTACCAGCCGATTCAGAATCGCTTGGAGCTTCACTTCCAGATCCGGGAACTTTGCCATGAGGCCTCTTATCCGCTTCTCCTCGAAATTCGAGTAGACGATAATCGAACCGTTGTCCTCCAGTGCAGCAATGAGCGCCTCAGCAAGTTCCCGTTCGCAGTTCTTTGATGGATCCGCTAGGAACTCCGAATGTGTCGCATCGGCATCCGGCGACGCCTTGTGATGAATGCTGAATTGGGTCACGACCTGTTCGTGGCATGCGCCGCCGTTGTAAAGCGGAAGCACCGTCGCCACCGTCTCGAAATCGAGGTAATGGCAAGGCCACGAAACCGCATTGAGTGAGGAGCCGAGCCCAGACGATACGAATATCGTCTCTGCCAGTGCAGACTCCTTCGCACGAAGCTGCACGTCATTGAGTTCCATGGAATCTGGGACTTGCTCCAGGTTCACAATCCCCGCAGCTGACAGTGTGTTCAGCTTTTTGTAGTGAAGGCCCGGCAGTTCCAACACCGTATGCTTCACGCCCATTCCAAGACAGTGGTCCTCGAAGAAATCGCAGTCACGACACGCTGAAGCCAGGACCGCCTTCGGGCGTTCCTCGCCAAGAACCTCGACGACCACACCATCAGCCATCTGAATGAACTCTTCAGCTTTTGCCAGCGCCTTCTCGGTCACATCCACGGCGTCGAAGAGTTTCTCCACGGAGTCGCCTTTGCGATAACCCCGTGACAGCAGGAGCAAAGAGACTTGCGCGATAGGTATTCCCTTCCGCCGCAGGACCGCTGCGGTATAGGCGACATCAATGATGAGCGGCTTCAGGTCGTCCTTGTCCGAGAAGCTAGACTTCACCTCCAGCAAATGCCAGTGGCCGTCCTCCCGCGTGAGGATATCCGCCCGCGCTGCGAGCAAGCCATCGACAAATGCCGGTTCGAAAAGGGTTGTTACGCTTTCGTTTCCCAGTAGTGTCTGCGTCTCATCCTCAGCATTCCGCCCGTCCCTCCGAGTAACGAGATGTCCATCCGGGAACAGTTGGCGCGCCAACTCGCCAACTTCTCGACCCTGCTCCATTCGGAAGCGTCCCGCCTCATCTGGTATTGATCTATTGCGCGCTTCAAACCAGGCTTTCGTTCTGCAATCCAGCGCGGTGCACCACAGGCCCTTATTGATGGAACTCATGTGCGGTCAGCCCTCCTCTTGGCAAATCCTGAGTTATAGGTCGCGTTCCAACTCATACTCTATATACTCTTTAGGCCCGCGAGTCTTTTGTCTGTTTGGAATCCAAGGGGAAGCCGCTAAAGGACTTTGCTCTTGGCGCAGTCAAGGCTTCACATCGGCTCCGAAGCCGTTATCCCCCTGTTTTCCGGGCTTCGCTTGTGAAGATCTCTACTGCGCTCCGTCCTTGCAGCCACGCCGTAAGGATAGGTGATGCCCCTCCGTCTGTCTCCGGCATTCGACCTTGCCTCCCCCTTTCCCGACGATCAGCTATGATCTGATCTGCGATGGACGACCCAGTTGAAACCAAGCGTGAGGAGTTCGCTGCGCTTTGGAAGGTCTTTCTCTCGTGGCGTTTTGCCGTCCTCGAATGGGGACTCTCGCCGAAGCAGGCAATTCGAAGGTGGAGTCCCGCGAGGAATCGGAGCTGTGCCCGTTCTTAAACGACGTGCGCTATCGAGCGTCTGCTCATCGACCCGGATCCTGACGTTCGCTACGGCTTCACGGAAACCTGCCGCGAGTTCACTGACTTTCTCCACAAGGTCCGGCCCGACGCCGACTGGTGGCAGGAGCAACTTCGGCCATGGCTGGAGACCTTCTTTCCTACGCAGTTTCCACCGTCCCCCCGGACTACCGCCGAAACCAACTGCTCCTCATTCCGTATGAGGGGCTGGAACCTCTGGACGGATGTTCTCCACCGGAGAACCAGTTCATCCATTGACGGATTGAAAGCCGCTAAGGGGCTTTGCCCCTGGCGCGGTCAAGGCTTCCCTTCGGCTGCGTAGCCGGTATCCCCAGTCTTCCGCCCCCTTCATTTCATTCCGGGCTTGTGCAGACCTTCGCTGCGCTTCGTCCTTTCCGCTTCGCTCCAAGGATGGGTGATACCCCTCCGGCTACTCCGGCCTTTGACCTTGCCTCCCCACTCTCGCCGCCGAGGGGCTCGGGGGTGTTGCAGGTAAGCAACACGCCCAAATTCCACTGGAGGAACAAAGTCATGGTCGAGAGAAAGGACACTTTTCAGCGAGTCACCGATTTGATCGTGAACGCAATCGAAACCGGAACCGGAAGCTACAAGATGCCGTGGAGAACCAACGGCGGATTCGCTTCTTCACCCATCAACGCCGTGAGCCGCAAACCATACCGGGGCGTGAACATCCTCGTTCTGTGGGCGACCGCCCAGGAGAAGGGTTACCGCACCGGCACGTGGGCGACTTACAAGCAGTGGCAGGAGCTAGGCGCTCAAGTCCGTAAGGGCGAGAAGTCCGCAAACGTTGTTTTCTGGAAGTTCTTCGAGTCCGAGGAACTGGACCCCGACACATTGAAGAACAAGCGTATCCCGATGGCAAAAGACTACCGGGTCTTTAACGCCGACCAGGTGGACGGCTACCAGCAGCCGGAAGAACCGGAAGAGACACCCGGCGAGCGAATCGAACGGGCGGAGCGATTCTTTCAGGAGCTTGGCGTTTCGGTAAAGCCCGGTGGAAACCAGGCATTCTACCGCCCAAGCACGGACACCGTTCACATGCCGGCATTCGAAGCCTTCAAGGAGCCGCTTCACTACTATTCGGTTCTCTCTCACGAAACGACGCACTGGACCGGCGCGGAGTCCCGCCTCAACCGGGACATGAAGTCCCGTTTCGGCACAGAGTCCTACGCGATGGAGGAACTCGTTGCCGAACTTGGAGCCGCTTTCCTTTGCTCCGAGCTTGGAATCCCCACCGACCCGAGAGAAGACCACGCGCCCTATATCAGCTCATGGCTCACCGTTCTCAAGAACGACAAACGGGCGATCTTCACCGCCGCCGCCAAGGCCCAGGAAGCCATGGACTGGATGACGGGGAGCAGGGAAGTGCAGGATGAGGCAGCATAGCCGGGAGCAGCGCCCTTCGGGGCGCTCCCCTCTCCTCACCTCCCCTTTTGGACCTCGCACCCAGCTCCCCTCCCCCAGCCGCGCGAGTCCGTACCACCGCCACCGAAGTCTTTCTTCCGGGCTCCGGTCGAAGTGCGGCAAGGCTTGCGCCAGGAAGAACCTGTCACTCGCCTTGCTACTCGCACGTTCTCCCTCCGTACTCGGAAGACAACTTCCGCCCCACCCTCTCTATTCCTTCGGCGAGGCCGAGGCCATCCAGCAACACGTTGCGAACGGATGACCTCGACCCCGCACGAAGGAAATTGGGTACCTACCCCAAGCGCTTCACCGGCTCGAAGTCTCGCGAATAAACCAGGCTCGGTGGATTGTCGCCGACGCCACAAACACAGGAAACACTATGGAAAGGACGATACCGCGCTTCCCACTTGGAAGAACCGTAATCACACCCGGCGCACTTGAGGCAATCACGGACGCCGAGCAAATCCCAGCAGCATTCCTCGCCCGGCATGTGGTCGGTGACTGGGGCGAAGTTTGCGACGAGGACGCTCAGGAAAACGAGAGCTCTCTCCGGGAGGGTTTCCGAATCCTCAGCGCCTACCGGACCAAGAACGGCACCCGAATCTGGGTGATCACCGAGGCCGACAGGAGCGCCACGACCATTCTCTTGCCCGAAGAGTATTAGGAAGCAACCGGGCCGACTGCAAGTCGGCCCGTTCTACGGAACAACCATGGACATCATTTGCACGAACTGCGGAGAACCTTATGACACCGACTTCATTCTTCACGACGCCCCGACTGAGTTCAAGCGGAACGGCTGCCTGATTACAGCCTGCCCCTGTTGTGAGGACCGAAGGAGCAGCCCACTGTCACCCGACCAGAGGGAACGCTTACAGGCAATCGCCGAAATTGCACCACTCTTCGGTGATGACTTTGACGGCTTTGCCGCATTCCTCGAAGACATGAGCTACATCGAATAACAAACCAACCGGCAGGAACCGCATGTTTATGGCGTGTGGTCCCGCCACGTCAGGGCGTCCTCGCCGTCCTTGGCTCGTACGCCCAATTCCCGCGGTACCGTCCCTGGCACCGACTCACCGCCCGCTAGTGATGCCACCGCACTTCAAGTTGCCAACGCCGCTCATACGCTGGCAACATTGAATAGAAGTGCCAGAACTGGCACTTCACAGTCTCTTAGGTCAGAGAAGCGTGTGCTAGAGTTTCAGCTTTTTGCATTGCGCACCGCAAGCCTTGCGAAGCCGCCGCTCAAGCCGCTGGTAACGATTAAGGAGTTTCCTTCCCGCTGTGTTTGAGGCATAGCACTCATTGCCGTAGTCCTTCCACTCTTGGAGAGTCTCATCGCAAGCGAACCAGTTGCTCAACCCCTCGTCGCGTT
Organism: Acidobacteriota bacterium; assembly: GCA_014584705.1. Lineage (GTDB taxonomy): Bacteria > Acidobacteriota > Terriglobia > Bryobacterales > Bryobacteraceae > JACTMJ01. Next base: position 2,078 of record JACTMJ010000028.1, on the reverse strand, counting down.
CATAACACAGGTTGGCAATAGATTCTCCGTAAAGTGCTACATCGTTGTTGTAGGTCCCGCTGCATTGAATCATCCTTTGCGTGCAGGAAGCTGTATTGGAGGAGAAGCACCCATAGAGCTGAGCTTCAGCTTGGTAAGCGAACAGCGACAACACGCAAAGAATTAAATACTTCACAATTACCTCCTAATACGAGCCTCACTGGTTATGGCGAAATCATAAAGAAGTTGCGCTCATATGTCGAAGCGGAGAAGGAACACTCCCGAAGCCGAGTTCTACCTCCGGCGACCATTGCGGAGAGAGCGGACGAGACGCTCACACCTAAGTATCTGAACTCACAGTAAAGCTTATAGTTGGCGAACTTACCCTGAGCAGGCCATCACCGCCTGGTAACGGTGCCAGCGCACTTCAAGTCGCCGAGGTCCATAATCCACGAATCCAGCCCAACGCCACTACTTAGCTGAACTCGCGCCAGGCGAGACGGCTTCACTCCCTCGCCATAGACCCACTGAGCGACCTTCGGCGCATACACCTCAGTTTTCTTCGGAACCCGATACGCAGTCTTTCCGGGAATCGAATCCCGAAGCCTCAGAGAATCCTGCCTCCAGAGTACCGCTGTAGGGACATCCACCTCGCACCGCCGGAGACTGCTCTTCGGCACGTCAGCCAGGATGATATCCGGGCCGAAGCGATTAAGCGGCGCAGCCGGTGGTCTCGTCTCATAGTTCTTGGCCAGCATCACGAACGCCACCCCTACGAGCAGCACGCCAATGCTTCCGATCCATTTCCATGCTTCCTTCATTTCCTCTTACTTCCCATTTCCCGATCCTCGACTCGAATCGTTTGAATCACAGCCTCGCCATAGTTTTCTCCAGAGCCGGAGAACAACTCGTTCCGGGCGGCAACCCGAATCTCAACTACTCTCTGTTGAGCGAACTGCTCCACAAGCTGCTGGAGATTTCTCCCACGAATAGTCACGACATGGTGACTGAAAACGACCGCTAACTCATCGTTGTTGGCGAACCGCGCCCAGAGGAACTGGCCGTAAGTAGCGCCAAACTCCTCTTTCGCCGAGATGCGGAAGATCACGCCGAAGATCGGACCGCCCTTCGACAGCACCACGCAGCTCTTATCAAACGGCGACGCCATTACGCGTTCCTCCCGGCACCCAGCGAATGGGTAGCCTGCTTGGATTCGGTCACTGCCCCCTTGGACTCGATTTCCCGCGCAAGTTCAACTGCCGCCATCCGGTCAGACCTTACCGCCACCGATTCCGCGAGCTTCGCTTGGTTGGGAGTGAACACGCTCAGCGATTCCTTTCCACGCGAAGCCGCCACATAGAACCCCTCCCGAGTCATCCGCGCAGCCGCGACCACGGCGGAGTCTGTCTGCCGCCCTTGCGCCCGGCTTGTCGTAAGTGCCCAACCGTGGGCGAACTGCTGGTAGTCATGCGGCAGCACACGACCGTCATCGAGTACGATTCTTCCCCTCAGGTCGTGGCGCTTCACCGTCACAATCTCGTTCGCCTTGAACACCGACTTGAACGAGAACAGTCGCCCGGCATCGGACTTCATGCTCTGCTGCAACAGAAGTCGGTCACCCTTTCCCACCTGAACCTGGGTCTTCTCGAACACGTTGAAGCAGGCAGCCTGTTTCTTCGAGATCGCCACCACCCGCGACAGCCCCCGCGTGGCGATAATGCGCCCCGCGATCACCGCACGGACCTTGAGCGTCTCACCCTTCTTCACGTGCTTCGTCGCCTTGTGGAAGTTCAGATAGAGCCCTGCCTTGTAGTTCTGGGGCTCACGCTTCTCGGCCATCGTCCAGTAGAGGTTATTGAGCGTCTTATGCGCCCGCTCTCGCGTCACTACTTTTGCCGCCTTCAACAGATCTCGGATTGCGTCGTTAAAGGCCAGAACGCCGGCTCGAGTCGGAGAGATCCCCAGAACAGACTGGGACTTTCCACGGGAGTTCGGCTTCCCGGAGCGTGTTTCGAATTTTGTGTAAGTCCGATTCTCGGAGAGGATGAGAGGACGGATGAAAGTAACGAAGCTGGAAGCGGCGATCGACGAGTTGTTGA
>JACTMJ010000009.1 GCA_014584705.1 Acidobacteriota bacterium | reverse complement strand
ACTGAGAATGCGAATGGAAGCCCGGTTCAACAGAGCCAGAAGCAAAACGAAGGCGGCCCTGAAAATTTCGGTTGACTAGAGACAGCCGTCTCATGGAAGATCGACGCATTCAGTGCCGGGCACCAGCGCTTCGGTTTGCGGCTCTGGCACAGGGGACATGGGTTGGTGGCGGGCATGGTTTCCCTTGATAGTATCGCCTCCGGGCAGGATGGCAACGGGCGGAACCGGCCTGCCTCGTTTACAATTTCCGCGCCGGGTTTGTGTCAAGATGAATGCTAGGATGTACGGCTCCGCCGGATGGCCCGCCGCTTCTTCGCGGGCGACCAGGAACGGATGCGCAGCCAGTTTCCCAGCCACAAGACAATTGTTTGAACTTCCAGGAGGACCCGCATGGAATTGTTAGTCACGACCTCGCGCGCAAGCTACCCGGCCAATCCGTTGAGTAATCGGGTGGCTGAGGCCGTTCGACGAGGGATTGCTCTGGCGGCTTCGGCATGGATGCTGGCGTTCACCCTTCCGGCCGCGGAGCATATCGTCCCACGGACAAGCCTCCAGAATGCGATCTCGGAATCCCAGGCTGCGAGCCGGGCGGATCGCGCCGAGTTGCTGCGTCTCCTGGAAACGGCTCCGGCGCGGAAAGCGCTGGCCTCAGCCGGCGTCGAATTTCAGCAGGTAAAGCAGGCTGTGGCTGCCTTGGACGATCAAACCGCTGCTCACCTCGCGGACCGTGCGCGCGAGGTGAATCGTGATTTTGCGGCGGGCGCGCTGAGCAATGAAATGCTCACCTACATCGTGATCGCGCTTGCTACCGCCGTGATTGTGATCATCGCAGTTAGCTAGGGCTCATGCCATGCCGCTGCTCGTGGCATTCTTTCTGCTCGTTGCCGCCCTGTCCACGGCGCCAATCGCACTCGCGGCGCCCCCGGCGGGTACGGGGCTTCGCCTGGACATTCCATTCACTTCTCAAGTGAAGGAGGGCTGCGGTTCCGCGGCCATCGCCATGGTGATGGGTTGGTGGAAACAGCACGGCTACGCCCCGCGCGACGCATCCGCGGGCGATGTGATGGCCATTCATAAGGCCGTGTATTCGCGCAAGGCCAACGGCACCCCCGCCGCGGAAATGGAACGCTATCTTCAACGCGAGGGGTTCCGCGTCTACGCCTTCCGGGGAGAGTGGGCGGATTTGTCTGAGCACGTCGGCAAGGGCCGCCCCCTGATTGTTGCTCTGCGTCCGCAAGGGCAGCGCCAGTTGCACTATGTGGTGCTGAGCGGCGTGAGCGCCGCGCAGGTGTTGCTCCATGACCCTGCCGTGAGACCCTATCGCGCGCTCGATCGCGCGGAGTTCGAGCAGCAGTGGGCCGCCTCGCAGCGCTGGGCGCTGCTCGCCTTGCCTCCGCCATGAGAATCGGCATTGATTTCTGCCAAGCCGCTCTCATCTGGCTGTGTACCGTGTGCCTGTGCGTGATTGCCGCCTTTGGCCAGCCCGCCCCGCGGCCCGTTGCCCCTTCCGCCGAACAAGTGCTGGAGCGTGCGCTCCAGGCTGCCAAGACCGGGGATCTTGCCGCCGCGCGAACCATCCTTCAGACAGGCGCGCACGCGCATCCCGAGGACCCACGCTTCCCCACCGAACTCGCCGGAATTGCACTCCTCGAGAAGCACAATACCGAGGCGAAGCGCCTCCTTCACCGCGCCCGCCGCCTGCGATCGGCGGACCCCTATGTAAGCGAATTCCTGGGCACGTTATACCTCCTGGATGGCAACGCGGAGGCTGCCCTCGCCTTATGGAACCCCATCGGCAAACCGGTTCTCGCGGATGCGCCGGGCGATACCGGCCTCAACGGCATCCTGCGAACGAGCCTCGCCAGCGACGCGGTTGCCTTTGCTTTCGGCCGCATCCTCACCCGCAACAGCATGCTTCGCGCCGAACGCGTCACGGCGCTGCTTGGCGTTTGCGGCAGCAGCCGTATGCTGCTTGAACTTGCGGGAGACGACCGCTACCACGCACATATCCAATGTGTGGAGCGCCCGGCTCTCGGACGCAACCGGGTAGCTTCCCTGTTGATGCTCGCGCGGGGCCTGGGCTACCAGACGCTGCACATTCAGATGCCAAACATCGGCCGGCGCGCTTGGAGCTGGAACTCCATGCTGCGCTGGGATGCCCGCAAACGGCGAATTTGGATGGAGACGGCGATGCCGCTCGCGGGCAGAGCCGGCTGGCGCGTGCGTGTTGATGGCGACGCGCGTCACGAATACTGGCAGGCGTTGGATGCGGAGAGCCGGCGCGTGGACCAATCCTTTCTCTACCGCCGGGCGGAAGCCGGACTCGCCATCTCCGCGGTATTGGGTTCGAAGACCACCTGGGCCAACCGGCTCTCCTTCGCGAACCGCTCCTTTGCAAACGCCACCATCCTGACTCCATCGGCGAAGGACAAAACATCGCTCCTCCCAAGTGGCACATCCGTTCGCTATGCGCACTCGATCGAAAGCGACATTTACCGCAACCCCCTCCGCCGCATCGTCGCTACCGCCAGCGCGAATGGTTCCTTTGAGCGCTATCTCGCAGTTGCTTCCAATGTCGTGCGGGCGGAAGGCGCGCTCACGCTCGCCTGGTCTCCGGCCGCGAGCAGCGAGGATGGGCGCACGAGCCTGCGCGTGGCAGCCGGCACTCTCCGCGGGAGGCCAGCGCTCCCGGAATTGTTCAGTATTGGGATGGAGCGCGATGGCACCGTGCCTCTTCGCGGACACATTGGCACCAGCCATGGACACAAGGGCAGCGCGCTCTACGGAGATCGCTATCTCGCCGCGAATCTCGAAGTGCGAAAGACCCTCATTCGGATGGGCATCGTCACTCTTTCCGTTGCGCCCTTTCTCGACGCCGCATGGGTTCGCGACCCCAACCATCGCTTCGGCGCGCGAAAGATCCAATACGATGCCGGTCTGCAGTGGATCGCCTCCACGCCCGGCGGAACCGAGATTCGCCTGAGCTACGCCTGGGATCTTCGCAACCAGCGCCAATCGTTTTACGCCTACAGCGAGCCGTATCCCTAACGCTGGCGCAATACTCGTTTGCCCGCGCGATTCGGTTCGCTCTCAGATCCACCCTTTCAGCGCTGTCCAGCTAACCAGTCCGTACTGGAGCGCGATGCGCGGCAAGGCGAGTAGCATCGGGGCCACCAACCACCAGCATCGCCGCTCCGCACCGAGCAAAGCCAGCATCAGAGCCACCGGACCACCCGTGCGCACGTAGCTATACGCCTCTCCCCACATGTCTTCCTTGACGAAGCACGCGATCCCAAGCGTGTAGACGATGGCACAGAACATCAGCACGGAGCGCTCCCCCCGCACGAAGAGCACGATGGCGAGTACGAACGAAGCAGCCACCCCGAGGATCCCAATGTAGTCGGTAATCGCAGCCAGCCGGAGGCCCGCCGAGGGAGCATCGTAGATCACGGGCGTGAGCAGCCGGTGAACGATCCCGCTGAAGGGCGACCCCAGAAAGAACGCTCCGCCACTCCCGAACTTCGCAATCACGAATGTGATCCAACCCAGGAACGGCACTGTCGCCAGACAACCGAAAAGCGCGGCCTTCCACTCGCGACGCCACGCCTGGTAGAGCACCCACCCTCCAGCCAGAGCCAGCCCCGTTTCTCTTGCCAGTGGGGCAAGTACAAGCGCCGCATAGACCCACGCCGGCTTCTCCCTCTGCATGCCGTACACGAATAGCAACAGCGCCACTACAAGTGCGATATCGGTCATCATGCGGTCCAGGCTCACCAGCACGGCCGGGATAGCCAGAAAGCTCAATCCCGCGAAGGGCGGGTAACCCCAATGGAGACAGATCCTCGCGGCCAACCAGATGCCGAACGCACACAAGCCCCAAACGATCCCGATATACGAGTAAATCACGCGATCCGGGTTGCTAAATGCCAGTGCGGCCGCACCGCCCGGAATGAGCGCGCGCATCCAACGCATCGGTGGAAAATCGACGTATGCGCTAGTGTCCCGCGCGTTCGTAAAATCGCGCGCAATGTAGTAGTAGAACTGGCCGTCAAACCCAAGGGAATTGGGGAACTGGTACATCGTTCCCACGAGATCCGGCGGCGGTGGGTACTTGGAGCCGCTATAGAACCACATGGTCCAATTGCCGCCCATACCTTGCACCACGAACCACTGGAATAGGATGACGAAGGCAATACCCAGAACGGCAACGCGGGCCGGAGAATTCCACATTCGTGTAGCATAACGCTTCGCGCCGTCTGGCTATGGCGCCCGGGGCAGGAGAGGCGTCGGGCCAGCAAACAAAAGGGCGGCCCACCATGAGTGAGCCGCCCTGTTTTCGTTAGATTCGCGATGGACGCGCGCTAGACCGTGCTCGCCACCTGAACGCCGGACTTGTTCTTGCGAATGGCCGCCTGCGCCGCCGCCAGCCGGGCGATGGGCACGCGATACGGGGAACAGGAGACGTAATCCATGCCCACGTTGTAACAGAAGGCCACGCTCGAAGGCTCGCCGCCATGCTCGCCGCAGATGCCCACTTCGAGGTCCGGACGCGCTTCCCGGCCAAGCTTCACCGCCTGCTGCACCAGCAGGCCAACACCGCCCTGGTCAAGCACGGCGAAGGGGTCGGCCGCGAAGATTTTGAGGTCCTCATAGTGCTTCGAGAACTTCATGTAGTCGTCGCGCGAAATACCCAGCGTCGTCTGCGTCAGGTCGTTCGTGCCGAAGCTGAAGAACTCGGCTTCCTTCGCGATCTGGTCCGCGGTCAGAGCCGCACGAGGAATCTCAATCATCGTGCCCACCAGGTACTTCAGCTTGCCGCTGAGCCCGGCTTTCCCGATGACGTCCTCGGCCACGTTCACGACGATCGCCTTCTGGTTCTCGAGTTCCTTCACGTTGCCCACGAGTGGGATCATCACCTCGGGGATCACCACCTTGCCCTTCTTGAAGACCTTCACGGCCGCCTCGAAGATCGCACGTGCCTGCATTTCGGTGATCTCGGGATAGGTGATGCCCAGACGGCAGCCGCGATGCCCCAGCATCGGGTTGAACTCGTGCAGTTCTTCCACCCGGTTCAGCAGCGTGGGCAGGTGAGTCTTAAGCTCCTTCACTTCCACGTTATAAGTCGCGGCAAGTTCCCGCTTCTCTTTGATCGTGGCGTGCGGAAGCCGGCACAAATCCACCATCAACTGCTCCCGCTTGGGCAGGAACTCGTGCAGCGGCGGATCGAGGGTGCGGATGACCACCGGGTAGCCGTCCATCGTGTTGAACAGCTGCTCGAAATCCCTGCGCTGCATCGGCAGCAACTTGCTGAGAGCCTTGCGGCGGCTCGGCTCGTCCTTCGCCAGAATCATCGCCTGGACATGCTCCACGCGGCCGTCTTCGAAGAACATGTGCTCCGTGCGGCAGAGACCAATGCCTTCCGCGCCGAACTCGCGCGCCTTCTTTGCGTCACGCGGCGTTTCCGCATTCGTACGCACGTTGAAATCGCCGCGCGATTCGTCCACCCACTTCATGAACTTTGCCAGGAAGCCCGACTTCGTATCGGGATCGACGGTGGACGCCTGGCCCACATAGACATCGCCCGTGGTGCCATCGATCGAGAGCCAGTCGCCTTCCTTCACCGTGACGGTCTTGCCGTTCACAGTCGTTGTTAGAACGTGCTTTTTCTCATCAACCTTGAGGCTGCTGGCGCCGACGATACAAGGCTTGCCCATGCCGCGTGCCACAACGGCTGCGTGGCTCGTGAGGCCGCCCACCATGGTGACAATGCCCTTCGACACGTCCATGCCGTGAATATCATCCGGCGAGGTCTCCTTGCGGACCAGAATCAGCGGCGTTTCGTTGGAAAGGTGAACGGCGTGATCGGAATCGAACACCACCTTGCCCACGGCCGCGCCAGGCGATGCCGCCAGACCGGTACCGATGAGCGTCAGATTCTTGAGCGAACCCTTCTCGAGCAGCGGGTGCAGCAGTTGATCGAGCTGGTCGGGCTCGACGCGCATCACCGCTTCCTCTTTCGTGATCATGCCCTCTTCGCACATCTCCACCGCGATGCGTACCGCCGCCGGGCCGGTCCGCTTGCCGCTGCGAGTCTGCAGCATGTAGAGCTTTTCTTCCTGAACGGTGAACTCGAAATCCTGCATGTCGCGGTAGTGCTTTTCGAGGCGCGTGGTAATTTCTACCAGCTCGTTATAAGCAGCCGGCATGATTTCATGAAGCTGCGCGATCGGCTGCGGCGTGCGGATACCCGCCACCACGTCTTCGCCCTGTGCGTTCATCAGGAATTCGCCGTAGAACTTGTGCTCCCCGGTGGCCGGGTTCCGCGTGAAGCCCACGCCGGTTCCCGAGGTTTCCCCCATGTTGCCGAACACCATCGCCTGAATGTTCACGGCGGTGCCCATGTCGTCGGGCAGCCTGTTCATCTTGCGGTAGTAGATCGCCTTGGGCGTGAAGAAGCTTTCAAAAACGGCATCGCGAGCGCGCGTGAGCTGCTCCATCGGGTCCTGCGGGAATTCGCGACCGATTTCCTTCTTGAAGAGCTTCTTGTAGTTCTCCACCACCTGCTTCAGATCGGCCTCGCTCAGATCGGTATCGAGCTTCGTCCGGGCCTTCTTCTTCTGTTCGTCGAAGATATGGTCAAACTTCTCCATATCGATGTGGAAGGCCACCTCGCCGAACATCTGAATGAAGCGCCGGTAGCAGTCGTAGGCGAATCGCCCGTTGCCGGTCTTCGCGGCCAGCCCCGCCGTGGTTTCGTCGTTCAGCCCGAGGTTCAAAATCGTGTTCATCATGCCGGGCATGGAGACGCGCGCGCCGGAGCGGACGCTCAGCAGCAGCGGGTTCTTCCTGTCGCCCAGCTTCTGCCCGATCTCGTTCTCCAGCACCTTGAGTTTCGCCACCATCTGCTTGTCGACTTCGGCCGGAACTTTCTTGCCGTTGTCGAAATAGAGGTTGCAGACTTCGGTGACCACGGTGAATCCGGGAGGCACCGGCATACCGGCCAGCGCCATCTCGGCCAGGCCCGCGCCCTTGCCGCCAAGGGTGTTCTTCATCTTTCCGTCGCCATCGGTGGTCTTACCGAAGGAATAGACGTATTGCTTCATCGCGAATGAATCTCCTTACTTGAAACGAGCGAAGATCTGCCGGCGCCCGTATCCTCCGGCTTCAGACCCCTCGCAAGAGGGGATCAGATTCTCACCGGGTGACGATCTCTGAGAAATCGGCGATCGACGAAAGCTCCGTGAGCAACTGGTGTAATAAACCAAGCCGGTTGCGCCTGACGTTTTCCTCATTGGCGTTCACCAGAACCTGGTCAAAAAATGCGTCCACCGCGGGGCGCAAGCTGGCGATCTCCGCCAGCGCTCCGCGGTAATTTCTTTCTTCGCGCATGCGATGGACGCCACCGCGCACACGCAAAAACTCGTCATGAAGCGCGCGTTCGGCCGCTTCCGTCAGCAACTCCGAAGCCACCGCGCCGCCCGCGAATTCCGCCTGCCTCAGGATGTTCTTGATCCGCTTGAAGCTGGCCGCAATGGGTTCGAAATTCTCCGTGGGGCGCACTTCGCGCAACGCCGCCAGCCGGCTCCCCGCGTCCTTCAAATCCGCGAAGCCCGCCGCCATCACGGCATTCACTTCGTCATAGGCGAAGCCGCGCACATCGCGGAAATAATACCGGACGCGGTCTTTGAAAAATTCCGTCAGCGCTGCATCCTCGCCATGGAAGACATCGAGCGGGATTGTCGCCTCGGATTCCGCCAGAATGCGCACCACCCCTTGCGCGGCCCGCCGCAACGCGAACGGATCACTCGAACCCTTGGGAATCAGCCCGATCGAAAAACAGCTCGCGAGCGTGTCGGCCTTGTCCGCCAGTGAGAGCAACTGCCCCAGCAGCGTGGCGGGGATCTCTCCCTCCATGCTTACCGGCTTGTACTGGTCGTAAATCGCCCGCGCAACACTCTCCGGTTCGCCCTGGTGCCGGGCATAGAGCCCGCCCACCACGCCCTGCAACTCCGTGAACTCCTTCACGAGTTCCGTCGTGAGGTCGCACTTGGCAAGCAGCGCGGCGCGCTCTGCCTCCGCGGCGTCAACACCAACCAGAGCCGCAAGCCGGGCGATCCGTTCGCGGGTGCGGTTGGTCTTTTCCAGATAGTTGCCAAGCTTCGCATGGAAGGTGACCGCGCCAAGAGATTCCACCCGCCCGGCCAGTGTCGTTTTCTGATCGAAATCCCAGAAGAACCGGGCGTCATTGAATCGGGCGCGCAGCACGCGTTCATTGCCGCTCACCACCAGCCCATCCGGGTCAGCCGCCGTGTTCATCACCGCCACAAAGTGCGGCGCCAGCGTTCTATCCGGACGGTGTACGGCGAAATACTTCTGGTGGTGCCGCATCACGGTGATCAGCACTTCCTCCGGCAGGGAGAGATACTCCTCCGCGAAGCTTCCGAGGATGGCGGTCGGGAATTCAGTAATGTAGACCAGCGTTTCGAGCAATTCCGGGTCGAGTGATACCTTCACGCCCTTCGCCGCAGTCACTGCTTCCGCGCCTTCGACGATTCGCTTGCGGCGCTCCTCGGCCCGGAGAATCACGCCATTCTCGCGCAGCGTTCCCTCATAGTTCGAACAGTTCACCGCCAAGCCGCGCTTGCCTAACCGCCGGTGCCCCTCCGTCCGGTTTCCGCTGCGTACGCCTTCGATGGCGAACGGCACCACCTCCTCGCCGAGCAGCGCCACCAGCCAGCGAATCGGGCGGATAAAGCGGCTGGTTCCCTTCCCGGCCCAGACCATGTTCTTCGGGAATGGAATTGAGAGAATCAACCCGGGCAGCGCCTCGGCGAGAATGCTCGCCGCCGGTGCCCCTTCGATGCGCTGCGTGAACGCGAGATACTCACCCTTCGGCGTAGTCTCCCGCGCGAGCGAAGCCACATCCGTGTTCATCTTTTTCGCGAACGCATGCGCCGCCGGGGTGGGTTCTCCATTCTTGAAAGCAGCGCTCACCGGCGGCCCGGTCACCAGGCTCTCAGAAGCCTTCTGCATCGGGTCAATCCCTTTGCAGCGCACCACCAGCCGGCGTGGCGTGGCGTCGAGCTCAAGCGCTTCATGCGAAAGCCGATGCTTGGCCAGCAATTCCGTGAAGAGCTTTTCGAGGTGTTCGAGCGCCCCGGGGATCATCCAATCCGGGATTTCTTCGGTACCGATTTCGAGCAGAAAGGGCAGCATCAGGCAGCCACCTCCTTCGCATTCGCGCCCGGAATCGCATCACCGTCGGGCGTGCCGAATTGTTGCTCCATCCATAGTCTCGCCACATTCACGGCAATCTTTCGCACCCGTCCGATCACGGCCACCCGTTCGGTGACGCTGATCGCGCCGCGCGCATCCAGCAGATTGAAAAGGTTCGAGCACTTCAGCACTTGCTCATACGCGCTCAGCACCGGGAAACGCTTCCGCTCCGGAAAGTCCGGGAAGATGTCGATCAGCCGCTGTGCTTCCGCCTCGTGAATCTCGAACAACTTCCAGAGCGCGCCGATATCGGCCATCTCGAAGTTATAAACGGAGCTCTGCAACTCGTCCGCGTGGCGCACGGCCCGGTAGCTGAAACCGGGTGTCCAGGTGATGTCGTAGACGCTCTCCACTCCCTGCAGAAAGGCCGTCAGGCGTTCCAGCCCGTACGTAAGTTCCACCGGAATCAGGTCCAGATCGTATCCGCCGCACTGCTGGAAATACGTGAACTGCGTGATCTCCAAACCGTCCAGCATCACCTGCCAGCCGATCCCCCACGCGCCCAGGGTAGGAGACTCCCAATTGTCCTCTTCGAACTTAATGTCATGCTTTGACAAATCAATCCCAAGCGCCTCTAAACTCTGGAGATACATCTCCATGATGTCTGCCGGTGTTGGTTTCAGGATCACCTGAAACTGCATGTGCTTGTAGAGGCGGTTGGGGTTATCACCGTAGCGGCCGTCGGCGGGCCTGCGGCTGGGCTGCACATAAGCGACGTTATACGGCTCAGGACCCAGCACGCGCAAGAACGTCTCCGGGCACATCGTGCCCGCGCCCACTTCCAGGTCAAACGGTTCCTGGATGATGCAGCCCTTCTCCGCCCAGAATCGCTTCAGGCGAAAGATCAAATCTTGGTAGGAAATCGTCGATGATGAATCCATAACACAGGATTGAGGGCGCCTCCGGGCGTCCCCGTCGAACCCTCACCGGGCAGCCCGGCCCGCTTTCACTCAGTGATTCGCTAATGCCTCCACCAGAGGCGCCGTAAGTAGCCGCCGTTCGGCATGCATCTCAATTTCATGGATCAGAAAGCGCCGCAAGTCCGCGTTCGCTCCTCTCACCCATGCTTCGGGCCGTACGGCTTCCACCGGTTGGGCGGCCATTTCCCGAGCCAGCGCCACGGAATCCTCAGACACCCGCAACTCCGGCAGAAATCCCGAAAGCTTCACCGCCCAGAACGCGAAGTAAGTCAGGGCTCGCCAGATCGCCCCTTCTTTCCGGCCCTCCAGGTGGTTCGTGACCGATAGAATCAGCCGGTAGAACCGGTCGTCCGCCGATGCCGGAGGCAACAGGCATTCAGCCACTTCCGCCATAAAATCGAGCGTGAGCGCCGAAGCGTAGTCACCGGCCAGAGAAAACGGTGAGTGGATAATTTCGCACCCGCTCAACGTAACGAGTTCCCGGTTTTCGCGCTGGTAATAAGTCATGCGAGAGCAGCACAGCCGCTCCAGCCCGGCGCCAAACGGACTCTTCGGTTTACGCGCGCGTTTGGCCACTCCCCGAAGCTTCCCCTTGTCGCGAGTGAGAAAACTCACCACCAGGTCCGATTCGCCAAACGGGTAGGTCCGAAGCGTAATGGATTCACTGACAATGGCCGCCATAACGGCTTTGGACGCAATTACCAGCCTAACACAGCGTCGGAGAGCGAATGGCCGAGCCGGCGGCGGAGGAAGGCTCTGCGCGCGGCCCGCTACTCCTTCGCCGCCGTTTTGGCGATTCTTGGGGTGAAATCTTTCCGGGCTTGTCCGGCTTCGAGGAATTTCCCCACGAACAGCATGTGCCGGTGCGCGGGCAGGGAGTTCGGATCCACTTCGGCCAGAAAACGCGCCACCGTACTTCGCGTAACCGCCTCCCGGGAGAGGTCGCCCGCATCGCGGACCACCGCCACCGGCGTCTCCGGCGGGTAGTACCGCTTGAGCTTCTCGAAGAGCCTTGGATAGTCGAGGTTCATGGTGTAGAACACCATCGTGCTTCCCGACGCCATCAGCTTCTCGTTGTCGTCGAGGCGACCCGCCCAATCGTCCTGCGTGAGGATCACCGCGCTCGTGTCGTAGCCGTAAGGCGGGCTCTGCTTCAGCGCCGCGCTCGCCGCCTGGAATGCGCCAACCCCCGGCACGATCTCCGTCGGCACGCTCTCGGGGAGCATCTCCAGGAACAAGGTCATGCCGTACATCATCGGATCTCCGCCCTGCAGGCATGCCACTGTTTTTCCGGCCTTCACCGCGGCCACAATCCGGGCAATGAGGTCGCGGCGAACTTGCTGGAGGCGGATCGCTTCGGCGCGCTGCGCCCCACTCGCGATTTTCTCCGGGTCCGCGCCGTAGAACTTCCGGAAGTTGCGCGGCCATTCCCAAACCTCTTTCCCAACGGCGAATTCCGGCCACATTCCTGCGATATCTCCCTCCTCGGCGAGCAGCACGTCGGATTCGGAAACCGTCTTCTGTCCTCGAAGCGTGATCAGGTCGGGAGCGGTTCCCATTCCGACGATCACGAACTTACCCTCGCCCGCGAGAACCTCTCCGTGGCAGCAGGTGAAGGCCAGGAGTGCGAGCATGACGAATCTCGGAAACAACTTGTACATAGTCTTGTCTATATCACATCGTCGTGTATAATGCACATTACGCTCCGATTCTATGAAGCTTTTTCGCCCTCTTATTCCCGTTTCCCTTCCGGACTTTGCCTTGAATCTTTTTGCCGCCCATCCGGATATGCCGTCGCGGTGGAAGGCGTCCTTGAACGATCCTCACGGTCGCATGCCCGCCGCCGCATCCGCGCGAGGCTCCGCGCTCTACGCCTGCGTCGCCGATACCTCGGAACTTCGTTCCTCCCTCGCCGCGTTCGTGAATTCCCGGCCGGATCTCACTCTCGGCATCCCCGAACCGCCGCCGGACCGGGCTTTCGTCGGTCTGCTCACGCGCCGGGACACGAACACAATGCCCGCTTGACCCAATTCAAACCTGAGATGCAAAGGAAACTCATGACTTTCAAAACGCTGATTCTCGCCTGCGCGCTGCTGCTACCCGCCGCGGGGGCCCAAGGACAATCCACGCTCACGATTCGGGGGCTTGGCGGAACGACCGCTGTGGTTACGAACGCGGATCTCTCCAAACTCCCCAGCCACACCATTAAGACGTTGGACCACGGGAGCCCGGCCACCTTCCAGGGCGTGCTCCTGAAGGATGTGATTGCCAAAGTGAGTCTGCCGTTGGGCGAGAAGTATCACGGCACGGCTGCGTCCTACTACCTGCTTGCCGAGGGCAAGGATGGATATAAGGTGCTCTATGCATGGGCGGAGCTGGACGCCGGATTCATGGACAAGCCGGTCTACGTGGTGACCATGCGGGATGGCAAGCCGCTGCCCGACAACGCGAAGCCGTTTCAACTGGTAGCTCCTGGAGAAAAGCGCGGCGCTCGCTGGATTCGCCAGGTGACCTCGTTGACGATCCGGCAGGCAAACTAACCCACTAACGGTGGACGCCGTGGAACGGCGAGGGCGGCTAGCCGCGCGCGGAGAGCCGGACTCCGCGGTTTTCGAGGTGGCGCTGCAAATCGGGGACTCCGGTGAATACCTCCGCATCGATCCCCAATTGCCGCGCAGCCTCGATATTCTCCGGAAGGTCGTCGGTGAAAAACACTTCTTCGGGCTGTACGCCCGCCGCCGCCAGCGCGTCATCGTAGATCTTTCGCTCCGGCTTTTGCGCCCCCGCCTCGTGCGAAAGAACATGATGGTGGAAATGGCCGATGTGCGCGTAACTGCGCTCCAGAAAGCGGTAGTGGATCGCGTTCGTATTGGAGAGAAGCAGGAGCGTGTACCCGCGCGATAACTCTTCGAGCAGCTCTTCCGGCACCAGCGTGGGCGGAAGAAAAATGCTGTTCCAAATCTGGCAGAAACGTTCGAATGTGGTGCGAACGCCGGTCAGCTCGCAAAAGGCTTCGAAGAACGGCTCATCCTCCACCTGCCCGCATTCGTAACGCTGTACCAGGTCTCCGGCTCGCAATCGCTTCGCCATCTCCTCGATCGGCAGCGCGGAAACGGCTCCGAATCCGGCGTACGCGCGCTCGATGTCAAACGGGACGATCACATTGCCAAGGTCGAAAAATAACGCGCGCGGGGGAACTGCGGTTTGCACCCCTCCAGTGTAGCCGCCGCGTTCCGTCCTCCGCTTTCCGGCCCTCCCCGCCTTAAGATGAAAATGGAAGAAGTGGTGCGCGAATCTCACGATTCCCGGCGCACCGCCGTGTTCCGAGAGATCCATCACCGAAGGACCCATTCCCATGCAGTTCTCGCGGAGGCCTATTTTGTTTTCAGCGATCGCCGCGGCGGCTTTGTCCGCCTCCCCCGCCTGGCTGGCCGCTCAGATCACTTACCCCGCTACGAAGAAGGTCGAGCATGTCGACACTTACCACGGGGTGAAAGTCCCCGACCCCTACCGCTGGCTCGAAGATAGCGACTCCCCCGAAACCGCCGCCTGGGTAAATGCGGAGAACCGCATCACCAGCGCTTACTTCGCCCAAATCCCTTACCGGGACGCCGTCCGAAATCGGTTGCGACAACTCTACGACTACGCCAGATACGGTGCTCCCCTCCGGCGCGGAGAGTATTTCTTTTTCCAGAAAAACGACGGCTTGCAGAACCAGAGTGTCTGGTATGTACAGAAGGGCATAGGCGGCGAGCCCGAGGTATTGCTAGACCCGAACAAGCTCTCCCCGGATGGCACCACGCGCCTCGACAGCTTCATTCTTTCGAAGGACGGCCGCTACGTCGTGCTCGCGCTCTCCGACGGAGGCTCCGATTGGAAGACCGTCAAGGTGATGGACGTTGCCGCTCGCAAGACCCTCCCGAACGAATTGAAGTGGGTGAAGGTGTCCGAGTTCGCCTGGGCCGGCAACGGATTCTTCTACAGCCGCTATCCCGAGCCGGAGGGCGGGAACATCCTTTCCGCGAAAAACGAGAACCATCAGGTCTTCTTCCACCGCGTGGGGGAACCGCAAAGCAAGGATACGCTGATCTTCGAAGACCCCGCGAATCCGCAGCGCTTTCACACCGTCACGACAACGGAGGATGAGCGTTACGCGCTTCTGAGCGTATCGGACCGCGGAAAGGGCAAGGACGGGAACGCCCTCTATTACAAGGACCTTTCGAAACCGGGCGCGACGTTCCGGCCCATCGTCGGTGAAATCGGCAACGACATCTACGAAGCGGTGGATCACGTTGACGGAAAGCTGCTCGTCCGGACGAACGCCAAAGCGCCAAACGGAAAAGTGGCGGCGTTTACCATCTCGAACGGCGTCTGGGCCGACGTCCTTCCCGAGAAGCCGGAACCGCTGCGCGACGTGAAAGCCGCCGCGGGCAGGATCTTCGCCAGCTACCTGAAGGATGTTGCGACCAGGGTCTATCGCTATAGCGTCGCCGGCGCTCTCGAAGCGGAGATTAAGCTTCCCGGATTGGGGAACGCCGAGGGCTTTGACGGCAACGCCGACGACAAGTTTATCTTTTACACTTACAGTTCTTTCGACTACCCGCCCACCATCTTCCGCTACGACATCGCTGGCGGCGGCAGCACTGTGTTTCGCGCGCCCCATATTCCCGGTTTCAATCCAGCACGCTATGAAACCAAGCAGGTTTTTGTTACCAGCAAGGACGGAACCAAGGTGCCGATGTTCCTGGTGTACAAGCGCGGGCTGAAGCTCGACGGAAAGAACCCGGCTCTCATCTATGGCTACGGTGGTTTCAACATCTCCACCAACCCCACCTTCAATTCCATGCGGCTGGCCCTGCTCGAACAGGGCTTCATCTACGCCTCCGTGAACATGCGGGGCGGCAGCGAGTACGGCGAGGCCTGGCATCAGGGTGGCATGAAACTGAAGAAGCAGAACGTCTTCGACGACTTCATCGCGGCCGCCGAGTGGCTGGTTGCCAATCACTACACCTCGCCAGCGAAACTGGCCTGCCAGGGCGGCTCGAATGGAGGGTTGCTGGTGGGCGCGGTCATCAACCAGCGGCCCGATCTCTTCCGTGCCGCCGTGCCCCAGGTGGGCGTTATGGACATGCTGCGCTTCCACAAGTTCACCATCGGCTGGAACTGGATTGCCGATTACGGCTCCAGCGACAACCCCAGCGAGTTCAAGGCGCTCTACGCCTATTCGCCTCTGCACAATATCCGCGCCGGTGTGAACTACCCGGCGGTGCTCGTCACCACCGCGGACCACGACGATCGCGTGGTGCCCGCGCACTCCTTCAAGTACATCGCCACCCTGCAGGAGAAGGCCGCCAAAGGGCACCCTGCCTTGATTCGTATTGAGACCAAGAGCGGCCACGGCGCAAGCAACACGGAGAAGTCCATCGCCATGACTGCGGATATCTATACGTTTCTCTTTCATGAATTGGGGGTCACGCCGTCGTTCCCGGCTAGCCCCGCGCTGAAATAAACTTGTAACGGTGCGGGGCGCATTTCCGCTGGAAGGCCTTCCCGTATGATGGATGTCAAAGGCTGCGGCGGCAAAGCCATACGCCGGAAAGTCAGGGGTCCATGACGATCTACGAGAAGTTGGAAGCCGGTCTGAAAGAACGGGAAGCTGCCGGGCTGCGAAAGCACGAGCGCATCATCGCCAGTTCCCAGGCGACGGAGCTTTTCCTCTCCGGAAATCCCCAGCCCGTTCTGAATTTCTGCGCGAACAATTACCTCGGCCTCGCGAACCACCCGCGCGTGACGGAGGCTGCCCACCATGCGCTGAATGTTTACGGATATGGCCTGTCATCGGTGCGCTTCATCTGTGGCACACAGAAGATCCACAAGCAGTTGGAAGAGCGTATTGCCCGCTTCCTTGGCATGGAGGACGCCATCCTCTATTCGTCCTGTTTCGATGCCAACGGCGGTCTGTTCGAGAGTGTTGCGAGCGCGGACGACGTCATCCTGAGCGCCCGCCTCAACCACGCCAGCATCATCGACGGCGTTCGGCTCACCAAGTGCAAACGCCTGCCCTACGACGAACGCAGCCCCGAAGATTTCGAACGCGCGCTCAAGGAAGCCCGCGACGGCGACCCCGGCCATAAGCGGGCCGTGTTTGCGATCACCGACGGCGTTTTCAGCATGGACGGTATTCTCGCGCCGCTCGACAAGCTGGTCCCCATCGCGCGGAAGTATGGCGCGCTGCTGGCTGTCGACGATTGCCACGCCACCGGCTTTATCGGGGAGAACGGCCGCGGCACGGGAGAGCACTTTGGCGTGCAGCCCGACGTCATCACCGGCACGCTTGGCAAGGCGCTCGGAGGTGCCAGCGGCGGCTTCACCGCGGGCCGCAAAGTGCTCATCGAGTGGCTGCGCAACACCTCGCGACCCTATCTGTTTTCGAACTCCGTTCCCCCGAGCCTCGTGGCGGGCGCGATGGCAGCCATGGACGTGGTGGAGTCGGACGAAGGCGCGGAACTGCGCGCGCGCCTCCAGGCAAACACCCAGCTTTTCCGCTCCAGCATGCGCCATGTGGGCTTTGACGTGCCGGAAGGCACGCACCCCATCGCGCCGGTCATGCTCGGCGATGCGCGCCTCGCCTCCCGGATGGCGGAGCGCTTGCTCGAACTCGGCGTTTATGTGATCGGCTTCAGCTTCCCGGTGGTCCCGAAAGGCGCGGCGCGAATTCGCGTGCAATTGTGCGCGGCCCACACCCGGGAGCAGGTGGAACGCTGCGTGGAGGCCTTCACCATCGCCGGCCGCGAAGAAGGCATTCTGGGCGGCGAAGCGGATGTTCCGGCCAGTGCCTTGGCGGCCAAACCGCGCCGCACCATGAAGGCTTGGGTATATCGAAAGGAAGCTACGCCGGAGGGGCCGCACATTGAGCTGGCCGAAGTGCCCATGCCCCGCCCGATGCCTGGCGAATTGCTGGTGAAGGTGCGCTGCGTCTCTGTGTGCGGCACTGACGAAGATCTCTTCCGCGGCAAGTTCCCGCACGTCCAGGAAGGTATCGTGCCCGGCCACGAACTCTTCGGCGAAATTGTCGACGTGGGCTCGAACGTCCGCGGCTACAAGCTCGGCCAGCGCGTCGTTGCCGAGAGCCACTACATCATGCCCGGATATCCCGAAGAGGGCATCATCGGCCTCTGGGGCCCCAGTGTTAATGGCGAGTATTTGCGCCCCCTGAATGGCGGCTATGCCGAGTACGCCACCATCCCCACCTATTGCGCACACGTCGTGCCAAACGTGCTCAGCGAGCCGGCCTTCTTCCCCTCCCTGCTCGAAGGTGTGGGCAACGATTGTCTGGTGGCGAAGTATCTCTTCGACAACAGCCTGCTCGGCACGGTGGGCATCGTGGGCTGCGGCTATCACGGCCTGATGACGCAGTTGTTCGCGAAGAATTTCGGCGTGAAGAAACTGGCTGCCTTTGAGATAGACCCCGGCCGGTTGGAGCGCGCGAAGACCTTCGGCGCGGATGCCGTTTTCAATTCCGCCTCCCCCACGCTCGCCGCGGACGTCGCGGAATTCACCGGCGGCCCGGGCTTCGATGCCATCATCGATATCGCGGGCGGCTCCCGCAAAGTCCTTGACCAATGTCTGGCCATGGTGAAAGACGGCGGCACGCTCGTGCTCTTCGGCCTGTACGGGGACCCCACCGTCACCCTCAACGGCTATACGATCAACGACATCATCTTCCACATGCGTGAGTTCAGCGTGGAGCATCAGGGAAAGACCATCCACGTGCGCGGCATCACCGGGCGCGAAGGCATCTGGCCCTACCTCATCGATACCGTGGCCACCTCCCCGGAGATCCAGCGAAAGATCATGAGCCTCGTCACCGTGAAAGGAACTCTCGAGCAACTGGGCGCGGACACCGCATCGCTCGACCCGAAGAAAACCATCAAGCGCGCCTATCTGCCCTTCGTGGCATAGTTGACGGGGGCTGGCTGACGGCGAGATCGCTCTCGCGATTTGCTTGGCAAAATGCCCGTCGCTTGTGGTCTGATGATACGAATGGAAATTGCTGTATCCGCGCTGCCTTCGAACGCCGCCATTTCCGTGGCACTCATCGTTCCGAACCGGCGGGAGACCGTGTTGCGTATACTCGACTGCCTGCGTGCGCAAACCGCCAGGGATCGCATGGAGATCGTCCTCTTCGGCCCGTCCATGGCGGTACTCGAAACGCTTCGCGAAGACCTCGCCGCTTTTGGCGGATATCAACTGGTGGCGTGGGATCGTATGCGCAATCTGGCGGCGGCGCGTGGCGAAGCCTTTCGCATTGCACGCACTCCGTTGGTAGTCCACGCCGAAGACCATTGCTTCCCGGACCCTGGCTGGGCGGAGTCCTTCATTGGCGCTTTTACCCCCGATGCGCGAGGCGTTACACCCGCCGCGGCCGGGCCACTGATGGTGAACGCCAACCCGCGTAGCCTCTGGAGTTGGGCTGCCTTCACACTGCACTTCGCCCACGCCGCGTTTCCTGAATCCCGCGGAACGGTGGATTACGTGGCCACTCACAATACCTGTTTCCGCAAGGATGCCGCGCTTGCACTCGGCGCTTCGCTCGATTCCGGTATCGAGATGGAACTCTTGCTCCAGAATCGTCTGCGCGCCGAAGGCCACACCCTTTTCCACGAAGCCCGTGCCGTCACGCGCCATATCAACGTCTCGCGACCTTTCCCCTTGCTCAAGGCCTCCTTTTATGGAGGATGGCTCTTCTCCACCGTGCGCATGCGGGAAGAGCAGTGGACCCTGGGGAGAAAACTCTTCCAACTCGCCGTGAGTCCGCTTGTGCCGCTGTTGCAGTTGAAACGCCGATGGAACGCTTTCAGCCGTATCGCCGGGGAACGCCAACTGCTGCCGTTCGTCGCCTTGCCCGCGCTTGCCATCACCACCATGCACACGATTGGCGAAGTGGTTGGCATCGTCGCCCCGCGCGACAGCGTAATTGAAGATTACTCGAACTTTGAAAACACCCGCATGCGATTCGTACGTCCGGAAGAGAGAACACTTCTTTATCCCGAAACTGTTGAGCCTGTTCGCCTGGAACCGGCCCAAGTGTAAACAGCCCATTCGATATTGCGGCACATAAAATGGCAGAGACCATGCGAATCGTTGGATTAGGAATCATCGGCTGTGGCGACGCCGCCCGCCGCTATCACGCGCCGGCGCTAAGGAAGCTCCGCGGCATTCGCATCGCGTGCCTGCACGATGCACTTCCCCAGAATGCACATGAGTTCGCGAGAGGTTTCCCGAACGCGCGCCTTGCGGCCTCCGCTCAGGAACTGCTGGCTCACCCGGAGGTGGAAGCCGTAGCCATTCTCACGCCTCCCGCCACGCATTTCGAACTCGCCCGCATGGCGCTGCTCGCTGGCAAGCATGTTCTGGTGGAGAAGCCGCTCGCGCTCGAAGAAGCGCACGCCGAGGAGCTTGAAACCATCGCAAGTCGGTCCGGGCTGGTGGGTGCGGTGGGCTTTCATTTGCGCAACCACCGCCTGGTACAGCGCGCCAAGGCTCTGTTGCGGGAGCGGCAGATCGGGAAAGTGCGAATTGCCCATGCGCTTTGGTGTGCGCGCGCCCAACCCGCGCTCGGGGAGCGATCCTGGCGACACCGCCCCGAGGAAGGCGGGAGCCTGCTCGATGACGTCGGCATCCACCATGTCGATCTGCTCCGCTTTCTGCTCGGCGCAGAGATGCGGGAAGTCCGTTCAAGCGTGAGCGACGAAGGACCATCGGGCCGCCATGTCCGTCTGGCTCTCAGCACGGCGGAGGGCGCTGCGCTCGATATCTCCATAGTGGAGGGGCGCTTCGAATGCCAGGAACTGGAGATCGTGGGCGAACGCGGACGCATCGCGCTCTCGCTCTATGACGCTTGGGGCTTCGAGGCACTCACCGATACGCAACCCGCTTTCGGCCTCGGCGCGCGCGTCGCTCGTTTAGTCCGCTCCGCCGCGGATATCCCCGCCGGGCTCTCCGCGGCCCTAAGTGGTGGTGACCTTGCCGCCTGCTACCTTCGCCAATGGGAACGCTTCGCACTCGCCGTCGCCACCGGCGCGGAACCGGCGGCAACCTTCAGCGACGGTCTCGCCAGCCTTCGTGTCGTCCGTCGCGCACAGCAGGAGGAGCTTCTGCGTGGCGCGCGCAAGGAGAGTTCCCAGGAGATCCTCTTGCACCCAGCGGTGCCGGTTCCCTCGACACCTTCGAGCTTCTCCGGGGAAGAAAGCATCTACGCACCGCCCGCACCACATGAAGGGCCGCCCCTTTCGGTGGTGCTGGCCTCTCCCGGAGAGTTTCATGAGCTGCGCACGACGCTTCGGCACCTGGCCGCTCAAACGGTGAGCAACCAGATCGAACTGATTTTGGTAGCCCCGGAATCGAGCGCCTTCGACGTAGATCCGGCTCTCGTCGAAGGCTTCTTTGCCGCGCGTGTGGTGCGCATACCGGTGGTGGGCAGTGTGAGTGAAGGCAATGCCGCTGGCGTGCGTGCCGCTCGCGGGCGCGTGATCGCGTTCGCGGAAGACCATTGCTTCCCGGAGCCGCAGTGGGCAGCCGCGCTCATTGAGGCGCACCGCGCACCGCATGCCGTTGTCGGCCCCGTCGTCCGAAACGCCAACCCCGACACTTCAATCAGTTGGGCCGATTTCCTGGCTGGCTACGGCCCATGGATGGAAGGCGGTCACCGCCCCGCCATTGACTTTCTCCCCGGACACAATAGCAGCTATAAACGCGAGACGCTCCACGGGCTGGGCGGCGAACTCGAGACGGCGCTTGACGCTGAGACGCTCCTTCATCAGCGCCTCGCGCGCGACGGCGCTTCTCTTCACGTCGAACCCCGGGCCGTCGTCCGGCACGTAAATTTCGCACTCGCGGATTCGTTTGCCGACGCACAGTTCCTTAACGGACGCATGTTCGCCGGGATGCGTTCGCGAAACTGGGGAATCGGCAAGCGGCTCTTTTATTTCTGCGCGTCTCCCTTGATCCCCGCTGTCCGGCTGCTACGCTCGATACCTGTCTGGCGGAGCCTGCCCGTCAGCACCGGCATGAGAATCAAGGTCCTCTTCGCGCTACTCTTCGGTTTGACAGTCGACGGCGCGGGGCAAATGATCGGCTACGCGGCGGGCACGGGTAGCGCGCGCGAGAAGTTGGCCCGTCTCGAATTCCATCGCTATCGTCACATTCCCCCGCGGGAGAGGGACGCCCTTTTCATCTAGCGCCTATCCTGACTACCCATGCAGCCCAGCGCAACTCTAGCCCCCAGAGTGTCGGTGATCGTCACCACCTATAACCGCCCGAAGCGGCTGGAGCGTATGCTGCAAGCACTCACACGGCAGGATCTTCCCTACGGAGAATTCGAAGTTGTCGTCGTGGATGATGGCAGTCCGGAACCGGTGGCGCCCGTCCTTGACGCGTTCGCGGGCCGGCTTCGCATCACGCATCGTCGCCAGCCGAATTCCGGACCGGCCGTAGGCAGGAACACCGCGATTGCCCTGGCAAAATCTCGATTCATCGTGATGCTGGATGATGATTGCGAGCCCGAACCCGCCTGGCTTCCCATCCTCTTGGAAGCGCTCGAAGCAAACCCGGATGCCATGGTGGGCGGTCACACCGTGAATGGTCTCCCGGACAACCTCTATTCCGAAGTCAGCCAAATGATCGTAGACCGTGTCTACGCCGTCCACAATGCAGACCCCACCAATGCCGGCTTTTTCACGAGCAGCAATCTGGGAGTATCCCGGGACGCGCTCCTTGCCGTGGGCGCTTTCGATGCGGACTACCGCCTTGCCGGAGGTGAAGATCGTGGCTTATCCGATCGCTGGCGTCACAGCGGACACGCGATGATTTACAAACCGGAGGCGCGGATTCTTCATTTCCACGAACTCAGCCTTCGGCGATTCTTGCGGCAACATTTCAACTATGGCCGCGGCGCGCTTCACTACCACCGAACCAGGGTCACCGGCTATGCCGAAGAGGCCCGCACGGCACGCGGAATCGTCTTCGATTTTTCCGCCTGGCGAAGGCAGATCCGGGAGCATCGCGGAGACCACGGCACAGTGCCAATCGTGGCACTGCTCGTTCTTTGGCAGGTCGCGAACGCGGCCGGGTATTTCTGGGAAGCGGCCGTGCGCGGAACCCGGTTCACCCGCAATCGTGCCCTCTGAAAGGGGCGAGCGGGCACATGACGGACAATGGGGTACACTCGCCCTGAGGACACTCCATAGCGAATCATGCATCGAATCCGTCAGCCTTTTTCCCGCCGCGGCTTTCTTAAGGCCGGCCTCTCCGCTCCCTTCGCATTCCGCGCGCTCGGCGTCGCCAGCGGTAAGGTCGACATCGCCGTTATCGGCGCAAGCACCGGTGGCGTCGCCGCGGCACTCGCGGCAATGCGCACCGGAGCGCGTGTGCTCCTGACCGAGGAGACGGATTGGGTGGGCGGGCAACTCACCTCCCAGTTGGTGCCCCCGGATGAGCACCCATGGATTGAGCACACCGGCGTCACGCGTCTCTACCGCACCTATCGGAACGCCGTGCGAGCGTTTTACCGCGACCACTACCCGCTCACAGCCGAAGCTCGCGCCACGCCGTTCCTCAACCCCGGCAACGGTTCCGTCTCCCGCATCACGCACGAACCGCGAGTGAGTCTCGAAGTGCTCGAATCGATGCTCCAGCCCTACCTCAGCAGCGGGCAGTTGACCCTCCTGCTGCGGCATAAACCCGTTCAGGCGGAAGTGGCCGGCAACCGCATCCGGCGCGTGCAATTGCGGGCGCTCGATACCGGTTCCGTTGTCGAAGTGGAAGCCGCATATTTCCTGGACGCCACGGATCAGGGCGACTTGTTGCCCATCTCCGGAACCGAGTACGTCACCGGCGCGGAATCCCGCGCGCAGACCGGAGAGCCCACGGCCCCCGAGATTGTGCAGCCCCACAACATTCAGGCCTTCACCGTCTGCTTCGCGCTGGGCTACCGCGAAGGCGAGGACCATACCATCGAAAAGCCCGCCCAGTATAGCTTTTGGCGGGACTATGTCCCCGCGTTAAAACCCGCCTGGCCGGGCAAGTTGCTCAGCCTCTCCTACTCGAATCCCGTCACGCTGGAGCCGCGCACGCTTACGGTGGACCCCACCCGCGAGGCCGTTCCCGGCGGCCCGTTGAACCTATGGATTTATCGGCGCATCCGCGACAGGCGCAACTTCACCGACACCGCCACCGGATCCGATATCAGCCTCATCAACTGGCCCCAGAACGACTACTGGCTCGGCCGCATCCACGAGCAGAGTGACGCGGAGAATTCCCGCCACCTCGAAGCCGGAAAGCAGTTGAGCCTCTCGCTTCTTTATTGGCTGCAAACCGAGGCGCCGCGGCCCGACGGTGGCCAGGGATGGAAAGGGCTCGAACTCCGCAAAGATGTCTCCGGCACCGCCGACGGCCTCGCGAAATACCCCTACATCCGCGAATCCCGGCGAATCCGCGCGGAGTACACCGTTACCGAGAAGCAGGTGGGATTGAAAGCGCGCGCCGCCGTCCTGGGTATTCCGGAACGCGAAGTGCGCGCGGAAACGTTCGCGGATTCCGTCGGCGTTGGCAGTTACCGCATCGATCTTCATCCCTCCACCGGCGGCGACAACTACATCGACATCAGTTCGCTCCCCTTCCAGATCCCCTTGGGCGCTCTCATCCCCCAGCGCATGGAAAATCTGATCGCCGCGTGCAAGAACATCGGCGTCACTCACCTCACGAACGGCTGTTACCGCCTGCATCCGGTCGAGTGGAACATTGGGGAATCCGCGGGATATCTGGCAGGATGGTGCGTGGCGAGAGGAGATTCTCCTCGCGCGGTGAGGAACCAGAAGCAAAAGCTGGACGAGTTCCAGCGGGAGATCGCGCGTCAGGGCGTCGAACTGAACTGGCCGCAATACACGGCACGTTAGGCCGCGAAGCGCCGGGTGCTCAAGCTCCGATGCTGCGTTTACGGCCCGGACGGTTTGGCCGCCGGAGGCTTCGGCAACCGGCGTTCCGGCAGCGCCGCGAAATCGCGATTCAGTTTGAGGATCAACCCGGTATCGGTGATCGCCCAGATGTTCGCGGCGTCCAGCACTCCGAACGTGGCGCGGGTCGCCGACGCCCGGTAGTCCACCTCCATCTCCGTCCACGTGCGCAAATCCGCGCTTTCAAGCACCTTCAGCCGCCCTGGGATCGGGCTCCAGAACAATTGGCCGCCAGGCTCCACCGCCAGTAGATAGGCAGGGCCGCGCGCCGGCAGCGCAATGTCGGTTACCGCCCGGTGCTTCTCGC
Organism: Acidobacteriota bacterium; assembly: GCA_014584705.1. GTDB lineage: Bacteria > Acidobacteriota > Terriglobia > Bryobacterales > Bryobacteraceae > JACTMJ01. The sequence continues at coordinate 256,412 of JACTMJ010000009.1, read as the reverse complement.
GAAAGACGCGCGCCGTCTCCCCCGATGGCCAGCCGAAAGAAAAGACTTCCGCCGGATACTCAAAGCCGTTCGAGAAGTTCACCAGGCCCAACCCCGCGCCGTCCCCGGAGATTTTGGCGGCGACGATCTCTCCGAACATGGAGACTTCCTGCGCCCGCCACGTAGCGCCTCCGTCGCGAGTGTCGATGATGAAATTCACGTGCGGCGTGTCGCGCTGCCGCATCGCCCGTTCCGGCATCATCCAGTCCGGTAGAAATTCCCGGTTCTTCGGCACGCGGCTCCATCCGGTAACCAGCCCATTCGAGGCGTTCGCGAAATCGATGTGCTTCAGAATCGTGTAGTCCTTCGAGGTCGTCAGCCTAGGCGTCGTCTCCACGGGCGCCCATTTCTTTCCGCCATCGCTCGTCTCGTAAAAGGAACGTTCCTCGCCGACGGCGAAGCCCCGTTGCTCGCTCAGAAACCAGATCTGGAGGATGCCGGAGAGCTTCGCCTGGCGCTTCCAATCCTTGCCCATCTCATCGGAGCGGTAAATGCCATCCTCGCAGGCTCCATAAAGAATGCCCTCGGGGAGTGCAAACAGATCCTGGCAGACCTTCTTCGTCTCCACCACCGTCCACGTCTTGCCATCGGCCGTCACCAGATTCACGGGCTTTACCTTGTCGCGTTTGCGCGAACTCAGCACACCCGAAGCAACGCCGCGGTTGGCATCGACAAATGCGATATCGAGCAATCGCAGGTCATATTCCGCGTCCACATGACGGTATTGTAACTCCCACTTGCCCCCGGCAAACGCAAGCGAGGAGAGCATCCATGCAAGCAGCGTCGCGGCGACGGCACTCCTCATTGTGCCGCCTCCCGGGCAGTTGCAATTCGCCCATCCGCCGCCGGAGCGCCCAGCACCGCCGCCACCAACGCGCTTCCGGGAATGGGCGCGCGCCGGCTTGCCGTCATCCGCAGGTAGGTCCCGACGAGTTCCCCCACCGTCGTCAGGAACTCAATGTCGTCGCCCGAGTGATCATGGATCTGGCGGTATTGCACATTCAGGACGCCAAGCACCTGGTTGAGGCTGATCACCGGAGCGGAAAGAAACGCTTCGTATGCGTCCTCCGGCAGATTCGTGAAGGTCTTAAAACGGGGGTCCCGAAAGGCTTCCCGCGGAAGCGCGAGCAAGCGGCGCTCGCGAGCAACCCAGCCCGTCAGTCCCTCGTCCAGGCGCAAACGAATCGTCCCAATCTCGCTCACCGGACGGTCATGGGTGGCGCACAGCGCCAACTCGTCCCCGTCCTTGATGTAGAGGAAACACGAATCACAGTGGAGATGCTGCATCACCAGACGGACGATGCCTTCCACCACGTCATGCACCGGCAGATCCTTTGCCATGAAACGCGAGATCTGCTGGAACACCAGCAGTTGCTTTTCCGCCCTCTGCTGCGCGGCGACCTGTCCTTTATTGCGCGACACGATTTGATTATCTCAGACCGTGGCCACCGCTCTAACGCTTCGGCGCATCAAACTGCGCCCGGCCGCCCCGGTTTCTCCCGGCCGGATTCCTTCCGGAATCGCCGGGCGGAATTAACTTTCGTAACTTCCCGCGCGCTCGTTTGCGTTCGCGCCAATTGGCCAGTACCATAAAAACCAGACGAGTGTCGTTCGCAAGAGTCGGCAACTCCGGTGCGCTGCGTTTCGGGCTTCTTCACGCAACCGCAAAGCAGATTCGCGCCAGCAGCTATTCCATCAGACTCCCAGCCGGCAGCCGAATTTCCAGGAGGTAACTAACGTGTCCATGTGGTCAAGCAGACAAAGAGGAAGAGACGAGGAGCCCGCTCCCCCGTACACGCCGCCGGCGGCGGAACCCATGCGCGAGCGCCTGGTGGTGGCGACGCCCGCCCCTACGCCCAATACGGTCTATGCGTCAAATGGCCCGGCCATGGTCGGCAAGGCCGTGGTGGTGAAAGGCGAGATTCACAGCCGTGAAGATCTTTATATCGACGGCGAAATTCAAGGCACCGTGGAATTGATGGAAAGCAAGCTCACCATCGGCCCAAACGGACGCATTCAGGCCGCCGTTCGAGCAAGGGAGGTGGTCGTGTTCGGCAACGTCCAAGGCAATGTGGAAGCGCTCGAAAAGATGGAAATCCGCAAGGATGCCCGCCTCGTGGGAGACATCCGCACCGCTCGCATCGTAATTGAGGATGGTGCGTACTTCAAGGGGAACATCGACATCCTGAAACCCGAACCCAAACCGGCTCCGAAACCGGCAACCCCGTCTCCGGCGGCGTCGGCGTCGTCCTCGCCCGAAGGAAGCCAGAATTCCCCAGCCAAATCCGCCTCCGTCGGGGAACAAGGCAACGCTCGCGTGGCGGAACCGGTGCGCGGCGGCAAATCCTAAGCGGCAAATCGGCTTGGCAGTTTCCGGCGCGGCGTAAGTTGCTTTCGCCGCGCCGCGTTCTTATCCCGGCGCAGCATCGCCATAGATTGGTTTGCAAACCATGCTTGATGGCCTCAAAGATTGGATCGACCGTTTTCGCGCCGGTGGCGAAGACGAGGGACGCTCCCCGCAACGTAGCCGTCGCACCGCCCAGCGGCAGCCGACATCCGTGCCCCGTCCCAGTTCCGCGCTCCGCGAATTCTTTGAAAGCATTCGCGATCAGATGGGCCTCAACATCGTCGATTTTTCCGGGGCCTGCCAGGCGAACGTCACGTTCATTACCGGCCTGGGGCACCGCCTCTACGCCGAGAGCTTTCCGCACGCCGTCGAAACCATCTTCGGCTCGGACGCTTCTCCGATCAGCATGCGGAATCCGGAGAAGATCGGGAACTTCTTACAGTATTCCTTGAACTTCGAACCGCAAAGTGTTGATGCAATTCTCCTTTGGGATAGCCTGGAATGGCTGGAGCCGGACGCGCAGCGCGCCGTCGTGGGGCGCATTTTTGAGGTCCTGCGACCCAACGGAGTGCTCTTCGCGGTATTCCACTCGGAGAACTCCGCTACGGATGTTCCCGTCCACTACTTCAAACTCCTCGACCCGGAAACACTCTCCGTCGCCGACACCGGCACGGATCGGCCGCATCGCCAGTTCACCAACCGTAGCATCGAGAAGTTGTTCGAGCGCTGTCAGAGCGTGAAGTTCTTCCTGAGCCGCGATAACCTGCGCGAGGTCATCGTCCGCCGCTAGCGCCCGTGCCCCTTCCCTCCGTATCCCGCCTATGGCTTCGTTCCGCAAAAGCCTATGGCTTCGTTCCGCAAAATACAAGCATTGCCTTCGCGGCGTGGCATTTCTTTCGCCGCCTGCGCGACAATAGCGGAGGTATTCCATGCTTGCACTCAAGTCCCTCATTCGCGAAGTCCCGGATTTCCCCAAGCCCGGCATCAATTTCTACGACATCACCACCCTGCTCAAGGACGCCAAGGGCTTGGCCGGCTCCATTGACGAGTTGCGTCAAAAATACCTCGGCCGGCACATCGACGTCGTTTTGGGCATCGAAGCCCGCGGCTTCATCTTTGCGCCAGCGCTTGCCTATGCTCTGGGTGCGGGCTTTGTGCCTGTGCGCAAGCCGAACAAGTTGCCCGCGGCGTGCGAATCGGTCGAATACGCCCTCGAATATGGCACGGACCGCCTGGAAATCCATCGCGACGCCATCCAACCGGGACAGAAGGTGCTGATCGTCGACGACGTCCTCGCCACCGGCGGAACCGCCGCCGCCGTCGCCTCTCTCGTCACGAGGCTGGGCGGAGAGCTCGTCGGCCTCGCCTTCGTGATTGAGCTCGATTTCCTGCATGGCCGCGATAAGCTGACCGGGGTGGACGCGGAGATCTTCTCCCTGGTTCATTACTAGCCGCGCTGCACCCGAAAAGGTTCACGATGAGCACGCCCCGCCGCGTCCAGATTCGCTCGTTCGCCAAAGTCAATCTCGATCTGCGCGTGCTCCATCGCCGTCCCGATGGCTTTCATGAGATCCGATCGCTCTTCCACACCATTTCGCTCGCCGATCGCATGCGCCTCGAGTTCAATCCGGGGCGCGGATTCAAAGTCGACACAACCTGCCCCGGAACGGAAATCCCCCAGGAAGACAACCTGGCGCATCGCGCCGCGGTCGCCTTTCTGGAACGGGCGAAGGTCCGGGGGAGCGTTTCCATCGCAATCTCCAAATCGATTCCCATGGGTGGCGGATTGGGCGGCGGATCCAGTAACGCCGCCTCTGTCCTGCTTGCCCTCCCGGCCCTCACCGGTAAGACGCTACCGTTGGTGGAATTGATGGATCTCGCCGGCGGTCTGGGGAGCGACGTTCCGTTCTTCTTGTTGGGTGGGGCGGCCATTGCTCTTGGCCGCGGAGAGGAACTCTACCCCGCCCCCGCATTTCCGGCCCTCTCCGGCTTGCTGGTGACGCCGGGCATTCACGTCTCCACCGCCGATGCGTACCGCAGTCTCGCTCGCGGTGAAGCAAGCGCCTCATCTGCTAAAATCGTGAGGGAGTTTTCCTCCCGGTTCGTTTCGCTGTATCCGTCGTCGCCACGGGGCGTCGGAGACGCGTCTTCTCGGGAGTTCCCGCTGGGTTCCGGCTTAGGCGTGAACGACTTTGAAACCCCCGTCTTCCGGACGCATCCGCAATTGCGCGCCTGGAAGTCGAAGCTCGTCCGGACGGGCGCGCTGCACGCGATGATGTCCGGAAGCGGCTCGTCCCTGTTCGCTTTGTACGCCACCGCGGAGGCGGCAAGGCAGGCGGAGACGAAACTTCCAGCGGAAGAAGTCCGGCGGTTTCGTCTGCTTCCGCAAAGCCAGTATCGGCAGGCGTGGCGGCACAGCCTGCATCCGTACTCGAATCAGCTATGGCCTCCCCAACCTCACAACGCTTGAAACCGGCAAAATCGGCTGCCTCGCATGGCTGCAAGTTTCCCCGGCTGAAAATTTTCTCCGGTAACGCCAATGTGCCGCTTGCGCAAGAGATTTGTGACGAGTTGGACGTCCCGCTCGGCCTCGCTTCCGTCAAAAAATTCTCCGACGGCGAGAACTACGTGCAGATCCATGAGAACGTTCGCGGCGCGGACGTATTCCTGGTCCAGCCCACCTGCACGCCGGTCGACCAGCATTTGGTGGAGATTCTGTTGATGATTGATGCGCTCCGCCGCGCTTCGGCGGACCGCATCACCGCCGTGCTACCCTATTATGGGTACGCTCGGCAGGATCGGAAAGACCAGCCGCGCGTGCCGATTTCCGCGAAGCTGGTGGCAAAGCTTCTCGAAAGCGCGGGGGCGGACCGGGTGCTTACACTCGACCTGCACGCCGCGCAGATCCAGGGGTTCTTCGACGTGCCGGTGGATCATTTGTTCGCCACACCGGTCTTCATCGAGTATTTCCGTGGCCCTTCGATCGCGGATCTCACCGTTGTTTCTCCGGATGCGGGCGGCGTGGAGCGGGCAAGGGCTTTCGCGAAACGGCTGAACGCGCCCTTGGCGATTATCGACAAGCGCCGGGAAGAAGCCAACGTCGCGGAAGTGATGAACGTCATCGGCGACGTTCGCGGCCAGAACTGCTTGCTGTTCGACGATTTGATCGACACGGCCGGCACTCTGGTGAAAGGCGCCGAAGCGCTGATGAATTACGGCGCTGCCAGTGTCAGGGCCTGCGCCACTCACCCGGTCCTTTCGGGACCGGCGGTGGATCGGATCGAGAACTCGCAGTTGACTGAAGTTGTATTCTGCAATTCGATTCCGCTTTCGGCGAAAGCGGCGAAGTGCGAAAAAATTCGGACGCTCTCCGTGGGTCCGCTGCTCGCAAGAGCCGTGCAATCGATCCATGAAGAGACAAGCGTCAGCATCTTGTTTGTTTGACGCGTTTTGAACGAACTCCGCGCCGGGGGCGTCGCCTCTTGGGCGCGTTTTGTAAATTTCAATTGATTCCGGGAAACGCAACCCACGTGAAATCGGACTTGCGGCCTGGATGGAGGAATACCCGTGAGTGTTACCGTCTCCGTAGCCGCCGCCCGCCGTACGGGCCGCGGCAAGAACCAGAACAACCGTTTGCGCGCCGCGAATCGGCTTCCCGCCGTCCTGTACGGATCGGCGAAAGAGTCGCTTTCGATCAGTGTCGATCCCGCCGACATCATAAAGATCTTTCGCAGCAAGTACACGTTCAACACGATTATTGAGCTCGATATTCAGGGCGAAGTGAAAGAACCGTCCATGATGGTGGATTGGCAGCTCGATCCCGTCCGCGACAATATCGTTCATGTCGATTTCAAGCGCATCGATCTCGCGAAGCCGGTCGTCGTGAAGGTGCCGGTCGAGTTCAATGGCGTGCCGTTCGGCGTGAAGAATCAGGGCGGTACATTCGACATCATCAACCGCCACCTCGTCGTGGAATGCCTGCCGGAAGCGATCCCGGATGCACTGACGGTGGAAGTGGCAACGATGCGCCTCGGCGACACCATTCGCGCCGGAGAATTGACCCTGCCGGACGGGTTGCGTTTGCTGAGTCCGCCGGTGCTTGTCCTGGCCTTGGTTGCCGGCACGCGCGCCTCCGCGCTGGCCGGGGAAGAAGCCGGGGCGGCTCCCGCGGCTGCGGGCGCACCGGCTGCGAAGGCCGCCGCGCCGGCCGCGAAAGCACCCGCCGCCAAGGCCAAGAAGTAGTTTCGAATGCCGCGGCCGCGTGAGCGCCTCCGGAGTGTTCAGCGATGAGTGCCGGGGAAGCAGGAACGTTCTTAATTGTGGGGTTGGGGAATCCGGGAAATCAGTATGAACTCACCCCCCACAACATTGGTTTTCATGTCGTCGATCGCCTGGCGGAAAGATTGCAAGTGCGTCTCTCCCAAAGGTCTTCGAATGCGTTAATCGGGTTCGGACGCGAGGACAAGAACGCTCTTATCCTCGCGAAACCGCAAACCTACATGAATCTGAGCGGCACTGCCGTGAAGCCGCTGCTGGCCAACCAGGGCCTCGGCGCGGACAGGTTGATTGTGGTCTATGACGATCTCGATCTTCCCTGGACCGGCCTTCGGATCCGACTGAAAGGTTCCGCGGGCACGCACAACGGCATGAAGTCGATTGTCGGAAGCCTGGGCACGAGCGACTTTGTTCGCGTGCGCGCCGGCATCCAACCACCGCATCCCTACGGGGATGCAGCCCGGTACGTCCTCGCGAAGTTTCGCAAGGCGGATCTGGCGGACTTGGCGGAGTTGCTGGACTATGCGTCCGACGCAATTCTCGCCATAGTTTCCGAAGGCGCCGAGAAGGCCATGACGAAGTTTAATCGTCGCGCCCGAGGATCAAACGAAGAGGAAATATGAGGATTTACGAAGAACTGTTCATCGTGAAGCCCGACGTTGAGGAAGCCGAATACAGTCAGTTTGTCAAACTGCTGGAGGAGCTGATCACCTCGAACGGCGGCACGATGGAGAAAACCGATATTTGGGGCAAGCGCCGGCTTGCCTATGACGTCAAGGGCTACGGCGACGGGATCTACATCCTCCTGGTATTCGCCGCCCCCAACAGCCTGATTCGCGAATTGGAGCGCCGCCTCCGCGTGACGGACATGGTCATCAAATACCTGACCGTCCGCGTGGACGAAGACCGCAAACGCCTCGCCAAGAAGACGAAGCAGCGGGAACGTCGCGCCATCCGGAAGCCCGCGTCGGTAGCGCCGGCTCCGCGACCCGCGCCTCCCCCGCCGGCTCAGGAAGAGCCCGCGGAAGCGCCAGGAAAGCCCGCCGAAGAAACGGTGGAATCGGCCGCGGAGTAATCCGCCATTCAGCACAAGGACGCATAGGAGACGCAATAAATGGCTGAAGCAAGAGGTGGACGTCCCATCGCCGCATCCTCCAGACCGACGGGCGGCGACAAAGCAATGATGGGCAATAAGCGCTATTTCCGGCGCAAGAAGGTGTGCTTCCTGTACACCGAAAAGATTGACCACATCGATTACAAAGACACGGAACTGCTCAAGCGCTTCGTTACCGAGCGCGGCAAAATCATCCCGCGCCGTATCAGCGGCGCAAGCGCGCAGGATCAGCGCCGGTTGCGCACCGCCATCAAGCGCGCCCGCAACATCGCGATGCTGCCGTTCGCATCGGAGTCTTAGAAAGGAGCCCAACAACCATGGAAGTGATTCTACGCGAGGAAATCGAAAAACTTGGCATTCCCGGCGAAGTGGTGAAGGTGGCCCCTGGCTATGCCCGAAACTACCTGCTCCCCCGCAACCTGGCCGTGCTTGCTACGGCCGCCAACAAGAAGATCATCGCCCAGGAGAAGGAAGCCTGGCTGCGCCGCGAAGCGACGTTCGTGAACGAAGCGACGCAACTGGCGCAGTTGATGGCCGGTCTCAGCCTGAGCTTCGTCCACAAGGCGGGCGAAAGCGGACAGCTCTTCGGCTCCGTCACCAATAAGGACATCGCCGAGGCTCTGGCCGCGAAGAGCTTCACGATTGACCGGAAGAAGATCGTTCTCGATCAGCCGATCAAGCAGGTGGGCAGCTATACGGTGCCCATCAAACTGCATCGGGAAGTGGTCGTTCAACTGGCCATTGCCGTGAAGCGCGAAGGCGCGGAAGAAGAAGCTGCGGCCTCCGAAGCCACCAGCGAATAGCCGTCATTCCGAAGGGGGGCCGGAGACGGAATTGGCGTAATTTCGCCGTTCCGCATTCCGGTCCCCCTTTTGCTTGTCCGCTCGTTCCGTGAACATGCAGCCGGAGCGATCGCCAGAGATCGCCAAAGGAAGGATTTTTCCATGCCTATACTTTCCCCCGCGGAATACGCGACTCTCACGCCAATGGAACTGCTCGAAGCGGTGGCCAATGGCGAGGTGGGGTTTGACCATGCCTTCTTCGATGCGTTTCTCCGTGATCGCGAGGCCGCCGTCGTCGCGCTCGATGCCTTTGCCAGCGCCGACCGCGACGACCGCATCGATATCGAAGATCAGATTTTCGAGCTCTACCGCCACCTGAAAGATCCGCGCGCGGTTCCGTTCTACATGTTGCAGCTGCGTGCTCAGCTCGATGGCGTCTCCGACGAACTGATCGAGGCGTTCGCCGAAATGGGCGAACCCGCGGTGCAGCCGCTGCTCGATCTCTACAGCGAGGTGGAAGAAGAGGAGGGCGGAGAGATCGCCTTCGTTCTGGCGGCGATGCAGGTGCCGGACGCCCGCATCACCAGCCTGCTCCTCGAACGTCTGGAGTACGACGCCCAGGACGCCGCCGTCTGCCTCGGTTTGCACCGGGACCCCGCCACCCGGCCCGCGCTCGAAAAGCTCCTGGAAGAGGTTTCTCAGCTACCCGAGCCTGGTCTGATCAAGTCCGATGTCGAGGATGCCTTGGAACGCGTATCCAGCACGGAACCCACGCCGCCGCGCCCGGTTTACAACATCTACGAACAATACGCGGAGTTCACGCCGCCTTTCTTCGAAGTGATGGAGGCCGAAGAGAGTCTGCAATGGCTGGCCAGTTCCGACCCGCGCGTGCGCCTGGCCGTCGCCGATAGCCTCGAAGAAGTGGATATCTCGGACGAAGTGTCCGCTTCCCTGCCCGGCCTGGCATTGGCCGAAAGCGACCTCACCGTGCGCTGCGCCCTGTGGAAGTGTCTGCTCCAGACGGATCTCAACGAAGAGCTGGTCAAGACCGTGAAAGAGCGCCTCGCCGACCCCGGCGTGGAGCCTCTCGAACAGGCCACACTCACCATCATTCTGGCGCGGGCCGCATACGACGACGCGCTCAAGACGCGGATTCTCGATAACTATGGAAAGCCGGAGTTGCGTCCGCTGGCGATGGAAGCCATGTGGTACACCAACGATACCGAGTTTCTTCCGCTGATCGAGGGGCACCTCGAAGACGAAGATATCGACGTCCGGAGGGCGGCGATTCTTGGCATCGGCTTCTTCGTGGACACCTCGTCAGCGGCGAGGCTCATCCCGTCGATGAAGGTGGACGCTCTGCGGAGCGACGCGATCTATAGCTACGCTCTGGCCCACCCCGGAGAGGTCTCCAGAGTGACCGCGCAGAAGGTGCTGAAGCACGTTGATCAGGTTGCCGAGGGATTGAACCCGGACGAAACCGAACTCGTCATGAGTGCAATTGACCTTCGCCTGAGTATCAGCGGCGGGCGGCCGTTCTTCTCGAGCGAGGAAGGTTAGTCCGCGGCCGCATGGCCATTGCCGAGCGATCTCACGAAGTACTCGTGGACGCGGGCGTCTCCGGTCAGTTCGGGGTGGAAGGTAGCAGCCAGGTGTTTGCCCTGGCGCGCCAGAACGGCATCTCCGTTGTAGCGCAGCAGCACTTCCACCCCCTCCCCGACGCGGGCAATCACGGGTGCGCGGATGAAGACGGCTTCCACCGTATCGCCCAGCAGGGGCTGCGCCTCCGGTTCGGGTTCGAGGCCGATTATCCGGCTGTCAAGCTGTCGTCCGTAGGCATTGCGCACCACGGACATGTCCATGAAGGCAAGGCTCTCCTGGCTAGGCTGCGTCACCTCACTCGCCATCAGGATCGCTCCGGCACAGGTTCCAAATACCGGCTTTTCCGCTCCGAAGCGAGAAAGCGCATCCCACAGGTTCTCGCGGTGCAGGATGCGTAACATCGTGGTGCTTTCGCCACCGGGGATCACCAGCGCGTCCACCATGGCAAGGTCTCCGGCGGTGCGCACTTCTCTCGCGCTCGCGCCAATGTGCTTGAGCTTTTCCAGGTGCGCTTCGTAATCGCCCTGCAGGGCAAGGACGCCAATCTCCCGCATAGTTCTCCTAAGTGTTCCCGGCGCTCCCGCTCGCATTCGCAAGCGGCGCGCCGGGCGTTTCCGGGAAGTCTCGCGCGCCGCCCGTTACCAGCCGCGGCCCGCCATCAGTTCGCTCTCGGGCATCGCCGCCACGCTCTGACCGCGCATCGGTTCGCCGACGTCTTCGCAAGCCTCCAGCACCTTCGCGGGATGGTTCCAATAGGTGGCTGCTTTGACGATGGCCTTCGCATGCCGCGCGGGATCGCTCGACTTGAAGATGCCGGAGCCGACAAACACCGTCTCCGCACCGAGCGACATCATCAGCGCCGCATCCGCCGGGGTCGCAATGCCGCCGGCCGAGAAGTTCGGGACGGGCAGCTTACCCGTCTGATGCACCATCACCACGAGGTCGAGCGGCGCTTGCAGATTCTTCGCTTCGGTGGCGAGTTCGTCGCTGCGCAGGCTCTGCACATGGCGGATTTCTTTCATGATCGTCCGCATGTGGCGAACTGCTTCCACGATATCGCCAGTGCCAGCTTCCCCTTTGGTGCGGATCATCGCCGCGCCTTCACCGATGCGGCGCAGGGCCTCGCCCAGGTTGCGCGCGCCGCAAACGAACGGCACGCGGAAGTCGCTCTTGTCGATGTGATTCTCTTCGTCGGCGGGCGTCAGCACTTCGCTCTCGTCGATGAAATCGACTCCCAGCGCTTCGAGAACCCGCGCCTCCATGAAGTGGCCGATGCGCGCCTTGGCCATCACGGGGATGCTCGAAATGGCCTGAATGCCCCGGATCATGTGGATCGCGGACATTCGGGAGACGCCGCCCTCCCGGCGGATATCCGCGGGAATCCGTTCGAGCGCCATCACGCTCACCGCGCCCGCCTCCTCGGCGATCTTCGCCTGCTCCGGCGTCGTGACATCCATGATCACGCCGCCCTTGAGCATCTCCGCGAGACCGACCTTCAGCTTGAAGTCCTTCCGTTGTTCATCGCTCAGACGGCGGAAATCCGCGATCTTATCCGCAAACTGTTGCTGTTGCTTTCCGTTTTCCATGACCAATACTCCCAAAGATTTGACGAACTCTCATCCTGGCGAACTAGACCATCGCCGTTTCCATCTCCGCCGCGCCGGGACGCGCGCCCCGGGCCAATTCCTCCTCGAACACTTCGCCCAGCAGTTGAAGGCCGCGCTCGATCTCAAGCGGCGTCAGGCCGCCGAAGCTCAGGCGGAATGCGCTCTCATCCAGGCGGTTCACCGCGAAATAGCGGGCGGGCAGATAGTTGACACCTCGCGATTGCGCCGCGGCAAGCAGCGCTCCCGCATCGAGGGGTGCGGGGAGGCGTACCCACAGATTCAGGCCGCCGTCCGGCTTCGTAAACCGGGAGCCCGCGGGTAGGAATCGGCTGCAACCGTCGATGGCGGCTTCGAGTTGCGCAAGGCCCGCCTTCCGAACCGATCGCAAGTGCGCGGCCAGGCGGCCGCTCTCCGCAAAGCGCAGCAGCACGGCCTGCGAGAGCTGATCGGTATGCAGATCGGTCGCCTGCTTGATCTCCGCCAGGCGGCGGATGAGCGGGCGAGGCGCAATCACCCAACCCACTCGCAACCCTGGGAACGCCACCTTCGAGAAGCTGCCGAGCAACACCACATCATCGGCGCCGCGCAGCGATTTGAAAGCCGGCACTGCGTCTCCCCGATAGCGAAGCGCGCTATAGAGATCGTTCTCCACCAGCAGCACGCCCGCTCTCGCGGCCGCCTCCAGCATCGCCCTCCGCGCATCGAGCGGTATGGTCGCGCCCGTGGGATTCTGAAAACTCGGCGTCAGCACCGCCATGCGTGGCCGCTCGCTCTCCATCAGCCGCGAGAAGTCTTCCGCCGTCACACCCTGCTCGCCCACGGGCACGCTCACCAGCCGCACCTGCGCCTGGGCCAGCGCGGACTTCAATCCCGGGTAAATCGGCTCTTCCACCAGGACCGTATCTTCGGGGGCGAGCACCGCCCGGGCCAGCAAATCCATGGCCTGCTGGCACCCGTTCGTGATGAGAATATCGTCATTGGCCCGGCCAATCTGGTGCTCTTCCGCATCCTCCAGTAGGTATTGGCGGAGCGGTGCGTAGCCGAGCGGTGAACCCAATTGCAGCACCGTGTGCGCGATTTCCGTGGCCAGCACCTCTTCACAGCTGAGGCGGAACTGGTCGAGCGGAAAGAGGCCGGAACGGGGCCGGGAGGTGGCAAAGCTGATTTCGGCTGAACCCGGACTCCCCGCATTTTGCGAAACGAAGCCAGTTTGCGGAACGAAGCCACCAGAAACGGCCGATGTCCCGGGAGGATTCGCGGAATGCCGGTCTATCGGGTCCGCGACAAAACTGCCCCGCCCGACGTGCCCGCGAATCAGCCCTTCCTCCTCGAGCAGAGCGTAGGCTGAGGAAACGGTGGCGCGGTTCAGTTCCAATTGTTGGGCCAGGTCCCGGGTGGCGGGTAGGCGATCTCCGGCGGAGAGCCCGCCGCGCAGGATCCGTTCGCGAATCTGGCGGTAAAGCTGGCGGTAAAGCGGCAGGGCCGCTTGCGCATCGAGTTGTATCTCCGCCAGTGACATCCCCAGGCCAATGGTATCACATCGAACCAGGCCATGCCATGCCAATACGATCCATTTGAAGGGAATTTTGCACCTGCTTGTCAGTTTCGGCTCCCGGCGGTTCGTCTCGGACACCGTGGTTGGGGGAAAGCGGGCGAATTCAGACGTGGAAACGCCTGGCTCTTCGCTTCCTGTGCTGACGCGATGGGGAGAGGCTGGTTTGGGATTCACTGCGATAGCATCGTTCCCGAAATCGTGCGCGGTTGTATATGCCACCTCTGCCGAGGTTCCTGTTACATTTTGAGCGTATTTCGAACGTTTACACACCCGGCTGGCTCATGCCGCCCGCTGGGCTTTGGGGACGCCGGCCCCGGAAACTTACACCGGGGTGTGAGGCCACGAAGGAATGCGTAGTTCCCGCTGGACCCCGCGCGCGGAGGCGAGGGGATCGCGACGCCACCGTGCGTATCGCTACCACTGGACCACGCGCGCGGCGACGGCGGACGGAATCACGGGCCTGGACCAACGAGGCTCGGCCATCGGTCCGGACCTAGCGGTGATGGCAGCGTGGCTTCCTTTCCACAAGCGCTCCGCATCCTGGAGGACTCGAAGAAACTCTGTCTCCCCCCCTGACAGATACCTATCCTGAATGCCCCCGTTTTCGATCTAGAGCGTCTTTCCGTTTGGAATCAATTGCGTTGGAATTGGAAAAGGAATTGGAAAAAGCCGCGCCTCGCTTGAAAATAGCCGTATCCGATGGATTCTGAACAGACTGCTTCACGTCTATTTCCATGATCGGGGGTGAACCCACGGTTCACGAGCCCGTGCTGTCCCTTTTTTCCCTTCTTTGTCGCGCGATCCCAGGGGCCCAGCCGGGAGCGATTCTCTCACAGCTTCCTGGCACCGTTTTCGTCGTCCCATTCCCCATCGGCAGAACAAGGCCATCCTCGCGCATCGGGAGTAATCCGATCACCTCCGTATACTCGTTCGCAACCTTGCCAAGGTCGCGAGCCTTTACGCCCACCGTGCCGATGCGCAGACTCCGGCTGCGTGTGTTGCTCACTTCTACAATGTCCTCTCTCCAGGTTCGATGCTTGGCCAGCGCACGCGATCCGCGGGATTGGTACCCAGGCAGCAAACACAGGAATTGACAGATCCGTGGGATCATGGCACTCTTAGTCTAGATCACTACCCTAGCGATCTTACTAAACGACCAGAGAGCAATCCCTTCCCTATGCGAAAGTCCGACTCGCTGCAAAGCGCCCTGAACGTGCTGGTGCTTACCGTGCTCGAAAAGCGCGGCCCGCTGCACGGCTATGCCATCGCCACGCTCATCGAAGATCTCTCCGAGGAAGCCCTGCGGGTGGAGGAAGGCTCGCTCTACCCGGCGCTCTACCGGATGGAACACAGTGACTGGATCAGGGCTTCGTGGGTCACCACGGAGAACAAGAGGCGCGCCCGTGTCTACGAGCTGACCACCGAAGGCACGAAGCAGCTCGCCGACGAAACGGGTCGTTGGGCGAACTTTTCCGCAGGCGTGAATCGCGTGCTGCAAATTGCGTAGAGGGAAGCGGGGCACAGGGATGGGCTGGTTTCGAGGAATCCGCAACATGATGGCGCGCCAGCGGCTGCACCGCGAGATGACCGAGGAGATGCAGGGCCATATCGACGAGCGCGCCGAGGCGCTGATGGCCAAGGGTGTCCCCGAAGAAGCCGCCCGGCGGCAGGCCGCGTTGCGGTTCGGCAACACCAGTGCGATTCGGGAGGAAGGCTTTGCCTCGCGCATCTCGCCGTGGCTGGAAAGCATCTGGCAGGACCTGCGTTACGCCGGGCGGTCGGTGCTCAAATCGCCGGGTCTTTACGTCGTGTCGTTCCTTTCCCTCACCCTGACCGTCGCGGCGAATACCGCGCTTTTCAGCATTCTGAATGCCCTCCTCTTCCGGCCCCTTCCGGTGAAGGATCCGGAAACGCTCATCTCAATCAGCTATCGGATTCCTGGAGAAACGCGCTACTCGGAGTCCGCGAGCGTCCCGCTTTACGAGCAGTTGCGCGAAGCCGCGAAGGGCAAGGCCGAGTTGTTGATCATGGGCTTTCCAAACACAACGGAGATGCGCACCACCCCAGGTGGCCCTATCGAGCATGCCACGGTGCAGCACGTGTCGGGAGCCACTTTCCCGATGCTCGGCGTAACCCCAGTTCTAGGCCGGGTGCTGAACGAGGAAGACGACCAGACCCTAGGTGCGCATCCTTACGCAGTGCTGGGCTACGACTACTGGCAAAGGCGCTTTGGTGGAGACCGCGGCGTGCTTGGCAGGAAGATCCAGTATGGAGAAACCGTGTACGAAATTATCGGTGTCGCGCGCAAAGGATTCTTTGGCACTGATGTGGGAAAAATCGTTGATATTTGGGTACCCGCCTCCATGTACGACCGGACCGCATTCACCAGCCTAAACTACTACTGGTTCCGCGTCTTCGGCCGCCGTCATCAGGACGTTTCGGTGGAGACGCTGACAGCGGCATTGCAGCCCACGTACAGCGCCTTCGTGGAGGAGCGGATCAAGGAGGATCCCGGTAGCACGCCCCAGCGGGCCGAGCAATCCCGCAGCCGGAAACTGAGCGTGGACCCGGCAGCCTCAGGGTCCTCGGGACTCCGACGCCAGTTTCGTGAGCCGGTGCTGCTGGTCTGCGGCGTCGCGGCGCTGGTGCTGTTGATTGCCTGCGCCAACGTGGCCGGACTCTTTCTGGCAAAGGCATCCCGCCGCGCCAGGGAGATGGCCATGCGGACCTCCCTTGGCGCCGCGCGCATCCGTCTGCTGCGGCAGATGCTTACCGAGAGTGCATTGCTGGGAATCGCCGCGGCCTGCGCGGGCATTCTGCTCTCCATCGTCCTGGCTCCTTTGCTGGTTTCCATGATCTCGGCGGAACGGGTTCCAGTGCGCCTGGTGATGGACATGGATTGGCGGATGGCACTGTTTTGCCTTGGAGTAAGCCTGGGAATCACCCTCCTGTTTGGGCTGGTTCCCGCATTGCAGTCCTCCAGTATCTCCCCGGCCCAGGCAATGAAGGAGGGGACAGCAATTGCCGCGCCGCTGCTGACCGGGGGCGGCTTCGTGGTGATCCAGGTGGCGCTGGCCTTCGTGCTGGTGGCGGTGGGCCTGGCCTTCGGGCTGAGTTTCCGCAACCTGCTGCGGCAGGACCTGGGGTTCGACCAGAACAATCTGCTGCTCGCCCAGTTCAAGATGCCTTCGGATTCGAAGGAGCAAAGCACCTCCGTCTCGCTCTGGCAACCGCTGCGTCATCGCATTGAAGGAATTCCGGGCGTGGAAGGGGTCGCTTACAGCAATTGGCCCGTATTTGCCTCCATCAGTCGGACCAGCCGCGTGGTACTGCTCGGAAAGGAACCATCCCAGGAGAACGTGGTGATCCTTCCGGTTTCCGACGGATACTTCTCCGCGATGCGAACGCGGCTGCTGGCGGGGCGGGATTTCACGGAGGCGGAGGTAAATCGAGCCACTATCCCTCTTTGCATCGTCAACGAAGCCTTCGCACGGCGATTCCTGGACACGGAGAACGCGGTAGGTCTGCGGGCTGCGATCTTTGGCGAAGCGAGCCCGGAGAACGAAGATCGCCCCTACCTAGAGCGAGCGAAGCTGCCTCCCTATTACCGGGAGATTGTCGGCGTCGTTGGCAACGTACGCTATGGGAGCATGCGCGAGGAACCGCGACCGATCATCTACATCCCCGCACCCAGGAGAGAGGAATACACTTTCCTGATCCGCACCAAAGGTACGGGAACCGGCCTCACGGCCCAGCTTCGGGAATCCGCCGCTGCCGTTCACCCCGCCCTTGAACTGTTCCGGCTGGAGACACAATCGCGTCTGGTGGACGACACGCTCATCCGCGAACGGCTGCTCGCCGGGTTGGGAGGTGCTTTCGGCGTGCTGGGTCTGCTACTGGCCGCCATCGGGTTATACGCGCTGCTGAGCTTTTCCGTGGCCACGCGCACCAAAGAAATTGGTGTACGCATGGCGCTGGGGGCTACGCAGGGGCTGATCATAGGCGGCGTTTGGCGCAGCCTGTTTCTGCTTGTGGGCACGGGCCTGTTGTTGGGTGGGTTGGCGGCGTTTCCTCTTCTTCGCACCGCGGAGAGCTTGCTCTTCGGAATGGAACCCGCGGATCCGGTGGTCGGCGTAGGAGCGGCGTTGCTGTTCCTCGGAGTCGCTCTGATCGCGGGGACGCTGCCAGCTCTCCACGCGGCGCGCGTGAATCCCACCGTGGCGCTGCGGTACGAATGATCCTCTGAAGCGGCCACAAAGCTCCCGGCGCCCGAAACCACGGATACCGTCCGCTATCTCGCGACTTAAACAAGATAAAAGGGACAGTCCACTGGACTGCACCCGCTTTCCCGCTTCCAAGCCGCGCATCCCTGGTCCGTCCGCCGCGCTTCCCATTGTTTCCGGGCTCTGGCGTTACCAAAGCCAACGCGGGAACCGTCCGTTTCTGGCAACAAGTGTCCGGATCCGGACACTTGTTGCCTCACCATCGCACTGCATCGCTCTGGGCAAACCGGCTGTGCAGCCTGAAACATGCGGTATTCACTCAAATGAATGATTTGGCCTGAAACATGCTTAACGATCTTCAGGCTTTATCGCATGGATATCTCCCGACCTGATCTTGCCAGAAACAAATTCATTCGCCGGATCTTCTGGATCGCTATTGCCGTTGTTTCGGTGAGCGCGCTGGGCTGGGTGGTCTTGCGGCTGAAACCGGCATCCCCCACCGTTGAAGCCGCCACCGTCTGGCGAGACAAGGTGAAGCGCGGCCCGATGCTACGGGAAGTACGAGGATTGGGTACGCTGGTTCCCGAAGAAATTCTGTTCCTGCCCGCCCTAAGCGAGGGCCGTGTCGTGCAGGTGGTGAACCGCCCGGGCGTGAAAGTGACGACGGATACCGTCATTCTGGTGCTTGCCAATCCGGATCTCGAAATACAGGCTCAGGACGCCGAGTGGAAAGTGCGTGAAGCCGAAGCGAGGACGACGAGCCTCAAAGTGGAGCTAGATACCAAGCGTCTCGATCTTGAAGCCAACTTAGCCAAGCTGCAATCGGAACTGGTGCAGGCGCGCCTCAAGAGTGAACGGGACGACGCCCTGGCAAAGGAGGGCCTGGCCGTGCCCATCGAAGTGAAAATCTCCCGGGCCACCAAGGTAGAACTGGAAAAGCGTTTCGAACTCGATAAAAAGAGGCTGGAGATTTATGAAGATTCCGTCGAGGCGCAAATGGCTGCCCAGCACGTCCAGATGGAGCAACTGAAGGCGGCCCTCGTACTGGCTCGTGAGAAAGTGAAACGGCTCACCGTCACTGCGGGCACACACGGCGTGCTTCAGGAAGTGAACGTGGAAGTGGGCCAGCAGGTGACGCCGGGCACGCTCCTGGCGAAGGTTACGCAGCCGGAGAAGCTGAAGGCGCAGATCCGTATCCCCGAGACGCAGGCGAAGGACGTCCAGATCGGTCAGACGGCGCTGATCGATACCCGGAACGGAACGATCGATGGCGTGGTAGCCCGCATCAACCCAGCCGTCGTCGAAGGCACGGTGACGGTGGATGTGCGTCTCACCGGGAAACTGCCTGGTGGCGCGCGACCGGACCTCAGTGTCGATGGCACGATCGAACTCGAACGCTTGAATGACGTGGTCTACGTGGGGCGGCCTGTTTCCGGCCAGCCCAACAGCACTATCAGCCTGTTCAGGATGGAAGCCGACGGCCAGCACGCCACTCGCACTACCGTAAGACTTGGCCGCGGCTCGGTGAGCTTTGTTGAGGTCGTGGAGGGACTGAATCCCGGCGACAGCGTCGTGCTGAGTGACATGTCGCAGTGGGATTCCTATGACCGGGTGCGGCTGAACTGACAGAAATTGCGTGCACCTTGAAACAGAGGAGATTTCAAGAGACGATGAACAACACCGACGGAAACGATTCGCTGCTGACGCTTGACAGCGTCACCAAACACTTCTTCACCGATGAAGTGGAAACACACGCTCTCGATGGCATCCACTTGCGGGTAGAACGGGGAGAATTTCTCTCCATCGCGGGGCCGTCGGGATGCGGAAAATCCACGCTGCTTTCGATCATCGGCCTGCTCGATACGCCCACCTCCGGGCGCTACTTCATGAAGGGGCAGCCGGTGGAAAACCTCAAAGCCTGGGAGCGGGCGCGGGTTCGCAACCGCGAAATCGGATTCATCTTTCAGGCCTTCAACCTGATCGGTGATCTGACCGTTTACGAGAATGTTGAACTGCCTCTCACCTACCGGAATATGCCCAGTGCCGAACGCCGTGAACGGGTCCATTGGTCGCTCGAACAGGTGGGCATGCTGCACCGCATGAAGCACTATCCCTCGCAGCTTTCCGGAGGCCAGCAGCAACGCGTCGCCGTGGCGCGCGCCATGGTGGGCGACCCCGCTATTTTGCTGGCCGACGAGCCTACCGGCAACCTCGATTCAAAAAACAGCGAAGCAGTGATCAAGCTCATGCGGGAGATCCATGCCCAGGGCGCTACCATCTGCATGGTGACCCACGACCCTCGCTATTCCCAGGTAGCGGATCGCACCGTCCACCTGTTCGACGGGCGCATCGTCGAAGAAGACATGGCCGCCGAAAAAATCCTCCCGTAAGGACAAGAGCTTCCGTGCTGCCTCCGCATGCCGGCCCTGGCCGCGCCTATGCTTGCGGACCAGGCTTCCGCCGCGCCGCCGAAGAAAGACGCGGGGGAAAAGAGACGTGATGGAATGTGAAAGAATCGTCTCATGGCCGGCGTTCCCGAACGCGGCGCTCATTGATGCAGGATTGAACGGGCCGTTACCTCTTTCGAGTATGCCGAAACTCCTGATTGCCGACGACCAGCCAGACATACTCGAAGCCCTTCGCTTTTTGCTGAAGGCGGAGGGCTATCAGATTGACGCCGTCACATCTCCGGGAGACTTGCTTCAAAACGCGGAGCGGCACGATTATGACGCCGTTCTGCTCGACCTGAATTACACCCGCGATACCACCTCCGGCAGGGAAGGCCTTGACCTGCTGGAGCGCTTGCGGCAGACGGATTCCTCGCTGCCCGTGATCGTGATGACGGCCTGGGCCAGCGTGGATCTGGCGGTGGAAGCGATGCGCCACGGCGCACGTGATTTTGTCCAGAAGCCATGGGACAACGAGCGCCTCCTTTCCACGGTGCGCACCCAGGTGGAACTGGGGAAAACTCTCCGCCGGGCGGAAAAGCTCGAAGCCGAGAACGAGATCCTGCGGAGCGAATGGACTCCCGACCTGATCGCCGAATCCCCGGCCATGCAGCCCGTGATGCAGGTTCTCGCGCGCATTGGCCCGTCGGATGCCAACGTACTCATCACAGGCGAGCACGGTTCGGGCAAAGGGGTCATCGCTCGAGCCCTGCATGCCGCTTCGGCGCGCGCCGGCCGGTCCCTGGTTACGGTGAATACGGGCGGCCTTTCCGAAGGGGTATTTGAAAGCGAGCTCTTTGGCCACGTCAAAGGCGCTTACACCGATGCCAAAGCGGACCGCGCCGGACGATTCGAGCTCGCCGATGGCGGCACACTCTTCCTTGACGAAATTGCCAATATTCCGCTCAACCAGCAGGCCAAATTGCTGCGCGTGCTTGAAACCGGAGAGTTCGAGCGCGTGGGCTCCTCGAAGACTCGCGCCGTCAATGCACGCATCCTTTCGGCCACC
Source organism: Acidobacteriota bacterium (assembly GCA_014584705.1). Classification (GTDB taxonomy): domain Bacteria; phylum Acidobacteriota; class Terriglobia; order Bryobacterales; family Bryobacteraceae; genus JACTMJ01. The sequence continues at coordinate 235,412 of JACTMJ010000009.1, read as the reverse complement.
AACGCCAGTCTGCGCGAAGAGGTTGAGGCTGGCCGCTTTCGCGAAGATCTGCTTTACCGGCTGAACACGGTTGAGGTTGCCATTCCCGCGCTGCGCGATCGCCGCGAAGACATCCCGTTACTGGCCAGGCACTTCCTCAAACGCAGCGCCGCTAAATACCGCAAAGACATCGGCGGGTTCACAAAGGATGCCATCGAATCCCTCATGCGGCACACCTGGCCGGGCAATGTGCGCGAACTCGAACACGCGATGGAACGGGCCGTGCTCATGGCTAATGACGGCGAGATCCGCGGGAGCGATCTCTTTCTCCGGATGCGCGGCGGAGGCACACCGCGCCTTGATGAACTGAGCCTGGAGGACGTGGAGAAACTCTTTATCGAAAAAGCCCTCAGCCGCTTCGGCGGCAATGTCACCAGAACCGCCGACGCCCTTGGTCTCAGCCGTAGCGCGCTCTATCGCAGACTGCAGAGATACAATTTATGAGCCTTCGCGGGCACATGCGCTTCCGGCTTCGCCATGAAACCAAGGTTGCGCTGCTGGCAGCCCTCGGCGGCGTTCCGGCGCTGATCTGCGCAATGCTGTTTGTCTGGTTCTGGGAGCAGCCGGCACACGTCAAGGCCGCGGTCGCCGTCGTCATCACCGCGCCCTGGGTTGCCTTTGCCGCCGCCTCGCGCGATCATGTCATCCGTTCCCTGCAAACGCTATCGAACATCCTGGCCGGGCTTCGCGAGGGCGACTTTTCCATTCGCGGACGCAGCGGGGACGCGAACGGCGCGCTCAGTGAGGTGATGTTCGAGGTAAACGGGCTCGCGGATGTGCTGCGCGCCCAGAGGCTGGGCGCCGTCGAAGCCACAGCCCTTCTCCATCGCGTGATGGATGTCATTAAGGTGGCCATCTTCACGTTTGATCCGCAAGACCGTCTCCGTTACCTCAATCGCGCCGGATGCGAGTTGCTCGCGCAGCCGGAAAGTGCGCTGCTGGGCCGCGCCGCCGCCGATTTGGGACTCGGCGATTGCATCGCCTCCGCCGGAAACCGTACCCTGGAACTGCGCTTTCCAGCGGCCGCCGGCCGCTGGGGCGTCTCCGCCACTGTCTTTCGGGAAGAAGGCCTGCAGCACCGCTTGCTGGCCGTGCAGGATCTCACGCGCGCGCTGCGCGAGGAAGAAGTCGCCACCTGGAAGCGCTTGGTGCGCGTCCTGGGCCACGAACTGAACAATTCGCTCACTCCCATCAAATCCATCGCCGGCAGCATTCAGTCTCTGGTGCGGCGCGAGCCTCCCGCCCCGGATTGGAAAGAGGATGCTCTCCGCGGGCTCAACATCATTGCCAGCCGCGCGGACACCCTAAGCCGCTTCATGAGCCAGTACGCGCGCCTCGCCAAATTCCCCTCGCCCGCCCTCGGCCCGGTGGATGTGACACAAATGATTCGCCATGCAGCCGCTCTCGAAACGCGCCTTCCGGTGGCGGTGGGAACCGGCCCCGAACTTCGTATCCGCGCCGACGGTGATCAGTTGGAACAGGTCCTGATCAACCTCATTCGCAACGCCGTTGACGCCTCGATCGAAACGGGTGGCGGCGTCAGCGTCCGCTGGAGCGTTGCCGGCGGCTCCGCGTCCCGTGATCGTCTGGTATTGTGCGTGCTCGACGAAGGCCATGGCATCGCGAACCCCGGCAATCTCTTTGTGCCCTTCTTCACCACGAAACCCGGCGGTTCCGGCATCGGCCTGGTGCTCTGCCGCCAGATCGCCGAAGGTCACGGAGGCAGCCTCACACTAGCCAACCGCGAAGACCGCCCGGGTTGCGAAGCAAGGCTGGAGATCCCGATTTACCCCCCAGCCGATACCCCAACCCTCACTCCGACATCGGGTGACGAAGCCACCGGTATAGACGAAAGTTGACCCGAGCATCAACGCCGCGGTGACGGCATTATCCCGGTCCCCGATGCTGGAGCGTATTGCCTGACCGATGATCTTCGAAGGGGACAGAGGAGAGGATTGCCATATCCGCGGCGTCTCCTGTTCCGCATTCCGTCGCCCTGTCACTCCTCCCGCGGCGCAATGATTGGCTCGATTTTCATTGCGCGCCGCGCGGGAAAATAACAGGCCGCAACAGCACCGCGATCAGGAGCCGAGACACCGCCAGGAACGTGAACGGATCCGCGGGGCCGACGCCGTATAGCAGGCTGGAACCGGCCCTGCCCAGCCACAGTGCGCCAGCCGTTCCCGCCGCCAGTCTGGCAAGGCTGAGCTTCAGCCCCTCGGCCAAAACCATGCGGAAGATCTCCCCAGCTTCCGCCCCGATCGCCAGGCGGATTCCGATATCCTGCGTCCGTGCCGAGATGGAATACTGGATAAGCCCATAGATTCCCACCGCGGTCATCAGCAGGGCCACGATGAAAAGGCAGTGAGCAAGTAATGATCCCCCGGCAAAGCCGGGGGCCTTCATTTTGTGAGCCGCTCAAAGCGGCTGATCGGGGTCGCTGACGCGGCACCGTTGAATGTTGGCCACCTGCGGGGTGGCCTGTCAGTAGCGAAGCTTCAGTTGCTCGATCCGCTGATCTTCTTCCTCCTGAGTCCGAATGTACTCGCAGATCACTGCTTCGTCGCTCCTCGCTGTGGACACAAAGTGCGACCGTGCCCAGAAGTGCTGTCCGACGAAGCTCCGTTTCGGCTCGCCGTAGCTTCGTGCTAACTGAATCGCGCTCTTGCCCTTGATATAGCCCACCACCTGCGACACCGCATACTTCGGTGGTATTGCGATCATCATGTGCACGTGGTCACTCATCAAGTGCCCTTCTTCGATTCGGCTTTCCTTCTGCCTCGCCAGTTTGTGGAAGATCTCGCCCAGATGCTTTTTCAACTCTCCGTAAAGCACCTTCCTGCGATACTTGGGAATGAACACGATGTGGTACTTGCACTCCCACTTCGTGTGACTTAGACTCTCAAAGTCGTCCATCGCGGTTTCTCCTTTCGTGTGCTTGGCGGCTCACGATTCAGAGTTTCCGCGATGGACTCCCTCAAATGTCAAACTTCTGCTGCCACCCCGGCAGGGCCGGGGGGCCTCCCCTGGTAGGCTAGAACGGCCAAACCGCCGTCGTCGTATAGCCGCCGTCGCACGCGATCACCTGGCCGGTGATGAAGTTCGCGCCCGGGCTGGCGAGGAATACCGCCAGAGGAGCCACCTCTTCCGGCGTGCCCATACGGGGCATGGCTTGCGAGGCGCGCAGCCATTCGTGCATCTTTTCGTCCTGCCACATGGCGCGGTTGAGATCCGTGAGAATGAAGCCGGGGGCGATACAGTTCACCTGGATGTTCGCGCGGCCCCATTCAGCCGCAAGCGTGCGAGTGAGCGCGTCAAAGCCGCCCTTCGTCATGGCGTATACGCTCAGTTTTGGAACGCCAATCAGCGCGCCAACGCTGCCGATGAAGATCACTTTGCCACCCTGGCCTCGGTCTACCATTCGCTTACCGAGGATCTGTGTGAGCTCAAAAACGCCGTGCAGGTTCGTCTGGAAAATGCGGTCGTATTCCTCGCGCGTGTACTCGGGAAAGGCCTTGCGGATATTCATCCCGGAGACATTCATGAGGATGTCGATCTCGCCGCAGGCGTCCGCGGCCGCACGGATGGAATCACTGCTCGTGAAATCGAGCGCCAGGGCGCTCGCTCCGCAGCCTTCCGCGCGCAATGCCGCCGCATGGGCTTCTAGCGCGTCGAGGGAGCGCGCCGCCATCGTCACGTGCGCTCCGGCGCGGGCCGTTGCCTGTGCAATCGCCAGACCGATTCCCCGGCTCGCACCGGCCACCAACGCCCTCTTCCCGGCCAGCGAGAACGGATTGCGCATTTCCATAAAGATCGGTTCTCCTCTCCGTGCTCAGGCTCCCGCGCGACGTTCCTCCGCGATGGTCCGCCCGGCCTCTTCAGCGTATACCGATTCTCTGTTCCGGCTGCATCCGAAAAGAAACCAGCAGCGCGGATCTCCGGCAAGCGAGAATGGGTGAGAGATGCTCTTCCGCATTCTGGCGCTCGACCTGGGAAAGAAACGCATCGGCCTTGCCGTGAGCGACTTGCTGGGCGTGACCGCGCAGGGCTTGCCAACCTACCACCGCAAGAACCTGCGGGCGGACCTGCTGGCAATTCACCTGCAAGCGAAGGAACTGTATGCGTCGGCGATTCTGATGGGGCTGCCCAAGTCCCTGAAGGGGGAGGAAGCAAAGCAGGCGCAGTGGGTGCGGGAATTCGGGACGCGCCTTGAAGAGCGCAGCGGACTGCCGGTTTTCTATTGGGACGAACGGTTCACCTCCGTGGAAGCGGAGCGCGTCCTAAAGCTCAAGCGCAGCAGCCCCGCCGGGGGCAAGAGCCGTCTCATGCAGAAAGGCCAGGTGGACCGTCTGGCGGCGGTGCTTCTTCTTCAAAGCTACCTCGACGCTGGGTCGCCCGGAGTGGCGCTGGAGGAAGGCGCCGCACCGGAGGATCTTTCGGACGAACCCGGAGCCGGCGAGATCGCACCGCCGGAAGCGGATCTGCCCGAAGTAACAGTGCCGATGCCGGAACCGGCGAGACCGCGTGGCGGAAAACGACGCCGCGCCTGGGACGACGAAACGAGGGACGACGAGGAATGAGGCGCAGGAAACGACTCTTCCGCCTGACGGCGACCCTCTTCCTTGTCGTCCTGGCGGGCGGCCTCTTCGCGGTTTACGCATGGCGTCAATTGGAGACTCCCTACCAGGGCTTCCGCGAGAATGCCGCGTTCCTGGAAGTGGAGCGCGGGATGAGCAGCGCCCGCATCGCGGAGCGGCTGGAGGAGAAGGGCGTGATCGCGCACGCCTGGCAGTTCCGTCTGCTGCGTCTGCTGCGCCCCAGGGCCGTCCTGCAGGCGGGGGAATACCGTTTCACGAAACCGGCGAGCGTGCGCGCGGTGTTCGGGCGGCTGGCCCGGGGCGACGTCTATTACGTCACTCTGGCAATCCCGGAAGGGGCAAATCTCTTCGAGATCGCCGCGCTTGTCGCCGCCGCGGACTTGCCGAATGCGGGTGACTTTCTCAAGCAAGCGAAGGACCCTTCGCTGATTCGCGATCTGGCCCCGTCGGCGCCCTCGCTCGAAGGGTACCTCTTCCCAAGCACGTATCAGTTCCGGCGCAAGGCTACGTCAGCCGAGATCTGCGAACGGCTGACAGGGGAGTTCCGCAAGCAGTGGAAGGCCCTCGGCGCACCGGAGAACGCGCAGCGGCTGGTGACCCTGGCGTCGCTGGTGGAAAAGGAAACCAGCATCGCGGAAGAGCGTCCGGTGGTGGCGAGCGTCTACTGGAACCGGCTGCGCGCGGGCATGCGCCTCGATTGCGACCCCACCGTCATTTACGCGGCGCTACTCGAAGGAAAATACCGGGGAACGATCTACCGGTCTGACCTCGAACGCGACAGCCCGTATAACACGTACCGCCGGACGGGACTTCCGCCGGGCCCCATCGCCAACCCCGGCGCCGCGGCTCTGCGAGCCGCCATCCATCCAGCCAAAACCAGCTATCTCTTCTTTGTAGCGAAAGGGGACGGCAGTGGCGCGCACCGTTTCTCCGAAGATCTGGCCGGGCACTCCGCGAACGTGAACCACTATCGCAAGGCGGTGAATCAGCATGGAGCCGGCACAAAGTAGGCACCGGACTTCCCGCGACGAACGCCGGGCCGCCATTGCTGCTTTGATTGAGCGGGAACAATGGCCGGTGGTGGACATACGGGCATGGCGAGTGCTGCGCGCGGCGTTCAGCACCGTATCCGAACGAACGCTCCTGCACGACCTGCTGGATGGCGGATTCGCTCTCGATCCGCTCGTCGAGGGCGCGCGGCTTGACTCGATGGAAAACCTTTCCCGCAGCCTCTCGGCGCTGGCGATTTGCCACCGACGCGAAGGAGAAACAGCGCGCAAGGGAGCAATCACCGCCGCCCGAAAATGTGTGCTCGAAGCAAGAAGAAAAGCGGAAGCCGTCTTGCGGAACCAGAAGGTTTCCCCGGAGAAGAAGTCGGCCATGGAGGAGAAATTCCTGTGGCTGCGAACATGGCTGGAGAACCCCGAACTTTTCCCGGAATGGGCGTCGCTGCGATTGCGGAAAGTCCGGAACCAAACCGACACCGTATCGCATCCAACGGATTGATGTTTCTCGCTGTGACAGGCGGTTTGCGGGGCGCGCGTTGTCCTTTACAATGAAGAACAGCGGGCGGTCCCCGGCACTGAGGTTCCCGAAACAAATCCTGTTGCCTGAAGATGCTGATTGCCTTTATACTGGCGTTTCGGCACTCGGAGGCGGCGGATTCGTGTTCGCTCTGGGCGAGGAACGACGGTTGCCGGTAGTGAGTGTTCTTGTATGTTGAACGGGAAAAATGTCGGGATGGCCGACGAATTCGATATCAATGCGCCGCACCGGGAAGCGGCAATGTTCTACGGGCTATTTCTGCGCGGACATTCCGCCGAACGATTGCGGCAGGATATCGACGTACCGAAGTCTCTCACGGACCGCTGGACCAACCACAACGCATACCAGGAAGGCCTGTTCCAGGACAATGTGCAGCAGATGGTGCGCTACCGCAAACAGGTGCTGGCCATCTTCGATGAACTGGTGAGCAACCAGCGCAACTACCCCGGATTGCAATAGCAGCTCATTTCATCCTTGAACCGCAGCGCCCGGCGAGATCATCCCTTCTCATCCGTTGGCTCCGATGGCTCCCCCGTAAACCAGGGATAGAGAATCGGCAGCAGCACCAGGGTGAGAAGCGTGGCGGAAAGCAACCCTCCAATCACGACCGTAGCCAAAGGGCGCTGGACCTCCGCGCCGGGCGACGTGGAAAGCGCCATGGGAACAAAGCCCAGGCTGGCTACGAGCGCGGTCATCAGCACCGGGCGCAATCGCATGGAACAGCCTTCGTAGATGGCGTGCATCAGCGGCTTACCCTGCTGACGGAGTTGGTTGATATAGCTAACCAGAACAATCCCGTTCAGAACCGCGACACCAAACAACGCAAGCAGACCGATCACCGCGGAGACATTCAGATTCAAACCGCGGAGCCAGAGCGCCCCGATGCCGCCGACCATCGCGAAGGGAACATTCAGCAGAATCAGCAATGCATGCCGGGCGGAGTGAAAGGTGGCAAAGAGCAAGCCGAAGATGATGAGGATGGAAGCGGGAACGACGATGGCAAGCCGATACATGGCGCGGCGTTGATTCTCAAACTGGCCGCCCCATGCGAGCGAGTAGCCCGGCGGCAGCGCTAACCCTGTTGCCACCTTTCGCTGCGCTTCCGCGACGAAGCCGCCCATGTCGCGGCCCCGCACATTCGCCTGAACCACAATCCGCCGGTGGCCATCTTCGCGAGCCACCACTTCCGGCCCGCGCGCAAGCTCAATGGTAGCCACGTCGGAAAGCGCCACGCGCTCTCCGCCGGGCGCGGAGAGCAGGATGCGTTTGAAGTGTTCCGGGGAGTCGCTATAGCTCTTGGGCAGGCGCAGCACGATATCGAAACGGCGCTGACCTTCAATGAATTCCGAAATCGTGCTGCCGCCGACGGCGGAATCCATCACGAGCCGGAGATCGTCGACATTGAGGCCGTAGCGAGCGAGGGCGAGGCGATCCGCGCGAATCCGAAGTTCCGCCACCCCGGAAATCACTTCCATCTGCGTATCGGCCGCACCCGGGATGCGATTGAGGATGTGCAGGGCGCGCTCGGCAAGCCGCTGCAGGGTATCCGTGTCGTCGCCGAAGATTTTCAGGGCCACATCGCCCTTGGTGCCGGACACCGTTTCATCCAGACGCATCGCCATCGGTTGGGTGAAGTTGATTCCGATACCGGTGATCACCTTGAGCTTGTTATCGATTGCTTCTATGAGCTCTTCCTTGGTATGGGCGGTGGTCCATTGCTCCCGCGGTTTGAGAATGACGTGCACGTCGGCCTCATAGATACCCATTGCTTCAGTAGCGAAATCGGGACGGCCGATCTTGCTGACCACACTGGTCACTTCCGGAAACTCATGGAGTACTTTCTCCACTTCCCCGCTCCCCGCAATGGATTCCGAAAGCGAAATGCCGGGAAGCTTGATGGTTTGCAGGAGGATGGAGCCTTCATCCAGGCGGGGCATGAATTCCGTACCGATGAAGCCCAGGGAGCCGAAGGCCACGACCAGTACAATCGCGGCCAAGGCTAACACCGCGGCACGATGGGAAAAAGCCCAGCGCAAGAGAGCAACATAGCGACGCCGTACGCGATCGAAGCGGTGCTCCGTTTGTTCCTTAACCCCGTTTTTCAGCAGGGTACCGGCAACCGCGGGGACGACCGTGAGGGCAAGAATAAGTGAACCAAGCAGGGCGCTGCAAACCGTGATGGCCATGGGCCGGAACATACGCCCTTCGAGCCCTTCGAGTGTAAGGATGGGAAGGTAGACGGCGATGATGATGGCGACCGCGAAAGCAATGGGGCGCGCAACCTCCGCCGATGTCGCTCGAATGCGCTGCATCGCATTGAATCGAACGTCGCCGGCGTCGCGCTTCAGCCCCCGGACGGCATTCTCCATCATCACGACGGAGCCATCCACCATCATGCCGAAATCGATTGCACCCAGGCTCATCAGGTTGGCGCTGATTCCGAAAGCCATCATCCCGATAAAACCAAAGAGCAACGACAGCGGGATGACCGCCGCAACGATCAGCGCGGCTCGAATATTGCCCAGAAAGAGCAGCAGGATCACCACCACCAATAACCCGCCTTCGAGGAGATTGCGGCTGACGGTGGCAATGGTGGAATCGATCACCTCGGACTGATCGTAAAAGGGCCGGAGGCTGACGCCTTCCGGAAGGCGAAGTTCCGACAGCTTCTGCTTTACGCGCTCAATAACGCGCTTCCCGTTCTCGCCCTTGAGCATGATCACCATGCCGGAGACGCGTTCTCCCAGGCCATCGCGTGTGACCGCGCCCTGGCGCGGCATCGCGCCCAACTCCACCTTGGCGACATCCTTCACCATCACCGGACTGCCATCCGAGGAGAACATCACGATGTTCTCAATATCCTGGATGCCGCGCGCCCGGCCGAGACCGCGCACCGTGTATTGCTCAAAGGCGTGCTCAATGTAACCGCCGCCGAAATTCTCATTGTTGGCGGCGATGCGCCGGTACACCTCGCCGAGCGTGAGGCCGTAGGATTGCAAGCGGACGGGATCCACAACCACCTGGAACTGCTTCGTTTCCCCGCCCCACGTATTCACTTCATTCACGCCCGGGACGCTGCGCAGATGGTTCTTCACCATCCATTCGTGGATGGTTTTCAGTTCCATCAGAGAATACTTGTCGCCTTCGACGGTGTACTGGTAGACTTCGCCGAAGGCCGTGGCGACGGGACCAAGCGTCGGCTCGAGGCCCGATGGCAGGCGCGTCTTTGCCTCCTGGATGCGTTCATTGATGATCTGCCGGGCGAAGTAAATGTTCACCGAATCGTCGAAGGAGACAGTGACCATTGAGAGCCCGAGTTTCGAGATGGAGCGCACGCCCTCTGCCTTGGGCAGGCCCATCACGCTGGCTTCGATCGGGTACGTGACCAGATCCGCCACTTCGTCCGGAGCCATGGAGGGGGCCGTGGTAACGATCGTCACCTGGTTGGGCGTGAGGTCCGGGAAGGCTTCAATGGCGACGTTGCTCAGCGCGTAAACACCCGCTCCGAGAAGCGCAAGCAGGCCCGCGAAGACGAGCCAGCGATTGTCTAAATGGAACTGGACGAGGCGCTCAAGCATGCGGGATTCTCACTCGGCGAGCGAGGCCTCCAGAAGCTTTGACTTGAGCAGAAAGCTGCCGTCCACCACCACTTGCTCGCCGGCTTTCACTCCGGAGAGGATGTGGCGCATGCCGTCCCGCACCTCGCCCGTTTGCACGCCGCGGAGGGCGAAGAACCCCTCGCCGGTCCTGATGAAGACAATGCTCTGGCCGTCCAAATTCTGGATGGCTTCCTGCTTGAGGAAGATCCCCGGTTCGGAGCCGCCGATGGCAATCTCCGCGTCGGCGTACATCTCCGGCCTCAGCCGCAGTCCGCGATTCTGGACTTCGATGCGGACCTTGACGGTGCGCGTGATGGCATTCAATTCCGAACCGATGCGGGCGATTCGCGCGGGAAAAGCTTCGTCCGGGAACGCCTGGGTGCGGATGATAGCGGCCATGCCTTCACGCAGAGAACCAAGGTGTTGCTGCTGTACCTCCGCGATCATCCAGAGGTTCGAGAGGTCGCTGATGACGTACACCGTCTGGGCCATCGGCACAATGGTTCCCAGTGCGGCCGGCCGCTCCATAACGGTCCCCGACACCGGCGCGGTAATGGGAATCAGATCCTCCGTCCGATAGCCCGCGGGGCCACGGCCAGACGAGGAGGGCTGCGGCGGTATATTCAAAAACTCTTCGAGGTGGATTCGCTGCCGTTCTAACTCGGACTTCGCGTTGGCGATCTGCCCCTCCGCATCGCGCACATCCGCTTCGGCCTGCTGCAATTGCTGCTGGGAACCGGCCTTCAGCTCGAACAGTCGTTTTGCGCGCGCCGCCTGCGCCAGAAGAAATGAGTGACGCTTTTCGAGCGTCGCGAGCGTGTTCTTCGCCTCCGCGTAGTCCGCCCTTCCATCGTTGACGGCACGGCTGCGCAATCGGGCGAGAACTTCTCCTTTTCGCACCGTATCGTCCACATTGGCATTCATCTCCACCAGCAGGCCATCGCTGACCGCGCCAACGCGCCAGACCCGGTTCTCATTCACCGTAATGCGTCCGGACGCACGGAGCGTCTGGGGAATCGAGCGGGAAACAGCCTCTTCCACCACGAGGCGGATTCGGGCAAGTGCCTCTGGCGTCAGACGAACGACGCGCCCGAGGCCGTCCTCGCCGTCCGCGTCCGCTCCGGACTGCGGCGTGGCGGTTGCGCTCTCGGAGGGGCCTGCCTCGGGAGCCTTGCCGCAGGAGACGAGGAAGAAGGCGAGGAGGAACAGCAGGAGACCTCGGAGCTTCATGGCTGCACCACCCCTTGCGGAATTCCCAACGCCTGTTCGAGGTCCACGATGGCAAGTTCGTAGTTCACGCGAGCGTCCATGTAGAGCTGCTGTGCTTCGATGCGGACACGCTGTGCGTCGAGAAAGCGCAGCAGATCCGCGCCGCCTTCCCGGTAGGCCGCTTCGGCGATGGTTGCGGTTTCGAGAGCCTGCTCTCGAAGCGCGGGCAACGTGTGCTCCAGTTGCCTGCGATAGATCTGATAACTTTCAATCGCCGCCTGTGCTTCGGCGAGAACGGCTTGCCGAGAGGCCCGCAGCAACGACGCCGCATAACGTTCCTCCGCGCTGGCGGCGGCGATATTCCCCTCGTTTCGATCGCGAATCGTGAGAGGAACCTGCGCGCCCAGAACGACGGTGTTATAGGGGCCGGAGCGCTTGTAGCCCGCCAGCCAGGTGAGGTCCGGACGGGCGTTGGCGCGAGCGAGCGCCGTTCCGGCGGCACTTTCGTCGACGGCGGCCTGCCGGATCCGGACTTCGATCCGGCGCGAAACAGCCTCCGCCGCATGCAACGGGAACGGTGGCTCCGGCAGCTTCTCGGGAATGGGCTCCGTCAGTGTAACGGGAGGAAATTGTTCTTCCCCCATCGCCAGTTGCAGCTTCATGCGGGAACGGATGGCGGCAAGGCTGGCTTCGTTTCGATCCAAAGCAAGCCGCTCGCCTTCCAGCCGAACGCGGATCAGATCCGCCTCCGCCATCGCACCCTCGCGAACCCGCGCTTCGTGGTATTCGATGATCTTCTGAAAGTTAAGCAAATTCTCCTCGAACAGCTTGAGGCGATGCTGTGCGGCGAGCGCCTGCCAGTAGGCCTGTTTCACGCGCAAGGAGACCTGGTTGCGCGCCTGTTCCCGCTCGAGTTCGGCAACTCTCACCTGGGCGCTGGCCTGCTCCACCCGGCGGCGTCGTTTGCCGAAAAGTTCCCATTGCTGCTGCAGGAACCCATAGATGTCGCTGTCCTCGCCCGCCCGGAAGCCCGGCTGCTGCCAGGCGCGGAAGTTCTCCCATTGGAGGTTGAGCGTGGGGTTGTACGTCTTGCGGGCCTGCAGGCGAAGCCCCTCCTGCTCCGCCACGCGCTCGCCCGCCACGGCAAGGTCCGGGTGATGATCCAGGGCGCGCCTCACCGCCTCATCCAGGCCCAATGGCTGTTGCGCGAACGCGGCGGAAACCAGCATCAACAGAGCAAGAATGCGGGAAAACATGAAGCGGGATCCAAGTGTTCAATGTACCATTGGCCTTCCGGACCTTGGCAATCCAACGGGCGGGGTGCGCATAATGCCAGTATGGAACTTACGCTCTATCAAGTGAATGTGTTTACATCCTCACCGTTTCAAGGCAAGCCCGCGGTGGTGATACCGCTCGAGAATTGGCTTCCCGACGTGCTCCTGCAACACATCGCGGAGGAGAACAGCGTGGCGGAAACGGCCTTTTTTGTCAATAACGAGGAGGACTTTCACTTGCGCTGGTTCACCGCATCCGCGGAGATGGACATTTGCAATCATGCAACGCTCGCGAGCGCTTTCGTGGCTTTCACGGAGATTGGCTGTGAGTCCGACGCCATCGTCTTCGATACGAGGCTTGGCCGCCTGAAGGTGGCACGCAATGACCAGCGGTTTCAGATGGAGTTCCGCTCCACCCCTCCGCACGCAAGTACGGCTCCCGCGGAGTTGATTGAGGCCGTGGGCGCGAAGCCCGCTGAAGTCCTCGAAAGCCACGATCTCGTGTTCGTCTATGAGGACGCGAAGCAGGTATCCGCGCTGCGGCCGGAAATGGGCGCACTCGAACGGCTTGTGCCAGGTGGCCTGATTGTAACGGCTCCGGGATATGACTGCGATTTCGTTTCGCGAACTTTCTCCCCGGCGCTCGGGATAACGGAAGACCCCGTGACCGAATCCTCTCATTGCACGCTGGTTCCCTATTGGGCGGAACGCCTGGGAAGGAACGAGTTGCTCGCGCGCCAGATCTCAAAGCGTAGCGGGGAAATCTGCTGCGCTCTCGAAGGAGATCGCGTGCGCCTGGAGGGAGAAGCCGTGGTCTACCTGCGTGGCGCCTTGATTCTGGGATCCGATTAGCCATGGGAGATCTCGACGGCCTGAGCGCCATTGTGACCGGCGGAGGCACGGGAATCGGCCTGGCGATCGCCAAGCGCTTCCATGAGGAGGGCGCTTTTGTCACCATCTGCGGCCGGCGAGCGCACGTTCTTCGCGAGGCGGTCCTGGCCATCCATCCCGGGGGCGAGCGCGTGATGCCATTTGCCGCCGATATCACCGCGGAGGCCGAGGTCGTCGCTCTCGTGGAGCGGGCGGTGGAGAATGCCGGCCGCCTCGATATTCTCGTGAATTGCGCCGGACCGATGCGGATTCACAAGCCACCGGAAGAAACAACGCTGGCGGAATTCCGCGAGGCCATCGACACGAATATCGTGGGAGCGTTTCTCTGCTGCCGCGAAGCCGGAAGAGTGATGATGCGGCAAGGCGGCGGGCGCATCATCAACCTCTCTTCCATGTCCGGAAGCATCGTGAACCGCTTCGTTCACGGCGGCTCCTACGAGGTCTCAAAGGCCGGGATGAACATGCTCACCAAGACACTGGCCGTTGAATGGGCGAGGCATGGCATCCGCGTGAACGCGATCGCACCGGGCTATTACGCAACGGAGCCGAATGTGGAGTACTTCCGCGCGCACCCGGAGGCGGCCAGCCAGATCCTCGATCTGATTCCCACCGGGAAATTCGGACAGCTTGATGAACTGGCACGGCTGGCGGTGTTCCTGGCCTCTCCCAAGGTGGAGTATATGACCGGAAGCATCGTGGGGATCGATGGCGGGTATACGGCCTGGTGAGCAGAGTGCGGTCAATCAACTCCATCCACACCTCCCTGGTGCAGTGTGGTGCTACGCTAAATGCATGGCTTCGAATGCAACCTCCAAATCAGTCCGGCAGAGCGTCACGCTGCCCGCCAAATTGGCGGCGGACGTCCGGCGGATTGCCAAGGAAAGGCACCTGACCGTGAGCCGTGCACTGGTGGTTCTCGCGGAACGCGGGATTCACGCGGAAGCGGAGGCCAAGGCGCAGGTCGAATCGTCGTACCACAAGTTCATGGCGGCTTCCGAGCCGGAACAGAAACAGGCGGCCGGGAAAGAACTGCTCCGGGCGATCTTTGGGAAGGACTCTATTGCCGAGAATTGAGTTCGCCGGATTGCCACGAGGCGTCTGGCAACACTTGCTTCCGCGGGTGGAGGAGCGGCACATATCCCTGAGCGATCTGGCAAAACTGCAGGCGTGGGTACGCACAGGCCCGGTCGCTCCGGACGGAGACTGGTACAAAGACTTCGGTTCGTTCCTGCTATGCGGATCCGGGCGGTATCCGAAAACCGTTCTCAGCAAAGGGATGAAGCCGTTCGGGGATGAAATTTCCTGATGAACCAAGCAGGCGGATCGCCACGCATGAAGTCGAGGCAATCCGCCTGCCACCGCGCTATTCGCCGGTTCGCCTAATCCTCGTCCTGCGTCACCAGCCGGTTCACCACATTCACGTCTTCGAGCGTAGTGACATCGCCCAGCACCTGGTTGGTCGACGCAAGTTCGCGCAGCAGGCGTCGCATGATCTTGCCGCTACGGGTCTTCGGCAGCGCTTCCGCGAAGCGAATTTCCTTGGGCTTCGCGAAACTGCCGATCTCCTTGCCCACCCAGGCGCGAAGCTCATTCGCAAGCTCCGTGGTATCACGCGTATTGCCTTGCTTCAGCGTGACAAAAGCGACCACGGCCTGCCCGGTGAGTTCGTCAGGGGTGCCAATCACGGCGGCCTCCGCAACGGCTTCGTGCCGGACCAGCGAGGATTCCAGTTCCATCGTGCTCAAGCGGTGGCCGCTGACGTTCATCACGTCGTCCACCCGGCCGAGCACCCAGATGTAGCCGTCCTCGTCGCGCCGGGCGGCGTCCCCCGAGAAATACACCCCGGGAATCCTGGACCAGTAATTCGAAGTGTAGCGCTCCGGATCTTTCCAGAGCGTGCGCGCCATCGCGGGCCAGGGCCTTGAGATCACAAGATAGCCCTCGCCCGGACCTTCGAGCGGGTGGCCATCGAGGTTGACGATGTTGGCGGCAATACCCGGCAGCGGCTTCGTCGCCGAACCCGGTTTGCAATCGATCGCGCCGGGAAGCGGAGAGATCATGATGCAGCCGGTCTCGGTTTGCCACCAGGTATCGACGATGGGGCAGCGCTCCCCGCCGATGACCCGGTAATACCAGTGCCAGGCCGCCGGGTTGATGGGCTCGCCGACGGAACCAAGCAGGCGCAGGCTGCTGAGATCGTGCGATTTCGGCAGTTCCTCGCCCTGCCGGATGAAGGCCCGGATGGCCGTGGGAGAGGTGTAGAGAATGCTCACCTTGTGGCGCTCGATGATCTCCCACCAGCGGTCCCACTGCGGGTAATCCGGCGCGCCCTCGTAAAGCACACTGGTCGCGCCCGCGCAGAGCGGTCCATAGACGATGTAGCTGTGGCCCGTCACCCACCCGACGTCCGCGGCACACCAGTAAGTGTCGCCGTCGCGCAGATCGAAGACCCACTTCATCGTCATCGTCGTCTGCAGGAGATAGCCGGCCGTGGTGTGGACGACTCCCTTCGGCTTGCCCGTGGTGCCGGAGGTGTAAAGCACATACAGGGGGTGCTCGCTATCAAGCGGCTCGGCCGGACACTCGTCCGCGACGCCCGCCTCGAAATCCGTCCAATAATGGTCGCGCCCCGCTTGCATGGGCACCTCGGATTTCGTGCGCTGGAACACGACCACGTTCGTCACGGTGGCGCAGCCTTCGCTGAGCGCTTCATCGACAGTCTGCTTCAGGTGGACTTCCTTGCCGCGCCGCCAGCCGCCGTCGGCCGTGAGCACCAGCGAGGCCTCCAGGTCTTCGATGCGGAAGCGCAGCGCCTCCGAGGAGAAGCCGCCGAATACGACACTGTGCGTAACGCCCAGGCGCGCGCAGGCAAGCAGCGCCACGGGCAGCTCGGGCACCATCGGCATATAAATCACGGCGCGGTCGCCCGGCTTGTAACCCGCGCGCTTCATCGCATTGGTCAGGCGGCAGACCCGGCGATGCAGATCGCGGTAGGTGACGGCCTGCGTGTCGCCGGGCTCGCCGACGAAGTGGAACGCCACCCGGTCCCCGTGGCCCGCCTCAATGTGGCGATCCAGGCAATTGTAGCTGGCGTTCAGCTTGCCGCCGGTAAACCACTTTGCGAACGGCGGCTGCCATTCAAACACTTGCCGGAACTTCTCAAACCAGGCAAGCTCGCGGCCCGCGAGATCGCCCCAGAACGCTTCGGGGTCGTCCGCGGCACGGTTGTAAAGCTCTTCATACGCGGCGTAGCCGGAGATGTTGGCGCGCGAAACAAAGTCGGCGCTGGGCGGAAAAACTGCAATCTCTTCCATGGTTCCTGTTGCTCTTATTGGGACAGACGCAGCGCGCCAACCCAGGCGGCGCGCGGTGACTGGCCACGATTCTATCAGATGGGCTCCATCCCGCAATCACGGAAATCGCCGTTCACGGCCCGCTCAACGATAGGAAGCCGCGCGGGTCTTTCCGTTTCAGGCTCTTTCCGTCTCTCCGAACCGCCTCGGCGCGCCCTTAAGCGGTGAAGGCGCCACGGGCTTGTTCGCGGGTGTCGTAGATGTCGAAGATGCGGTGCATGCGCACCAGTTCAAACAGGGCGCGAACGGGTTTCGTCATTCCGCAAAGCTTCAGGTCGCCGCCGGACGCGTTGAGCTGGCGAAGGCAGGAAAGAATGGAGCCAAGCCCGCTTGAATCGACAAATCCCAGATGCTGCATGTCGAAGATCACCTTCCCTTCGTTCGTCAGAAAGGGGCCCACTTCGTTCTTGAAGTCCTTCGCGTTGCTCGCATCCAGGCTTGGGCCGGGGATCTCGATGACGACGACGCCATCCATGTTCGTGGTAACCAATGCCATATTCTTTTTCCTTTGCTTGTTTCGGTCGCCACAAGGTCCGCATCGCTTGGGGCCGCTTAGCCCGCGGACGCCTCTTCCGGACCGGGGCCAAAGCTCTTCACTATTCTAATCGTGTGCCAGTCTCCGTCGTTGCGCGTATAGACGATCTTATCGACGGATTTCGCAATGATGAATATCCCGAAGCCCCCGTCGCGTGTGCCGTCGAAGCTCGGAGGCGTGGTCGAGGCCGGGTCGAAGGGGATTCCGGTATGCGCCAGCTCGAGGCAGAAACGCTGGTCTTCCACCCAGGCGGTGATGCGCAGCCGCTGCGAGGCATCGCCCCGATAGGCGTGGCGCATGACGTTGCTGGCCACTTCATTCACCGCGAGGATGAGCTGATAGAGCGCATCCTCGGCATGGCTGCGGGGCGCCCAGCGAAGCCACAGGTCGTTCACCCATTGCCGGATGCGGGATAGCTCTTTCAGGTCGCTTGCGAAGGAGCGGCTCTCCCGCTTCTCCGCGCTGGAAGGCGAAGCCGGATGAATGCGGATTACCACGCAGGTGAGATCGTCCTCGAAGATCTCTCTCTGGCTGAACGCGACCACCGTGGACCGGATCTTCTCGATCAGCGCCTCGACGGGCAGACTTGCGAATTCCCGGACGCATTCATAGAGCCGGTACTCCCCGAAAAACTCGCCCGAGGGGTTGCGCGCCTCCGTGATGCCATCCGAGTAAAACACAAAAATATCGCCCGGCTCGAAGCGATGCGCAATCTGCTGATAGACCTCCTCCTGCAGGATCCCCAGGGGCAGATTGTCGCCCTGCAATAGGAACGTCTGCTGATCCCGCACGCGCAGATGAAACGTCTTGGTGTGGCCCGCGTCCACGAACGTAACCATGCCCTGGCCCAGATCGAACCGGGCATAGCTGAGGCTGGCGAAGCTGTCGACGCTGATCATCTGCCGGGCCACGGCCGCGTTCAGGCTGGTGACGATGGCGTCCGCCTGCGGAATCTCGCGGCGTCCGGTATCCACCATGAGCTGGCAGAGCGAGCGAAAGAGCCCGCTCTTGGCGGCCGCCGCCAGAATCGCCGCGGGAATTCCCTTGCCCATCACGTCCCCGACGACCACGTCGAAGCAGGATGGGCTGTAGTCGACGATGTCGTAGAAATCGCCGTCGATGGTTTTTGAAGGCAGGGTAACGGCGGCAATCGAAGCGCCCTCGATGCGGTCCGGCACTCGCGAAAACAGCAGGGATTGCTGGATGCGGGATCCGATATCGACTTCCTGGCGCAATCGCTCGGACTCCAGTTGCACGGCATACAAACGCTCGTTCTCCACGACGAGCGCCGCCTGCATGGCAAGCGCTTCGAGCAGCCGCAGATGAGGAGACTCGAAATCCTCCTCGCAATCGTCCATCCAGACTTCGAGCGCCCCGTGCAACTGGCTTTGCGTTGAAATCGGAACCACTACGACGGAGGCCGCGGCGGCCAGTTCCGGTTCGTTGTCGAGAATGCTCGATAGATGCCCGGCGCGGCGGAGAATCAGGCTGCTTTTCTGGTCAAGCGCGCGGCCGACCACCCCCGTCCGCAATGGGCGGGGTTCGGGGGGCGCCGGGCAGACCCAGGCGGCGGGCACCAGCATGCCTTCGTCCTCGATCCAGAGAATCGCGTTCGCGCCGGACCGTACGGCCACGGCCCGCTCGATGATGCGGTTCAGCATTTCCTGCCGGTCGGGCAGGTTGCGCATGTCCACCGTCCATTCGAACAGGGCGTCCAGGCTCTCCCAGCTCGCGCTGAGTTCCTCGAGGAGCGCCACCTCCTGGCGTTCCTTCTCCACGAGTTCAAGGGTGCAACCGAGCATGCTGTTGAGGCCGGAAGCCAGTTCGCGCGAGGGGGCGCAAATATGGAGGTACCCGACCACTACGCTCTGCAGGGTGGCCGGAATCCGGCGGTAGTAGCGGCGGGGGCGCGCGGCCGCGGCAACGCCGTCGCTCGAACCGGCGTCGGAAGGCGCGGGGCCTTCTCCATCGCCAGCCTCGTCAGCCGGCCTGGCCCTGGGAATGTACTCCCCGCCCGCGATCAAAAAGGAAGCGTCGGGCTGTTCGACGATCCAGGTGAGGTTTCCGGAATACTCCCAGGCAAACGCGGCGCCCACCGCTCTCGCAAACTCCGCCGGGCGTCCGCGGAGAGCCTTGCGGACCTGCGGCTCCAGCGCAAAAACCGCGCTGCTGGCGGCGTAGGGGAGAAACTCGTTGACGGGATCCATCCGGGGTTACTTGCCGCCCCCCGCGGATGCCGCCCCCGGATTCGCCGTCCTTGTGGCGGCATATCCGTAAAGCCCGTGGCGCTGCAGATGCCGCAGCAGCGTGGACGGCGCGACTGGTTTCGGACAATGGGCGGATACGCCAAATTCCATGATATCGGCGGGCAGGTCCTGCAAATTGAGGCCGGTCAGCAAGAGGACCACCGGCGCCGGAGAGTCCTCCGTGGCCGCGGCGCGAATGCTCTTAAGCACGTCCAGGCCGGAGATCCCCGGCAGAATCAGATCAAGCAGGATCGCGTCCGGGCGGAAGCTGCGGTTCACTTCCAGTGCCGTCTCGCCGTCGAAAGCGACGGCGGTCTGGTAGCCCAGTTTCTTGAGCAGGAATTCGAGAAATCGCGCAATGTGCCGCTCATCATCCACGACCAGGATGCGGGATGACAGGCGGTGGAGCGCTGGTTGCATATCCTGCCTCTATCTTACGGCGAAGACGGAACGATTGCTCGGGAATCAAAATACCCGGCGGCGCGGCGGTGATCGAAGGTCCGCTTTCCCGTAAACCGGTGCTTCGCGCAAGACGCTCCCTCCGGACATTCGCCGCCGAACGGACGGTTCCGCGCGCCGCAGACGGCTATTTCTTCTTCCCCGGCTTCCAGCCGCATGCGCCCGACGAACCGTCGGGCCGCCGCGGTGCTCAACCGCCGCCGGTGAAGCGGAAGACCAGCACCAGGAGTATGACCACGATAATTCCGACGTATTCGAGTTCCATACGCTACCAGTGTAGATGCCAGACACCCCGGCCGGGTGACGCGGTTAGGAGATGTCCGTATCCTCGCCACCCCCGGAACGCCACTCTGGCCCCGCCGCGCAAGCCGGATTCACGCGCGCGCATCGGGGGCGGCTTCGTCCGGCCTGCCGTCCGGGTATTGGAGAGATTCCACGAAGGCCAGCATCCGCAGGACGGATTCGATCACCGCTACCGGCTGATCGAGGTGGATCCAATGGCCGCTATCGGGCACCACGCGGTGCTCCCCAACCAGAGACCGCTTCGCGTCGGCGTGGTGTTCCGCCACCGCGTACGGCCCGGCGGATTCCGCGCTCAGCACCGTGAGCGGCACGTGCGCGGGGAATGTCGCCGGGTCATATTGGGCAACGCTCTCCGGAAGATTCTCAAGGTGCGACGCCATGGAAAAGAACGTCTTCGGGACGCTCCAATGGGCTCGCACGCTGGGCCAGCACTCTTCGGGCAGCTTCCTCACTTCCCCAACCCAGCGTTCGATGGCCCGGTTCGCGCCGCCGCTGCTCGCCTTCGAGACGGCTTTCGGAAACGCGCGCGCGCCGTGGACCAGCAGGGCGAGGCTCAGGCGAACCACGCCCAGTTTCGCCAGCAGCGCCCCACGCAGCGCCATCCGGACTCCGTAATTGAGGCGCGCCGCCTGGTTCGGCCGCAGCGGAAGCCACTCGCAGCGCGTCACAGGATCGATCAGCACGATACCCGCAACCCGCTCACGGTGCTTCGCGGCGAACATCAGGCACAGCAACCCGCCGAAAGAATGGCCCACCAGCAGGAGCGGACCGCGAGCGCCGGCGGCGTCCAGCAACCCCTCCAGTTCCGCCACCATGCGGCCCGCGAGCCTCGCCTCGGCAGCCGGGCCGCTCCAGGCCAGACCTCCGCGGTCGTAGGCGATCACTCTGGCGAAGCGCGCGAGACGCGGCAGCACGGTCGACCAGGTGATGCTGCTGGCGCTGATTCCCGCTTCGAGAACGATGGTGGGCACACCCTCCCGCGCGAGGCCGCTCTCGCCCTTCCCGTGCGCTCCCGCTTCGGTATAGTGGAGCCATTGTCCGTCCACCTCTACCCGGCGGCCGGGAGGGGGGAAACGCCGGCTGTCAATCCATTCGCCGGCAAACTGATAGAGCAGGCCCAGGAGAAGGATCGCCCCAAGAAGCGCGATCGGGAAAAGGAGGGCCGCGAGAATCCAGTGCACAAACACTATCTTCGCCGAACCGGACGGCGTTGACGGTGCGAACCCCTGGCGATCGGGAATCGGCGAAAATGGAAGCTTCGGGGGCATGCGGCGCGCTCCCCGGCCTCGGGACAGGATCCATGGCTGAAAATTCCACGCTCGACAAACTGCAACTCGAAGACCTGCTCGAAAGCGTGGAATTGCTGAATACGTCGGTCTCCGTCCAGGAAATCCTCCAGCACCTGCTGCGCATTTCACAGGCGCGCGCGCGGTCCACAAGGGGGGCCGCCGCGGTGCGCACCGCCTCCGGGCACTTGGAATTGCTGGTCGTGCGCGGCATTTCGGATTTGAAGCCCGGGTCTCGCGTGACGGAATCCGCCTTCCGCGAGCGACGCCTGGAAACGATCCTGCCCATCGGGAACGGAGACAATAGCGCCGGTGTGATCGCGCTGGGAGCGGTGGCGGCCCAGGATTTCGAACTGAATGAACTGCCGGGATTGCGCATCTTGCTGGGCTTCGGAGCCACCGCGATCGCGAACGCAATGGCGCACGAGGAATCGAAGCGCCTGAACGAGCGAATGAACCAGCGGCTCCAGGAACTGCGCGCCCTCCTCGATTTTGGCCGGGGCCTCAGCTCTACGCTGGATGCCGAAGAAGTCGTCCAGATGCTGGCGCTCACCTTCGCGGGGCGCTGGGCGATCTCCCGCTATGCCGTGCATGCCTGGCGCGACGGGCAGGAGCACGTGTTCCGCGCCCGCGGATTTACGTTCGCCCAGATGGAAGCCCTCGCCGGCCGCTACAAGGATTTGAACGAAGCGGTACTTCTGGGAGCTGGCGCTGAGCTTGAATGGCTGCGCGGCCTGGAGATTCCGCCCGGATCGATGCTGATTCCGCTTCGATCCGGTGAGCGAATGATCGGCCTGATTCTTTGCGGGCTCCGCTTGAACAAGCGGCGCTACAAGCGGGAGGATTTGGAGTTCGGCTTGACCATGGCCAGCCGCGCCGCCGGATCTCTCGAGAATGCATGGTTTCTGAAGGAAGCGCTGGTGGCGCGGGAGATTGAGAAGGAACTCGAGTTGGCGGCGAGTATCCAGGCGGATCTGTTTCCCAAGGTCATGCCGGTGGAGCCAGGCTGGGAAGTCGCGGCCCGCAACCGGCAGGCGCGGCAGGTGGGCGGCGATTACTTCGACGGCATGCGTCTGACGCAAGGCGGGGCGCGCCGCATTCTGTATCTCGTGGCCGACGTCGCCGGCAAGGGAATGGGCTCCGCGATTCTGATGAGCAACATTCAGGCGACGCTGCGGGCTCTGCTGGAGCATGAACCCACCCTCGAAGCGGTGGCGCGCGAAGCGAACAAGTTGCTTCACGCCAATACCCCCGCGAACCGCTACGCCACGGCGTTTCTCCTCTTGCTCGATCCCGAAACCGGCGCGGCCGATTTCGTCAATTGCGGCCACAACAATCCCCTGCTCCTGCGCGCGGACGGCAAGGTGGAGTTGCTTGACTCACCCGGACTCGCTCTGGGCATGATGCCGTACGCCACGCAGGAACAGGCGCTCGCGGAGTTCCGGCCCGGCGACCTCGTTGCGATCTACACGGACGGCGTATCGGAAGCGCTGAATCTTCAGGACGAAGAGTTCGGCCTGGATCGACTCGCCGGGGTAATGAAGCGGCTGCGGGAAGAGAGCGCGGAGACGATTTTGGAAGGGATATTCCAGGCAATCGAGTATCATGTTGGGGACGCGCCGCAACACGACGACATTACGCTGATGGTGCTGAAACGAAAGCCCTAGCGGCGCGCGGGGCTTCGCGCGTTGGCGCGCCGGGCCGGGACATCGACCGTATATGTGGTTTCCGCGGGAAAGCCTGAATGCAGTCTGGCGTCATTGGGCCGGCCGGCCGGCGATGATCGCGCTGCTGGCGCTGACGCCGCTCGTGCTGGCGCTCGGCGTGCGCTGGAAGCTGGACCGTTATCAGATTCGCGATTTCGCCATTCAAACCAACCGCGAGCGCTGCATTGAGATCGCTCGGACGTTTCTGGCCGAACGCGGCGTGATGGTTGCCGCGGGCGACTGGAGATTGAAGTTCGAGGAGAACCGGAATTTCCTCGAGTACATCCACCGCGGCCTGGGTTTAGGCAAGTCCCTCCCTCGGATCCGAGACTTCCCCTCCGCCCCAGCGAGTGTCCGGGTTCAGTCCGGCGGCGATGCGCGGGCCGATGATGCCACCGAGGTGTCCATTTCGCCCAGCGGCGTCGTCACCGGCTATCGGCTGCCTTCCCTGCTGAACGAATTCGGGGGCGAATTGGGCGACAGACAGGCCGCCGTGGCCGGCGCGCGCGCCCGGAGGATCCGGATCGTCTCCCCGTCGGATTACGAAATTTCGGAAGAACGCGTCTACGAGCAAACGGACCCCAGGGGGCGGCGATTCTACCGCGTGGAATGGACCGCCGTTCATCGTGATCTTCCCGAGCTTTCCTTCCGGCTGCGCTTCGATGTGGCGGGTGGAACGGTGTTTTCGCAATCGGTCGACGCGGATGTGGCGGCGGACTTCGTGGAACGCGCGGGGCTGGTTGCCCGGCTCTATAACACTCTCACCGGGTTCGCCCCTTTTTACATCATCGCGCTGATTTTGTATATGCTGGTTCGCTATATCCAGCGCTCGATCGACCAGGAGATATCGCACGCCAGGGCGGTCGTGGTGGCGCTTTACCTGCTCGCGCTGGCGGGGCTGATCTTCCTCACCGGAGACCAGGGTATCGTCTTCGGCGTCAACATCGGCGAGAGGGCGCCCCCGGCGGCATCCGCGTTCGTGCTCCTGTTCCTGGTGGTGTCCGCCTTGCTGGCCGGGGTTAGCTACTCCGCCTGCGAAGGCGACGTGCGGGAACTGTTCCGCGGGTCGCTCACCTCTTTTGACGCGCTGCTCACCGGCAGGCTTTTCTCACGTACCGTCGCCCGGACCTTCATCTTCGGCTTTGTGGCGGCGGCTTGGCTTTTCTTTTTGCAGGTGCTCACGAATCTGGCGTTCGAGGGGGGCGTGGAGGAGACGGCGTCCCTGCTGTTTGTCTACCGAATGGCGCACGCGCAGTTTCCGGCCGTGATGATCTTCCTGCTGCTCCCTCTTAGCGTGGGCTTCGTGCTGCTCTTCGGTCTCCTGATTCCGCTCAGCGTCGTAGGACGTTTACGGCGTCAGAGGGGGCCTGCATGGGCGTTTCTGCTGGCAATCATGCTGGTGAATCTCTTTCTGCTTCACGGCGGATTCGTCACCCTGCCCGGCGCAGCCCTCACCTTGGGAATCGAAGCGTTCTTCCTCTTGACCCTGGTCTACTATTTCGATGTGATGACGGCGTTCCTCTGCCGTGTGCTCGCCGGATATCTGGCCGTGCTTACCGATGTGCAGATGCTGACGAGGATTCCCGAATCCACCGTCGTCCTGATGCATGGAGTGGCGCTCGCCACGCTGGTGGCCAGCCTGCTTCTGATGCGCTACGGCAAGGAGTATAGCGACGAGGAGGTGCGACCCTCCTACGCGCGGGCGCTGGCCGAACGGCAGAGCCTGAGCGCGCAGCTTTCCGTTGCTGCCGTGGCGCAAGCGCAGTTGACCCTGACGGAGTTGCCGCGGGTGGAGGGGTTCTCGCTCGCCGCGGTTTGCCGCCCCGCGCGAATGGTGAGCGGCGATTATTACGATTGCTTCCCGCTGGGGCCGCGTTCGCTAGGCGTGCTGACGATCAGCGGCGGCGGACGCGGCCTGTTGGACGCCATGGTGATCGCGTTCACAAAGGGCTTCCTGCTCGAGCGCGTAAATTCCGCCCGTTCAGCGCGCGAATTGCTGGCCGATCTGCTCGAGAATCTCTCCTCGCTGCTTCAGCCGGGCGATGCGTTCCCGGACCTGTGTTTCGTGATCCTCGATGGAGAGCAGGCCACGGCCGCGTATTCCCGCACGGAGAGTTTCCCCGGGCTGATCTCGATCCAGCCGTCGGAGACGGGAGCGGTGAGCGTGAGAGAGGGCTCCGCTTCCGAGATGAGCAGTTCGCGGCGCTTGCGCGACCGGAGGCTTGCCCTGCGGCACGGCTTGATTCGCTTGCCGCGCGGCGCATCCATCCTCATCTATAGCTGCGGCTTTGAGCGGAGCCTTTTGCGGGCGGGTATCGGCGATTTCCGCGAGTGGCTTCGCCAGGAATGGAGGCGCGTGGCGAGAAGCGACGCCGGCGCGACGCTGCTCGAACTGACCCATGCGGCGATGGGCGGCAGTTCCGGCTGGCAGGCGCAGAGCGGCGAACAGGATCGCACGCTGATCGTGGTGCATACCGTAAGCACGGAATCCGGTTCCGCGGAGCAAGCGGCGTGAAGAAGATCGAATGGCTTCTGCTCTTTGCCCTGGCCGCCGCCGGCTTGGGCTATGTGGTCTCCCATGCCGGCTCGCTGGAGCCGCTCGCCCGCTATGGCGAGATCCCCTCGGCTTCCTCCTACGAAGCGGCCGCCCGAAGGGTAGCGACGGATTTCGGCACCAATGTGGAAGGGTGGACGGCATCGAGCGCCTCCGACCGCGACCCCGCCCTTCGGCTGGCCTGGGAACGCAACCTGGTTAGCCCGGAATGGCGCTTGCGCAGTCCGTATTCGGTTACCTACACCTTCAACGGACCCGACCGGCGGATGTGCCGCGTGACTCTCGATTCCACCGGCACGCCGCTTCGCTTTTTCCGAGGCCTTCGCGATGAGCCGGAAACCCCCGTCCGCGCCACGGAACTGGAGAGCGGGAAGGCGGCGAGGGCGCGCGCCCTCGCCTTCGACGCCTTTCGTTCCCAGTGGCGCTTCGCCATCGCCGCCCTCACCGCGGATCTCGGCTTTCAGTTGACCGCGGACGCGGTGGTGGAAGGGCGCGACATCGTCTTCGAATGGACCACCAAACAGAGCCCCGCGGCGATGATCGCCTGGAAGCTCACGATCGCCGTTCGAGACGACGCGATTCGGCGTTTTGCACTGGCGCCCCTGGTGCTGGAAAACCTTCGCAACCGCGCCAGGGAGTATGAAGACACGGTGGCGCACGAGGTTTTCGTCTCGATCGCCATCGGCCTGTCCGGGATCGTCATGGCCTTTGTGCTCGTGGTGCTAAACCTGTTCCGGGGGCGGCTCCCCTGGAGTTTTGTCCTCAGGACCGGTGCCGTGGTGGGAGCCGCGCTGCTGGCCGATCTCGTGGCTGGCGACCGCTTCCGGAGCCTGCCGCCGGACTGGTACACGGAGCCCGCGCGCGCCTTCAACTTCCTGATGATCTACGTCCTCAGCGGGGCGGTTGCAACCGTGCTGATCGCGGCCGGGAGATCCGTGCGCGACGTGGAAGATTTTCGCCGCTGGCTGGGAGTCGAAGACTTCCTTCGCCTCAATTGGGCGAAGGCGTCCGTCGCGCGCGCTTTCTGGACCGCGGGCCTGGTAGCGGCCTTGTGGATAGCCGTGCCCTATCTGGCCTTGAGCTGGATCCCCGGCGTTCTGTTCGACGGCGTCACGCGCCAGGCACTGGGCCTGAGCGTCCCCGTTGCCGGAACCCTCGCCTCCCAGAGTTCTCTTGCCGTCCTGTTCGCGTTCGCGTTCTGCTTCCCCGCTTTGAAGGTGTTCATCAAATCCAGAGCCATGCGCGGCGCGCCGGCGGTGCTGCTGGCGGCGGCCGCGACCGGCACGTTCCGGGTGGCGGATCTTCCCTGGCAGGCGGTGGCGATTGCCGCGCTCAGTTCCGGCGCGCTGATGGTGTACGTGTACACCCGCTTCGGCGTGCTGGCGTCCGTGCTCGGCGGGTTGCTGGCCGCGCCTCTGAGCCGCTCCCTCTTTCTCGCCGTGGCGGGCGATCCGACGATGCGAAGCTGGGGCATCCTCTTCTTGTGCCTCTCGTCGCTGGTGGCGGCGATCTCCTTCGTGCTCGATGTGCGAAACCCGGCCAGGGAAGAAGAGCAGCAACTCTCCGACGAAGAGCTCGCGCTCTTTGAGCGGGAGCGGCAGCGCGCGGTGCTGTCGCAGCGGGAACAAATGCTTGGCGAGTTCGCCCTCGCGCAGCAGGCACAGGAGCGGATGCTCCCGAGCCAGCCGCCTTACGTGGAAGGCTTTGAACTCTCGGCGATCTGCAAGCCCGCACTCCAGGTGGGCGGCGACCTCTACGATTACATCCGGCTTTACGACGGGCGCTGGACCTGCTGCGTGGCCGACGTTTCCGGCAAGGGCGTCTCCGCGGCGCTCTACATGACGCTTACCAAGGGCCTCCTCAATGCGCTGCGCCTTGACCGCGGCGATCTGATGGAGATTGCCACCGCCCTCAATCAGCGGCTGTACGAGGTAATGCGGCGGCGCAACTTCGTCACCATGTCCCTCGCCGCGATTGATTCTTCTTCGCGAAGCGTCGAAGTGTTGCGGGCGGGCCATTTGCCGATGCTGCACGTAAGGGCTTCGGGTGAGGCCCGGTTTGTGGAATCGCGAGGCCTGGGCCTGGGGCTCACTCCTTCCTCGCTTTTTCGCCAGAAGCTGTCGGCCGCCACGGTGCGCATGCACACGGGGGATGTGGCCGTACTCTACTCCGATGGTGTCACGGAAGCCATGAATCCGCGCCGCGAAGAGTTCGGAGAAGAGCGCTTTGCCGGCGTGGTGACGACGGCGCGGGCGTCGACGGCAATCGAGATCCGGGACCGGGTAATGGACGAGATCCGCCGCTTTCAGGCCGGCGCGGAAGTGCATGACGACATCACCGTGCTTGTGATTAAGGCGGGCGATGCGATTTTGGAGCATCATAGCGGGAATGGAGCGGGCGGGGCCGCGACGGGTTCCGGCCTGTAGCCGGACGGGGAACGACACATATCTTGAGGGAATGCCGCTAGCGGCGAGGAGGAGCAACATCGTGCCGGAATCGTTTCAAATTCGGGAAGAGCAGATCGGCCTTGTGAAGGTATTCCGCTTGAAGGGCTTCCTCGATGCCCATACCGCGCCCGCTTTTGAAGCCGCGCTGCATGCGAAAGTCGCCGCCGGCTCATACCGACTGGTAGTGGACGGAAGCGAATTGACGTACATTTCCTCCGCCGGTCTGGGCGTCTTCATGAGCTTCATTGAGGAGGTTCGGGAGAAGGGCGGCGACATCCGTATCGGCGGCCTGATCAGCAAGGTGCGGCAGGTCTTCGACATTCTGGGGTTCAACGAGATCTTCCAGATCTTCGCAACGGCCGACGACGCCGTGGCCAGTTTTGACGCTGGTTCAAACCTGGCGGTGGAGGGTGATTAGCGATGCCCGAATCCATTGAACAATCCTTCACGCTGCATGTGCCCTCCTCGAACGAGAACCTGGCCATGATCCGCTCCTTCGTGAGCGACATCGCCAAACGCGTTTCGCTCAGCGACGAGGAAGCCGCACTGTTGGCCGTGGCCGTGGACGAAGCGAGCGCGAACGTCATCGAGCATGCCTACGGGCACGACGCGAGCAAGCAGGTGACCGTGCGCGCCACCATCGACGATGAGCAAATTCGCATCGACGTCATTGACCAGGGCAAGGGCTTTGACCCCGATACCGTGAAATGCAAGGATCCGCGAGTGCTGATCAAGGAACGCGCCTCGGGCGGCCTGGGTTTGGGACTGATTCAGCGCATCATGGACGAGGTGAAATACCACGTGGTGCCCGGCGAAAAGAACGAACTAAAGATGATCAAGAAGCGCCGCAAGCCCGCCTAGCTAGTGATGGGAAGCGGCTTCGATCACGGCGTCCATGCGCTGAGTGGCCTTGCGCCAGGCGAAGAGAAGCAGCACCGATACGAAGATCAGCCCGATCGATAACCCGGCCCAGATGCCGACGCTTCGCCAGCCCAGCCAAAAGCACAGCAGCGCCCCCACGGGCAGGCCGAGCAGCCAGTGCCCGATCAGGTTCGCGTTCATCGGCGTTCGGGTATCGCCAATCCCGCGCAGCACGCCGCCCGCCGTCACCTGTACTCCGTCAAAGAACTGGAAGGCAGCCGCGAGATAGAGCAGCGGCACGCCGATCGCAAATATGCTGCGATCCGTGGTGAAGAGGCGCAGGACGAAATCGGGTACGACAAAGAGCGTGATGCTCGAGCAAAGCATGAAAGCAGCGCCCAGAGCGATAGCCGTCCAGCCGGAAAGCGTCGCGCCATGTGCATCCTTTCGGCCCACGGCCTGCCCCACGCGCACCGCTCCCGCGGAACTCACTCCGAGCGGCACCATGAAGCATACGCTGGCAACATTCAGGACGATCTGGTGCGCCGCCAGGGACAGGGTATCGATACGCGCGATCAGCGCGGTGGCCATCGCGAAAACGCCGTACTCGGCCGTCAGTTGCAGGGCGACGGGCAGGCCCAGCACGAGCAGCGCGCGAACCACGGGAATATCGATTCCGCGAGCCGCGTGAAAGAGACCGGTGGGTTTGGCCCGTTCCTTATAAATCACAAACGCGAAGAGCACCGCGAACATATACACGCGCGAAAGGCAGGTTGCCCAGCCGGCTCCCTCGACGCCCATCGCGGGAAAGCCCCAGTTGCCGAAAATCAGCAGCCAGTTCACAAGCACGTTTACGAGGTTGGCGGAAATCAGCGCGAACATCACGATGCCAACGTGGTTCATGCTCTGCAAGTAGCGCCGGAAAACGACATAGAGCAACAAGGGAAGGATGCTCCACACCAGCGTCTTCAGATAGGCGATGGAATCGGCAAGCAGCCGCGGCTCCACGCCCCAATTCCGGACGATCGGGAGCGTCGCGAATACGAGCAGGGTGACAATCGGCGTCACAAGGAGCGCGATCCAGACTCCCTGAATCAGGCAGTGGTTGCAGCGGTCAAGGTTGCGCGCGCCGAACGCCTGGCTGATGAGGGTGTCGAGGCCCAGCAACAGGCCGAGGCAGAAGAAACTGAACACATTCACGAAGAGCGCCCCGTAGCTCACCGCGCCAATGGCCTCCGCGCTGAGGCGGCCCACCATCATCGTGTCCACCACGGTCATCCCCATCCAGCCGAGTTCGGCCATCACGACGGGAATCGCGAGCGCCGTCATCGGGCGGATCTCAGGCAGCAACTGTTTGAGTCTTTGCATCAGTGGATGGAATGCGTGAACGCTCCCGCGGCCGGGCAGCAAGATCGGCCGTTCACGCGGATGGGAGCGGCTCACGCATGGAGCTCGCCCGCGCTACCCCGCCATCCTCCGCCAGCATCGCATCGAGCGCGGATTGCATGCGCTGTCGCACTTCGTCACGGAGTGCCCCCGCATCCTCCCATTCCCCCGCGCCCGTCGTTACCGGCGGCAGTAGGCGCACCCGGAAAAGCTTATGGCCCGTGAAAAGCAGCGCCTTTCGGGGAAGCAGTTTTCCGGTCCCCTCCACGACCACGGGAAGGACGGGAACTCCCTTCTTCAGAGCGATGCGAAACGGCCCGTCCTGGAAGCGCAGGAGATGTCCGCCGTCCGAGCGGGTACCCTCCGGAAAGAAGACGACGGAAAAGCCGTTTTCGAGATACTTCACGGTTTGGATGAGCGCCTTCGCGCCCGCGCGCGAATCCTTGCGATCCACGGCAATTTCGCCGGAAAGCGAGAACATCCATCCGGCCACCGGAACGGAAAATAGTTCCTTCTTGGCAACCCACTTAAAATCGAAAGGAAGGCGGCAGATCACCGGGATATCCGTGTGGCTCTGGTGGTTGGCAACGACGATAAACGGGCCCTTGAGCGTAGCCGGGTCACACCCTTCAATCGAAACGCGCCAGCCCGGAACGAAACGCGTAATCAGCGCGCCGCAGCCATGAAGAAACTTGCCGGTGCGGCGCCGGCAGGGGTCTCGGTCAAAGGCGCGGATCGCCAGCATCATCAGAAACTGGGGTACGGCCAGGAATCCGGTGAGGCCCCAGACCCAGGCCGAGCGAATGACACGAAGCAACATGAGGTAAGTGCGGGCGGGCACGTCTCCCGCGCTTGCACCTTTCAGTTTGGCACGGCGGGGGCCGTTGGCGCATGCTGAAGGTACACCGCGCGGAAGAGGCCGGGCGCGCATCCGCCAAACGGAAATCTGAGCGAACGGTCCGGAATCCAAGGGAGAAGTATGTCCGTCTTGCGAATGGTGAATGCGACGAAGCGCTACCGGGGCGCGGCGAATGAGAGCGACACGCTGGCGCTGCGAGGCTTCACGTACACATTCGAGGAAGGGGAGTTCGTCGCGCTGGTCGGGCGGAGCGGTTGTGGCAAGACTACCCTCCTCAACCTCGCGGGCGCGATGGATTTCCCCAGTTCCGGTGAAGTGTGGATTGAAGACCAGCTCACAAGCGGCCTCGATGATGCTGCTTTGACGCGACTGCGGCGTACCAGAATCGGCTTCATCTTTCAGTTCTTTCAGCTTCTGCCAACGCTCAACGCGGTGGAGAATGTCGAACTGCCTCTGCTGCTCTCCGGGGCTCCGCGTGCGAGGGAGCGGGCCATGGAGCGGCTCGAATGGGTGGAGATGGGCGCGCTCGCCGCTCGGATGCCGCATCAGCTTTCGGGTGGGCAGATGCAACGGGTCGCGATCGCGCGCGCCCTGGTGCACAACCCCAAGGTGCTGCTGGCCGACGAACCGACCGGCAACCTCGACACCTCCACCGGCAATGTCGTTCTGGAACTGTTGCGGAGAGCGGCCGCGGAGCACGGCGCCACTGTCCTGATGGCAACCCACAGCGCGGAATCGACGGCGGTTGCCGATACCATCATTCACCTGCGCGATGGTGTGATCGAAGAAGTAAGGCGCGCCGCATGCACGGGCTGAAGCTGTTCTACCGCGCGATCGCGCGGCCACTCGTTCGGGAACCCGCACGCAGCCTGCTCACGCTGGCTGCCATTACCCTGGGCGTCGCGGTAGTCATCGCGATCGATCTCGCGGGATCCGCCGCGGCGGGCTCTTTCCGCTCATCCATGGAGACCCTCACGGGCAAGGCGGCATTCGAAATCGCGGGTGCTGGCGGCGTGAAGGAAGAGGTCCTGGCGAAGCTCTCGTCCCTGCCTCTGCCCCTGCGCTTCGACGCTCGCGTGGAAGAGTACGTGCGGGACGTTAAGAGCGGCACAACTGTTCCGCTCATCGGAATCGACCTGATTGCACACGCGCAGCGCGGCGTGGTGCTGGGCGAGGATACGCCCATTTCCATCCTGGATACAGCGAATGCGGCCTGGGCCGGCAAGGACCTCGGACTTCGGACCGGCGATCCTCTCCAGATCGTCGTGCAGGACCGCCTGGAAACGTTGCGTGTGGCGGGCGTATTCGCTGATTCTGGCGAAGCACAGGGGCCGATCCGTGCCATCGTATTGGACCTCCCCGTGGCGCAACGCCTCACGCACCGCGCGGGATTGCTTGATCGCATCGAAGTGAGCATGCCGGATTCGCTGCTCGCGAGCCAGAGCGAAGCCTCAGTTCGGCACGCGATTGAGGCCGTGCTTCCGCCCGGGGTGGAACTGCGCGAATTCGGCGCGAATCTGGAGGCCAATCGCAAAATGCTGGGGGCCTTCCGCTGGAATCTGCGTATCCTCAGCGGAATCGCGCTGGTGGTGGGCGCGTTCCTGATCTACAACACGGTTTCGGTTTCCGTGGTGCGCCGCCGCGCGGAGATCGGCATCCTGCGGGCACTTGGATTGACGCGGGCGGGCGCGCAGAGCTTGTTCCTGGCGGAAGCAGCCGCTTTCGGCCTCATCGGCGGAGCGATTGGCGCGGTGCTGGGTCTGGCGATGGCGGAAGCCGCCGTCGGCGTGCTGGCCGCCACCGTGAATGCACTCTACGTAAGCAGCACGCCCGCTCCGGTTGTACTGGGCGTGGGCCATATCGCGA
The DNA here is from genome assembly GCA_014584705.1 of Acidobacteriota bacterium. GTDB lineage: Bacteria > Acidobacteriota > Terriglobia > Bryobacterales > Bryobacteraceae > JACTMJ01. The sequence continues at coordinate 202,396 of JACTMJ010000009.1, read as the reverse complement.
CCAGCCTCGCGCTGGGAACGGCAGTGTCTCTGCTGGCCGCGCTTGCACCGGCGCGGGAGGCTGGCGGCATCGCTCCGGTGGAAGCGATGGCGCGCGGCCGCCGCGACTACGACGTCCGGATTTCCGCATCGCGCTTCGCGCTGACGGGTGCAGCGTTGATCGCGGTGGGCACGGCCTTGTGCTGGCTTCCGCCCGTCGATGGCCGCCCGCTGTTCGGTTACCTTGCCACGCTGCTACTGATTCCCGGTACGGCGCTGCTGGTGCCCGCGCTCGTGAACGCGCTTAACCGCGTCACCCGGCGTCGCATCCGCGGCGTGCTCGGCGTGGAAGCCATGCTCGCTTTCCGCAGCCTTGCGGGATCTCTGCGTCGCACCTCCGTGCTCGTGGGGGCGCTGGCGACGGCGATCGCGATGATGGCGAGTGTCGGCATCATGGTGGGGAGCTTTCGCGAGACCGTGATGCTGTGGATGGACACCCAGTTGACGGCGGACCTCTACCTCCGCGCCGCCGCCCCCGCCTCACCGGGCGCTTCTCCCCTGATGGACGCCTCCCTCGCGGATAGCATGGAATTGCTGCCCGAGGTGGCGGCTGTGGATCGATTCCGTACCATGCCAATCCAGATGGACGGCCTCCCCGCCTCGTTTGGTTTTGGCGAATCCCGGCTCATGCTCGAACAGGGGCGTACCCGTTTTCTGCCGGGAGAGGACCGCGAAGCCATCCTGCGTAAGCTCCCCACCGGACCCTTCGTGATCGTAAGCGAACCCTTTTCCCGGAAGCACTCCGTCGGCGCGGGCGACACGCTTTCCCTGCCCTTGCCCGGCGGCACAATGAACGTCACTGTGCTCGGCGTCTACAGCGACTATTCGAGCGAACGTGGCGCGATTTACGGAGACCGTCACGTATTCGAACCGCGATTTCCGAACAAGGCAGTCACGAACATCGCTGTTACGCTGCAGCCGGGAGTCTCGCTTACGGAAGGCGAGCGCGCCGTAGAGTCACTCCTTGCGGGAAAGCAGGTTCTGCTGATCGAGAACCGCACCCTGCGCGAGCACGCCATGCGGATTTTTGACCAGACCTTCGCCATCACGTGGGCACTCGAAGGCGTGGCGATTTTCGTGGCCGTGATGGGCATGGCCGGTGCGCTGGTCGCCCTCGTCATTGACCGCCGACGGGAGTTGAGCCTGCTGCGGTTTCTGGGCGCATCCAAGGAACAGGTGCGCTCCCTGATTTACTTCGAGGCGGCTTTGCTCGGCCTGATTTCCAATGCGGTAGGTTTGGCGCTGGGCTTCGGCCTGGCCTTCATCCTGATCTACGTCATCAACCGGCAGAGTTTCGGCTGGACCTTCCAGTTCCACTGGCCCGGCTGGCTGCTGGCGGGCGCGCTGACCTTGATCTATCTGGCGACGCTGGCCTCCGCCTGGTTCCCGGCGCGCACAGCCACGCGGCTGAATCCCATTGAGGTGATCCACGAAGAATGAATGCCACGCGCGCCCTCGCCCTGCTGCTGACCATGTTCGTGGCGTGGCTCCCCGCCGCGGAGTGGAAGCTTGCCTTGCCCGGCTATCGCTATGCCTTTCCCTATGACCACTTCGCGCATCCGGAGTTCCGCACCGAGTGGTGGTATTTCACCGGGAATATGACCTCCGCCGATGGCAGGGATTTCGGCTATGAACTTACGTTCTTCCGCCACGGCCGCCACGCGCGGCCAGAGCCGTCCGCGGGCGTGTGGGATAGCGGCGAACTCTATCTCGCGCATCTCGCCCTCACCGATATTGGCATCCAACGCTTCCGCCATAGCGAACGCCTCAACCGGGCGGGACCTGGCCTCGCCGGAGCGGACCGCGAAGCGCGGCGCATTTGGAACGGTAACTGGAGCGTCCGGCTCACCAACGATCGCACCTGGGAACTCGATGCCGTGCATCCGGATTTTTCGCTGCATCTCCGGCTCATGAGCGAGAAAGCGCCCGTGCTGCACGGGGAGAACGGCGTTCACCAGAAGGCCGCGGGCGCGGGCAAAGCGTCCCACTACATCTCGCTTACCCGCCTGCGAACGAGCGGTGAGATCGTCCTCGAAGGGAAGCGCTTCGCCGTGAGTGGCAGTTCCTGGATGGACCACGAGTTCTTCACCCATTCGCTGAGCGGCCGGCAAACCGGCTGGGATTGGTTTTCCATTCAACTCAGCGACGATACCGAGTTGATGATTTACCGCCTGCGGAATCGGGACGGTACCGTGGACCCCTTCTCTGGTGGAACCTTTGTTGCGAAGGACGGAGTAGCCACGCAGTTGTATTTGAACGATCTTTCATGCCGCGCCACCGCCACCTGGAAGAGTCCGGAAAGCGGCGCGGTGTATCCCATTGCCTGGGAGATCGCGGTTCCCCGCCTTGGTCTCGTGCTCTCCGCGCAGCCTCGCATGCAGGCGCAGGAGTTGCGCAGCGAACGCAGGATCGGCCCCAGCTATTGGGAAGGCGCCATGCGCTTTACTGGAACTCGCAACGGCAGTGCCGTCAGCGGCGTGGGCTACCTCGAACTCACGGGATACGCGGACGAAGTGGACCTGAGCGGAAGCTCCGCGCGCGGCGGGATGACGCGCTAAACGGCCACACCCACCAGAAACGGATTTGTCCGCCGCTCGAGGCCGATGGTGGTGGCCGGTCCGTGCCCCGCGATCACACGCGTTTCATCCGGCAGCGTCAAGAGCTTCGTGCGGATGCTCTCGATTAGCCGCGGATGATTTCCGCCCGGCAGATCGGTGCGGCCGATACTCGCGCGAAAGAGCACATCGGCCGAGAGGATCATTCCCTGCTCGGCCAGATAGAAGCTCACATGGCCCGGTGCGTGGCCAGGCGTAAAAAGCACCTTGAGGCGCAGCGATCCGCACTCGATCTCCTCGCCCTCTTCCAGCCAATGGGCAATTTCCACGCGCTCCGGCGTTGGCATGCCAATCCACGTGGCCTGCTCCGGGAGGCTGTCATAGAGCCCGAGATCCGCCGCGTGCATCGCCACGGGCGCGCCGGTCCGCCGCTGCACTTCTGCCGCTCCGGCCACGTGATCGATGTGCGCATGCGTGAACAGAATTTCCTTCACCCGCCAGTCGCCTTCCTCGATCGCATCGATCAGCGTCCGGGGGTCTTCGCCGGGGTCGATCACAAGAGCCTCGCGCGTCTCTTCATCGCCCAGCAGAGAGGCGTTGCATTGCAGTTGGCCGAGTGTGAAAACACGATGGAACATCACCCTGATTGTACAATTGAAGGGTGATTGAGGCTCCGCCTTGCCGCTCGCGAGGCCGCGCCAGGGGGTATTTGGAGTTCCGATGCAGCTTGATGCTTACAACGCTCTGCGCGACCAATGCGCACTGATCGAATTGGAAGGCCGTGGCCTGATTTTGGTGAAGGGGGAGGACCGCGCGCGGTTCCTGCACGCCATGACCACCACCGGCATCCAGAATTTGACGGAAACAGAAGGTGGCATCGCGCTTTTTCTGAGCGACAAAGGCCGCATCCTCGCCGAGGCGCTCGTACTCTGCCGCGATGAGGATCTGCTGGTCGATACCGAACCGGAGACCAGGGAACTGTTGATGGAGCACCTCGATCGCTTCATCATCATGGATGACGTGGAACTCGAAGACGTCAGCGCCGAGTATGCCGTATTCGGCGTCGAAGGCCCGCAAGCGGCTGGGCTGCTCGATGGTCTGGGCGTTCCCTTGCCCGCCCAGGAGTACGCGCACACCGTTTGGGACGGCATCCTCGTGGCGAAGTACAGCTACACGGGCGGTGCTGGCTACCGTCTCTACGCACCCGTCGCAAGGAAGGAAGCTTCGCGTGCGAAGCTTCTTGCCGCGGGCGCGCAGGCATGCGACATCTCCACCGCCGACGCGGTGAGGCTTGAATTCGGGCGACCGCGCCATGGCGTGGATTTTTCCGATCAACATCTCGTACACGAAGCGCAACTCATGAGCCGAGTCACACCCAATAAAGGCTGCTACATCGGGCAGGAAATCATTGAGCGTGTGAAGTCCCGGGGAAACGTCAACCGGCTGCTCGTTCGCGTGCTGGTGGACGCGCACGAAGCGCCTTCCGCCGATACGCCCGTGATGGCGGGGGAGAAAGAAGCGGGCGTCGTGAAGAGCGCGGCCTACTCCCCGGCACTCGGCAGGGGTGTCGCGTTCGCGCTGCTGCGCGCGGAGTTCGTGAAGCCGGAGAGCGTGTTCCGCGTGAACGAGGCGGAAGCAACTCTGGCGGGCGCTGGACGGTTAGGTTAACGCCGCACGCGGCGGCGATTAAGCGCCGCCAATCGCCGGCTTGCGATCGAGCCCTTGCAGCAGCCAGGCCGCCACTACCACCACGACGCAGCCGATCACGTTGAACCACAGGTAACTGATGGTGGTGAAGTAGTTGCACGCGAAGATCGCGGCCTCCCCCAGAATCACTCCCCAGAACGCGGCGTTGGAGCCGATGCGCCGCATGTAGAAGGCGAGAATGAAAACGCCCAGCATGCCGCCATAGAAGAGGGACCCCACGCGGTTCACCACTTCAATCAAGGAGCCCAGCGTCTTGGCGTAGTTGGCCACCACCACGGCATACGCGCCCCAGAAGAGGGTGAAGATGCGCGATGCCCAGAGATAGTGCCGGTCGCTTCCATCCACCTTGATGCGGCGGTAAATATCGACGACCGTGACCGTAGCGAGCGAGTTCACTTCAGCGGAGATCGTGGACATGGCGGCCGCGAGAATGGCGGCCATCAGCAAGCCCACAATGCCGGCGGGCATGTACTTCGTCACGAAGTGCAGAAAAATGTAGTTCGTGTCATTGACGCTTCCGGCGTCGCCCGTCGCTTCCGCCGCTAGCGCGGAAGCGTCGCGGCGTGTTTCCGTGAGGGTTTTCACCGCATCCTTGAAGCGCGCAAGGCTCGCTTGAGAAGCGCTGCTGTCGCCGGAGGCGTCGGCCGCAAGCAGCTCACGCGCAGCCTGCCGTCTCGCTTGGTAAGCCTCGTCGTAACGCCGCTCGATCGGCGCGAAGCGCGCCGCCTGCGCCTCGGCGGAGATCGCCCGCATCGCTTCCGGCTGAAACAGCACCGGAGCCTTCTCAAAGATGAAGAACACGAAAACCAGCGCACCAACCATCAAAATCAGAAACTGGAATGGAATCTTCACCACGGCGTTGAAGAGCAGACTGATGCGGCTGTGGGCAATACTCTTACCCTGCAGATACCGTTGCACCTGGCTCTGGTCGGTCCCGAAGTACGCAAGAGCCAGAAACATGCCGCCCAGCAGCCCGCTCCAGAGCGTGTACCGGTCATTCCAGTCCGCGGAAACGGTCACTGCGTTCAGCCTCCCGGCGGCCCCTGCAAGCGAGAGCGCATCCACGAAAGAGATGTCGGCGGGCATCAGCCAGATCGCCAGAAAGAACGCGAAAATGATCCCCGCGAACATGACGATCATCTGCTGAAAGTCCGTCCACGTCACGGCCTGCACGCCGCCGATCGCCGTATAGGCCACCACCACCGCACCCACCACCAGCGAGGTCGTCGTATCGCTCCAGCCGAAGATGATCGAGAGCACGATGGCGGGGGCGGAAAGCGCCACGCCAACGCCCAGTCCGCGCGAGATCAGAAAAATCATGCTGACGAGGCTGCGCGTCTTGCCGTCGAACCGCTGCTCCAGATACTCGTATGCGGTATAGACATTGGCGCGGTGATAAATTGGCACGGCCGTGGCCGACAGGATCACCATGGCAAGCGGCAATCCGAAATAGAACTGCACGAAGCGCATGCCATCCACGTAGGCTTGTCCGGTGGTGGAAATGAAGGTGATCGCGCTGGCCTGGGTGGCCATGATGGAGAGCGCCATCGCATACCACGGCATCTGGCGGCCGGCCCGCAGATAGTTCTCCACCGTGTTGGCGTTTCGGCTCTTATAGAGGCCGTATACAACGATGCCGCCGAGGGTGAGGATCAGGACGAACCAATCGAGCGTGGTCATCGCTCAAATGCCACCCGGAATGCGTACATGAGAGCAATCAAGAGAATCAGGTAGGCTACCACGCACAGGTAAACATTCCGCCAGGAGCCAAAGAAGCCGGGGGGCGGATCGTCGGCGGGAGCGCCTCGCGACGGAATCGGAACGTCCTGCGGTGACGGCAAGGCCATGATCGAGATCCCCTGTCTGGCGTTACGTGAAAATCCTGGATACCGGCGGGCGGCCAGGAGGGTCGCGCCGCCGGTGTTCGATGCTTGCCGGGATCGCCCGATCGCTAGTTGCCCGTGGGCCCTTCGCCCGCGCCCATCCAACTGGCGAGATAGTTTTGCATGCCCACTTCCTCCATCAGTCCGAACTGGGCTTCGAGCCAATCGTAGTGGTGTTCCTCTTCGAGCAGGATCTCCTTGAAGAGTTCCCGCGAGCCGTTGTCGCCCACTTCGGAGCAATAAGCCATCGCCTCATTGAGGAACGGAATTGCCTCTTTCTCAAGCTGAAAGTCGCTTTCCAACTGGCCCTTGATGTTTTCGCCCACATGGATCGGAAACATATCCACCATGTTCGGCACGCCTTCGAGATAGAGGATGCGTTCGATCAGCTTGTCGGCATGGTTCATCTCTTCGATGGATTCCTTCCGCATATATGCCGCCATCTTCGTGTAGCCCCAGTTCTGGCACATCTTGGCATGCACAAAATACTGGTTGATGGCCGTCAACTCGCGCTTCAGGCTGATGTTCAAAAACTCGATCACTTTCGGATCGCCCTTCATAACCCCTCCTTCGAAGCGGCTCGGACCCCAGTGCAAGCGCCCCGCCGCAAGGCTTTCATTGTAACAGCGGAGCCAACGCCGGGGATAAGCAAAACCGCGGCGTACGCCTATCGTGAGGCGACCAGAATGCTCCGGTCAAACGCATATCCCGAAGGACGCAGGAACCCCGTGTTCCGCCCGGTCTCTTCGAGCGAGCGGAAGCCGAGTTTCCGGCAGAACTGGCGAAAGAATGGCAGGTTCGGGAGGAACCAGCAGAGATCGTCTTCATCCAGGTTCTCGCCCCCCACATAGTGCAGAATCGGCTCATCCGTGGCGACTTCCGGCAGCAGTTGGGAGATAATCAGCTTCCCCTTCGCAAAAGAGGCCGCTGTCGCGATTGCCTCCACCGGATTGAAGAGATGCACCAGCACATCGCCGAGCAGCACATAGTCGAACGTCCTTCCCGCAATGGCCGATCGCTTCAAATCGTAGATCGTGGAATAGATGCGATCAATCCTGGAATTGAGTTGGCGGTAACAAAACTGGAAGGGTCCGTCGAGGTGGTAGAAGTACGTCTGTCCGCTCGACATCGCCACCAGGGGATCGGTTTCCAGCGGGGCGTCGGGCGTGCGCATCTGGGCGAGACGCCGCAGCAAGCGCGTCTGCGATTGGCCGGGAAAGCGGTCCAACTGATGAAAGGACGGCAGCTCCACGGAGGTCACTGTGGCGCCGCGCCTCTCCGCCTCAAAAGCGAAAAAGCCGGTGGCGGAACCCACCTCCAGCAGCGTCAAACCGCGCATATCCTCCGGAAACGGAAACGCGCTCACTGTCTCGCGATAGTCATACTGGCCAGGTGTCACCAACCCGTTGCCCAGATCGACGGTATGATACCAGTGATACAGCCGGATATCGTGTATCGCCGCGGCGGCGGGATGGGCATAAAACGCATCCGCCAGACGCTCATACTCTTCTCGAATCGTTTCTTTGCTAGGCTCGACCAACGGCATAGCCTAAGGGTAACCGATCCCCTCGCGGGTTTCCCCAGGCGAGCAATTTCCCCCGCGCTTCGCTTCCTCCCGCATCCATAGTTCTGTTCGCGGAGAAGAGCGTCGATCCCCTGGATATGTGATGCCTTCGATTGCGAAAGCGAGTCTCGGCTTCATCAGCGCATCGTAAATTGGCGCGTACCGACGGAGAAGCAAAAAATGGCGCGCGAGCGGAGTGCCGCCGGTCTCGCGCGCCCTTGCAATTCCCACAACCTTCGAGCAGCCGCCTAACGTGCACGGAGGCGTCGCATGCCCAGCAGGCCTAGGAAGCCGAGACCCGTCAGCAGGATCGTTCCCGGCTCCGGAACCGGAGCGAGAAAGCCACGAATTTCTCCCCCTGGAAACAGGTTGGTGTGAATGTTGAAGTAAGCCTTCCCGTCCAGAATGCCCTGCAGCAGCCTGGCTTCCGCGCCTGTTGGGTCCGCCGGGCTCGATCCTCCAAGGAAGCCGGACGTGTACGTGCTCGTGGAAGTCAGATCGAGCGTAATCATGTATGATCCGCTCGTCACGCCCATGGGAAATCCCGGCAAGGTCGTCGGCGTCACCGCGACTCCCGCCGTTCCCGTGCCCGCCGTTGTCACGCAGCAATGGATGTGCGCGACCGTCGTGATGCCGTTCAGCCCGGAAAAGTCCACGTCGATCAGCAGCGTGTTCGCATCCGGATCGAACTCGAAATAGCCGGTACCGCTCCCCGTGCCCGCTCCTTCCGGCGCGAACACGGTGTGGAACTTCATCGGCGATGCAGAAAGCATGGAAACACCCGACAACAGCGCGAGACCCAGCATGGTCAGTTGTTTCTTCATCGTTTTACCCCTTGCATGTTTCGCACGGGAATCGCGAATCTACCCCAGCGCGCCCCAGTGCGTAAGCAATTCTAGATCGCAAATCGGCTCTTTGCGTCCGCGATTTCGTCGCCCCTTCCGACAGAAACCCTCTGAAACGTACAGGACTATCGGATGAGAGATCCCGTACCGTGCAACACCGACCTGCCCGCAAACCTCACGATCCACGTGGCTCGTTTCGGCTTCGTTGCGATTACGCCCTCATTAGCCGGCGCCAGTGTGCGCTGAGCGTCCGGAGGTGTGCCCGAAGAGTTCACACTCGTGAATGGACCGCTCGTGGCTTGGGCGCTTCCCTCTCGCGCATAGAATGGGGAAATGCGAATTTCACGGATGGCGGCGGCGTTAGCGACGGCAATCCTATGCGCGGGGGCGCTCGCGCAGAAACGAACGATCCGCCTCGACGATCTTCGCCGCGACACCGCCGAGCCCCTCGCCACCGGCATCGTCTGGCGTCCCGATTCCAAGGGCTTTTTCTTCGAGCGGGACGGCCGGCCCTCTTACTACGACGTTGCGTCGAAGCAAATTCGCGCGCTCCCCGATTGCAACCAGCTTTGCCAGACCGCCGCGCCGGTTCCCAACCCGCCCGCTTTCGAATGGAAGAATCGCGGAGTGAAAGAACAGGCGGCCCAGTGGTGCTCCGACAACCGCCACATGCTCGTGAAGTTCAAGGGCGATCTCTTCTGGATTGACACCGCGCCGGACGCGGAGACGCCGATGCGCCAGTTGACGCGAACCCTGTACGAGGAAGCGGACCCCAAGCTCTCGCCGGATTGCAAGTCCATCAGCTTTCGCAAGGATTACGACCTCTACAGCCTTGATGTCGAAAGCGGCCTTCTGCATGCCCTCACCACGGGGGGCACGCCGGAGAAAATGAACGGACGCCTTGACTGGGTGTACCCGGAAGAATTGCAGATTCCCAGCGCCTATTGGTGGTCCCCCGATTCGAAGCGCCTCGCGTATTTGCAGTTCGATATGGCGACAGTGCCCCTCTATCCGCAAGCGGACTATCTCGCCTCCCCGCCCCGGCCCGAACCGGAGCGATACCCGAAGGCGGGCGAACCGAACCCGGGTGTGCGCCTTGCAATCGTGGACCACTCCGGCGGCAAACCCCGTTTCGCCGATCTGGGCGATCCCCGCGAGTACCTGATCGCCAGGGTGAACTGGCTTCCCGATGGGAAGCATTTGGCGGTGCAGCGGCTCAATCGCATCCAGAACGAACTCACCATTTTCTTCGTCAACGCGGAGACCTTCGAAGCGGAGCAGATTCTCACCGAAAAGGATGAGTACTGGGTGAATCTTTCGGACGATTTCACCTTCCTGCCCACGCTCAACGCCTTCCTCTGGACCAGCGAGAACACCGGTTACCGGCACCTCTACCTCTATTTCCTGAAAGACCGCTACGCCCGGCAGCTTACGAAGGGCGATTGGGAGGTGAGTGGTGTTCTGGGCGTGGATGCATCGGAACAGACTGTCTTCTTCACGGCTACGGAGAAAAGCCCGCTCGAACGCCATATCTACGCGTTGAAGCTGGACGGCGGAAGCATGCGCCGCCTGACCGGCGCGGAAGGCACCTGGGATGCGAACTTCTCTCCCGATGGCGCATGGTGGGTGTCCCGCCATTCGAGCATCACGCTGCCGCCTAGCCAGGAAATTTACTCGGCGGCCGGCCAAAAGCTGGCCACCCTCACGGCGCGGGACGCCACCGTGCCCGCCGCCTACAACATCCTGCCGGTGGAATTCCACACGATCAAGCTCCCCGGCGGCCCCGTTCTCTACGCGAAGCTGATCCGTCCAGCGGACTTCCAGGCGGGCCGAAAGGTTCCGGTGATCGTCCAGGTATACGGCGGGCCTCACGCGCAAAACGTCCGCAACGTCTGGGCCGGCTTGACGATGGACCAGGTCTACGCCCACCAGGGATTCGCCGTCTGGCAGTTGGATAACCGGGGGACTTCGGGCCGCGGCCACGCCTTCGAAACGCCGGTGGCCCGCAAGCTGGGTGCCGTCGAACTCCAGGACCAATTACGCGGAATTGAGTACCTCAAGAAGACTGGATTTGTGGATGAGAAGCGCATCGGCGTCAGTGGCTGGAGTTACGGCGGCTTCATGGCCCTCAACTGCCTGCTCAACGCCCCGGACACCTTCCGCGCGGGCATCAGCGGCGCTCCCGTGGTGGACTGGCGCTTCTACGATTCCATCTACACGGAGCGCTACATGGATCTGCCGCAAGCGAACCCGGAAGGCTACGACGCCGCTTCCCTGCTCCCCAAGGCGGGCCACCTGAAGGCATCCCTGCTGCTACTCCACAATCTGTGGGACGACAACGTGCATTTCCAGAATTCTTTGCAAATGATAGACCGGCTCCAGAAGGCGGGCAAGCCGTTCGAGATGATGCTCTACCCCCAGAAAACCCACGGCGTCACCGGCGACGCCCAAACCCACATGCAGCGCCTGATGCTCGATTTCTTCCTGCGCGAGTTGAAAGGGAAAGGATCTGCCGCCACACGCTAGTGTCCCGTCGGCAAAGAGGCGATCACGGTCACAGTGTGAGCGCTCGGCACGGATGCGTTTGTGAGGTTCACAGTCCCCCATCGTGAATCCTGTCGATCCGCGGCCGTTCCATCGATGCCGGCCCGCTCCGCTAGACAATCGAGCATGGAACTCGCCGAAAATTGCCCGGACAATGCCGGGAGCGTTCGGAGAGGATCCGTTCGGCGAAGAAGCGGTAACCGGGAATAAATGAGGGTGCTGAAATCGAGCGTCTCGTCGTCTCGCCGGCGATCCACGCCTCGCCCGGAAGGGGCTATGCTGGAAGAGTTCGCGTAACGCGCCGTCTCCGCATTCGTCCCTTGCTTTGTATATGCGTCGATTCCAATTTCTGCCCATTGTGATTCTTGGCCTGGCGATGGCCGTGATCGGCTCCGCCCGTCTGGGCGCTCAGGCAACGCCGCCCAAAGCCGAATTCCCGCCCGAGATCAACCAGATGGAATTGGCGGATTACCTCCGCTATGTCAATCTCTGGCCGAAGGAAGTCTCCGTCCAGTTCGAGAAGGCCACGCCGTCGAAGTTGCTTCCTGGATTTTTCGATCTCCCCGTGAAAATCAGCGCCGGGCATACCGCCATTACTCAGATGTTTCTGCTCTCTCCGGATGGCAAGCACCTCGTTCGCGCGCAAGCGGGCGATCGCCTGGGCAAAACCGTTTTCCCCGTGGAAGGCTACCCCTTCGCCGCCGAGCAGGCGCGGCTCAAACTGGATGGGCGTCCCAGCATCGGACCTGCCGATGCTCCCGTAACCGTCGCCGTTTTCAGCGATTTCCAGTGCGGGTTCTGCCGGGAGGAAGCGAAAATTCTGCGCAGCAATCTGCTGAGCGCCTACCCGGACAAAGTAAGGATGGTGTTCCTGGATTTCCCGCTCACCCAGATCCACGATTGGAGTCAGCAGGCCGCGGTGGCGGGGCGCTGCGTGGCCGCCCAAAGCGCGGAGAAGTTCTGGCTGTATCACGATTGGGTCTTTGACGAGCAGCCGGCCATCTCAAAGATGAACTTCAACGGCAAGTTCCTCGAGTGGTCCGGGAAAAATGGCCTCGACGCCCTGCAATTGGGCCGTTGCCAGCAGGACCCCGGTATCAATGCAGCCATAACCGCCAGTTTCCAGGACGCCTTGAACCTTGGCCTGACCTCCACACCCACCATGTTCGTGAATGGACGGCAGATCGGCGGAAAGCTCGAATGGCAGGCGCTGAAGCAGGTGATCGACACCGAGCTCGAATACGTCGCCGCCGCGAAGAAGAAAGAGGAGTGCTGCTCGGTCACCCTGCCGGGCATCTTCAAACAGTGACCGCGCGCCGCACTCGCCCGTACCTCCGTTTTGCGTGCTGCTTTGGCGTCTGCCTCGCCGCCGCTTTGCTGCTGCTTGAGGCAACCGCGGCCTCGCGCGGGGCGGTGGATTTTTCGGTGGACGGATGGCAGAGGCATGTCGCCTTCCTCACGGATCCAGGGCTCGAAGGCAGAGCCTTGGGCGGCAAAGGCGCAGCCAGGGCCGCTGCCTATATTGAGGAGTGTTTTCGCGAGTTCGGGCTCCGTCCCGCGCCTGGTCTGGGCGCGCGCCTCGCCTTCCCGGTGAGCCTTGATCTCGAATTGCCGGACGCGGAAAACCGCAATTCCTTTCAGGTAGCAGGACCCGCTTCCGCCACCTCGCTCCAATTGCGGAAAGACTATCAGCCGCTCTCCTTCTCCGGGAACGCGAAGCTCCTAAACCGGCAACTCGCCTTTGCCGGCTACGCCATCGCGGACCCAAAGCGCGATTACGACGACTTTAACGGCCTCGATATTCGCGGCAAGATCGTGATTGCCTTCCGCCGCGAGCCGCAGGAACGCATCGCGGATAGCCGCTTCCGGGGCCTCGATTTCACGCCCGATGCGAGCTTCGCGGCGAAAGCGAATACCGTGGCCGAGCGGGGCGGCGTCGCTCTGGTGCTGGTTTCAAACCGGCTTCCCTCGGAGTTGAACGACGAACTGCCTCCCTTTTCCGCATCCGCCGGGCCCGGAAAACTGCCGATTCCTGTCCTCCTGGCGCGCGCGGCGGCCCTTGCCCCCTTCTTCACGGAGCAGGGTGTTGCGTTGCAGGCACTGCTCCGCCAGATTGACCGCGAGGGCCAGCCACACTCCTTTGCTTTCCCTCCCGGTTATCGCGCGTCCCTGCATGTCACTCTGAAAGGCAAGTCGGCGGAGGGGTTCGATGTCCTGGGCTGGAAACCCGGCCAGACGGACGAATACGTCATCGTCGGCGCACACTATGACCATATCGGTTACGGTAAGCGCTTCGCCATGGATCCGGCGGCAAAGGGCCTCCTCCACCCAGGCGCGGACGACAATGCCTCCGGCGTGGCATCCATGCTCGAACTGGCGCGAGCCGTAGCCCATGGGCCCACCCTCCGGAGGGGGGTGCTCTTCGTCGCTTTTGGGGGCGAAGAACACGGGCTCTTCGGGTCGGCCGCCCTGCTCCAGCGCGCCTCCTCCTGGCCCGTTCATCCCGCCCAATCCGGACTTCCCGCTCTTCCTGGGCATCTGGCGGGCATGATTAACTTCGACATGGTGGGCCGCCTCCGCGACAACGAACTTTTTGTTGCTGGATTGGAAAGCGCTCCCTCCCTGATTCCCCCCACGGAACAGGCCGCTCAGGCGGCGGGCCTCAGCCTGCGCCGCATCTCCGATTACCCTTACAACATGAGCGACCACGGCACCTTCCTGGACGCCGGCATCCCTGCCCTGCTGTTCTTTACCGGCCTGCATCCCGAATACCACACGGCTCGGGACACCGCGGATACCCTGAATCCCGAAGGCGCGCAGTCCGTGTTAGCGGTGGCGTATGAAACCCTCCTCTTCTTGGCGGATTCACCGGGCGACGTGGAATTCGTGCCCGGCCAGGACCCCGCCGTCCAGCGGAATTTGCGCGAAATTGCCTCTCCCTCCAACCCGTTCCAGCAGGAATAGCCGGTCGCGGTCGGCCACACACCCCCAATCCGGGGGCGAAAGTCCTCTAGTACTAACCCACCTTCAAAGTCGGCGAAAGCCTTGAATCCTTGCCCAAAACTCAATATCCTTTGGTTATCCCTGTTAACGACGCGAAGATCAAGGTTCGGGCGGAGGCATCGGTATCATGCCAGTGTCCTCAAAGCTAGGTTGGATCGGTTTCGGTCTGAAGAGTTCGTTCCCCGAAGATGCTCCGGCGTCGGAATGAACGGGAATCGGTCTGGTTCACCGGATTTCCCCGCCGCGGGCGTCAACTTTGGCCGGAATCGCCGTTAGAAAGTAAGGTTTTCGCGCTCGGCGAATAATCACTCCCCGGGTGCGGCCGATAAGTACAGAGCATGCAAGCTACGAAACGTCCGGCGACCAAAACCCGCGAACTCCCCCCGCTGATCCTCCATCCCCTTGCGGAGGAAGGCTCGCCGGAGAGTATGCTTGAGGGCTCCCGTGCCAACCTGATGCTGCACGGCCTGCTCCCCCACGATACCCAGACCGACGACGAGTTGATCGGGAAAGTGGCCCGTAGCCGCTATCTGGAACTGCGCATGCTCTATTTCGTGGGCAAAGATCTGGAGCGCTGGCTGCAGCAGTGCACGGAGTTCGTCGAGAACGACCGTGAACTGATCGGCCAGAACTATTGCCAACAGAGTTTCGCCAGTTACCTAATTGAGAGTACGCCCAACGGCGTCCGCAACAAGCTCCTCTCGTGGGGAGTGGTCGATTACCGCAACATTTTTGTGCGCGCCCTGGGTCTGCGTTCGGTGTTTCAGGAATTGCCCGCGTTCGATATCATTTCCCCCACCTTCCTCCTCGATTACCACCGCTTTACGGATTACCTCTACGCCTGCCGCCAGCAGTTGAGCCCCTTCACCCCCATCGCGGTGAACACCTTTGTCTTCGAGATTTACGCCTCTGCCGAATACAGCCAGTTGCTCGAAAAGCAGTGGAACGAAGCGGGCATCTAGCCCGCGCGGCGGACGTCCCTCGTCCCTCCGCTCTCCCTGGCCGCGTCGTGCCCAGGCAACCGTTTCCCGCCGCCCAATCCGGTGATATGGTGAACCTATGCCATTCCCCCGCGTCCTTCTGGTGAAGCAGCATTTCCCCAATCGGGCAATCGCCGATATCCCGGCCGAGGTCCATCGCCAACTCGCCCAGTCCAATTTTGCTTCCAAAGTCAGGCCCGGCGGCAGCGTGGCCATCGGTGTCGGCAGCCGCGGAATCGTCAACATCAACGTCATTGCCAGGGCGATCGTGGACTACTGGAAATCTGTCGGGCGCGAGCCGTTTATTTTTCCGGCGATGGGCAGCCACGGCGCGGCCACCGCCGAAGGCCAGGCCGACGTGCTGGCGCATTACGGCATCACCGAAGCCACGATGGGCTGCCCCATTCGCAGCCAGTTGGAAGTGGTTTCTCTCGGCAGGACCTCGGACGGCATCGAAGCCTTCATGGACCGTCTCGCCTTCGAAAGCGACGGCGTGATGATGGCCGGCCGCGTAAAGTGGCACACGGACTTTGTCGGCGGCATCGAGAGCGGCCTTTTCAAGATGATGGCCATCGGCCTCGGCAAATTCGCCGGTGCGAAGATGTATCACGCCGAGGCCTACCGCCACTACGGATTGGAGCACGTCATTCGCACCGTGGGCCGCCAGGTGCTGGCTTCCGGCAAAGTCCTCGGCGGGATTGCAATTCTCGAGGATGCCAACCACGCCACTGCCAGGCTGGCGGCGGTGCCGGCCGAAACGATGGAGAAAGACGAAGAGGAATTGCTCGCGCTCGTCTCCCAATGGAAAGCGCGCATCCCCGTGAAGGAACTCGACATCCTGATCGTCGACGAGATGGGCAAACACATCTCCGGCGCCGGCATGGATACCAAAGTCATCAACCGCAGCGTCTGGGGCGAATCCAACTGCTTCCCCGATCTTCCCCACATTCGCCGCGTCTTTGCGCGTGAACTGGGTGAGATGAGTTACGGAAACGCGGTCGGGATCGGGCTGGCGGACATGGTGACGGATCGCCTCGTGGCCTCCGTGAACTGGAACACAACGCACATCAATTCGATCACCGCGAATTCGATCACCGCCATCCGCACCCCCATGCACTTCGCGACGGACCGCGAGTGCCTCGAGAAGCTGGCCCTTTCCTGCGGCGTTTTCGAGCCCTCCGCCCTGAAGATTGCCCGCATCCGCAACACCATGCTGCTCGACGTGCTCGAACTCAGCGAGACGCTCCGCGACGAGGTGGAGGCGAACCCGTCGCTGGAGATCCTCACCACAAGAGATTGGGAGTACGGCGCGGATGGGATGCTGCCGGACTCCTTCGGAGTGGAGGCCGGAATCGCGCACGGCTAGGGCGTCCCCGCTTCGCTCATTCGTCCTGGCTGGAGCGGCAACGCTATAATTTAACGAGAACCGGATTGTGAACGGGAAGGGGCGTATCGCCTGTTGCAGGATTCAAGCATTCTCTGGCTTCGCGTAGCCGCCATCCTTTATTTTCCGGGCCTGATCGTCGCGCTGCTCTCCTTCATCCGCCGTCACCCCGGGCGATTCCGGGTGGCCTTCGTGAGCTTCCTCATGGGCGCTACGGTGCATCTGGTTGCCATCGTGGAAGAGGCGCTCGAGGTGGGCGCGTTCCCGGCCAACAACTTCTTCGAAGCCATTTCTCTCCTCGGCCTCGTCCTGGCGATCGTGTTTCTTGTTTGCCACTGGCTTTACCATTTCGAGAGTCTCGCCGTACTCATCATGCCGCTGGTCTTCCTGATGGCGCTCACCGGCGGCACCGCCGGCGAAACCCGGTCCCTGCAAATCGGCTCGATGCGCGACGTCTGGCTCACCACGCACGTCGTCTTCATCATGCTCGGCTACGCGGGCTTGCTGATTTCGGCGGCGGTGTCGGTCTTCTACCTTTGGAAGTCCCGGCAGCTCAAGCAGAAGCGCCTTCCCGCGCGGGACGACGCGGTACCCCCTTTAATGACCCTCGATCAGATCGTCGCCAATTCGCTCGGCTGGGGCTTTCTCGCGCTCACCGTGGGTTTGGTGCTCGGCATCGTCTGGGCTTCGAACGAGAGCGGAACTCGCTGGATTTTTGAGCAGCGCATCCTGATCGCCGTCATTACCTGGTTCATTTACCTGTTGCTGGTGTTCCTGCGCATGGCCTCCGGCTGGCGGGGCGCGAGAGCGGCGATTCTGACCCTAGCGGCGCTGTTTCTTTGCGGCATCACGTGGGTAACCCATTCCGGCGTAGCGGCGGTGTTGCGGCAATGAATCTCTGGACCGTCGGCCTCAGCCACCGCACCGCCCCCGTCGAACTGCGCGAGAAGTTCGCGCTCGATTCCCGTGCGCTGCTCGAAGCCTGCCGGCGTCTCGGCCGCGTGCCGGGCGTGGCGGAGGGGCTGCTGGTCTCCACCTGCAACCGGGTGGAGGTCATGGCGCTGCTTGAAGACGGTCACGAGGGCAGGGACGCGTTGCTCCGCTTCCTTTTGGCCGAAGGCGCGGGCTGTCTGCCGCGCGATGAAGAGCACTTCTACGCGCTTCACGGCCGCGACAGCGTCCGGCACCTCTTTCGTGTCGCCGCCAGCCTCGATTCCATGGTGGTGGGCGAACCCCAGATCCTCGGCCAGCTCAAGGCCGCCTACGCGGTGGCCAGAGAGGCGCACAGCCTCCACGGCATGCTCGATCTCATGGTGACGCGCGCCTTCCGCATCGCCAAGCGCGTCCGCTTTGAAACGGGAATCGGCGAAAGCGCGGTCTCCATCAGCTTTGCCGCCGTCGAACTGGCCCGCCGTATTTTCGGCTCCCTCAAGGGCAAGCATGTGCTCATCCTCGGCGCGGGCAAGATGTCCGAACTCGCGGCGCGCCACCTGCACCGCGCCGGCGCGGAGAACATTTACGTCACCAACCGGACCCACGAGCGAGCCGTGGAACTGGCCTCCATTTTCCGCGGGCAGAGCTTCCCGCATGAGGACCTCCCGAAGCGGCTCGCCGAAATGGATATCGTCATCACGTCGAGCGGCGCTTCGCAGCACATCATCACCAGGGACATGATGCGCTCCGTCATGGAGACGCGCCGGCACCGCCCCGCTTTCCTCATCGACATCGCCGTTCCCCGCAACGTGGAGCCCTCCGTTCATCAGTTGGATCAGGTCTTCCTCTACGACATCGACGACCTGCAGAAGGTGGTGGAGGAGAACGTCAAGGGCAGAGCCGCGAAAGCCGACGAAGCGGAAGAGATTGTCCGCCTGGAAGTGGAGAAAATGCTTCAGCGGCTCAAGGGGCGGGAGGCGGCGCCCGCCATCGTGGAGTTGCAGGAGCAGCTCGAACGTATCCGGATCGCGGAAATCGGGCGCGCCCGGCGCAAGCTCGCAACGCTCTCTCCGGAACAGACCGAAGCCGTCGACGCCCTCACCCGCGGTATCGTCAACAAGATCGCCCACGGGCCGATCTCTGAACTGCGGAGGCTTTCCGCCGACCCCGACGGGGCCGACATTGTTGAGATTCTCCGCCGCGCGTTCCGAATCGATTCTGCTCCGCCGGACGAGCCCGCCGATAAATCTCCCGACGGCTCTCCCAGTGAATCCGCCAGGGAATTAACCGGGGAAACCTCGGAGCCCAGCCCCACGGAAGCCGTGGCCGCGGAAAGGGAACGAATCCGGTGAGCGCCATCCTCCCCGCCGCCAATCGCATTCTGCGCATCGGCTCTCGCGGTTCCAAACTGGCGATCTGGCAAGCCGAATGGGTGAGGGCGCGCCTCGAAGAGCGGGGCCTGTCCTGCCGCATTGAGATCATCAAGACCACCGGCGACAAGATCCTCGACGTCCCGCTGGCCAGGATCGGCGGCAAAGGCCTTTTCACCAAGGAGATTGAAGAAGCGCTCCTCGAAGAGCGCATCGACTTGGCCGTTCACAGCTTGAAGGATCTGCCAACGGAGCTGCCCCAGGGCCTCACCGTTGCATCCATTCCCCAGCGTGAAGACCCGCGCGATGCGCTTGTCGGGGCCGCGCTCAACGCGCTCCCCCGCGGCGCGCGCGTCGGCACCAGCTCTCTGCGGCGTTCGGCCCAGTTGCGCGCGCTGCGCCCGGATCTCGAAATTCTCGACGTGCGCGGCAACGTGGATACGCGCGTTCGCAAGCAGCGGGAAGGCCGGTACGACGCCCTGGTTATGGCGAGTGCCGGGCTCACGCGTCTTGGCCTGGAAGCGCATATCGCGGAGCGCCTTAATCCGGCGATATTCCTTCCCGCCGTGGCGCAGGGCGCTTTGGCCATCGAGACGCGCGACGATGGCGGCGACGCCTGGAAGGCTTGCCAGGCTCTCAGTGACCCGCGCGCCACGGCCGAAGTCACGGCCGAACGGGCGCTGCTCGCGGGGTTGGGCGGCGGATGCCAGGTGCCGCTCGGCGCGCATGCCCAGGCCCATGAAGATCAATTGGAGTTGCGCGCGGTGGTCGTCTCGCCGGACGGGCGTCTGGCCATCCGCAAAGAGACCGCCGGCGGCATCGCCAGCGCCGCCCGCCTGGGAGAGGAACTGGCGAGACAATTCCTTGCATCGGAAGCGCGCAGGATCATCGAAGCGGTCGAAGCGGCCGCGGCGGAGCTTCCCCGTGAAACCTGACCCCCCGCGCGGTGAGTTGGCCGGCCGGCGCGTGATCATCACCCGCCCGCTCCATCAGGCGGCGGAACTGCGGGAAATGCTCGAAGCTCGCGACGCGACCGTGCTTCTCATCCCCGCGCTGGAAATACTGCCGCCCGCGAATCCCGGCCCGCTCGACGACGCCCTGCGCGAAACCGGCCGATACCAATGGGCGATCTTCACCAGCGCTAATACCGTGGAGCGGGTAGCCGCGCGCGCCGTGGAACTCGGTCTCCCCCCGCTTGGCGATCTGCTGGCAACCGCGCGGATCTGCGCCATCGGGCCGGCCACCCGCGCCGCGCTCGAAACGCTGGGCTGCCCCGTGGCGTTGCTGCCGGAGCAATATGTGGCCGAAAGCATCGCAGCCGCCTTCAGCGTGCTGCCATTGGAGGGAGTTCGCTTCCTGCTGCCCCGCGCGGAAGCGGCCCGCGACGTCGTACCCGAAGCCCTCCGCGCACGCGGCGCGCTTGTCGATGCAGTCGATGCCTACCGCAGTGCGATTCCCGCCGCTTCCGTCGCGGCCGTCGCAGCGTTGATTGAGCGCGCGGAACGGGTGGATTGGGTCGCCTTCACCAGCGGTTCCACCGTCGCCAACTTCCTGGCCATGGGCGGCCAGCCGCTGCTCAAGGGCGCGCGCATCGCCAGCATCGGTCCCGTCACCAGCGAGGTTGCCGCGAAACACGGCCTGCGCGTGAATGCCGAAGCGGAAGTTCACACGGCGGAAGGTTTGGTCGCCGCGATGTTGCGCGATTGAACTCCTGAACTCCTTCTTGGCGGCTCAGCGCCCCTCGTCTCGCTAATACGTTGCTTCCCTCACGAGGCTCTCCGCGGGCGCGGCGCGTTCCGGTTCGCGAACCGGGGCCTTCGGCATCACGGGACGGGCCATCATCCCGAAAAACTCGTTCAGCATCTGCCAGGGGCAGCGTCCGACCTTGCGCACGACGAAGGGCCGCTCGACCACGATCTCCCCGCAAGCCGTCAGGTAGCCCGCGTGCAGCAGCCCGAAGCGCGCGGCTTCGAAGGATCCGTGCGGCAGATGCAGCGTGAGATAGGTTTCCGAAGGCTCCGGACTGATCGGAACCACCGCGATCCCCGTGTCGCTCGGATGCACGTCATAGACGACCATCGCGGGGCGCAGGTGCATCTCAAGCGCATCGTTCACCGGATAGCTCACCAGCACGATATCTCCGCGCTCATAGGTCGTCATAAAGATCCCAGTCCTTTCTGTCCCAGGAGGGGACTACGTCTCGAAACCGCGTCCGCGTCTCGCGCCGCGCTTCGACACTCAACAGGCTGCCCGCCTGCAGCGCGCTTTCCTCCCCCTTCCGCGCCTGTCGCGCCAGCCGTATGAGCAGGGAGGTCGCCAGATTATCCAGAATGTAGATCTGTTGGTAAACGGAAATCAGCGAACGGTGGACCAGGTTCACCCGGCTTTCGAAGGGGACCTCCGCCACAAACGCGCCGATCACCTTCTTCAACTCTTCAAGAGCGTTCAGCGATTTGGCAATATTCAGGACGGAATCCCGCATCCAGTCCGGCTGCTGGTTGAGTTCCAGCAGAGTGGCGCGAAACCGCGCGAGCTCCTCCGCGTTTGATTTCGCTCTCCAGAACGCCACCTCCGTCCCCATGGAGCGCATGCGAACCAGGAACTCCGTTATCTTCGCAACTAACTCCGGCACGTCGGCGGGAGCGATCGGCACCGTTTCCATAAGCGAAACTCGATTCCGTGACTTCTTCCCGTTGCAGTTTCACGTTGGAGAAGGCTGCCGCTCCCATTTGGCGATGCGGCAGGCCCCCACTCCCTCGTGAGTTAGAACTCCACGCAGCTTAACTTATCTTTGGCGCGGAACCGATTTCTGGCAATTGAAAGAAGGAGCGAACGAGATTCGGGGGTACTATACGTTTCCGACTCGCATTCACCCGGGGCGAACGTCCCGCGCGGCAAGCTCTCCCTCTCCGTGCGCAAACCCGCCCGCACCCATCGGGATTGGAACGATCGTTCCCCGTCTGCCCCCGGCAACGCATCGAACCGCATCGAAACCTCTCTGCCGCCCGGAATCGTTATGCTAACCTGACAGAGAAGTCCCTCAACGCCCCACTGCGACTTCGACTCGGTAGCTCAGTCGGTAGAGCATCTGACTTTTAATCAGAGGGTCGCGGGTTCGAGTCCCGCCCGAGTCACCAATCTTCTCGATTGATCGGTTTTCCAGACGGCGCGCCCGGTTACCTGGCTCACCTTGTGGTATAGCCGCCGTTGGCGAAGATCGTCTGGCCCGTTACCCACCAGCCCTCTGTGGCCAGGAACTTCACGATGGGGACGATGTCTTCAATTTTCGTGAGATCCCCGTTCATCGCTTGAGACTTGTGATAGGCCACGCGCTCCGGCGTCTCCTGCCCGTAAAAGAACGGCGTATCCATCGGCCCCGGACCAAGTGCGTTCACGGAGATGCCGCGCGGGCCGAACTCTTTCGCCGCGGCGCGCGTGAAGTCCTCCACGGGCGCTTTCCCGCCTGCGTAGGTTGAGTATCCATCCGTGAATGCCGCGAGCAGAGAAGTCACGATCGTGATGATCTTGCCGCCATCGTTCATCTGCAGGCCTGCCTCCTTGATAAAGAAGAACGCCGCTTTCGCGTTGATGTCGAACATGGAGTCGAATTCTTCTTCCGTGGTTTCGAGAATCGGTTTGCGCAGCACCCTGCCAACCGTGTTGACGGCGATGTCAATGCCGCCGAAGCGCTCCTTCGCGGCCCGGAACAATGCCGCGACATTCGCGGGCTTCGACAAGTCACCAGAAACGGCAACTGCATCGCTTCCCAAGCCCTGAACCGCCCGGACCGTTGCTTCGGCATCAGCTTGGCTCGGTGCGCTATGGTAATGCACCACAATCTTGGCACCGCCCTTGGCAAATTCGCGGCTGATGAGCCCGCCCAGATTCTTGGCGCCTCCAGCGACAACGGCGATCTTCCCAGTCAAATCGTAAGTATTCATGGATATCCTCCCCTTGGTTTAACAGGCGCGGTTCGAACGGCCACTCCCCTCGTTGCATAAGCGTCCGCCCAACATCGAAGTCCCGGAAGCAGACTCCGGCAGCCGCACTCCACCACGAGGTAAGAGGTCAAACGGCGGAACCATACAATCAGCGTGAATCCTTGGCTCCAAAACCGCTGCCGCTTGCGAGGGAAAGCGGCTGGATCCCGCACATCAATTCCTTATGCAATTCCATGTGCCCAGCGCCATTTTCCATACTCTATCGCAACGCAGGGTGCGGGTAGCTCGTTGAGCGCGATCCCGTCAGTGGCACACTGGAGATATCTCGAATCCGTTCAAGTGGGCCGGATGCCGTGCCTGAATTTCGATTTCAGACGAGCAGCGCTCCCAAGAGGCTCCACGCAACCGGATAGGCGCGCACTCTTCGCTGGAGCTTGTTATGTGGATTGTCGTTACAGACCTCGACGGTACTCTTCTCGACCACGAAGGCTATTCCTGGGGAGGCGCGCGCGAAGCCATACGCGCGCTCGAAGAGCGCGGCGTCCCTCTGATCTACTGCACCAGCAAGACCAGGGCGGAGACGCTGGTGCTTCGGGAGGCCACCGGCAACCAGCACCCGTTCATCGTCGAAAACGGCGGCGCAATCTACTTCCCCGCTAAGCCCTTCCGCGCCGCCATCTCCGGTGTCCCGGAGAGCGATGGCCTGCTGGCCATGGTGTTGGGAACGCCATATACGTCGCTTGTGGATGCCCTCGCCGATGCCGCCCGCGAGGCCCATTGCGAAGTGCGCGGCTTCGCTGGGGCCACCGTGGAACAAGTTGCCGAATGGTGCGGCTTCTCACCCGCGGAAGCGGCCCTCGCGAAGCGCCGCGAGTTCGATGAACCGTTCCTCCTCGACGCAGGCAATCCCGAATCGCTCATCGCCGCTATAGAGACGCGTGGCCTTCGGTGGACTCGCGGCGGACGCTTCTGGCACATCCTCGGCGCAAACGATAAGGGCGTCGCCGTGCGCACGCTCCGAAGCGTCTACGAATCCTTCGGCGCGCCCGTGAACGTCGCTGCACTCGGCGACAGCCCCAACGATCTGCCGATGCTCCGCGAAGCGGACAACCCCATCCTGATGCCGTCGTCGCAACTTGACGCTCTTCGGCAAGCCCTGCCCCAGGCGAAACTGGCCCCCGCACCCGGTTCCGCCGGCTGGGGCCGCGCCATCCTCGAAGCAATCCCCGAATGGCTCACCTACAACCGCGAGATCCCCCGCCCCCCCTTCGAGTACTAATCCAGCGCACCCCTCTCCCGGCCTCCCGGGAACGCGCCCTCCCCGAATACGAACTCGCCGCGGCCTTCGCCGGTTGCACGCGCCGGCGCTATGCCTGGGTAATCGTTGTCGTCCACTTCCCGCTCCGCGCCGGATTCGTAGCCCGCAGAAGAATCCGGTAAATGCGCGGACCCCAGACGCCTCGCAGTTGCGCGTCGTCCAGGGCGATTTCCTCCACCTCGGGCGATAGCGTCCCGTCGTAGGCGATATGCACTCCGTTTTCGAGCCGCAACGCTCCGGTCTCCCGTTCAACCCGGGAGAGCGTCATAAGCGTAAGTGCAATCTCGCTCACCGGTCCGGTCAGCGAGAACTCGTCCGAAACCTCCACGCGGTTGGCCATGCGGTCCAGCCGCATCGCACGCCGCCAGCTCTCCACTTTCGCTTCCGCCGGATAAGCGTGTGCCAGATTCATGCGAAGTTCCGCCGAGGTGTCGTCCTGGCGGTAGGCGACATCGCTCGCGGCAAACTTCTTCCCCGGAGATTGCATCACACCGCCAATCGTGGGGCAGTTGTGATACGCCGATTGCATCGTCCAGATCTCATACCGCTGGGAACTGAAAGTCTTCGCGGTGTACGTTCCCACGCCAACGTCGATGATGGCGGGCTCTCCGTTTGCGAACACGATGAAATTGCCGACGTCGTTGTGGTTATGGCTCTTCCCGTTGTGCCCCGCCTCGGCCGCCAGGTACAGCCCCTTCGCGGAAGCTCCGGCCGCGCGCGCCGTCATCACGCCGATGCCCGGCAGCCACGAATCGCGAAGCAGGGCCTGCTCCCGCGGGGCTCGCCGCAGTTCGCTCAGGTTGAACAGCGCGGGCAGAACGCGGCCCAGGCTGCTGCCGCCCGGAACGGCATCCTCCCCGCCCCGAAACGCGGTGTACGCCCCATGCTGCGCCATCGTTTCGCTCCCAAGGCGGCGGCCAAAGCGGTAAATCAGGCCGCCATCGGGACGCAGCCGCGCGGAGGCGTCCGAAAAGTTCGTATACCAATCGTCCGCGATATGGGCACGGCAGATATAGAGCCCCATCTCGCGGATGAGCGGCTGACGGTAGGTGTTCAGCCCGCCGCCGCTCGCCTGATGCAGCGTCTCCAGGCAATCGAACAAGGAGGCCCCGGCGCGGCCCCAGTAGCTCGGCCCTTCGTCGCACCCGCCGTCGGCGGTATAGCCGTTGAGGAAGTGATCGAGACACGCCACGATCTTCTCGATCGCCGCGCCGCGCCGTGTCTCGTCTGCCTCCGCAAGGAACACGGCGGCGAGCCAGTTGGAGCAAATCCACGGATCCCAATTGTTCGGTGGCGGTGTGTTGAAGCCCATCCAGCCGAAATTCCGTTCAAGGCACGGATTGAGCATGCGGCGCGCGGTTTCAATCCGAATCCGTTCCGGCACCAGGGGCGACACTGCGCGCAGCCTGTCTTCGAGCAGATACAGCGTCCAGGAAAGCAGCGCCGCCGTTTCCGCGGCGAAAAGATCCACCGTCGGTTCCGCGACGTCCGGCAGCCCCACGCCCGCGCGCTGGGCGCCGAGGTGCGCGGGAACGCCCCAGAAGGTCTCCTCGCAAATCGCCCACACGCCATTCACGATCTCATCCGCGAAGCGCCCATTCCCTTCCGCGCACTCGGCGAGTGCGAGACGGGCGAGCTTCGAACGCCTCCCGAAGGAGAGCGCTTCGAAGTGAGACCGGTTGCCGTTGCGCGCAAACTCCAGGGCGGTCGTCGCCGGCAGGTCTGGCCAGGGCTCGTTCAACTCGCGCTCCCCGGCGCTGATGAGAGCGGAACGGGCGTCCGCGGGCAGTGCCTC
Organism: Acidobacteriota bacterium; assembly: GCA_014584705.1. Lineage (GTDB taxonomy): Bacteria > Acidobacteriota > Terriglobia > Bryobacterales > Bryobacteraceae > JACTMJ01. The sequence goes on along the minus strand of JACTMJ010000009.1, from coordinate 176,536 downwards.
CCACGCCGCGCGCTCTCCTGCTTTCGGATACGGGTGAAACCGGCCGCGAACGGCTGCGCGCAACTCCCCTGCGCTCCAAAGCGAACCGAGCAATCCGCGCTTGGCGGGCCCTTGCGCGGACGCGTGCGTGTGCGCCGCAAGCACGGCGGTGCCGCCGAGAAAGCCGCGTCGAGTCATCATTGCCTCCCTTCTCGAATCACAGCCACGCTACCACAGCCGCGAACCGGCCACACAACGCACACGCGCTTGTCAGGCGCTCCATCCCTGCTCCCCTGCTGTCGCAAAGTCCGGGCTGGCTATGCCTGCGCCAAGTGGCGCTTAAGGAAAACGTAGCAACGCTCGCGGACCTCCGGCGGAAAGTCGTGGGCGCAATCTGGATGCTCTACGACTAGACGTACCGCGTCTTGATAGCGGGGGCGAACGGCGCGGATACAATCGTCCACTCCGCTTGCGTCGAAGTTTGCATCGTGAAGCGGCGCGTTGACAAAAAGCGGGCGCGGTGCGATCAATCGCAGCACGTCCGGAAAGTCGAAAGGCATTCGCTTCGGATCGCAACCGTAGGCGCTCTCGATGCGCGGCATGTAGCCTTTATGGCTCCAGCCCCGGAGATCACCGCCATAGTATTTGGCAAAGGACGTGAAGCCGCAGCTCGTGGCTACGGCCAGGATGCGCTCTTCGAACGCGGCAAGGAAGAGGGCGTTATGGCCGCCCAGACTGTGGCCAATCGCTGCCACTCCCTTCACCCCCGCCAGCTTGCACAGCAATCGCGCTGCCTGTCGGTGGTTCACGATGCCCTTCATCGTGGCGCTGGCGTAGCCCATCGCATAGACATCCCGCTTGTACTCTCCGAAGTTCGGGTAGTCCGGCGTCAGCGTGGCGAAGCCGCGTTCGGCCAACTCCCGCGCGTAATGCAGATTCGGCAATCCCCCAAGTCCCGCGGGTTCATCCTTGCCGATGCGCGTGGTCTGGTGCAGGCAGAGCGCCGCGCGGCGAGCCCTCCCCGTCGCGGGCCGCAGCAGCCACGCCGGGGTCCAATCGCCCGGTTCGGCTTCAAAGCGAATCTTCGCGCGCGTCAGCGCGCCCTCCCGCGCCTCCAGCACAACCTCGTAGCGAGGCAACGCACCCAGCCGCTTCATCGGGCCCATCACCTGTTCCAACCGGTCGATTGCCTCGCGCCGCCAGCCGAGCGCCAGAGCCGCGACAAATTCCCGCCGTGTCGTCATCAACAACAGCATCCTCCATTTCCCGCGCCGCTGCTCCTGAATCACCGGCAGGACAAAGGAAAGAGTTCGGCTGGGTCTTCCACGATCCGTTTGCAGAAGTGCATAGCCGGCCCGCGTGCGCCTGCTCCCGTTCGCTCTCCGCCGCTTCACTGAGCGCGGCCATACTCCCGGACAATCTGTTCGATGGTGGGCAATCCCATGCCGTCCTCCGCACCGGGGTAGTATCCCACACCGGGCCGGTTGGCTTTCGCCACGATGTCCGTGGTCCATGGTTCCCCTTCGCAAAGTGCAAGCTCACGCAAGACCCCGTTCAGCTTCGCCGCGGAGACCTCGGGCGCGATCTGCGCGAGAGCCCACGGGCGCGGTGCGAACTCTTCCCAATGGTCGCGGAAGTGCAGCAGCTCGCTCGCGAGGGAAGGCAGTTCGAAGAGCCGCCCGGTTTGCGGAACGATATGCTCGGTGCGGACGCCGATGTGGCCGCGCATCACCAGGCCGGGAACGCCCGCGAAGAAGCCCTCGAAGATCGCCCGGTTTCCGCCCTCCTGCCTCGAAAGCAGCACATTCACTTTTGCCTGGTTCAGCACGCGGTTCACTTCAGCCGCGGGCAGATCTTCGAGAATCTCGAACTGCCCGGCCATTCCACGCGCCTCAATGCTGCGCAGAATCGCATCGCGCCCCCGGTCAAGGCGCGTGTTCAGCGCCAGCAGCGCGACACGAAAGGACGAATCCCCCATATGCCGCAGCACGCGAAGCAGCAGATCGTGGCGTTTGACATGGTTCCACCGGGCGATGAATACCGCGTCGTACCGCTTGGGTTCAGAGGGCAGCGGTCGAAACACGGACGGGTCTACCCAATCGCCGGGCCCCAGGTCAACGGCGATCAGATTCCGCCGAATTCCATCGATGAATTCGCGATCGCCCTGGAAGGGGGCAAGCATCACAATGCCGTGCTTCCGGTACCGGGTGAAAGAAAGATATGCCAGGTGCGAGTAGCCGGTCCAGCTTGGTTCGAGCACGATGCGGTAATGCTCCAGCAGCGCGCCCATATTCACCGCGCGCTCAAAGGCCGCGATCCGGTGCGAGTACTTGAGGAGAATCACGCCCTTTTCCACGCTGCCGTCTTTCCGAATCGGGGCCTTGAGAACGATCCCCGCCGTCTCGGCGGATTGCCAATCCAGGGGAGTCCTATTGAACGTTACGGGCGGAAGCGATTCCGGCGTCTCAAGGGAGGCGGCGATGGCCGCCGTGAGCCTCCGCATCCTCTCGGCTTCGCCGGGTTGCCTGGGCGTCGTCCAGCCCCTCGCCGCGATTCTATGGGCCACCGTCAGCAGCCAGAGCGCCCTCGAAGGGTCGAATGGCCGAAACAGCGCGGCAAGCAGCGTGATGGCCGCAGCGGCCGGGCGATGGAACCACGGATGGAAGCTGATATCCAACCCGAGACACTGCAGCCGATATTTCATTCCGGACATCATCCGCTCACGACCAAACCACCACGGATAAGACCCGGACGGCATCTGAGAAGATGGTACCGTGAGTTCCACGGCAAGTTCCGGCCTGGAGAGGGTGCGCCGTGCGCTGCGGCACGCTCCCGGATTGCAATTTCTGGCCGAATGCGCGTACCGCTCGCCGGGATCCTGGCTGTTTCGCGGCGACAATCTGGAGTGGCTCCGCGAGGAGGCGCTGGTGGCGCAACTCCCCCGGGCGTACCGCGCCTTCGCCCGCTATTGCACGGCGCTAGGCCCGAATCCCGTTGGCGCGGAGCTGCTTCTTCGAACCATCATTCGGCGGCGCGGCGGGCGGGACGAAGATTCCGTCGTGGCAATGGCGATTCACGGAACAACGGTGTGCCTCGACCTCCGCGACCCTCGCTTTCTGGCCATCCCCAACGAGATCCGCAGAGGTCTTCCCCGGGTTCTGAAGCGATTCCTTCATCCCGGAGACACCTTCCTCGATATCGGGGCCAACCACGGAACCTTCTCCGTCACCGCGTCCCGGCTGGTGGGCGCGAGCGGACGGGTGATCGCCATTGAGCCTCAGGAGCGCCTCGCGAATCTCGTCGGGCGGTCGCTCGCATCCGGCGAAGCGCCCTGCGCCGTCCACCAGGTCGCCTGCGGCAGCGAGCCAGGCGAAACTGAGTTGTACGTACCGGAGGCGAGTTCGGGCGCGGCCGGGTTGCACAAGTCTTATTCCGCCGGCGCGCTTCATCGCACCGCCCGCGTCCGCGTCGTGCGGCTGGATGATCTGGTAGCTTCCGAACCCATGCCCGGCAAGGTTCTGGTGAAGATCGACGTCGAAGGAAACGAGAGCAATTGCCTGCGGGGTGCAACCCGGTTCGTTGCGGAGCGCCGCCCCCCGATCCTCATCGAACTCAATCCGCGAGCCCTGCATGCCGCGGGCAGTTCCGTGCCGGAACTCGTGAGCATCCTCCAGAACCTGGGCTATCGCCACTGCCTCGGCGGCCCCGATCTTACCGTGCAGTCTCCTCTAACTCCCAACATCACCGACGGCAACATCCTCGCCCTTCCCAACGACGAGCACCCGCACCCCTCCGCGCATCCCCCCTGCTGACTCCGGCCGCAACCTGGAAAGCCCAAACGGCGGCACAAGCCACCCACGCCCGAAACGAAACGCCCCCACAACGGAACGAAAACCCTGCAGGGGTGGCCTGAATCAGCGCATCGCTTGGGCATTACTCCTTCCCACGGCTTCATCGGGAACACGGAATTCGGTTGCTCTCAATCGCCGCTTACCGCGTAGTAGCGAGAAATCGTCTCCGGAGTCAGCAACGCATGCTCCGTGTAGACGGCTGGCGGCGTGTGCTGCCGTGTCATCAGAGAAAGAACCGTATCGACGAGGCCGCGGATAGTGTCCCAACTCTTGCGCAATGTCTCGTTCTCCGCTTAAGTGGGTTGTTCTCTCACCGCTTCAGGGGATACTGTCCTTCGGCTATCCAGAGCGGCTGACCTGCTCCCCACATGGCTTCCCGGAAACGGGCACTGCTCAGCCGGGCGGAGGCCGGCGGTGCCTTTGTCCGGCAATTGCCGGATCCGTAGCAGGCTGGCATCCAGCCTGCGATTGCGCGAGTGCCGTTCCCTCTCCTCCGGTTTCAGAAGCGGTATCGCAGGTTCACGTAGTAGCTGCGTCCCGCCTCGGGATATCCCTCGACCAGGAAGTAGTTCCTGTCAAACAGATTGCTAACGCCAACCTGCAACTCTGTCTGCCGGTAGAGGCGAGTGGAAGCGCTCAGGCCCACGGATGCGAAGCTGCTTGCGCGCAGCACTCGTCCGGCGTCATTCGAATTCCAGCGCCCGCCCTCATAGAGAAGATCGCCGAGCAGAGTGACGCGGCCCCGCCACTGATATGCCGCCGTCGAATAGAGCTTGTGGCGCGGTGTGTCGAGCATGATGACCGACGGCATCGTCTGATTGCGGCGGCTTAGGTAGGTGTAGTTCGTCGAGAACTGAAGCGATCGCGTCAGGCTGGTCCGGAGCCCCATTTCGCCGCCCAGATAACGGGCCTCGCCGAGATTGCGCAACTGGTAGAGATTGGGAGCCACATAGAACCTCTGCGTCGAGTTGGAGACCTCGCTCTGGAAGACTGCAACTTCCAGAAAGGTTCTGAGGCCGACCAGTTGGCTGTATCCGACCTCAAAGTTGTCCGAGCGCTCTTCGCGCAGATCGGGGTTCGGAATGGCCTGCCCCATGCGGTAGGAGTAGCGCTCCTTGATCGTGGGCAGTCGTGTCTTGCGTGCGTAGGTGAAGTGCAGCTTTCCGGAATCCGTCAAGGCGTGGAAAATGCCTGCCTGCGGATTGTAGGACCACACGTTGTTCCTGGGAAACGGTTGCACTGCCCCGGAGACGATGTTCTGGGCGTTGAGCACATCCAGGTGGTCCGCGCTGAACCCCACGATTGCCGTCGTCCGGCTTGCTATTTGAATCGTGTCTTGTGCTCCGAACGAATAGGTTTGATCGCGGAAGGTGCGTTGCGGCTCTCCGAGATTGCCCTCGCGGTGGGTATCGTCCTTGAAGTAGAACGATGCCTTGACGGTTTGGCGGCGGCCCACCTTGGATCCAAACTCCGTGCTGGTTCCGTAAGTGTCGTCGTCGTAGGGGCTGATGAACGAAGAGGGGCGCGTCTGGCTGTTGTACCTGTCGTTATCGTAGGCGTAGATGACGTTGTCGAACTTGTCGTAGTAGAGCCTCGCGCGTACGTATGCGGTCTCGCCAATGGACTTGTCACCGATGAAGTAGAAACTCTCCTTGTCCCATCGCGGCCATTGCCAGAACCGCGCTCTCACGGCGGTGTCGGTACCGGCGTAAGGCGGGTTGCCTTTCTCACCATCCTGCCTGGCATAGGTGAACGTGTATTGGTCCCGGCCGTTGGGCGTCCAGGCGGCGCGGAGTCGCCCTTTGTTATCGGTCTGATATGCATTCCGTCGATCCCGGTCAGGTTGCAGCGGCACCGTCCTGAAGTCTCCGGAGAGCGGAAAGTAGTCACTGCTGAGCCACGCGAATCCTCCTTGCAGCCAGAAGTCCTGGAAGCGCGTACCGGCATTGATGAAGCCGTGAACCTGGTCGCCTGATGCATATCCCGTTCCCAGATCAAGGTTCAGCTTCTTCGTTGGCGCCTTCGAGATCATGTTGATTGCGCCGCCGAGGGCATTGGGACCGTACAGCGGCGAGGTAAAGCCCTTTGTGACCTGGATCTCACTCACGTCGTAGGTGAGGAACCGGTCAAGATCCACGTAACCGTCATACGGCACATAGACCGGGATTCCGTCGATATAGAGCGGCACCTGGCGGAAGTCGAAACCGCGAACGAAGACGCCCCGTTCATTCCGCGCGCCAATCCTCTGGATGGCGACACCGGGTATCAGGTTGAGCGCGTCCGTCGTTTTGGGCAGATTGCGAAGCCGATAGTCCGATTCGTCCAAGGTCACAGCCGTGGGCGCCTGAACTGCGTCCGCCGTGACGTTGACCTCCACCCGGCCGGCGTTGAAAGCGCCACCTGGGCGATTCCGTTCCGCCTCCTCGAGGGCGGAGCGCAGTTTCTCCGCATAGGCGGCCAGTTGCTCCCGTTCCGGTTCACCCGCGGGAAACTCCGGCAATCGCACGCTCACGCCGGGACGCCCGCTATACCAGGCGGAAATCTCCCGATGCAGAGAGCGCAGGTCGGCGCTTACGTCACCGTTCCTTGCAAGGCGTGCCCTGATTTCCTGGAGCGCCGTCAGCCAATCGATGACGGAGCCAGACTGCGCGGAGAGCGCTCCGGGGATGAGAAGTCCAAGCAGGGCGACCAGAAGAGCAACCCGCTTGATGACCAATAAACAAGACGATGTAAAGTAGCGAATGACACTCACGGATGTCAGCTTAGCATGCTAGAGTCATGTTTACGCAACTATGCAGACGCAATTCCCTCAATCGCGAATCTCAGATGCCGCATCGCCCGATACCCGGGCCGCGGGCAAACCCATTCGGGAACTTAGCGACGAAAGCGAGGCAGCGATGAAACTCGGCCGATTGTGTCCCGCGCTGCTCTTGATGGCGGCGGCGATCATGGGCCAGGAAGCAGCGCCATCCGTCCGCGTTACAGGTGCGGTGAAACAAGCCCTCGCGCTGACCGCCGACGATCTCGGCAAGATGCCGCGAGCTTCGGTGAAGACCGACAGCGACGGCATCGCGATTGTGTATGAGGGCGTGTGGCTGCATGACGTGCTGAAGAGAGCAGGTGTTCCAATGGGCACCGATCTTCGCGGGAAGGCGCTGGCGAGCTACGTGCTAGCGGAGGCAGAGGATGGATATCAAGTCCTGTTCTCCCTCGGTGAGTTGGACCCCGAGTTCATTGACAACCAGATTCTCCTGGCCGACACCGCGAACGGCAGGCCGCTGTTCGGATCTCAGGGGCGCTTCCGTCTGGTGGCTCCCAAAGAGAAGCGAGGCGCGCGCTCGGTGAGAATGCTAACCCGGCTGGACGTCGTGATGTTGAGGAAGTAACCGTGCCTGAGCCGATTGATCAGAACCGAACGCCGGAAGCGACAGGAGCCCGGATCGGCGAATCCGGCCAGGAGGCGCGGGTGGCGGTATGATTCGTCGCGTCGCATCTTTCGCACTTGTCGCCGTGATGGCGCTCTCCGCCGCGGATTGGGAGTGGAATCTTCCGCCTGGATTCCCCCGTCCGGTTGTGCCACCGGAGAACCAGATGAGCGTGGCGAAAGCGGAACTCGGCCGGTATCTGTTCTACGATGTACGGCTGTCGGTGAATGGACAACAATCCTGCGCAAGCTGCCACCGGCAGGAACTGGCCTTTACTGACGGACTCGCCCGCGCGAAGGGCACCACCGGCGAACTTCATCCGCGGTCCAGCATGAGTCTGGTGAATGTTGCCTATGTTCCAAGTCTGACTTGGGCCAATCCGGCGATGGACAAGCTGGAAGAGCAGGCGCTGGTTCCGATGTTCGGTACGGACCCGGTCGAGCTGGGATTGAAGGGCCAGGAGGAGCGCGTCCTGGATAGCCTCCGAAAAGCGGAAGTCTATCAGCGCCTGTTTTCGGCCGCCTTCCCAGGGGATCCGCGACCCATTCGAATGGATACTATCGCGAACGCCATCGCCGCGTTTCAACGAACGATCATCTCGGCCAGGTCTCCTTACGACCGGTATCGCTATGGTGGTGATGAATCGGCACTGTCCGAAGCGGCGCAGCGGGGCGAGAAGCTATTCTTCTCTGGCGAGAAGGCTGGATGTTCCCAATGCCACGGGGGCTGGAACTTCAGTGGCTCCGTCCGGTATGCGGGCGGACAAAAAGTGGAATCAGAATTCCATAACACCGGACTTTACGACACCTATCGCGCGCCAAATACCGGGATTCAGGAGCATACAGGGAAGGCCGCGGATTCCGGAAAATTCCGTGCACCGACGCTGCGGAACATTGCCGTAACCGCTCCCTACATGCACGACGGCAGCATTGCGACGCTATCCGAGGTGATTGAGCATTACGCACGAGGCGGGCGATCGAGCGCGAACCCGCTCAAGAGTTCCATCCTGCACCCGTTATCGTTGAGCCCGCGGGACAAGATGGACCTCATTGAGTTCCTGCAAAGTCTCACCGAGGAAGAGTTGCTCAAGGATCCGCGCTGGAGCAATCCATGGCGCTGAGCGCGTGCAGACCCGCGGCTCAATCCTTCTGGAGCATCACTTCGGTGGACTTGACGACCGCTTTCACGACGTCGCCTTTCTTGAGCCCTAGTTCTTCCGCGCTGCGGCGTGTAATGACACTCTCAATCACATTCTTGCCAACGCGCACGCTCACATGGACCAGGACATCCCCATACTGGATCTCGATGATCTTCCCGCTCAGTTGGTTTCTAGCTGACAGTGGCATATGCCGTCATTATACGCGGAGCGATTCGTTTCAGGTCCGGAAGTCCCGTTATCGTCCGAAGTTCTGTGACGTCTTGCCTGGATGGCTTCTTCACCATGAAGATTTGAGGGGCAGCCACCGAGCCTGTCGGAATGAAATCGCTAGACTCTCCGGAGCGACGGCGTTGGCGGTTTCTCGGGTTGAGATGGAATGCCCCACTTTCCCAGATGCCCATTTCGCTGACAGTTTCGGGCTTTCCGCAACAGGGCGGCACAACGCCACACCGGCCCCGCATTTGCAATCCGCTACCCCGGCCACCGGTAGCGAACCGTCGCGTCAGCGACAGGCCGCCCATTCGCCAGGCGCTTTATACGCCTGGATCTGCGCCGCCCAACCCGCCGCACCACGTCAGTGCTGCCACCAGCATCCGCCCCCTCGCGAGCCCATTCCCCATCGGCGATTCCCCCACCAATCAAGCGACGGCCCCCTTCCCCTTTCCAGCAATCGCTTCCGAAGAGAGCATCGTGATCAAGCAGCACAAGAGCTCCCTCCATGTCCCCGCGCCGAAAGCGCAACGGGCGACAAACGCCAGCCCCGGGCGTATGCCCAGGGAAAAGCAATCCGCGATCGCAAGCAAGACCACGTCACACCGGCCCCGTTTGTCCGGTGTGACGCCTCCGCACCGCCCCAAACCAACGCCCCTGCTCACCGGAAATCGATTCGCCAACCGCTAACTGCAAACGTGGAAGAGCAAGACCGCTGATCCCCATGGATAAGCCCTTCTCCCGCACGCCCCAAATACGGAGTCGCTCCAACGCATCCATCGCTCCATCACGCCGGTTCGAGGGCTAACCGGGTGCATCTGTTCCTTCGCGGAAACATCCACTAATCGATTCCGGAATTCGGATCAGCACACTTCAGAATCCGCGAATTGGACAGCAGAATCGAAAAGTATTCCGAACAAGAGGCTTGGTTCGTGAGCATAATCGGCCGACTGGCCGGCCGATTCGTAGTGGAATAGAAGTGGGTTTTCGGACACCGTGTCACTTGGTCTGCGAAGAAACGTCCTGAATCGGGAGGCAGTTCTCGTCAGAACCGCACAGCCGATAACTGCAGTTCGAGGCCAGTCCTAGCACTGATCTCGACGTAGGCTCTTGAATCGCACACCGAGAATCACCAGCACAGTTTGCGCCTAGACTCGCTACGGATTTCGGCGTAGGCAGCCCTCGGAAGGCTTCCGCTAGTCGGCATCGAGCGGCACATTGGCGCGCTGGAATGCTTCTCTTAGTCGCGCACGGGATGTCGCAGTCAGGCGATCCACGCCGATCCACCGCGCCAATGCAAGCACGGGGTCCGAGGCATTGACAACGTCCCGGTTGGATAGGATTCCTCCCGCCAATTCCGCGAGGGCAAATTCCAGAATGCTTCGCCGTGAGCCGCTGTCGGCGGGCTCGCGATAGGGGATGACTTCCGACACGCTTCCCTTCTTCCAAAGAAATACACCGCTCGATTCGGTAACTCTGTCTGCATCGCCCAGCCTCGACAATATGCGCTCCCGGATCCGGTTGCCGGTGCGCAACCATCCATGGGAGCGAGCGATCCGCTGGCACAAGATGTCTTCCCTGACGGGGGACTCTGCATCAAGGATCGCGGCAATCATTGATGACAGGGTTGGATCATATTCCGCCTCATAGAACCGGTCCGGATCGGCGGCGAAGTGGCTGAGATCCGCGGATTGGTAACAAGGTCCGGCAACCTTTGACGGAGCGGGAGGCGCCGACGGCAACGAAAGGGCTTCCAATATCTCGTTCAGTTCCTCTTCGGCTGTCGCATCTTCGCCGCCTCCTGATGCTACAAGCAGAGTCTCCGAGTTGTCATCCTCGGACTTGGGGGGTAAAGCCAGCCCCGGCGCAATCTCGTCTCCCAATTCCCAGCGGACAGGTTGCTTCTCCTGGGGAGCCGCGCCCATCTTCCTTCTGCTATCGCCTAACAATTCGTTCAGACGCGCGTTCAGCCGCGCAATAGCGGCTTGGCTATTGAACCACCAATCGGTAGACCAGACGCGTACGATATTCCAACCCAAGCCACGAAGCACCTGTTCACGTACCTTGTCGCGATCTCGCGCTGTGGCGGAACGGTGGTAAGTGGCGCCGTCGCATTCCACACCGGCAAGATAAGCACCTGCCAGATCGGGATGGCGAACGCCAAGGTCGATACGGAATCCAGAGATGCCAACCTGCGGTACAACCTGCCAACCTTGCTGCCGCAACGCCTCGGCGACGGCTTCCTCAAACGGAGATTCGAACCCGCCCATCGGCTCCTGGCTCTGAGCGGCAAGCGCAATGGCGCCGCGGTCCGCGAAGTCCACGAAGGCCTTTAGGTCCCTGACCCCGATGGATGCCGTGCGACGCAGGTCGATTTCATCGGCGGTGAACGCCGAAAAGACAATCAGTTCCTGACGTGCGCGGGTAACGGCAACATTCAAACGGCGTTCACCGCCGAGACGATTCACCGCACCGAAATCCATGGAGAACTTTCCGGCGGCGTCCTTGCCAAAGGTGAGCGAGAAGAGGATGACGTCGCGTTCGTCGCCTTGCACATTTTCGAGGTTCTTGACGATCACCGGCTCAATTCGATCCTCGCTGAAGAACCACTCCAGTTCGGGCTTCTTCCGCCGCAGGTCGTCAAGGAGATCCTGGATAAGGGATTGCTGCTGAGAATTGAATGTGATCACCCCGAGAGTGGGTCTGTTTTCCTCCGGCAGCGAGAGCCAACCCAGCAGGCGGCCACCCGCTTCCTTGACCACTTCCTCTGCTTCCACTCGGTTTGTACGGCTCTTTCCTCGGTCGTAGATACTCTTCACGATGTGCCGGAGTTGTACCGCCCGGTCGTCGATCGATGGGGACGGGAAGGTGACGAGCCGATCGTCGTAATAGTGGTGATTTGAGAATGCAATGAGCGATTCATTTCGGCTGCGATAGTGCCATCGCAGATCCCGCGACGGAATCCCGGACGCCCTCATTTCATCAAGGATACTTTCCAGATCCTGCTCGTACTCCTCAATGTCTTGTTCGTCGCTGTCGAAGTTCGTTCCGAAGAAATTGGTCGGAGGAAGCTGTTTTGGGTCGCCCACAATGATTGTCTGCTTCCCTCGCGCGATGGCTCCCACCGCATCCCATGTAGTGATCTGGGATGCCTCGTCAAAAATCACGACATCGAATCGTGTTTGACTTACGGGTAGGTACTGAGCAATCGACAGGGGGGACATTAGAATACAGGGCGCCAGCTTCGGGAAGCTGGAGGGCATCGAACTGATCATGTCCCGGATGGAACGGGAGGGACGCTGCAACTCCATCCAGTGTCGCACCAGGCCCAGTTCGGAGTTACGCGGGACGTTCTGTATGCCGGGCAACCCGTGAGAGATTCCACTCATCACACGCTGCGTTGCGCTGGCCCGCACTAGATCGTCCAGTTTGCGAAAGCTGTCGATCGCATGTTCGTGCTGAAACTGTCGAAATTCGCGAAGGGCTGGATCACTTTGGAGGACGAGGTCCAGCCACCAGCGGGCATAAGACAGGCGAAACGCCCGGACGCACCCGGCGGGTTGAACCGCGCCGGACTCCAGCCCGTCTACGAGAGGGCCGAGCCCCAAAGACCGGGCTTCTCTGCGTTTGCGGCACCACAGGGTCCAGTCGCGCAACTCGTTCCGAACGCCGATGAGACTGTCTGCCGCTTCCGCGGCATCGCCGAAGGAGGAGGTTCCGGAGGGACCGATCAGGGAGGACTGCGCCAGTGTCCCGAACCGCTTTACCGCGTCCAGGAACGACCTACATGCGCGGAGGAAGTGCCCAGCGGGTCCGCGGAGAGGGTCGTTCGCCGCGCCTCCCAGAGCGGGCGCAATCGCACGAGCGATATCGGCAAGCTCCGCCGGTGACCCGCCGACGGTTGCCATGGCTGTGCGCAACTGCTCGGAGCGGAGAAAACGATCCCTGACGGCCGCCAAATCTGTATCGAGTCCGGCAAACCCCACCGGCATCCGCGCCAGCTTGTACGCCGCCGTCTCCTGCTGCATCTCGCGCATCCGGCAAAGCAAAGGCAGGTCGTTAGCGGGCACCGCCTCGCCTTGCTCGGTGTAGCTTTGCAGCAGCTTCTGTACGCGGCGCCGCGCAAACCAACTCATCGGCCACATGGACCCCGAAGCTTCCCTCCATTGCCGATCAAGATCGAATGCGGGCAGACGGTTCAGCACCGCTCTTGGGTATCGTGCGGCTAGAGAGGCTTCAGCGTTTCGAAAGGTTTCGACGGCAAGCTCAAGAGACCTCAGTTCAGATTGCATCTGAGCGAACTCAGCGTCCAAGGCAATCCGAAGGTCCAGTCCCTCTCCTTCTACCAGCAAGGCCGCAAAGTCCGCGAGTGCCTCCAACTTACCGAGGGGTGCATCCTTCCGCGCGGGAAGGCCGATCATTGGCAGGAACTCATGAAGAGCGTTTGCGGCTATCGCCGCTCTGGTACGCAAAGCTTCCGCAGCCTCAATAAGGCTCTGTTCCCAGGCTATGGACCATTCACCGGCGTCTACCACCCGGAGACTTGGCGAGGGCGTCACTGCCCCAAAAACACGGCCTAACTCATCGGCAAACTCGTCCAGGCCGCGTAGTGCGGTCTGATCGTGCGCGTCGCGGTCTGGCCACGACAGAGCCGGTACGGATATCTCCTTTTCGCGTAGCGCAATGCCCAAAGCGGCATACGGAGTCATTCCGTTCGGATAAGTGCGGTGCAAGGCTCGGACATAGCCGTTGAGCTGATCGCGCGGAATCCTCAGGCGCGCGTTGATCTCTGCCCATTCCGAATTGGTGCGATTCATGCCGCTTTCCCAGGAGAGCTTGAGCTGTCTGAGAAAACCCTTGCGGTCTGCTTTGTTCGAGTGAAGTTCCAGGCAATGATGGCCCAGCCCGGCTGCGCGCAGACGCCGATACACAACGTCGAGCGCTGCCGTCTTCTCGGCAACGAACAGCACCGTCTTGCCGAGGGCGAGGCAGTGGCCGATCATGTTGGCAATCGTCTGGCTCTTACCCGTACCCGGCGGGCCCACAAGGACAAAGTCATGCCCCTCTGCTGCCGCGATACTTGCACCGAGTTGTGACGAATCCGCCGGGAGGATGGAGATGATTTTGGCCGGATCATAGGAATGGTCCAACTTCGCCGCATCCACGAAGGTTCCACCGGCAGGGAACGCAGCATCAGGAGAATCAATCAGGTGTTTGACAACACGGTTCTGCCGAAGAGCGTCCGTGTGCTTCTCCAAGTCTTCCCACATCAGGAACTTCGCGAAGGAAAACGTGGAGAGAGCCGATTCATCCACGACCTCCATACCGGGTACATCCCGGATGGCTTGACGCATCTGGTCCAGAAGCAGGGGCACATCTATGCCCTCTTGATCGCGCGGGAGTTCGGCGTGGAACTGCGGCAGCTTCAAATCAAATTCATGCTCCAGGAACTGCAGCAGTGTCGCATTGAATCTTGGATCGTCTTCATGAAACTTCAGGGAAAAACTGGAGGAAGCGCTACGGCGATCAAGTTTAACGGGAACCAATAGCAGCGGAGCTCGATAGCTTTTTTCATCCGTGGCCTGCCGCTTCCAACGCAGGAATCCAAAGGCCAGGAAGAGCGTATTGGCCCCGCCCTCCGCCAGATCGCTGCGGGACTGACGGTAGATATCCACCAGCCGTCCCTCCAGGTCCTTGACGCCAAGTGCCGATGTCAATTCATCCCGGTGCAGCGCTTCGATGGCGAAGGCTCGTGCGACATCTTTCCCTTTCGTCTCCTGATACAGCGCGGCATCCCGGTCGCCGAGCGCCATCTGGTCAGGCAGGGAAATGATGCGAATGCTAGCTCTGGCAGCCAACCGGTCTTCCAAATAGGGGATATCCGTGCAAATAAATGGAACGGTCTTCTTTGTTTGGACGAAGTTCAGCAGCCGATTGCGCAGCGAGAGGTCGAGCAGCTTCTTCTTCCATCGAAGGATACGGCCCGCGCTGGTTGTTGGCTTTTCGTCCCATTCCTCCATGGGCAACCGCGGAAAGCTGGGTGGCGCGGGCAAGGGCAACGGCGTCCCCCCGGTATCGCTTCCCCCGTCCGAAGCCAGTGGAGAATGGGAAGCGAGCGGCGTGATGCCGGCGCCGCGCGCCCGGTAGATGTCGATCACTGCTTGGAACCTGCCGGGCTCCGTTTCGCTCACCATGTGCTCCGCGAGATTCCGCGCATGATCGAGCGTTGCCGGCGGCCGCTGCGTGATTACCGTGGTCTCGAAGATCACCAATTCTCGCAACGCCAGTGCCTTCCGAACCTCCATCGGGTCGGGCTCGGTCATGCGCGCAAATGTGCGCCTCTTGAGCCACACCCCCGCGTTCGCGTGATCTTTGTAGAGGAGAATTACGGGAAAGAGGCCGGCTGCTTCCAAAGCGGCGGCGAAAAGAAGTACAAGATCCAGACATGTCCCCAAGCGTTGACTGAGGACCGTGGACGGTCGCCGTACTTTTTGGCCGCGTACTTCAAAACTTGCTGGAGGTTCCGCATAGTGGATGCCAAGGCCGGCAATCGCCGCATAGATGGCGGCGACCAGCAGGAACGCGCGTTGCGGATCATTGTTCTGGTAGCCGTCGAGGGCCGATGAGTAACCGTGCGCCGCCAATTGCTCCGCCGCGGATCGCAGCACCTGCGCCACCGCCGGATCGTTGGGCATGACGAACGCGGGCAGCAGATCATTCATCTCGCGCACCCCGCCCCAATGATCACGCGCCAGGAGGCGGATTGGGACATGCTGCTCGCTCACCTTCAGCTCTCGCGCATAGAGTGTGAATGTGAGTTCACCGGACTCTGTTTCGTCCAGACTGTCCAGGTAAGATGGATCCGGGCTTACCTTGCGGTCCGCGATCACGTGACGACCGCCAGCGAGAATGCCATCGATACGCCAAGTCTTTGGCCGGAGGAAAGGCGGCGTGGTTTGGAGTTCCAGGGTGCATGACTGCAGGCTTTCGCCAGTACCGTTTTCGATGGAGATGGAACGGACGACGGACACCGAGTTCTGGAAAGATGCGTAGGCAAAGCTCGGCGCGATATTCGCTGCAATCTTGACGCCGCTCTCACTGGCGTTTTTGCCGCTTTCCGGCTCTTCTGACTGTTCGTTCACATTGCCCCCAGGGTCTGGCACACGCACTTGCATTGGCTGCCAAGGCTCGCTTGCTTAGAAGGATTAAATATGAATCGTCCATAATATCGCGCGGTGTGAGAGTGTGCGTACCGCGCATCGGCATGAAGAGAAAACACCTTTGGCTCGTGTCACGTTCTGGAGCATATGGATTGCCGCGTGATTTGGTCGAGTTCGGTATTACTGACGGGTGTGACCGGCGGGTTCACGCTCGGCCATGAGAATGTCACGGAAGCGGGTGCAGGTGCGGCACTCTGATTGGCACCGAGGGTCAAGTGGATTTCGCTGTCGCTGATTCTCCAAAGTTCCGTGTCTCAGTCGAAGGGTGCAGTCCACGAGCCTGTCACCGAAACTGGGCCCTTGAGTCGTAAGGCAATTCGTCAGCAAGTTCGTGGGATCGCTACCGGAAGAGGATTGCGTTTCGGCGGAATCCCTCCAGCGCTTCCGGCACGTGACGCCGAAAGAAGGTGAGACGGTCAGCCTCCCTCCCTTCGGGCAGATTGCAGTTCGCTCCATCTGGCAACGGCACATCGCTGGTCGCCAGTTCGTCAGCGAGTTGCTCGTGCGTGCGCGTACCATCGAGGAGGCAAAACAGAGTCCGTTTCCACGGCTCAGTTACGGCGGTACATGCGTGATACGCATCCGCGGCAAGTCCTTCATATGCCACTTGCTGGCGGGCAAATGCCCTGGCTTCCGGACGGTCACTCACCTTCCGTGCCATTGGCGCCGGCATCATCCAAAGACGCAGGGCCGCACCCTCAAACATCCGCAGAATGAGATGCCCAAACTCGACCGTTTGTAGGGGGTTTGCCGGAAGCCGGCCCTGGTTGCGGTCTGCCCGGAACTCGCCCAGATGCACTGCCCCGGGGGCCGCTGCTTCCAACGCATCGGCAAGTGCGCACATGAGGGGATGGCTGCTTGTGAGTCGCACGCCGCCGGAATGAGTGTAGACACGGGCACCCCCGGCAGCGGTCTCGGTGTAGCGGATGTCGGAACGAGCCCAGCAATCCAGCAGCATGTTTGCGCGTTGGTGTGTTGTTGGCTGATTGGTCTCACGCGCAAAGAGGGAGTCATGGAATCGTCTCATTGCGGTGAAATCCAGCAACTGGAGTTGCAGTTGGGGGTCTCCCGAGCCTAGCTCCGCGATGTTAGCGGCAACGCTGCCGTGGCGGCTGAGATCCGTCGGCAAGAGGACTCCCGCTTCGCCAACATAGCGGAGGCCGTATTGCTTGGCCCGTTCCAGCACCTCGGATAGATAATACGGCTGGCAGCACTCATTCCATTCGTCATGTGCCAGAACGCTTTGCGGTCGGTTGCGAATGCGAGATGCCTCCTCCACTAGCGGATGATGCTCTTCCGTGCAAGCGGAGAAGACGCCGAAGGCATCCCATGCGCGATGCAAAGTGTCCTCGCGGGATGCTCCATCCCTGTGGATGAATCCTATGAAGTCCCGGGCTATCTGGGCGGCATACCATCCCGGAAGCGCGTTGTAACTGAGATAAAAAATGCCGTTTGGGGATAGCACGGCCTGGGCCAGGCGCCAGACTGCCTCGCGGACGTCTTCCGGCACCCAGGAGTACACGCCGTGGGCGATGACATAGTCAAACGTTCCGAACTCACTGGACATCGCCGCCGGGTCAACTTGCTGCAAGTCAAGGCAACGGAGTTCGAGGTTCCGCAGGTTTGCCTCCCCTGCCAATCTCGTTCCGAGCTCAATCGCGGAATTGCATAAATCCAGCCCGATGAATGTGGCGCCGGGATAGCATTCCGCCATCGGAGCCAGATTGAATCCATTGCCGCATCCTATCTCCAGCACGCGGGCCGCTTCCGGCGGAGCGGCGGTAAACCCATTGAGTGCCGCACGGGTGCGCAGGTTCTCAATATGCAGGCGGACCTCCGCCCTGGTGGGATAGGGCAAAACGTCGTATAGATCTGTCATTGAGGCGGCGCTTCTCCCGGCACCATGTGAACAACGTACTCCTAAAGACAAGCGAAGGTGCCACGCCAATCAGATCAGCCGCGGCGTACTTTCCGGACACAAGACGGCTGCCTCCCTGGAGGGCTGCCGCCGGGGATGTGGCTGCCCTCGACGCCAATAGAGATGGATATCCGCGCTGCTCCCTCACCGGGAGCGGGCTACTGGAAGCATAGGCCGGTTGATCGTCACTCCAGACGTCTCCGATGACAGCTTCCAGGCCCGAAGTCCCCGAGTTCCGAATCAGGCGGGAACGGCTCGTCAGGCAGCGGGGGCGGAGGAATGTAAAGACTGCTTCGTGTTCCGCCACAAGCGCAGCCGCTGATCGCCGCGCGTGCGTAACAAGAGAGAATGCGCCCCGGCCCAATCCGCGCGAAGCAAAACGCGAGCGCCACCAGTCCGACTTCCTCCGCTACCTCGCCCTGGGCGAATCCATCCACGCCGCCGCCCGCGTCCAGCTCGACTCCATCCAGCGCGACGAAGCCCTCCCCGATGCGCTCCGCTACCGCGCCGCCAAATCCATCCTCTCCCGCAAGGGCAAGGCCGACTGGCTCCCCATGTCCATTCCCGCCCCCGAAGAGACTGTGGACAGCGTGGACACCGTGGACACCATGGACAATCTCGAAGATTTCGCCTACCGCCAAACCCTCGCCGAGATCGAAGCGATGGACCCCGCCTTCCCCTCCCCCCTGCAAGGTCGGCACCCGACGAACCCCGCCACTGCTGCGTCAGCACCCGAAAGCACCTTGGACATCATAGACGGCATATGCATAGTAGACACCGTGGACAACGCGGACACCCCGAACGCAGTGGACACATTGTCCCCACTGAACACGGTAGACACACCGGACGTATCGGACACCACCGCGTCCCACGCCAATGTCGGCTCTCCACCAAGACCGGTCACCAAAACTGCAAATTTCCCGTCATCCCGCAACCACCCCGGATTCAGCGCTTTACGAGCGCACCCTCCCCGCACCGCCCGCCCCATCGTTCGAATTCAGCCCCGGCAACCGGATAATCAGGACGCCGGGGAGAACTGCGTCCTCGCGGCCTCTCCGCGCACGGCGCGACAAGCGGGCTTCTTTGACAACCGAACAAACAGCCGGCCCCTCGCCGGATTTCGTCAACTACGGAAGGCCGCGGGTCGCACCCTGCGCACCATTTCCAAGCCACAGGCGATGAAGCAATCGTTTGTCCGGATCGCATCCGGACAATCCGGACGTTCCGCGCCGTCGCCATTTCGATCTAACCCGCTGCCTGGTAAGCACTTACCAGGATCTAGTCAACTCTTCCGCGGGCGTCGATTTTGGCAAAAACCGGACAAAAGATCTTCCTCGGGGGCAGATCGACGCTCCGCTGCGCGAGGAATCACCGCCTGTAGAATCCGTGCTTGAACAATCGCGGGACTTGATGGACCAGGCGGCCGGGGATTGCGTCGTCACGGGAAGCGACGGGTTCGCGTTAATTCTCCGGGCGCTCAACGGGCTGCGCGCTGGATGGGCTCTTCCCGGCCGCGGCCTCGGGGCGGGCGGCGAAGAGGAGCAGCAGCAAGGTGACGACGAGCCAGAGGGAGCCGGTCCAATAGGGAGCGCCCTGACTGATGTAGTCGTAGACGAGACCCGCCCAGACCGGGCCGGCGATGCGGGCAAGGCTGGCGAAGGATTGCGATGCGCCCAGAATCCAGCCCTGTTCCCGGGAAGAGACCTCGCGGGAGAGCATGCTGGTCAGCGTGGGAGTCGTAAGTCCGCTGCCCATGGGCGTGAGAGTGGCGGCCAGATAGAGGGTAGGGCCGTCATAGGCGAGAGCGGTTGCGAGAAAACCCGTCGCCATCAGGCCGAGCCCCGCGGCGGCGAGTGCGCGGTCGGAATAGCGAACGGTGAGGCGGCGGATGACCACCGTCTGCATCAGTACGGCGATCAGCCCGATATAGGCGAAGACCATTGCGTTCGCCTCCGGACCCATACCCAGCTTGTCAAAGGTGTAGACCGCAAAATTGGTCTGAAGCCCGCTGAAGGCGAAGTTGAGAAAAAAGATGGCCGAGAGCAGCGGCAGCAGTTCCGGGCGGCGGGTGGCGGCGAGGCACTGCGTGAGCGGATTCACGTCCGTAAAGCGAATGCGGGCGGCACGGCGAGCCTCCGGCGCAATAGACTCCGGCAAATAGAAGTAGCTAAAAGCGACAGTGAGCAGGCTGAGCGAACCAGCGGCGTAGGCCGGGGCGGCGAGGCTGATATTGGCAAGCAATCCGCCCAGGGCGGGTCCGACGATGAAGCCGAGGCCGAACGCGGCGCCCACCAGCCCGAAGTTCTTAGCCCGGTCTTGCGGAGGCGTGATATCGGCGATGTAGGCTTGCGCGGTGCTGATGTTTCCGCCCGTAGCTCCATCAATCAGCCGTCCCACGAACAGAACCAGCAGAGACCCCGCCATGCCGAAGAGAAAGTAGCCGAGGGCCGTTCCCAGCAGGCTGAGCAGCAGCACCGGGCGACGTCCGTAACGGTCGGAGAACACACCCAGTGCAGGCGCGCAGACAAACTGTGCCGCGGAGAAGACCAACGCAAGCAGCCCCACCATCAGCGCGTCGGAATCGAATTGCCGCACCAGGAAGGGGATAACCGGCACCAGGATGCCGACACCCAGAAGATCCAGGAAGATGGTGGCGAAAATGAGACCGAGCGCCTTTCCGGACCTGGGGGCCGCGGCGGGGACTTGAGCGAGTGGTGCGTCGGACAAACCGGACATGAAGAACGGGAGCTTTTATTGTCGCGTGCCATCTTTGGCGTGTCCACGTGCGAGAATTGGTGAGGGTAGCTAAACCGGTTAAGAGCGCGATTCGAATTGCGCCCTCCTCCGCGAAGCCATCCTCTTTCCACTGCCTGGGTCGTGGATCGAACGAATGAGCCGGACCATGCCGGGGTTTCGATTCTTTTTGGGAATCGCAAACGGAACTGGCATCGTCTGTCGGCGAGGAGGGGCGTTTTGCGAGCGAGTGACATTTTGCAGGCTTGGGGAAAGATTCTGAAAGGGGAGGCTCCATCCCTTTCAATTGAGGTAACCAAGGAATGTCCGCTGCGCTGTCCGGGCTGCTACGCCTACGACGAGGCGCATCTCGGGGGAAATACGCTCCTCCGGGAATTGAACGACCGGAAGGGTCAGGCGCTCATCGACGGCATTTTGGAAGTGGTGGACCGGATGAAGCCGCTGCACCTCTCGCTCGTCGGTGGAGACCCGCTGGTGCGGTACCGGGAAATGGAAGCGCTCGTGCCGCAGATTCTCGCGCGCAACATCCACGTACAGTTGGTCACCAGCGCGTTTCGCCCCATCGCCCCGGAATGGGCAACATTCCCCCGCCTGACCGTGGTCGTGAGCATCGACGGGCTTCGGGAAGAGCATGACGCTAGGCGCGCGCCGGCAACCTACGACCGCATTCAAAAGAACATCGTCGGTCAGAGGATCACCATTCATTCCACCATTACCGGGCAGATGATGAAGCGCCCCGGCTACCTTCGCGAGTTCCTGCAATACTGGACGCCACGCCCGGAGATCCACCGCGTCTGGTTCAGCATGTTCACGCCGCAAATGGGCGATTCCATGCCGGAGATCCTCACGCCGGAAGAGCGGAAACGGGCGATCGAAGATCTGCTGGCACTCCGCAAGGAGTTCCCAAAGCTGGATATGAAAGCGGGCCTCATCCGGGAGTTTGCTGAGCCGCCGCAGAGCCCCGACGAATGTATCTTCGCGCTCACGACGAAGACGCTGACAGCCGATCTGAGGGGCGAGGTGACGCCGTGCCAATTCGGGGGCAACCCGGACTGCTCACAGTGCGGGTGCATTGCCTCCATGGGCCTGGCAGCGGTAGGCAATCACAAGTTGGCGGGCGTCGTCCCTGTGGGAGCGATCTTCAGGGCCTCCGCGAAGATCGGCAAGGCATGGCCCAAGAAGAAGGAAAAGGTGAAGGCCATGCAGCCGACGGAACTGAAGGTATTGCGCTAGCCCGCGGGCGGCGCGGCCTGAACTACTCCGCTTTCAGCGAACGCTCCATCAGTTCGCGCAGCGCTTCGGAAGCGGACTTCCGGCCCGCCAGCAGATCGGCCATTTGCGCGGTGATCGGCATCTCGACGTCCCGCTCTCGCGCCAGTTCGAGAGCGGCGAAGGTGGTCTTGACACCCTCGGCCACCATCGACATTCCACCCAGAATTTCCGGCAGAGCACGGCCGCTTGCGAGTTCGATACCGAGCGTGCGATTGCGAGACAGCGCGCCGTTGCAGGTAAGCACGAGGTCGCCCATGCCGGATAGGCCGGCCAGGGTCGCTGGTTTCGCACCGTAAGCCATGGCAAGCCGGGTGATCTCCGCAAGGCCCCTGGTGATGAGGGCCGCCAGCGTGTTGCTGCCCAAGCCCAGACCCGTACAGACACCCGCCGCGATGGCAATAACGTTCTTGACGGAAGCGCCCAATTCGACGCCCACCTCGTCCCGGTTGGTATAGAGGCGCAGGTTGCTTCCGGAGAGCCGCTCCTGGGCCGCGGTTGCAACCTCCTCGCTGTTCGAAGCCACGACGAGCGCGGCGGGTTCCCCGAGGGCCACTTCGCGCGCGAAACTGGGCCCCGAAAGGACGGCCAAGCGGGAGGAAAACGCCTCCGGCAGTGATTCCCGAATCACCTGGCTCATGCGCAGGTGCGTGTTTTCTTCGAGGCCCTTCGTGGCGCTCACCAGAAGCTGCCCCGGATGCAGCCATGGCTTGGCGTATTGCGCGATCTGGCGCATCGCATGGGAAGGAGGAACGAACAGCACCAGATCCGCGCCGTCAAGGCACCGTTCAAAATCGGAATGCGCGGTGACGTTCTCGGGAATGGGGCAATCCGGGAGGAAGACGGGGTTGCACCGCTCCCGATTGACGCCTTCGACAACATTCGCCTCGCGGGCCCACAAGCCCACCTGCTCCGCCCTGGGGGCGCAAGCGATGGCAAGTGCCGTGCCCCAGCTCCCCGCGCCGATCACGGCCAACTTCCGCATCATGCGCGGCTCCCCAAACGATTTTCGGTACCAGCGCGGAGCCTCGCCATGTTGCTCTTGTGCTTATAAATGATCAGAGCCGCGCAGAGGGCCGCGACAAGCGTGTACAACCCGTTGTGATAGAGCAGCCAGGCGCCGAGCGGGAACACGGCGGCGCTCACGATGGAAGAAAGCGAAACATAGCGCGTCTTCCACAGCATCAGGGCGAAAATTAGAATCGTGGCCAGCATTGCCAGCGGGGTCAGCACCAGGTATGCGCCGAGCATGCTCGCCACGGCTTTCCCGCCCCGGAAGCGCAGCCACACCGGGAACATGTGACCCAGGAGGACGGCCAGGGCGGCCAGCGCGCACCAGAGCGGGTTACCCGCGCTGAGCCATTGAGCAATTGCCACCGCGGCGGCTCCCTTGAGTACATCGAGCAGCAGAGTCAGGATGCCCAGGGCCTTGCCGGTAGTGCGCAAAACGTTCGTCGCGCCGATATTGCCGCTGCCCTTGGTGCGGACGTCCGTGCCCGTCTTCCATCGAACCAGCAGGAAACCGAAGGGGATGGACCCCAGGAGATAGGCGATCGGCAATGAGAGAGCGGCAAACATAGTTGTCCTCAATCCAGGGTAAAGCATCCGGAGCGGCATCCCGTGATCGAATCGCGCGCCGGAGCGGCCGGACGGCCGGCGCGCGGTGGGGAGCTCCGCTAAATCGGAAACTCCGCGAGCTTTCTGTAAACACTGCCCGATCCGCCGGTAAGGCTCTCGTAGAGATGGAACCGATCGGCCGTGAAGCCGCCGAACGGGACAGCCGGCAGGTGCAGAATCGCTTGGCGCAGCGCGGAAAGATCCAGCCGGGCGTCGAGGCGGACAATCGTCAGATGGGGGCGGTAGGGCTTGGTTTCCGCGGGGACCCCGAGCGGAGTGAGAGCCTGGTCCGTCCGCAGATGGAGCTGGCCGAGCCACTCCGGCGCCTGGATGCCGGCATACAGGAGGCGGGGCGATTTCGGATTTGGGAGCCAGCCGAACCCGCGCACTTCTATCGGAATGGGCTCCGCGGCAGGCATGGCACGTAGCGCGGCGATGACGGCATCCAGTTTCGCGATGGGAACCTCGCCGAGAAACTTGGTGGTGATGTGCAGGTTCTCCGGCTTGCTCCAGCGGGCTCTCGCCGTGGGTTTGAGCTTCTGAACCGTTTGAATGAGCGCTTCCCGGATGGACTCCGGAATGTCGATCGCGGCAAATAGACGCATGCAATTCTCTACCTCCCCAAGCTAGCAGAATGCGCAAGGCTTGCCGGGGACATTCAATAATAGAAGCTGCCCATGGGCATGCATACGATGGCTTGGCGCGCTTCCCTTCCCCTTTCCGCTCTCCTGCGGGAGACCCGCCCGGTAGACACCGGCTTTTTCGGGCGGGAATCGCCGTTGGTGGCGCGGGACCTGATCGGCTGCGTAATGGTGGCGGGCGAATGCGCCGCCAGGATCGTCGAGACCGAAGCCTATCTGGGCGAGCGGGACGGGGCCTCCCACGCATTCCGGGGACCCACGCCGCGCACCAGAGTAATGTTCGGCCCGCCCGGGTTCATCTACGTGTATTTCGTTTACGGCATGTACCATTGCATGAATTTCGTAACCAACGAGGATGGCGTGGCCGGGGCCGTGCTGCTCCGTGCTCTCGAACCGCTGGCGGGAATCGAGCGAATGCGCGAACGGAGGCCGAAGGTGAAGCGCTGGGAAGATCTGGCGTCCGGCCCGGGGAAGCTGACACTGGCAATGGCAATCGGGCCCGAGCACAACGGCCTCCAACTGGGATCTGGCACCGTCGAGGTGCGCCAGTTCCGGAAGAAGACGCCCACCGCGGTTTTCGTATCGCCTCGCATCGGCGTCAAGGCCTGCGCCGATTGGCCCTTGCGCTTCTTTGAGCCGGGGAACCCCTGCGTGAGCCGTTCCCCCTTCAACCGCACGTCGATACCGGCGAAACCGGGCGATGGCCTGGATGGCGTGTTTCGAACGCCTTGCGCGCCCCGTGACGCCGTGCGGGCGCGTGACGACGCGGGAAGCGGGTTCACGAGAGCACAGGCACGGGAGTAAAGCAAAGCAGGAAGATCGCGAATGCCAGAAAGGCAACGCGGCGGCGGGCACGCCCGGGATCCCGTTCGTCGAACACCGGAGGATGCTTCAGACCGAAAAGGAAGAGCACCGCGGCCCAGAAGAACCAGCCCTGCCACAGAAAGCCCAACGGGAGAAGCAGCAGGACAAAGCCGCGCGAGATCCAGCGGTGGGCGCGCGGCAGAAACGCATAGACGATGTGGCCGCCATCCAACTGCCCCACCGGCAGCAGATTGAGCGCGGTGGCCAGTAGCCCGACGAGCCCGGCGCGGGCCATCGGATGCAGCAGGATGTCTTCCACCGGAACGCCTGGAAAGAGCAGCGTTTCGATCAACTGCAACAGGGGCGGCGTGCCGAAAACCAGATCCCCCTGTTGACCGATGCCCGGGATGACCTTTGAGAGCGAGACCCCGATAAGCAGCGCGGGGACGGCGAAGACGAAACCGGCGATCGGCCCGGCCACGCCAATATCGAAGAGCTCCCGCCGGGATGCAATGCGCTGCCGGATGCGAATGAACGCACCGAAGGTCCCGATGAATGTGGGCGCGGGGAGAAAGAAGGGGAGCGTCGCGCTAATGCGGTAATAGACGCAGGCAAAGTAGTGCCCAAACTCGTGAGCAACCAGGATGGTGAGCAGCGTAAAGGAGTACGGAAGGCCGTTGAGCAGCAAGGCGGGGTGGCCCAGGAGCACATCGTAATAGGCGAGTTCCCGGTTCAGGATCAGAAAGGGCTGGTTGGCATCGAAGCTGGCCTGAAAACCGGCTCCGACAAAGCTGGAGCTTAAGATCGTAAGCAGGAACAGCAGCACGTGGAAGCCCAGCAACCAGGGGCCGCGCAGCCTGGGGAAACGAAACCAGGGCAGGCGCAGGAACGCGAGGCGATCCCGAACGGATCTCCGCCTGGGTGCCGGGATCTCGCCGGGAAACTCCTCGGGCGGGAAGCCTTCGGGCCGCCATGCGCGAAGTTCGCCGAAATCGTCGTTGCTCCGGGGGGCGCCGTTCGGCTGAGGTCCGGAATTCGAGGGAAGGCCGGGTGGCCAGGAGTCGCCGGAATGAGGGTTGCCCGAGTCCACAACACGTCTTACAGCGCCAGCTCTCTACGGGAGGCTCTGTAATTCCTTGCCCGGCTTGAAGCGGACGGCCTTGCCTGGGGGGATTTCCACTTCGTCGCCTGTACGGGGATTGCGTCCGATGCCGGTCTTGCGGGGGCGCACGTTGAAAATACCGAAGCCGCGCAACTCGATCCGTTCCCCCTGGCTCAGCGCCCGCTTCATGCTTTCAAAAACGGTCTCCACCGCCATTTCCGCCTTTGTCTTGGTGATACCGGTTCGGTTCACGACTTCGTTCACGATGTCTAGCTTAATCAAGACGTCTCTCCTGCCAAGATTTGTCCGCGAAGACTGCCGATTTGCGATCGCCACCGGAACATTCCGAACCGCACGCACGGCTTCCGGGGGACCGAGCGTCCGGCTGAAGGAAAACCAAATCACCCCGCAACGGCCGTGGAGATGGGCGCAAACGTCATGATAGGATTGAATTTAACGCATTGTCAAGCTGCACGCCCACCTCCGTTCCACCCGCCGAATGCGCAACCTTCCGGGAGTTCTGTGCCCGCTTCGCTTCCGGGGTAACCATTGCCACGGTGAGGGACTCCGAGGGCAACCCCTACGGCCTCACGGCCAGCTCCCTGACGGCCGTCTCCCTGAACCCGCCGCTCATCCTCGTTTGCATCGGGCACAACTCGGGCATCCTCTCCAAGTTTCGCAAGTCCACGCATTTCGGGGTGAACATCCTGCACGAGGGGCAGGAATCGCTCTCAAACCGCTTCGCCACGCTCATCGGGGACCGCTTCGCCGGAGTCGGCTGGAAGCCGGGCCCGGGAGGCTCACCCCTCCTGCTCGATTGTCTGGCTCAGGTGGAATGCCTGACGCACAAGATTGTGGATGCGGGCGATCATGCGGTGTTTTTCGGCGAAGTGATCGGCGGAGCGCTGGGGAACGGGGAACCGCTGCTCTATTTCAACCGGAGCTACCGTTCCCTGTCGCCACCGGAATTGGCGAGGGACGAAACCGGCGAGCATGCGCATACGTTCGAGTAGGTAAAGATTCTCGCACGATCGCTCGCCAGCCGCCTCCCGGCTGGAATGTCCAGGGTTTAGAATTGGGGCATTGGCGGTAGCGACCTCGGAATGGTGGCCACAACATGTACGACCTGCGCCTGCGGACCGTTTCTCGACTCGCTTTGACTTTGGCGCTTGGCGCCGCTGTCTTTGCACAAGATGCACCAAATAAGACCGTCCCCGCTCGCGACGAGACGCTTCCCCAGTTGAAGACGTCGAGAACGGCTGACCAGGGCGGTTGGAAGTCCGTCAACGAAACCAAAGCTGCCGAGGCCGCTGCCTCCGGTGAAAGTTCGACCGCGAGCGACGGGAAGATTGAAGTTCCGCCGGGCACGCGCATTCCGATGAGCCTGATCAACAGCGTCAGCACCCGGAGCGCCGCACCGGGCGATCGCGTGTATCTCGAAACGACATTCCCCGTTTTCGTGAACGGGAGAATCGTGATTCCACCGGGCTCTTATGTGCTGGGCACCATCACCACCACCAAGCGGCCCGGGCGTGTGAAGGGCAAAGGTGCGATGCACCTGCGCTTCGATAGCGTCACGCTGCCGAACGGCGTGACGCGGGATTTCCGCGCCAGGGTAGGGGGGCTCGACGGCGGGCTGCGCGAGGGCCTTGACCGGAACGAGGGTACCGTGAAGGGCGATTCCAGCAAGGGGTCCGATGCGATGACCACGGTTGGCACCACGGTCACGGGCGCGCAGGTGGGCGCGCTGGGCGGATTGGCGGCGGGCAACGCGGGCATGGGAGCCGGGGTTGGATTGGCCGCCGGCGCGGCCGCCGGCTTGGCCACTGTATTGCTCACCAGGGGGCCGGACGTCGTCCTCCCCTCCGGCACCAACCTCGAACTGGTGACGGACCGGCCGCTGGTGTTCACACCCGATGAGATCAAGTTCGACGGACCCATGCAGCGCAGCGTGATCCGCTCCGCGCCGACGCCCGAGGTGAACCAGCGCGGCACGGGGCGCGGCGGCATTGGCGGCATCGGTGGAATCGGCGGGCCGTTCTAGCAAACGGGTCTCCCTTATTCGCACACGGTTCGGGTTGGCGGAACGGCACGGCCCTAAACACGCCAGCCCAGCGGAAATCCGCGTAGGATGGGATTAGGGGATCCATGACGAAACCAACACCCGTTCGCATTATGCAAGGGCTGAATGCGTTTCAGCTCAGCGGCGCTCTGAAGGCCGCCATCGATTTGAATGTGTTCACCGCGCTCGGCGCGGGAATAGACACGGCGGAAGCTCTCGCGAAACGCTGTGAGACCTCCGTGAAGGGAATGCGCGTACTCTGCGATTTCCTTGTGATTCACGAGTTCCTGACCAAAGAAGGGGCTCAGTACGCTCTTGCGCCCGATACCGCAACATTCCTTGACCGGAGTTCCGCCGCGTATCTGGGCGATACGGCGCGTTTCCTGCTCGGCGAAGAAAAGTTCAGGGCCTTTGAGAATCTGACGGCCGCGATCCGCAAGGGCGGCAGTGTGATCCACAAGGCCGGCGACACGATTGCAAAGGACGACCCCCGTTGGGCGGAGTTTGCCCGCTCCATGATGCCCATGATGCGGCCTTCCGCGAGAACCATCGCGAGGCTGCTGGACGCGCCGGGCTGCGGCCCGTGCAAAGTGCTCGACCTCGCGGCCGGCCATGGGCTTTTCGGAATCACAATCGCCCAGCAGAACCCGCATGCCGCAATCTATGCGCTGGACTGGCCCTCGGTGCTGCGGATTGCGCGGGAGCATGCCACGGAGGCGGGGGTAGCGGAACGCTGGAATGCGATTGAGGGCAGTGCGTTCGAGGTGGATTTCGGGCAGGACTACGACGTCGTTCTCATCACCAACTTCCTGCACCACTTCAACCCGGAGACGGTGGATACGCTGCTACGAAAGGTGCGTGCCGCGCTGAAACCGGGCGGCGTGGCGGTGACTCTCGAACATATTCCCAACGACGACCGCGTAACGCCCCGCGATGCGGCTGCCTTCGCGATCATGATGCTGGCGATGACCGAGGAGGGCGAGGCCTATACGTTCGCCCAGTACGAAGCGATGTTCCGCAAGGCCGGCTTTGAAAATAACCAGTTGCACCGGCCGGAAGGGGAACGGGGAGCGGTGATCCTCTCGCGCCGGTAGAGCAATCACGTCCCACGAGAGCACAAACGCATCCCCGGAATACAAAGGGGCGGCAGCCATGAAACTCACGGCTCCGCCCCTTTTCTCTTGCGTGTGTGCCCTACTGGAGAGGCAACGTTCCCTGCTCCTCCTCCGATGCCTCGCCGTTCGTGGGCTCATCGGGAATGATCGCCGCTGCCGCCACGACGTCGTCCTCATCCAGGCGGACGACGACGACACCCTGCGCCGCGCGGCCGACCTGACGGATTTCGTCGACGCCCGTGCGGATGATCTGTCCGTTCCGGGTGATCACCATCACCTCTTCCGTGGGCTCCCCGTCGGGGCCGAAGGGCAACTGGAGCGCCGTCACCACCTTGCCGGTGCGTGACGTGGTCCTCATATTGATGACGCCCTTCGCGCCGCGCCCCGTTTCGCGATACTCCTTCAGGGGAGTCCGCTTACCGAGGCCCTTCTCCGCGATGACGAGGATCGGCGTTTCGGGATCCGTGGGGACCGCCATGGAGACGATGTAGTCCCCCTTGGAGAGCATCATGCCGCGCACACCGCGAGCCGGGCGGCCCATCGCGCGCACTTCGCTTTCCTTGAAGAGAATCGCCTTGCCGTCGCGCGAGGCGAGGAACACATAGGCGTTGCCTTCGGTAAGGCGGGCCGAAATGAGTTCGTCGCCCTCGTCGAGGCCAATGGCAATGATGCCGCGAGCGTTGATATTCGCGAAGGCCGTCAATTCGCACTTCTTGATGACGCCGTTGCGCGTCACCATGACGATGTTCTTGCCCTCGGCGAGTTCACGCACGGGCAGGAAGGCCTGCACCGTCTCGCCCGGCATGAGGTTCAGCAGGTTCGAGACGTGTTTGCCCTTGCCAGTGGGTCCGGCATCCGGCACTTCGTAGATCTTGTTGATGTAGACCCGCCCCAGGTTCGTGAAGCACATCAATCTTGTGTGGGTGGAGGCGACAATCAGGTGTTCCACCAGATCTTCCGCTCGGGTGGTCATCCCGATGCGGCCGACTCCCCCGCGGCGTTGCCGGCGGTAGGTATCAAGAGCGACGCGCTTCAGGTAGCCCGAACGGCTCACCGTAAGCACGACGTTCTCGTCAGCGATCAGATCTTCGATGTTGATGTCGCCCGGATCTTCGATAATCTCCGTGCGGCGAGCATCGCCAAACTTGACTTTCACTTCCTCGAGTTCTTCGATGATCACGCCGCGCAGCACTTCCTCCGAACCGAGGATTTCGAGATAACGCGCGATGCGCACCTGGATATCGGCCAGTTCGTCGAGGATCTTCTGCTGCTCCATGCCGGTGAGGCGCTGGAGCTGCAACTCGATGATCGCCTGGGATTGGCGCTCCGTAAACTCAAAGCGCTCGATGAGGCGGGCCTTGGCGTCCTTGGGGCTCTCCGAACGGCGGATGATCTCGATCACTTCGTCGAGGTTATTGAGGGCCTTCTGGAAGCCGAGCAAGATGTGCTCGCGGTCGCGCGCCTTGCGCAGTTCGAAATCCGTACGCCGGCGAACGACGTCCACGCGGTGATCAATGAATTGCTTGATGCAATCGATCAGGCCGAGCTCACGCGGCTGGCCGTTGACGATCGAAAGCATGATCACGCCAAAGCTGGTTTGCAGTTGGGTCTGCTTATACAGATTGTTGAGGATGACCTCGGCGTTTTCCCCGCGCTTCAGTTCAAAGACGAAGCGCATTCCCTTGCGGTCGCTCTCGTCGCGGATCTCGCTGATGCCTTCGAGTTTCTTTTCATTCACCAGGGCGGCGGCGGCCTCAATCAGCCGGGCTTTGTTCACCTGGTACGGGATCTCCGTGACGACAATGGCCTGACGGTCTTTGCCGATGTCTTCGAAGTGCGTCTTGGCGCGCATGCGGATGATGCCGCGTCCGGTGCTGAACGCATCCCAGATTCCGGAACGACCCAGAATGTACGCACCGGTAGGGAAATCAGGGCCGGGAACAAACTTCAGGATCTCCGAGAGCGGCGTGTCCGGTTTTCGGATCAACGCCACGGTAGCGTCCACAATCTCCGAGAGATTGTGGGGCGGGATCTTCGTCGCCATCCCCACGGCGATACCTTCCGAACCATTCACAAGCAGGTTCGGCACCCTGGTGGGAAGCACTTCGGGTTCCGTCTCGCTGTCGTCGTAATTGGAACGGAAATCGACGGTTTCTTTGTCGATATCGTCGAGCAGGCTGGCGGAGATGCGGGAAAGCCGGGCTTCGGTGTACCGCATGGCCGCGGGCGGGTCCCCGTCCACGCTGCCGAAATTGCCCTGGCCGTCGATGAGCGGGTAGCGCATGGAGAAGGGCTGGGCCATGCGCACGAGGGAATCGTAAACCGCGCTATCTCCGTGGGGGTGATACTTGCCCAGCACTTCGCCCACGATCTTGGCGCACTTGCGGGTGGGCCGGTTGAAGTTGAGGCCCATCTCGCTCATCCCGTAGAGGATGCGGCGATGCACGGGCTTGAGGCCATCGCGAACGTCCGGGAGAGCCCGCCCGATGATCACGCTCATGGCGTAATCGAGGTAGCTCTTGCGCATCTCGTCTTCGATGTTGATCGGGACGCTCAGCGTACCGGGTTCGGGGCCAAACGGCAGCTTGCCGCCATCGCCTCCATCGGGTTGTTCTGGTGTTTCTGGTAGATCCTGATCCGCCAAGCCGAGCCTCCTTGCACTTCCGGCATAGCTCCCCGCGAATCCCTTCGGGAGCGCACCGCCGCATCTCCCAGTTTAGCATAACGTATTGAATCTGCTGGACTTCACCTGTAATCTGCTGATTTCTAAGCGCATTCCCATGCGCCGCCGGGATGGCGAGCCGCGTTCCGTCCCGCTTCAAACAAAAGATAGAGAATTTGTTCGAGCGGCCGGAAGCAACACGCGAAACAGCAGAGTATCGGAAGCTGGCGGGAGCATGCCCCTTGGCGGCGCGGCGAAACGAGGATAAGATCAGGCCATGCCACGCGGAGCAGCCATGGAGACTCGCCGGGATTGGATGCGGACCCTGACGATGGCCGGGATGATGCCACTCGCCGCGCGACCCGCCACGGCCTGCGACGGGCAGAACCTGCTGCTCTTGAACTCCTGCGACCCGGTGGGAGTGAAACAACTCGCCGCAACCGGTAACAAGGCAGTGCTCGCGGAACTGGATCGCCTGCGCAAGGACGCCGCCCGGTGGCTCACCGAAGGGCCTTTCAGTGTGACCAGCGCGCGCCCGGAAAACACGCCCGCCGGAAAGAACGATTTTTTCAGTGAGGGGCCTTACTGGTGGCCGGACCCCGCCAACCCCGGTGCACCGTACGTACGCCGGGATGGGGAGGTGAACCCGCAGCGCTTCACGCAAAACGACGCCGATCTCGGCAAACTATGCAATGCCGTTCTGTGCCTGGCAACCGCCGCTCACCTCCTTTCTGAAGAACCGGAAGCGGCTCGCTACGGGCAGCACGCCTGGAATCTGATCCGCGTGTGGTTTGCCGATCCAGAGACCCGGATGAACCCGAATCTGGAGTTCGGGCAGGCCATTCGGGGCCGTGTGTGGGGCCGCGGCATCGGATTGATCGATACCGTGCCCATGATTCACCTGGTGCAAGGCGTGATGCTGCTCGGTGTGCTTCCCGAAAAGGACGCCGCGACGGAGCGCGAGTTCCGCGCCTGGCTGCGCGACTTTTTGCGCTGGATGCTGACGAGCGAAAAAGGAGTGGACGAGAGGGATCAGGGCAACAATCATTCCACGTGGTGGGCCGCGCAAGTGGCCGCCTATGCCACCTACGTCAAGGACGACCGGGCCTTGCTGGAAGCCTGGAAGCTCTATTTCGAGAAACTGGTGCCAGATCAACTCCGTCCGGATGGAAGCGCCCCGAAAGAGGAGACGCGCACACGCTCCCTGAGCTACTCCGCGATGAACCTCGACGGGCTCGCCCTGCTGTGCCGGATGGGGCAATTCTGGAACATGGAGTTGTGGGAATACGAAGCGGCGAACGGGGCGTCCGTGGCGAAATCGGTTGCGTACCTGATGCCTTTTCTGGAGGACCCCGCAAAGTGGAGCAAGCCTCAGATCGGGCCGTACGACCGGTCTCGAAGCCTCTTCCCCGCGCTGGCGGGCTGGGGCCTGGGGAAGCCGGAATATCTCACGGCACAGCAAAAGTTCGGCTGTGAAGGCCGGGAGTTCAGCCGGTGGGTGCGGCTGATGCTGGCAATGCCCGCCAGCGGCTGATGCCGGCGGCGCACTGAGGTTGATTGAGACAGGCGTATCCGATATGAAGGCGATCTTGCTATACTGAAAGGTTCAAATTCCTCAGGAGCGCAAGAATTCACCATGAGCCTATCACAAGGAAAGATCAATTACTTCAAGGCCCTTTCGAACGAGAAGGGCGTCATCGCGGCCGCCGCGATGGACCAGCGCGGCAGTTTGCAGAAATCCATCGCCGCCGCCAAGGGTGTCGCCCAGAACGACGTCACCTACGAGATGATGTCCGAGTTCAAGGTTGCCGTGGCCAAGGTGCTTACTCCCCATGCCAGCGCGATCCTGCTTGATCCGGAGTTCGGACTGGAAGCGGCCAAGGCGCGTGACAGCAAGTGCGGACTGCTGCTGGCCTACGAGAAGAGCGGCTACGACAACACGCAACCGGGGCGGCTCCCGGACCTGCTGCTCGATGTGAGCGTAAAGCGCATCAAGGACATGGGCGGCGACGCGGTGAAGATTCTCCTCTATTACACGCCGAACGACAAGCCGGAAATCAACGAGATCAAGCATGCCTTCATTGAGCGCGTGGGCGCGGAGTGCGCGTACCACGACATTCCGTTCTTCCTCGAATTCATCGCTTACGACGGCACCGGCGAACACGCCGAGAAGAGCCTGGGCTACGCCAAGATGAAGCCGGAACTGGTGACGGGCAGCATGAAAGAGTTTTCAAAGCCGCAGTACCTGGTGGACGTGCTGAAGGTGGAAGTGCCCATCAATGCCGTTTATACCGAAGGCAGCAAGGCATTCAAGGGCGAGAAAGCCTACACGATGTCCGAAGCGATGGACCACTTCAAGCGGGCCGCCGACGTGGCGACCAAGCCCTTCATTTACCTGAGCGCCGGCGTGGATAACGATGTGTTCGTTGAGCAGCTCACGATGGCGACGAACTCCGGCGTGGACTACTCCGGCATTCTCTGCGGACGCGCCACCTGGAAGGAAGGGATTGGCGTCTATGCCAAGCAGGGCGTGAAGGCTCTCGAAGATTGGCTTTCCACCGAAGGCGTGAAGAACATCAACGCCGTGAATGCGGCGATTGGCGGCGCGAAGCCGTGGTACGCCAAGCTGGGACTCTCCGGCGTCTAAGCGGCCGGAGTCACTCCACGTTAGCGCGAGAAGGGGCGGGAAACCGCCCCTTTTTGCATTGCGGCTGAGTGGGTCGCGGGATCTCGCTGGGCGGTGCCGGGGGTGCAGTTACTCGTACAGGTGCTTCAGGCTCTTCCGGTATCCCTCATAGAAAGCCTCCAACTGGTCCGCCGCGCTCTGGTTGCCGACAAACTGATGGCTGGGGAGCAGGATGGGCTTGTGCCCCAGTGCGAGCAGCTTTTCCGCCGTCGCGCAGCGCAGCATGTTGATGATCATGCCTCCGGTGACGGTGGATACGGGGCCGGTGCGCCAATCGAGACCATCCAACTCCACCACGCAGTCACCGGGCGGGCACTGATTGTCAATGATGATGTCGGCCACGTCGATGAGTTTCTTGCCGGAGGAGTGCGCGGGGGGAGAGTTCTCGCAGTGCTTGCGCGAAACAACAGCGATGACGGGGAGTCCGCGCTCCTGAGCGCCCGCCGCCATCTCCACAATCACCGGGCGGATGCCGCTTGTCGAAATGACGATGAAGGCGTCGTTCGGGCCGAAGCGGAAGCTCTTCAGGAGCTCTTTCGAATAGCCCTCGTATTTCTCGAGGTAGAGCGGCGCGCGCAGACCGTTCGCGCCGACAATCGAGGCGTGGTTCGACAGCGCCAACTCCACGAAAGCGACGAACCCCACGAAGCAGCCCTGGCGCGGCGTCATCTCTTCGCACATCATGCGGGAATGGCCGTTTCCGAATAGGAACACCAAGCCGCCTTTGGCGATGCGTTCCGCGCAAACTGTAGCGGCGGCATCGATGTTGGCGGATTCGTTCTCGCGGAGCTTGCCAAGCAAGTCCATGGCGGTCTGCCAATATCGGCTGGCGGCATCCAGCGCGGGCGGGTTTGCGGTGGGGGCGTTTGAATCGGACACGGTGAAGGTCAGGCCTCTTTTCCCCGACTATCGTACCGCGACCGATGCGGATGCGCGGTGAATTCCTCGATGGAATGCGATAGGATCTCGGCTTCGCATTCCAATTCAAGAGGACACGCACGTGCAAACATTCACGCGCAGAGCATTTCTGGCTTCGGCGCTCGCCGCGCCGGGATTCGCGCAATCGGGCAGGAAGCCGAATGTGCTGTTTATCGCGGCGGACGATCTGAATACAGGTCTCGGCTGCTATGGGCATCCGCTGGTGAAATCGCCGAACCTTGACCGGCTGGCGGAACGTGGCGTGCTTTTTGAAAGGGCGTACTGCCAGTTCCCGCTTTGCGGCCCGTCGCGGGCGTCTTTGCTGACCGGACGCCGACCCGACAACACGAGGGTGCTTGGAAACAATATCGACTTCCGCGATGCCCTGCCCGATGCCGTTACCCTGCCGCAACTGTTCAAGAACAACGGCTGGTGGGCCGTGCGCGAAGGCAAGATGTACCACATGAACGTACCCAAGGAAGTGACGCTCAACCGCTTTCAGGATCCACCTTCCTGGAATGTGTCGACATCCCCGGGTGGTCCAGAGCAGAAGAGCCCGGCGGAGGGTGGCGAGAGCGGGCGCGGGAGTTCCTCGGGGATGGAATGGGTGCGGACTGTGGACGGGCGGGGCCAATCCGATAGCAATGCGGCGGACCGGGCTCTCGCATTCCTCGAATCCAACCGAAAAGATCCCTTCTTCCTGGCGCTGGGATTGGTGCGGCCGCACCTGCCCTTTGTGGCGCCGGGCAAGTTCTTCGACCTCTATCCACTGGACCGGATTCCGCTGGCCCGGAACCCTCCTGACGATCTCGACGACATTCCGGCGGCGTCCAAAGGAGTGCGGCCCTATCTGTGGTGGGATATGGAGCAACACAAGGGAGGAAGGCTGAGCGAGAAGGGGATGCGCGAAACGCGGCGCGGCTACTATGCCGCCACTTCCTTCATGGATGAGCAGGCGGGCCGTGTGCTCGACGGGCTGGAAAAGATGGGCCTGGCGGAGAACACGATCATCGTCTTTTGGGGAGATCACGGGTGGAGCCTGGGCGAGCACACGCACTGGCAGAAGATGACACTCATGGAGGAAGTGGCGGGTGTGCCTCTGATTATCCGCGCGCCGGGGCTGCCGGGCAACGGAAAGCGGAGCCGGGCGCTGGTGGAACTGGTGGATCTATACCCGACGCTGGCCGATCTGTGCGGCCTGAAGGCCCCCTCCGAAATCGAAGGGCACAGCTTGAAACCACTGCTGGAGCGGCCGGAGCGTACATTCAAGGAGGCTGCGTTCACGCAGATTGCGTTCGAAGGAATTCGCGGCCTTTCCGTACGGACGGCACGATTCCGATATAACGTCTGGCATGGCCTGGGGGGCGGCGAGGAACTCTACGACCATGTGGCGGATTCCGGCGAGTTCGCGAATCTGGCGGGAAAACCACGCTGGGAAAATGAACTCGAAAGGCATCGCGCTCTTGCCCGTGCGTATGGGCTGGAACGGGCGTTCGGGAAGGGCTAAGCCGGGGGCCAGAAGGCCGGTTGCCGCATTCCGGGATTCTGCATAGAATGGCGGGGTCAAACCAGACTTTCCGTGTTGTTGAAGGAGACTGCTCATGCCAGCCACTACCCGTCGTGACTTCCTCCGCCTGGCCGCACTGGGTCCGCTAATGGCCGCTGCGGCTCCGCTTCGCGCCGCCAGCCGGCCGAACGTGATCGTCATTCTTACCGACGACCAGGGCTACGGAGACTTTTCCTGCCAGGGGAATCCGGGGCTGAAAACGCCCAATCTCGACCGTCTGCACGGCGAGAGTGTCCGGTTCACGGATTTTCACGCCGCACCGATGTGTACGCCCACACGCGGACAATTGCTCTCCGGCCAGGATGCCTGCCGGAATCGCGCTACCTCTGTCACCGGCGGGCGCGCGGTGCTCAAGCGGGATCTGCCAACGATGGCCAACGCCTTCGCCGGCGGAGGTTATGGAACCGGGCTGTTCGGAAAGTGGCACCTGGGAGACAACTACCCCTACCGGCCGATGGATCGCGGATTCCAGCGCGCGGTCTACTTTCGCGGGTACGGCCTGAGTTCCGCGCCGGAGTTCGACAACGACTACTACAATGGCCACTACCGGGACCAGGGAGTATCGAAGCCGTTTTCCGGCTACTGCACCGACTTCTGGTTCTCCCAGGCGATGCACTGGATGCGGGAACGCAGCGCCGCGAAACAGCCGTTCTTCGCCTATATCCCCACCAATGTGCCGCACGGCCCCGCGTGGGTGGATCCGAAGTACTCCGCGCCTTATGAGAAGGAGGGCATGCCGGCGAAATTCTTCGGGATGATCGCGAATCTTGACGAGAATATCGGCAAGCTCCAGGCCTTCCTCCGCGAGACCGGTCTGCGCGAGAACACGATCGTGGTTTTGATGACCGACAACGGGGGTACTGGCGGAGTGAACTACTTCAATGCGGGAATGCGCGGGCGAAAGACGGCTTTCTATGAGGGGGGGCATCGGGTGCCCTGCTGGGTGAGTTGGCCAGCCGGAAAGTTCGCCGTGGCCACGGATATCGACGTGCCCGCCCAGGTGCAGGACGTCCTGCCCACGCTGATTGATCTGTGCGAGTTGCCCACGCCCGCTAAAGCGCGTTTCGACGGACGCAGCCTGGCGCCGCTGCTGCGCCGCACCGCGAAGACATTGCCGGATCGCACCATGGTGGTACAGTACAGCCGGGCCAAGCTCGTGAAATGGGAATGCTGCGTCATTTGGAACAAATGGCGGCTTGTGCATGGCGAGGAGCTTTACGATATCGCGAAGGATCCGGGACAGGCGAAGAATGTGGCAGCCGAGCACGGCGACGTGGTGAAACGGCTTCGCGACTACTACGAGAGCTGGTGGCGGGGGCTGGGCGACGTGATGAACGATTTTCTGCCCATCAGCATCGGCGCGGCGGCGGAGAACCCGGTGGAACTCTCGAGTTCGGACTGGTGCGACGTCTATTGCGACAACCAGAAGAATGTTTCCGATGCGGACGGAGGCCCGAGGGGAGGACCGTGGTCGATTTTCGTCGAATCCGACGGAGATTATGAAATCACGCTTTCCCGCTGGCCGCCCTGGCTCCGCTCGCCTCTGACGGCGGGCCGCGAGCCTCAGAAGATGACGTATGGAACGATTCCTGGCGGGAAGGCCCTGCCCATCGCCGCCGCGCGGCTAACGATTGCGGACCAGGAGCGTACAGTTAGAACCAAGCCCACGGACACGCAAGCCGTAGCCCGGGTTAAACTGACAAAGGGCACTCGGACGTTCATGCAGGCATGGTTCCAGGATGAAAAGGGGACTGACCTGAGCGGTGCCTTCTACGCGACAGTCCGAAAAGTATAGCGTTTCACAAAAAACTGAAACACTCATGCACTCAATTCAACTTTGAGTGCAAATTCCAAAAAATAGTGATACGCTTACGACACAGGTCTTTCCATTTTGGAGAGGGCCTCGCTCATTCGAGAGCAATCAGTTGGGAGTTTCTTTCTATGAAGAGATTATTCGAAAGTTGGATATTTCGAACGGCCGTGATGGCCACTCTCGCCATTCTGATGGGGGGCCTTGCGGTCTCCGCTCAGGAAGTCCGTGCGAGTATCACGGGAATCGTGCAAGACGCCTCTGGAGCAGCCGTTTCCGGCGCGAAAGTGGCGGTCACAAACCTGCAACAGAACACGACCGTGGAAACTGTGACCAACGCATCCGGTAACTACGTCACGCCGCTCCTCCAGCCGGGCGAGTACAAGATGACGGTCACGTTCCCCGGTTTCAGCCAGTATGTGCGCCCCAGCATTGTCCTGCAGATGCAGGATCGTGCCCGCGTGGACGTACAACTGAAGCTGGGTGAAGTCACCGAGAGCGTCACCGTTACCGACAGCGTGTCGATGATCGAATCGGAGACGGCTTCGCGGTCGCAGACGATTAACAATGCCTTGATCGCGGATGTCCCCACGCAGGGACGGAACGCGATGCAGCTTGCGTGGGCGGCTGCCGGTGTCGTCAAGAAGGGCGACTGGCGGTTCCTGCGCGCCTTCGATACGGCCGGGAACTCGAACTTCTCCGTGAATGGCGGTCTCAACAAGCAGAACGAAATTCTGCTGGACGGCATCACGAATGCACGGTCCGGCGGCAACGTCATTTCTTCGCCGACCATCGAGACCATCCAGGAGTTCAAGGTAATCACGAACAGCTACGATGCAACCTACGGGCGCACCGGCGGCGGCACGGTGAGCATCGTCACCAAGGGCGGCAGCAACGATTTTCACGGCTCGCTGTTCGAGTATTTCCAGGCGGACGACTTGAACGCGAACCAGTTCGAATTGAACAAGGGTGGCGTGAAAAAGCCGCCAATGAATGTAAACACGTATGGTTTCGCCCTCAGCGGGCCGGTTTTCATCCCCAAGTTCTTCGACGGACGCAACCGGCTCTTCTGGACTCTTTCGTATGAAGCAATGCGGCAGCGTTCCGCGGACCCGGGAACGGCATCCTTTCCGCTAGCCGAATGGCGGACCGGTAATTTTTCGAGCCTGCAAAGCGCGCAAGGCGCGGCAATCGGGATTTACGATCCT
Source organism: Acidobacteriota bacterium (assembly GCA_014584705.1). Classification (GTDB taxonomy): domain Bacteria; phylum Acidobacteriota; class Terriglobia; order Bryobacterales; family Bryobacteraceae; genus JACTMJ01. The sequence goes on along the minus strand of JACTMJ010000009.1, from coordinate 136,559 downwards.
CTAACCACGGCTTCGAACGGACTGCGCACGCAGTTCGCGGGAAATATCATTCCCGCCTCCCGCATCAACCCGGTGACCAAGAACGTACTGGGTTTCTACCCGATGCCAACCTCCGCCGGAGACGGACCGGCACACATTGACAACTACATTTACCCCTCCCGCTGGGTTGCCGATATGGACCAGTGGAGCGGGCGCATCGACTACAACGTGACCGACACGAACCGCGTTTACTTCAAGTACTCGCAGAATCCCTTCTCCGAATACCGGGGCCTGGTCTGGAACGGATCGAACGCAGCCGAGCCAACCGGCAACGCACCGCTGATTCGAAACGGCCGCAACTGGGCGTTTGACTGGACCTCAACTCTTTCCCCCACGCTGACCTTTGACTTGAGAGCGGGCCTCTCCCGTTGGGAGACCAGCTCCGGGAACAGCTTCGGCGCGAACTACAACCCCGCGCAACTTGGTTTCTCGAGTACGCTGGTTTCCCAGTTTTCAAAGTTCCAGTTCCCCCGATTCACTCTGGGCTCGTATCAGGCGATCGGCACCGACAGGGTGTGGCATGACGAACCCAGCGATGTGTATTCGTTGCAGCCGAACCTGAACTGGGTAGCCGGTTCTCACTTTTTCAAGTTTGGCGCGGATTTCCGCCGCTATAACAACCTGAACAATAATCCAGGTGCATCCTCAGGTGTTTACACTTTCGGGAAGGACTGGACGCAGGAGAATGCGCTGCGAGCCAGTGCGACCTCTGGTAACGAACTTGCCACGTTCCTATTGGGTTACCCCTCTTCCGCGTACGTGGACCTCAACATGGCACCGGCATACCAGAACCAGTACTACGCCTTCTATTTCAACGACGATTGGAAGCTCACTTCGAGATTGACGTTGAATCTTGGCCTGCGCTGGGATTATGAATCACCGGTCGTCGAGCGTTACAACCGGCAACTGCGGGGCATGGATTTCTCCGCCGCGAGCCCGATCGCTGGTCAGGTTACCGGCCTCACTCTCAAGGGTGTGCCGATGTTTGCCGGCCTCAACGGTAACCCACGCGGTGCATTCGATACCGACAAGAACAATTGGCAGCCTCGCATTGGCGTGGCTTACCGTCTGAGCGACAAACTGGCAATTCGGGGCGGCTTCGGCATGTTCTATCTTGGCCAGGGCGAAAGCGGTTCCGCAATCGGCTTCAGCCAGCGCTCCAATGCCGTCGTTTCCACGGATGGCAGGTTTACGCCCGCGGTCAGCCTGGAGAATCCTTTCTCCAACTTGCCAAATGGCCGCCTGCTGCAACCGATCGGTGCTTCCGACGGCGCGTCCAGCTTCCTCGGCCAATCGCTCGGAGTGAACTATCTGAACCGGCCGCTTCCCTACTCCATCCAGTATTCGTTCGATATCCAGTACGAATTGCCGGGTAACATTCTTGCGGAAATTGGATACAACCAGAACGAAACCCGCAAGATTCCAGTGAATGTGAACAACATCAACGTGATTCCGGCTTCGCTGTTGGGTCGGCGCACGGCGAGTGGCGCGATTGATTCGGCATGGTATAACGAGCGAGTCCCGAACCCAATGGCCGGGCTGATTCCCAACAATGCCGCACTGAACGGAGCGACCATTACGCGCCAACGCCTGTTGGTACCGTTTCCGCAGTTCAATGGCATTGCCTACCAGAATGTGCCGATCGGAAAGCAGTACTACAACGGCATGCAGGTGAAGCTCACCAAGCGCATGGCGAAGGGTGTCACGTTCATCGCCAACTACGGTATTGGCAAGACGATCGAGCAGATATCGATGCTGAACGATCAGGATTTCAACTTCGCCGATCCGGAAGCGAGCAATCTGGAAAAGCGCCCGGCTAGTGAGATCGACATCCCACAGAAATTCGTTCTGACGGGAGTTTGGGAACTGCCTTTCGGCAAGGGCCGCGCTTTCGGCGCGGATTGGGCTGCTCCAGTTGATTTCCTGCTTGGCGGCTGGTCAATCAACGCGAATGGCACACTGCAGAAGGGATGGGCGGTAGATTACCCGACCGCCAACCAGATCGCGCCCGGCAGTGCCGCTATCTCTAATCCGAGCCTGGAGCGCGCGTTTGATACGTCCCTGTGGATCGATCCGGCTACGAACAAGCCTGTTTCGGCGCAGGAACCCTTCACCCTGCGTACGTTCCCGTCGCGCTTCAGCGATGTGCGCGTACCCGGTTACACGAACCTGGATGCCTCCATTGCAAAATCGTTCCCGATTCGGGAGAACATCAAGGCGCAGTTCCGCTTTGAAATGATCAATGCAACAAACACGCCCTGGTTCTCTCGGGTACAGTCGCTCGATGTGACCAACGCGAACTTTGGACGGCTGAACCCGGTGCAGCGGAACCTTCCGCGCTGGCTGAAGCTCGGCCTGGTTCTGAACTGGTAATTTCCTTCCCCCAGCCCTATCCAATGCGCGCGGATAGGGCTGGGGCTTTTTCTTTCCGCCTCGCGCGGAATTGTCCCGCTTTCCACCGACGAAAGTTCCCCACGTTCCTCCCGCCTCTGGCGTTCCCAATGCCGGCCTGAGTTCCCGCTTTACCGCCGTGAACACCGTCCACCCTCGCGCCGCTTGACTTGGCGGAGGGGCCAGCCATAATTTAGGCAGGGGCAAAAGAGGGAAACTCGGGAGCGACCGCGGCCGATCCTGGAGGGCAACCTATTGCGCTTAACATGATTAGGAAGTGTGTTGAATGCGCCGCGTGCCTCGCCGCTCCCATTTCCGCTCTTAACCGTTGAAGGAGTGTTCTTGTCCATGCGTTATTTTTCCGCTCGATCCTATTCAGCCACATCGGCCCTGATGCTGGCACTCGTCCTGCTTATCGCCGTGCCCGCGGGGGCGCAACAGAAGAAGCGCGTGGCGGTTCTCGATTTCGATTACGGCACGGTGCAAACCTGGGTCCACAGTATGTTCGGCGCCAACGTGGATGTCGGCAAGGGCGTGTCCGATTTGCTGGTTGAAAAACTGCTGGCAACGGGAAAGTATTCTCTCATTGAGCGCAGCGCTCTCGATAAGGTTCTAAAGGAACAGAATTTCTCAAACAGCGACCGCGCCGATTCGACATCCGCGGCGAAGATCGGTGCCATCCTGGGTGTGGATGCCATCATCACCGGCAGCATCACCAAGTTCGGCAGCGACGACAGTTCCACCGGTCTGGGCGGTTTCGGCCGCACACTGGGCGGCTTCGGGATGGGCGGCATCAAGCTGAAGAACGCCAAAGCGGTGGTGGGCATTAGCGCGCGCATTATCGACGTGAACACGGCGGAAATTTTGGCGGCGGTGACCGGCAACGGCGAATCGAAGCGCAAAGGTGCCTCGCTCGCCGGCGCCGGCGGCGGCGGCTGGAACTCCGGCGGCGGCGGCATCGACATGAGCAACTCGAATTTCCGGGAAACGCTGATCGGAGAAGCAACGGACATCGCGGTGACCGACCTCGCCACGCAGTTGGCCGAGAAAGCGGGGGTTTTGCCTACCCGTGTAGTGAGCGTGAACGGGCTGGTGGCGGACGTCGCGGGTGCAACGCTGATTCTGAACGTGGGCACCAGCACCGGGCTGAAAGTGGGCGACAAGCTGACCGTGGAGCGCAAGGTGCGCGAAGTGCGGGACCCCGCTAGCGGCAAGGTAATTCGAGCAATCACCGAGGCCGTGGGCGACGTGACGATCACGGAAGCGGACGCATCCTCGTCGGTAGGCACGTTCTCCGGCGCGGGCAAGCCCAAGGTCGGCGATGTCGTGAAGACCCCGTAGTCGTCTTGGAGTTGAGGGCCAGTGCGCGTTTCCAGGCGGGAACGCGCACTGGCCTTTTCCCGCGAGCAGGTATCAACAGCGCATCCTTTGGGGACCGGGCATGCGCACATCGGCAGCGTAAGCGTGTTTGGAAAGAAGCCATCATGAATTTGAAAACGGGCGACCGCATCGGTGACTACGAGATTCTCGGCGTTCTGGGCGCCGGAGGCATGGGGAGCGTTTATAAGGTCCGGAATGTGATTTCCGACCGTGTGGAAGCCTTGAAAGTGCTGCTGCCTAATCTGGCGGAACATCAGGATCTGAAAGACCGCTTTCTGCGCGAGATCAAGACGAGTGCCAGCCTGGAGCACACCAACATTGCCGGACTGCGGACCGCGTTCCAGAGTGGCGACATGCTGCTGATGGTGATGGAGTTCGTGGCCGGTGAGACGCTGGACCAGCGGCTGAAGAGCGGACCGCTCCCTATCGACGAGGCCGTTCGGTATACCTCGCAGGTGTTGGAAGCACTGGAGTACGCGCACTCGCGGGGGGTGGTCCACCGCGACATTAAACCGCAGAACGTGATGATTACGCCGAAGGGCACGGCGAAGCTGCTCGATTTCGGCATCGCCAAGGCAAGCAGCGATAAACAGTTGACCATGACGGGCACGACGCTGGGCTCGCTCTATTACATGTCACCGGAGCAGATTCGCGGGGAGCATGTGGACGCGCGCGCGGATCTCTACTCGCTGGGTATCACTCTCTATGAACTGGTGACCGGCAAGCGCCCGTTCGGGGGCGATAGCGGGTTCGCGATTATGGCGGAGCATTTACAAAAGCAGCCGGTTCCCCCGGTGGAGCTGGATCCCAGGGTGCCACCCGCACTGAACGCGGTAATTCTGCGAGCGCTTGCCAAGAGCGCGAATGATCGATACCAGGACGCGGCCGCGTTCCGGAATGCGCTGCGCAATGTGGCATTCGGGCCGACAACCACGCAGGCGTCATTGGACGAGGCCACACAGCGTGGCGCGGCCGCTCCGCCTCCGCAGTTCTCCGCGCCGCCATCCGCCGCTCCTCCCGTGGCCGCCCCCGTCGCACCGCCGGCACAGCAGGCATTCGCATCGGCTCCACCCGCGCAAGCGCCAGCTCCGCAATCTTCCGGGATCTCGCCGGAACCGGATTGGAGGAGTTCGGAAACTTCGTCGGGATTGCGCAGACGATCAAAGCCGCGCCGCAACACGCTGGCGCTGGGATTGATTGCCGCAATTGTCGTCCTCATGATCGCCGCGGTGGGCGCGGTGATCGCCGGTTCGTACTACTTCGGCGGCAGCGACACGACCATGGCGGCCGGCAAGGAACCGGGATTGCTTGACCGGATTAGCGGCCTCTTTGGCAAGAAGGAAGCATCCGCGCCGCGGGAACCCGCGGGAACGGAGGCTGCGGCCGGGGAGTCCGCCACGCAGAGTCCGACAGACCCCGCCTCCATCGCCCAGGCAGCCCAGACGCTTCCGGGCGGAACCATCGATACCGGTGAAGCGCCGGTGAAAGGCACGGTGATCGGAGGAGTGGGGCCGGCGAGCGCCGGGTTGGCTCCGGCAACCAGTGGACGAACGATTGCCGGCGAAAGCGCGAAGGCGCGGAGCACGGCGGGGTCCCCGAGAGACTTTGGTGCGGCGGCGGCCGCTCTGGCAACGCAGGCTAACGCGCAGGGAAGCGGTGGCGCGGTGGCCCAGCAACAGCCCAACATCGGCGGTTCCGCGGCAATCCCTGCCACTCCCAAAGTGGATCCGCGTGCAATGGAGCAGGAGCGGGATGCCTTCGCGAAGCTGGGTATTCGTGCCGGCACCATTCAGGAATCCGCGCGCACGCTGATTGAGGAGCAAGCGAAGATGGGAGTCTCCCTGCGCGGGGATATTCGCGCCTCCCTGAAGCGAATGGAATATCTGATGGATCGCGCGGAGAAGTCGCTCGACAAGCAGGATCTTGACGACGCCAAGACCCAGATGGACGCCGCGGAACGGGAGATTGAGAAACTCGAAAAATTCTTCCGGATTTAACGCGCTATTTCGAGGCAATGATCGTCCGGATTGCGCGCACTGACTATAGGTTACGCAGGAAATGCGAGACGATTTTGTACCCGACGATAAATTTGAACGGGGCTTCACCCAGCGTATAGTGGCCGCAGGGCAGCACTGTGACGCTCATATCCACGCCATGACCGTGAATTTCATTGACGATATATTCCGAGAATTCGGGAAGAAATGTCGTGTCGTATTTCGTGTAAATGAAGTGCGGTTTTTTGGGTAATTCCGCGTACTTCTTCAAATAATGCACCGGGCTGATAGCCTGCCAGCAATCGCGGAGTTCGTCGAGCGAAATGACACCCTCGAAGCTCTGCTTGATGTGCGCCGTGGAGAGGCCCGTCCAAACCACGTCGGCAAAAAAGGCCGAGCAGTGGTTGAACACGTTCACGCGCAGGCGAGGGTCATGGGCGCTCGCGAGGAAAGCGTAACAGGAACCGAGGCTGGTGCCGAGAATGCCGATCCGCTCGTAGCCCTCCCGTTCAATCCAATCCACACAACTGCGCGCATCGACGACGGCCTGGCGGGTGGCTTCGAGGGTACGTCCGATATTTGACGAGACTGCGTAGTCGGCGCGAGAGAGTTCGGGCGGCATCCGCCAGTCATGGTAAGGCAGACTGAGACGCAAGGCCGAGACGCCAAAGCGCTGGAATCCGCGGCAGAGCGCGAGGTGCTGGGAGGCGTGCGAGTTCCAGTGGGGCAGCACCAATACGGCGCGCCGTGGATGGGACCCGTTCTTTCCGCTTGCCGGGAACCATTGGCCGTGAACGGTGTTGTTCTCCGCGTGAGGTGTTTCGACGGGGGAGCGGAATGTGAGATGGTCTTCTTTCAGCGCGAAATCGCGGGGCGGTTCATAGCCGAAGAACGCGTTGCTATCGGCGATGGCCCGGAGGTTGATCTCACGCAGGAACTCCCGCTCGCCCTGGCCGTTCAGGTGTACGACGCCGTTCGTAGGCCATCCGGCCACCCACTCCGAACCCCACTCGAATGGACGGACCACCCGGTTGTTGGTGCGGAAACAGAGCTGATTCTCGCGGTCTTCAATCCACTTGGAATAGGCACGCTGGAGCATACGGAACGGAAGTGCCAGTCGCCGAAAGCCGTGATGACCGCCCTGTGGGAGTCATCAGCCGGCTGAAAAACACGAGCAATGGCTCTTCTTATAAACTGTAGCAGATGACACGGGCGAAACCGCGACACGAGGGCCGCCAGGCCCATCGAGGGAATCGCTCGTGCCCAAGGAATGAAGGAGTACGCTCACACATGCGAAAGATGATCCTGTACCTTGCCGTTCTCGCGCTGGCGTCGACGGCCGCCTACGCCCAGAACGATGGATGGGAAACCATTTTCAACGGCAAGAATCTCGATGGCTGGAAAGCGAACGAGAGCCCGGAAAGCTGGTCAGTGCAAGATGGCGTTATCGTCGGACGCGGCGCCAAGAGCCACTTGTTCTATATGAAGGAGACCTTCCGGAATCTGCACTTCAAGGCCACCGTCAAGCTGAATCACAAGGGAAACTCCGGCATGTACTTCCGGACGGCGTGGGGTCCCGGCTTCCCGAAGGGTTACGAAGCCCAGGTGGAGAACTCCTCGGGCGATCCGAAGAAGACCGGGAGCCTGTATAACTTCTCCAACTTCTACGAGCAGATCATCCCGGACGATACCTGGTGGACCCAGGAGATCATTGCGGATGGCAACCACATCATCATCAAGGTGAACGGCAAGGTAATCACGGATTTCGTCGATGAAAAGCACAGCTTCCGGGATGGGTACGTGGCCTTCCAGCAGCACGACCCCGGCAGCGTCGTGATGTACAAGGACGTCATGATCAAGCGTCTGCCCTAGTTCGCGCGATTTTGCGAGACGAAGCCATTTCCTGGTATCAGTTGGCCCCATAATTGAGCTAAACTGATACCAGGGGTGCGCCATGACCGAAGTGCAGCGAATCGCGGAAGTGCTGGGCGGGGAAAAGATCCTCGGCCAGCCGATTCATACGCTGGCGGAACTGAACCGGCTGGTAATGCGGGGATTGCCGAAGTCCTCCCTCCGTTTCGCGGCGGAACGCGTGGCCCGCACCAATGCGGAAGCACGGGACCTGGTTTACCGGGTGGTGCCCGAATCCACGTACAAGCGACGCAAACGGCTGAGCCCGGCGGAGAGCGAGCGCTCCGAACGGCTGGCGCGCACGATTGCGCTGGCGGAGTTCACCTGGGGCGACAACGCGGCGGCCCATGCGTGGCTGAACGACGCGAACCCGCACCTTGACGGGAAGACTCCGCTCGAAGCCGCGGAGACCGAACTGGGCGCGCGCCAGGTGGAAGAGATCCTGATGCGGGCAATCCATGGCATCCCGGCATAGCCCCGTGCAAGCGCTGGAGCAGCCGGTAACGCTTTGGCGCGTGGGCCATCCCGCCTATCCGCTCTGGACGGGATTGGGAGCTTCAATCCGAGGCGGACGGTGGAACTCGCCCGGCCATCCGGTTATCTACGCGTCCGTTCACTACTCCCTTACGCTGCTCGAAGTGCTGGCAAACCTGTCCGCGAAATCCGTTCCGCGCGGTTTCGTACGCTCCTCGATGCGGGTGGTAAAGGGGGTGAGCATCGAGCGAGTGAACCCGATGCATGTGCCGGGCTGGCGCGGTCCGGAGCACCCGGAAGCCACCCGGTTTGGGGACCGCTGGCTCGAAGAGGGGCGCTCCCTGCTCTTGTTCGTGCCGTCGGCGGTGGTGGAGGGTTTGGAGGAGAACGTACTCATCAATCCGAACCACCCGGAGTTCGCAAACACCCAGATCGCCGCGCCCGTTCCGGTCGATTGGGATCTGCGCCTCTTCCCCTCCCCCGCGAGCGTCCGCGCCTCTCGCGGCTCGCGGGAGTAGCGCCACTCCCGTTCCGGCCGCCGCCGGAGCCGCTGATAGACTGAAAGGTTTCACCATGCCTACGCCTTCCGCGATCAACCCGCTTCGTGCCATCCAATACCAGATCCCGTTTCGTTCCATCCGGGCGGAGCACATCGAACCGGCCGTGACGGCGCTACTCGCCGAGGCGAAGGCCGCGATCGATGCCATTGCCGCGGAGACGGCCGCGCCCACCTACGCGAATACGCTGGCGGCACTGGAAGACGCGACCGAGACGCTGGAATTCGCGATGGGCGTCGCTGGGCATCTTGAAAGCGTGGTGACCGAACCCGCGCTGCGGGCCGCTTATAACGCCGTGCAGCCGCCGGTGGCTGAATTCGTCTCCGCGATTCCCATGAACGCGGCGCTCTACCGCCGCATCCGGCAATTCGCGGAAACGGCGGAAGCCAAGGCGCTGAGCCCCGTCAAATCGCGCTTCCTGAAGAAGACGCTGGATGACTTCCGGCGGCACGGCGCGGAACTCGACGAGGCGGGAAAGAAGCGCCTGGCGGAGATCAACGTCAAGTTGACTACCCTCACAACGGAGTTCGCGCAGCATGTGCTGGACCATTTGAAGGAGTTTGAGTGGGTGGCCACGGAGGCGGCGGCCCTGGCCGGATTGCCGCCCAGCGCAATCGCGGCCGCACGCCAGAACGCCGAAGCCAAAGGGATGGCGGGCTGGCGATTCACGCTGCAGCAGCCGAGCCTTCTGGCTGTGATGACCTATCTCGACGACCGGGCCACGCGCGAGCGCTTTTATCGCGCCCAGAACCAGGTGGGCGTCCCTGCGCCTTACGGCAACTTCGCGCTGATTGAACAGATCGTGGCGCTGCGTGCTGAGAAGGCCGCCCTGCTCGGCTATGGCAGTTTTGCGGATCTGGTGCTGGATGACCGGATGGCCCATACCGGCCGGCGCGCCACGGAATTCCTGCGTGAACTCGAAGGGCGCAGCCGCGCCGCTTTTGAGCGGGAAACCGGCGCCTTGCAAGCGTTCCGGGATTCCATCGAGGGCGAGAAATCCCAGCCGCTCGCCCCCTGGGATGTCGCCTACTATGCGGAGAAACTGCGCAAGGCGGAGTTCGATTTCGATGAAGAGGCGCTGCGCCCGTACTTTCCTCTTCCACAGGTGATTCAGGGCATGTTCGAATTGGTGGAGCGCCTCTACGGGATCCGCGTTCGCGCCGCCGAGAATGCCGAAGTCTGGGACCCCGCCGTCGCATTCTACGAGATTCGTGACGAGGACGAAACGCTTCTCGGGAGCTTCTACACGGATTGGTTCCCACGCGAGAACAAGCGCGGCGGGGCGTGGATGAATCATTTCCTTACTGGCGGCCCTTCGCCGGAAGGCTTCCACCCTCACCTTGGGCTGATGTGCGGCAACATGACCCCTCCGATCAGCGGGCAGCCGGCGCTGCTGACCCATCGCGAGGCGGAGACCGTATTTCATGAGTTCGGACACCTGCTGCACCATTGCCTGAGCAAAGTGGAAGTGCGCAGCCTGGCCGGGACCAGCGTGGCCTGGGATTTCGTCGAACTGCCATCGCAGATCATGGAGAACTGGTGCTGGGAACGGGAGAGCCTGGACCTCTTCGCGCGGCATTTTGAAACCGGCGATCGTCTTCCGGAGGAACTGTTCGAAAAGATGCGCCGCGCGCGCACATTCCGAGCCGCCAGCTTCCAGATGCGGCAGCTTGGGTTTGGCACCATCGATTTGCTGCTGCATACCGGTGCGGCCTGGCAGCCGGACCTTCGGCACTGGGCGGGGGAGACGATGGGCCGCTACTCCCCTGCCCCGCTGCCGGAAGACTTCGGCATGCTGGCAAGTTTCCTGCATTTGTTTTCCGACCCCGTGGGATATGCAGCCGGCTACTACTCCTACAAGTGGGCGGAGGTGTTGGACGCCGACGCCTTCCGCCGATTCCGAATGGCGGGCGTGTTCAGCCGGGAGGTGGGGCAAGAGTTTCGCTTCTGGATTCTGGAGAAAGGGAACAGCGAAGACCCGGCCGTGCTCTTCCGAAGTTTTATGGGCCGGGATCCGGAAATCAGCGCGCTCCTGGAGCGGCTGGGGCTGACGGCGTAGGGACAAAGGCCGGGGGAGGCATTTCGCACCTGAGAGTTCGATATAATCGGGGCGAGATTTTATTCCCAACTCCACGGTGCGAGAAGCAAACCATGAGTGAACAATCTGTGAATCGACGTGATTTTTTTCGCGGAGCCGCCGCGGTGGGCGCTACTCTTGGCGTCGCCGCCAGCTCAAAGGCGAACCCCAGCAAAGCGAGTTCCGGGCGCGTCATCGGCGCGAATGATCGCATTAATGTCGGTGTGATTGGCGTGGGCGGCCGTGGCAGCTATGTCGGGCGCACCTTCGCGAAAGTCGGCCAGGAGATCAGCAATGCGCAGATCGTGGCCGTCGCCGACGTTTACCAGAAGCGCGTGACCGCGAACAAGGAATTCCACAAGTGCGACGGGACCCTGGATTACCGGGAAATCATCGCCCGCAAGGACGTGGACGCGGTGATTATCGCCACTCCGGACCACTGGCACGCCAAGATGGCCCTCGAAGCCATGGATTCCGGCAAGGACGTGTACCTCGAGAAACCGATGTGCCACACGCTGGACGAAATCCGGCAACTGATTCAGACGGTGCGCGAAACGAAGCGGGTGCTGCAGGTGGGTTCGCAAACCACTTCCTCTGACCAGTGGCACCGCGCGAAGAAGGCGATCGCCGACGGAATGATCGGCGACATGATCATGAGCCAGGGCTCCTATCACCGCAATTCGGTGGAGGGCGAATGGAACTGGACGATCGACCCCGCCGCCGGCCCCACAGCCAAGGGGGAAGACTACATCGATTGGAATATGTGGCTCGGCCCCGCGCCCAAGCGCAAGTTCGACGCCGACCGCTTCTTCCGCTTCCGGAAGTATTGGGATTATTCGGGCGGGATCGCCACGGATCTTTTCTTCCACGTCGCCGCGCCCATGAACATCTGCTGGGGCGAGCCCCAATACCCCACGAAGGTTTCCGCCGGGGGCGGTATCTATGTGTTCCGCGATGAGCGCGAAGTGCCCGACACGTTCCAACTGCTGGCGGATTACGCGGGCGGCCCGGGACACAAGAACGGCCACTCGCTCGTGCTCACCTCCAGCATGGCGAACAGCCAACACATTCCGGGCCTGATTCGCGGACATGAGGGCACCATCATCATGGTGGAAGACGGGCGCTTCGAAGGCCGCACGGATTATATCACGGTGAAGCCGGAAGGGCGCGTGATCAACGACGTCTACAAGGGCAAGTGGGGTTCGGAACCTTTCCGCATTCCCGTCACCCAATCCGATTCGATGACCACACACGTCTCGAACTTCCTGAGTTGCATGCGCACGCGCCAGCAGCCCACGCTGCCGGTGGAGACCGCCGCCTGCGCCCAGGCCGTAATCACCGCCGCGGTGACCGCGTATCGCGAAGGCAAGACTAAGTACTTCGACGCGAAGAACTTCAAGCTGCAGGACAAGCCGGTTGCCTGACGGGCGCGGCATCAAACACAAACGACGAACGGGGCAGCCTTCACCGGGCCGCCCCGTTCCTTTTGTGAGGGGTCAGGGCGCGGCCGGGGCCGCTTGCTCCACTTGCAATTCCAGGCGATTGGAGCACCCCGCCGCCGTGCAAATCGCAACCGGGTTGACGCGCCCGGAGAGCCGCTCAATCGCTTCGGCGGGCAGCGTATCCAAGCGGAGATTCGCCTGATCAAGCCCCGCAAAACTCCCCTGCCGACCGGCGTATTCCGGTTCGATCTCCTCTTCGCCGAGCTTCGCGCGAACGGGTGCAGCCGAATCGGAGGACCATCCGGTTCCATACAGGACTAGATAGACCCGCGTGCCAGGTTCCCCGAGCCGGATAGGATTCGGGCCGTATGCCGGGCCATTCGTACCCAACGGAGAATGGAGTGCCAGGGCTTGCGACACACGCTCTCCGTTCGCCCGCACATAGAGCACTTCGCCCGCCGGTGACCCCGCTCCGGAGGCGTCCGCCGCGAACAGCCCCGGTGCGGAGGAGTCAATGTAAATCCAATCCCGGTGCGTGAGTTGCTGCCCCTGATAGACGAAGACGCTGGCAATGCCGGGTGCAAGACCTTCCGGGACGTGCAGATTGATCTGATCCGGAGAGACGAAGATCATCCCGGCATGGCGGGTGACTCCCGTGAGGTCCCGCACCTCCACGCGAACGTCGCCGAGAACCGTGGGCAAGCCCTGCCCTTCGGCGAACCAGGTTCCAGAGGCCATGCCGCTCCCAAACAGCGCGGCCAGCGCACCGGCTGAGGTGTGACGCCGCACATAGCTGGCGGCATTGGTTTGCACCACCGCGCCTTTCGCGCGAAACCCATTGTCGAAACCGCGCAGGAACTCCCAGGACACAGGGAGCCCGTCATCGGGCCAGGCGTCAATCGCATTCGGCAGTGTGAGCAGGCGCACTTGCGCCCCGAACTGGCAGCCGCTCCAATCCGTCACTTTCCATGGCGCGGTACCGCGCGGCCATTCCATCCCGGCGTGGGCCGCGCAGTGCTGCCGGCCGGCCCAGAATGCGGCCTGCAAGGTGGCTGCATCGGGTTCGGGTGCCTCCGCCCCGGTCTCTGCTGGCATGGAACTCCAGAGCATCACCGGCAGACGCCCAACACCATCGCATACGCGGTGTTGCAGTTCATCGTCGCCCCGGTCCTTGAGCCGGATCGAGGGCTGCACCAGGACGAGGCCCGCGAAGGAATCCGGCGCGCGGCAGGCGGCCAGGGCCGCGACATCCGCGCCCTCACGGAAGCCGAGCAAATAGACGCGGCCCGGATCGACACCCGGTGTTGCCGCAAGTTGTTTGGCCGCCCAGGCGAGCAGCGCCGCATCATTCCCAGGGAGGGTGCCGAAATCCGGTGTAATGTCCCAGGACCGCGGGTTCTCTTCCCCAGGCACAGCGGGGTCCGCGCGGCTGCCATCCCACACTTCCACCACCGCACGCTCCCGTTCGGCCAACCCCGCGAGACCGGACTCGGCGGCGAGGGCGAGCCCGTTCGACGCGTTGGCATGCACCGCGATCAGCGCCGGGCATTGCGACGTCGGCTGCCGGCAGGCGGTGGGTACGTAGCGGTGCGCGGTTCGGATGTCACCGGTGCTCTCGGGTTCTCCGGCCGGATTAGGCACGGGAGAAACAACCACCGCGCGCTCCTCAAACTTCGCTGTCAGCGGCGTCTCGGGAAGCGGAAACGCGTTGGTCAACGCGTCCTGAATCTCATAGTAAAAGCGGTTGAAGCCGCTGCCGGCGTTCCTCTGAAACACCAGAAACGCGAACTCACGGCGGCGGTCAATGTACGGGCTCACTCCGAATGCGCCCTGGGAACTGTTGGCCTCGCTCACGCCGTCCGCCGCGCCTTCCAGCCAGTTTCCGAATCCGTAGCGGTTGCCGCCCGCTCCCGGCCGGATCGCCTCATCCGCGGCGTAGTAGGAGGATGCAATCCGCGTGCCGCGCGTCTGGTCCGCCAGCATCTGATCCACTCCGCGCCGGGAGAGAATTCGTTTCCCCTCCCACACGCCCCCGGCCGCGAGCATCTGCACGAACCGAAGGTAGTCATGCGTGGTGGAATACGCGCCCGCGGCGATATCCGGGTTCAACGCCGGTCCGTTCGGTTGAAAGGTAGTGGTCGTCATGCCCAGCGGCTGGGCGATGCGCTGCTGGAACAGGTCTTCCCAGAAGTGCCCGGAGATGGTCTCGGCCACCCGGCCACCCACCTGCATCCCGGCGTCCCCGTAATGGAAGGTGGTACCGGGCGTGTAAAGCAACGGGCTCCCGGCAATCTCCCGCACGCAGTTGTCGATCGTCTTGGTGCGCTCATCCAGGCACGGGAAACCCGCGCGGATCCCGGCGGTATGGGAGAAGATCTGCCGCAGGGTGATAGGGGCCTTATCGTTTCGCAGATAGTAGAGATGCAGCCCGGCGGGATCGTCCCATGCGAGCAACCCCTCATCCACCATGGATTGCACCGTGGCGGCCGTCAACCACTTCGAGGCCGAAGCAATCGGGAGGCGGCCGACCCCGTCCATTCCGCCGTGGCCTGAGGTGCGCTTGCGGTAGACCACCTGGCCGCGATGCAGCACCACCAGTTCGAGATCGCTCCGCAGCGTGAATGCAGCCCGCGCGAGGATGCCGTCGAGCACGGAGAAATCTTGCGCCGATTGCGCGCGGGCGGGCAGGAGCGAGAACGTGAGCGCCGCCCAAATGAGAAGAAACCGTCCAAGCATGAGAAACACGGCGGCACGGGCACGCCCGGCTTGCCGCCTTCCGCAGTGTAGCAACCGGTGCGGGCCGCACGGGCCGCGGCTTCCGTTAACGCCGTGCCCGGATGGCAGGACCATCCGCGGCAAACAGAACCAGTTCGCCGGTTGCGTCGATCTCGAAGCGTACTATCCGCGGCAGCAGATCGAGCACCTTGCGCTCCTGGTTCATCAGTGCCTCCGGGCAGGCCATCATCGTGGTTCCCGCCGGTTTGATGCGGAGCTGTGCACCCTCCGCTGTGTAGGACCCGATGATCCGGTTACAGGTGGCGCTACCCGCCAATCGGCCATTGGGAAGAAAGTGCAGCGTTGCGTGGCTATTATCGATGATGCCCGCCTCCGCGATGGACTCAATCACCCACTCTTCCCCGAGCAGCGGGCTGCGGTCCGTCGCCATCAAGTGTTTGGCGATGGCGCGGAAGGCGGGCAGCGTGGTTGGGTCACTGGCTGCGTTGGCCGCTACGGGATTCGAGGCGAAGCGCACAATCACCAGGTCGGCCTTCGGGTCAACCCAAATGGTCTGCCCGTGAACGCCGCGTGCCGCAAAAGCGCCGTGATCGTCATGGCTCACCCACCACATGCCACGGTAGCTCCAGCCTTGCAGCAAGCGGTATCCCGCCGCTTTGAAAGCCTCCCGATTGCCTCCTTTCCGAATGCTGGCGATCGCGGCCGGCGGAACGATTTGCTCGTCTCCAATGCGCCCGTCGTTCAGCATCAATTGCCCGAGCCGCGCCAAGTCGCGCAGCGTCGAGTTGAAGCCACCTCCCGCGAAGGGCGTGCCTACGGAATCCACCGTATAGAAAGCCTCGCGGTCCGCGCCGATACGGCTCCAGATGCGCTCGGAGAGGAGTTCCGCTACGGATTTCCCGGTGGCGCGGGAGATCACCCAACCCAGGGCGTCCGAATTGACAGTCTTGTACCCAAACGCGTCGCCATGCGTGCCGCGCTTCTTCACCGTCCGCAGGAACTCAAAGTAGCCGCGCGGTCCCTTGGCGGCTTTCGACGGAGGCAGCGGGCTGCCCGCTCTCGAATAGGCCCAGATCGCGGCCTTGGGGTCCGCATAATCTTCCGAAAAGTCGAGCGCCGTGGTCATATCGAGCACCTGCCGTACGGTGGCGTCGCCGAACGCGCTCTTTTGCAATTCCGGGACCAGTTCGCCGATGAGAGCATTCTCTTTCAGCCGCCCTTCCGCGATCAGGATCTCTCCCAGCAGACCCGTGAGCGACTTCGTCACCGACATCGCCCCGTGCAGTGCTCTTTCGCCGAGACAGCCACCGTAGCGCTCATAGACGACGCGGCCGTGATGCAGCACCAGGATGCCATCGGTGTAGTTCGCATCGAAGGCCTGTCGCCAGGTCATCGCGGTTTCGGAGCCCAAAGGTTGGAACGTCACCGCGTCGAGAGATGCGTCCAGCGCGACGGGCAATTCCCGCGCGCCTCCGCTGCCGCGATCGACGCCCACGGTGGGCATCAATTCCCGGAAATGGCACACGGTCCAGCGCAGTTTGGGAAAGGCGAAGTAGTCTGGATCCGCGAGATGAATTCGCTTGCCGGGCGGAGGCGGAAAGCCTTTCATCCAACCGAGCGTTCCGGGGTCCGAATGCTCCGCCGTCATTGCCGGGGTCTGCTTCGCGGATGCGGTTTTGGAACGTGATGAGGTTGGTTGCGCCATCGCTGTGCCTCCAATTGCCAGGATTGCGGCCAACGTCGCCGCAAGCGTGCATTTCATCTCGGGATTCCTCCTTCGAATTTCGGAACGCGCGCAAACCAGGGTGTCGGACCGCGGCAGCGGCGTCCGCTAGTTCTGAGACGGACGGAGCTTGCGTTTCGCCTTCTGAATGAGCGCCTTGGCACGAAGTAAGTCACCGGCGAAGCGTTTTCGGAAATAGGGCTTGCCTTCGGAAAACCACCAGTAAGAGGGAGAGAGCTTCCCTGCCCCCGCCCAGACGCTCACCACCTGCTGGCTTTGGTTGGCCCAAGTGAGTTTGTACGGTTCGTCACCTAGCAGGAAGTCCACGCCCTTCATGCCGCTGCGGCAGGCTTCCTGCGTGGCGACCGGTACCAGTCACGCGCCAAGAAGTTCAGCAGTTCCACCCTCATCGCTCGCTCACGCAAACACCTCGCCAATTGCTTCGACCGCCCATCCGAATCCTCGATCTCATCCGGCAGCGGTATTCGTTCCAGGCCTCACCCAATGCCGATTCCAACCTTCTCAATCTTCGTGCGGCCTCTAAACCTCGTCGAAAACGGCACCGACACAAGATTCGAATGCACGTGATGCCATTGACGAAACTTAGCAACGATACCGACACTAACATTGTATGGAACCGTGAGAGAAATGCCTGGCGGTTTGAGAATTCTGCGTGTTGCAGGTGCCCCGATCAGGCGGACGTGAGTTCCACGCGGGAGCGCTATTTTCTTGTTATCCGACGATTTGGAAACCGACGCACATCAAGCCGTCTTGGGATGTGCCCCGTGTTCGGGCACGTCCGCCTTCGGAGAGAACGATCCTACCCCCAGCGGCGACGCTCGACCACTGGAGCATCGGCTCCGGATGCTGCTATCAAGATCCGAATTGACGGCCAAAATGAGCAGAAAAGGCTGTTCGACGGCGGAGCGGAAGTCTACTGAGGTACGCTGGGCTAAGTACTCTACCGCCATGGTCTGCGTTGCCTTGCGAGGCGGAGAGTGAAGACAGAACAACAGGAGTCGGCCAGCAGTCTCGATCGCACCTTCATCGGTGGTCTCGCATGGACGGCGGGCAGTAAGTGGGTGGCGCAGGGGCTCACTTGGCTCTCGGTTCTGATCGTTGCTCGTTTGCTTTCCCCCGGCGATTTCGGCTTGGTTGAGATGGCCGGAACCTTCTTCGTCATTGCCAACGTACTCGCTGAATTCGGCGTCGGTGGTGCAGTTGTGCAAATACGCGGGCTCGATGAGGAAGCTCTTGCGCAGCTTAATACGCTCTCCATCTTTTTTGCGACCGCCACCTTTGGTATTGCTCTACTATCCGCGCACCCGATAGCCGCATTCTTTCGAGCTCCGGAAGTGGAGACACTGGTCGCCGTAAATAGCATTGTATTCTTCATTATCGGTTTTCAGGCGGTGCCTTCCGGCATCCTCCGCAGAGATCTCGATTACCGGCGAATTTCGATTGCGGAAGCCGTGCAATCTGTCGTACAAGCGGTCGGCACCGTCGTTGCCGCTTGGCTGGGAATGGCTTATTGGGCGCTGGTTATCGGCCAACTCCTTGGCAGACTGTGCTCCGCAGGGCTTGTCATGGCATGGGTTCGTACACCCTTCCGTTGGCCAACGCTTGCAGTCGTAAGGGTACCACTCCGCTTCGGCTATCACATCTCTGTCGCAAATCTTTCTGGAACCATCTCCTCCATGTCGGACGCCGTGGTGGTCGGGCGTCGTTTGGGAGACATCCTCCTCGGACATTACCGAATGGCGCTCACCCTCGCTTACGCTCCCATTGACAAGGTTGGGTCGCTGATCATGCGCGTTACGGGACCGCTTTTCGCAAGAATCCAGTCCGATCACGCAATGATGCGGCGCTATTTTTTGATCTTCACGGAATCGCTGGCACTTGTCGTTTTCCCGATGAGTATCGGGATTGCGCTGGTGGCACCCGAACTGGTGGCAGTGGTGCTCGGCCCGAAATGGCAGGCCAGTGTCGGAGCATTGAGATTCCTGAGTCTCTTCTGCGGCATCCGGCTCTTTGCCATTCTGATCAGTCAGATTCTGATCGCATTGCATCGCACCGCCTTCACGATGAAACTGTCCCTAATCGCGCTCGTCGTCATGCCGCTCGCATTCTGGTTCGCGGCCGACTGGGGCTTGGCGGCGGTCGGCGCTTCCTGGTTGTCGCTTGGCCTCATTAGCGTTCTGCCCAGCTACCTGCGTGTGGTTCGGGATATCGACCTGAGACATCGGGATTTTCTCAATGCACTTCTCCCATCGGTGATTGCGTGCACAATCATGGGTATCGGTGGCTATTTGTTGCGCACTCGGTTGGATGCGTTTGCGGACAAAGTCTGGCAAAACTTGGCTGTGCAGGTAGCGCTCGGGGTCATCCTCTACTCGGGTGTATTGCTGCTATTTTTTCGATCCCGATTCAAGCGCTACGCTCACTTCGCCCGGAGCCTCCGTGGCGGCGGAGCCTCCCTGTAGATGGACAGGTCGATCATCGCCAGCATAATTGACCCGTAAGCGTACACCCACTACCGTCTTTCCTGCGCCCCGCCTCTTCCCCACACTGAGGTGAGGAGCATGCCGCGCCTGGGGAAAATCGTTCGGAGATGCAGGGCCACTGCCCGGCGTAAAGATGTACACACTCTCGACCGATAGAGCTTATAGATGTCAAGAACCGCACGCTCCTCTCGCCTAATCGCTCAATTCGCAGAAGTCACAATCGCACTCTTGCTCTGCCAAATAGCTCTTACTGGCCAGGCACTTGAAGCAATACACTCAAGCTCTAGCAAAGTGCGGAGCGACATGTCCCGTCCGGACAATGTGCGACTTCCACCAACCCATGACAATAATATCTCGGTCATACCGCAGTTTCAGTCGATTCCGCGCCCAGCGGTCACCCAGGGTCGAGCCAATGGCGACAGGCTACACCCGTACTCTGCTCAAGGAAAATCCATGTCCGCTAGTCGCTCTGCCTACAGCGCCACACTATCCAATTCTCCGCTTACTCCTTACGAGGGTTCAGGGCTCTCGGCGGACCTCACCTTCACTGCAATTACCCAGAATCTCTCTCAACCGGTCGCCTCGATCTATGTTCAGTTCGGCGATGGTTCTCAGATCCGCAATACTTGCTACATTCGATTTGATCTGACCAATAATCGCATTCGTCTGCTCAACGATGCTGGCACTGCTTGGGTTACGCCAGTAGCTGGCTCTACCTCAACAGTCAAGAACAGCCAGTGCGCAATCGATCAATCTGTACGTCTGAGCATCGAACGGGGCCTCGTCGTTCGACTGACCGTTTCCTACACATTCTTCTCCAGCTTTGCCGGTTCTCATCCGATCTCTATGTATAGTGAAGACAGTGTAGGGGGAGTTACAGGTTGGACTCGTATTGGAGCTTGGGATGTCCCGACAAGCAACGGGGGCTTCTTGCCATTTATTGCCTCATTCTCTCCGACCTCTGGCTCTATGACATCCATGCCGATCACCCTCACTGCCACCGATCGAGATGGATCCACTGATATAACTGGAATACATATTCTTGCCAACTACAACTTGAATTACGAAAATGGGTGTTATCTCTACGTGAATACAACTCGCGCTGAGCTATATCTACTTAGCGACAATACGAGCCGTTTCAATGGACCGATTAGGCCGGGTGAGTTTTCCATTCTGCAAAACAGTCAGTGCTCAGTAAATGGGAGTAGCTTTTCGATCGACGCCACCGAAGACAGTTTGACTGTATCGGCGCAACTTCTCTTCACGGAAGCAGCTGCGGGTTCTCAGTCACTCTGGACTCTGCTGGAGGATTCAAGTAAGACCTGGCAAGGATGGAAACCGCAAGGCAAGGTTGACGTCACCAGTGGATCGGCCGACGCCCCCCCCACATACGACGAAGTCTTGATAACACCAACGACTACCGGCTCACTTGTGATCACGGCTGCGACAACGGATCGTCGAGGTCCTGAGGTGGTAGAGGATGTCTATATCCTGATCAACTCTAACCTGACTGCCAGCAATAGTTGTTACATTATGCTGAGACGCTCTACGCAGCGGATATATTTGTTGGATGATTCAGGGAACCACTGGCAGGATGAAGATCAGCTTGGATCCGAGCGTATCGCATCCAATCGCTCATGCAATCTTCACTTCCGTAACTCGTGGTTTAGGCTGTCCGGAGACAAAGCACACTTCCAGGTTGAGGTGAGCTCGAACAAGCAGGCGACGAATCACCTCTCACTTTGGCTCTATATTCAGAATCGCTATGGTATAGCATCGGGTTGGGGGCCTTCAATCGAGATGCCTCTTGTGTCATCCACCCTCGGTGAAAACTTATCTCTCATCCTTTCTCCAGGCGCCTCGTTATCCACGCCTACAATGCTCAAACGCCCATCATCCACAGCGTGGAGGGCAGAATTTTACGTGCACAATTGGACTACGCCTCCCTCACAAATCTCAGATCTTCTGTCCTGCCCGTCCTTAGGAATATCCCTTAGCGCATCTCCAAATGGGGATTTGACTCTTCTCGACCCTAGTGTTTCCAGATCCGTCGTGCTACCTTCAACCGGCCGATCGGCCTTTCTAGTAAGGATACAAAAGGTTGTCGACAGCCGTAAGTACACTTTCGAAATCTGGGATCCTGACGGCAGCAACTATATGCTTCGAGAAGTTGACGTTCCTCACTGGAGGGAGCCACCCTCAATCGGGTGTATGCTTCAGAATCCCACACTTGAAGGCTTTGCACCAGCGTTTGGTTTCTTGACCATTCATAGCAGTCTCAAAGATATCGGCGCACTGCTCCCATTGCCACACGATAGGGGTGACATACTCGATTGGCAGCTAGAAGGAAATATCAACGATGACAGCGATAGCCGTTGGCATACCGTTCTCCTTGCTGGCGCATTCGTTTACACTACTGGTGCGGATACCATTGTCGCGAGGCCAGTGGTCGAAGGATTTGAAGATCGCCCTTCCTGGATGCTGTATCCGGTTGTGAATACCTCACAGCCAGTACGGTTGTCTGCTTTAAATAGCTACTCCCTTGAAACCCATTCAAAAGACCTAAGGTGCCTCTGGCAACAACTGGGGGATCAAGAGGGCGGAGGCATTTCCAGAGTAGCTGTGATCGAGAACCCGTCTTCGTGTGTGACTGTTGTATCTAGCTTGCACTTTGGACCATACCGATTCCGTGTTACAGTGACGAATGAGCTGGGACGGTCTCATAGTGCCGATGTGGAGTTTGGGGCCGTCACAGCTAGTCCAGAAGGCCTGATTGAATACCCCGATCCCCGATTGAACACTGTGCTCGGACCTTCCTTGATGCTCGGTACCAACCCGTGGGAGTGGGCAGATCGACAGCATGTCGAAATGGCACGGTATCTCTGGAAACGCTATGAAGTCAACGGCGGCACGTGGAGATTGGAGAGTGATCTGCAATCACTCAATGGCATAGAGAGGCGCGGAACTGTATACACCGTTCCCGGTATCAACAACAAGCTATTTGGTGTGAATACAAATTTCTTGCAGGTCTTTTGTGGAGGGGCTCCTGGCAAAGCACTTGGTACCACACCGTATATTGTACCGATGCTGCGGAACCTTGAGAATCCGGATGCAGCAGTCCCTTACCCCAGGCTAGTCGAGACGTGCGAGAGTGACACGGAGCTTACCTTCAGAAATGGATGGGTATGGGAGCGCCCAGCCATCGCGCAACCAGGCGTCTCCTGGCGAACGACCGAGATGTGTGACGACTGCGGAGATTGGCGAGGAGTTTTGTCCACATCTAACATCAACTACTATGACAACGCATTGGGGCATTATTCGTTGTATTACAGAACCGGTTGGCGGGTAGCACGAGACTCAGCGAGATGGTTAGCGGATCGTTGGTATAGGAGTTCGTGGTCTGCAAGCGGGCTTGGAGTACCACCACGTGATCTAAGTTTTACTAGTGCCTATATTCGAGCGGAGATTGATTCAGAAGGAGCCCAGTCAGAAGTGATGTGGGCGATCCTTCGGAATGTGCTACCAGGAACATGTGTATGGTATGGAACTAGTCTTGACTACTATCCGGATATTAGAGAATCAGCATATTGCCTAGCATACCACTCGCTGGCTGCGCTACTAGATCCTGTGGTAACCTCTCGGGATGTTTCAACTAAAGCTATTCAGGATGCTTATCATATCCGTTGGAGTGTGCAGCAGGAGCCTGAAGGAAATTATATTAGTAGGGATTTCGAGGGAGATCTTGCAAGGGTGGTCGAAGTAGCCGACGGTTCGAATCGTGTGATGCTTCATCATGGCCCTGCTTTTCCTGCTGATTATTGCGGTCGCATATCACTTGAAGGAAGTGGCGCGCGGATTTGGAGTGATCGAGTGACGTTGGAAAGTGAGCAGACCTCTTTTGATGGACAACTAGGGAAGATTATTATGTTACGAGGACGTCTGAATGGGCAACCGTGGAGTATGGTGTCGAGCATTGCTCCCGTCTCATCTGTTGTTGCGAATCGCGTAACCCTTGCACAGCCCTGGCGAGGAGATATAGGTGAGATCGAGGATTTCGCTGTTATGGAGTCACAACCAGCTGGTCGTGGGTATTGGGAACTCTTTATGGCTGAGGCAAATTCAGATGGCAGTCTTCGTAAACCATCGACGCTTGATAGAAATGCATGGTATTGGTGCCGTGTTGAAACAGCTTCATCATTGGTCTTGGACAAACCCTACGTAGCGGAGGCAGGTGCAAAGGGACCTTTTCGACGTATGACGTGGCAAGGCCAAGCTGGAATGGGATCTCAACCCTTTATAATGGGAATCCTGGGCTGGGCCTTTCATCTCGCGGCAGATGCGGTCGACGAGAAGGACCATGTCACGGCGGTTGGCTATCGAAACAGAGCGCGGAGCATACTTCGGTGGTTGCAGACCTATGGCATGCATCCGGTGACGAACGGTATGCGCTATGGCGTAGGTTACTCCAATTGCCTGGGTATGGACATATCACCAGCGTATGGTTGTTGGAGCTCGGATTCAAAGAATGAGCGCTCGTACAATATCGAGCTGATGAACCTGATCTCTCGTGATGCACTCGCGTTTGGTGCTGAGGAGGCACCCGGGTTTGCAGATGAGTTGTATACAGCAACCTACGGAAAAACTGGATATGCGTCGCCAATAACTGGGGATGGATACTTCGCAGAGGCAGTGGATGAGTCTGGGTATACATGGTCATTGGACCTCGCCACGAAGAGCTATGGTCAAGCGTGGGGTGTAGGCGGTGGTCAAACGTGGCCTGCTGTACGATTGATACTCAGAAAATAGCTTTGTCATTGGCGCAGGCGAGTAGCACCGATCCACTTGAAATGCGTAAAGTCGTATGCTTCGAATTATGGCGAACGAAGACTTCGAGCGAAGTCCACACCGCAGGCGAGGCGCAGCGTTCCTATACATTGCCGATTCAGAGCTTGTGCGCTATACCGCTCCTGTACATGAGCTGGAGGTGCAGTAGCCACAACTGTGCGCACTTGATCGAAGCGCTTGAAGTTTGCGATACAATGTTGTGCGTCCTATCCCTAGAATCGAGGCCGCTTCTTCCATTCGACCTTGTGTGCTCTTCACCACTTCGAGGATGTGGCGGTTTTGTATTGACTTCAATGAACAATCATGAAGTGAGGACAGATTCTCCAATTCTGACGGATACGCCTTCGCATTGTATGAGCTTTCGGTGATCTCGGAAATCACATACGAAGGAAGATCGGAGAAAGATACAACAGAATTTGAGTGCATCACGCCCAAGCGAATAGTTAAATTTTCCAGCTCGCGGATATTCCCTGGCCAGCGATAGTAATGCAACGCCTCGGTCGCAGATTGGTCCAAGGAAAAATTTAGAGCGTGCTTGAGCTTGAAGTGATCTATCAGCTCGCGCAAATCAGAGATTCGGTCGCGCAATGGCGGTAGCACAATCCGAAGCACCTGCAACCGCTGGTACAGATCCTCGCGGAAACGACCGATCGCCACAAGTGACCTTAGGTCTTGGTGGGTGGCCGCCACAACGCGACATCCGGAAGAACGGAACTGATTGGATCCGAGCCTTCGAAACTCTTTTTCCTGGAGGAATCGCAGAATTCTTGTCTGCAATTCGAGCGATAGTTCTCCAATTTCATCAAGGAAAACCGTGCCATTGCCCGCAGATTCCAACAATCCGATTCGGGCCGAGATTGCACCCGTAAAGGCTCCTCGCTCGTGTCCGAACAATTCACTCGCGAACAGCTCACCAGACAAACCAGTGCAGTCAACCGAAACCATGGGGCTCCGTCCACTCATTGAGTGGATTCGGCGGGCAATCAATTCCTTACCGGTCCCAGTCTCCCCCTGAAGCAATACGGGAAAGGGAAAGGGAGCAACTCTGGCGATGCTCCGTTGCATCTCCTCGGCGGCGGAGGAGTTGCCAACACCAAAACGAGTGTTTCGGCTGTTGACGTTCATTGAGGTTCCTCACTTGGTTTCCCAGCCATGGACACGAGGCGACCTTTCCGGCACAATTCACGCACACTAAACGTGTTGGCTCTACGAAGCACGGTCGCTCAGGCATTTGAAGTACTAAGAGTAACACATGTTGCTTGGCTTAGAGGGGGGGAACAAACAGGAAATGAGTACGGTGGGGCCGTCTCATGCTGTGTCAATTCTAGCTTGAAGCTCCTAGAGTTACATCTGATTTGTACTGGGCGTGTGATCAGTCGGTGACCAATAATGAAGCCCAACATCCGGCTGATGTTGGCAAAAGAATACTACGCGATCTCCCGGCATCTGAACTACTGCGAAGACGTCTCCCATCTTCCCGGCATTGTAAGCTTCTAAAGCACATGCCCCAGCCAGATCGAAGGCCTCAGCCAAACTGTCTACGGTATAAAGCACTCTCGCTGTCACACGGTCGTTCCGGACCAAATCAAATTGCATAGGGGGGTTCCCAATCATATCAGATTTGGGTCTTTTGACACTCAACCTTGAGGTATCCTTGTCCATGAAGTTCTCTGAATGCGCAAGTGTACCGTTTTGATGCCAGAAAGGCTCACAGATTCTAGCTTGAGAATCGAAACTCAATTTGTGCTCTTTCTTCCCAATCGACCCTTTGATGCTGACAGCGCCGCACTCTTGCGTTGATCCATGCCACTTTGCCCATTCCTTCCGCCGCCCATGACAATGGACGACCGGCCCGGCAATCAGTGTACCAATGGGAGGGCTTTTCAGCTTTTCCCGAACCTCCGCGGGCAATGCAGCGGACACCTGTTGCCGGGATGACATTCGTAACGGTGAGGGCGACTCTTGCGGCCATGATGTGGTGATTCACTTGGGGACATTCCTGTTGCTGGCAACCCTCGCTTGAGGAAAGGCGCAAGACTCTCGTCTCATGCCGGAGCAAAGACCGCTGTAAATTGTCATCCTTGCTATAGATCCCAACGATTCCTTCTCCGCGGAAAAAAATTGCTCCCGGCATGACAAGCTTATGGCCGTGACCGGCGAATATACCGGCAGCATCGCCGGCGGCGCTCGGAGATGGCGCGAAGCGCGGGTGAAGCAAGCGGCGGGCAAACGGCTGTTTGCGTGGGCGGGCGAAGGCGGATCTTCTGGTCCGTCATTATCAGCACGGCCACCACGGCATTCCGCAAGGTACGATGGCTTGATGGGCGGTTTCGCGGAGGGCGCGCGAGGCGGGGCGGGCTTCCTCGAGTGAGCGCTTCGGCCGGTGAACCACGGTACACTTTTCGGGGGCATCGCGCGTCCATACAGTTGGGCCGCCGGTTTGGGGCGCGGCCCGGTCAGCAGTCAACCCGTGATGCCACTTTTCGATTCAGCCGAACCAACCAAGCGCTCGAACTTCATGAAACTAAACCGCCGCCGGATACTGGCATCGGTATTTCGCGGGGCGGGGCTGATGGTCACCGGCGTTGCCGGGTTTGAGGCGCCCTTGGCGAATGCGGCCGCTCTGGCGCGTGTCGAATCCCAGAAAAAGGTGTTCATCGATCCCGCAACGGAATACCAGGTGACCCGATGGACGGAGGACACGGCGGATTCCCACTTACCCATAGACCCGAACCGCGCGCTTTCTTCCAATGACAGCCAACTGCTCTACGCCTGCAACCGCGGCGGAACCTGGCAACCGTACCTCCTCGATCTGAAGCGGGGAACAAGCCAGCAAACGGGTGCGTCGCGAGACCTGCATCCGCACTCGCTGGCGATGCTGCGCGATGGCAAAGACGTCGTTTTCCTCGACGGAAGCGCGTTTGTCCGCAATGAGATCCGCCGCGGGCGGATGCGGGAGCTGTACCGCTCGCCGGAGGGATGGCGGAGCACCGGCCATCTGCTGCTCGCGCAGGACGATCGCATGGCGGCCGTGATGGAGCGGCGAGGAGCCGTCACGCGGATCGTATTTGTGGACCCGTCTTCCGGGAAGTCTCGGGAAGTGATGCGAACGGAGAGCGGAGACCTGATGCCCCTCGGGTTTCACCAGCGTTTTGGATTGCTCCTGCTGAACACGCAGCATATGCCGTCTCTGGTGGGCGTGCCCAACGCGCCGGCGCTCCCGAACTTCCCCAAGGGCGAGGTGCTGCAGGCGCGATGGGACCGCTCGGGCCGAATCCTGATGTATCTGATCCGCACGCGGGACAAGGGAGTGGAGCGCTGCCAGTTGATGGAGTACGACCTGGATGCGGGCAGCCACCGGTTGATTGCAAATACCACCAAGTTTGCTACGTTCTCGGCCAATGCCGACGCTTCCGTGTTCGTCGGAGCCAGTTCGTCCAAAGCGCAGCCGCTACTGCTGCTGCTGCTTCGGGTGACGCGCCGGGAGTTTTCCCTGATGGAACACCAATCGTCCGCGCCGGCGTCGGTGAACCCGTTCTTCTCGAACGACAGCCAAACCCTGTACTTTGAATCGGACCGGCTGGGCAAGAGTAGCGTCTATAGTGTCAACATTCGGGGTCTGGTGGAGAAAACCTGAACGACCAGACCTGGCTCGATTCGTTGTGCAAATGAGAATATCACCGCAATAGTGCAGCTGAAGTGCAAAGTCCTGTCAAGACTCGCGTGATCCGGTACGGGTTGGTTGAGGTGATGCCTACTTCTGTAGATTCATGCAGATACGAGAGACGGATGCTTCAAGGACCGCCCGAATCTTCTCTCTTCAGGCGTAAAGAAAGTAGAAGTTTCGCTAAAAAGCAATCCATTTGTACTTTGAACCATAGTCCTAATGGGACTTCCCCGCAAACTCAAGTTGCCATAAGATCACAGCGTAGGAGTGTTCCTGGATTCGGCGGTGGAATTCTTTCCTCTTGCACGCTTTCCAGACCATGATGCGTCTGGCATCGAGCGTGCCGCCGGGATGGATATCCCCGTCTGATCCAGGAATGCCTGCCCGGCCGGATACCCGGCTGGAGCCCAGCAAACAACTCACATTTTGCCAGTTCATTCGGCAGGGCAGAGGGGCCCCTCGGGCTTGTATCCCTCTGCCCTTTTTTTGCGGCGCGTCGTTTGCGGCGGATGTATGTGTCGGATGCATGAGCACGCAAACCGGGAATCGCGCTACACTGTCGTATGGCGATGCCGGGAATGCGCATCGTCGCCATTTCAATGCGGAGAGGGGGTGAGTTACTTGGCGGAAGTTTTTATTTCCGACGGCGAAAGCCTGGAAAGCGCACTGCGCCGCTTTAAGCGGAAGGTGCAGCAGGAAGACATCATCAAGGAAATCAAGAAGCACTCCTTCTACCTGAAACCCGGCGAAAAGAAGCGGGTGAAGCAGGCACTGGCGCGGAAGCGCAGCCGGAAGAAGGCGAGCCGGGGTTCCGAGTAGAACCGTACCGAAAGCCTTCCGACGGAGGAACTGCCTCTGTTCGACCCTTGTGGAAAACGCCCCGCCCCGCGCGGGGCGTTTTCGCGTAGCGACGCAGTGTGCGCACGGAGCTGTTTCTACGGGATCCGTTCCCGATCTCCCGTTCGCGAATAGCCTGTGCCTCTAGCGCCTCGCTTTGGATTCAGAGACCGCGGGTGGCTTCGCACCGGGATAGTAGCCGAAATCCCACGCGCGGATGTTGCTCTCCCCCGGCGAGTAAGTGATCAGCGCATACTCGCCCGGTTCCAGTGCGGCGCGCGGCCACACCTGGTAAAGCATCGGCCCCGCTTCGCGCCGGAAATCTTCCACGTTCTCCTGGCTTTCCATCACTTCCTTGGAGACGGGAATGGTTTCCCAGATCTGCACCGTGCGGTTTCCCTTGTGCCCGGTGAGCTTGACGAATCCAAACACCTGCTGGCGGTGTAAGCGAAAGTAGAATTCCGGCCGGGCAACGGAAATGACATTCGCGGAACGAAGCCCTTTCACTTCCACGTAGTTCTTGCCGGCCGTTAAGGGGAGCGGGTTGATCGCCTTCAGAATGGCGCGCTTGCGGTCTGTCACTACTTCCAGTTCCGCGATGGGAAACGTGCGCAGCTTCCCCTCTTCATAGAGATATACTCCAGGCTCGGCGGGGATACCTTGCGCTTCCTTGCGCAGGCGCCGTTCGACGGCGTCTTCCGCGTCGATCATCTTCTGCTCCTGTTTCCGCTCTTCTTCGGCGGACTGGTTCACGGAGCGTGTCTTTTTCAGATCGATGAGATCAAGCGGAACCTCTTCCCATGCGCTGCGCTCGACGCTATAGAAACGCACACGGTCCGGCAACACCTGATATTCGCGCACCAGATGGTAACTGCCGTCCGTCAGATAGAGCCTCTGGTTGGCGGCCAAGGCGATACCTGCGGCAAATGCAAGCAGAACCAGCAGGCATGCCGCGCCACGCAATGGAAACGATCTCATCATGGTGCGTTACTGCTTCGATGCCTTCGCGCGGAAGCCCGTTTCCGCACGGACCCTGCCTCGGTGAGTAAAGGATACGTCCAGAGAGGAATCTTCATCCGCAGTTTATCTTTCTTCCCGTTTCCGCGCTAACGATCTCGCGCCGCCGAGCGTATACCTCATTGAGGGAAGCAAGATGGCAACCGCAACGATCCAACTGATTTTCGGAGTGCTGAACGTGGGGCTTCCGCTGATGGGTATGGCGCTAGCGGCGACGGCCCTTTTTCTCCTCTATCTGCACCGCTGCTCCGGTAGATTGGCGAAGACAGCGTGCGAGCAACCCTCTCCGCGGACATTACCGCCTGAGGGCTTGCACGCGCGCCGCCCAACCGCCTCGCGGCGGCCGCCGATTTCTTGAGCGTTTCCCGCCACAATGCCCATGTTGGCCGCAGTGTCCGCAGTGTCCACGGTGTCCACAGTCTCTTCGGGGGCGCGAATGGACAGGGGGAGCCAGTGATCGCTTTTGCGATTGAGGATGGCGAGGGCGGCGCGGAATCCGGCGCGGGATGCGGTTCCGGCGGGGCTGTGGGTGCAGTGGTTTCGAACGCGGGGAATGCCGTTACGGTGGACATCTTAAAAACTCCTTCGGGCGGGGATGGTTTTATACTGGGCGGGTTTGGCTCTCCCCCCGCAACGAGCATAGCGGCGGCGAAGGCAAGAGTCTGAAATCGCGAGCGCGAAGCGCTTGATTCGACGAGGGATAGCAAACGCCAGGTGCGGAACCGGGCGAGGTGCCGCAGGGCGGAATTCGCGGAAGTGGTCTTGAAGTGGCGAGTGCGGTACGGTGGCGTCACACCGGCAAACGGGGCCGCCGCGACATGGCCTCGCTACGCTCGACGGTCTTTGCCGGGCAGGGATCAACAGGGGATCGGGTCCGGTCGGCTCGGCTACAGGAGTACGGGGCGGGCGCTCTGGCTGACGGCAGAAAGAACGGTAACTCATTCCGCGTCAGAGGGGTAGCATTAAGCGGGAGCCGCGCCTGTCACCAAAACGGTCTCCCCTTGACAGATACCTATCATGAATGTCAGCGAAACCACGAAACCGAAGTCAGGGCATTCAGCCGCACGTATTCATTCGTGAGTACACAGCCCCAGGTTCATTCTTGGAATAGTTTGATGCTTTATCGACAAAACCAATTATCTCCATTGATATATCACTATCAATAAGTTGCATATCTTCAAGATGTCGCGTTTATTCAATATCGGCTGCGAAGGAAAGTCTTAGTATATAATGGGATTTGCGCACAGTTTGAACGGTAATGAAATATCAGTACCATATATAGAGGTGAATTATGGATGAGTTCGATGAGCTGAGGAAGGCTCTGGAGCCCGAGCCTCCGGTTCAACCGGCACCACCTCTGCCATCGCCAAGAGCGGACGTACCACTTCCTCCGGGCCATCCGATTCCGTGGAAGTTCTTGAGCTTGGCTGTGGCTACGGGATGTTTCGTCGTAGGCGTACTGGGCGTGATCGGGAGTCTATCCGACAGGCACCCGGAGGGTCAGGAATCGAAGCCAGAACCAAGTACCGTCCGGCAAGAGAAGCAGGTGCCTGCCACAGAAACACTCTCCGTGGTCAAGACAAACAGAGCGCCGAGTGAACCAACGATGGGGAAGTGGGCGTCTTGGCTTACGTCATCGGAATTCGATAGTTCCAGCGGTGCAACGGCGACGATCAAGGCTGAGAATGAGATTTACGGATGGCTCAATCAGACCGAACGGCCCCTACTTGTCCTTCGCTGTGAGGAAGGCAAGACAGAGCTCTACTTGATCACAGGCATGACGGCAGAACCAGAGTACGGTAATTACGGAGGGACGACTCTAAGGATTCGGCTCGACGACGGGAAAGCTTTTAAGCGGAACGCCAGGCAGTCAACCGATCGAAAAGCGTATTTCATCTCATCCCCTGTTGGACTCGCGAAGCAGATGGAAAAGTCCAGCCGAATCCTGATCGGCTTCGTACCTTTCAACTCGCGACCGCAATCGATCTACTTCCATGCACGCGGCGCAGGCGAGGCATTCAAGCTCGTGCGGCAGAAATGCAAGTGGTGATCACGACGAGAGGCGTACCCATCCGAAGGCTAGGCCGCAGCCCCAATTGTTTCAGCGAAGGTTCGAATGCGTGACGATGGCCACCACCTCGCGCGCCCGAACGAGCAAATTGCCCGACGAGCACAATGAGCGGATTTCCCGCGAGATTCCGAACTCGGCGCAGAGTTCATTCAGCAGGGAGCAGACGAAGGCGTACTGCTAGGCCCTGTATGTGGCGTAGAAATCGTACCCGCTCCATGCTCTGTGCACATAGAGGGAGTGCTCATCTTCGCAAGAGCAAACAGAACCATAGGCGTTGTGCATATCGTCGTCATCGCGCCGCAGCGGGCCGATGTTCACAAGCTCGACCTCGACGGAGCGATGTTCGAGCGTAACCCCATTGAAGCCCACATGCCAAGCCCAGCAGTTCTGGGGATTTCGAGAGTTCGGGTTTCGGGGACAGATGCGATGAGACGGCTGGTTCGGATGCGATCGTGTGGATCACGTCTGAAAACAGACTTCCCTAAAGGAGAACCAGCCAGGATGAATGCCAGCAAAGCAGTGACGTCGATCCAAACGAAAGCGCTGTGCGTGGTGGCAAAGGGCGAGGCACGAAGGAAGGCGGACGATGCGTCGATGCCCGCCGCGAAGTCCGCCGGCAAAGCGGTTCGGGCATCGTCCGGCGCGCCGCCGGCGAAGGCGCTCTCGGGCGGGACCGTGGGCATCGGCGTTGGCGATCGCGTCCGTCCGTTCCGTCGCCTGGATGTGGCCGGCGAGATTGCCGGGCAGAGCCGTTCGCGCACCAACGCGGCCAGCATCGAGAAGCACTTCGCGGAACTCCGCGCCGAGCCTGCAACCGAAATCCCAGGGCATCCATGCCCGATACCTTGGGATCTGAGCTTCCTGCAATCCCGGAGCCGCGGGCGATCAGGAATCGTCCGCCGTCCGTCTATTTGACGGCTAGCGTGAATGGCTCGTTGATCTGGTCTCCTATTTGGATCTCCACCGCGTGTTCACCGGGCGGAAGATCCGGAACCTGGATGTTTGCCTGAGCCAAACCAGCATAGCCTGGGGTCAGCCCGACGTAGTACAGATTGGCGCTCGTGCCGCCGATCGTGGCGCGGGCTTCCGCCTTGGCCTGGGATAGCGGGTCCACTAGAGCGGCGGCTCCCGCCTCAACGGCCGGCTCCACCTCTCCGATGCCCGTAAGATAGACCACGACATACTCGCCCGGAGCGGCTCCGACGCCGGGGCCATTGAGCGACCCATCCGGATTGATGGCGATGCCGCGGCCGTTGTCCGCGCGGAAGGCGTCGGGCGCGGTGGCCTGAACGTTGAGAGGAACGGCTCCGCCGCCACCGCTCCGGTTGAAGAAGCGCGCTTGGCGCGCACCCGGCTCCACGCCGTAGGGCATCTGGACGTTCACTTGCCCGGGGCTGGCGAAGAGGACCGGAGCCACCCGACCGTCGATACACGCGACACTCCCCCCTAGCTGCGCGGGCAGCGGCAGGTTTTGCGCGGCCATCTGTTCGTTGGATACATCCGTGCCAAAGATGCTGATCAGAGAACCTGGCGCGATGCGTTGCTTGAATGAGGCGGCGTGAACGATACCGTTCGACGGCACTTCCGGCGAAGCAATGCTGGAACTGCCTGGCGCGGGCAGCCAGAAGGTAGGCAAGCCGCGGCCGGCGATGGTTAGGGTATTAGGGCCGGTCATCACCAACCCGCTGGCGTCGATCGACTCGTCGATGGGAACGTACCTTGCTCCGCTACAAGAAGAAGCAACGCCGGTGGACCCGTTGAAAGCAACGTCTTCGACCGTGAAATCGGGGTTGATTCGCCGGATCACGTTCCGGTCCTCGTCCAGATAATAGCTGTAGCCGTTCTGGTGGGCGAAGAAGGGGATATCGAGTGCGTGCTTGCGGACGTCCGTGCTGCTGTTGTCGGAATTTCCCCAATCCGCTCCGGCGAGCAGCTTCATGGTCCCATTCTTCTCGATCCGGTAGAGTTGGATGCCATGAATGAGGACGATACGATCCGCTTCATCGACCGTCATCTGTTTCACCGCGTAGATGGTGGCGCTGCCGGCATTGACGCCATCCGCGGGGAGGGTAGTTCCTCCGCCGGTGACCTTGCGGAGCACCGACCCGTCCAATCGCCAGATCGCGGAACGCTGGGCTAGCAGCAAGGTGCCGTCTTTTCGTACCGTGATCGGGCCGCTTGGCCACACGGTCAGAGCATTCTGCCCCTCGGTGATGGATGTGCTGGAGACGCCCGGGCCGCCAATCACGGTAGTAATAATGCCGTCTGGGGCGATCTTGCGTACCACGTGATACGTTCCCTCGCGGAAATAGATGCTGCCGTCAGGGGCGATGGAGAGATCGTAGGGTGTCTCGATGGAGGCATCGATGGCCGGACCGCCGTCTCCACCGTAGCCGCTGGTCGGAGTCCCGGCGATGCGGACCGATGTGCCATTGGGTTGCACCGCGTAGATGGCCCCCCAAGTGCTGTAATAGAACGTCCCGTTGTGGTAAGCCGCGCTGATGGTGGAGCCCGTGGAGTAAAGCTTGGAGCCTTTGATCATATTGCCGAGGTAGACCCCCGCGGACTCTGGCCGGTCCACAACCTCCAGAGCGGTGTCCACGAATACCTCCGTGTTTCGCGCTCCCTGTACGGGGATGGTGGCGCGCAGTTGATGGACTCCGGGTTCGGCGTTGACGCCGTTGCGACGCACAACGACAACGGGTGAGGTGGCATTTTCCTCATCACCGCGATACTTGATATCCACGGCAAGCTGGCTGCCTTCGACCCGCGGCGTGTCAATGACAAAGGGTTCGGCGGAGCCACCCTCGCCGCCCACGATCTTCAGGGTCGCGGAGAGCTGGCTGGTATCCCCCTTCAAAACCTTTACCGAGGGCGGATTCTCGCTGAAGACCGCCGAGGGCGTGTAAGTCCCAGGCAGACGCTTCCATACCGTATCGGAAAGCGTGTACTGACCGACACCGCCTTTGCCGAGGGCCCGAACGGCTACGAGAAAACGTCCCGTGCCTCTGTAGTCGAAGCTCGTCCGGGAGATCGCAAGCGCCGGATGCGAATCATACCCGTCGGTGTCGTCCGGAAGACTCGCGAAAGTCGCTCCCGCATTGGAGCTGTAGTAGGCGCCGATGACGCAGCAATCCCCGGTGATGACCTCCATGGGATTTCCCTGACTGAACTTTACCCCAATGCTGTTCCCTGTCTTCACCCTCTGCCAGAAGCCGCCGCCGTTGACGGTGCGATAGATGCCCTGCGCGTTCCCGTTTGCGGAGGAGATTGTCGCGATCATGATCTTTGCGTCAGCGGGAGAGATGGCCAAGGCGTTCACACTCGCGGTGGTACCGGAAACATCGGCGACTGTGCCCACCGTCATCCAGGACTGTCCTCCATTAGTGGAGAGGCGGAGAGTGGCGCGGCTGACGTCGTAGGCATAATCCGCATTCTTTGGATGGACGGCCATGATCCTGCCGCTCCCTTTGTAGACCCAAGTGCTTCCACCGTTGTCACTGCGGTGGATGCGCTGCACACCCCCCACTGTGGTGAGCGCGTAGAGCACCGAGCCGTTGGATGGAGCAACAAACAGAGCGGACAACGTGCTGCCATCATCAAACGTTTCGGCCGAAATAACCTGTTCCCATGTTTCCCCGCGATCATGAGATCTCCAGGCGCCTACTAGCGGATTCGCCAACAGCCCGTTTGCGTAAGCGTAGATGGTAGAGGGATTGGCGTTGTCGAAGAGCACCTCCTGGACGAAGGGCTGGTGCTGACCCAATGGGAACATGGGCTTCTGGACCCAGGTGGCTCCCGCATCGTCGCTGCGAAGGACGCCACCCACCGAGGCTCCATAGAAGACCGCAGGGTCTGAAGGATGGGACGTGATGCTGTTCAGCACGGCGTCAAAAGGAACGGCATACGCGAAGGTAGATAGCCAAAAAAGCCCCGCAATCAATACGACTGGGAAAAGGCGAATAGAAAAGAAAACGCGGCAAGTCACGGGCACTCCGCTCCTCAAGTTCAATGGATTTTTGGGGTGTGGGCCATTATAACACCATCCGAAGTTGACAAGAGGAGCGGGCACGCTCCGGTGACGAATCCTCGAGCAGCAATGGCAGGCAATACTTCGCCTCGAAGCACTCCCGGCCTGTCCGGGTCGGTCCAGAAGAACTCACATGATCAGATCGAGGAATCGTCTTGCTTTCGCCTCCTTCTCCTGCACCTGAATTACGGTGACATGCTGGTGTGGACCCCACGCTTGAGACACACAAAATAGGGTTACTTTACAGCAAATGGAAAGGAGCCCCGCATGCGGGGGAAGAAGGACGAGGGGGGCACAGCCCGGAATTTCGGGTTTCTATCGCCGAGCGGATGCTGTCCGGGAAGAAGGCGCCGGCGATGGTCGAGGACGTCAGCCGGTTGTTGGTGTCTCACCGGCCAAATGGGGCCGGCGGGACATGGTCTCGCTGGCGCTCGGCCGAATTCTTGGCGCGGGGTGCGGCCTCTGGGCTGACGCCCAGGGGGTGGCCTATGTCGCCCGTTGGGTTTCTGGGGCGGGGCATGTCGGGGGCACTCTGCAGCGTTCTTGGTCGTGATGCTCTCTTCAGAATCTGACGCTTGAAATGGGAAAGGAGTGGCCGTCGCTCCATTCGCGAGGAGATCGTCTATGGGGCGGAATGCGCGAGGGTGGGCGGGGCGACTCGCATCCCTGCCTCGCCCTCTATGTTTTTTTCGGAGAATCGCCCCGAGTGCCGAAAAGCGGGGTCCAAACGATACACAGCCCAAAATGCACCCAGCATCCGGAAAAGCGTCCCATCTCATCTCAACCCGAGGAATCGCCAACGTCGCCACCCCGGAGAGTCCATCGATCTCCCTCCCACAGGATCAGTGGCGGTCCCCCGTTTTCGAATTCCTCTCGGTTGCGATGCGCGCAACGCACTACCGTCCGCGCTTGGGTGGCCTGCTGGGATAATCCGGTGACTCGGTGCGGCATCCGGCCAGAAACGCTTCCATCTTGGCTACGATTTCCGGATGGGCGGCGGCGACATTGCGGGTTTCCCCCACATCGTCCTTGAGGTTGTAAAGCTCAAGCGGCGCATCGAGCGCATGCCGCACGCCTTTCCATTCGCCGATGCGCAGCGCCTGGTCAAGACCATGCCGGGACACCTGCTCCCAATACAGCGGGACGTTGGGATCCTGTGTCTTTCCGAGCAGCGTCGGCAGCACGGAGCGTCCGTCGATATCGGGCGGGAATCCGCGCGTCCCGGCCATGTCCGCCAACGTGGGCAGCACATCCTGAAATCCCCAGGGCAGATCACTGGTAGCGCCCGCGCGGATCTTCCCTGGCCAGCGCACGATCATCGGCACGCGGATGCCCCCCTCGTAGACGACGCCCTTCTTGCCCTTGAAGCGGCCGAGCGATGCGAACGGCCCAAACTCCGACGTGCCGCCGTTGTCGCTCGCGATAAAAACAACCGTCCTTTCGTCCAATCCCGTTTCTTTCAGCTTCTCCAGGATTCGTCCGACATAGCTGTCAAAGCGCGTGACCATGGCGGCATAGTTCTTTGCGCTGTCCGGCCATGGCTTGCTTGCATACTCGCCGAGTTCCGGCGCTTCGAGCTTGGCATGCGGAACCGTGGGGCTGAAGTAGAGGAAGAAGGGTTCGTAGCGATGGCGGTCAATAAAATAGAGCGCTTCGCGCGCCATCAGGTCTGACGCGTACTCCCGCTTTTCCCCATTGCGATTGCCCCGGAGGAACTCCTTTGACTTGTTCCGCCACAGATACTTCGGGTAGTGTTCATGCGCATGCTGCTGATTGAGGAACCCGAAGAATTCATCGAAGCCGTGGTCGTTGGGAAGGCCGGTTGTGCCCGGTTCCCCCAAGCCCCATTTGCCGAAGTGCGCCGTCGCGTAGGCTCGTTCTTCATCGTAGGCGTCGCGCCATTCCGGGCCTTTCAGCACGGATGCGATCGTGCGATCCTCCTTCCGCAGCGGCACCCGCTCGCCCGTGAGCAGGGAAGCATTCGCCCGGACGGTGGTGTGGCCGGTGTGCTGCCCGGTCATCAGCACGCTGCGCGAGGGGGCGCAAACGGATGCGCCCGCGTAGCAATTCGTGAATCGCATTCCTTCCGCGGCCGCGCGGTCGATGTGTGGCGTGCGAATCTCCGTCTGCCCGTAGCATCCGAGGTCGAACGGCCCCATATCGTCGGCCATAATGAACACGAAATTCGGCCGCGCATCCGCAGCCTGGGCAGGGACGCGCCGCGCAAGCGCGAGCGACGAAATGGAGAGGGAAAGAAACGCACGGCGATTCATGGGCACTCCGTAATGGAGCGATGGTATCAGAACGCCCCAGGACATTCTCCACGAAGTGCGGCGATGTTTCCCTATCGGTATCCCGCGTTTCCCAAGAACCGATTCGGCAGGCCAGGAATCGACCGCCGTGAGCAGCCCGGTTCCGCACTAAGGAACTGGAACCTTCTCAGGGGTTCGGCGTCACCGGCTGGCAGAACGGAAGGTCCCCAGAAGTAGGCGGCTGGAAAAGACGCTCAATGCAGTTCCGGTCCGGGTGAGCCAATGCCTCGCGCTGGGCTTCCTGTTCGAATACCTGGAAAAGTTCCGGAGCGAAATGCAGCATGCGGGCTTGTGCGCTGGGCGCGGATCGGCAGAAGAAAACAGTCCGGCCTTCGGCATAGAACTCCTGCGTGTTGGACAGAGATTGTTTGTACGAATTCGTCACGTCGAAGACAAACTCGGTCCGCTGGCCAAGGTTCCTCCGATAAATTTCAAGCATGTCCCCGAACGACAGGTGCTGGCTGCGGCCCCTGGACCTCACCAGGAAACGCGCTGTCTGCGAGTGCATCACGGGGCGTCTCTGGGAGTAGATCGCCCTGTAGATTTGCCGCCGTTGCGCCATGGGAATCGTGTCCAGCGGTCGGAGCGCCCGGCTGCGATCATTCTGCACATCATCCCAGGCGTGTGCCAGTTCATGCCAGAGCACACTCAGTTGCACATGAAGAGCGTCAATGAAGATGGTTCGCATCGGAGCGTAGTAGCGCGCTCTCGTGCTCAGCCCCTGTGCCTCGCCTATCCCTACAAACTCGGGAGGGAGCATTCTGCCTCCCCCGGCATTGCTTGGCCAAACGCGGAGCCCGAAAGCGGTGAACCGCTCGATTTGGCGGTCCGAATACATTTCCAACGCTTGCAGGATAACCGCCCGCATCGCTTGACTCGGGGCCGGCGTAACCCCTCGCAGCATTGCGTCCACCGCTGCTTCTCGGCTCATCGATATTCTCACCGAAGCCGGGGCGTCTCTCTGAGGAACCACGAATCTTTAAGCCTCGCTCCAGCGCCTCCTGATGCCCTTATACACCCTATCGCTCCCATCGGATCCCTCAAATTCTCTAATTTGAAATGGACCGATTCCTGTCATGTTTTCCTCGATGGCGATTCATTCCGTGCCTTACCACTCCTTCCGATTCCGTGACGCCGGTCGCATGGATGCGCAATGCGAACGCGGAAGCCGTTGAGCCTTTCTCGCCGGGCACTTCCGGCCCTTGCCGCGCATAGGAAATTGCCCTATCGTGGGATACACAAGAACCGCGATTTCCGCAAAACGGCGGCAACTTCCGTGGGAGGGTTTCCATGACAAGGAACGATCCGCAAAGCCACGTCGGGCGTCGGAACTTCTTCAAGTCCGGCTCGGCATTCGGAGCCGCGTTCGGTGCGCAAGCCGTAGCCGGCAACGCGATGGCGTCACCCCAGCAATCGCCTGGTCGACCTCTGATCTCGCAGTTCCGCAAGCTGGGCGCCGGCAACTACGGCATGGAAGTATCCGCGCTCGGCCTGGGCTGCATGGGCATGAATTACCATCGCGGCATTCATCCAAGCCGTGAGGCGACGATCAAGCTGATTCGCCAGGCGGTGGAGCGTGGCGTAACGCTTTTTGATACGGCGGAAACCTACGGCCCGTTCGTCAACGAAGAACTCGTGGGTGAGGCGCTTGCCCCCTTGCGCGGGCAAGTGAAGATTAGCACCAAGTTCGGCTTCAACCACGAAGGCGGCCGCGCCACCGGGCTCAACAGCCGCCCGGAGCGCATCCGCCGCGTGGCCGACGAGTCGCTCAAGCGTCTCCGAACCGATGTAATCGACCTCTTTTATCAGCACCGGCTTGACCCGAATGTGCCGATCGAAGTCGTTGCCGGCACGGTAAAAGACCTGATCGGGGAAGGCAAGGTGAGGCGCTTCGGCCTGTGCGAAGTGGGCGCGGAGACCATCCGCCGCGCGCACGCCGTGCAGCCGGTGACCGCGGTCCAAAGCGAGTATCATCTGATGTGGCGTGAACCGGAGGACAAGGTGCTGCCGGTCTGCGAAGAGTTGGGGATCGGCTTCGTTCCCTACAGCCCGGTCAACCGCGGCTTCCTCGGCGGCGACCTCAATGAGTACACGCGCTTTGATTCCGGGAACGACAACCGCAACATCCTGCCCCGCTTCACCCCGGAGGCGATGAGGGCCAATCTGGCCATCGTGGAAGTCCTCAATCGATTCGGCCGGCCGAGAGGAGCGACCTCCGCGCAGGTCGCGATGGCGTGGCTGCTCGCAAAAAAGCCGTGGATCGTGCCCATTCCGGGCACCACCAAATTGGCGCACCTCGATGAAAACCTCCGCACAGTGGATTTCGTTCTCAACGCGAGCGAAGTCCGTGAAATTGAGGAAGGCGTTTCAAAGATCGCCATCGTGGGTGATCGCTATCCGGCATCCGAGCAACAGCGGATTTCCCGGTGACCACCACCCGAAGGCAGGGCATGAGCGCTTGCCGAAATTCGGGGAAAACATTCACGGTTGGCGAGCCGCTCTCTCCGATATGCCGTCTTCCCCGCTGCGGCGTGGCGAGACTTTCGCCAGCTTACAATATCTCGTTTTTTGATTAGACCTTATTGGCACGCGAGAGAGTTGATGCCAGGATCCTCGCAATTCAGCGGAACGTGCGCTTGCATGTTCTGATAGATAGTGTGAACCCGGAACAAAAGCAGCGCATTGAAGCGCAACTGGCACGCATTCTTGCGAGCAACCTTTTTTCCGGTTCGGAACGGCATCGCCAGTTCCTGCGATATGTGGTCGAACAAACCCTGAGAGGAGAAACGGACAAGCTCAATGAGTTTGTGTTGGGCTTCGAGGTTTTC
Organism: Acidobacteriota bacterium; assembly: GCA_014584705.1. GTDB lineage: Bacteria > Acidobacteriota > Terriglobia > Bryobacterales > Bryobacteraceae > JACTMJ01. The sequence goes on along the minus strand of JACTMJ010000009.1, from coordinate 95,724 downwards.
CGAAAGGGGGATTCGTTTGATCCCCGCGTCGATTCGATCGTCCGCGTGGAAGCGCGCCGACTGCGCGACCGCCTGAAGAAGTATTACGACGAAGAAGGCGCGACCGACGAGATTCTCATCTCCATGAAGCCGCGCAGCTTTGTTCCTGAGTTCCGGGAGCGGAGCCAGGAGGGCCAACCTTCCGGAGTGACGCCCGGGCACGCTGAGGACTCAGGCGCGGCAGGAGGCAGCGGGAGGGTCACGCGTCGCGGGCTGGGTATTGGATTGGCACTCGGCAGCGTGGCCGCGCTCAGCGGTGGATGGTGGCTATGGCGGGAAAAGGTACGTTCCTGGCTTCCCCGACCATCCGCGATATTGGTGATGCCCTTTCAGACCTCAGGCGCGGAACCGGACCTCAGCAGTGTGGCCCGTTCCATGGAAGACTCTCTCATTCGCGGGCTTGGCGGCGTTGGCGGCCTGCGCGTGCTATCCAGCGGGATTTCGGAAGGGAATCAGAATGTCACCGTTGCGGGCGCGGCGAAAGCCGCGTCCGATCTCGACGCGGACTATATCGTGGAAGGCACGGTGTACGGAGCGGGGGATTTGGTGCGGATCTCGGTAAAGTTGACGGATACGCGCGCACGATCTTACGTTTGGGCCGATACCAGGGAGTCACCGGTAACGAACGTGGATACGCTGGAGCGCGGATTTGTCCGCGATATCGTCTCCAAACTGCGGATTCCGCTGCCACCAGGGGGAGGCGATATGGCCCCGCGGATTCGCCCCGCCAGTCGCGAGGCCTACTCGGCATTCCTGAAAGCGCAGTATTACTGGAATCTGAGGACCCCGGGCAGTCCAGAGAAGGCGATCGAACTGCTCGAGCAATCCGTCTCACTGGATGCCAGCTACGCTCCGGCTTGGGCCTGGCTGGCGATTTGCTACCAGCTAACTACGTTTCAGGGCGGCAAGGATGAGGCGGCGCGTCTGGCGAAGGGGCGGCAGGCGGTTGCGAAAGCAATGGAACTGGCTCCACAGCTCGCGGAGAGCCAAGCCGCGGCGGGAGTTTACGCGGCGGCTGCGTGGGATTGGAAGCGGGCAGGGGAACACTTCGAACGTGCAATCCAGCGCAACCCGACCTGGGCGCACGGTCACACGCTCTATGCAATCCTCTTCCTGTCACCGACCGGACAGACCAGAGAAGCGGTACGCCAAATGCTCCGTGCCCAGGAACTCGATCCGGTCACGGAGTTCACACGCACCATGCTGGCGGAGGCTCTCTATTACAACCTGGAATACGACCGGGCCATGTCCGAAATCGAAGACCTTTATCGCACGGGAGATTCCGCGTTTCCGGTGAGCCGCATTTACTTGCTGGCGCTTTGCCTTTCCGGAAAGCCGGGCGAAGCACTTCGGGAATTGAATAGCCGCGGGAAGACGAACGGGGAAGATCCCTTCTCGCTGGGCTTGCGCGGCTATTTTCTGGCTCGGGGCGGGCAAGCGGCGGAAGCTCGATCCGCGCGCCAGACGCTCCTTGCCCAATCCAGTTCAGATCCCGGCATATTGCTGCTCGCCGCGTTGGTTAGCGTAGGGCTGGGCGATACCGCGTCCGCGCTGGCATCTCTTGAACAGTTGCAGGGGACGCGGCCAAATTTGCTCATCATCGCCGTGATGGATCCCACATTTGCGCCGCTTCGGAACCTTCCCGGCTACCAGAAATTGTTACGTTCCATGAATCTCCCCTACTCGCACTGAGACTTCAACTTCCGCGCAAGCTACAGAAAACACACACAATGTAACGTGACGTAACCGGCCTGTAGCTTTCTGTTGCTTATGTACTCAAGCACCCAAAACGGAAACTGGGATTGCGAGGTACGAAGCAATGCGAAAACAACTGGTCGTTGCCGTGACGGCATTGATGCTGACGGGATGCGCCGCGCGTACGGCCTATAAGGCTCCCGTTTCCGTCCCACTGCAACAGGCGAAGAACTGGAAATCGACTCTGGCCGACACCGTGACCGCCGAAGCCGCGAGCGACGAGCAACTCTCGCACTGGTGGTCCACCCTGGGCGACGACACATTGACGCAACTGGAGGAGCGCGCTCTAGCCGGAAATATCGACCTGCGGGTGGCGGCTGCCCGTGTGCGGCAGGCCAAAGCGCAGCGGGAAGCTTCTCGGGGAGCGTTGTATCCGCAAGGAAACGTCTCCGGTTCGGCCAGCGGCAACCGCGCCAGCAACAGGGATGGAGACGGCCAGACCAGCCAATCCTATAGCGCGGATCTGACCGTCAGTTGGGAGCCGGACCTCTTCGGACGAATCGGCGGCACGGTGGACGCCTATACGGCGGACGTGCAGGCTTCCGAGGAAGATCTCCGCGACGTGATGGTAAGCCTCACCGCCGAGGTTGCCACCAACTACGTGGACCTTCGTTCGTATCAGGCGCAACTGGCCGTGACCCGCCAGAACCTGTCCGCGCAACAAGAGACCGCGGAACTGACCGAGATCCTCTACCAGAGCGGGCTGACGAGCCGCTTAGACGTGGAACAGGCCAGGACCAACGTGGAATCGACCAAGGCGACGATTCCCACATTGGAAGCCTCGATGAACCAAGCCGCGAATCGAATTGCCGTGTTGCTTGGGGAACGCCCCGGCGCACTCGATGAAGCGCTGCGGGAAGCGAAGCCCGTGCCGGCAGCCCCCAACTCCGTGGCGGTGGGCGTCCCCGCGGATTTGCTGCGGCGGCGGCCGGATATCCGGAGCGCGGAGCGTCAGGTGGCGGCGCAATCGGCCCGTGTGGGTGTTGCGACGGCGAATCTGAAGCCGACCTTTGCCCTTGCCGGCACGCTGAGCTTGCGTGCGGACAACATCCAGAACCTGTTCACGCCCGCCAGCCTGGCCGCGAATGCCGTTGGAAGCGTGGCTCAAACGGTGTTCAACCGCAAAGCATTGCGAGAACAGGTGAACGTGCAGGATGCAGTGCTGGAACAGGCGGTGGCGACCTACGAGGCAACGGTGCTGACGGCTGTGGAGGAAGTGGAGAATGCGTTGACGAAATTGGAGAGGGAGCAAGTGCGCCGGCAGTCCTTGCAAGAGGCGGCACGGGCGGCCGACCAGTATCTGGTGCTAGCCCAGCAGATGTACAACTCGGGGCTGCAAAACTTCCTGACTGTCCTGGACGCCCAAAGGTCGAAACTGACGCTGGAAAACCAGCTTGCGCAAAGCCAGGCGTCGATCACGAACAACCTGGTGCAACTGTATAAAGCCCTGGGGGGCGGATGGAGCTAAGGTTCGGCTGAACCTAACGTGCCCGAAGCAACGTGGCACTGAGTTGGAGGAGGACAAGATGACAAGGACGACGGAGTCAGTAAGAGACAAGCTGGGGGTAACTTCGGGCCTCAAACGGTTACGCCGCAAGATGATTGTGATCGGCGGAATGGTGCTGCTAATCGGCGGTGGCATGGTTGCGTTCGAGCGTGGGAGCGTCTCCGCCAACACAAACACCGTCAGCTACCGGACCGTGAAGGCGGAGACGGGAGACTTGAAAGTAGCCGTCGTGGCGACCGGACAGTTGCAGCCCACCCGAACAGTGGATGTCGGCAGTGAAGTCTCCGGAATTATCGACACCGTGCTGGTGGACTACAACCAGCAGGTGACGGCGGGGCAGGTGCTGGCCCGGATCAACACCGAAAGGCTCGATGCCCAGGTGCTACAGGACAAGGCGCTGCTCGAAACGGCGCGCGCCAAAGTGGCGGATGCCAAAGTGACGGTGACGGAAACAGAAGCCAACTACAACCGCATGAAAACGGCAAGAGAGCGCTCTAACGGGCAATTGCCTTCACAGGCGGATGTCGACACGGCTCTTGCGGCCTATGAACGGGCGAAGGTTGCCGTGGCGAGCGCGGAGGCGGGCGTCATACAGGCGGAAGCCACACTCAAGAGCGATGAGACGAACGTGTTGCGCGCCGTCATCAAGGCGCCCGTCAACGGTGTGGTGTTGGCGCGGAACGTGCAGGCTGGACAAACCATTGCCGCATCGTTCTCTGTAACCACGATGTTCCAAATCGCTGAAGACCTGCGAAAGATGAAGCTGGAGGTGAACATCGACGAGGCCGACATGGGCGTGGTACGTGAAGGCCAGTCCGTCCTGTTCACGGTGGATGCCTTTCCTGGAAGACAGTTCCCTGGGAAGATCACGCAAGTTCGCTACGAGGCGACTACCACGAACAATGTGGTGACGTACCTGGCCGAGATCTCTGTCGACAATAGCGAACTGCGTTTGCGCCCCGGCATGACAGCCACGGCTTCCATTGTGGTCCAGGAGGCGAAGAACGCGCTTCTGGCCCCCAACGCGGCCCTGCGCTATGAGCCCGGTGCGACGACGCAAAGCCAGGGCGATACGCGCAGCTTCCTGAGCCGCCTGATGCCCGGACCGCCACGGATGCAGCAGAAGAACTTTGCGGAACCAGAGAACACCGGACCCCGTGTCTGGGTGCTGGAGAAGAACCAGCCGGTGGCGGTTCCCGTGGAAACGGGCATCACGAACGGCAAGCTTACGGAGCTGAAGAACACCCATATCAAACCCGGAACGGAACTGGTTACGGAGACTGTGAGTCTAAGCAAATGACGAGCAATCTGAACGTCGCAACGGATACGCAACTCCCGATCGACGGCAACTTCGCGATTCCGCCCGCGCCATCGCTGGAGCAGGAGCCTCTTCTAGAGTTCCGCGGGGTGAAGAAGATCTACGGAGAGGGCGAGAGCACCGTAGCCGCAATAGCGGGTATCGATCTCAAGATCAGGAAGGGTGAGTTCGTCGCCATCATGGGCTCCAGCGGCTCGGGGAAGTCCACTTCCATGAACATCCTCGGCTGTTTAGACTCCCCGACGGAAGGCGCCTATCTGTTCAAAGGGGTCAATGTGGCCCACCTCGACCGGAAGCAGCGTGCGCGGCTGCGCCGGTACTATCTGGGCTTCGTTTTTCAGGGATTCAACCTGTTGGCGCGCACGAGCGCGCTCGAGAACGTGGAACTTCCGCTGGTGTATCGCGGCACGCGGGCCGCGGACCGCCGGGAAATGGCCCTTCGCGCGTTGGAAACGGTGGGCCTGAACGGGTGGGAGAGTCATACGCCGGCGCAACTATCGGGCGGGCAGCAGCAGCGCGTTGCAATTGCGCGGGCCATTGTCACGGATCCGGAAGTGCTGTTCGCGGACGAACCGACTGGCAACCTGGATACGAAACGCAGCAACGAGATTATGGAGCTCCTCACTCGTCTGAACCGGGAACAAGGCATCACCGTTGTGATGGTTACGCACGAGCCGGAGATGGCCGCGTATAGCAGTCGCACGATTGTGTTTCGCGACGGTCTTGTCGCGGCGGATCACCTCACGGATGCAAACGCGGGACATGGGTATTGAGGGCGAAATCCGATTGGTGGTTGCTGGTGGAAGGTAACCGGCGGAGAAAGGAGCAGGGCAAATGTTGTGGAACGCAGTGCTATTGGCATTCTCGGCGATCCGGAGAAACCTGATGCGATCGTGCCTGACGGTGCTTGGCATCGTGATCGGGGTAGGCGCGGTCATCCTCATGGTGACCCTTGGCAATGGAGCCACACAGAAGGTAACGGCGGATATTTCGAGCCTGGGCGCCAGCACGCTGATGGTGATGCCCGGGCAGGAGCGGCGGGGTATGGGAGGGGGCACCCGCGAGGAAGCACGTCCTTTTGAGGCCGACGACGTGGAAGCCTTGCGCGGAGAAGTGGCGGGTGTCTCGTTTGTGGCACCGGTCACTTCAAGCGCCATGCAAGTCATCATTGGCAACGCAAACTATTCGACGACCGTGAACGGCGTGGACAACCAGTATCTGCAAGTGCGCAACTGGACTCTGGCCTCGGGACGGGAATTCTCCGATAACGAACTGGCTGCGGGGGCCGCGGCCTGCATCCTCGGCGACACCGTGAGAAAGGAACTCTTTGGGGATCAGGATGCGATTGGCGCCAGCGTACGGCTGCAGTCCATTTCCTGCCAGGTGATCGGCTTGCTTGCCGCGAAGGGCCAATCCACTATGGGCATGGACCAGGACGATCTCGTTCTGGTGCCTCTGAAGATGTTCCAGCGCCGAGTGGCTGGCAACACGGACATCAGCAGCCTGATGATTGGGGTGCGGGAAGGGTCCGTCTCCTCGACGGTTGCCACCAGCGTGGAACGTCTGCTCCGCGAACGCCGACGGATTCAGCCCGGGAATGCGAGCGATTTCGTAGTACGCGATCCGCAAGAATTGATCAACACGCTCACGGGCACGACGCAGATGATGACAATGCTCTTGAGCGCGGTGGCGGCGGTAAGCCTGATCGTGGGCGGTATCGGCATCATGAACATCATGCTGGTGTCGGTGACGGAGCGCACGCGGGAGATCGGAATCCGGCTCGCGATCGGCGCGTTCGACGAGGATGTGATGGCGCAGTTTCTGATTGAAGCGGTGGTCCTGGCCGGGTTCGGCGGTATTGCCGGAATTCTTCTGGGAGTGGGCGCTTCAATCGCCGGAGCGCAGTTGCTGGGAGTTCCGTTCTCACTGGATTGGAGGATTGCGGCGATTGCCTTCGCCTTCTCCGGAATGGTCGGAATCGTTTTCGGATTCGTCCCCGCACGCCGGGCGGCGCAACTCGATCCGATTGAAGCGCTGCGTCACGAGTAACGCGCTGGTTTTGCAACGGAGGCGGTGGGGTTTCCGCCTCCGCGTTCCGGCGATGTCTTTCGGCGTCAAGCACCGTCACGGCTTCCCGCTGCCGCCTGCAGTGAGAGAAAACGCCACGATGACGCCGCGCCTTGAAGGAGTGAAAGAACATCCCGTTTAAGCAGGAGAGAAGCTGCACAGAGTTCGGCACACCCTGCGACCGGACGATGCGCCGCTGCGCTTCGCCAGATTGAGCGCAATCCACCCGCCTGGAAGGCGGGCGCGTGAACGCTTACCCGGCATACATGGAAATCGAGGAAGCGATCGCGATCTCCAAGCAGCGCGCGCGGGTCGCCGAGTCTCCCAACGCCTGGAACACGACGAAGCGGAACTGGACGAGATTGTTCTCGCGAAGGTTAAAACGCGGGGCGACGGACGCCATCTGGCCCACGCGATCTTCGCGAAGTCCCTTCACTGTGGCTGGTTCGTCGCCCGTCCAGGCGCGGAGGCGGGGCGCGATGCGGACACGCTGTCCCCGCAGCCACCGGTCTTCGTCCCCGTGACGCTTAAGCCGCGGTCGTGCGGGAAGGGTATTTGCCGAGAAACGAGAGAACCGATCCGTGCGCCTTGTGATACCAGGCAACGTTCTCCAGAAACATGTAGGGGCAGTGGCCCTCGATTACGTCGATTCCCGCGCGCCGGCATTTCTCCGCCGCCTCGGGATCCACGGAGCCGTGGCCGATGGCCCGATACATCCAGAGCCGACGCACACCGATGGCAATGGCGTCGTCGCACACTTGCGGGGTCTGCGAACGCGGCGTCATCACCAGCACCCCATCGGGTGCCGCTTCGATGCTGCTGAGCCGGGGATAACAACGGGAGTTTCCGATGAAATCCGCATTGGGATTCACCGGCGTCACCTCATAACCGCGCTTCAGAAGTTCCGCGAACAGCAGCCGCGAGAAGTCCTTTGGATCCCTGGATACTCCCACCATCGCGATGCGGCGCAGCTTCAGGAATTCTTCAATTTGCCCAAGACGAGGGTTCTGCACGGCGAGGCCGTCCTTTCACGGAAGTATCCTGTCTTCATTGTAGATCCGTTACTCCGAAATCAATCACGCCAAAGTGCTGCGATGATAGTTACGTGAGATCTGGCGCAAAACTACCGTCCGAGGGACAGGGGTTGCCCCGCGGCAATGAGCCCACCGCTTTTTCCGCCGGGCGGCTCAAGGAGCTATGGCCGGAGATCTGGGTGCTGGTGAAGCCGCGCCGGAAGCTGCTGGCGCTCGGCTTCGTGCTGATGATCGTCAACCGCCTCGCCGGATTGGTGCTCCCCGCCTCCACCAAGTTCCTGGTGGACGACATCCTCGTCAAGAAAGATCTCACGTATCTTGTGCCGTTGATCGGCGCCGTGGCCGGAGCCACCATCCTGCAGGGCGCCACGTCCTTCTCCCTCACGCAGTTGCTTTCGAAGGAAGCCCAGAGGCTGATCACCGAGATGCGGCGCAAAGTGCAGGTCCACGTTGGCCGCCTGCCGATCCGCTACTTCAACTCGAACAAGACCGGCAACCTGGTTTCCCGCATCATGTCCGACGTCGAGGGGATTCGCAACCTCATCGGTACGGGCCTCGTGGAGTTCGTGGGCGGGCTCATCACAGCCGTGCTTTCGCTGGTTATCCTGATCCGCATCAGTTGGAGGATGACCGCACTTTCGCTCGTCTTCCTCCTGGTATTCGGGGCACTTCTAAGCCGGGCTTTCCAATACATCCGGCCCATCTTCAAGGAACGGCGCAGAATCTTCGCCGAGGTGAGCGGGCGGCTTACGGAATCCCTCAGTGGCGTCCGCGTGGTGAAAGGTTTCCACGCCGAAGAGAGAGAGGCATCGGTCTTCGCAACCGGCGTGAAGCGCATTCAGGACAATATCTTCGCCTCTCTCACCGCCATCTCCGCGATGAGTTTTGCCTCCACCACCATTGTGGGCGTAGTGGGCGGAACCGTGATGTATCTGGGCGCGTGCGAAGTCTACGCGGGTACGATCACGCTGGGCGACTTTGTCACCTTCACGGCATTCATCGCGTTCCTCGTAGCGCCGGTCTTCCAGATCGTGGGCATTGGCACGCAGCTCACCGAAGCCTTCGCGGGGCTGGACCGCACGCGCGAAGTGTTCAGCGAGACCCCCGAGGACGAGGACCCGCGACGCACGGCGGAAATGCCCGCCATCCGCGGCCAGGTGGATTTCGAGGAGGTGAAGTTCAGCTACGACATCGGCAAGCGCGTGATCCACGGAATCAGCTTCTCCGCCCCGCCCGGCAGTGTCACGGCGTTCGTGGGCTCGTCCGGCTCCGGAAAGTCCACGCTCATCAATCTAATCGCTGGCTTCTATGTGCCCGAAAGCGGCGCGATTCGCGTGGATGGCGTGGATCTCGCCACGGTGCGCCTGGAAAGCTACCGCAAGCAGTTGGGCGTCGTGCTCCAGGACAGCTTTCTCTTCGATGGCAGCATCCGGGAGAACATCCTCTTCGCCCACCCGGATGCGACCGAGGACGAGTTTCTGCAAGCCTGCCGCATCGCCCGCGTGGACGAATTCGCGGAGGGCTTCGAAGACCGGTACGACACCATCGTGGGCGAGCGCGGCGTGAAGCTCTCGGGGGGCCAGAAGCAGCGGGTCTCCATCGCCCGCGCGATCCTCGCCGATCCCCGGATTCTGATTCTCGACGAGGCCACCTCGAGCCTCGATTCGGAGAGCGAAGCGATGATCCAGCGGGGCCTCGACTGGCTCATGCGAGGCCGCACAACCTTCGTGATCGCGCACCGCCTCTCCACCATCCGGCGCGCCAATCAGATCCTGGTTGTGGAGGGAGGCTTGGTGGTGGAACGGGGCGCTCACGAGGAACTGCTGGCCAACCGGGGCCGCTATTTCGACCTCTACACCCGCCAGCACGCACTCGAAGAGAATCTCTTCCTGGCGCCGGGAGAGGGCGATTCGGCGGAGACCGCCGCGCGAGATGCAGTTTCCTGAACCTTACGAGCGCAGGGCGTTGACTTCGTCCGCCTGGCGCTTGCTCGAAATGGTGGCATTGTTAATGAGCGGCCGCGCCCAGAAGCCGATCGCGAACACATAGGCGAAGCTGAGGAAGAGGAAACACATCCCCGCCCGCAAACCCAATTGATCCCCGATCGCTCCGATAATCACCGGCACGATTGCACCACCGAGGATGCCCGTGCAGAGGATACCGGTGAAGGAGCCGTGGTGTTCGCTCACGGAATTGAGGGCCAGCGAGATGATGACGGACCACATGACGCTGGCAAAAAAACCCACCATGGGAAGCGCCCAGCGCGCCACGGCGGCGGGTCCGAAGAGGCCGGCGGCGAGAGAGACCATCGCCCCGATACAAAAGGCCACCAGCACCTTGCGGCTGTCGAAAACCTTGAGCGCGGCAAGGCCAAGCAGGCAGCCCACGCTCATCAAAACCCAGAACTGCGAGACCGCGTCCGCGCCCGCCCCGGCTGGGTCAAACCCGTGATAGGTAGCAAGAAACTGGGAGATCCAGTTCGCGGTTCCCTGCTCGGAGCCGACGTAGAAGAAGATACCGAAGAAATAGGCCCAGACCATCGGGCGCTTCAGCAAGCCAATGTGTGTGGCGAGGGAGCCGATCTTCTCTTCCTCCGTCAGTTCCACTTTGGGAAAGCGGGAGCCCGCGACGACAAGAAGCATCAGCAGGCAACTGGCGGCGAAGATCCAGTAAATAGAGACCCAGGGAAGCTGTTCGGGAACGAGCGAGAAAAGCATGCGGCGCAGCGGGTCCGCACCCGCGGCGGGGTCGGCGGCGTACTTGTAGATCTGCGGGCTGGCAAAACCGCCCAGCCCGAACATCAACTGGCCGATCACTGAGTTGAAGGCGAAGTTCTCCTCCCCGCCCGAGACGCGCAGCAAGGGGTGGGCGGCAACCTGGATGATGGCCATGCCCGCGCCGATCAGGAAGAGCGACACCAGCACCATGCCGTACGAAGGATACATGGCAAAGAGAAGCGCGCCCACCAGCCCGAGAGCGAAGGAGAGAATGATGACCAGTTTCTCCTTCCATGCCTCGACCATGACGCCGCCCGGAATGGACATGATGCCGTAGGCAAGGAAGAAGACAAAGGGCAGCAGCGCAGCCAGGCTGTAGCTGACGGAAAACGATCGGATGATCTCCGGTACGATCGCCCCCATGATGTTGGTGAGCAGCGAGATCACCACAAAGATCACGAAGATCAGAACCATCACGTAGGTATTCCGTCTGGGCATGGCTTCCAGCATACCGAACACGGCGGCTTCCGCGTATCGCTCTTGCCGGATTTCACCGCCCGCCCGAAAAGAACAACGGCCGCGCACCGTCCCAGCCGGAGTGGCGGGTGGCGCGCGGCCGTTCTCAGAGCCGATAGCCGGGTTTAGACGAAGCTCCATCCCTTACGGAACTTGGGCTTCAGATAGGCGTTCGCTTCCTTGTTGTTCGTGAACTGCATCTTCCGGGCATCCCATTCGAGCTTGCCTTCGTAGCGCATGGCGATCACGCCCAGCAGCATCCAGGAAACGAACGGAGCGGCGTGGTTGAAGTTGGAACAGGCCGGGTCTCCGCCCTTACAGGCGCGGAGCCAATCCCGGTAGTGGCCGGGCGAGCGGGTGAGCACCTGCGGCGGGAGCTTGTAGTCGGCCATCCGGGCATCCGGAATGAGGCGAGTACGCTCACCGTAGCAGCCCGTTGTCAGCATGCCTTTGTCGCCGACGAAAAGGCTGCCGTTCAGGTCCGAATCGCCGAGCAGCGTTCCGGGGGGCACTCCGTCAATCGTGGGTTGGGCCGTAACGCTGTCGTTCCAATAGAGCTTGAGGGCCGGCATTGCGCCTCGCGCCGGGAAGTCGAAGCGGATCGTCGTCTTGTGGGGGAAGAGCCTCGGGTGGATGCCCTCTTTCTTCACGCATTCCACGCTGGTGGGCCAGCCTAGACGCAGGGCCATGTTCGGCGTTCCCAGAATGTGGCAGGCCATGTCGCCAATGGCGCCGCAGCCGTACTCGGGGAATCCGCGCCAGTGATGGGGCGCGATGGCGGGGCTGTATTCCTCGAACTCGGCGTCAGCGAGCCAGGCGTTCCAATCCATCGTGGAGGGTACCGGTTCGCGGTTGATAACCACTTCCGGGCTCTGCGGCCAATACTTGCCGGGACGGTCCGTCCAGGCGTGGACCTCCGTGACGTTGCCGATCTCATCGCTCCAGATAATCTCGCAGGCCTCGCGCGCGCCATCGTTCGAGTAGCCCTGGTTGCCCATCTGGGTGGCCACGCCGTAACGGTTGGCGGCCTTCAACAGCTCCTGCGCTTCCCAAACGGTGCGCACCAGCGGCTTCTGGCAGTAGACATGCTTCCCGCGCTCCATGGCCCACATCGCGGCGGTTCCGTGGACGTGATCCGGACAGGAAACGAGCACCGCGTCGATGTTGCGCTCTTCCTTGTCGAACATGCGGCGGAAGTCGGTATACCGGGGCAGGCTCGGATACTTGGCGAACGTTTCACCGGCGCGTTTCGCATCCGGATCAACCAGCGCGACGATGTTCTCGGAACTTACACCCGCGATATCGGAGCGGCCCTTGCCGCCGGCTCCGATTGCCGCAATGTTCAGCTTCTCGTTAGGAGACTTGTACCCGATCGCTCGCAGTGATTTCGAGCTCCCGAAGCCGCCCACGGGCACCGCGCCCGCCAGCAGCGATCCGTAGAAAAAGTGCCGTCGTGAAATCATGAATAGTGTCCTCGCTTCCGCACGCCGCCGGGCAGAGATCACGCTCGCGTGCGCGGCTTCGTTCTAAATTTCTATACGCACTTTATCAAATTTGACACGCCGCGCACGAACGTTCACGGAAGAAGCTTCCCGGACGTACGATCGTTTCGTTTTTCATCACCCGGCGTTATGCCGAACCGTTGCGGAACACAGGGGGCACCATTCCGTCGCCAGGGGATGTTCTCCTCATCGGCCGCGCGAGGCGGTCTACCGCATCCTGGCTACTGCATCTTGAGCCGAAGCATCTTGGCGAGGCGGGCTGCGATGCCATCGGCCATCCATTCAAAGCCGAGGTCATTGGGGTGGACGCCGTCCACCAAGCCGTCGAGGCGACCCGGACCCAGCAAGTCCGTACCCTCCATGAGCTGCAGGTGCTTGTCGCCCGCGCCGATCCTGCGGCCCACAACTTCCCGGATGTGGGCGCGCATCGCCTCCAGTTTTCCGGGCTTGAGCGGCTCGCTCGCGTTGGCGATCGGCGTGATGGCGAGAATCGGGGTCTCCGGGTGCTTCTCCCGCAGGGTGGCGATGAAGGGGTCGTAGACTTCGATCAGCGACTCGACGGTCTCGTTATTCTGGGAGAAATCGAGCACGAAAATCGCGGCATCAATCTCCGCCACCGCGCGCGCCAGGGCGGGCTCGCCCTTGCCGTTCCCGGAGAAGCCGAGATTCACGAAATCGAGGTTCAGCATGCGGCCGAGCATCGCCTGATAGCTCATTCCGGAGCGGCTCGCGCAGCCGCCCTGGGTGATGGACGTTCCGTAAAAGACAGCCGGACGCGGCAAGGCGAACGGCGCGGCCTTCCCAACATGGGCATCCTTGTCGATGCCGATGCCGAGCAGTTTCACCGGCTTGTAAAGCGGCAGGTAGAGCGTAATCTCGCGCCGCGCCCGAGGCAGATTCTCGAAGTAGACGTGTTCAACGGGAACGCCCTCTTTGGACTCGGCGGTTGCCGTCGCCGTGCCGCGGTACGTACCGTCCAGGTAGAGATCCACGCCCGTCTGGCCGAAAGCATGCATGTTCCGCATGCCGGGGGGCGAAGGGTATTCGAGGCGAATCGACAGGCGCGTGGAATCCGTCGTGAAGCGGATGCGGCCGCCGCTCGGGGATTGTGCCAGTTCCCATACGGGAACGCGGAAGCTCTCCTTCAGCCGGCGCGGAAGGCGGATCAGGTCGTCGCCATTCTCCGCCTGCCAGGGGAGGCCGTCAATCTCAACCTGCGCGCCAGGAACGGCGAGCCAGGCCACGTCGCTCGATTGGCCGCAGAGGGAAAGAACAACGAGAAGGAGGGTTACACAGCACTTCAGCATGCTGAGTATAATCTCACAGCCTCCGGGTGCGGGTAGCAGCGCCAGCCGCAGTCACCATGCGACGCCGTGCGCCCGTCCCACGTTGCATGAGACCTCGCGACAGACGAGGGCGCTCCCCCGCGTTCCGAAGGAGCGCCCTCAATGATTACCGGAATCGGCCAGCCCTAGTAGCCGTCGAAGCCCTCGGCGCGGATGTCGTCGTCATCGACGCCCGCCTTGTTCAGCATGGCGCGCAGGTCGTTCACCATGGCGGGTGGCCCGGCGAGGTAATAGACCGGTCCCGCGCCGGCCCCATCCATCGCGGCACCGGCGTGCCGCTGGATCATGCTCCAATCGACGTGGCCTCGCTCGCCGCTCCACTCCGCCGGTGGTAGGTCCGCGGCCGTCATGGTGGGCACGAAGGTGAAGTTGAGGTTCTGCTTCGCAAGCTCACGAAGCTCGTCGAGAAACGCGGCGTCCTTGGGGTGACGGTTCGAATAGAACAGGAAGATCTTATGCGGAAGCTTCTCGCGGGCAGCGCGGCGGAGGACGCTATGGAACGGCGTGATACCGATGCCGCCGGCGAGCAGGATGGCTGCGCGCTTCGGGTTGTTGTGAAGCGTGAAGTCGCCGAAGGGACCATCCAGCTTCACGCTGCTGCCCACGGGCAGCGCGTGCAGCACCCGCTTGAACGCGGACTCGCGGAGGCGGGTGGCGAACTTCAGAGAGCCTTCGTCGGGTGCGGTGATGATCGAGAATACGCGGGCGTTGCCTTCGGCGTCGGTCTCCGCGGGATCAAGCAAGGCGATCTCCGCGTACTGGCCCGCTTTGAACTCGAATCCAGATGGCTTCTCCACTTCGAACTCGATCGTGCGCTCCGCGACCTCGCGGCGGCTCTTCAGTTTCACAATGCGGGCCGATTCCACTGTTTCCGTGGCCACAATTGCCTCCTCCGATTTTCTGTGTGTAATGGCGGCGCGGGAACCCAGCCCGGCAGCCGCCCCTTTGCAAGATGCCCAGGGCTCCACCGAAGATTCGACATCATCCGCTTAGAAGTTGTTTCAGTAAAGGGGCAAGGTCGCGGGCGGCACTGACGGGATCAGCCCGCTTTCTCTTTCGGAGGCACGATGCTCAGCAAGGCGCTGAGGCGCGTGGAATTCTGCAGAAGATCAGCCAGAGTGTAAGCATCGAGGACGTCAAGAAATGCCTGCACGGCCTTTTCGAAGATCCACTGCGAGCGGCAGGCGGGGGCGATCACACAGTTGTCCCGGCGCTTGCCGTCAAAGCACTCGACGATCGCAAAATCCGGTTCCACCTGCCGGACGAGCTGCCCCAGGTTGATCTCTCGCGGACTGCCCGCCAGTCGGATTCCGCCGCCGCGCCCGCGCACCGTATCCACGTAACCCAGCTTCCCGAGGTTATGTATGATCTTCATCAAGTGGTTCGCGGAGAGCCCATAGGTCTCCGAAATCTCGTTGATCGTGGACAACCGGCCTTGCTGGAGGCCAAGGTAGGTGAGAACGCGGAGGCTATAGTCGGTGTAGGCTGTGAGCCGCATGGAGGGGTTCTTGACCGTTAAAAGATGTATGTAATATCCTTGTTATAAACGATTTAGCAATGGTTTGCAAGCACGATTCTCTCGTCCGAACGGCGGCGGTAGAATCATTGCACTGGAGGTTCCATGGCCACGGAGACCGTACTGCAACCGCAGGGGGGCCGGATTGTACCGGACGAACTCACGCTCGAGCTCTACCGGAAGATGCTGACCGTGTATTACGTCGAAGAGCGGATGAAGGTTTTCGCGCGGCAAGGAAAATGCACCTTCCACGCCTCTACCAGAGGCCATGAAAAGCTTCAGATCGGAATGACGCTGCTCTTGAAGCCGCGGCACGACTGGTTCTTCACCTACTACCGGGGCAAGGGCATCCCTATCGGCCTGGGAATGCCGCTGCGGGACGTTTTCCTGGGAATGCTGACGCGGGGCGGCGATCCGAATTCGAACGGGCGCAATATGCCGGAGCAGTTCTCCTCTCGCGAGTTGAATCTGGTGGCGCAGACGGCCTGCACCGGAACCCAGTATCTGCCGGCCGTGGGCATGGCACGAGCCATGGCCAAGGATAGGTCCGACGCCATCGTTTACGTCTCCTCCGGAGAAGGCGCCACGAGCGAGGGCGAATTCTTCGAAGCCCTCAACTGGGCGGCGCGAGAGAAACTGCCCGTCCTCTTCGTCGTCCAGAACAACGGCTATGCCATCAGCGTTCCCCAAGCCAGCCAGACCTCGTCCGAGATTCACCGGATCGCCCAAGGGTTCGGCATGCCGACCTTTGATCTCGACGGAACCTGGTTTGAGCCCATGTACCAGATGCTCCCGCCCATCATCGAGGGGATGCGGCGGGGCGGCGGCCCGGCGCTGGTGGAAGGCAGGGTAATCCGGATCGATTCCCACTCCTCCTCGGACGATCAGCGCAAGTACCGCAACGAGGAAGAACTGGCGGAGCTGGCGGGGCGGGATCCGATCTACCAGACCGAACAGTATTTGCTTGAGCACGGGCTGCTCACGAAGGATGCGGTGGAGAAGCTCCGCGCGGAGATTCGGGGTGAGGTGGATCGAGCGGCTGACGAGGCGGACAAGGCCCCGCTGCCGGCGGAAGACGATCTGATGGCGCATATCTTCGCGGCCAACGACGCTCCGATAGTTGATGCCCCGCCAGCCAGCGTCCTTCCCGGAGACCCGGTGACGATGATCGACGCCATCAACCACGGTCTGCGGGAAGAGATGGAGCACAACCCGAAGATCGTGATGTGGGGGGAGGATATCTCGGACCCCAAGGGCGGCGTATTCGGCGTGACGCGCGGCCTCGCCAACAAATTCGGGGATCGCGTCTTCAACTCGCCGCTGGCGGAAGCAAGCATCGTGGGCGTGGCGGGTGGCATGGCGATCGGCGGATACAAGCCGATCGTCGAGATTCAGTTCGGCGACTACCTGTGGCCCGGTTTCATGCAGATGCGCGACGAGATCGCCACCGTTCGCTGGCGAAGCCAGGGGCAGTGGAACTGCCCGGTGGTGATTCGCATCGCGGTGGGCGGCTATATCAAGGGGGGGCCGTGGCATTCGGCGTGCGTGGAATCGTTCTTCGCGCATATCCCCGGCTGGAGAGTCGTGTTCCCGAGTTGCGCGGACGACGCCAAGGGCCTGATCAAGAGCGCGGCGCGATCGGAAGACCCGGTGATCTTTCTGGAACACAAGGGCCTCTACCGGCGTGTGCAGGCAAAATCACCGGAGCCGGATAGCAATTACTTCGTTCCCTTCGGCAGAGGCCGTGTGCGACGCGAGGGGAAGGACGTCACGATTGTCACCTGGGGCAGCACGGTCTATCTCGCGCTCGAACTGGCGCGCCGCTCCGAAGAGAAAGGCCTGTCGATCGAGATCATCGATCTCCGGTCCATCATTCCGCTCGATGAAGAGATCATCTTCGAAAGTCTGCGGAAGACCAGCCGGGTGGTGGTGGCCCACGAGGATTCCCTCACCATGGGCTTTGGCGCCGAAGTGGCCGCCCTCATCGGAGAGCGCTACTTCGACTATCTGGATGCGCCGGTGGTGCGCGTGGGGGCGAAGGATTCGTTCGTGCCCTCGGCCGCAAACCTCGAACTGGCGGTGCTGCCTTCGGTGGAAGACTTAGAGAGGGCGGTCGAGAAGGTGATTCGGTACTGACCCGCAAAAATGGCGCTGGGGCCCCGCCGCATCCGGGTTACAACGGAGCGGCGAGACCCCAGCGCCTCCTGAACGGCGGAGCTTGCCGCTACAGCTTCTGGCAGACGAACGAGATTGCTTCGAGATTGTCCTGATATTCCCGGAAGAGCCGCCGCATACTCAGCACCCGCTTCCGCGCGGCCGGGCGGCGCAGCAGGTTGAAGGCGAAGCGGAGCGCCCCCGCCCACCCTTCGTCGCGGATGAGGCGCTTCGGCTCCAGCAGGTGCATCGGCGCACGCTTCGCCCAGAGCACCTTGAACCCGGCGGATTCGAGCAACTGCTTCCACTCCTTCGCCACGAGCGGCTGCACCCCTACGTGAATCCCGGTGGAAAGGCGCTTCTCAATCTCCTTGCGGATGGCTTCTCCCGCTTCGTCGGGAACGATGCAAAGCTCGTGAATCCCGTAGCGGCCGCCCGGCTTCAGGACGCGGTTGACCTCTTGCAGGATCCGCAGCTTGGCCGGACCGCCCTGGATGGTGAGCATGGCTTCGCCGTATGCGACTGAGAAGGACGCCGCCGGCAACCCCGTATCCTCGGCCGTGCCCAGCACGCAGCGGTTTCTGGACCCCTCGATGAGGCCGACGATGTTCTTCGCGGCCTTCTCATCCCGCTCGACGGCGGTGTAGCTGTGGGGATGGCGGCCAAGCGTCATCCGCGCGGTGACGCCGAGGCCCGGAGCCAGTTCCAGAACGTCGTCCTGTCGCCCGATGCCGAGCTTCTCCACCATGCGCGATGTCATCTCGAGTCCTCCGGGGCGCAGCACGCGCTTCCCCAGACTCGCGAGCAGCCAGTGGCCCGGCATCTTGTCGGCCGGGAGGGCATGAACGTCGGTGGCTTGGGCATGGGGGGCGTCGATCACATCTGTGTGTGGCATGAAACAAGTATATTCCGTACATCTTTAAGCGTCAATCGTTTCCCACACAGCCGGGAAGGCCCTCGGGAATGTCCCGCTTAGGGCGGATCGCCGCCCCGTTTCGCCTCGCCCCGAACGGGCATCCCGCGCCGGTTCTCTTGGCCTCGCGTTCTCCGGGTGGCCGCTGGTGTCATAGAATCGGCTGGAGCGTCGCTCTGAACGAACGGCGCGCCGGAGAGGAGTTGGGCATCACTGTGAAACGGATTCTGGCGTTGGATGAAGGCACCAGCAGCGCCCGGGCGGCGCTCTATGACGCGGAGGGCGCGCGGCGGGCGATGGCCAGCCACGAGTTCCCTTCCCGATACCCGCGGCCGGGCTGGGTGGAGCAGGATCCGGAGGAAATCTGGCAGGCCCAATTACGCGCCACGCGCGAGACGATTTCCCAGGCGGGCGCGGACGCAAAGGACATCGCGGCGCTTGGCATCACGAACCAGCGCGAGACGCTCGTGGTGTGGGATCGCAAGACGGGCGAGCCCATCTTCCCTGCAATCGTCTGGCAGTGCCGGCGCACAAGCGAGATATGCGCACGGTTGAACGAAAGCCCGGACCGGACGTGGATTGAGCAGCGCACCGGCCTCGTGATTGACCCCTATTTCTCGGGGACGAAACTGCGCTGGCTGCTCGATGCCGTTCCGGGAGCCCAACAGCGTGCGGAGAATGGCGAACTCTGTTTCGGCAACATCGATACGTGGCTGATCTCCAAACTCACCGGCGGCAAAGTGCACGTGACCGACGAAACCAACGCATCCCGAACGATGCTCATGAATCTTGCGACTGGCGAGTGGGACGCGGATCTGCTGCGCGTACTGAACGTGCCCTGGGCCATGCTGCCGCGGATCGCGAAATCCTCCGAGATTGTCGGTGTGACGGACGGAGATTTGCTTGGCGCCGAGATTCCCATCGCGGGAATCGCGGGAGACCAGCAGGCGGCTCTGGCCGGCCAGGCCTGCTTCAAGCCGGGCATGGGAAAGAACACCTACGGGACGGGCTGCTTCTGCCTGCTGCACACGGGTGGAAAACTGGTGCACTCCAAGAACCGCCTGATCACCACGCGAGCGGCCGCGCTGCTGGGTGAGAAGGAGTACGCGATGGAGGGCAGCGTATTCATCGCGGGGGCGGCCGTGCAGTGGCTGCGTGATTCGCTGAAGCTCATCCCGAACGCACCGGCTTCCCAGGCCATCGCTGAGAGCGTGCCGGATTCCGCGGGCGTCTACTTCGTGCCGGCCTTCGTGGGGCTGGGCGCGCCTCACTGGGATTCCGACGCGCGCGGGGTGATCTGCGGCCTGACGCGCGGGGCCACCGCGGCACACATCGTCCGCGCAACGCTTGAAGCGATCGCCTATCAGAGCCGGGAACTGATTGATGCGCAGGCGGCGGACGCGGGCACGCCGATCACGGAAATGCGGGTGGACGGAGGCGCCGCGCAGAACGATTTCCTGATGCAGTTCCAGGCGGACATGCTGGGCTGCAAGATCGTGCGGCCCGCCGATACGGAAACTACGGCGCTTGGTGCGGCATACCTCGCCGGGCTGGCGGTGGGCTATTGGGAATCCACTGACCAGATCGCCAGTTTCTGGAAGGCGGAGCGCGTCTTTGAGCCGAAGATCGGCGACGCGGAGCGGGAACGGCACTTCGCGGGCTGGCGGGATGCCGTGGCCAGAACCAGGGGGAAGGCGTAGCCGCGCCAACTGCTTTCGCGGGGCGCAATTGCCGTATTTCAGGATTGCAGCCCTGATACTCCGCAATTGTGGCACACAGCCCCCGGCCTGAGTGATAGGGTGGAGGTGTGCGGGCTTCCTCCCGTCGGCCAACGGCGGGCCGGGGCCGCGCGCACTCCACTCGAAGCAAGGGTGTACCGATGGCAATCAAAGCTCCGGGAACAGATCCGGCAACCGCAATTCTGGGCGGCGGGAGGCATCCGCTCGAATCGTTCTTCTCGCCACGCAGCGTGGCATTGATTGGCGCGACGGAAACGCCGGGAAGCGTGGGCCGGACGGTGTTCTGGAACCTTATCAGCAACCCGTTCGGGGGAACCGTGTTTCCGGTGAACCCGAAGCGCGATAGCGTGCTGGGAATCAAGGCATACCCCAACGTGGCCGCCGTGCCCGGCGAAGTGGAACTGGCCGTGATTACGACGCCCGCTCCGGGGGTTCCGGCGATCGTCCGCGAATGCGTGGACGCGGGCATCAAGAACGCCATCGTCATCTCGGCCGGCTTCAAGGAGACGGGTCCGGAAGGCGCGGCGCTGGAGCAGAAGCTGCTCGACGAAGCGCGGCGCGGCCGGATGCGCATTATCGGGCCGAATTGCCTGGGGCTGATGAGCCCCATCAGCGGATTGAACGCCACATTCGGCCACGGAATGGCCCTGCCCGGAAACGTTGGCTTCATCAGCCAGAGCGGCGCGCTGTGCACGGCGGTGCTCGATTGGAGCGTGACGGAGAAGGTGGGTTTCAGCGCGTTTATTTCCATCGGCTCCATGAGCGATGTCGGATGGGGCGACCTGATCGATTATCTGGGCAACGATCCCAAGACGCGCGCGATTCTCATCTACATGGAGAGCATCGGGGACGCCCGCTATTTCCTCTCGGCGGCGCGAGAGGTGGCGCTGACGAAGCCGATCATTGTGATCAAGCCCGGCCGCAGTGAGGAGGCGGCCAAGGCGGCGGCTTCACATACCGGATCGCTCACGGGCAGCGACGAAGTGCTGCACGCCGCCTTCCGGCGCAGCGGCGTACTGCGCGTGAACAACATCTCCGATCTCTTCTACATGGCGGAGGTGCTGGCCAAACAGCCAAGGCCGCGCGGGCCGCGCATGACGATCATCACCAACGCGGGCGGTCCGGCCGTACTGGCGACGGACGCGCTGGCCACCAACAACGCCGAACTCGCGAAACTCGCGCCCGAAACGGTAGCCGCGCTGAACGAGATATTGCCCTCCGCGTGGAGCCACGGGAACCCGGTGGACATCCTGGGTGACGCGAAGGCGGATCGCTATGCGAAGACCCTGGAGATTGTTTCCAAAGACCCGAATACCGACGCGTTTCTGGTGATTCTCACACCGCAGGCAATGACCGATTCGACGGCCACGGCCGAGGTGATGAAGAGCTACGCGAAACTCAACGGGAAGCCGGTTCTGGCGAGCTGGATGGGGGGTAACGATGTCGCGAACGGAGTCTCCATTCTGAACTCGGCCGGCATCCCGACCTTCCCCTATCCCGACACGGCCGCGCGGCAGTTCGTCTACATGTACCGCTACACGTACAACCTGCGGGGTCTCTATGAGACGCCCCAGAGCGAGGAAGTGCAGGCCGACGAGAGCGACCGGCGCGTGAAGGCCGAAGCCATCCTTCAGAAGGCGCTGGATGAGGGGCGAGAGATTCTTACCGAGTTCGAATCAAAGGAACTGCTGAGCGCCTACGGGATTCCGGTGGTGAAGACCGTGATTGCCGCCGATGCGGAGAGCGCCGCCGCGCACGCTCGGGAACTGGGCTACCCCGTGGTGCTGAAGCTGTACTCCGAAACCATCACGCACAAGAGCGATGTGGGCGGTGTGAAGCTGAACCTGCAGGATGAGGCCGCCGTGCGGCGGGCATTCGAAAACATCCGGGAGGGCGTGACGAAAGCGGCGGGAGCGGAGCATTTCCAGGGGGTAACCGTGCAGCCGATGGTGCGGCTGGACGGCTATGAACTGATTGTTGGTTCGAGCCTCGACCCGCAGTTCGGGCCGGTGCTGCTCTTTGGCTCCGGCGGGACTCTGGTGGAGGTTTACAAAGATCGCGGACTGGCGCTGCCACCGCTGACGAGCACGCTCGCGCGGAGGATGATGGAGCAGACCCGGATCTACGAGGCGCTGAAGGGAGTGCGCGGCCGCAAGAGCGTGGATTTTGACGCGCTGGAGCAGTTATTGGTGCGCTTCAGCCGTCTGGTGGCGGAACTTCGGCGCATCAAGGAGATTGACATCAACCCGCTGCTCGTGAGCGAATCGCGGATGCTGGCGCTGGACGCCCGCGTGGTGCTGCATCCGGCGAGCGTGGCGGACGCGGATCTGCCGCACCTGGCAATTCGTGCGTACCCCACGCGCTATGTGGCGAAGTGGACGTCGCGGACGGGCATGGAGTTGCTGCTGCGGCCCATCCGTCCGGAGGACGAGCCGCTGATGGTGAAGATGCACCAGACCCTGAGCGAACGCACGGTGTATCTGCGGTATTTGCAGACCCTAAAACTGGACCAGCGGATCGCGCACGAACGTTTGCAGCGCATCTGCTTCAACGACTACGACCGCGAACTGGCGCTGGTGGCCGAACGCCGAATCGCGGACGATGAAGCGGAGATTCTCGGCGTGGGAAGGCTCCGGAAAGACCGGGCGACGAACGGTGCGGAGTTCGCGGTTCTGGTGACCGATGCCGTGCACGGCATGGGCCTGGGCACGGAACTGTTGACGCGGCTGATTGGTATTGCGAGGGACGAGAAACTCGAATACGTCGCGGCGGAGATTCTCTCGGAAAATTTCGCGATGCAGCGCATCTGCGAGAAGCTGGGCTTTAAGCTGAAGCGCCAGTTGGACGAGGACACGGTGACGGCGCTGCTGCGCCTTTAGCGGCCAAAGCGCGGGAGAGCGCCGCGTGCGTTCGCGGGGCCGGAGAAGCAATTGCTATCCTGATTAGGAAATCGTTTCCCGGCTCCGCAACAACCGCACACAATGGCTCTTCGATTCTTTAACACCGCCAGCCAGCAAATGGAGGACTTCGCTCCTCTGAACCCGCCGACCGTCCGCATGTACACCTGCGGACCCACCGTCTACAACTACGTGCATATCGGCAACTTCCGCTCGTTCGCCTTTCAGGACATCCTGCGGCGATGGCTGGCCTATCGCGGCTACAAACTCGACCACGTGATGAACATCACGGATGTGGAAGACAAGATCATCCGAAGCGCGATGGCCGAGAACAAGAGCCTGCGGGAGTACACGCAGCAATACGAGGACGCCTTCCTCGAAGATTCGGCGACGCTGCGGCTACAGAGGCCGGAACGCCTGGTGCGGGCCACCGAGCATATCGACGATATGGTGGCGGCAATCCAGGCGCTGACGGAGGGCGGACACACCTACGTGAGCGAAGGTTCCGTTTACTTCCGCATCGCCACGTTCCCGCGCTACGGGCGGCTCTCTCGCCTGCACGTCGAAGGAATGCAGGCGGGCGCGCGGGTGGACGTGGACGAGTATGACAAGGACGACGCCCGGGATTTCGTCTTGTGGAAAGCGAAGCGCGACGGCGAGCCGGGCTGGGATACGCCGCTGGGCCCGGGACGCCCCGGGTGGCACATCGAATGCTCCACCATGGCGAACAAGTATCTCGGCGAGACTCTCGATATCCACACCGGCGGCATTGACCTCACGTTCCCCCATCATGAGAACGAGATTGCTCAGGCCGAGTGCATCTCGCACAAGCAGTTTGTGCGCTACTGGCTGCACTCGGAGCACCTGATCGTCGAGGGGCAGAAGATGTCGAAATCGCTCGGCAACTTCTATACGCTGCGGGACGTGCTCGAACGCGGCTACTCTCCGGAAGCGATCCGTTACCGTCTGATTGCGGTGCCATATCGCAACAAATTGAACTTCACGTTCGCGGATCTCGATGCGGCGCAAACGGCGATTGACCGCTTGCGCAATTTCGAACTGCGGCTGAACACCGCGAAGTTCAAGGAAGGCAAGTGCCCCGAGGTGGAGGAGAGGATCGCGCGCGCCCGGGCCGAGTTCGAAGCGGACATGGACGACGACCTGAACACCGCCGGCGCTCTGGGGGCGATCTTCGAATATGTCCGCGAGACCAACGCGGCGATGGACAGCGACGAATTCTGCGCGGGCAACGTGGAAGAAGCAAAGGGCCTGCTGGCGGCGTTCGACCAGGTTTTCGACGTGCTGAAGCCCACGCAGCGGGAAGGCAGCCTGAGCGATGCGGAGGTGGATGCGCTGATTGCGGAGCGGCAGCGCGCCCGGCAGGAGCGCAACTTCAAGCGCTCCGATGAGATTCGCGACGAACTGGCGGCGCAGGGCATCATCCTCGAAGATACGCGCGACGGCATTCGCTGGAAACGGAAGTAGCGCGAAGAGGCGGCGCCGTGGCGGGATGCAGAATTCGGCCGTTCCGCGATGACACAACGGTTACAATGGAGATGCGAATCGTGCCGGTAGCGGCGTGTTCGCGGCAAAAGCATGTCCTGGTTCAGCCGTCCGAAATCGAAGGTAAAACCCCTTCCCGAAGAGCAATCCGAGCGTGTGGTGCGCACGGAGGGCCTCTGGTTCAAGTGCGACGAGTGCAACGAGATTCTTTGGAAGAAGGTTTTTGAAGAGAACCTGAGCGTTTGCCCGAAGTGCGGCCATCATTACCAGATTTCCGCTCGGCAACGGGTGGACTTGCTGCTGGACGAGGGTTGGGTGGAGCAGGACACCAACCTGGTATCGAATGATCCGCTCCATTTCACGGACAGCAAGACCTACAAGTCCCGCTTGCGCATGATGCAGGAGAAGACGGGCATTCGGGATGCCGTGATATGCGCCTCCGGCAAGATGCACGGCCAGCCGGTGGAACTCTGCTCCATGGAGTTGCAGTTCATCGGCGGCAGCATGGGCTCCGTGGTGGGCGAGAAACTGGCGCGCGCGGCGGAGCGGGCGTTGAAGGGCGGCCATCCGCTGGTGGTGGTTTCCGCTTCGGGCGGCGCCCGCATGCAGGAGGGGATGGTGAGCCTGATGCAGCTCGCCAAGATCAGCTCGATGCTGGCCACTCTGGACGATGCGCGCATTCCGTTCATCAGCATCCTCACCAATCCGACGACGGGCGGCGTCACCGCCAGTTTCGCCATGCTGGGCGACCTGAACATCGGCGAACCGAAGGCGTTGATTGGCTTCGCGGGACCGCGCGTGATTGAGCAGACCATTCGCCAAAAACTTCCGGAAGGATTTCAACGGGCGGAGTTTCTGCTGGAGCACGGCTTTCTGGACGCCGTGGTGACGCGGCACGAGTTGAAGCGCTATGTGGCGCGTTCTCTGCGCCGCCTGTTGAATAAGCCGGCCCCCGCGCCGGAGCCCGCGGCTCCCGCAACGGCGTAAGGAAAGGGATCTCGCTACACCCGTCATGATTCAGCTAGTGGGCGCCGGCAAGCGCTTCGGTCCGAAATTGCTGTTCGAGAATCTGAACGTGCAGATCAACCCCGGTGACCGCGTGGGTCTGGTGGGGGCAAACGGTACCGGTAAGACCACGCTGCTCAAGATTCTCGCCGGGATTGAATCCCTGGACGAAGGCGACCTGCAATCGGCACGCGGCCTGGCCTTCGGCTATCTTCCGCAGGACGGGCTCCGGCTCAGCGGCCGCACCGTCATGCAGGAATGCCTGAGCGTTTTCGAAAATCTCAAGCAGATCGAGAAGCGCCTGGAGACGATTGCCGGCGAGCTGAGCGACCTTCCGCCGGACTCCGCCGAATACCGCGAACTGGCCGGCATCTATCATCAACTGGAGAACGAGTTCACCGCCGCCGATGGATACTCGCTCGAAGCAAAAGCCGGGCAGATCCTGAGCGGCCTGGGCTTCTCGAAGGACGATTGGGGGCGGCGCGTCGAGGAGTTTTCGGGCGGCTGGCAGATGCGGATTGCGCTCGCGAAACTGCTGCTCGAACAGCCGAATCTGCTGCTGCTGGACGAACCGACGAACCACCTCGATCTCGAATCGCGAGACTGGCTGGAAGGCTACCTGAACCAATACCCCTACGCGATCGTCCTCATCTCGCACGACCGGTTTTTCCTGGACCAGACGGTGAACCGGGTGCTTGAACTCTGGAATAAGCAGGGCTTCCTGTATTCGGGCAATTTCACAAAGTTCGAGAAGCAGAAGGAAGCCCGGCGCGAACAGTTGATCGCGCTGCGAAAATCCACCGCCGAACGAGCGGAGCAATTGGAAGCGTTCATCAATCGCTTCCGGGCGCTGGCCACCAAGGCCAAGCAGGTGCAGAGCAAGATCAAGGAACTGGAGCGGCTGCCGAAGATTGAAATCCCTCCGGAGGAAGCGACAATCCATTTCCGGTTTCCGCAGCCCGTGGCGAGCGGGCGCACCGTGGTGGAGGCTACGGATCTCGCCAAGAGCTACGGGGAGAAACACGTCTTTTCCGATTTCAACTTCCTGATCCATCGCGGAGACCGGATTGCGCTGGTAGGCCCGAACGGCGCGGGGAAATCGACGCTCATTCGTCTGCTCGCGGGGCTGGACGCACCCACGCACGGGGAGTGCAAGCTGGGCCACAACGTGGATGTCGATTACTTCGCGCAGGATCAATACAAAGTGCTCGATCCGAAAGCGCGCATTCTTGACGATCTGACGAACTATGCGCCGGGGCGCAGCCAGACGGAATTGCGGAGCCTGCTCGGCTGCTTTCTCTTCTCCGAAGACGACGTCTTCAAGCAGATCGAAGTGCTGAGCGGCGGGGAGCGCAACCGCTATGCACTGGCACGGATGCTGCTCTACCCCTCGAATTTCCTGCTGCTCGACGAACCGACCAACCACCTCGACATGCGCGCCAAGGACGTGCTGCTGCACGCGCTGAAGAACTACACCGGCTCGGTCGTGTTTGTTTCCCATGATCGCTATTTCATTGAGAATCTGGCGACGCGGGTGTTCGAGGTGAGGGACGGCGCGCTGCTCGACTACGCGGGAAGCTATCCGGAATTCCTTGACTACAAGGCGCGCATGGCGGCGCGCGCGCCGGCCGGGAACGGCGATGAGGCGGAGCGGACGAGCGCCCCGTTAGCGAAGGAGGACGCGCCAGCGACGGCCTCCGCGGCGAACGGCGATGCGAAACGCGCGCGCAGACTGAACCCCATCAAGATGCGCCAGATGGAAGAGAAGCGAAGCGAACTTGAAGAGGAAACCGCGCGGCTCGAAAGCGCCATCGCGGAGACCGAGGCGGCTATGGCGGTTTACGTCACCGCCGAGCAAAGCATGCGCCAAAGCAACGAACTCGATGCGCTGCGGGAACGTCTGGACGCGACGATGCAGGAATGGGCGGAGGTTTCGGAGGCGATCGAAGCGGAGACAGCGGAGGCGTAGCGTCGCCTTGCAGTTCCCGCATCGAGGCCCGTGCCGACAGACTGTACACCGCGCGCCGGCGCGGAGGCGCTATTCCACCAAAAGCTGGTCAATATAGCACCAGCGCCAGGTCTCACCCGGTTCGGCGCTCTGCATGGTTGGATGCCCGGAGTCGTGGTAGTGCATGGTGGCGTGCCTGCCGGGCGAGGAATCGCAACAGCCCACATGGCCGCAGACGAGGCACATGCGCAGGTGTACCCAGGCGGTTCCGGCCTTGAGGCATTCCACGCACCCCGTGCCTGAAGGCGCTACGGGAGTTACTTCGGCCAGATGTTCACAAATTCTGTTTGGCACGCGGGGGATTCCTCCAAAGGCTCCAACCAGTCTATACCGTGATTTCGGCGTCGCGGGCGCAAAGAAAGCACCCGCACGGCCGGAGACAGAAACGCGCCGGCGGGCCCGTTCGGAAAATCCCCTCCCGGGCCGCCGGCGATATCCGTGTTACGCGCCCTTCTTTTCGAGCCGCGTTACGGTGAATTTGCGGAACTCCACCTTCTCGTGGTCCCCCTGAATGGTGATGGGGCCGGGTTCCGATTCATCCGCGTTGGTGGCCATGGCCGTCAGCCCGTCGATGATCTTCTTGTCGATGATCTTGACGCCGTTCAGCGTGACGCTGACTTCGCGGCCGATCAGACGAACGTCCATCGTCTGCCACTCGCCCGGCTTTTTGCTGGGGTTCGACGTGGGCACGATGCGATAGTAAAGCGCGCCGTGGCCCTGCTTGTAGGGTTCCTTGCCGAAGTCTTCGTTGATCTGCACTTCATAGCGCCCGCGCAGGCCGATGCCGCTGTTGGAGTGTTCGGAGAGCTTGTATTCGGCGTGGAGGTCAAAGTTCCAGAACTTCTCCTTGGACGTGAGATTGCCAGCGGGCGGCGTGTTGAGGATATCGCCGTTCTTCACCGTCCAACCCAGTTCCTTGTTCGGGAGTTCCACCGTAAAGTTGCCATTGCTGGCCGGCTTGTCGGGCACAAGCTGAACAACCTCGCCCGCCACCCAGGTGCCGTCGTCGTGCTCGTGAATTTCCGGGGCGCGCTTCGCGGTGAACGTGACCACCTGGAAGCGTGTCGGCTCCGAGGGCCATTCCTGCTTGCCGGTCAGCGTGTCGCCTTGGAGCGTGGCCGTGTAGACCGAGGTGATGGGAGGCTGCTTCGGAAGCTTCTCGCCTTCCTTCAGCTTGGCGCGAGCGGCCATTCTTTCTTCACGCTCTTTCGCGGCGATCTCCGGGATATTCGATCCCCAGCTGCCCGAATACTCGAGACGCAGGCTGCCATCGTCGGCGACGCTGACGGAAGTGAGCGGGTACATGCCGCCACCGGGCACGCCCACGATCAGCCCCTTGGCATCCGGGGTGCCGACGCCTTCGAGCTGAATCCAGCCAACGCGCTCGCGGTCCGCCGGATTGAACGTCACCAGCCAGCGGCCGTTATACTTTTCGCCGAGCGCGGCCTTATTCACCGAGGCTTTTTCAGCGGATGGAGCGCAGTGCCAAAACAGCAGCGCCTGAAGAGTGGCGGCCGTCGCAATGGCGACGAAACGCATTCGAAGCATGGTAATCCTCCCTCATAGACGGGCAGTCTTCCTCTAATCCGGAATCCTTGCCGTAAGCCGCATCGAATCGCGGCGGGACCTCCAGTATCGTATGCAAAACGGGCCGCATCGGCAAGCTGAGGTTGTCCGCCCGCCGCCCCGTCGGCGGAATGCCGTATTGCGCGGCCGGCGAACCGCTTGGCAAAACCGACGCCGGGCGGTTCAATCTGAAACAATCTAAAGCGTTTTGTTTTCATCCGACTCCGATTCGAATAAGTTTGAACTAGCCACCCGAATTGCAAGCGGGCACACGCTGAGCCGCCCATGACCGCAGGAGGAGTTTCACCCGCGAGGCCAACGGACCGGCTCCTGATTCGCGGAGCCAGACAAATTGTCACGCTCCAGGGGCCGGCACGCGTGCGTCAGGGCGCGGAGTTGCGCGATGTAGGCCTGCTTCGCGACGCCTCAATTCTGATCGAAGGCGGCAGGATTGCGGAGGTGGGTAGCGCGCGGCGGCTGGACAATCTGAAGGATGCGGCGACGGCGCGCGTGCTGGATGCGCGGCATCTTGTGATCGTGCCGGGGCTGCTCGACGCGGCGCACGACCTGCTTCCGCTTGCGGCGGAGGACGAGAGCGAGCGCCCGCCTTCCGCCGCGAGCGAGACGCCGCCCGAACCGCCCCTCGACCCGCCTTTCTACGGCGCGCACACGCTCCATACACTGGTTCGCGGCTTGGAGCGGGAGCTCGGGAAACTCGGCTGGGCGGGCACCGCTTTCACGCAGTTTCGCTTGAGGTTCCCGCGGCAGCCGGGTCTGCAAAGCCGGCTGCTGCGCAACCTGCTGCAGTTGGATGTGCCGACGAACAGTTTTCGTGCGGAACTTCACTTTCATCGCCTGCCGGATCTGGAAGCGGGAAGCCGCCTGCCCTATTGGCAGCAGCTTTCGGCGGCGGCAAAGGGCTACTGGAAGCGGCTGGAACCGTCGCTGGCGGTGAGCGTGCATGCGGCGGCGCTGCGGCATCTCTCCATCCAGGACCGATTGCACGCCCTGCGCCAGCTCGGCGATGGCCTGCCTTGCTTCCTGACGTCGCCGGAAGCCCTGGACCCGGAAGCGCTCCTGGGAACCTGCGGCGGCAGCAACTGCGCGGTGATCGGGTCTCCGCCGGAGCGCGTGGAGAACCGTGAGGCCGCGGCGCGGCTGGATATTCCATGGATCGTGCCGGGCGGGGAGGCCGGTCTCGCGAGCGGACACCCGGGCCACATGCTGCGCGGGGCAATCGACTCCGGCATGCGGCTGGCTCTGAGCTCCGGATACGACGTGAACCGGCCCGGGTGCGTCTCTCCCTTCGCTCTGGCCAGTCGCTTGCGGCAGGAAGCCCATCTCGAACCGGAGGAAATCCTGCAACTCTCGATTGTGAACCTGGCGCACGCGCTAGGCCTGGGAAGCCGCCTCGGCTCCATTCAATCCGGGCGCGAAGCGAATCTGACGATTCTCGAATGCGAGGACTACCGGGAGATCGGAATGTATCTGGGGCTGCCCCCGATTCTGGCATCCTTCCGGCGCGGAGCGGCGATAGAGCGGCGGCTCTCCACGCGGGGCTGATCGGCGGGGATTGGCTGTAGCAAAGCCCGTGCCCGCCGGCGGCCCCTGCCGCGATCACAGCCGTCATGCCGCAGCCGCTACACTGGAAGAGTATCGTGCTTATTCCAATCGACACACTGACACAGAAGGGCAACCGCCCGGAATGGCTGAAGGCTCCCGCCCCGGTGGGAGAGAATTACCACGACCTGAAGCGATTGGTGGGCGACCTCAAGCTGCATACCGTCTGTGAGAGCGCGGCCTGCCCGAACATCGGCGAGTGCTGGAACCATCGGACGGCGACGTTCATGATTCTGGGCAATGTGTGTACGCGGCGCTGCGGGTTCTGCAATGTGCGGAAGGGCGTCCCCCTCGAAGTGGATATGGATGAACCCCGGCGAATCGCCGAAGCGGTGGAGGCGCTGCAATTGCGCTTCGCGGTGGTCACCAGCGTGAACCGGGACGACCGCAAGGACGGCGGAGCGGAGCACTTCGCCATGGTGATCCGCGCGATCCGCGAGCGCGTGCCCGCTTGCAAGGTGGAAGTGCTGGTGCCCGATTTCCAGGGCCGTCACGCATCGATGGATTTGGTGCTGGATGCGGGTCCGGATATTCTCAATCACAATACGGAGACCGTCCCGCGGCTTTACCGGCATGTGCGTCTGGGCGCGAGTTTCGAGCGGTCGCTCGACATGCTGGCGTACGCGAAACAGCGGCGGCCCGATATCCCCACGAAGTCCGGGCTGATGGTGGGGCTGGGCGAGACGCTGGACGAGGTCAAGAACGTGATGAGGGATCTGCGGCGCAGCGAGGTGGATATCCTCACGGTGGGGCAGTATCTGCGGCCCACGCTGAACCACCTTCCCGTGATCCGCTACGTGCATCCGGACGAGTTTACCGAGATCCGCGAGTTCGGGCGCTCGCTCGGCTTTCAGCACGTGGAAAGTGGGCCGCTCGTTCGCAGTTCCTACCACGCCGCCTCCCACGCCGCGAAATCCCTAAGCCCGGCGTGAGGGCGAACGAGCCGGTCTGCACCCGTAAACATTCGCCCCTCCCCCGAAATTCGGCTGCCGCGCCGAAACGACCCGCTAGGATGGAAGGTGATGCGACGAAACCGTTCCACTGCATATTGGGTGGTGACTATTCCGTTTTGCTTGTTGATGATCGCCATCGGCATCTTGAGCGTGGCGCCGGCGGAGATGGCGCTACGGGTGATTCGGCATCTGGGCTACCCGGATTTTCTGTTGCCTCTTCTCGGGGTGTGGAATCTGCTGGGCGCGGGGGCGATCTTCCTGGTTGGATTCCCCCGGCTGAAAGAGTGGACCTACGCCGGGTACGTCTTTGAATTGTCGAGCGTCGCCTATTCCCACGTCGCGAAGGGCGACCCCTGGATCGCCCTTGCCGGGCCGCTGGCGCTGCTAGCCTTGGCCGTCGCTTCTTACCTGCTTCGCCCGGAGAACCGGCGGCTTCATTAGCGGGCCGAAGCGTGACCGCGCCGGTTCGAAGACGCCCCCCTAATCGCGTGATATGCTCATCGGGAGGCGGTGGCAGCCGCCGGGCCGTTCCCCCGGAACGGAACCGAACCCCATATCGAGGAACTGACCTATGGATCGGCGAAGCTTTCTTGCAGCAGCGGGCGCCGCATTGAGCGCATATCCCGGACTGGCACAGAATTCGGGTAAACAGACCCAAAATGTCATCTTGGTGACCACCGACGGATTGCGCTGGGAAGACCTCTTTCGCGGTGCGGATCCAGCCCAGATCAACAAGACGACAGGCGGTGTCTCCAACCCGGACGCGCTGAAGGCACGCTTCTGGAGAGATTCGCCGGAAGAGCGCCGGGAACTCTTGATGCCCTTCGTCTGGAAGACGGTGGCCAAACACGGGGTGCTCTACGGCAACCGAGACCGTGGCTCCGATGCCTACGTGACCAACGGCATGAACTTTTCGTATCCCGGCTATAGCGAGTTGCTGACGGGTGCGCCCGACGACCGGATCAACAGCAATGACCAGATCGACAATCCGAACGTGAACGTGCTCGAATGGCTGAACACGCGGGAATCCTTCCGAAATCGCATCGCCGCATTCGGCGCCTGGGATCGCTTCTATTACATTCTGAACTCCAGGCGCTCCGGGCTGCTGGTGAACGACGGTTATACGCCCCTGCATACTAACACGCCCAACGACCGCATTGATCTGCTGAACCGGGTGAAAGCGGAAACGGATATCTGGGGGTCGGAAGCGCAGGACGCGCCGGTGTTTTTGCTGGCCAAAGAATACTTCCGCACGGCCCGGCCGCGCGTGTTCTATCTGGCCTTGGGCGAAACGGACGAATGGGCGCACGGCGGGCGGTACGACCTGTATCTGAACGCCGCCCACCGCGTGGATCGCTACGTGGAAGAACTCTGGAATCTGGCCCAGTCCATGGACCAGTACCGGGGCAGGACCACGCTCATTCTGGCGGTCGACCACGGTCGGGGCGCCGAGGGCGCCAGTTGGCGCAGCCATGGCCAGAAGGTCCCGGAATCGAAGTATGTCTGGATGGGAATCATGGGTCCGGATACTCCGGCGCTCGGGGAGCGCGCGAACGCGGAACCGGTGACGCAGAGCCAGGTTGCGGCCACGCTGGCGGCATTGCTCGGAGAAGACTATCACGCCGCGTTCCCGAAGACAGGCAAGCCGATAGCCGAAGCCATCCAGCCCGCCGCCAAGTAAGTCGACGCTTCCCGGCCGTCAGGAACCAGGATGCACACTGGCTCCTGCTTCCACGGTCACGAGATGCTCTCCGGCGGGCAGAAACAGGTAATAGCCGCTTGCTGCCTGATAGACGGGTGCGGCGATCTGAAGGTCGTCAATCCAGAGCTTGCCGGGCGCCTCGTTGAAGATGGCGATGGCCCGCGCTTCCGCGTGGTAGTGAAAGGTGAGCCGGCCAGCGGCGCTATGCACGCGGCGCAACTCCCCGCTGAAGTAGCGCAGTCGCAACAATGGGTCTTCCCTTCCCGGTTCAAGAAGGTGCTTGCCCGCGGGCAGCCACACGGTTTCGTCGTCGCGTGCGGCCCAGGCGCTCCCGTTCACTTGGGCGGGGCCATTCCAGGCAATGCCAACGGGCCGCGCACTCTCGACGGTCACGCGCTCCCCCTCCCGATACGCCTTCACCTCCGGCAGCGCGGCCGCGGCCAGAAACGGCAGATCCTCGGTGGCCAGCACGTGCTCAAAGTACAAGGCAACCCTCGGGAAGGCGCGGGCGGCGGCGTGCACCAGACGGTAGAGTTCGATGCCGGTCTGGCGCTTCGTGGGGTAGACGTCCTGATAGCGCGGAAAGATGTTGATATCCACGGCCAGGCGTTCCGGATAGGGCGTCACCTTCGCGTACGCGCGGGCAATCTCCGTGTAGCGGGCGGGGCCGAGGTGCCAGATGGTGGCGGGATCTTCCACCAGAAAGGTGAAGGAATGCTGGTACATCAGGGCGAGGATCGCACCGGAATCGGCCGCCAGATTCGCACGCACGGATGGGTCGAACTGATCGTCGATCTGGGTAATCACCAGGCGCCGGTCCCGCACCGTGGATTGGAGACTTTCCACGAAGGCGAGCCACTCTTCGTGAAGTTGGCCGATACG
This sequence comes from Acidobacteriota bacterium, assembly GCA_014584705.1. Taxonomy (GTDB): domain Bacteria; phylum Acidobacteriota; class Terriglobia; order Bryobacterales; family Bryobacteraceae; genus JACTMJ01. The sequence continues at coordinate 61,465 of JACTMJ010000009.1, read as the reverse complement.
TTTGCGCCGAAAGGCGAGGAAGCGCTCCAGGCCGGCCGGGTTGCGGGCCAGGTGCCGGGGCGATGCCGGGCTGAAGAGCTCGGCGGGGTCAAAGCCCGCATCTTCAGCGAACTGCTTGCGGATGCTGGCGCTCATGGGAGTAAACCGCGCGGGATTCTGCGTCCCTTCAAGCGATTCGTAGTAGATCTCCGCCAGGTTCACACCGTCCCAGGAGAAGCGCCGCAGCAGCGAAGCCGCCCCTTGCTTCACCTTGGCGCCGCACTCGGCATTGCTGAGATCGATCAGCTTGCGCCAATCGAGATGCGCATCCTGCAGGAGCGCCGTCTGCTCCCGACACTCCGGGTGATCCGCCCAGAATTTTTCGCTGACGTGAGGGAACTCGAACCATGCATAGACCAGGATGCCGCGGCGATGGCAGGCCTCGATCAACCTGCGCAACCACGCATCCTTGTCGCGATCCGGCTCCCAATGCTGCCAGGCGGAGACGTGCAGACCGGCAACGCCAAAGCGCTCCCAGCGGGCAGCCAGATAGTCGAGATCCACGCGCTGGCGATAGGCCGAATCGAAGAAGGCCCACAGCGTTCGTGAACGGAAGGGCGCATGGAAGCCCGCCTCCGCCAGGGCATTGGCGAGCAGGGGAAAGCGGTCGAACCCGCGCTCTCCGGGTTCGGTCGCCACCCAGAGCAGGTTGCCGCGCGCGAGCGGCAGCACGGCCAGCAGGGGCGCGCCGCTCCAGCGCTCCTCCATCAGGACGCGTGCGCCAGGAGGCATCCGTGTGGGGACGATCTCGACGGGTTTCTCCCACACGATGAGGAGTTCCTCCGCGAGATGATCCTTCCCATTGCGCACGCGGACCGGCGTCGCGCCGGAGGGTACGAAGCCGAATGAAGCGGCGAGGGGATTCCCGCCCTCCACGACGAGAATGCGCCCCGGCGCGAGCCAGGCATCGATCTCCGCGCGGCTGCCCTGAGCGGGGCCGCAGAGCACGCGGATGTCCGCTCTGGTAGGTTCGGCAGCGCGTGAAAGCGAAAAGGTATCGAATACGGCTTCCCAGCCGGGGGCGTCACAACTCGCGGCGTAGCTGAACTGCGCACCGGCCGCTCGCGAAAGGCTAGCGCAAAGCAGCAGAATTCCCGCTAACCGGAGAGCCCGGAGGCTAGCGGGTGACGGCATACCAGAAACCCGCCTGGAAGTCGTTGTAGGTGTTCGGGCGCTCGTCGATCCGGCGGATGGTGTGATGGCCGCGCAGATAGTGGAACGTGAACGATACCGAGGGAGGCATCCAGGCCCAGCGAAGCCGCAGGCCCGGCCCGGCTTCCACGAAATTCGCCCATGCCTGCCGCTTGAAGTCGGTATTCAGGTTCAGGCTCAGGAAGGCCTGTAACTGTAAGCCTCCCAGCGAATCGATCCGGCCGAGATGCCTCCCCAGCCGGTTGCGCGAAATGGCCAGGGTATCGCGGTCAAAGCGATGGATGTAGACGAGGTCGTTCATCGTTTCCGCGAACGCGCCTGACTTGGCATTCAGCAAGGAAGGGCCGAAGAGGCGGAATTGCGACAGCCCGCCGCGATAATCAGGAAGAAACCGGCCCGTCTCCTGGCGGCGGGAGGAGAGATACGCCATGGTGGAACCGGCTTCGCCCCAGGCCAGGATGCCCTTCCACGGTCGGGTGCGCGCCCCCAGCCCAAGGATGAATGAATTCTCCGAGAGGAACTGCGGATTGGCCGCGCCGATTGCGCCCGTGGTATCACCCACGAAGCGCACGGAGAGGTATGGCACCACGGGCAGGCGGGGCTGTTCCCATTCGAGTTTCGCCTGGGCATAGCTGAACGTGCTGCCCCAGCGCGTGGAATGGAGCGGCATTGCCCAGAGGCTGGCCACCAGGCCCTCGCGAGGAGCTGCGGCGACCATCGCGGAAGAGGAAGCGGCGGGCGTGGTGAGATTGCGAATGGCGGCTTTTGCTTCTTCCGCGACGGCCGTATCCGGGCTGCGCGCGGCCAGGGAGAACCAGCGCAACGCTTCGTCGTCCCGCTTGCCCATATTCAAGCTCCAGGCCAGGCGCAGCATGGTGTCGAAATTTGCGGAGTCCAGCCGCTGCGCCTCCTGGTAGAAGCGAATGGCGTCCGGAATGAAGCCGGCATCGTAACTCTTGCGGCCCATTTCTCGTGCGGACTCCGCATCCGCGAAGCTCTTTGAGAGCGTGGCCGCCGGTATCTCCGTAGCGGTTTCCGGGGAAATGGTTGCCGCCCCCGGCTGCGCTTCAAGCGCACCTTCCTTTGAGAGCAAGTCTGAAATGCGTTGCCGCAAAGCGTTGTCCGTGGTGCGAAGCGCGGCTCTCAGACGCGGGATGGCGGTGTCGCGCCGCCCCTGTTCCAGTTCGAGGAACCCCAACTGCGCGGCGGCCAGCAGGTCGTCCGGATCTTCCGTCAACACCCGCTCAAGCGCCGCCTGCGCCTCCGGCTTACGGCCCAGGGAAAGCAGGAAGAAGCCCATTTCCCGGCGTAGTTCCGGCTGCCGGGGCTCGAAACGCAGCGCATTCTCGAACTCCGAAAGATAGGGATAGCGTGGGGGCAGAAACTGCTTCGCCTGCTCCGCGACATAGGCCGATGCGCAGCGGGAAGCCGTGAGCGTTACCGCCTCGGCCCGTTCCCGCTCGCCGGCTTTGCGAAGAACGTCCGCCAACTCCAGGAGGACCTCGGCATATTGCGGCTTCAGACGATACGCGGCATCGAACTCAGCGGCGGCCACGGCGTAGTCATTGCGGATTCGCCGCGCTCGCGCGAGTTCGAGATGGCTGCCATAGTTGCCCGGGTCACGCCGGAGCGCTTCTTCCAGGCGCGCGATGCGGCCGAGGAGTTCGGCATCCATGCTCTTGAAGGTCCGCGTTGCCGTGGCGCGATGTTCCGGGTTGGCGGCTCCCTGCAAACCGCGGAAGATCTTCCACGCGATCTCGGGGCGATTCGTCTCGTGGCAGAGGAAGGCGTATTCCAGCGCGATGTAGCTGTCGTTCGGATCGCGCCGGAGCACCTCGCCGAATTCGTCGCGGGCGCGTTCGCTTTTGCCCACCGCGAGCAACGTATAGGCGAGGTCTTTTCGCAGGTGGAGATTCTCCGGATCCGCCGCCAGCGCCTCCTCGAAGAGGGCCACGGCCCGGTCGAACTCGCGCGCCTGCTTCGCCTGATAGGCAAGGGCTGCGCGGGACAGGCCGGGATCCGGCGCGCTTTGCGGATGGCTGAACAGAGGGTGGCTGGGACCCAGGGCGAGGCCCACCGCGAGCAACAAGATCCGGCACCGTCCCATGCGCATGGCTATCTGCTAAGAGAAGTGGGAAATGCGGCGAAAAATTCTCAACAAATTTCCAAATTGAAACGAGTATTTCCGGCGATTGAGGGTGCGCACGGCGTGGGAGGCAGCCGCTTCGATATCCTGAAAGGAGAATGCAAATTGCCCGCCGAACACTGCTGCGCGCCGGAGGGGCCGTTGCGGCTGGGAGTCTGGCATCGGGTTCTTACGTGTTTGGCGCGGAGCCCAACTGGTTCGACCTGACGGTAACCACCATTCCCACCCGCTGGCTTCCGCGCGGCACGAGCCTCCGTGTGCTTCATCTCTCGGATTTTCACGCCTCGCCCGCGATCCCCTTCAGCCGGATCGAGCACGCAATTGCACTCGGCCTCGCGCAAAAGCCGGACCTTATTTGCCTCACCGGCGACTATGTGACCACAAATACAAGCTGCGATCTCTATCGCTACAGGGACGTTCTGGCGGCGTTCCCCACCGCTGCACCCACGTTTGCTTCGGTGGGCAATCACGACGGCGGGCGATGGTCCGATCTGCGGTACGGATTCAAAACCTCCGCCCGCATCCGGGAACTGCTCTCGGACGCCGGAATTCACGTGCTGCAGAACGCCGCCACGGAACGGGAAATCAAGGGCCAGCGCCTGCACGTGATCGGGCTTGCCGATTTCTGGACGCGCGAGTTTGACTCCCACAAGGCTTTCGACGGCCTCCCCAAACAATCCGAGCAGTTGCGCGTGGTGCTCTCGCACAACCCGGATACCAAAGCGGTGCTGCAATACTACTCCTGGGAACTGCTGCTTTGCGGGCACACGCACGGCGGTCAGGTGCAGATTCCGTTTGTGGGTCCGCCGATTCTGCCGATTCTCGATCGCGCCTATTACGAGGGGCTGCACGAATGGCAAGGACGCCGCGTCTACATCACGCGCGGAGTGGGCGGGGTCTATGGCGGGATCCGGTTCAATTGCCGGCCGGAAGTGACGATTCTCGATCTGGTGCCGGGAGATTCGCCGGCGGAACTCACGGAATCACAGCCGCGAATCCACACCTAACGCCGTCAGGACGCCGGCGTGGATTCCTCGGGCAGAAAGAGGGTGGACGTCCCCTCCGTCGCTTCCTTCGCCAGGTGATTCAGATAGAACGCCAGCAGAGCCGCGGAGTGCTTCCCCTTGAACTCTTCGTAAGCCTTCTCGCGCCAGCCCTCGGGAAGGTGGGCGGCAAGGTCGGTATCCTTCTCAAAAAAGCCGTCGTTGTGCGGGATGCCGAGGAAGTTCAGCACTTCGATCACCATGTCCAGCTTGGAAACCAGGATCGCTTGCGAAAGCTCCGCCGCGAGGACTTCCTCCCCCTGCGAGATGCGTTCCCACAAGCGCGGGGCCGCCTTGCGCAAGGTCTCCGAATTGAGCTTGGCAAGGTGCATCCTCACCTTGACGGCTTCATAGATTCGGTAGGTTTTCAGCTTCCCGAAAGAGATCTGCCCCAGAAGCTCGCGAAAAGCGTCCTCTCCCAAACCCTGAAAAATGTCGGCCAACTGCATAAACCGTCAGCGTACCATACGGTTCGAGTTACAATAAGGAGTTTTGGGCTTTAGCAAATGAGTAACATTATCGTGCTGGGCGCCCAGTGGGGCGATGAAGGCAAAGGCAAAATTGTCGATCTCTTTTCCGAGCGCTTCGACGTCATCGTTCGCTACCAGGGCGGCCACAATGCGGGCCATACCGTCTACGTCGGCCCGCGAAAATTCGTGCTTAAACTGATCCCGGCGGGAGTGTTGCGGCCCGGGAAAATCGCCGTGATCGGGAACGGACTTGTGGTGGACCCCGGCGCTCTGATGACGGAAATCGCCAGCCTGCGCTCGAGCGGCGTCGAAGTGGAAAAGCAACTCGCGATCAGCGACCGCGCCCACGTGATTTTCCCCTACCATCCGCTGGTGGAAAAGCTCAGCGAAGCGCGGGAGGGCCGCATCGCCATCGGCACCACCTCTCGAGGCATCGGGCCGGCCTACGAAGACAAAGTCGCGCGCCGGGGCCTGCGCGTCGCGGATTTGCTGGACCGCAAATTCTTCCGCGAGGCGTTCAAGGTGATCGCGGACGATAAACAGACCGTGCTCGAAGCATTCAAGCTGGGCGACCGGATCGACGCCGGGGCTATCTGCTCCCAGTACGAGGAACTGGCCGAAATGATCCGGCCGATGGTGACCGACACCGCGCTCCTGTTGAACCGGTATCTGAGCGAGGGCAAGACGGTGATGTTCGAGGGCGCGCAGGGAACGATGCTCGACGTGGATCACGGAACTTACCCCTTCGTCACCAGTTCGAACGCCTCGGCGGGCGGCGCGTGTACGGGAACGGGAGTGCCCCCGACGCGCATCGACGGCATTCTCGGCGTATCGAAGGCTTACATCACCCGCGTGGGCGGCGGCCCCTTCCCCACGGAGATTCACGGCGATCAGGGTGAAGCCATCCGGGTGGCCGGTAACGAATTCGGTGCCGTCACGGGACGCCCCCGCCGCTGCGGCTGGTTCGACGTGCCCCTACTCAAGTACACCGCCGCCATCAACGGCTTTGACTCCCTGGTGCTCACCAAGCTCGACGTGCTCGACGGGATGAAGGAGATTCCCGTTTGCATGAAGTACAAGCTGCGCGGCGAGGAGATCGAATGGCTGCCCGCGAACATCCGGGATGTCCAATCGCTGGAGCCGGTCTACGAGGTCGTCCCCGGTTGGGAAGGAACCACGGCCGGGGTCACCCGCTATGAGGACCTGCCCGCCGGCGCCCGCGCCTACGTGGAATTTCTGGAAGCGGCCACCGGAGTGGAAGTGGGATGTGTGGCCACGGGGCCGGAGCGGGAAGAAACCATCGTTCGCCCGGGCTCCAAGCTCGCCAGGCTAATCGGAAAATAGCGCGATTCCCGCGCGGGTCACTTCGAGTGCGCCACCACTCCGCGGGCGAGATCCGCGTTCTTGACTTGCGCGCGCGCCGCCTGCTCCGCCATCGCTTCTTCGTCGGCCGGCTTGAGTTCCCGCCACGTATACATGATCCGGCCCACGACGGTGAACGTTCCCAGAACGGCGATCACCCAAAGCACGGGGGCCATCTTGTTGAACAGAGAGCCGATGATAAGCAGCACAATCCGCTCCGGCCGCTCCAAAAATCCCACCTTGCACTGCGGAAGGAAGTTTTCGCTGCGGGCGCGGGTATAGCTGATCATGATGCTCGACATCATGACGATCGCCGTCAGCACCACGTAGACGTTGCGGTTGGCGTTTCCGTAGTAGATCAGGAGGCCGATCAGCAGGACGAGATCGCTGTAGCGGTCAATCACGGAGTCAAAGAAGCCGCCGAATTTGGTCACCTGGTTGGTCTGCCGGGCCACGCGCCCGTCCACCATATCGAAGATCCCCGCGCCGATGATCACCAGCCCCGCCTGCCAGAATCGCCCGGTAGCGAGCAGCCATGCGCCCACGCCGTTGATAATCAGCCCGATAAAAGTGAGGACGTTCGGGTGAACTTTTGAAAGCGCGAGCGCGCCGACAATCCTGACCAGCAGCCAGTTGCAGGTCCGCCCGATTGCGCTTGTATAGGTCATGAGAACTTCGCCTTCGCGCCTAGCTGTCGTGGACGGTCTTGAGCGAGAGAATTTCCACTTCTTTCACTCCGCCCGGAATCTGAATGCGCACGATGTCGCCGACTTCCTTGTTCAGCAGGCTCTTGCCGATCGGCGAACTCGTGGAAATCAACCCCGCACTTACGTCGGTTTCCTCCGACGTGGTTAAGCGGTAACGCACTTCCTCATTCTTGTCGAGGTCGAGCACCACCACCGTGGAACCGAGACCCACCCGGTCCCTGGGAATCTTCGTCATGTCGATCATCGACAACTCGCCCAGCCGCTTCTTCAATTGGGAGAGGCGGGCGTCGACGAACGACTGCCGTTCCTTCGCCGCATGATATTCCGCATTCTCGCTCAAATCGCCGTGCGCCCTCGCCTTGGCGATCTCCTTGGGGAGTTCGCTCCGCAATTCATGGTCAAGAGCGGCGATCTCGGCTTGCAGTTTCTTCTTGATTTCTTCCATGCGGAGTCAGGTTCCCTCGCCCGGATGCCGCAAAAACGGCATTCCAACAATGGCGGAAACGGCAGCGCCGTATCCCGGCCAACGTTTCGATTGTACCGCGAGCGGAGCGAGGATTCCCGGAAATGCGGCGTTCCCCGCCCGCTCCGTTTCCCACTGCCGTCTAAAGCCCGGTCTCGTCCCCGCACACAAACACGCGGATGCCCAGTTCGGCGAAAGCTGCCGCCTTGGCCGCGAGCGCGCGCCGCGCCCCGGCGAGATCCGGCGCGTACGCCACCTGGATGTGGTTGCTCTTGTGCTTGGCCATCATCTGGTCTCTCGAAACGCCATAGGTGACCGCGTGCATGATGGGCCACTGCGGCGTGGTCGCCTGCCAGCGGCGCTCCGTCTCCTCGGCGGGCAGTTCCACGGCTTTGGCCAGCCCGAGATCGGCGTTCAGCACGCCATCTTCCACATAAACGCGGCTCCAGACGACTTCGCCCGGCTTCGAAACACCCTTAATGGTGCCCCCGCCCAGCGGGAAGAACATGGGCGGCTGCCGTTCGCTCGTCACCCCGGCCCATCCGCCCGTCAGGTGGGCCGGCGGAACCGCGCCCGAAATCTCAAAGACCCAGACGAACTCGGTCTTTCCGTTGAGCGCGTAATCTTCGCCATAGCGGAGATCATGCAGCGTATTCTCCGGCGAGTAGCCCAAAGCGCGCCAAATTCGGTAGGTGAGCAGGCCGTCGAGCCCGGCGCATTCGTCCACTTCGTTAAAGTGGGGCAGCGCTTCGCCCTCGTAGAGCACCGCGCCGCTTACGGCATCCTTCACCGGGGGCCGGTCCACGTTGTTCAGCGTGCCTTCCACCAGGTCTGAGGCCGGGCAGATATCTTTCAACCCCTGCTGATACTGAATGCCGATCGCGGCGCATCCAAACTCCGCCGCGATGCGAACGGCCGCAACGTACATCTTGCACTGCGACAGGATCTGCGCGTCCGTGAGTTCCGTCTCTTCGTTCGAACCAGTACGGAACGTGACGCCCTTTCGGTCAAACCAGTTCCGCACCTCTTGCGCTTCCGCATCGCTCACACGGCGCATCGCGGCGTAGAGCGCGCTCTGGCTGAGCCGCTCTTTGAACACGCCCGTCGGATGCAGCAGCTCATCGGGGATGATGGCGTTGTACATGCCCATGCATCCCTCGTCGAACACGCCCAGGATGGCCTTATCCTTGCGCAGGGTTGACGCAACGTTCCGTCCAACCGCGGCATGTTCTTCCGGCAGGCGCAAATCCTTGAGCGCGCGGACATGGGAGAGATCCTGCTGAACCGGCTTGCCGTCAAGCCATGCGCGCAGCCCATTCAGGAAGACTTCGTCGGTAAAATCGTTGCTCCAGAGCGTCGAATACTTCACGCCCGCCTTGGTGAGGCTGCCATTGAGATTCAGCATCCCCACCAGGCCCGGCCACTGCCCGCTCCAATTCGCCACCGTCAGGATCGGGCCGCGATGGGAATAGAGCCCGGCCAGCACGTGATGGCTATACTGCCATACGGCTTCGCAGACCACGAGCGGCGCATCGTTCGGGATGTTCCGGAAAATCTCCATTCCGGCGCTCTGGCTGTCGATAAAGCCATGCCCCTTGACCGGATCTTCTGCGTGGCCGCGCTTCACCTCCCGTCCCAAGCCGCGAATCGCGGCCATCACCGCCGCCTCCGCTTCCTGCTGCGCGGGCCAGCAGACCCGGTTGGCACTCAGGCGCAAATCGCCGCTCGCAATCAAAATCACAGTCTGAGACGATGTCGAACTCGGCACGGAATCAACCTCCAAGGGCTTATTCTGTCATCCTTTGCCGCCCGCCTGCCAGCCAGCGCGGCTCTTTTCTGTTCGCGCCGGAGACGGCCCGTGCGACAGGCGCATCGCCGCCGCCGGCGCGGATGCATTCCGCGCCGCGAGGGCGAGAGTCAAGGCTGCCGGACGGTATGAGAGAATTGACGCTACAGTTTCTCCGGCGTCGCCAGCGCGCCGGGTGGGAAGGGCAACAATGATTCGCGGGAATTCGATGAAAACGGCGATGCTGTGCGCGGCGGCGATGCTGTGCCTGGCGTGGGCTCCCCGGGCGAGCGGCGCATCGCTGCCCGGCGCTTATTTTGAGCGGATGGCAAAGAGCGTGGCGTTTGTGCAGGAAAGGCTGGATGCGAGCGGCCCCAATCTGCGCGCGCTTGAAGAGGGCGGCGGCGGGCTCCACTTCCCCTACGCGATCCTATCCCCGGCTGTTCTTTATACCAAGCAACACCCGGCCAACCCGAACTATCGCAACCCGAAGATGCTCCAACAGGCGATCGTTATCGGAGATCTGCTCGCCGCCGCCAGCGAAGAGCGCTATTTCGAAACCCGCCTGGACAGCGACTGGGATACCTATATGTGGATGGAGGCCTACCGCCTGCTCGAAGGCGAGCTGGGCACGGAACGCAAGGCCCGCTGGCGCAAGGAGATCCTGCACAACGTGGGGATCGTGGAGGAATGGGCTCGCCCGCGGAAGGATTTCCCCTGGTATGCCACGCCGTACATCGGCACCTCTTCCAACCACTATGCGCTTTACGCCATGAACCTCTTCCTGGCCGGCAAAGTTTTCAAAGAACCGGAAATGGAAGCGCTCGGAAAACACATCTACCGGCGATTCGTCACCACGGAACAGGCGGAAGACGGCTACTGGGGGGAGCACAGCCGCAACGGCCCGACGATTGGCTACAACCACCTCACGACGGCGGCGGTGGCTCTCTATAGCGAGCACAGCGACGACCCGGACGCGATCCGCGCGCTGCGCAAAGCCACGGATCTGCACAAGTGGTTCACGTTTTTTGATGGGACCAACGCCGACGTGATGGACGACCGCAACCGTTACGGACATACCGGATCGAACGGCACCTTCGGCTTCTCCCGCTTCCCCGACGGACGCCGCCTTGCGGAAATGCAGGCCGACACGCTTACGACGAATCCCCGCCCCGGCAATTGGGGATGGGTCGCGCAGAACGCACTCTATTACCACGAGGGGCCGCTCGCGCCGATTCCGCAGGATGAGGACCGTGCTTACCGGCAACTCCACATCACGGCGGGCATGCGCAAGGCCGGCCCCTGGATGATCGCGCTCTCCGGCATCATCGACACTCCCGCTCCGCTCAACCGCTTCTATCTGGACCGGCAGGGAAACGTCAGCGTGTTTCACAAGGAACTGGGCCAGATCATCAGCGGGGCGAATTCCAAGAATCAGCCGGAACTGGCCACCTTCGTCGAAACGACATCCGGCGTGACGCTGCACACGCCGATGAGCAGCCGCTTGCAGATGAACCCGCAAGGCGACCGGCTCTCGCTGGCCTATCTGCGATTCTTCAGCGACCTCGAAATCCCGGAGCCTTCGGCCAATGAGGTGAAATTGAACTTCCGGATCACCGGCAAGTACGAACCGCCGGAGGCGCGGCTCACGCTGCAACTCTGCCTGCATCCCGGCGAGGAACTCGTCACCGGCGCGGGGAAGCGCTATGTGCTCGGCAAAGAGCCTCTGGATCTGGACGCAGCGGCCTTGGGCGGAGAGATCCGGCATCACGGCTGGAAATTGCAGCTTGATCCGGGTACGCGCCTCACCTGGCCGGTATATCCCTACAACCCGTACCAGAACGCCAGGGAGACGACGCTCGACCACGCCGTGGCCACGATCACCGTTCCCTTGAAGTTCAAAGGCAAATCCGGCATCCGGCCCAATGAGCAGGAGATCCGGTTCACCCTTACGGCCACCGGGAAACCATAAACGGCGGGAGCGGATTGGCGTACGCTGTTATCCCGCGCGCGTGGAGCGCAGCGGGATCGCGGCGCGGTCCGCGGCGGGAGCGGACGCGATGGGCCAGAGGTCAAGAAGCGTCACCCAAACGAGCAGCCATAACACCTGGGCGGTGAAGAGATGCAGAATCTGCATCCAGCCCGGCGCGGCGAGCATGATGTTGATCACGCCCAGCACCAGTTGAAACAGGACGGTGTGCTGCCAGGATTTGAGCAGGATCTCCAGACGCCTGTTTTCGGGTGCATCCCGCTTCAATTGCCGCCGCAGCCCGAGAGCGACCGCCATGACGATCATCGCGGCGAAGACAGCCACCAGCGGGTGCAGAATGCGCAGCCGCACCAGGAAATGCTGGCCCATCGAGAGGTCGCCGCGCAACCCGGCGATCAGGCTTCCGTCCAGGGCGGGTTGCTTCGGGAAGAGCGTGTCGCCCAGCGCGGTAACCGCGCCCGTTACGCTCGTAAGCATGAGTACCACAACCACGCCGGCGAGAAGGCCGCGGGAAACGCGCAGCCGGGGAATCGCCCTGGGGCCACCGCCGGACCACCAGGCCACCGTGGACGCGGCCGCGAGCAGCAGCATCGTATTCACGAGATGCAGACTGATGACGATGGCCCGCGAAACCGAGGTATCCCCCGCCACCAGTTCTTTCTTCACCAGGACGGCTCCGATAAAGCTCTCCACGAGGATGAAAAAGAGCGTCGCCAGGGCGGCGTAAAAGACCGGGCGGCTCACCCGTCGCGCCCACACCGCCAGGATCAGCACCAGCAAACCACAGAGGCCGCTGGTGATGCGGTGCGTGAACTCGATGATGGTCTTGGTTTCCGGTGCTTGCGGAATGATGTCCCCGTTGCAGGTAGGCCAATGGTTGCCGCATCCGGCGCCCGCCCCCGCAATGCGTACCCAGGCGCCGAACAGAATCACGACAACCAGGTAGGCGACAAAGAACCAGGCAAAACGGGAGAAACGGTCAGCGGAAGACGGCATATCGGGTGAATATCGGACTCTAACCAGAGTAACGCGAGATTGGGGCCGGGGCGTCGCTTACTGAGCGCTTTGGCGGATCATCCGGACGAGGGGAGGAGGAGTTCGCGGGAAAGGGCGCCTCGCGGCCCGCGCGAACAAAGAGTTGCCGTGCGGGGGCCGAGGGGCTCGGGGGAGTGACTGCCTTGCGGATCAGCAGACGCTGTGCGGGTCCGCCGCCTGAGGACTCGGCGGCAACCTTCGCCTGTGATCACGCCCCGTTTCGGCCCGGTTCCGCACGGCAAACCGGAATCATCTCCGCCTTCAGTCTAACTCCGATTCCGCAAATTGAAGCCGTTATTTCGCAAAGGGTTCGGAGATCCTGGCGAAACGCACCGAGGCCGCGGAAGATCGCCTATTTTCGCGATTCCCCGTGCGGCGTCGCCTCGGCCGCGTGGGCGTTCTTGAGATACTCCTTGACGTAATTCTGCAGGCGGAGCGGCACTTCGTCGCGGCTGAGATCGCCCCCCGTATCGCGGTGCGTGGCGCGGACGTCCCGGAGATCGGTGCTGAGCGTCTGTTCCTTCTGCGCCTGCACTTCCATCTTCATCTCGCCCTTCACCTGCTCCGCGCGCCGGCCCAGGATCTCCGCAATCTTGCCCATAGCGTCAATTTGCCTGGCGGCGGCAAGGTCTTTGTTGCCATCCTCCGCGCCCGCGCTGGCCGGGGCATCGGAGGCTCTCTCGGTGGCGCTGGCGTTGGTCTGCTGGTTCACTTCCCGCGCATTCTCGCCGCCCTGGCCCTGCTGGGAATTCTCGTTCGCCTCCGCGTTCTCGCTTCGCTGCCCGCCTTCGCGGTCGCTCGAATCGTCGGAGCCGTCGCCGGCCTGATCGCTGTTCTTTCTGGCGTCTTCCTTCTTGCCCTGTTCCCCGCGCTGCTCCATGGTCTGGTTGTCGCGGTTCGCGAGTTTGTCGATCATGTTGTTCATGGCCTGCTGGAACTTGTCGAAGAGGCTATCGTTCTTCCCCTCTCCCTTCCGCTGGTCGCCATCGCGCTTCTGCCCGTTCTTGCCCTGGCTTCCCGCCTGACGCCGGGGGTCTTTTGAAAGCTGCTCCCGAAGGCGGGAGGCCGCTTCGGAATCGGCCGATTCGGAATCGCCCTCCTGGCCGGCCCCCTCGTCGCCGATACTCACGCCGCTTACCGGAGGCATATCGTTATAGGTGCCGTCCAGGCGCTCTCTCGAAGGGTCGTAGGGCGGCTGATAATCGGCCAGCGGCGAGCGCTCCGGGTTGGCTTGCGGCTTGAACAATTCGTCGCCCGTCATGGGCGGAACCTCTCCCTCTCCATCAATGAACGGAATATGGAGCGAGGAAAGCTGCTCCTCAAAACTGAGATCGCCGGAGGAGAAATAGCGGTAGCCGAAAAGCCCCACGGCAATGGCGCAAAGCAGCAGCGCCGCAAGGTGGACGCGGCCGAGTTCAATGGGAAAGGCTTCCGCGGGGGAAATCCGCCGGAGCGCTTCGGCCGCCTCCCCGCGCTGCCGTTCGATGAGCGGCTGAATGCGCTCGAGGCGAGGAATTGCTTCCTCCCCGGGATGAGCGAAATGCCACGCGGTGGAGATGGTATCCGGAAGCGCGAAGTGCCGGTCAAGCGCCTGGGCGGTTCCGTACGCATCCAACCATTGACGCCGGATCCGCCACGCCACCCAGCTCGCGCCGCCTAAACCGAGCGCAAGCAGCGGAACGGCGCTCAACACCTGCACGCCGAGAAGCAGAAGCACGCTGAAAAGAGCCGCTACGAGAGCGAGCGCCGAGCCCGCTTCGCGAATCAGAAGCGCCGCAAACCGCTGTCTGGCGGCGCGACGCAGAGCATCGGAAAGGGTGGGTTGCGTGGCCAATCGATCTCCGGTGTGCAAGGGATGGCGGTTCGACGCCCGATACCCTATTGTAGCGCCCGCCCGGATTCGGCTTGCCCCGCCTGCCGCGGCAAGCTCGCAATCAGGACGAATCCGCTCCCTATTTGCAAGGCTAATTCCGCTATAATCAAACCTATCAGCCATGAAACCCACAGAAAAAATCTGGTTTAACGGAAGTTTTATCGCCTGGGACGATGCGCGAATTCATGTGCTCTCCCATGTGGTCCACTATGGTTCCGCCGTGTTCGAAGGGGTGCGCTGTTATGAGACGCCGAGCGGCCCCGCCATCTTCCGGCTTGCCGAGCATTCCCGGAGAATGGTGGAGAGCGCCAAGATCTACCGCATGCCCCTACCCTTCTCCGCCGAGGAGTTGAATGCGGCTTCTCTTGAACTTGTCCGCGTCAACGGACTGAATTCCTGCTACATCCGCCCGATCGCCTTTCGCGGCTACGGCGAAATTGGCGTGAACCCCCTGAAGAATCCGGTGGACGTCTACATCGCCTGCTGGGAGTGGGGCCAGTACCTCGGGGACGAGGCCATTAACCACGGGGTGGACGTCTGCGTCTCCTCCTGGACGCGGCCCGCGCCGAACACGCACCCCAGCCTCGCCAAGGCGGGCGGCAACTATCTGAACAGCCAGCTCGTGAAGATGGAAGCCATCGCCGACGGATACGCGGAAGGCATCGTGCTTGACCATACGGGCGCAATCAGCGAGGGTTCCGGCGAGAATCTCTTCGCGGTGCGCGACGGCAAGCTCTACACGACGCCGCTCACAGCGTCGATCCTGCACGGAATTACGCGCGATTCGGTGATCCGCATCGCCCGGGATTTCGGGTATGAAGTGGTGGAAGCGGCCATCCCGCGCGAGTTCCTCTATGTGGCTGACGAGCTCTTCTTCACCGGCACCGCCGCCGAAGTGACGCCCATCCGGAGCGTGGACCGCATTCCGGTGGGCCACGGCGACCGCGGACCCGTGACGGCGCGAATTCAGAAGGAGTTCTTCGATCTGGTGAACGGCAAAGTGCCGGACCGCTACGGCTGGCTCTCCCCCGTAAACGTCGCGGTGAACGCCTAGCGAATCGCGGCGGGAGCGCCCGCGATTTCGGCGGGAACCGTGCACGCGCGGAACTTTGACTCGCTCCCCCGTGACGCCTTCGCGGCGTCCGCGGGGGAGTGCCGTTTCAGGCCTGCCGTTGCCCTCCGAGGTTCTGCCCTCAGGATGCGGACATGCGAACCCCGCTTGGGATGGAATACTCCCGGCGCACGTGCGGGCGTTCCGCTTCCGCCCCCGAAGCATCGCTCTCGAACAGGCTTTCAAACTCGTGTTCGCACGCCAGAAAACCGGCCACAATCGCGGGGTCAAACTGCGTCCCGGAACCTTCCAGAATGATGCCCCGGCTCTTCTCGTGGCTGAACGCCGGCTTATAGGAGCGCGCGGAGCGGAGAGCGTCGTAGACGTCCGCGATGGCCATCAGACGGCCGACCAGGGGAATGGCGTGGCCCGAAAGCCCATACGGGTAGCCCAGCCCATCCCAGCGCTCATGATGGTACAAGGCCAGATCGATCGCCATCTCCAAGAGCCGTTCGTTTGGAAAATGCCGGTAAATCTCCCGCAGGATTTCCGCGCCCACGGTGACATGCCGCCGCATGATGCGATGTTCTTCCGGGTCGAGCGCGCCGGGCTTCGACAGAATGGAATCCGGCACCGCTAGCTTTCCAATGTCGTGCAAAGGCGCGCTCCGGGAAAAATTCTCAATGAATTCTTCGTCGATTACGGCGGTGAAGCCCGGCTCGCGCGACAACTGCGCGGTGAGCACGCGGCAAAACGCCGATGTCCGCTCCAGGTGGCAGCGCGTTTCCAGCGCGAACCGCTCGAGCAGCTCCAGCACCGCCGCGGAAGATCCGCCAGCGGAGCCCTTGGTGGCCAGATGCAGCAGACCGAGCGACGAAACCATCTCCCTGGCGAATTCACGCGCCCGGAAGGGATCCGCACCCTGATCCGCGCTTGTGCGGCTCCTCAGGCAGTGGTGAAGGCGGTCGCCAAGAGCGCTCGGCGGAAACGGTTTGGGAATGAAATCGGCCGCGCCCAGATCAATACATCGTTCCACTCTCGCGCGTTCCGCGAGCGCGGAGATCACGACGATCGGCATGCGATCAAACACCGGGTTCGAGCGCACCTTCCGCAATACCGCCTCGCCGTCTACGCGAGGCAGCATCAGATCGAGGATCACCATGTCCGGCGGCGACGCGTGGATCTCATGAAGCGCTTCGAGGCCGTCCGCGGCGAGAACGGGAGTGCATCCGTTCATGGCCACGTGCTCCCGAAGCAGCAACCGATTGGTATCGTGGTCGTCCACGATCAAAACACGTGCCTGTCTTGCCAGAGCCATTCTACCTGCCCCATCCATGGGCAGCCCGCCGCGCGAAAAACAACTTGCCCGGGACGAGCCCCACATTCTCCTGTGGAATCGAAATTACGTTTCCGGCCGCCCAATGCCGGGCCTTGTGGGCCTCAACCTGATGCAGCCGGTCTAACTCCTGGAAGTGGTTCGTAATTCCACGGCGGATGACTGCTACGGTCGTCGACGCCGCTCCCGGAGTGATCCATGCGAAAACGATATCCACAATGCCGCTCCGGCGCGAGCGAATCCTAGATTCCGCAAACCCAAAGACTTCGCCAGCAAAGTTAACATACCGTACGCAAGCAGATTGGCATAGTCCTGTTTTCAGGAAATAGGACGGTTTCTCCGTATCTTCCCCCGCGAATGAGGGGAAACGCGCAGCCTAAACGTCGCGCACGCAGCGAAAACTGATGTTCGTGGTAGCGCTATCCGGCGTATTGGAGGTCCGGGCCGCCACCCGGTAGCGGTTGCAGTAGCTCTTGTGGCAAAGATAACTGCCGCCCTTCATGACCCGGTTGACGCCGGAAGCGGGCCCCTGCGGATTCACGCGGGTGGCGGTGATGTGGTGGGTGGGGTGGAACCAATCCGCGCACCACTCCCAGGCGTTCCCGGTGATCGTGGAGAGCCCATAGCCGTTGGCCGGGTAAGCATCCACGGGGGCCGTACCCACGTAGCCGTCCTCCGCGGTATTGATGTGCGGAAATTCGCCCTGCCAGATGTTGCAAAGGTGTTGGCCGCCAGGCGTCAGTTCATCGCCCCACGGATACGTTTTTTGCTCGAGCCCGCCCCGGCTGGCATACTCCCACTCCGCTTCCGTGGGCAGACGCTTGCCGCTCCATTCGGCATAGGCGGCCGCGTCGTTCCAGCTAACGTGAACCACCGGATAGTTTTCTCGCCCCGCCAGCGAAGTATCCGGCCCCTCCGGCGTCCGCCAATGTGCGCCATTCACCTTGCACCACCACTCCACACTGGGAGCCGTGGCGTCCACCAGGGTGGCGTATCGCTCCTTGGGAATATGGAGTTGGAAGACGAAGGACCATCCGAAACGCTCCGATTCCGTCACATATCCGGTGGCGGAGACAAACTCCGCGAATTGGGCGTTCGTCACGGGACAGCGGTCGATATAGAACCGGTCCAGCGTCACTTCCCGCACGGGCCCCTCGCCGTCCTGCGGGAAGCCCTCGTCGGATTCCGTTCCCATCAGAAAGCGGCCGCCGTCGAGTTTCACCATGTCTTCGAGAGAGCCGGTATTCACTCTCCGCCGTTCTTCTGACGCCTGAATGGAGGAAACCAGCCGTTCGGCGCGATCCTTGCTCGGCACGCAGCAAGGATGAGGACGGTCCACGGAAAGGATTCTGGGAAACTCCGCCATACGCTCCGATTATCCCGCCGCGGCGGCTTTGCGAATGTCCGCTTTTTCCTTCAGTGCATCCACATAGCGCTCCATCTCTTCGCGGCGAGCCTCCTCATAGAGATGCTGCTCAATCTGTTCGCGCACTTCGCTCAGCGGCCGAATCCCTTCCGGATGCCGCGCGATCAGGCGGGCAATGTGGAAACCGAAAACCGTGCGGAAGATGGGGGAATTCTGCCCAGGTTGGAGTGCGAAGACGGCATCGTCAAACTCTTCCACCATCGATCCCCGCGCGAACACGCCTAGATCCCCGCCCAGGCCCGGGCAATCGGAAATGGAATCGGCCACCGCCGCGAAATCTTCCCCGGCGGAAAGACGGCGCTCGGCTTCCTCGATTCCTTCCCGCGCCGCTTCCTCGCTTGCGTCCTCGTTCACGTGCTTCACGATATGCGCGGCCTGAATGGTCTCCGGCGTCAGAAACTCCTCCCGGTGCTTCCGGTAAAAGTCCGTTACCGCTTTCTTATCCGGCTTCTTCGCGTTCTCCGCGACCTTGGCCAGCAAGCGCTCCACGCGAATCTGCGTTTCGACGTCGCGCTTGAAGGAGTCCGATCCGGCCTCGGTATCCTCGCCCGCTTCCGCGGTCTCGTAAGGCCTCATCGCCTGGATTGCGTGAAGGATCTCTTCTTCCGTCACCGCCACCCCGCTTCGCAGCGCCTCCTGCCGCAGCAGCGCCTTCTCGATCACGTTTTCCCGCGACCATTCCCATAGCTGGCGCTCGGCTTCCACCGGGTCCAGATCCGTCATCACCTGCTCGAACTGCGGGCGCAGCAGGCTGGCTTCCTTGCGGATCTCGCTCTCTTCAATCAACTCTCCATTGACTACAAATGGCATGGTTTCCCCAAATTGGATCTCTTACTCGGGCACATCCTGGAACGGCACGTCCATCACCGGGAAGCGCTGCCACCCGAGGAAATCGAAGTGCCACCATTCCGTGGGCAGCGCGGCGAAATTGTAGCGTTCCATCATCGTGCGCAGCTTTTGCCTGTTAATCAGGATGCCCGCCGGAAGGTCAATATTGCTGTAGTGGGCCTTCTCGCTGAAATCGTCGAAATCCGTGGGCATTTCAACGCGTTTTCCGTAGCTATCGAAGAGTCCCACGTCGACGGCCGCACCCCGGTTATGCCGCGAGCCCTTGGCCGGATTCGCCACATACGCTTCGTTCGGAACGATCTCCCACATTTTCTTCTGCACGGAAAGGGGGCGATAGCAATCGTAGATCACCAGTTCGAGGCCGCCCGCCTTCAAATCGCGCTGCACCTTGGCGAGTTCCTCGGCAACTTCCCGGCGCAGCACGCACCGCGCCTCCGGATACAGCACGCTCTTGGTGAAGTTATTCGGCGTGGCGTAGCGGATCTCCAGACGGACATCGGGAATCACGTCGCGCACATCGATGAGATCCTCGGGCGCGCCCGGCCCGCACGCCGACAGCAGCAGAGCGGCAAAATACAGGCATCCGCGACGACCCATGCTTCCAAGCACCCGCATGACAATTCATCATGCCACACCGGAGTTTCACACTTCCCCACCCCGCAAGCGAACGCGGGACGCCCGCCCGCGGGGCTACGGGAAAGCGGGCGGATGGAAAACGGAAAGAATATCCGCGATCATCGCCTCGCGAGTGGTGAAGCGCGTTTCGTCATAACAGCCCAGCGGATTCTCCACCACGTTCACCAGGCACTTGTTGCAATAGGTGCAGGGCACGGGCGGGCGATCCATCCCCTGTTCGAACATCTTCGGCATGTCCGGATTGGCGATCAGCGGACGCGCCATGCTCACCGCGTGGCAGCGGCCCTGCCGGATCGCTTCGCGAATGACGGAGGCGGTCTGGAAGCCTCCCGTGCAGATCACCGGGATGCTCACGGCTTTCCGAATCGCCTCGGAATCGGCCAGATTCAGCCCCTCAATCACGTCGCCGCGCTCCTTCAGCCAGCGCTCCCGGAAGAGCGTGCCGGTGATGTCGTTGCGCAGCAGGAGAAAATTCCGGAAGGTATGGTCTCCGCTCGAAATCATGGAATCGTAGACGCGAATGAAATCGTCGATGGGCAGGTCTCCCGCCGGATTGCGCGGGTGCGGGAAACTGCTGCCGCCCGATACGTGGATCGCATCCACGCCTTCGGCCTCCAGCCACTGGCAAACCCTCACCGAATCCTGGATCGTATTCCCGCGCGGTTCCCCGATGGACATCGCGTTGTTGTTTTCCGTGGCGCTGATTTTCATCTGGAGATGGAAGTCCACGCCGCATCGCGCACGGATGCTCCGGACAATCTCAATCACGAAGCGGGCGCGGTTCTCCAGCGAGCCGCCATACTCGTCGCTCCGGTCGTTGATACCGGAGCTGAGAAATTGCGTGATAAGATACCCGTTCGCGCCGTGCAATTCCACGCCATCAACGCCGGCTTCGCGGGCGCGCACGGCGGCCTGGCCAAACTGCCGCACGACCTCTTCAATCTCGATCTTGGACATCGCCTTCGCGCGAAAGCCATGCAAGGGATCCGGCTTGGCAGTGGAACTCCAACCTTCGGGCACTTCAATTCCGGCAATGTCCCGCTGGCGGCCGCCGTGGCTCAGTTGCAGGATGAACTTGCAGCCGTGCTCGCGCACGCGCTCGCCCACCTCCCGCCAGAAGGGGATCTTGTCGTCGCTATCGATCATCGCGTAGTTCGGAAGAATTCTTCCCCGGACGTGTACGGGCACAAAAGAAGAAATGATCGCGCCCACGCCGCCGCGTGCAAACCGTGTCTCCCAATTGATCCGAGCCTGTGTGCCAGAGCCGTCATAGTTGTCGAAACGGCCCGACATATTCGAACGGATCAGCCGGTTTCGGATCTCCAGATTTCGGAATTTTAGCGGCTCAAACAGAACATCGGCCATCGGCTCGCTCCCCGTCAGAACGTCTTGATGTATTCGATCAGCGCCCGCTTGTCGGCATCGCTCAGTTCCTTCCCAAAGAGATGCCCGCGATCTTCCACAAAGTCCGGTGCGAGATTGCGGCGCAGCAGCGTGTTGCGCAACAGGCCGCGGCCGATCAGCCATCCGAAGATTCGCGTGAAGAAGGTGTCATTGCGCATAGTGTTCAGTTCCGGCGCGTTGATGCTGGCCAGCAGCTTGATTGGCGTACCTTGCACCACCTTCAGCCGGTATCCGCCGCTGAGCGTGAGTTCACTCGGCACGTCGGTCGTCCACACGGAAGCCGCTCCGGCGCGCTTCTCGGGCCACAGCAGTTTCTCCATCGCATCCTGGAACGCCGCCATCCGTCCGGCGACGGAAGGGTCCGCATTGAACAGGCCTAGCCCGTTGTTGTGGAAGTACGGCGCGGTGGCCCAGACGCCCGCCAGAGTTGGGACCCGGTAATACCCCAGCCCCCCGCCGGGCGGAGTGAACGAAATCGGCTTTGATGGCTTCACAGGGTTGTACAACCCGGTCAGTGTGCCCACGGGCGGTTGCAGTTTGTAGGTCTTCGAGGAGAACTCTTCCCAGACGTGGCCCTCGGTGGCGTTGGTCGCCAGCGCCCTCGACATGTTCGTTCCAATCTCCGCCACCGAATAGCGGCGGTCATTTGAGAGGAAGTTGTCATCGAGGAAATCCGGCTTTGCCACGGCTTCACGGAACCAGGCAATCCGTTCGGGCTCGCCCGTGAGGTTGGAGGGGGGCTGCTTGCTGGAGTGGCAGGTCGCGCAGGCTTCCGCAAACACCCGGGCGCCCTGCCGAAGCACCTCCGCGCTGGCGCCAAGGTAAGCCGCGCCGCCCGGGGCATCCTTGAGGAGCGCGGGCTTCACTGTCTTCAGGAAGGCTTCGGCGTTTGCCATGCGCGCTTCCGTGGCGCGCCAGTCCGCGCAATCCTTGCGGGCAAGGGCGATGCGGAACGGTTGCTGCTTGCGGGCGACTCCGTAGATCGGGTCATGGAGCGTCGTCCAATAGTCTGAACACATTCCGATGTTCACGTAGACGCGCAGCGACGCTCCGGCGGTGCCGATGGAATCCGCGCCATCCTTGAGGATGTGGTGGACCTGGCGCACGCTTCCGTCGGCCATCGTTTCTTCCGCGAACGGACGGTTTGCCAGATAGACGATGGAGTTGATGGCGTTCGGGTTGAAGATATGGTCCGTCGCGAAGCGCGACGTATCGGACGTGCCGGCCGGCTGCTTCGTGGCGACATGCCAGCGGAAGTCCTTGTTATCCAGTGTGAGCGAGAACAGAGTTCCTTCCTTGAAGTATTGGTTCCCGATAGCCGGGGAGAGATTGGTCCATTCCGCCTTCTCCGGGTCCGCCGGCGGCTTTGTGGGGTTGAAGCCGATATGGCAGAAACCGCAACTCATCCCGATCAGATACGGCGGCTCCACGGAGGCCGGATCTTTGCGATATTTCTCCACATCCCACGTGACTTTATCGAAGTGCGGGTTGGGAAACTTCCGCAATCCGATAATGCCGGAGGACTTGCTCGGGATCCCGTCAATTTGTACGTCTTTGCAAACATCCATCCAAAGCCCGTACTCGTCGGGAGCCGTGGCCGCCACGCAATCCGGATCGTTGATGACCCCCATCGTGCGGAAACGCGTGGCATGGCGGCGGGAATCGACATATTGCAGCAGGTCCGTCACCCCGTGCGTGATCTTCGCGGTGTAACGCCAGAACTTCTCTCCCCCACCGGTCCAGAAGTACCAGGTGTTTCGCCCTTCCCGCTGCTCCGGAGTCAGATGTTCTCCGCCATATTGGTAACTATTGTTAACAGGGGTGTATTGCTGACCTAAGAGATAGACCGTAAACGCAAGAAACGCCCCGGACTTCACCCATTTCGCACACATAGCCCTCATGGATGAGAACTATAAAGCAAATGAGTGAGAATTACGACGAAATCCGTGACTTTCTTCGATAACAACACCTATTTGTAACCATTGAGCCGATATCGTCGATTTCCGCGCTATATCTTCCTTTGGGCGGCTGACCAAGGTCTTCCATTTTTATCCGTTGATATAAGTGCAAGCGTGACGGCCGGATTCGTGAAGCGCTTTCGGCGATCAAGCCGCTACGTGAGGGGGACATCTCGATAATCCGTCACTCGCCCTCATCCCCTTTCGTCCCGAGTCTCGGCATCATCCGCAGTTCCGGCTGTGGCCTTGGCGCGCCCTCACCCAGGCGGCTTTCCCGCGTCCAATCCGCGCCCACCTTGAGCAATTCCGCTATCGCGACCTTGGCGAACGCTCTCTGGTCGTCGTCAAAACGGTAGCTGGCCGGATCCTCCTTCGGGGTGCGGTCGATCAGTTGCTCGTAAGAGCGGAAGGGCCGGGCGGAAACCGTGTCTGTGTAACCGCGCAGAATCTTTGTGAGAAACTCTTCGAGCCCCGCCATAGTGGAACGGAATCGCACCCAGCGATGGTTATCCCAGTTCATGGGGTGCGTGCTTCCCACACGGAAGCGATCCGACAACTGCCGGCCCGCTTCTCCGCCGCGCGCGCTCACGGCTTCAATTACGCTCGCGGGCATGTTCAGGTTTAGGCCGCCTTCTTCGGGTTTCAGGTAGACATGCGCCACCCGGTCCCGATAGCCGGGAATGCGGATCTGCCGGTTGTCCACCCAATTTTGCATGGCATTGAGGATCGATCCCGCGAAACCCGTAACCGCGCCCAATCCGCCCTTCGGATGGCCGTCCGCACTCAGATCAAAGCGGTTCCAGGCCTCCAGAATGCCGCCCTGATTTCTGCCCGGCAGGTAGACCATCTCCGGTTCCGGCGGAGTGCCTCCCTTGGCCACCACCCGGCTCTGCTCTTCGTTTCGAAGCGGATCCCAAGGAAGCAGGTTGATGGCGAACGTGGGCCAGCGGGGCAGCGGGGAATCGAAAAGCTGCACCGGGAAGTTGTTGCAAATGCCGCCGTCGGAGAACCAGCAGACTTCCGGTTTGCGTGGCAAGTCCGCGCGGCTGAAGTCCACGGCGTAGAGCGGGATCGCACTGAACAGAATCGGGAAACTCAGGCTCATCCGCGTGGCTACGATCACCGGCAGATTCGCGGCATCGGGCATGGCAATAAAGCCCTCGTACCGGTCGGATACGGCGCCGGGATGGGCCACCATCCAATCGACGACACCGGCCGGAAAGAGTTGGCGGAACTCCTCTTCGCGGAAGTAGAAGATGTGCTGGTCAAAGGGCAGGCGATATGGCCTTCCGTGCGTCAGGCAGGTGGTCATCATCTCCAGGCAAACCCGCTTCTCGCCGACCGCCTCCGTGTTCTCCCAGAGATCTCCGAAGGTGAGCGGCGCCGTGCCAGGCTTGCCGGCATAGTCGTTAATCAGCGCATCCAGCCAGGGCGTCAGAGAGTCCCCGCCGATCTTGGGGTTCGGCATCCCGGTGCAGAAACCGAACAGGTTGCCGCGCAGCTTCTTGCAATCGCCCCGAACCAGAAGCGCGATGGCATGAATGAAGGTAGCGGCGAACACGACGATCACGGCCAGCGCGGCGGCCGCCAGTTGCCATCCCTGCGCATTTGGTACCAGGGCACGAAAGAACAGCGCGCCCGTCAACAGGCTCAGGCCCGTAGCCAGCCAGTAATTCCGGGCCAGGCCGGATACAAGCGCCCAGGCGGGCCGCTTCGCGCCAAGCATTCCGGTGAGCACCCGAAAGAGTCGCGCGAACCGCGGCTGCGGCTGGAAGAGCGTGAACAGAAACGATCCCTTCCCGCCCGCACCGGTGCCGCCCAGAATCTCCGGCAGGCCCTCCAGCTTCCGAAAGCTGTCGAGCCCCTTCCGGCGGCCATGTTCCGCGGCCGCCGAGACCGCCGCGGCGATTGCCCCCGCCGAGGTGCCGCCGATACTGCGAAACGAGAACTGTTTCGCCAGTTCGCACACCGCCTTGGGATAGACAATCCCGCTGGTGATGCCGCCCTTCATCACCAGATCACAGAAGCGCTCCGGTTGATCGCTCATTTCCGTCCCCCTTGGAGTCCGAAATCCAGCCGATACATTCCAAAGAAGCGGCATCCAACCCCGGCGGGGCTCAGTTTTCGCGAGAAACCTTCGATTCTCCGCTCGCCCCGCGGGCTCCGCGCCGCCCCGCGCGGAATGGGCCAAATCGCCCTGCCGGAATCGCCGAGTGGACGCCGCGCGCGTAGTTCGTTAGAGTAGGCTCTTTCAGCTCGGGATCGCGCCCGCGACGGAGCGCGGCAGGCCCGGCTTTTCCGCGTCAAGCGCCATCGAACGAGGATGAAAAGGGATACAAGATGAGGTCACCGCTCAACGTCAAACTGTACCGGTCAAATCTGCCGATCGTGGAAGACGGCGCCGGCTCCAGCGTCCAGGAGGCCGCCGAGGCCGGAGGGGGTGTACTGCGCTGCTTCCCCAGCTTTGTCGGGCGCAAATTTTGCCTGCCCGGCAAGAATCTGGAACTCGCCGATGAGGACTACTTCCCGGAGGGTCCGCATGGTTGGGCCATCGACGAACGCTGGAACGGCAGCGCCATTCTCGCCGACACCGGCAATGGCATTCACGGCGAAGGGTTGTGCCATTTCCATCATCCGGACGGCTATTTGATTCCCATGAACGCCGCCGTACACACGGCCCCGGATTTCATGGTGGGGCCGCTCTACCGCACCCTGGGCGGCACGGGCTTCTATAACAAGGAATTTGACAATCTCTACCCCCTCGGCCACCACATGCACCCGTTCAAGCCGGAGGCATACAACTTCAACGCATGGCGCAACAAGCGCTATCGGAACGATTGCCACACCTCCGTGGGCCTGATGGAATACTTCACGGAGGAAATGCTGGCCGATTGCGTGCGCGATTTTATCGCGGGGAAGAATAATTACATTCGCAGCCATGCCCGCAATCTGCTCATCCGCATGGGCACGGGCTTCCTCACGCCCACCCGCCTGCTGCACGGCCCCGCCGCCGTCAACACGGAAGAGCCCCAGCGCGACCGGGACGATTTCCGCTTCTACCAGAGCCACGTTCTGGCTCCAGAGGGCGAGGTCTTCCTGGGCCAGGAACTGCTCTACCGGCACCTCGACGAATCACTCACCGGGGAGGATCGCGTGCAGCGGCTAGTCTCCGACATCGACTTGCGCGCCAACAAAGACCCCTTCGTGATTGAGAAGCATCTACTGCTCCCCATCGTGGACGAAGCGGCCAGCCAGGGCGGCTTCCGCGACGAGTGGCGCGTTTACGGCAAGCCGAACGGTGATGAACTGTTTAGCCTGCGGCAGTTCGAACTCCCCCCCGGCGCGGAGACCGTGCTAACCGGGCCGGCCGCGCTCTGCATTCTGCACTTCAGCCACGGCAGCGGCACGCTCGGCAAGCACAAGGTGGAAGTGAAATCCGGCATTCGCCTCGGCGAGCCGCTGGATGACGAGTTCGTCATCCCCTATGATCCCGCCCGGACGGGAGGGGGCGTGAAGCTGGTGAATACCAGCAAGACCGAGCCTCTCGTGGGCACGCGCTGCTGGGGACCGGAAGCCTGGGGGCACAAGCTTCCCAAGGCCCCGTTTGAGACTTGGCCTCGTTAACCGGAGATTGCTCCGTCCGGCGGCCTGTTCGTCCGTGTCGCCCCGTCCGTTTTGCGCCCCGCTTTGCGCACGGGTGAGAATGGAACGGGGAGGGACGATGGTTTCCGGACGGAGTATTTTTCTCAAGGGCGTATTCCCGTTTCTGGCGCTGGTTCTGGTGGCCTTCATCGCCGTGAAAGTACTGATGAAGCCTTCGGACAATGACCCCGTGGTCATCGATCCCGCATTGATGGTGCTGGTGCCGCCGGAGACCCAACTCCTGCTGGGCATCCGGGTAAAAGAGATCACAAAGACGCCCGTCTATACGCTCCTTCGCCAGAAGAAAATCCTCGAGCCTCTCGAAGAATTCGTCGCCCGCACGGGCATTAACCCGGAGAAGCAGCTCTATGAAATGCTCGTCACCTTCGACGGGGAGGAGAGCCTGGTGCTGGCGCGCGCGAAGTTCAATGAGGAAGCGGCGCTCGAACCGGAAATCAAAGGCCCCGGAATGACGCGCTTCGAATATGGCGGGCGCATGTTTATCGGCAACGAACAGTTCGCGATTGCCTTCGTCAATTCCTCCACGGGAATGCTCGGTTCCACCGCCTACCTGCGGAAAACCGTTGACCGGCTGAACGCGGGGACGCTGGGAATGCCCGAGTATTTCAAACAGCAGCATCCCTTGATCACGCGGGCAAATTATATCTGGATGATGACGCGCGGGCTCACGCCGGAAATGCGCGCCTACCTGCCAACGCAGGGCAATGCCGCCAACTTTGCTCGCCTGCTCGATGGAATGCAGGGTTCCAGGGTGGCCGTAGACTTGCGCGGGGATATCGTCGTCCGGGCACACGCCACCATGGGCACGCCGGAAGCCGCGGAGCAACTGGCTTCCGCGCTCAAAGGCCTGGCGGGATTGGCGAGGCTCACGACATCGAACGAGAATCTCGGACTGCTGAAGGTTTACGACAGTCTGGAGACAAAGGCCGCCGGCCCCAACGTGGATGCGAGCATCCGCATTCCTCAGGCGGAGGTGACGAAGTTCGCGGAAAGCCTCCCCGCCGGGGCGCTCTAACCCGGCAATCAGCCGTGCTTCCCGTATTTACAGGTGGCTCACGGAGAGGGTGAAGCCCGCCCAATGATGCGGATGCCGCCATTGGGGATCGCTTCGCAGCTTCAAAGGAGCGGTCCGCATCGCCTCGCGAAGCGAAACTCCGTTCTTCAGTTCTTCGTAGAATGCCTCGTGGAAGGCGCGCCTCGTTTCCGCCGGCACATTCCAGCGGGGAATCACCACATTCGTGACTCCGCAGTAATGGAGCAGATTCGTCGCGCGCCGCCAGATCTCCTGCGTCCCCCCCGCCGCTCCCCCGTGGTATTCCACATCGAGCACGCCAAGCGCGCAGCGCGGGAAGGGGTGGGGATTGTAGCCGGGCAGCGGAAGCGTGACCGGCTCCGCCTCGTTGATCGCAAAGTGCAGGCACGGGCAGCGCACCGCGTCCGTCAGTTCGGTCCGGCAGTGAAGCACCTCGGCCTGGAGAGCCAGTTGGCTGAACTGTTCACGCGTTACCGACGCTCCGCAAACCAGATCGTGATTTGGAAACACGGCACTGGCGAGGCTCGGGCGTCCCTCCCTGGGTAAGGGCGCGTTTGCCGCCGCGCCGGGCTGGGAGGAAAGGGTATCGACGACCAGCAACCGGGCTTCGCCGGAGATGGCTTCCGCGGCCGGCACCGTTGCCCGCCACGGGAAATCCGCGGCATTCCAGACGGGGAAACGCTCCAGCAGCGGCGCACCATCCTCGGATTCCAGCGCTCCCACGGGAATGCACTGAAGCTCTTCCGAAAAATGAACGGCAAGGCTTCGGGAAGGTTCCAGAAGCGGCGCAATCGGCCCGAGCAGAACGTGGTAGAGACAGCGGCTTAACCACTGGATGCGCTTCGGA
This sequence comes from Acidobacteriota bacterium, assembly GCA_014584705.1. Lineage (GTDB taxonomy): Bacteria > Acidobacteriota > Terriglobia > Bryobacterales > Bryobacteraceae > JACTMJ01. The sequence continues at coordinate 33,196 of JACTMJ010000009.1, read as the reverse complement.
TTGGCGCCCGGCTTCTCGATCAAGGCCAGGAACTCCCCCGACAACGCTTGAATCTCGGTGAGAGGCAATTCCGCCTGGAAAAAGTGCATACCCCGGTCATCCGCCGCCCAGATCGAGACCGCATCCCGCACGCTGGTGAAAGAAACAAAAGTTTCCCCCGTGAGGCTCTTCAAATGCCTGCGAACGGAACGGTCAAGTCCAAGCGGAGAGACGGCCCCTTCGCCGGACCGCGCAAGGCTTCGCGGCAGCCTTTCCAGCGAGGAAAGGGGGGTAAAGGGAACGCGACCGGGAGCGGTGACGGGCATACATTCACTTTCGCTGCGAAAAATGCATTCGGCTTCGCCGTGCTGCGTCGGGAATAGAGCGGACGGGAAAACGCCCGCGGGTCCTTGACGAGCGAATTCCTCTATTAGAGATGGCGTCGTTTAGTCGAATTTCACGACAAGAAGCGGCAAAATTCCTCCCGGAAGCAACCGGAAGGCGTGCGTCGCCGCTTATGCCGCGAGCCACCGTTTCCGATTCTCGGGATGCGATGCGAACGCCGCGGACGATTCCGGGGATCGTTCCGCGGCCATTCTTACGAGCGCGGGCGATTCACCCGCGGTATTGCTGTTGCAAGAAGCCCTGGCGGGTGTTCTGCGGCGGGGTCACCAGCCCAAGTTTCACCAGCACGGTGTAAGTCCACGGCGCGTGGTTCTTCATCGTCGTCAATTCCTGCTGCAGACGGAACCCCCCGTTCGCCAGCAGGCTGGGGTTCGTGATCGCGGCGCCCATGACGGGGAAAGCCTTCGCGAACTGGCTGCGATGATGATCGTTCACCCAGAAGTGATGCGCGGAGAGACTGTTGTTTACGGTCCGGCCGTCCCGTCCCAGCGCGCCCATGGTGCTGCCGTGCATGTTGCGGAAGTCGGCCATATACATCCGGATGCCCGCATAGCATTCACACACTTCGATGTGCGAAAGCTGGATGCCGCCGTTCAGCCTTGTGCCGTGCTTGCTTAGAAATTTGTGCGCGAGATACCAGACCAGCTTGCCCAGCGGCGTGCCCCGCATCACGCCGGAGTTGTGCTCGCCCGGCACGGAGATCACCTTCACGCGCTGGTTCGGGATATCCTCGGAGTGCGACTGAATGGAGCCCACGTTCACCGGCTTCATGATCTTCCGGTTCTCGTCCTCCGCCACCACCGCGAAGTAATTCTGCACGTTCGGAGGAATCGTGTTCTTGGAAGGGTCCGCCCGATTCCCCGGCCCCGCCACAGGATCCGCCGCGAAGATATTGATGCGAATCCCGCGCGTATCCGGGTCCGAGGCGATCGCGTTCGAGAGCATGTGGCAGGTCACCGCGCCGCGGCTCCACCCCGCCATGTTGATCACGGAGATGGGGCTTCCGGCGTGGATGAACTTGATGATTGCCATCGCATCCCGCACATTGTGTTCCCATCCGTGGCCGCTGATGTTGCCGCGCAGTTGGCGAAAGAGTCCGGAACCGGGCGTTCGCGTATCCGGATTGTTCCCTTTGGGCGCGCTACCGGGCCCGTCGCAGATCATCCACGCATCCTGTGGCGTCACGCTATTCGGCTTCGCCTGCATGCCGGCCGTAATCGTTCCCAGATAACCGATCAACTCGTCCGTTCGGTCCCGGTTAAAGCCTGTCCCGCAGTTGTAGACCGTGAACACCTGTGCCATCCTGAATTCCTCCTCGCGTGGATCGTTGTACCGCGCGCAATAGCGGGAATGTCGGGTGGAATCGTTGGCGGTTTTCCAGCGCGCATTGGAGGACAAGAGCCACAATCCGGCGCTTCCCGTCCCCTCGGGAACCCAGCCCAGACACACGTCGCGCTTGCCACGCAGCGGGCCGCCCGCCGCGCTTAAAGCTTTCTATTCCTTGCGATAAACTCACGATATCAGCAGCGGCGGTTTCGCCACAAGCATAGAAACCGGCGACAGAGTACCCCGCTCTGCCTGTATCTTCTCTCGCTCTTCGTCGGGGAAAGATCATAGGAGCCGGAAACACCGTGCAAACGGCATTCCGGGAAACCCGCGGGCAGTTCCCGGCAGCCGGGTTAAGGCGCTTCCTCGTCCAATTCCCGCAGCCTCAGTTTCACTTCGGCCGCCCAGCCCGTGTCGGATTCCACGGCCAGAAACCGTGTGTAGCGCGCCTTCGCCTGATCTCTGAGTTTGGCCCTCTGCGCCACGGTACCCGCATTGAACAGAAGGACGGGATCCTCCGGGCTCTCGGCGAGCGCCGCCTCAAACAGGTCAACGCTTCTCAGCAAATCCCGCGTCTCCTTGGAGCTTCGGTAGACCAGATAATTTCCGTAGGCCAGAGCACCAAGGATTTTCGCATCTTTGGGCGCGAAGAGCCGAAGGCGCTCCAGGATATCAATGGCCTGTAGCGGTTGCAGGCGAAGCAGGCAGACTTCCGCCATGGCGAAAAGGGCGTCCGAATCGCCCGGCCGCCGCTGAAGCTCTCCCTTCAGCTCCTCTTCGTAGGTCGCCAGGTCGGCCGCGGTGAAGTCGTAGCCCTCATCCATCGGCCGGGTTGTGCGGTAAGGGCGATATCCGGCGCCGGGGAAGCGCAGATCCACCTGCCGGTGTTCGGTGGCGTACGCCCGGATGATTCGATGCGATTGGTCCCCAAAATCAATCTCAAAGAACCAGACCGCGAAAAGTGCGGCAATGGCGAGGGTCGCCACCGCCAGGGCCAGGGTGCCCATTCGCCGCCAGAGCACACGGCGGCGTTGAGCCGGCCGCGAAGACGGCCGAGGAATCTCCTCGCCGCCCGCGCGGGCGGAGCTTTGGCGCTCCACGGGAATTGGCGTCTCGTCCATTGAGTTGATTCCTCTCACCATAGCAGAGTGCTCGTCCGAGGGGCCTTCCATTAAACCCGCGTGGTACCGTTTGGTTATGGTGGATGTAAACCCGTTCGGAGATGCCCTGCAAGGGTCCAGGAAGATCCCGCCCAGCGTTCTGGTGATCTTCGGCGCAAGCGGAGACCTGACAAAACGCAAGCTGATCCCGGCCCTGTACCGCTTGTTTCACGACGGTCGTCTTCCCAATTCCTTCTTCGTGATCGGCAACTCCCGCACGGAGTTTACCGACGACACATTCCGCGAGAAGCAGCGCGAAGAGTTAGGGGAATTCCTCAAGGATTTGGAGATCGACGAGGAAGAGTGGGGGCGTTTCGCCAAGCGGCTCCATTACATTCCCGGGAACATGAAGGATCCGGCGCTGTACAAGGCGATCGAAGCGCGGATCGAAGCGCTCACCGGCGACGTCCCGCACGAAGTGTGTTTCTACCTTTCCACGCAGCCCAGCTTTTATCCCGTGGCCGTGGATATGCTGCGCGAAACCGGGCTCAACAAGGGAAACGCGCAGCGCCGGGTGGTGGTGGAAAAACCCATCGGGCACGACCTTGACTCCGCAAGGGAACTCGAACAACACCTGGAAGCCGCCTTCGACGAATCGGATATTTACCGGATTGACCACTATCTCGGCAAGGAAACCGTCCAGAACATTCTGGCCTTCCGTTTCGCGAACGGCATTTTCGAGCCCCTCTGGAATCGGCGCTACGTGGATCACATCCAGATTACGGCCGCCGAATCGATCGGCGTGGAAGGCCGCGGAGCCTACTATCAGGAGACCGGGGCGCTGCGCGACATGGTGCAGAACCACATGCTGCAGGTGATGGCCACCGTGATGATGGAACCATACACCCGCTTCGGCGCCGGCCCGGTTCGCGACGAGCGTGCGAAGTTGCTACGCTCCATTCGGATCTTCCAGCCGGAGGAAGTCGCGGAGCACTCCGTTTGCGGGCAATATGGTCCCGCCCGCGTGGGAGGGGAAGACTTGCCGGGCTTCCGCCAGGAACCGGGTGTAAGTCCGGATTCCCAAACCCGAACCTACGCCGCTGTGAATCTCTTTGTGGATAATTGGCGGTGGAGCGGTGTACCGGTTTACATCCGTACCGGAAAACGCCTGCCCAAGCGCGTGACGGACGTGGCCATCCAGTTTCGCGCCGCCCCCAAAAACATGTTCGCCGCCATTCCCGGCGACCACGACGTGGCGCCGAACCTGATGATCTTGCGCATCCAGCCGGATGAGGGCATCTCCCTGCGATTCCAGTCGAAGCGGCCCGGCAGCGGCATGCAATTGCGCCCGGTGGGCATGGATTTTAATTACGGCACCAGCTTCGGCACCCGCACTCCCGAAGCCTATGAGACACTGCTGCTGGACGCCCTGGGGGGAGATCCCACACTCTTCATCCGCAAAGACATGGTGGAAGCCAGTTGGCAGGTGATCATGCCCATCCTCGATAGCTGGCGGGAGACCAGGTTCGATTTCCCCAACTACGATGCCGGCACCTGGGGCCCGAAGGAGAGCGACGCCATGCTCGCGCGCCACGGTCACCAATGGAGGCGGCCATGAACGCCACCCGCGAAGTGGTGCAGCCGGAGAAGTTGCTCACGCAACTCGAATCGCTCTGGACGGAGTTTGGCAAGAGCGGGGACTCCGCGGAGAACGGTTTGCTCCGCGCCTGTTCCCTCACCTGGATTACCGTGGTGGAGGGGGACGACGCCTCCGTCACGGAAGTGGATGCCATGCTCGCGGACGTGATGCGGATGAATCCCGCCAGGGCCATCGTCGTGCTTCTTCGCCAGGGCGACGAGCGCGGCCTGAAGGGTTCCGTTTCCGCGCAATGCTGGCGGCCTTTCGGGAGCAAGCAGCAGGTGTGCATCGAGCGTGTGCTTCTGGACACAACCCGCGCCGGCGCGTGCGATCTCCCCGCCGTAATCCGGGCGCTGATTGTGGCCGACCTTCCTACCGTGATGTTTTGCCGGAACGCCCATCTGCTGACGGTTCCCGGCGTAAAGGAAGCCTCGGGTCTGGCGGATCGCGTGGTGGTGGATATGGCGTGGCACGGTGCGGAGTGCCGCGACGTCTGGCCCCGGATGCCGGAGTTCGGCAGCCTGGTTTCCGACCTGGCCTGGGACCGCATTCGCGGATACCGGGGCGCCATGGCCCAGTATTTCGATACGCCCGCCAACCGGGAGTTGCTGAAAGATCTCCGCGCGGTGCGGGTGGCGACCCGCCCCGAACGACCCGCGCCGGAAGCCGCCTACCTGCTCGCCTGGATCCTTGGCTCCCTCGGCTATCAACGGGCTAACGGATTCGAATGGCGCAAAGCCGACGCCACCGTGCGGGCGGGCTTTCGCGCAATGCGGGGAGACGAGCCGAATCCGGCGGATTCGCGCATCCATCTGGTTGATTTCATCGGCGCGCGCGAAACCCTGCGCTTCACCGTGGCCGCCCGTGAATTGAGCATTGCGGAGACGGAGGATGCATCCGAGATTGTCGTCCCGGTGCCCGCATTTGAGCCGGACACGGCGTTGCTTTCTGATGAAATGATGGTGGAGCGCCGCCGCCGGACGTTTGAGCAGCATCTCGGTGCAACCATCCGCTTATTCGAGGAGCCTGTTTATTTTGCTGACGAACAACCACATTGAAATTTCGGAAACAGTCGGCGAAGCCGCGATTGCCTGCGCGGCGCTGATGGCGCAGCGGTTGCGCCAGGCCCTTGAGGAGCGCCCGCTGGCCACGCTTGCACTCTCCGGCGGAAGCACTCCGGCGAAGCTGTTCCCCGTTCTCGCCGCCTCTCCCCTCCCCTGGAACCGGATTCACGTGTTTTTCGCCGATGAACGCATGGTGCCGCCGGACAACGACGCCAGCAACTACCGCCTCGCGCGCAGGCTTCTTCTTGAACCGGCCGGTGTGCCCGCCACCAACATTCACCGGATTCACGGGGAAAACGATCCGGAGGAGGCCGCCGACGCCTACGAGGCGGAGATCGCCGCCACCCTGGGGTTGGACGCGGAAGAGGACGAAATCCCCGCGTTCGACGTGCTTCACCTGGGCATGGGTCCCGACGCCCACACGGCCAGCCTCTTCCCCGGCGAAAGCGCCATCGACAATCTGGACGACCTGTGCGCCGCCGTCTATGTCGGGAAACTCGACGCCTGGCGCGTTACGCTGCTGCCCGCCGTGTTGCAGGCCGCGCGATGCACGGTGTTTCTGGCCGGCGGCGCCGACAAGGCCGAACCTCTCCGCCAGGTACTCAGCGAGCCCTACAACCCCCGCCGCTTTCCCGCCCAACTCGTCCGGCACAACCTCGAAGTACGCTGGTTCCTGGACCGTGCCGCGGCATCGAAAGAGGTCTGAACACCGCCGTTGCCCAGTGCGAATGCATGCCTGGAGCGGCGCATGCGCGGCGAGTACTACAGTACCCTTTCGTCTGGTACCGTGATCCAAGTCCACCGGCAAATTCGCCATTCCTATCTGGAAGCCTTTGGATAACATATAGATAGCGCTATACTGGGATGGTTGGGGCACGCGCTTTTCGATCAGAGAGGGTTGGTGAATCCGCGCCGGGATCGATGCCAAGTTCAATATGAGCAGCTTATATAACGCATTTTTCGGCTTTAGAGAAAACCCGTTCAATCTGACGCCCGACCCCGTCTTTTTGTACCGTAGCCACCAGCACGAAGAGGCACTCTCCAGCCTGATTTACGGCGTGCAGAGCCGCAAGGGCTTCATCGCGCTCACCGGGGAAGTGGGGACCGGAAAAACGACTCTTCTGGAGTGCTTGCGGGACGCCCTAACTCAGCAGAGAATCGATTTCGCCACCATCTTTAATTCGCGCCTCACGGTAGCGGAGTTCTTTGAGATGGTGAACTACGACCTCGCCCTCGGCTGCAATCCGCCCACGAAAACCCAGGTTCTGCTCGCGCTGAACGACACCCTGCTGCAAAACACCCGTAACGGAAGCACGACCGTGCTGATCGTGGACGAATCCCAGAATCTGAGCTGGGAAGTGCTGGAGGAAATCCGCCTGCTCGGAAATCTTGAGAATCGCGCCGGAAAATTGCTGCAGATCATCATGGCGGGCCAGCCGGAATTCGACCGCATTCTGGACGACCCCACCTATCGCCAGTTGAAGCAGCGGGTCGCCCTCCGCTGCACGCTGCGGCCATTCGGGGAAAGCGACACCCGGCAGTACATCTATTCGCGGCTCTCGACCGCCGGCTGCGCGGACCCGGAGGCGCTGATACCGGACCACGTCATCGCCGAAGTCCATGTGAGAACGCAAGGCATCCCGCGCATCATCAACTCCGTCGCCGATAACCTCCTGCTCATCGCCTTCGCGATGTCGGAAAAGCAGGTGACGCTCAAAATGCTGGATGAAGTCAGCAACGATCTGCGTCTCGAATGGGGCGCCCAGCGAGTAAGCCGGGAGCGCATTTTCGACGACCAGCATTACCCCCACAAGCTGGCCGGCCGCCGCGAATAGCCCGCACGCGCCGGATGCACCCCGTCCGATGCGCCGGCGGCGCGATCGCGCGGGTCGTTCGCACCTTTTCCCCCGGGCACGCTCCCGCTTAAGGGGCGTTTCACGGTACACTACAAAAGGTGAGCGCCCGTAGCTCAGCTGGATAGAGCGTCAGCCTCCGGAGCTGAAGGCCATTGGTTCGAATCCAATCGGGCGTACCACATCCCACCTCCCCGCCTCCTGTCGAGGTTCCACGCGTACGGCCTTGGCCTGCGGCTATCGCGCCCCCACAATCACATTCACGGCGTTGCTCTGCTTCCCTTCCTGCTGCAGGCGTAACGCGTAAACACCTGGAGGGAGATTCTCCGGCACCTTGGCGTTCACCTGGTAGAGCCCCACGAATCCGGGAGCGATTCCCGCGTAATCCACCTGCATCGGCTGGCCGTCGATGGTGGCGCTCACCGGATTCACCGTCCGCGACGGAACGCCCCGGCCGCCCGGCGTCAGCGGTCCCAGGCCGGTTGCAAAAATCTCCACGAACGTGCCCGGCAGCGCGGGAACGCGATCTGTCTTTTCCCCGGAACCGGAGCGCAGCACCGCCCCCAGGTTGGAACCGTTGTCGAAAAAGATTGCCGGGTCGCTGGCTAGCAGAGGCGTTTCAAACGCGGGGCTCACGCCGTCCCGCGTTTCCACCATCACGCTGGCCGTCTCGCCCGTCGCCGACGGCGGCGTCACGAAGTTGATCTGGAGATCGTTCACATAGAGCAGCGCCGCGCGAACGCCGTTCACCCGCACGCTCGTCCCCGCCAATTCGATGGGAAGCGGCTGCGAGGTGGCCTCCGCGGATTGCCCCGCGCCAAGCGATACGCCGAACAGGGTGGCGAGGCTTCCGGGGCTGACGCCGGCGGTGAAACTCGCGCCGTTCGTGGCGGCCTGCACGTGCGGCACGAGCGTCTCCACGGCGATCAGTCTCTTTTCGGAGGGGCCGCGGTTCGCGCTCAGGAACACGGAGGCCCGGTTAGGGTCGCCATCGCCGACCGTCCAGCGGAAAGTGGCTTCGCCTCCCACATTCGTCAAAGCAACCGGGGGATTCGCCGAACCGCCGGTGGAAGGCTCCAGGCGCACTTCCACTCCCTGATACGGCAACCGGTTCCCGTCGACGACGCGCACGGTTACGGGCGTCGTCGTCTCCCCGTGTAACGGTGCCTGATAACGCGAGCCGGAGAGCAGTTCCAATTGCAAATCGCTCACCGCCCGCACCGCCACATTCACGGTCTCCGGCAGATAACTGTCGTCGGCGGCGCTGATCGTGACGGGGCTGACGCCGGTGTTCACGGCATCCACCGCGATCGTCTCGGAAGTGGCGTTCGCGGGAATGGCGGCGGTGGCCGGAGCGATTACGGCGTCGCCCGTCACCTCGATGCGAAGCGGCAATGCGGAAGAAGTGGCAACCGCGCGCCGCACTTCCAACTCGCCCCGCGCACCGGGAGCGAGCCCCGCCGCGGGAAAGACGTTCGCCGAAAGGCCCGGCTTGAGGGAGGTGTCGGCAATCGCGAGGTTGCCGGTTCTCTCGCGGAAGAATGCCTCGAACGCGGTGCGGAAACCATTGAGCTTGTCGAGGTCGGCTTGGGACGCCGTGGCATTGCTCGAAATCAGCACAAAGGCGAAGCGAAAGCGCTTCTGCGAGACGGTGTGGTCCGGAATTCGCGGGCCATTCGCGGCGATGATGTTGTAGATGCTGAAATTGCGGGACGGTCCGAAAAGAAACTGGCCGCGCCGGGGGTTGCGCGTTTTCGATGTCGTGGCATCCACGTAATAAAGCTGCTGCTCGACCCCAACCGCCTCCAGTCCGATTAGCCCCATCAGATATCGGTCCAGTTCCGAATACCGCGCATTCGGCGCTCCCGTAATAAACTCGTCTAGTTTCCCTGTGGAATTGATGGTGTTGCCTTCCAGAAAAGATCCGTGCGAATTGAAATTAAAGGACCAGTGGGCATTGCCCGTTCCCAACAGGTTGTACGTGGTCCCCCCAGGCTCTTCGAGCAGCGGAAACGCCAGAAAGCGATGGCCCGCCTCATGGGCCAGCACGGTAAGCGGCGTATCCTCCGAAGTCGCGCGCGCGGCCACCAGCCCGGTGGGGCTGTCCGGGTACTGCGAAAGCGGACCCATGTTGATCACGGCCTGCATGCGGTTCTTCGATCCGAAAAGCGCGGAACGGTCCGTGTCCTCGTCTCCAATCCCGCTCACCTGATTGCGCACGGTGATTTCATACGCCACCGCGCCGGGGCTCGCGCCAATGCCCAGATTGTTGTAGAACACCAGGTAGTCATAATCGTCCGGCTGGGATTGGAAGAATACTTGCGCCGCGCGGGCAATGTCGATCTCCCCGTTGGTGACGTCACTGAAAATCTCCGCGATCGAGCCAGTCTGGGTCTGCGCGGGCGGCTGCGTGAAGGAAATGAGATCCCCGTCGCCCGCGTTCCGGCCCGGCGTGATACCCATCACGAAAAGCCCCTGCGGCGCGCGCCGGTGCAGAATGCTGATGCTGCCGTCGGCTGCCAGGCGCACCTGGAAATCCACTTGCAGCGATTCGCTGATGTACTGGGAAATCCTGACGTAGCTGAAGATGGCTTCGGTATTCGTGATGAAGACGTAAAGCCCGGCATCGGCGGGGCTGAAGGAGGGATCGAGGTCGAGGCCCGCGCCCATGATCTTTGGGGGGCCGCTGAGAAAATCGGAGTACTTGAGATTCTCGCCCTCCGGAGACGGCTCCTCAAAGCTCAGGAAGCCATTCGAATGAACGTAGATCGTCTGGTAAGTCTTTCCGTAAAAGGGAAAGGGAAAGGGCAGCGAAAATTCCCGGGCTTCATCGTCGGCCATGCCGCCGGATTGCCCTTGCTGAATAAGGTTCACGGCGGGCGTCAGCAATGCATCGTCGCGGTACGCGGTGGCGGCCGGAAACTCCACCTGGTAGGCGGTTGCCGCGGCGTTCGCCGGCCGGAACAGCGTTCCGCGCTGCAGAAGCTCGGCGGGGAATGGATTGCGAGCGAGGGAAACCCCGGCCCCGGTGCTCATCAGCAGGATATCTCCCGAAACGGCGGTCGCCGCCCGTTCCAGATTCACCGTCCCGGAGGGGCTGGCAACCGACGTGCGCCCCGCCCGCAGCAGCGCCACCCGGCGCTCGCTTGCTCTGCGATGGAGAAATTCCTCCTGCCGCTGGGTGGCGGGAGAAGTGCCGCAATCGAGCGGCTTGGCAACGCGCGCCGCGAACTGGGCGGAAAGGCTCGCGGCAAGCATGACGGCTGCCGCGATGAGGGAAGTAAATCGACAAAATTGCATGGATTCACCGCATATTTGGCATGGCCAACCCACATTCTCGCAGATTGTCATGCGCCCCCCTGCACTCTCGGAGAACGATACCTCCCCAAGGCTGCCGTATTCTGTAGGGAGCGCCAGCCGCTGGAGAAGAGGACGCGCCGCAATGCACATCGAGTACGAAACAGGCGATCACAATTTGGGCAAGGTGTTCGTGGGGGGAACGGAGCGGGGAGTGTGTTTTCTCGCGCTGGGCGGCGACGTGCCGTCGATGGTTCGCGAATTGAATCACGACTACCCCGGCGCGACAGTGGAAGAATGGCGGGGCGCGAAGGGGCGATGGCTTCCGGTCGTATTGCAAGCGCTCGCGCACCCGGAATTGGGGCCGGGCGTGCCGCTGGATGTACGGGGCACGGAATTTCAGAAGCGGGTCTGGGCGGCGCTGCAAGCGATTCCGCCCGGCGAAACCCGCACCTATTCGGGTTTGGCCGCCGCTCTGGGCAACCCCAAGTCCACCCGCGCCGTGGCGCGCGCCTGCGCCACCAATCGCGTCTCCGTGCTCATCCCGTGCCACCGCGTTGTCGGCGTATCCGGCGACCTGACCGGATACCGCTGGGGCAAGTATCGCAAGGCAGCGCTGCTGGCCTCGGAGCGCGAATACGCGGCGCGCCACGCTCGCTAGCCTGTCTATTCGAGCACGCCCGTCCTCCGGCGCTCGCGGATTTCGGATAACGAAGTAGCGAATTCCGGACGGATGCGATACGATTTCCGGCAAGGAGATCACGATGCAACGACGTACCGTGCTCAAGACGGCCTCCGCCTTCACGATTCTTCCCTCCGGATTTCTGAGCGGCCAGAACGCCCCCAGCAACAAGCTCAACGTGGCCTTGATGGGCGTTTGGGGGCGCGGCACCGCCCACTACCCCAGCCTGCTCAATGAGAATGTGGTAGCTCTTTGCGATGTCTATGAGCCCCGCACCCGCCAGGCGCTGGCGATGTTCCCGAAAGCGAAGTGCTACCAGGATTGGCGTCGCGTGCTGGACCAGAAGGACGTCGAAGCGGTGGTGATCTGCACGGCGGATCAGCACCATGCCTTCATCGCCAATTGGGCCATCAACCGGGGCCTGCATGTCTTCTGCGAGAAGCCTCTGGGCATGACCGTGCATGAAGCACGCACTGTCCGCGCCAACTACATCAGGAACAAGGCGAAGATCGCCACGCAGCACGGAACCCAGCGCCACGCTTACCCGAACTTCACCCGCCTTCGCGAGTTGGTGCTCGATGGCGCGATCGGAAAGCTGATTCGCGTGCATAGCTGGGATGCGCGCCAGTTGCCGCGTCCCGGTTATCCCAAAGGGGAAGGCGTCGTGCCCACCGGGCTGGATTTTGAGCAATGGATCGGCCCCTCGCCCGCGCACCCCTACACGCCTCAATATTTCGGCGGATCCAGCGGCCTGAACTGCCTGTTCTGGAATATGTACCGCGATTTCGGCGTCGGTCAGATGGGCGATATGGGCGCGCACACGATGGATCTCGCCTGGAATGTGATCGACGCCGGCGCGCCTTCGACAATCGAGGTGGATCAGGAACTGAGCGACGCCTATAACCCCGACATCTGCCCGGTGAAACTGAAGGTGACCTTCGGGCACCCCGCCAACGATTGGCGCGGCCCGGTGGAACTGGTTTGGTATCAGGGCGGCCTCAAGCCCGATGCTCCGCGCGGCTACATGGACCTGTCCCGCGTCGGGAATGGCGCGATCTTTGAAGGAACGAAGGGCTCCATCTTCTGCGATTTCACCTCCCGCGTGATTCTCCCCAACAACGACGACGGCGATTTCACGTATTACCGTCATCGAGCGGAGAAGGACTTGCTGCCTCTCGTGGCGGGCGTCGGCTCCCCCACGCAGAACACGAACCGCGCGCGTCCGGCGCGACGCAGCGGCCCTCCCGCCGCCCGTCCGCTCCCTCCGGGCTTGAAAGCGTTCCCCAGCGCGCAGCCTGGCCCCTCCGGGTTCCCGGAAGTCCTGCTGATGGATAGCGGCTTGCCTCCTGGCCTGGGAATGGAGAACGACGACGTGAACGCCTACGTCGCGGCAAAGAAAGCGGGCCGCCCGTACTCACCGCGTATTGACCCGTTCCAGACCGAGTGGCTCGACGCCTGCAAAGGCAAGAGCGACGGTGTAAAGCACGGTACCAGCACCAAGACCAACTGTGATTTCGATTATGCCGGCACGATGATCGAGCAGATGATGCTGGGTCTGGTGGCGCACCGGGCCGGGAAAAAGCTCGAATACGACGGCGTCTCGGGCCGTGTCACCAACGCCCCGGAGGCCAACCAGTATCTGGCCCGCGAGTACCGCAAAGGCTGGACGCTTAACGGATAACCGCAATCCGACAACCCGCGCGCCAGCGTGGCTCACGTGACCCGCTGGCGCGCGCAATACGTACCCGGAAACGCCCGCCTGCCCCGCCCCAATACTCCCCAACCGCGTAGACAGGGCACGCTGAGATCCCTCATAATAGAGCACGTGCCTGCGCTGGGGAGCGCAAATTCGTGATATCGTTCCATCCGCGGGTTTCCAAGCGCTTTCATGATTGGTTCTTTGAAGAGTTAGCGCATCCTTCCGGTCATCGGGGCCATGCGCACGGCAAACATCCCTGGTGGCAGGTGATGTGCCTCACCGGTGTCGACTACTTCTCCACACTTGCCTACCAGCCTGGAATCGCGCTGCTCGCCGCGGGCGTAATTTCACCCTTTGCAACTTTGGTGCTGGTCCTGATGACGCTCTTCGTGGCGTACCCCACCTACGCCATCGTGGCGAAAGAGAGCCCTCATGGAGAAGGCAGCATCTCCCTGCTCGAACGCCTTTTCGCCCGCTGGAAGGGTAAGGCGACCGTGCTCCTGCTGCTCGGCTTCGCGGCCACGGACTTCGTAATCACAATCACCCTGTCCGCCGCCGATGCCACGGAGCACCTCATCAAGAACCCGCTCACTCCGGATTGGATCCACTCCCAGGTGGGCATCACGCTTCTATTGCTCGCACTGCTGGCAGTGGTATTCCTGATGGGATTCACGGAAGCGATCTTCACCGCCGTCATCATTGTGGCCACCTTCCTGGTGCTCACCCTCGCGGTTCTGGGTGGCGCCCTCTATTACCTTTGGGAACATCCCAGCCTGATTGAGCTCTGGCTCTCCCACATCCACATCAAGTTCCCCGACTGGTGGCAATGGATTGGCGTCTCTCTGCTCCTGTTTCCGAAGCTGGCTCTGGGGCTTTCCGGATTTGAAACCGGCGTCGCCGTCATGCCGCTCGTCAGCGGCGATACGGACGACACGGAAGAGGATCCCGCGGGACGAATCCGAAATACAAGGAAGCTGCTGCTGGCTTCGGCCATCGTGATGAGTTGCTATCTGCTCATCAGCAGCTTCGTCACTACGGTCCTCATTGATACCCATGCCCTGCACCCGGATGGCACGGCCTACGGACGTGCAATTTCCTATGTAGCGCACGAACTTTTCGGGGAAACCTTTGGCTCGGTCTACGATGTCAGCACGATTCTGATTCTGTTCTTCGCCGGCGCGTCGGCCATGGCTGGCCTGTTGAATCTGATCCCGCGCTACCTGCCCCGGTTTGGGATGGCTCCGGAGTGGGCGGTCTGCCGGCGTCCCCTGGTGATGGTGATTCTGGCTGTCACCGTCCTGGTGACCCTGCTTTTCGAAGCGGACGTGCAAGCGCAGGGCGGTGCTTACGCTACCGGAGTTCTTGTGCTGATGAGTTCGGCGGCGGTGGGGGCGACCGTGGTCCTCTGGCAATCCCGCTATCGCCTGGCGATGATCGCAATTTGCCTTGTGTTTGCCTACACAACAATCACGAATATCATCGAGCGGCCGGACGGCATCAAGATTGCCAGCGTCTTCATCCTCACCATCACGGCAACCTCCCTGCTATCGCGCGCCGTTCGCTCCACCGAATTGCGCGTCGATGAACTCAGTTTCGACGAGGAAGCCCTGCGCTTCATCGCCGAAGACGACGACCAGGTGATTCGCGTGGTAGCTCATCGCCCCGGCGTGGGAACACCCGCTGAGTACACGCGCAAAGAGATGGCGGTGAAGTATGAACATAGCCTGCCCAGGAAGGAACACATCCTTTTTCTCGAAGTGCAATTGCGGGATGCCAGCGAATTTGGCGCGCCCGTTCATGTTCGTGGCGTCACCGTCGGCGAGCACCGCGTCCTGCGCGCGGTAAGCCCGGTGATACCCAACACGATCGCCGCGATTCTGCTGGAGGTTCAGCGCATGACCGGCAGGTTGCCCCACGCTTATTTCGGATGGACGGAGGGCAACCCGGTCGGGTACCTCTTCCGCTACCTGTTCCTGGGTGAAGGCGACGTGGCCATCATCACGCGCGAGGTGCTGCGCCGGCACGTAGAGAACCCCGAGGCAC
Source organism: Acidobacteriota bacterium (assembly GCA_014584705.1). Lineage (GTDB taxonomy): Bacteria > Acidobacteriota > Terriglobia > Bryobacterales > Bryobacteraceae > JACTMJ01. The sequence goes on along the minus strand of JACTMJ010000009.1, from coordinate 18,109 downwards.
GGCCCCGGATTCACGTTTCCTGATGTCGATGCAAGGCGGGATCTAGTCGCCCGATTGTCCGGCAATCTGTACCAGTTTGCCTTCGCTCGTGTGGATCGTCGCCGGTGGCGGGGCTGTGATGGTTTGCGGCGAGCGCCAGAAATCCATGTAGGATACCTGATGCACGCAGGCCACCGTGCAATACGGCGCGCAGCCTTTTTCAGTAATGAATTCGCGGCGGATGTCTTCCACCGTGTATTCCGCGAGCGGCTTGCCGGGGTATCCGCGCTGCTGGCTGCAATAGTGAACCAGCCCGTCCTCGCAGATGTAGAGGTAGCGCGCGCCCGCCCGGCACTTCCAGTCGTTTGGCTTGCCGTTGGCGATGTTGTCCTGGAAATAGTTCAGCTGCGCATAGCTCGACTTGCCCAGTTTCTTCACGCGCTTGTACACGCGATTCTCGACTTCGCTCAGCGGACGAAGCTGCCCGTCGCCATCGTGAATGATGCCCACCGTGCTCGTGAAGCCCAGCTCCACCGCCCGGCGTCCCACCACCAGCGCATCGTGCGGATTCTTGATGCCGCCGCCCACCACGGAGTTGATATTCACGTGGAAGTGAGCGTGCTCGCAAAGCAGTTCCAGCTTCTTGTCGAGCACCTTCAGGCTCTTTTTCGAAACCTCATCCGGCATCACGTTGTCGATGCTGATCTGCATGTGGTCGAGACCGGCGTCGTTGAGCAGCTTGATGCGGTCCGCCGTCAGCAGGTAGCCGTTCGTGATGAGTCCGGCGATCATGCCATGGTGGCGGATGCGGCGGAAGACTTCGTCCACGTGCGGGTGCAGCAGCGGTTCCCCGCCGCTCATGGTGACGATGGAGGTGCGCAGCCGCGCCAGATGGTCAATCCGCGCCAGCAGCGTTTCAATCGGGATGGCGGGCGAGTGGTCGTCGTACTCGTTGCAATAGGTGCAAGCGAGGTTACAGCGCCGAATCGGGATCATGTGCGCCATCACCGGATGATCTGTGTCCCGAATTCCATCCAGGATCAGCTTGATCTCCCGAAAGCGGCGGCTCATGGCCCGTGTCGTCCGGCGAATTCCAAACAAGCGGTTGTCTCCCTCAGTGCGTTCCCAACGCGAACCAGTTTAATCCCAAGTCCGCCCCGAGAGAAGGTTCTTCCTTCTCCGCTCACGGCGGACTGCCTATCTAAAATGGTAACACTCGTATTGAGATGCGATTCCCGCTATTTCGGATTCGAAGGTGGTGGATTCTCGGGCGTCGTCGAAGGCGGCGTATCGACCTCGGCCCCGAACGTGATGTTTGAGGTGGAGCCGAAGAGCTTATAGTCCTCATACTTCACCACCATCTTGATCGGCACCGGGCCCCCGCTGAACGGCAGCACGGTCTCCGCGATCGTAAAAACGGGAAACCAGAAGCGGCCATCCACCTGGTCCCGGTAAGTCTCGAACTTGGGGAACTGCTGGTCGGAATGTTTGGCAAGCAGCCCCACGCCGCGGCCGTAGGTCTTGACGATCTGCAGGTCCTTGTCGTCCACCCAGATCAGCCCGGCGAAATAGCGCTCTCCCTTGATCATGGTCTTTGGCTTCACCGCGAAGAGATAGCAGGGGATCTGGTCCGCATTCTGCTTACCCAGATAGCGAATGTAATATTGGTCGAGATTCTCCGAGTTGAGCACGAACGGCTGCACGTCGCGCAGGTCCTTCTCGTCTTCGGGCGTGAGTTGGAGCCGCTGCAACGTGCTCACGGGAGCCCACGTGACCTTCTCCGTGCGTTCCTTGTCGGGTCCGAAGATGATGTCGCTCTTATACTCGTACTTCCCGGTTTCCCTTCCCGCCGGAGACACTTCCGCCACCTTCACGCTCTGCTTGTAGGTATACTGCTCGCGCGCCTTCAGAAAGGCCGACTCCTTCGCGCCAAACGTGCGAATGATCTTCTGAATCTCGGCATCGCTCAGCGACGTATCGGGATGGTCCGCCGCGCACAGCCCGAATACGACAAGCAGAGTGGCGGCAAGGAGACGGGCAAAGAGCATGATGGCTTCCTCTGGATATCGGACGCACGCCGGGCGCAACGGGTTGTATCGAAATGGAGGCTGCATGGAATCCGGGCGTCCCCGCCCCTGCCGCTTCGCCACCGGGGCTACTTCCGCACACCACCGAATGCGGCGAACGTGGCGTTCTTGTGAAGCACGTCAATCCCGGCGAAACCCGAATGCCGCATCAGATCCAACTGGTAGGTCAGCGGGCGTGGGCTATCTTCCTGCTCCACATATTCGAAAATTGCTTTGGCGTAGTCGTCGCCGCCCACCCCGCGCAGATAGTCCGCATAGCGTTCGCTCTGAATCGTTTCGACGGCCGGGATTTCGTGCGCCACCAGATCGAAGATCCACAGAGAACCGCCGGGGCGCAACCATTGGTGGAAACGCGAGAACACGTCCTCCCACTCTTGCTCTTCCCGCAGGTGATGCAGCACGGCGGCAGCCAGAATGATGTCGAAGGAACTCTCGGGAAAGCGGGCCTCGCGCAGGTCGCTCTGCACAATTTCAGTTTCAACACCCGCCGCGCCCACCCGTTCACACGCACGCGTGAGCATAGGGAGGCTGAGATCCACCAAGGTAGCGTGGCGGAAAGGCAGCTTCCCGTGCAGACGGATGGTAAAGTTGCCCGCGCCGCACCCAACGTCAAGAACGTGGCGCGCACCGGGGGTCGTGCGCGCGGCAGCCTCGGCGATCAGCCCCAGGCAGAGCGCGCCGTCAATCGCGGCGGTCTGTCCGCTTTCCAGGTTGGAGAAGCGCTCCACGTCGCCATCGAAGCGGGCGCGGATCTCATCGACAGTGGATTTTCGCATATCCCGGCGCGCGCGCCGGGCGGCACGGCGTTCACCGTGCCGCCCGCCTGCGCTTACTTCGCGTGTCTGGCCAGCATCCCGGCACGCACCTTGATGGGAAGACCGGTGCAGTTGATGAAGCCGAAGGCGTCCTTCTGGTCGTAGCTCGCACCCATGGTGAAGCTGGCGATGTCGTCGTCGTAGAGCGAATACGGGGATTTGCGGCTCACCACGTTGACGTTGCCCTTGTAGAGCTCCAGCGTGACGTCGCCGGTGGTGAGTTCGCTCATCTTGGTGAAGAAGGCGTCCAGGCTCTCGCGCAGCGGCGTGAACCACAGTCCGTTGTACACCAGATCGGCGTAATCGATGGAGAGCTTCTGCTTGTAGTGCAGCGTGGCCCGGTCGAGCGTGAGCGCTTCGAGTTCGCGCAGAGCGGCAACGATCAGCGTCCCGCCCGGCGTCTCATAGCAGCCCCGGCTCTTCATCCCGACGAAGCGGTTCTCCACCAGGTCGATGCGGCCGATGCCGTGCTCGCCGCCGATGGCGTTAAGCTTCTCCACCAGCGCAAGGCCGCTCAGCCGCTTGCCATCCACGGACACCGCGTTCCCCCGCTCGAAGCCGATCGTCACGCGGCCGGGAGTATCGGGAGCCTGCGCCGGGCTCTTCGTGAGCATCCAGATTTCATCCGGCGCGGCGTTGGCGGGGTCTTCGAGCGCGCCGCCCTCGTGGGAGATGTGCCATAGGTTGCGGTCCCGGCTGTAGATCTTCGTGGCGGAAACCTGCAGCGGCACCTTATGCGCCTCCGCGTACGCGATAGCGGCTTCGCGGGAGGTGAGATCCCACTCGCGCCAGGGGGCGATCACCGGCAGATGCGGAGCAAGCGCCTTGTAAGTGAGTTCGAAGCGAACCTGATCGTTACCCTTACCCGTGCAGCCGTGGGCAAGGCCGTCGCAGCCGGTCGCCAGAGCCACTTCCACCTGCTTCTTGGCAATCAGCGGACGGGCAATGGAGGTCCCCAGCAGGTACTTGTGCTCATAAACCGCGCCGGAACGCACCATGGGCCAGATGTAATCCTGCACGAACTCTTCGCGCATGTCGGCAATGTGGCATTCAACGGCGCCCGTTGCCAGCGCTTTCTCACGCAGACCTTCAAGCTCTTCTCCGCCCTGGCCAACGTCGCCACAGACGGCCACAACATCGCAGCCGTAGTTCTCTTTCAGCCACGGAATAATCACGGAGGTATCAAGGCCGCCCGAATACGCAAGGGCCACTTTCTTGGGGGTGCTCATGTTGAAATTACGAAGTCCTTTCGAGGTGAGGAGGGAACAAATCGCGACTGCGCGCCTCTACCAGTTTCCGGCAGATCGGGGGCATTGCACAAGAGAGGCCACCCGGCGGGTCTACCCTTCCCCCAGCAGCATCATCAGCATGGCTTTCTGCGCATGCAACCGGTTCTCCGCCTGGTCAAAGACCACCGACCCGGGCGATTCCATCACTTCATCCGTCACTTCCTCGTTGCGGTGCGCGGGCAGGCAGTGAAGGAACAGCGCGCCGGGCAGCGCCTTGGCCATCAGCGTCTCGCTGACCGTGAAGTTCTTGAAATCCTCGCGGCGCTGCACCGCTTCATGTTCGAGGCCCATGCTGGCCCAAACGTCGGTATAGACGGCACTCGCGCCATCGAGCGCCTCTTCCGGGCGCGTTGTGAAACTCAACTTCGTGTCGTGGCGCTCCGCCAGGCTGCGCGCCGTCTGCCACACATCCTCATTCGGTTCGTAACCGGCGGGCGCGGCAATCGAGAAATCCATGCCAAGCCGCGTCACGGTGAGTGCCAGCGAATGCGAAACGTTGTTGCCGTCGCCAAGATAACAGAGCTTGCGGCCCCGGAGGTCCCCCAAATGCTCCTGCAGCGTTTGCGCGTCCGCCAGCGCCTGGCACGGGTGATACATATCGCTCAGCGCGTTCACCACCGGCACCTTCGACCAATACGCCAAATCCTCGATGGTTTGCTGCCAGAAGACGCGAGCCACGATGCCGTGCGTCCAGCGGTCCAGATTCCGCGCCACGTCCTTGAGCGGCTCGCGGTCTCCAATCGGTCCCACCACGGTCACCGCGTCCCCGCCCAACTGCTTCGCGGCCAGTTCGAACGTAAGCCGCGTGCGCAGGGAGGGCTTCTCAAAGAGCAGACTGATGTAGCGGCCTTCGAGCGCCTTCCGGTAAAGATTCGGGAACGCCTTCACGTGCCGCGCCAGCGCCAGCACGTCGATGAGTTCGTCCCCCGCAAGGTCCAGATCATGGCGAAAGTCGCGCTGCTGCATCACACGGCCTCGCAGTTCCTCGGCGCGTGCCGATTCCGTTTGCAATGACGATCCGCGGGGCTCGGAAGCGGGCTGAATGGCGGGAGTGCTGGCAATGGGGATAAACGGCCTCGCCACGGAGGCATGTTTATTCATGATACTGCATATTATTCGATATGGCGGACGTGAAGTCAACGCGAGCCGGGGAAGCGTCCCCACCCGTGCCGCGCCGCGCACTTCGTCTAAAAGAGCGTCGCCAAACCGGCCTTGCCGAGGACGTAGACTCCGTAAAGACCGGCCAGCGGCCAGAGCACCTTTGCCACGGGGACGCGATCGGACAGTCTCGCCGCGCCCAGCGCGAGCAGGTACATCAGGTAAAAGTTCAACAGGTTGATACCCGAAAGCAGGGCCACTCCCGCCTTGCCCACGTCGTCCTTCGTGACGAAATACCCCGCATTGAGCGGAATTGGGTTCTGAAGCTGGAAGCTCTTGAGGTCCGGAGCCGTGTAGAACATGATAAGGAACAGCACGGCACTGGCCACGGCAAACGCAAACAGGCCGTAAGCGGCGGCATTCATCATCATCGGGAATGTCGTCTCTCCGGAGAATCCCTTGACGATGCCGAACAACAGCAGCGCCAGAATCAGAACCGAGAGCACCGTCGAGAAGACGGGGCCGACATACATCATCACGGTCGCGATTCCAACGGCCGGGCCGAGGCCCTGCGCGGGCACCTGCTGGCCGCTCTGAGCGATCTGGTCTTCAATGATGGCCAGCGCCGTGAAGCGCTGCAACAACAGGGTTACTGAGAGAAGCGAGACCCCGATAGTAAGCACGACGGGCAGGATCCACGCCCACTTCTTGCCGCGCAACCCGGTGAACGCCGCCGAAGGGCTGAACAGAACCTGAAGCAGCGCCATCATCACCTCCGCGCCTGATCGCTGCAAGCGATTCTATTCCAACTGCGAGCGAAAGGCGAGATCCTTCAGAGCGTGGAATCCACACCACCGGCGGTTGGCTTCGCGTCCATCTCCGGGCCGGGAATCAACAGCCGCGCCGCCCCCAGCAGTATCACCTCGAGAAGCGTGATCCACAGGCGCGATGCGATGGCCAGCACCGCCGCCGTGGGATGCGGCATGAACACAGCCAGCAGCAGCGTCATCGTGCCCTCGCGCACGCCCACGCCCGCTGGCACGATGATCGCCAGCAGCCCGATCAGCCAGGAAGCGGCGTAAACAACGGCCAGTTGCACCGTATGGCCGTCCGTCCCGTGAGTCAGAGCCTGCACAAATAGCGCGAAGCCATAGCCGCTGAGCACCCACGTCAGCAGACTCGCCGCGAGAATCATCACCAGATGCGAGTAGCGCACATCGAACGGCACCCATTCCTGCCGAAGGAACTTCGCCAGCACGCGGCTCCACAGCTTGAGCGATTTCGGATGCACCAGCACCAGCGCCGCCAGCAGCGCCACCAGAAACAGCGGGCGGTATTGCTCTTCAAGCGCGGGAAGAATCAGCGAGGCATTGGCGAGTGTCAGCACGCCGGCGGCGATCATCACCATCAGGAGTTCCACAAGCGCGCTCGTGAGCGTGAGCGCCGGCGGGATATTGTATTTTTGCGCGAGATAAATGCGGCTGACGTATTGCCAGATCTTGCCCGGCACATAGCGCGCCACCTCCGAGATCATGAAGACCCGGAATGCCGGCCAGTACGGCACGTGCTCATGCATTTCTCGCACGAGTTGCCACCAGATCCATGTCCGCACGAAGAACCAGGTGGAGCTGAAAAGAGAGGCAAGTGCGAGTAGCGGAAAATCAAACTGCCAGGGATATTCCCGGATCTGCTGCCAGTTCGTGTGAATCGAGCGCGCCAGGAAGAGGATGATCAGCGCGGGCAGAAGATACTTGAGCGCGGTCTTGAGGCGACGGATCATCGGCGGCACCCCACGCTCCCCCGACTCGGGCGGAAACCGCTTCCCGGCACCGGGTTAATCCCGCACCTTCTCAATCGAATAAAAGGCGTTGTTGAACTCGCCCGTCGTCACGATCATCTCCGCCACCCACCCGAAGCAGAACGCGCAGAACGCGGTGACAAACAGCGTGGCGCACGCCAGCGCCCACAGCAGATTGCCGCCCGTGAGCACGCACGCAATCCCGGCAGCCATGGAAAGCACCATCAGACCCGTGGCGGGAAAGCCAAACCCATGCGCCGGGCGATCCGTAAACTTCGTCAGCAGAAGCACGGTGAACAGGTCGTAGAATCCCTTGAACAGGCGGAGGACCCCGTACTTCGATTTCCCGAACTGGCGCTTGTGATGCGTAACCACAATCTCGGAGAAACGGAAGCCGTGGGCGTGCGCCAGGATGGGCATGAAGCGGTGCATCTCGCCGTGCAGGCGCAGCGCCTGTGTCACTTCCCGTCGATAGCACTTGAAGCCGCAGTTCACGTCGTGGACCCGCAGTCCGGTGGTCGCCGAAACCACACGGTTGAAAATACGGCTGGGCAGCACCTTCGAAGCGGGGTCATGCCGTCGCTTCTTCCAGCCGGAAACCAGGTCGTAGCCTTCGTTGAGCTTGGCGAGGAAGCGCGGAATCTCCGCCGGGTCATCCTGCAAATCCCCGTCCATCGTAAAGACGATTTCGCCGCGGACGAGGTTGAAGCCCGCCTTGAGCGCCGCCGTCTTCCCGAAATTGCGCCGGAACTTCACGATCCGCACCACGTCCGGCAGATGGATGCGCTCTAGAACGGCCCACGTGTCGTCGGTGGAGCCATCGTCGATAAACAGGATCTCGTGCGGGTAGTCGGCCAACTGCGCGCGCACCCGTTGCGTGAGTTCCTCCACCGTGTCGCGCTCGTTCTTCACCGGAACAACCACGCTGATGAACGGCCGCTCCCCGCGCGAGCCGGAGGAATCGCGCGCGGGCTTGCGTTCGAGCTCTCCGCCTGGGGCCACCGGCTCCGATTCGGGTTGTTGGTCGTGCGGCACGGTCCTTGGTCCTGGCGGCTCCAGCGGCTCTGCTTACTTCTTCTTGCCTTGATTCGCCACGGCGTTCGCGGCCGCGGCCACCTTCTCGGGATCGCCCAGATAGTAGCTCTTGATCGGCTTCAAATCCGCATCGAGTTCATAAACCAGCGGAATACCGGTAGGGATGTTCAGCTCAACAATCGCTTCGTCGGAGATGTTGTCGAGGTACTTCACCAAAGCGCGCAGGCTGTTGCCGTGGGCCGCGATCAGCACGTGCTTCCCCGATTTCACCATCGGGGCGATCTCTTCGTGCCAGAGCGGCAGAAAGCGGGCAACCGTATCCTTGAGGCACTCGGTAAGCGGGAGTTCGTCCTTGCTCAGGCTGGCGTACCGGGGGTCCAGCCCAGGGTATCGCTCATCGGTCGGTTCGAGAGCGGGGGGAGGCGTGTCATAGCTGCGCCGCCACACTTTCACCTGCTCGTCGCCAAACTTCTCGGCGGTCTCGGCCTTATTCAAACCCTGCAATGCCCCGTAGTGGCGTTCGTTCAATCGCCAGCGGCGATGAACCGGAATCCACATCAGATCCATCTCGTCCAGCACCAGCCAGAGAGTGCGAATAGCGCGCTTCAGAACGGAGGTATAGGCAACGTCGAAGGTGAATCCATCCGCCTTCAACTGGCGTCCCCCTTCGGCGGCTTCCACGCGGCCCTTCTCGGAGAGGTCTACATCCTTCCAGCCGGTGAACCGGTTCTCTTTGTTCCACTGGCTCTCGCCGTGGCGGATGAGTACGAGCTTGTACATAGTCGATTCCTGAGAATGAATTGGCAGCCGGACGCGCGGCGAACGCAATGCGCGGATTCCGGAATGCCGTCTGATGAAATCCCGGGCAAAGCATCAGTATACGTTAGCTGATGTCGCCCGCCTAGAGATCGCGCCTCTCGCCGCCGTTGTTTGCGCATAGCCTGTGGCGGCACGGCCGGGCGGCTCTCCTTCCCGCAATGCGATTGCACGAAGCGGCGGCGTCGGCGCGAAGCAGCGGTGACGATGCAAAGCAGGGAAGCCGGGATGCCGTTCAGAGCGAGCGCCTGGGAAGCAGTGCCCCCGCGCTCTTCAGCCAGCCAATCAGGCGTCGCCGAGCGCGTCCATCTGGCTGAGCAGAGATTCGATGCGCGTCTTCACCTCTTCGCGGTCGCCGCGCAGGGAATCCAGCTCGCGCTTGGTTTCCGCCACCTGCTGGCGAGCGGCGGAGAGGTCGCTTTCAAGGGCCTGCTTTTCGGCGAGGAGTTGCGATTTCTCGCTGAGGAGAGATTGCTTCTCCGAGCGGAGACTGGTGACCAGTTGCACCGCCCGGAGAATGCGTTCTTCAAGATGGAGGAGAGCGTCGGTATCGGGTGTCACGACGGCAGCTTGCTGGGCGTCCATGCGTCCTATTCTACTGCGTTTGGAGCCGTGATCCGTATGGCTTTCGCGGGTTTTCCGCGCGAATGTGCGATTTCCTACGCGGACGCCGCATTTTTCGCCGTGGCCACCAGATCCGCGAACGCCGCATCGTCGGCAATCGCGATTTCCGAGAGCATTTTGCGGTTGAGATCCACGCCCGCGGCCTTCAATCCGCCCATGAACTTGCTGTAGGAAATGTCGTGGTTCCGGCAGGCGGCGCCGATACGCGTGATCCAAAGCGAACGGAAATCCCGTTTCTTCAGCTTGCGCCCGACGTATGCGTATTTCAGGGCCTTTTCGAGCGATTCCTGCGCCGAGCGGTGCAGCTTGCTCTTCGTGAGAAAGAAGCCTTCTGTCTGTTTAAGAACGCGCTTGCGATTGGCTGCGCGTTTTGGTCCTCGTCTAACTCTGGGCACGTTTTCCTCCTAAGGAAGTGAATTTCGCCGGGGCATCTTGCCCTCAAGGCGAATCCGCGCGGCCTCCCGGCGTATGCGGATGGTTGCGGGTGAAACAGGCAGTGCCACTGGCCCTGTCCACACCGGACTATGCGCGCCGCGCGCCGGCCTCCCTTCCCGGAAGGCCTGGCGTCTAGGCGTAAGGAATCATTCGGGAAACGACCTTCGTATCGGGGTCGGAAGCCATCACTGCCTTGCGCAGCCGCCGCTTCCGCTTCGTGGATTTCGAAGTCAGAATGTGACGGTGCATCGAGTTGTTGCGCTTCACTTTGCCCGTGCCGGTCTTCTGGAAGCGCTTGGCAGCGCCTTTGTGTGTTTTTAGTTTCGGCATGGAAATCTCAACGATGACGCAGAATCTGCCCGCGCTTGCGCGACCGGGCAACCTTTCAATCTTAGCAGGGCGAGCGAAGAGGCGGCAAATCTGACGATCTTCTTCGGGCCTCCCGGCGCCTCATCAGCCGCTCAAACACCTGCCTGGAACCAATGCCGCGCGGGACGTCAAGCAGACGCTCGCGCACGGGCGGTCCGGAACCATGCGATCCTGCCGGAGTGTTCGTAAACTCATTGGGCGTGGCGTGTTGCTTCATGCCTGGGCCGATCATGGCGCCCCGCGGGCTCACCGGGCGACGCGCGCACCCGGCCGGCGGGACAAATTCGGTATCCCATTGCCGTTATTCGCGAGCATGCTTCGCCGCTCGCTCCCCTCTGGCGTGCTCCCACGGATGGCACCCCGGAATCGCGACTGCAATATGGCGGCCTCCCCTTCGCCGGTGTGATGCTTGCGCGCTTGCTGCATACGCTCTCTCCATGAACTTCATGGGAGCGCGCTCTCTCCACTTCCAACTCAGGCGGGATCGTCGGGGATCGGTTGGAGGCGGACGAGGAGCGGCTATTCTTCCTCTTCGTCGCGTTCTTCCTCGCGGAGATCGGCCTTGCGGAGGCTGTACCATTGCCATTCGCCGTCTTTGCGGGCCAGATGCGGCAGCAAAATGCCGCGGTAGTCCCCCCAATTGCGGACGATCAGAAATATTCCAAAACCCAGCGCGCCCACGGAGCAAATGGTCACGAAGAGCAGCGCGCCCCAATGCACGACGGGGAAGCTTCCCGTCGGCTCGAAGACCATCCGCGCGAATTCCCTGCCGAAGTTCATGCCGAAGAATCCGGTCAGCACGGCGCTGAGCCCGGTGATGATGCTCAGCATGGCGAGGCGGTTGATCGCGAGGGTGTTGCGCGCCTGATAAATCTCGCGGAGGAAGGAGTTCAGCTTGTCGAGATCCTCCTCGATTTCCTTCTTGCGCGCGAAGACGCCATAGGCGTGGCATTTCATCTGGAAGTGCTCGTGCTCCTCCTCCTTGTTGGCCAGTTCCGGATAGAACCAGTAGTTGGAGAAGTGCAGAAACTCGCCGCGCAGCGCCCCCGCCACATCCAGATTCTCCTCGTCGATCGCGCCGTCGGCCTGGTCCTCATAGAGGCGTTTGGAAACCAGCGCCACCTTCTCTTCGAAATCGAGCAGCGTCGCCCGGTAAAACAGGGCCACCATCGCCATCAGGTAATAGCGCGTGTTGAACATGCGGTGGACCAGGAATCCCTCTTCGAGCGCATGCTCCCCGCAATCCCGCGCGCCCAGCGTGAACGTGAGGTCGCTGTAGCCGGTGCAGCCGTAATAAGTGCCTTCGTGAGCCCAGCGGGTGTAGAGTGCGGCGCGCAGGCGTCGCTCCACGAATCGCTTGTCGTACCGGTAGCCAGGGGAGTAGCGGTCCACCCACAGGAAGAGGCTCAGCAAGCGGCGCAGGCTTTCCGATTCCGCGTAGCCTTCGGGAAGCGACTCCGGATCAAGCGAAACATACGTGTTCACGATCATCCGCTCGTCGAGCAGTTGCTCAAACTCGCGCTTGCCGTAATTCACGAAGTAGAGCAGCGCCTGCACCAGGCGGGAAACCGGCGGGTAGTAACCCACGATCGTCGCCGTGGGGAAAGTTTCCTCGACGATGACCTGCTCTTCCTCGTCCTTTTCAAGCACCAGCGCCGCGCGCGACGGAATCCGCCCCTCGCGCTTCTGCCGTCCGCTCGAAGGGCACACCTTGCGCATCATCTCATTGATCCAGAGCGCCTGCTCCGCATCGAGGTCGAAAGCCTCGACGCCGATCGAGAGCGTGCTGACGCCGTTGGCGAAAATGAACAGGCGCAGATCGGTCACCTGCACCCGGGCGGAGCGTCCGCGGACGTCCTCGCAGTCATAGAAGAGCCGCGTACCCGGCGGCAGCGGAGCGGTGTAGACCCGCAGCAGCGTGCGCGGTTCGGTCTCATCGGGCACCGGATGGTTGGCGTCAAAGAAGATCCGCCGCACGACCGGGTGGAAAAAGACCATGTCCTGGTAGGCGAGCGAATTGAGATCGAAACTGCGGTAGGAATCGCGCTGCCAGACGCCGACCCGGTTCGCGAAGCGACTGCGCGATTTCGCCCCGGTACACTGCAGCCAGTTGTCCACCCCATCAATCCAATCCGATTGCTGGCTCCAGAACTCGGGCTGCTGCTCGCGGACGATCTGGCGGTCAATCGCGAAAGGAAAAAGAAAGAACGTGTGGAGATGGCTGACCCTGGGAGGCGTTTCGGGAGAAGACGAAGACGGCGGCAGCGTCGTTTCTGTCACGGCGGACTCAGTGCTCCTAGCGTATCTTTGCAAACGAAGCGAAAGTTCGCAATTGCCGCCACAGGGCCTCTCCCGTGGAACCACGCTCTCCTAGCGCGGTACGGAAAAAAACTCCCGGATCAGCCGCCGGAGCAGGCCAATGGAGAGCGCGATCGCGATCAGGTTCGGCACGGCCATCAGCCCGTTGAGCGTATCCGCGATGCCCCATACCGTCTGGAGACTGCCAGTAGCGCCGAGGTAGACGAACACCACCCAAAGCAGCCGGTACGGCAATTGCGCCTTTGTTCCAAAGAGGTAGGTGACGCCCGTCTCCCCGTAGAAGGCCCAACCGACGATAGTCGAGAAGGCGAACGTAATCAGCCCGGTGCTCACCACCAGATGCCCCCAGGTGCCGGGAAGGCCGATCTCGAACGCCTTCGCGGAGAGAGCCGCGCCGTTCGCGCCGGAGGTCCAGGCTCCGGTGACGAGCACCACCATTCCGGTGAGCAGGCAAACGACGATGGTATCGACGAAGACTTCGAAAATGCCGTAAAGCCCCTGGCGCACCGGATGGTCGGTCGACGCCGAGGCGTGAACGATGGGCGCGCTGCCGAGTCCCGCTTCGTTCGAGAACAGCCCGCGCGCGATGCCCATGCGCATGGCCTGCAGGATGGTGGCTCCCGCGAAACCGCCCGCGGCGGCGTGCCCCGTAAACGCGGACTCGAAGACGAGCGTGACCATCTCCGGAACCCGGTCAATATAGCGCAGGACGATGAACACGGCTCCACCGATGTAAGAGATGCACATGAACGGCACGAGCACGGTGGTGAATTGCGCGATCCTCTGCAAGCCCCCGAGAACCACCATCGCGGTGATCACACAGAGGACGATGGCGGTTGCCTGGCGGGGCACCTCGTACGAGGCGAACACCGCGTCCGCCACGGAGTTCGCCTGCACCATATTGCCGATGCCGAACGCGGCAAGCGCGGTGAGCATGGCGAAAACACTGCCCAGCCAAGGCATCTTCAGGCCCTTGCTGAGCACGTACATCGCGCCGCCGCGCATGATGCCGCTTGCATCCCGCTCCCGGTAGTGAAGCGCGATCACAATCTCCGAGAACTTCGTCGCCATCCCGACGAGACCGGAGAACATCAGCCAGAAAAGCGCTCCGGGGCCGCCAAGAAAGATGGCCGTCGCCACTCCGGCGATATTGCCGACGCCCACGGTGGAGGCGAGCGCCGTGGCGAGAGCCTGGAACGGCGTCACGGAGCCCGTTCCGCTGTCCTTGTCGAAGAGCTTTCCCAGTACCTCGCGAAAAGTCATCGGCAGACGCCGGAACTGGATGCCGCCCGTGGCGATCGTCAATACGATGCCCATGCCCACGAGCAGGATCATCAGCGGCGGACCCCAGACGATGGCGTTCACCGTGCTGTTCAAATCGTTCAGGGATTGGAGAAAGCTTTCCATGGAATTCCCGATTGTAGCGCGGGAAGCGGCGAATCTCCCCGAAAAACGGGGCACGATCCGCGATTCCTTCGCTTCACTCCGCGAGCAGCAGGTCCGCCACGGCCATCATGGTTTCCGGCGAGTTGCCCTCCAGCCGGTTGTTCACGAAGATATAGGCGATTCGCTTTTCGAGTTCGGCCCGCCTGCCGAGGGCGGCCAGCGCCTGCCTCGCTTCGGGGTTGGGGTCCTGCACGTGTTCATAAGGTTCGAAGCGCTTCACCGCCTGCTCATACTGCCGGCCCTTCCGAAGCAGCGCCCGTGAGACGACGAAGTCCGTCGTATAAGCCGCCTCATGCGCCATCTGTTCCCGCAGCGTGGGCATCCGGCTCCAGGCGTTGAAGACGTGCGCCACGCGGTTTGCCTTGAGGCAGGCGAAGTAATCGTCCACCAGGTAGTCCGGGTTGCGAATCTCGACGGCGTAGCGGAATGCCGGGGGCAGGGCGCTCAGGAAGTGGTCCAGATCCTCGATGAAGGCACGCGGCTCCGCGAAGTCGCTCTTGGCGAACGTGCCAAACTCGAGCATCACCACGCCCACCTGCGAAAGATACGGCGCGAGCGGTTCGAGGAACGCATTCGTAATGAGCCCGGCGTCGAGAAACTGCTCATTGTCGGTACCGCCGCGGCTCCCGTAGCGCGCGTGGCTGGGCCAGCGCTTCACCGTCACCATCTCCGGGGCCTTCAGGCCGAAACACAAGCCCGGCGCGGCATGGAAGAGTTTGGCCCACTGTTCCGGGGGCGGGAAGGTGTAGAAAGAGAAGTCCGCCCCCACGGCGGGGAACACTTCGGCGTACTCGCCCAGGCATTCCGCTTCAAACTTCTTGCGGGAGAGTTTGCCCCGCGTGAGGTAGCGCGATTCCGTATAGATCTGCCCGAGCCATCCGGGGTATTTCCACGAACTCCCGCCCATGAGGATGCCGCGCGCGGCCAGCGTGCGCAGCGCGCTCGCCAACCGGGAGCGGAAGGAACCGTCATCCGGAATCCCCAGCGGTAACAATGGACTTGACATCTCTCCCCTTACCTGTAAAAGTTTCTAGTGTAAAGATGCTCACCGAACGCCAGCAAGACATTCTGAATTACATCACGGAATTCCGCGCCGAGAATGGCTGTTCCCCCTCCATCCCCGAAATGCAGCGGCACTTCGGGATCCGCAGCCCGAATGGCATCGTGGGGCATTTGCAGGCGCTCGAAGCCAAGGGCATGATTCGCCGCGGAGAGCGCGGCTCGCGGCAGATCGATCTTGCCGGGCCCATGCACGAATTGCGTTTGCCGGTGGCGGACCTGCCGCTCTTCGGTTCCATTCCCGCCGGGTCCCCCCAGGAACTCGCGCAGCAACGTCCGGACGCCTGCGTGTCCGTGGACGAAAAGACGCTCGGCTTCAAGCCCGGAACCGGCAGCTTCGCCCTCCGGGTGCGGGGCGAATCGATGCGGGATGCCGGTATTCTCGACGGAGACCTCGTCGTGGCGGAACCGGCTTCGAATCCGCGAAATAACCAGATCGTGGTTGCCCTCATTGACGGCGAAAGCACCCTCAAACGGCTGGTGCGCGTGAAGGATTCCTGGTTCCTGCGCGCGGAGAACCCGGACTTCCCGGAATTGATTCCCCGCGCGGATCTGCGCATCCAGGGCGTTGTTCGCACCGTCATCCGCCAGGTTCAGTAGAGGCCGCGCGCGCCGCTCCTCGCCCTCTCCTGCAACAATAGAAGTCTCCGGCTATGTTCGCGTCCATTCCCCGCTGGCTTCGCCTTGTCGTCTACGTACAGATTGCGCTTGTATTCGCCATCCCGATGGGCGGATGGATCCTGCAATCGGCGGGAGAGGCGGCCGATATGCGGGCGTACCCGCCTCCCGGCCGCATGGTGGACCTTGGCGGGCGTCGCATCCACATCTATTGCGAGGGGGAGCGCCGTGTCGGGCCTCTCGTCGTCTTCAACGCCGATATTTCCGATTCCGGCCTCGTTTGGCGCGGGGTGCAGAAAGCGCTCGGCGGGCGTCTGCGTAGTTGCGCCATTGACCGCGCCGGTCTTGGTTGGAGCGACCCCGGCGCGGAAGACCGTAGCATCACCGCCACCGCGCGGGAATTGCACCGCGTGCTCGCCGCCTCCGGAGAAGCCCCGCCCTACCTGCCCGTGGGCCACGGATTGGGCGCTCTCCAACTGCTCGTGATGGCACGGGAGCACCCGGCGGAGATCGCCGGAATCGTCCTCGTCGATCCGCTTCCCCCGGACTGCCTGAAACAGCGCCTGGATGGGGTCGCCGCCAAGGTAGAGGGCGCGGAGCGGCAAGCCATTCGCGAGAAAGTGGATGAGATCGTCGCCGAGCGCGGACCCTGCCCCGATGGCGACGGTGGCACGCCGTTGCTCTCCTGGCTGGCGAGAATCGGCATGGTGCGCGCCCTGGCCGGCGGCAATTTCGACGCCACCTCCCCGATGCCGGAACTCCTCCCCGTGCACCGCGCCCTCAAGCTCCGAACGCAAGCGACGGATGCCGTTCTGGCGGAAAGCCGCACGGCCTACGTTGGCATGGCGGAAGCCCGCCAGGCGCTGGCGCTCCTCAAGGCCAAGCCGTCCGTGGTGCTCTCCAGGGGGCGCATGGGCAATTTCGCCAACGACCAGAGCCTTCTGGAGCAACAGGCGGACCCCGCAACCCTCGCGTTTGAACGTGCCCAACTCCGCTACATCGAGGAGCGGCACCAGGCCATGACCGCCGGAGCCGCGGAGAGTTCCCATCGCGTGGCCACGGAGAGCGGGCACTACATCCCCATCAGCGAACCCCGCTTGGTTGCCGATGCCATCGCCCGACTCGCCGCCTCCCTCAGCCCGAGCGCGGCCCCCGCGAAATAGGCCCATCACGCTCCCGTGGATCGCGCCCGTAGGCCAACGACGACACCGAAGAGAGGGCAAACCTCGCCTCACCCAAGCCCGCTCGCCCGACAACGGGAAACCAGGTCTACTCCGCACCCAAACGAGAACAAGGAATCCGTCATTCCCCATGCCCGCCGGATTCCAGCCATCCCTTCAAGAATGCGGTTGTTCTGACGGATACAATCAAAGCGGCGTCGAAAGCTCTTGGTTGCCGCACCAGTAGGCAGAGCAAGGATAGCTAGCTCAAGCGAAGGGAATACTCATGTGGTTTTTGGCGCAGCTTGGAATAGAAATGGCCGTAGAAGGAAAGCAATTGACCTATCTGACCCATATAAACTTTCACCTTATAGAAGCGCCTGACCTGGAAACGGTATTTCGAAAGGCGGTTCAGCTAGGTGACGATTACAATTACTCCTATACCAATCCAGCGGGTGAGACTGTGTCCATGAGGTTTGCTGGCTTGGTTGAGATTGATGTCATTCATGAGCCATTGGCTGATTTAGCCGAGATCTATAGCGAGCAGCTTCCGCGCCGATTGCGAGCCGATGAGATCAAATCCAAAGAGGAACTTTGGATCTTTAAGAACAAAGATCGCCTGAAATGGATCCCTACCGGCAGCGATGAACAGCCAGAGTAATCAGCACTGCTTGCAGCCGCCTACGCGTTTCACGCCACCGGGAACAACGGCCAGATCCTTTCGCAAACCGACGCGGTGAGCGCGGAGACGGTGGTTTATCAATACGACGCGCTGCAGCGATTGGTAAGTGCGGAGACCGTGAGCAATGCGTGGGGCCTCGCGTGGAGCTACGACGGCTTCGGCAACCGCACCAACCAAACCGTCACCAAGGGCAGCGCCCCCACGCACAGCGTGGCCATCGACGCGGCGACGAACCGCATCGCAACGGCTGGCCATCAATACGACGCCAACGGCAACCTGACGCAAATGCCGCTGATGACGATGGGGTACGATGTAGCCAACAGAATGGTGACGTCGAGTCATTCCGGAGCGGGGGCGCAGAGCTACGGCTACAATCACGCTAACCAGCGGGTCTTCGTGCGCAGCGGGAATACGGTCACCTACATGTTCTACGGGCTGGGCGGGGAGCGCCTGATGGAGTTCCAGGAAACCTGCACCGGC